>JBDHWG010000009.1:0-203421 GCA_039810085.1 Anaerolineae bacterium
TGCGGAACCCGGTGGTCGTCCGATTGTTGGGCGTTCGCGCCCGTGTCCGTTTAGTCGTCGATGGTGTACTCATGCTCCCAAGTATACATTATCTTGCGTTATTCGGATAGGCACTTAGTCCGCGCCACGACACCGCGACGGGCCATAGAGTAGACGGCGCAGGCCGATCCGTTTGAGGGGGCGCCATCGCCCTTCTGGTTGGGCAAGACGATCCGCAATGGCAAAGAGCGCGAGCGGATTATGCCCAAGGCCGCAGTGACTACTGTCCACTTCGATGCTCTCACTCAACGGCCCCGACGGCTGAACACAACACTGCCAGGCCGTGACTCCGTCGGATTGACTGTAGATGGCCGTCGAGGGCACGGGGAGCGGCTTCGGCCGATGTGCAATCCAGTCATGCTCCCACTCGTCGATTTTATCACCACTGGCGAGTTCGTACAAGCGCCAGGCATTATTGGCCTTGGGGTTGATGGCAAAAGGGCTGCCCAGGGTGATGACGAGTCGCACCGCCTCCGGATGGGCGCGCGCAATTTCCCGCGCGTAGATACCGCCCAGGCTCCAACCGATGAGGCTCACCTTGCGGCCCGTCTCTCTGCGGAGCGCCAGCACACGACGCCGCGCGTCCTCCTTGACATGCTGAATTGGCCCAAGATTGACGCCAAGCCCCCAGCCATGCGGCGCGTAGCCCCGATCGCGGAGATAGGCCCGCAGAGGCGCAGTCGACCAATCGCTGGCCAAGAAACCCGGCAAGACCATCACAGGATGTCCGTCGCCTGATGGTGCCAACGACAAGAGCGGACGCGCCACGTAGTAGGCGCCTAGCTCATGGAGCGCTCGATACTCCCGAAGCATGTGCCGCAAGGACGGGGGGCGAACTGTCTCAGGTCCCATCTCTACACGCTCCTCAGGATGTTCAAGGATAGGCGGCCATTATATGCAAATAGTCCCGCCATGTCGAGTGTCGGTCAAGTGTTCATGCAATAATCGGGCCGTTTGACCCCCTGCGCGCCTTTTGCTATTCTCTATCCAAGCGACATCATGCAGCCTGGCAAATGGCGGCTTGCCGTGCCCGTGCGCAGCTTATCAATCCTCGTATGCTACAGTTGAGAACATTATGCCTACGCCCGCCTCGAAAACCATGCTGCTCGACAAGTTGTGTAAGGAACGGTCACAGCTGGAAGAGTTGCTTGCCAGGCTGACCCCGGAACAGATGAACCAGCCGGGCGTCGATAATGAGTGGTCGGTGAAGGATATCCTGGCGCACCTCACAACGTGGGACAAGCGCGGCATGGCCTGGATTGCAGCAGCCACGCGCGGCGAGACGCCAACGATGCCCGAAGACGGCGCAACCTGGGAGGACACTGACGCACTTAACGCGGCTATCTGGCAGGCCAACCGAGCTCGGCTGCTCGACGAGGTGCTAGCGGATTTTCAGCAGGGACAGCGGCAACTTGTCGCCCAGATTGAGGCGCTATCCGAGGAAGACCTTCACCGACGTATCCGAGGCCAGCCGCGCGGGGGACCCGCCGTCGTCTCCACGCTCGTCAAGTGGCGCTACCGTCACATTCGAGCGCATCGAAGGCCTATCGAGGCGTGGATCAAGACCCACGGCAAGGTCAACGAGGCGAAGAGCAACGGGGCAAGGGCGGAGGAGGTCGTCAAGGGCCACGGGGGCGAGGCCGAGCCAGCGACGGTTGAGCCACGTCCGCCGCTCTCAGTGGTAGAGCGGGCAGCGCCCAGGTACGACGTTGGACACCGCATCGCCGACATGCAGGAGGACGAGCGCCCGCGCGAGCGCCTTCTCGCCTACGGCCCGTCCTCCCTGTCCAACGCCGAACTGCTGGCGATTCTTCTCCGGGTTGGGATCAAGGGCGAGAACGCCGTGATGATGGGCCAGCGTATCCTGACGACGTTCGGCGGCTTGCCCGGCCTGGCGCGCACGTCGGCAAAGGAACTGGGCGCGATTCACGGCCTGGGCGAGGCCAAGGCGTGCCAACTTCTCGCCGCCCTGGAGCTGGGGAAACGTCTCGCTGCGGCCAGCCCGGCCGACCGCCCGGTCATCACAAGCCCCGCCGACGCCGCTAACCTCGTGACGTTGGTGACGCAATGCCGCCTTCTGCATCCTCTGCCAGGGACAAGTAACCAGATAGCACGATGACGTCATCCTCTGCTTTCTCCCCTCTCGTGACCACTCCTTTGATGTTCAGGGCCTCAATTGCCGCAACCTTGTCCTCAAAGGTAAACGCCTCAATGCCTTGTTGTGCCCGCTGACAGAAGGCTCGCACCTGGTCAATCGTGCTATCGCTCACCACAGTGGTTGATAACCGACTGCGCAGGTCGTCTGCATCATGCTGTAACCCCTCTCGTTCCTTCTTGATGGCAGCGAGTGTCTCACCAAACATCAGCTCCGTCACCGGCGTATCATCCTGAAGGTAGACGCGCAGGAGCTTGGCTTGTTGGGTATCAAGCGCCTCAAGACGCTTTTCAATCGCTGCCAATCGGGTGCGCAGTGTCTCGGCCTCGCGGTCAGCCTCGACCTGGCGATGGCGCAAGGCATCGAGGATAAGGTCAGGGTTTAAGAGAATGTCTTTCACCTGCGCCCAGACCCGCTCATCAATCACGTCTTGGCGCAGGCTGCGGCTACAGGTGAGTGATTTGTAGTCCACCGAGCAATCAAGTCGTTGGCCGGCACAATAGTAATACCGAAACCGCTTATCGGTCTCGCCGTAGCAGCGAAACTGACAACCGCACACGGCACAATGCAGCCGGGCGCGCAGAAGATAGTCATGCTTGAGATTACGCCGGGCAAATCGCCGGTTCTCAACCTTCACGCGCTGCGCGGCTTCCCACAGGGCGCGATCAACAATAGCTGGTACGGGAACAGGGATCCATTCGCTTTGGTCCCGCTGAATATACTTGTTCCCGACACGACGCAAGCGGTTATAGTACCACGTGCCGGCATAAATCTCATTGTCGAGGATGTGGTCAACCGAGGCACTGGACCAAACGGTAGGGTCACGCTTGATCTTCTTCTGGCCTTGTTTGGCACGCTTGGTTACGATCCCCATGCTCGACAACCGCAGGGCGATAGCCAGCATCCCAAGGCGCTTTCCCTTCTCGTCCCCATAGACATACCACTGGTAGATGAGGCGCACAATGTGGGCTTCTTCTTCGTCAATCAAGAGATGTCCACGCGTGCTGCCGTCCCGATGGACATACGTATAGCCAAATGGCGGGATGTTGCCGATGAGGACGTGTCCAGCCTCAACGAGTGCCTTCTTGCCCCGGGTGCAGCGCTCCTTGATCTTCTCGCGCTCGTACTCGGCCACAGCTGCCCGAATCTGCTTCTGAAACTCCCCTTCGGCGGTGTCCTGGTAGCCACCAAGCACATACTCCACGCGCACCCCTGCTGCTTGAAACTCCTCTTCTAAGAGGTAGCGATGCCCGGCTTTGCGCGTCAATCGGTCGAGGTCATAGACGACAATCACGTCAAGTGCTCCCTCGGCCACCAGGCGCCGGAGCTTCTCTAACTCCGGCCGATCCAGATAGGCACCGGAGTAGTCCTCTTCAAACGTTGCGACAACAGTATAGTCGTGCTGCTCGGCATAGTCGCGACACGCCCGAACCTGCGTCGGGATACTGAAGCCCTTCTTCTGATCGTCGGTACTGACGCGGGCATAAAGCGCAGCTTTCATGGGGTCTGACTCCTTCTGAACATACATAGCGGTCGGTCGTGAGGCATACTGAGGTACAGCCAAGAAGTGGGTCGAAATCGTCTCGCGCTAGAGCGTTGAACGATGAGAACATCGTTGGGGGGAAGATGGAGGGTTCGGCGTATTCATCTCCAACATATTCGCGCTAATATAATAGCGATAATATCATGAAAAAACCGTCCTGTCAAGCTCTTTTAGCCCTGAGCTTTGACTGGTACAATAAGGTCAATTATGATGTGCCAAACAATCGAGGAGGGTCCATGCCACCCAGAAGAGGATTCGAGATAACCCTCAACTTGCAGGACCTCAAGAAACGACTAGAGCAAGTTACAGGTGAGGAGTTCAGTTGGACGGACATCGCCCTTGATGCCCATTTGCATCATCGCACAGTGATCAACCTGGCCAACAACGAAACCAAACGGGTGGACTTGGGCACCCTTGAACGGCTCCTCGAATACTTCACCTTCAAAGGACTGAATCTCACCATCGCCGACTTTTTCATTGTCGAGAGCGCAGAACCGTCTGAGCGGCGGCATCGACAACGCCGAACAGATAAACCCACAACGAGCAACGAGTAAGCTAGACATTCGACCCAGGACAATCCTGATCTTCAGAAGCAGCACGACGCAGGGCTCGCTCATAGATGAGCCAGAGCCGACGATGGAAATCGGGGCACGCATAGATGGTGCCAATCACCACCTGAGGACCGGCGGGAGGCAATCCTCTTGTGCGACCCATCAGGAAGGAGTGCCCTCGTTCCTCTGGCACCCGGCAGGATTCTGATGTGCGAATGGGGAGGGCATCGTCGTTTAGCATCGCGTACTCCTCGGCTGGTTAGAGGTTGCTGGTTCTAATCTCTAGAAAGTGAATCGTAGCGTCCTGATGCGATGGCTTGCATGCTTCACCGAGTGGCATGGTATAGTAACCAGACGCCTGGGTAGGGGGCCCCCAGCTCCATTTTCATACGGACTTGGATGGAGCTGCAGCGTTGTTTTTTGCCCAAGCAACGCTTGGGTCTGGTGCGGTGCACCGGTTGTATATGAAGTTGGGGCAACAACTGTCATCCCTGGATTGGCTCGTCACGCTCCGGGCTCTCGTGGGCCCACCAGGCGAACGTACCTCCTGATACATCAACTGCTTCTCCCCTCTTCTCGTCGGTCTCAGGGCACTACATGAGCTCGTAGTGTTGGCGTGGAAACAGTTCGCTGAAACGTTCAGCGTGTGGGAAGGGAGTAATCGTTCTTTCGAAACACCTCATCAAATCCGAAGATGATGTTGGTCGCGAATGCCTCAGCAACAGCCATCACCAAGCAATCGGTGAAGCTCACACTGTCCGGGAGACTGCGAAAGAAAGAAAACGCCTGTTCTCGAATGCGCGGGGTCGTCTCAACCAGGACGAAATCAGTGCCAAGCAGAACGCGTGAAACGGAAAACGCCACTGCATGGCCGAGTTGTCTGCCAATCACGTTCACCGTCTCGGTGACGATTTCATTTGGCAGAAGGATGGTCGCCTGTCGGTCTCGTAACACGTCAATCAGGTCCTTGGCTTGCTCGTGGTTGCTATCACGGGTATTAAACAGGGAAACAAGCGCACTGGTATCACACACAGCTTTCATGGTTTCGGTTTGGCGTAGGGCGCATCATACAGATAGTAATCGTGATTAGTGGAGAGATCGGCGGGCCCCTCAGCATGGAGTTTTTCCCCAAGCGTAACAAGTTCTTGCAGCCCCCGGACACCGGCATGCGTTGTTCGTCGCAGTAAGCCGTCCTCAAGGGCTTCTCGAATGATTTGCGCCTCCGGTTTCTTCTCTTTCTGAGCCAGAAGTTTAATGGCCTGTCGTTGGTCTTCGCTGATGTAGACTTGTGTTCGTAACATATATGTCAACATATAACATATAGACAACTCCGTGTCAAGCGCGAGATCGGAGAACGAGCGGGATGCTGCACCAGCGTTCACGCTTGAGCCTACCTGGGTGGTTCATCCGCCGTTTCTTCAGCAGGCCCGATAATCGCATGGAGGTCTTCCCGCTTGGAAATGCTCCAGATTGGTGAGTGGAAGACGTCAGCCGCGCGCATTCGCTCAAAGGTCGTAAACCAGAACCGCGCTTTCCCGCCGGCTGCCTCGGTGATCCGCTTGAGATTGGCGAGCCGCGTCTCCCCTGTGGTGATCGTCAACACTCGCATATCCGCGGTGTGATACCGCTTCTGATAGAGCCCTGAGCGATAGTATTCGAGAAAGACCTTGACCTTTCTGGCCCAATCGCGCTTCCCCCACTTGCTTGCCTCCCCTGTCACCGTACGCATATCAATCTCGAAAAAGAAGTTGAAGATATCGGATCCGGCATCGAGCCGGCAGTAGCCATCCGGCACCACCGCGACGCGTGCCTGTGCTCCTCCTGGCCCCTTGATAGTCACCTGGTCTTTCATCTGCGGACGGCGAAGGGCGAGTTCATCCCGCCACTCAACGATGTGGTAATCATGGCTTGCGGCAGTAGTCGTGAACGCTACGCGGACATCGTTACTGGCCAACAGGTGCTCAAGAAACGGCTGTTTCACGTCGTTGTGACTCGGCCGCCAATCCAGATCACGGACTGGTATGGATTGCGCTTGGGCAAGGAGCTCTGCTCCTTTGGTGTCCAGAAAGTACACCAACGGCTTGCGTCCTTCTGAGAGCTTTTGTGCCTGTTCATCGCGGAAGAGATACCCATGCTGATACAAGAGTTGCAGGCGGTACAGGCAGCGGCTATTCACCCGTCCACGCTCTGCCGTTGGCTGCTCATCGCTGCCAAAGAACAGGGCCTCGATCTGGGCGGCGGTGAGGGCACGATAGGTGTAAACCGCCTCGATGATCGCCTGGTCACGCTCCATCAGCCGAAGCGTCGGAAGCTGGTCGGCGCCGACCCGTTTCAGTCGTGGCCGTCTGTCGTTCTCCGAAGATGAGGATATCGTTGTCATGGTCGTCATGGCTCGGGTTCGGGTCAGGGACAATCAAGCGGCGCGCAATCGCCTGCTCCACCTCGGCCCGGTCGCGTCCATACAAAAACCTGGACCGCTCGCGGATCACCTCGGCAATCGTGGTCTGCGCGACTTTCTCAAGCGCACCGAGGGTATCAATGGTGACTTCTTGGCTTGCCCGACCCTGTACCAGTCTACACCGTGCGCGAAAGTTATCCAAGTTGGCAAGTTGATTGGCAATCTCGGCTTCCACATCACTTCTCAGCCGAAGCGGACCAGGGACCCGGCGATAGTAGTGTTCATCAACGAGCCGTAGGATCCCATCGCCGAGACTCGCAACCCCGTCCGGCCGTCGAGCTGGCACCTCTATCCCAAGATCGCGTTCGTGTTCGACGTTCCTCAGACACGACGCCAGGATTTTGGAGCGTTGGCGAAGCAGGCGCTCCCGCCGTTCTATTGCCTTTTGATCCAGCCGTGGAACGACCTCGTCCAGCCAGGCAGAGAGATCAGGAGGGTCAGAAAAGGTCCAATGCGAACTAGTATAGGGGGCAAAGACGGGTCGAAAGCCTGTCGGATGGAACGCGCATGTTGCCGTGCGCTTCCAGGCGGCAAGACGCGCTTCAAGCTCACGATTGAGCGGCTCCAACCGGGCACGGATGAGCGCCGTGGTCGGATCATCTGGTGCGGCCGGCTCCAGTCGGCGCTCAAGGACCTTGTCCAGAACCATAGGAAGATCAAGCGGGAACGGGAAAGACACAGGCGGCACCTTCTCCTTAACGGGACGAAAGGACTCTCCCAGAACTTCACGCACCCGCGCCGTCGCGAACGCACGAACGCGATCATCGCCAAAGTCAAACACACACAGACGGCGCAAAGTGCTATCCAGCTTCCTCTTGCGTGCGTCAGGTAGGAGAGACAGGTACTCACCTTGGTTGAAGCCGAACAGTGCAGTGAAAATGTGGGCCACAAAAAGGACATCCTCAAGCTCCTCTCCCATGCGGTTGTAGACCGTCTCGGCCTCGGGTGGATCCCAGACCGTGGATGACCAGCGATGCACCAGCGGCTCCATAATCATCTCGGTGCGCATCTCGGACGGACCGGGTGTGGTATCAAACTCGCCAGCAAGCTCTTTGGCATCCTCCGCATTGACCTTGAAGATGATCTTGTTGCGAACGGATAAGGTTGCGCCCTGGTTGTCGCCGTCGAGCTGGTCGCGCCACTGGTGGGCAATTACCGCGTCAATGCGATACTTGCGCGCCTCGGCCAAAAGCGTCGGAAACGCAGAACTGACGAACCGCTGGAACTCATCTACGACCAGGTGAAACTGTGGAAGGGTGGGATCAGCGCGACGCATGAGCGCCGCGTCGAGGATCGAGCCGACGATGATGGAGCCCAGAAGCTCGGCATTTTCCGCCCCCAACTCCCCCACCGGCAGCCGAACAAAGAGGAGCCGTCGTTCGTTCATGATGTTGAGAAAGTTGACACTGTTGTCCGGCTGGCCGAAGATATTGCGCATGAGCGTGTTGCCCAGGAACCGGCCGATCTTGTTCAGGCTGGAGCTGATGATCTCGTTCTGTTCCCGCAGGGTGCGCAGCGAGAAGCGGGGCCAATACTCCTCGCGGATATACGGGTTGCTGATGTTGCCCAGGAACCGGGCACGGTAGGGCTCGTCGGAGAGAAAGCGCGGCGCCTCGGCGAGCGTCAGGCCAGGGTTCTCGATACAGCTGATCGCCAGATTGCGCATGAGCTCCTCCATGCGCGGCCCTGAGGCGAAGGCCTCGGGGAAGATGCGTTGGAAGGTGCCGATAAAGGTAGATGCAACCCGGTCGCGTTGCAGGGGATTCGTGGGGACATCGCAGGCGAACAGGTTAAGGCCAAACGGTCGCTCGGCGTCCAGCGGATCCCAGAGGATGACCTCATCAAGCCGATGCTCTGGGACACGCGGCAAGAGGGCATCAATCAGTGAACCGTGCGGGTCCAGGACACACAGCCCGTCGCCGCTTTCCATGTCAGAACACACAATGCGCTCCAGCAGCGTGGACTTGCCGGTGCCAGACACGCCTACGACATAGACATGCTGGTGTCGCGCCTCGGGGGTGAGCACGATAAGCTCACCGGTCTGGGTGGTGGTGCCGATGGGGATAGGGGTGGTCATAGCGTCCTCTTTCAACTAGGCAAAACGGTTGACTTGTGGCATACTCCGCGATCAACCCACGAGTACTGTCTACGGTTATATCTCACAACAACCACGATGAGAACTAATGTTCAGGGGAGTATTTCGCAAACCCCCGAACAACTGTTCGTAATATCAGGGGAAGCGATAGCGTCCTACTGACAACACGAGGGGTCAGACAACGCAACACTCTAGCCGTCCGTTCATCGCGGCAGGAGGATGAACCGGACCTCAATTGAACAAGGGGGGAGCATGGACGACCAAGCATCGCGCATAGCCAAGCTCAAGACACTCACCCCGCGACAACGGGAGGTGCTGGACCTTGTTTGCCAGGGGCTCACCTACAAACAGGTCGCCGACGCTCTCTTTATCGAAGAAACCACCGTTCTCTATCACATCGGGAACATCTATACCAAGCTAGGAATCGAGAAGCTTCCTAAGACCCAGCGACAGCGCGAGATGGGCCTCTTTTGCTCGGCACTCTCGACCCTTGCGGCAAGTACCCCGAGTGAGCCAGAGGATGAGGATGAGGATGAGGACGAGCCCGCTCCCCCACGCCCGCCGACGTATGCGCTGCGGGCGGCAAAAGAAGATGATAAGCCGCTTGCGACGCAGGCGGGTGCGCCGCTTAGCCCCTCTGAACCTCCGGTCATCTATATCCCACAACGCGGCGCGTCTTCGTTGCCGCCTCCGCAACGGTCGCTAGGACGTCGCATCCTTCCCTGGATTGCCATCGCGTTGATGATCTTCATCAGCGCAGTTCTGGCCGCGGGGTTGATGTATCTGTTCATGAGCCGAACGGCGTCCGCCGTCCCGATCGTTGTTACCGCGACCCCTCTGCCGGCAACAGAAACCCCGTTGGCTTCAGCTACGCCGGTGCCATCACTGACGCCGACCGCATCGCCGACCCCCACCGCAACGGCAACACCGACAAACACGCCCACGGTCACGATCACCCCAACGCAAACGGTGACCTCTACCCCGACCGCTACCCGAACGGTCACGCCGACCCCCACACCCTTGTCAACTACAGAGCCCAAGACCGTGCTCAAAGAGGGCGACACCTGGGTTGGTCACAGCCTGGCGCTCAAGGCGGATCACTTCAGCGTGACGGATCGGCATGTGAAAGTGGACTTTGTCTTGAAGAACATCACGGACAAGAAGCTGCTTGTTCCGGCGACGTCCGTTGACAACTTCTGGACTGAACTTGATGTCTGGAGAGCGGCCGGCAAGGAAACCCACTTGCTCCCTTGGAACGAAGGGCAGATGTGCTGGAGTATCCAGAAGCAAGAGGATATCCCCCAGCAGTGGCTAGGCCCAGGCGAGTCGATCAAGAAGACGTATTCGTTTGCCGAGTTTGAGGGCAGCGGCGCCTGCACGAACCCGGGCTACATCCCAGATAAGGCGCGTCAATACTTCATTGTCGTCAAGAACATCGCCGACGACATTGATTACGCGACATGGACGGGAACGATCGACCGGCCATAGCCTCGCTCGAGCGTGTGCGGGTGGAGGGCGGAAGGTCTCCACCCGCACGTCTATATACCCCTGGCTACCACATGGTGGATGGAGGTAAATACCACATATTGCATTATGTTGTATTGGAGTGTACAATATGGGTATATGTTGACGACAACGGTCTATTTACCAGAGGAACTGAACCAGCGCGTGACGCGATTGGCAACCAAGACAGGAAAGGCCAAAGCCAAGATCATTCGGGAGGCGCTGACCGAAGGCCTGCGACAGATTGAGGGAACAAAAAGCAACGCCGGCGTCCTGGCGCAGATCGCCAAATTACATGGTGAAGGCCCGGTTGACTTTGCCCAACACCATGATGCGTATGGATGGGAGTAATCATCGCATTGTTATTGATGCAGACGCGCTAATCGCGCTCGTGAATGTGCGTGATGCACTTCATGAGCGAGCGCTTCAGGTCAACGCACGGCTGATTGAACAACAAGCGTTTGTTCTCTTTCCATCCTCGGCCATTCTCGAAGCGGTGACCAAACTGCAACGCGTCTTGTCGACACCCGCACTGGTCGAGCAGCTTCTGGCACTGGTGTTTCACGACAAAGAAGCGATTGTCCCTGTCGATTTCCACATTCTCAATATCGCTCGATCCTATTTCAACCCCCAAGCAAGCAAACAAAATACACTGTTTGATTGCGCCGTCGCGGCCATCGCCAGCGAGTATGGCGCCCGCGCCATTTTCTCGTTTGACGCCTGGTATACGAAACGCGGATTTCAGCTCACTGAAGCACTCCTCTGAGCCATCAGTACCGGACGCGTCATGTTGGGAGAGCGCACGCTTGGATACTAGGGTATATAAGGTAAACACGAAAAAGGGGCGAAGCCTCTCGACCTCGCCCCTCGCCCGTTCCCCTACTCGTCATGGGTATGATGGTGGGCTCGGCTGTGCTCTTGCGCGAAGTACGCCTCCAAAAGCTCCTGACCTTGCGGTGTGTCAAAGTCAATGTACTCCATCACCTCGTCAACGATTAGTCTGCGAAACTGGCGCAGGCGCATATCCACCGTATAGCCTTGAAACATGCGCAACCTGTGCATGCTGTTCACCTCCTTGGATGACAGTGTATAATAAACATATTAAAGAGCCTGAGGGGCGAAGCCGTTCGACCTCGCCCCTCGTAATTCGACAGAGCTACTGTTTTCCGCAGTGGCTCTGTATGGTTTCTACCTCCTCAAGGATCAGTTCTAGCGTCATCGCGTGCTGCTCAATGCCTCGTAGCGCCTGACGCAGGGCTTTCAATTCTGCTTTGAACCGACCACGAAGGTCGGTAAGTTTGCCTTGTTTCTCTTGTTCAGTCATGAGTATTCACCTCCTTTCGTCCAGCTCCTCTGCGCATCCTGAGATGCTGGCTGGCATACTTGCGGGGCATGGGGAAACGATGGGGTGTCAACTGTTTTTGGCCTCAGCCAAAAAGGATCGCAGACAGTCTCCCTGGCTGCGACCCACCAGTTGACACCCTGTCGGCTTCCCCATACAATTGCCGCGCAATCGTCAGCCAGCATCTGAAGCTAAAAGGGAAAATCCGTCGCCGCAGGCGACTATAAATCCCTTCCGTGTCAGCGGAGGGCACAGCCCGGAGCGTCTCCCCCCCGCCCGTCGGGCGTCAGCCCGACCGCCACCCTCGTGCCCGCAGGCCCGAAACGAGCAAAGCGCAGCCGTGCGGGATGAAGCCAACACCGTTGGGTTCAAGCGAAGCGGTCACGCGGGGCAAGCGCAGTGAGTGCAGGGACAAGGGTTGAGCGACGTTAGCTGGAACCCGTTGCACATGGCTGGCCTCTATGGGCCAGACATGAAAGGGTGAAAGATAACAGAGCGAAAGAGGGGGGCGGTCGGGATGGGAGCACCCATCGTGGCGACCGTGACGAAGGCACGGCAGAACGAGGGAGCGCAGCAGCCCGACGGGCGGGGGATCGCCTCGGAAGTGTCACCCCCAGAGCACAGCGGCGTGGGGTGGCCGACGAGGCGATAAATACACACATAATGGGACAACAGACCACTATGGAGAGGAGAGCTGCCTGGACCTAGGGCGCCGATTGAGGACAATAGCTGTGCAGCCTACGGCGTGGACTTACCATCAGGAAAAACGTGGATTTCAGTCTCTACAGGACTTGTCCACGGATTGGGTAATGCTATATCGCAAAACTAGTGTTCTCAGAAACATAATGTATTCGTTTTTTAAAACGTCGAAAACCCTGAGTATTTTTCTACTGAGTATGATTCATTATGTATTATTAATATATAGAGTTATGCACCCGTGAATAACCAGTTATGCAAGAATGAATATCTAGATATTCACTGGTGAATATCAGCCTCAAAATCTCTGTGTCACTCGGTATTTGAGGCGATAGACATTCGTTTTTCCCTGACCTCTTCGCTCAATTTCCAACAATCCCGCTTCCTGCAACTCACTAATGGCACGCGCAATCGTCGGCTGAGACGAGCCGATGTCTTTCGCCATGACGTCTTGCCCTGGGAACACGAGATCATTGTGCCAGGCGTACGAGAGGAGCTTGCTGTACACGACCTTCGCGTTGGACGAGATACTTGGATTGTTCAAGATGAAGTTGGGAATCTGGGTGAAACCACCAGCGCTGATCGGGTCAAACCCTTCAAGGATGATGTTCTGACGTTCTTGAAATCGATTGATCTGGGCAAGTTTCTCCATGTTGTTGGGTTGCTGGTTTGCTGGCTAACTGGTTTTTAGACACGTCTCCCGAGATACTCATCTACTGCTTCCTGCAACACTTCATAATCGTTTCTATCTGTTTCAAGCGCAAGCCGCTTGATTGCCTTGATGCTCTCCGATGAGAGGTAGCTGGTAAACTTCTTTCCTGGTGAACTGACTTGCGGGCTTCCCTGCTTGATGGGTTGCCGACTTACCGGCTTCCCTCTTTGCTGGATAACTGGTTTGCTGGCAACCTGTCTTACTGGTTTAGAAGGAATCTGGTTAACGGGTTTTATGGTTTGCGGACTAGTCGGCAAAACAGCGATCTGACTTTCTTCTTTACTGGTTTGCTGGTTTACAGGTTTGCTGGTAAACAGCTGCTGATCTAGGGCTGCTAGTCTTGAAAATGGGTCGTTGCTCATGGGCCTCCTTTCTTATTTTTTCTTTTTCGGCTTGCCAATATTATGTAATCGTTCCTCGGCTGCGGTTTCAACCGTGGCGCGGTCAATGACTTTCTTGTCGTTGAGAAACGCTAAGAGTAAGGAATTGTCAGCCAAGATATTTGCTTCACGGGGAACACCTTCTGAGTGTCTAAAAAGAGCATCGAGCGCGGCCGGCTCGAATGGATGTGCTTGATTGCCACTGGCCACCCGCCAACGAAAATCTATCATCTGAGCGAGTTCCTCGGTGCCAATTGGATCAAGCGTCGAGGCCATGGCAATGCGCGATCGGAAGTTACGCGCCATTGGATGGGTGATCTTATTGCGCAGCTCCTCTTGTGCGAAGAGGACGAGCTGCAACAACTTCATCTCATTCGTTTCATAGTTGATTAGTTGACGCAGAAGCTCAAGTAAGGGGAGTCTGAGGGTCTGTGCCTCATCAATGATGAGTACAACCGTCTTGCCTTCCTCCACAGCCTTGTCGTAGAGAAACATCTTGAAGATGTCGAGATTGTCCTTGTACGACCTGGCAGTCTTATAGAGCTGAAACTCGGCGATGATCGAGCGGAGCAGATTGTTGGTGGTGGGATAGTTGGGGTTCGTCAATAAGACGGACTGGTAGCCTTTGTCTAGGAATTTCTGATGGAGTAGGCGAGCCAAGGATGATTTTCCAACGCCAGTGTCGCCAAAGACTATGGTGAGGCCCTTTTTCGAATCGACCGTGAATTCAGTTTTTCCAAGTGCAGTGGAGTGGATCGGGGTGAGGAAGAAGTAGCGCGGGTTGGGAACCGTGCTAAATGGCTCTTCTTTCAGACTGAAGTAACTTAGGTAGGGGACTGGCATAAGTTGCGCGAACTCACATACCAGCTTACGCAACTTGGGCCATTCATGTCAAGAAGGGAAATGAGAAACAAGACTTCAAAGCAAATCTTCCAGTTGCTCAGAAGAAAGACCGGCGTCTTTGATGATGCGCATTTGAAGACCTCGGCCAAGAGTGCGGTTGTGAATAGGGATAACCAGGGATTGAGGATGTCCAGGTTTCGACATTGAGAGATGGCTTCCGGTTTGCCTGCGTTTTATGAAACCGGCACGCTCAAGTGCTCGGATAAGTTCGGTGGGACGAAGAGCTTTCAGCCGGTCGGTCACGTCGGTCCTTGACGCGATCAAGCCAGGCTTCCAAGTGCTCGGGGATTGTCCGTCCGTCTTCTTTATCCACCTCTAGCACCAATTGGAGTGCGTCCTCGATCATCGTCAAAGCCTCATCAATGGTTCGCCCCTCAGAGTACGCAGGCGGATAGTCAGCCACTTCGATGAGGTAGCCGCCTTCTTTCTCAGGGGTCAATCGGTAGGTCATACCGTCTTTGGTAATTTGGATAATTTCTGCTGGTTGTTTTTGGACCATATGCGTCACTGCCTTTCAGCCACTATTATAACACGCGGCAGCTACCGCTGGCTTTCTTCCGATCCGGATTGACAACGAAAAATAGGGTACATATACTTCTATAGCGACGAGGGATTTGTTGTACTAGCAAGCATATTAAAGGCAAAATAACAGAAAGAGCGATGTCCGAGAGGCAGCATGAGTAGAGGGTATTACGATACTGCACAGATTTGTCTCAACGGCCACCTCATCAACGAGCGGGTCAATACGTTCCCCCCACATAACCAGGAGTATTGTTCTCTTTGCGGAGCCAAGACAATTACGAAGTGTCTGCATTGTCAGGCTGACATTCGAGGGGCGTATGACGTACCCGGAGTTGCGGTTTTTGGACTGCGGATTGCCGTTCCCAGATTTTGCCATGCCTGTGGTCATGCATACCCGTGGACAGAAGCCAGATTGCAAGCAGCAGAAGACTTGGCCGACGAGCTTGATAAACTCAACGATGAAGAGAAAACTTATCTGAAGGACAGCGTCAACGATATTGTGAGAGATACTCCGCAAACACCGGTAGCAGCAACGCGATTTAAGCGCTTGGTTGCGAAAGCTGGCTCAGAAGCAGCATCGATGTTTCGTGATCTTCTTGTTGACATAGCAAGCGAAACCGCCAAGAAAATAATCTGGCCCGGGCCGTGATTATGACAGCGAGTTCACTTCGATGTCCTCGAAAAGAACTCCGATTGACCCCTAGCTGAGTTCCGTTATAATCTGCCGACGTAACCGGCAAAGAACCCACTTCGATAGACCCGAGGACAAGCATGGCCGAACCAACGAAATATGTCATGATGGACGATGCCGCTGAAATCCTAGGCTTGTCACCCGTCCGGATCCGAAAGCTGATTAAAGAGGGTGCCATTCGGACAGCCGGATCCAGCCGTGCACCCTTACTCGCCTGGGATGATGTTTGTCGGATAGCAGGAGCTCAACGTCCTCCTTGGGCACTTCTCACAAAT
Source organism: Anaerolineae bacterium (assembly GCA_039810085.1). Taxonomy (GTDB): domain Bacteria; phylum Chloroflexota; class Anaerolineae; order Epilineales; family JAHCIE01; genus JBDHWG01. The sequence continues at coordinate 15,866 of JBDHWG010000009.1, forward strand.
GAGCTTGTTCATGGCTCTGTCTCGCCAGAAGGCTTGTTTCTCGCGAAACTAGAATCCGCGGATACCAACACTTCATTCGAGACCAACCAGGTCGCCAAAGGTCACTGCATTGACTGGATGAAAAAGATGCCGGCCGGTTCAGTTCAAACCGTTGTGACCTCTCCTCCATACTGGGGTGTACGCCGCTATAAAGGGGAGCAGGAGGTGCTCTGGTCTGATGGTACACGATGCGCATTTGGAGCAGAGGATACCCCTGAAGCGTATGTCCGGCATACAATGGATATCCTTAGGCACCTCAAGCGTGTGCTTCGCGATGATGGCGTCATCTGGTGGAATATTGGTGACTCGTACCAAACGCGAACACACATTCGAGAGGGGAGTGTCGAACGGCTCCATGCCCTTGATGGACGTCGACAAGATGGGTGGAAGGACTATCCCCACAAGCGCTATTCAGCAGGGCACGATTACCTCAAGGACAAGGATCTCACCCTCGTGCCCTTCGCGGTCGCGATGGGTGCGCAACATTTAGGCTTCTGGGTGCGCTCAGTCATCATCTGGAGCAAAGAAAACACACTCCCTGAGCCGGTAAAAGATCGGCCGACCACCTCGCACGAGTATATTTTCATGCTAGTTAAGTCCCGCTTCTATTACTACGCGCATGACGTTGCTAAGGACCAAACCCGGTCAACGAAATGGGCACCCGAAGATATAGACGGCCAGCTAAAGAATTGGCGCACCGTTTGGACATTTGCGACTGCTGGGAGTGAAGACCGCAATCATACAGCAGCATTTCCTGAAGAGTTACCCAAGCGATGCATAGTAGTCAGTTCGAGACCGAACGATCTCGTCTTTGATCCCTTTGCCGGTTCAGGAACAACGCTCGTAGTGGCAAAACGTCTTGGTCGTCAATACTTCGGCTGTGATCTGAGCGACGAATATGTTGACGAGGCGTCTGCTCGACTGGAGCGAGAACGAGGAAGCCTTCAAGCCACACTTGAAGATGCGCTCCCACCAACAGAACTTGAGCGTGTTATAGACCAAGAGTCTGAAGCTCAGCCAAACAGAGAGCAGCTGCCACTCTTGTAAGCTGTTGAGGAGAATCTATAAAACTGTTCTAAGCCAGGAGCCCAGTCGAGTAACTTCTGCCGGTATCTGTGACAGGTCGAAGCCATACCCATATACCATACGGTCATCCGCTGTACGGGCTTCCTGGAGGGTCGCAGTCCCATCCGTGAGGAAGATGAAGCCTCCAATGGGCGCGTTGTATGCGCTCATGTAAGCCGCAAGCTGGTAATGATCACTGCTATCCGGTTCAAACTTATACTTCACATCAAGAAGTGCCGCTGTCGTCTGAAGGGTTGTGGACGGACGAATAACGATGTCTGGCTGAAGATTGGCGTTGAATCTGCTTGGCACGGCTCGCTGGTACATAAATGGGCGCCCGCCCAACCGCACATCATCGCGCCATGAGCGAACGGCGTACATTGGCTCAAGCGCACGCGCAACAATGTTGCGAACGGCTCGCTCAAACAACCGCTCCATCGGAAGACGCAACGGCGGATACTCAATCTCCGGATGACTCGCTTGGGTTAATGCAAATCGTTCCAGTAGAAGGCGACAGAAGCGCAACACCGGTTCATAGTATTCACGGTTCGGCGGAATCCCTCCCCGCTCCTCCAGCAATCGACAGACCGACACCGCCTCGGCTGCGGATGCATACTCGGTGATCGGTGGTAGCGTAAGCATCTGAGAATACAGTCGTTCGCGGGTTGATGCGGTTAGGGTATCTGCAGAGGCGGCAAGAATAGAGAGCGTTGTTGCAATCACCTTGTTCAGGGAAATGTCGAGGGTATACCGAACAATACGTTGATCTATCAGGAGTTGACCTCGTTCAATGCTGGTCGTCAGACTCTCGAAAAAATCAATTTCCCCCTCGGGGAACGCAGAGAGAATCCGTCGGTCCTGATCACCACCCGCCCAACCAAGACGCACAACCTCCTCCAACGTACTCAGCAATTGATCCACCAAGACATCAAGAATGGTGACGTCGGCTTCAAGGCCATAGTACACCTGCTGATCGGGTATGGTCACGGTTGGTTCATCGGCGAGAAGAAGCAGGCGAACCAATGAGACCGGCCCGCACTTGGCATCAACCTGGAGAATAACCCCGTCTCCCAGCAACTCGGTGGTTACGGTGGGTGGACTCTTGGCCGCAATCGTGTGATAGCCGGCAACGGTGGAGAGGGAAATATCAACAACGTCGAGGGCAAGTGGGTTGATAACTAAGGGCAATTGATCTGTGGGAACTAGATACCGACCAGTCTCGCTAATACGAATCCAGCGGACGAGCTTACCGCTTCTCGTCACGGCGTTTTCAATGGCAGCAAATTGAGTGTCGGGGGCCATACCAGTATTCGGCAATCTATGATCGGAATGTAGCCATCAACGGATCAACCTGATCGGTCACAACCGATTCCTGGCGTTGCGTCAAAAACAACTGAAGAGATGGTCGCAAAACGGTCATATACCAGTCCATCAGGTCTGGTTTATCCTTGATGTCGACGAAATGGGCGTGTCCGATTGGATACTTGGTCAACTCGGTGATCTGCCGCATGACGGCAACGATCTCCATTGCATCGTCCTCTGTGAATGTACTGTGATCCACAAGAAAATCAAACATCTGCTTGTAGCTAACGGCAAAATCGACAGTGCGAAATCGGGAGAGCAATGCGTAGTCGAGTGGGTACGTCAAGCGGTCGAGTGTGTTCATGGTTGCAATGAGCAGCAGTTGTTTGGGGATGACAATGTTGCCCCCGCCGTGTGGTAGCGGCAAAGACGTGCCCCGATAGCCCATCTCGATCAGATGAAACCCCTCTCCAAAGACGGCTGCAACATTGGCCCGATTCAGTTCTTCAATGATCACCACTGATGGTCGATCAGCATTACGCTGACAATGCCGAAGAAACAGTCCGGGTTCAGCGGCGAAGTCGAGCGCACCTTGGGTCAGTTTCGGTGTGAGACGTTGGATAAAATCGCCATACCGCCATTCTTGATGAAACTGGACATGGAGAACGCGCTCCGCCCAGAGAGCGGGATCTGCTGCCTCGGTCGCCTGAAGGTAATCCTCCGCAATATGGACTGCGCTATACGACTTGCCCGTTCTGGGAGCGCCCGTCAACAGAACGTTCAGTTGACCCTTCTGGATTATTCGTCGCGTAAGTTCAATTGGATCAGTTGCATGCTCCTGGCTAATCCCCAGAAGCTGCGCGTTAAATTGCATTTGCGCCATGCTACTTGCCTCTCGTAGTCGGATCTCAAAAGGATCGACCTGGCCAAACAAGATAAGGTGGTTGTATTCCTCTTCGTCACGATCTTGTTCGAAATCGTCTGTCTGAAGGTTAGGGGCTGATGATCGTTGCGTAAAAAGAAAATACAGTTCCTCGTCCGAAAGCGAGAGTCGTGACCGCACCAAATGCGCAAGCTGGTCAAAGTTCGGCTGGACCTCGAAAACTTCATTACGGCAACACCAAATGACAAATGGAATCCAGGGGATACTACAAAGCCTATGCTCATCAGGCCCAAAGAAAATCGGTGCTGCATCAAGGTATTTAGGTCGCAGTCGAAGGCGCGCACCTTGACCTTGTTCAGCCTCGATAAGCTCGAAGAGAAACTCACGCGGTCTCAAACCGTATCGTTGCTCCTGCTTATCGAACCAATCGTTCTTGAGTCTGGTCCAGATAACGCTTCGGTTACTGTCCTCTTTGCGCAGGAGATACCGCCGGTTATCACTGATTGGGAAAAATAGGGGGTAGCCAACAGTTCTTGAAACGCCTTGAGGTGCAGAGGGGAGGGGCGGTTGATTATTCTGAAGGGTGCCATTTTCAACGCTTAATTGCACGAGTGAACTAAATGAGTCGCTGATCCACGCTAGATATCGAAGTGCGTCCGTCGGCTTGTTCGCTGACGTGATTTTTACCTCGCTGGCAATATTCCCCTCGATTCTAGCACCGTCATACTTCAATGCTAGAAAGACGATGATATCACTATGTGCTGTTCCGAAGAGCGAGCGAGCTGCTCGGGCAATGAGTTTTGGTTTCAAGCGAAACACGGGACCGGACCTCATTCTGGGGGAGTGTCGGTGTCGAGAAAATAATCAATTGGCTTGCCGTACAGGGAAGCAAACGCCTCCAATTCGAGGGCATCCACGCGACGCTCGCCATTCTCGGATTTAGAGATAAACGACTGGGGTTTGCCAAGCCGCTCAGCGACCTGTTCTTGCGTCAAGCTGGCGTCAAGTCGCGCTTGGCGAAGGCGCTTGAGAAACTGGCGATAGCGGCTGTCGTAATCCTGAAGGCTCACACCCTGCCTCAAATAGAGTGACATGAGAGTTGGCAAGTTGGCAGGCATTATGGCTCAGGGCAGAATTTATCCCAAGTTGGGATATTGCTGATACAGGCAGTAGGATGACGGGCCTACCGACAGCAGCTGGGGGCAATGCACATTCATACTTGACAACGAGAGATAGAAATGGTACAACTCTACCATGCAAGTTGTACATGTTATTAGAGGTACAGACATGAAGGAATACATTAGCAGCGTCAGCCCGAAGGGGCAGATCACTATCCCCGCAGAGATTAGGGAATTGCTAGGGATCAAGCCAAAGGATAAAGTGATCTTTGAAATGGGTGAGGAGGGAGTCAAAATCCGTCCTCTCGCTGCTCGGCTTGAAGCGAGCTATCAAGCGATACCCGCACTTACACCCGCGAGAACGCTCGAAGAGATGATGGAGATTGCTCATGAGGATCACGCACAGGAGGCTGCCCAAGAGGGCTTATAACACATTATGGCGGACCACTTTCTGGACACTAACCTCATTATCCGCTACTTGACCAAGGACAATACCGACCAGGCAGCTCGTGCCTATTATGTTTTCCAGAGGCTGGAGACCGGCCAATTAACAGTCGCAATGTGCGAAGGCGTGCTCATTGAAGCAGTGCAGGTACTTTCTTCCAAACGGCTCTATAATGTTTCGCGTCAAGACATTCGCATGCATCTCTCGACCATCATCCAGCTCCAAGGAGTCAAAATCCCCAACAAGCGCACATACCTTCGCGCACTGGATCTGTACGCTTCAACAACTCTCGATTTTGTTGATGTGCTGATTGTCGCCCATATGGAGCGCACGAAGGTACGCAGCGTCCTTAGTTTCGACCAGGGCTTTGACAGTATCACGGGAATCAGCAGACAGGAACCCGAGTAGTTGCGGTAAAGACGCGAAGGGATCGATTTTTTGGGACTCTGCTTCATCGTATGAAAGAGCAATGCCAATGTTGCTTGTTACATAGTGTCAACATAGGCTGCGGTCACTCTCCCCATCGTTCAGCTGCGAGATAGTAGTGATCTCCACTTTGACCGAGGCTAATCAGTCCGGTATGAAAGGATGTTCTACAAAGAATGGCCGCTCGCCTCTGGAAAGACGATAAACGAGCTGCGGTCCAGAAGGATATTTCCTTCCTACTCTCTGCCTACAATGGAACAGGTTGGAATGTCACCGTCGAGAACCGACTGGCAATGACTGAGTTAGGATGCTCCATTGACGGCACAAAACTCGAAAGAAATGTGGTGATGCAAGTCCTCCAGCAGATGATAGCTGAACAAAAAACGAGTATTGACGACTTTGAGATTGTTCTAGAACAAGTAGTTCACGAACATGAACATCGCCGGCGAGCACAGGTCGGTAAGTGGACGTTCTTCATCCCTATTGAACTTGATGTAGCAGCAGACATTCCCCTTCCCACTACTCTACGTGTTTTTGGCAGGGATTTTGTGTTCCAGACACAAGCCGCGGTACGAGAACAAATGGATGCTGAAGCACTAGGGGAAATGCTACTGCGGTGGAAGTTCTATAACTCGTGGGAAGATATCCACCTGCCAGCCTGGTTCATCTCTATTTCGACGTACGAGGCCGAATGGAATGCTGCCTGGAAGGACATCGAGCCAGCGTATGATGTATTCCGAGGTCTGATCGAGTTCACGCTCTGTTTTGGACCAACAGGATGGTCTTTCCCCCAACGAGAAGAGCCGCGTAGAAAAATACCGCATCCGTTATGGATGATTGCCAGCAAAGGTCGGCTTGCACTGGAGCCTATTCTGTTTGAGGCTGACGAATACCCTCTTAAAGAACGGTTTACTCTGACCCCAGATTGGCTGAACGCAATCTTGGAAAATGGCAAAGCTCTGCGCGAGCTTCCCGCAAAAAACTCAACCTTATCAGTTCTAGCGGACGCTCTCCGTCTATACGCGATAGCTATGGATGCACGTTCCAACTATGCCTGTTTCTTAGGATTATGGCAGATGGTAGAGGCAATCACGCGTTCAGAGACGACGAGAGGTAAGTCTGATGAGGTCGTCTCACGCCTAAGCTGGCATCGAGAGCGTATGAAACTACCCACCTCCGGTTATGCAGCAATCCTAAAGCGACTGGCGGACAAGCGCAACAATCTTGTCCACAGAGGTATTCATGACATTACCCACGACGACGTAATGTTCATGAAGTTCTTCGGCGACATAGTGCTTGTTTGGCTTCTGGGAGTTTACACATCCTTGCCAACCAAAACACATCTGGATGAGTTCTATAGATTGCGCTCTCAAGGAAAATACAGCGTTCGGGCAGCAAAGGAGACCGCTCAGTATCTCGAAGATTTCACCCAGGCTGAATAGACCCCCTCGGATGAAAGGAAACGATTACCCTTGACCGGTTGCACAAGGTACAGCCTTACTGCGGCGTGAACGAGGTCCTCGCAGTATATAACGTACCGTTATATGTGACCTGCACGCCTATTGAAACTGTATAGCCAAGTGAAGCCCGCCCTATGTTGCGTGAGCAGCTTGCAAGCCCGTCGCTGCCCGTCACCCCATCGCATGATGAGGTCGTGGTCTTGTAGTTCCATACGGTGTGCATCGGCAGGCTTTCCACGCCGCGGCCGTTGTCGATCAGGCGCCCGTAGACCGTCTCTGTCGAATTCTGTGAGGGTGAAGCGTTCGAAACACTGGCACAGAGTTGGATGCTCCCTTGCTGTGTGCAAAGAAGATTCTGTCCTGGCGGTTGCGGCACCGCTGTTGGCTCCGGTGAGTTGGTTGATGTTGGTCGTGGGGTGCTGCTGGGGGTTTCGCTTGGAGATGGCGGCGGAAGGGGTGTCTCGGTTGGGGTCGGCGTGTTGGTCGGCAACATGATTGGCGAGAATGCAGCACGTTGGATATAGGGAAGATATAACGGATAGGCGGTTGGGCTGATGGTGGCCGTTGGGGTAATCACTGGCGCGTCTGACCACTGGTAGAGAGGATGCAACTCAGCCCATCCACCGTGCTCCAAGTCGAGCACATAGCGCCCTTGCATTACGACGTGCTGACCAATAGATGGGAACGGTCCGCTCATGGGGTGTGGGTCAGCAGCACAAACGGGGATCGCCGGCGCATAAGTTGGACTAATGACACAGACCGGCTCGACAACCAGGTCACCATGTTGGTTCGCATTGGCTGATGTAAGGTAATGCTGATAGGGAGGATCAAGCGTCACTCTGATGTGAAGGTCGCCGTCGTCCTCCTCAATAACGTTGGCAACCATCCCGCTCATTGTCAGACATTGGTCGAGAACTTGGAGCCGGTCGGGATGATAGACGTAATTGTCCTGGTCGTTCGAGGTGCAGTCGGTTCTAGGAGCCGCCGTGAGCGGGAGTGTGGAGAGCGCAAGCCCATAGATGGCTAGACCGATTAGTCCAAGAAGGAGAAGACGAAGCATAATTTGGCGCATTGGAAGATCTCTCATGACTTACGTTCTGGGGAGTATAAATAAGTCTCACCCTGGAGTGAGGAAATGGACGCATCCTTTCAGCAAATCAAAACCAATTTCCGTACGCTGCTCGTCGCCGCAGTAGACGAGGGTCTTGAACATGTTGCGCAGGTAATGAGTGACAGCAGATGGATCGGAACCTACTTCCAATGGCCGGTGATGTCGAAGTGGGAAAGCGGTCTTCCGAGTTTTAGACTAAGTCAATTTGAAGGCCCGAAAGATTACAGCATGTTATTCACCGGCCCTGATCCAATAATCGATGCTGATACACTCAAATCATTCCAAGCGCTTGTGTCATACGTTAAGCAAGAGCCATTTTTGCAGGACAGGCTACTCCCAGTGACAGTGGGTCAGGACAGGCAGGGCGTTATCGAGGATGAGCGTCTTGTCCGGATATTCGTGTACCAAATCCTCGAAGCGCTCATTGACCGATATATTCATACACACGCAAGAACCACCTTTGACATGACGGCGTTTGAGGTTGTTTACGAACCGTATGCCCGATATTTGTTCGAGGAGCAACTCTTAGCAGATATATATGTGCCAATCCTTTTTCTGAAATTTGCTGATGATACCATCACGATAGACGAAAACACAGCGATTGAGCGAATGAGCGATGCATTTCAGCTAGCACGCGCTCCTCTCAAAGCGTATGGGCCAGGTGTCCATGAAGCAGTTATGGGGGCAGCAACCCACGCTCTAGTGCTTCGAAATTGGCCGGTCCGCAACGGGAACACGTGGGAGTTCTTACAGCGCCTTACAGAAGTGAGTGTATACCCGCTGGATGACATAGACAACTTCTTCGCGGCTGTGAGAATTGTCACGGGCTTCGAAACGGGTTACGCACAACTGCTTGTGAACCCTAAGGGGTGGGCGGCTCACTATAAAGCTGACCTCCCTCCGATTGAGGGAACGTCAAGACGAGCCTACCCTAATCGGTTCGAGAATTTCTACTGGCTAAGAAAAGAGGTGCCTGAGATAAACAAAGCAGGTGCTCAAGAAATAGGTCGTGTGTTCCTGAAGTTACTCCAAATTAAGGGAAATTCCGTGCAGATTGCCGCGAGACGGTTGAATCTTTGCTATCTCCGTGAGCATGAAGAGGACTATATTCTTGACGCTACTATTGCGCTTGAAGCTCTTTTCTCTGACGATGAGCGAACAGAGATGACCCACAAACTAGCCTTGAGAGTTGCAGCACTAGCAACCATCTCCGACGTGTTTCGGCGCCCCCCAAAGCAAGTGTTTCGTGAGGTGAAGCAAATTTACGGGTATAGATCAGCCGTCGTCCATGGTAGCAAAAAGACTGACCGAGCACGAGACATTACGGTACATCATACGCAACGAGTACCCGCAGGTACTCTGGCCGTAGAATATCTCCGTCATGCATTGCTTATCTTGATTGACCATCCCCAATATCGAGAGCCATCGCGCATTGATGAGGATTTGTTGCTTGGCAAAGGCGTCGATGAGCAATCTACATAACGATGGTTGTTGCGTCAATCCTGATAGTCTTAATTTCGAAAAAAGGGACCAATATGAGGGTAGAGCAGAGAAGGCGACGCGCGTTGCGCAACATGGACGGCAACACCGTCGCGTTTCCACCTCTCTTTTCCATCCTCTGGTCCCTAGAATCATTCTCTGATCACCTCCTCTTGCGGTTGTGGTCGTTCATCGGTTATATCAGCCCCAACTCCGACAGCCACGACTTGCAGCCGTGTTCACAGATGCCGTCTGGTTCCACGGTGCAGCCATCGGTGGCCTCGCACTCGCCGTCCATCATCCACTCCATCAAAGTTTCCAAGTCTGGGACTTGCCGACGTTCATCGTTGAACGTGCTCACCCACAAGTGGGTGTTGGGATCCCAAGACATGCGGAAGCGTGGCTTCGGTGGATATTCAAGAAAGCGCCTGAGCACGATCTCAATGTCCGCCATAAGTGGCGCCTGAACGATATGCACATACCGCCGGCTGGATTGCTCGATGTACATCTGACAAGCCACGGCTCGCGTGCCGTCCTCAGTCACCTGTAGGAGCTCGTACCCGCCAAAGGTCTCCTCAACGTCGCCAAGCCATGCGGGGTCCGCTGGCTGCGGTCTATCAACAACAAGCAACCCAACGAGCCAATCACGACGGCCGGGCTGCATCGCTAGGCCATAGCCGGAGAAGATATCCGGGACGTCGGGATGCCAAAGCCCGTAAACGGGGTCATTGGTCGAGGTCGCAAGCGTCATCGTTCCTCCTGAAGTGTGATGTTGATCGCCGCGGCGATCTCGGGTGGGAGATCATCGAGTGATTGCGTGTATTCCAGACCGATATAGTCGTCTCCCCAATTCGCTTCGTCGAGGTCGACCACGGCAAACATGACGGGGTTATCGCCGCAGAACACCGCAGCCACGATGCCGTTCTCGACCTCAATCACGATCTGCGGCACATCATTCATCAAGTTCCTCCTTGAGTATTGGCAGTCGAATACGGAACGTGTAGGACACAACGAGGTCGGCGTCCAGCTCCTCATCTGGTTGGACCACACCACGTTGTAGGTCGAATAGCAGGTTCTCAATCGCCTCCTCTCGGTCTTCTGCTTCGTTGTTGACCACGACAACGGTCGCATCGGACCGCTTCAACTCATCCAGCATCTGTAGCGCCGTTATGGTTCGGATCATCTCAGTAGTCCTCCGGGAGCAAAATGGTTGTGACTGAGCGATCCGCCTCGGTGATGACGTAGATCTTCGTCCCCGTTCTGAGGTGATAGGCACTCAAGATCCGAAAGCCCCGTTTGACGGACAATTCGTTCTCCGCCTTGTCCTCGTCATCGAGGTCTCCCCAATCACCACCAATATGGCGGCCGAGAAACTCCGCAGGGTGTTGCCCTGCCTCCTCTAGCGCCGCTAAGGCGCCAGGGGTAGCCACAATCTGGCCGAGGTCAAAGAGCTGTCTTGCCATAGATAGGTCTCCTTTGGGCAGAATGCCCGGTAGGTAATCTACTACCCCCGAAATGGAGTAGCGCCCCGAGAACCTCACGAAGAGATACCCAGAGCGCTACACCAACTGGGAAAGAAGCTATTCAGGTTCACCGCAAGGTTTCAAGGTGCAGAAATCAATGTGTGTCAGAAACGCAACAATCAGAGAGCCATCTCCCTGGTGTTACAGTCTCAAACACTCTCCAGTATATCCTGTTTCAGAACTCAAAATCCCAGGCCACGCTCTTTCAGACTTGTGAAACCGCTTCGGCCAACAACAATGTGGTCGAGCAACTCCACTTCAAGGATCCGCCCGGCTTCAACTAGGGTCTTGGTCACCCGAACGTCATCTCTGCTGGGCGTCACATCGCCCGATGGGTGATTATGAACCATGATAATGGCGTGGGCGTTGTCGAGAATGGCCGGCCGAAACACCTCAGCGGGGCGAACGGGGCTGCTATTGAGGGTGCCCTGGTACACCATCGGACAGGAGATGATCCGGTTCTTGGTGTCGAGTGTAATGACGCGGACCTGTTCTTGGTCAAGATCCTCCATCTCAACCCGAACAAATTCATAGGCATCACGGGGACTGGTGATCTGAAGTGCATCCTCCCGAGGTCGCCCGGTCTTTGCCTCATAAAGGCGTGAGGCTTCGGCGATAAACCAGCGTAGGAGGTGGACAAACTCGGCTTCATCGGGCCGCAAGAAACTCATTTGGGCTTCATGGACTCGTCGGACTCGTCGTTCTTGGGGCAGCGGCATAGTCGAGCCAGTATAGCATATGGGGTGTAGGACTGGTGTTGATATCACGAGTTAGTGCTCGGGACCTCCCCGATGGGCGGGCCTCCACCTGACAAACGGGCAAGGCGTATCCGCGTGAGAGACGACCTTACAATCCGTTCTCGGGTGGAAGTATAGGAACTCATCTCTCATCCGGCGATTGGCGTCGTTGCTTGTGTGTTGACTACCGTCAGTCTTGGTGGAATCATACGGATGAGGTTGTGTGGCGAGGTCACGAGAAAAAGGGGGGGCTGTGGGGTTCGTCGCTGTGTTCGCGATCCTGCTGGTTGGTGGCTTCATTGCCAGCAGATTACACGGTCGTATCGTGGTCAGCAATCTAGCGATCTCCATCGTTTCGATTGCTCTGCTGCTGCTCGTCTACCTGATGCTCGCAAAGCTCATACTACCGGCGGTCTGGCCAAGCGCTGATGTCATCTCGACGCTGTTATTGACGATTGTGATTGTAGGGCTCCTCTCGCGTGGTATCTTTCGGTGGCCGGGTATGTAGAGGGCGTGATTGAGGTACGTTTCTCGTGTAGCGGGTCGCCGTGTACAAGATGGTTCTGTTGCGCCAGAGCTGCCGCACTCCGCTCTCTCACTCCTCGTTAGTCGCCTATCGGCTCCCTCCTCGTCGTTCGCTCGCTCCGTTTGACCTTGGTAGGGTTGATGCAATGTATGACTAACCACGTACAGACGGGATATTGACCATGTGACTTATAATGTCTGCATGACTACAGAACATGGTCGCCAAGTCTATGACGAACAATTTAAGGACGAAACAGTACGGGCTCTCGGTGAAAGTGGAATGACACTTACTGCATTTGCTCGGGTTCGAGGGATACCACGAACAACCTTGTGGGATTGGAAACACGGAGGCATTCAGGGAGAAGAAGCTGTAGGAAGTCCAAGAAGCCTCCTATCCACTGAAGATGGGGAACGACTGCCAACTCGTCCTAAATTAGGTATATTTATTGACGACGAACCACTCAAATTTAAAAAATGGGAGAGAGTTTTTACACTGGAAGGCTTTGAAAGTCTCACTCCAGATCAAATGCTCCATGATGGCATGTCGGATACTCAAACTATTCAAGCTTTAGATCAATGGATGGATTTACTAATTCATCTTCCTGACCGAGCTCTCAAAGATGTTGAGATTGTGGTCATCGATCAGTTCAATTTCTCTCAGTATCTACAGATGAAAGCAAAACACTTAATAAATCGACTTCGTAGCGTTAACACAATGGCATGGGTTTTGGAAACTAGTGGAGTGGTTGAGCCACATGTATATGAGGGAACAAATGCTGTTCTTGACGCGCTTGATACCACTCAGGCAATTGACCTAGTAGAAGATGCTCCATTAACTTTATCAGCTCGTATTCAAGCATTTAAAATATTTACATTGACCCCATTCCTTGAAGCACAAAAGGCCGATACAGTAAATGATGATGAAAAATATAGTCCTTCGGAAGGATTGAACAAATTAATAAGTCACAGGAAATTCAATGAAGCACTGGCTGCTATAGGGATATCTGAGAGAGAGTTTTTTAGCATTTTAGCACTTAAGCGAGATGATGACCTGCGCCCTATTGTGCATGATTTAGGGAATCTCATGGGGCATATGATACTTGATCATGGTGATGAATATTACACAATGTCGGTAGACAAGCTGCGACGGCTTCTTCGAAGGTAATTCTTCTGACCAGCGCAATTCTTCTGGACGGCTCGGCAGGTCGTCATTCTGCTTTACCGTCGTGCCCATTGTTCCAGTGTATCTATGACACGTTTGATAGCCGAAACGCACCTTTGTGCATCGCTTACCGACACGTCACGCTCTGCGTTATGAATAATGTTGTTCCTCTTCTTGATGGCCTCAGCAACGACTTCAATATCGGTCTCATTTATACCTGCTAGTCCTTTGATCGTGCCAAGGCCAATGTTCACAAACGCGCTTAGCCCCATGTGTTCAATGAGTTTATCGAGGTGGTCCTGATTGAGCGAGGAAGCACCTGGAAGCCGGGTGATGGCCGTCGGAGCAACTTGTCGTGCAGTTGCCTCCAATGCTATGACAGCCTCTATAATCGCTATACGTCCGTTGCCTTCCTCTAGGTGGCTAATACTATTCGCTATAAGAACCTCACGCACGGGAGGCTTCTTGTTACTGTCAACAAGTTGTTGAAGCTCCTGCCAGTTCGTGCTACCTAGTGGAGTCGATAACCTGGTGCCTACTTTTGCCCCTGCTCGGGAACCGATCTCGTGCTATTCGTGCTCGCTGTAGTAAGTCAAGCCAACATCGCCTATCCTTCTCATCGGAGGTTCAAAAACCAATGGACGCCATTTGCCATCTTCATCTAGCCAGAGTGAATGACCACAACTGTTAAATAGTTCGACGTATGGGCTTACTGGATCAACCGGGAGCGTCTCAAGCCAGTATTGTTTCAGGACGTTTCGAACGTAACCTGCGAAGCGGTTGTAGGTTGTCGAGACAATCACCCAGACCAGCCGATAAAACTCCTTTAGCTCGTCAGTTATCTCGCCATCTCGAAGTGCTTGTATTACTCTGGCATTTGGTGTCGGAAGATCTGTTTCGATAACGAGATCGTGCCAAAAATAGGCGGTTTGATCGGTCGGATCGTCGGTGTAGAGGATATTGCCTGAAGGCGCTCGGACAGAGAGCCAAACGGAGTATATTCCATTCTCGATGGTGAACTGCAATCGATTAGTTTCTACGAGTGGATCAGAAGGTGAGATCCACAAGGACTCCCACAGCATGAGGGATATCTTCAACTGCATGGTTGTCACCTGGCTTTAGTGAACGGAGAGCTCAAGCCGTAATTATAGCCTCGCCTCACGAATTGTCGAAGGTTAGGTGGTCTGATGCTGCCTCTTGAGTTCGTCTAGGCGCTCCAAAATCCACATACGAGCCAATGTGGTTGGCCCAATCCCTTTCTTTTTCGCCAGAGTGCGGAGTTCCTCCAATGTATCTGGGTCAAGCCGAACGGTCACACCGCCAGAGAGATTCTTGGCAAACCTAACATCTACGGGCTTCCATTGATGCCAGTAGTCAGTAAAGCTATGCGTATCCCAAAACGCTGCCTCTTCCTCCCTAGTTTTGAAGTCTGGGATTGGCAGTGATGTCTTCTTTGATGTATCGGTCATGCTGCGTGTTCACCCCCTTTGTCTCTTTGGTAATCTCTTCTCTCTTTCTTATCTGCGGATCGAGCGGTGACGGGATAATAAACGCCCTGACCCTCTGGATCGAGAACAACGGCAAGCATACGTCCATCGAGCGTTGGCCCAATGACCATAATGCGCCCTTTGTAGCTCTCGCGAATGATATAATCGCCCTGGCAAACATCTTCAACGTCCTGCTGTGTGACCCCGTGCCGTGCAATATGCTCCGTGTTCCAGGTATCCCAAAGAAGGCGAGCAATGACTATCATACAACGAACGCATCATAACATAATGCGTTCGTTGAAACAAGGGGTTCGGTTGTACTCTATGTCGCCTAATGCTCATTTTACGTCATGAGGGCATAGTGGGGTTTTAGGCGTTGGGATGAGGTTTTTTCAATTATGGAGAAGACGGGCGCAAGAGGGATGAGCCGAGTTTCAACCTATAACCGTCGGTCGAGCTGGCTCTAGGCCACAAAAAAAGAGAACTGACGACAGGAAGACTTGGGAGTAAAGAGAGCGCGTTTCGCGCAGAAGCACCAGTTGGCGCACTCTTCGTCCATTGTCGATCCTTTTTCTTGTCGTAGTTCTCTTTCTTCAGCGCTCCAAGCGCTGACCTCATTCCTCGCGGATGATTTTACTCGGCCGGGGTCGCGCCCGCGTTCTGATCGCGCATGTGGTTCTCAAGGATCTCCACAAGAAGGTGGACTTCAGCAGAACTGAGGAGGTACCACCACCCGGCAAGGTTGACCACTTTGGTAGCAGTCTGAGTAGTAGGCTCGTCTTCGCCCCGGAAAACGCTCATCGTCGCCCTCCTCTCATCCAGAGCCTTCCCAAGCTTCACTTGGAGGTCCGCATCCAGAAGGTACTCCTTGCCCTGGAGGGTGATCGTCACATGTGGGGGCTGAAGCGTCTCGGGGATCTCGAAGGGCTCGATGATCTCGTTCTCCCTCTCGGTCTTGAGTCTGAGCGCCCATGGCTCCCAACTCTCCCAGAGGTCGGAGATGATCTTGTTGTCCGGGGTGCGCTTCCGCGGCAGCTTGTTCTCCTTCAGAGGTGTATCGAGGTAGGTGTGAAAGATGTCCGGTATGCGCGTCGGCGTGTACTTGTTGTTCTCGTACACGCTTTTCTCAATCAACGCGTTGATCAGCACCTGTTGGCTCGGACTGGCAGAGTCATAGATTTCGAGCATCGATGAGATCAGGTCGAAAGTGGAGGGACCGGCCTCCTCATCGGCGTTGATGCCTAGCGCCTTCTTCTCCACCAGGTCGACCTCCAGCTCATATGAGATCACCACCTTTCCGCGCACGGTCTGCACCTCTCCCGCTTTGATTCTGCGGTTGAGCTCCTCTCTGGAGATCCCCAGGTGATTCGCCGCCTCATTCAAAGTCATGTTCTTGCTATCTACCGCCGTCATAGCCATCGCTGTCTCCTTCGGGCATTCTGCCCTTTGCATGTTGTTACTGTCCCAAATAGAACAGCGCCCAGAGACCTCATTGTGAGATATCCAAGCGCTGTCCTATTCAGGCAAGGAGACGGTTGAACCGATTGAGTCAATTATTTGTCCGCAAAGAATTAATGTGCATGCAAAACAGAGAAACATCTGAGACGCACTGCCTCTGTTTCTCAATCCGCAACCTCATATTATACCCTATAGTCTGATTTATGTCAATACCAACTCCCTCTCGTTCCCTACAGTCCCCCCTCTTCCTAACCACAGTCGAGGCAAAACCACCCCTATGGCCTCCACTTCCCCGCTCTCATCTTCCTGGCAGCGGCCACACTGACTGCCTGCGGCAGTCAGACCTCTTCGGCAAACCGCCGAAGGAGCACCCGGAGCCCGAAGCGCCGTAGCGGAGCCGTCCTGTGGCGAAGCGGTCAGCCGGAGCGAGCAAGCGACCGGCGCGAAACGAGCGGGGTACAAGCGGACGAGG
Organism: Anaerolineae bacterium; assembly: GCA_039810085.1. Lineage (GTDB taxonomy): Bacteria > Chloroflexota > Anaerolineae > Epilineales > JAHCIE01 > JBDHWG01. The sequence goes on from JBDHWG010000009.1 coordinate 32,558, forward strand.
CCAGGCGAGCAGTCTGACGAGGTTCGGGGAGTCAGTCTGCGAGCCGACTAGGGCCGAAGGCCGCAGCCCGCGAGTGCAGCAGAGGAAGCAGCGAGCGAAGGCCAGCGAAGCCACGAAGACCGGCGCAGTGGAGGCGCGAAGGGTCGCCGCGAAGCGAGCGAAAGCCCCGTGCTAACGGGGCTTCAGAGGGCGCGGACGGAGGCGGTAGCTGGTTTGCCGGCTGTCAATACGTGTGTATACTCAGAGGTGAGGCCACTATCACATCTGGAACCGGATGGTTGTCCGAAACGGCACGGCAATTTGAGAGACCACATTGCGTATCAAACATGGTGATGCTGGAAATGTCGCTGCTCGACCATGAGCAGCTGCGCGTTTTGCTGCTCGACACAAAGAACAAGGTGCATGGCATTGTCACTGTCTATAAAGGCACAGTCAACAGTAGCCAGGTGCGCGTCGCCGAGGTATTCAAGGACGCCGTGCGCCACAATCACCCAGCGATCATCGTCGTCCACAACCACCCGTCGGGCGACCCGACGCCGAGCCGTGACGACGTGCGCGTGACGCGAGAAATGGTGCAGGCGGGCGAGCTGCTGGGCATTAACGTGCTGGACCACATCGTCATCGGCCAGCAGAAGTTCGTCAGCATGAAAGAGCGCGGGCTAGGCTTTTGACAGATTTACGTCGATGACTTTTCGATGTCCGTCTTAGTCAGCATTTCCGACGCGTGGAGGATGAGTTCGACGCAGCGGTCTTCGCCCAAGAGCGACGTGTTCAACACGAAGTGGAACGGGCTGGGGTCGTGCCAATCAGCGTGGTAGAACTGGCGCAGGTAGTTGGCACGCCGCGTGTCTTCCTGGCGAATGTACTTCTCCGCCTCCGCCTGCTTCCAGTTGCGCAGCCGCATCATGCGCTGGACCCGGTAGGCGAGGGGCGCGATGCACTGGACGTGCAAGACACCTGGCTCGCCCGCCAGGACAAACTGCGAGCCGTGCCCGAAGATGACGACGTTGCCATGCTTCGTCGCTTCCCGAATCATCTGTTGCGTGATTTGCACTTCCTGCTGCGCCGGCGACTCAAAATCGACCGATACCTGCCCCATGTCCATCGGCACCAGGGTGGTGTTCGAGAGCCACATCACGCGGGTTAGACGGTCGATGAACGAGTCAGCGCGCTCTTCGCGCGCCTGCGCCGCCTGCTGCGAAATGCCCAGCCGACGGGCGACTTCCTGCACAATCTGGGTGTCGAGGTATTCCGCCCCCAGACGCTCGGCCACCTTCTGACCAATCGACTGTCCACCACTTCCCGTATAACGCGAAATCGTGATAACTGGCATGCGTCTAAATCCTTCCTGAAAACGACGCCTCGCCCCACTCAGGCGAGGGTGCGCAACCTGGGTGTGAATGCCCAGAACACAGCGGCCAAGGCGAGGGAGATGACGGCGCTGACGACGATGGTCCAGGGGGCGCCGATGTAGTTCGCCAGGGCGCCCGCCCACAGCGCGCCGAGCGGCATGCCGCCGAAGAACGTCAGGCTATAGACCCCCATCGTCCGTCCGCGCATCTCGTCGGTCACCTGTGTCTGCACCAACGTATTCGCCATGTTGAACAGGACCATCGTCCCCCAACCGACCCCAGCCAACACGAGCAGCGATAGCGAGAGGACCTGCGTCACGGCGAAAAGAATGAGCAGGATCGGATACACGATTGTTCCGATGGTCAGCAATTTGCCGCGCCGCAAGAACGGGCCCATCGAGGCAATCATCAACGCACCGACGAGTGAGCCAGCGCCGCGCGCCGATTGGAGCAAGCCGTTGGTCATCGCATCGCCCTTAAGCACATCGACAGCCCAGGCCGGCAGGAGGGTCGCGTATGCGCTGCCAAAGAGCGCGCCAACGGCTGCCACGGCGATGAGTGTCCGAATGATCGAGTGAGACATCGTATACCGCAGGCCCTCCTTGAGCTGGTCAAGCGCTCGGCCGTGGCGCGGCGCCCGGGCGATCTGCTGAATGTGCATCAGCGCCAGGGCGACGATGACGGCGATGAACGACAGGCCGTTAATCGTGAAGCACCACGCCGCGCCAAACGCTGCGTACGTCAGGCCCGCGACGGCCGGCCCCACGACGGTGGCCGCGTTGAACATGCCGGAGTTGAGCGCAATGGCGTTCGTCAGCGCCCGCCGGTCCACCAGCTCTAGAACGAACGCCTGGCGCGCTGGCGCATCGAAAGCGTTGGCGATGCCGAGCAGGAACGCCAGGACCACGATCTCCCACGGCTGGATGATGTTGAGGAACGTCAGGATGGCCTGGATGAACGCCAGGACCATCATCGTCGCCTGGGTGATGATGAGCAAGTTGCGGCGCGACATGCGGTCCGCGATCACGCCGCCGTAGAGCATGAAAATCCACGCGGGCGCGCCCGCCGCGAAGCCGACGTAGCCCAGATAGGCCGTCGAGTGCGTGAGCTGGAACACGAGGAAGCCCTGCGCGGTCGTCTGCATCCACGTCCCGACGAGAGAGACGAGCTGTCCGGCGAACCACAAGCGATAGTTCGGATACTGCAACGCTTCAAAAGTACGCCCCATGACCCCGGCCTGGCTGCGCTCCTCGACTCGTCGGTCGAGCGCGTCGGCCTGGGCGGGAACGATAGCCTGGGAGGTTGCACGCGCTTGCGAGGCGTCTCCGCGCGCTGGGAGGTCCTGGGGAGAAACCGCTTCATTCTTGGACATTGTCTTCGTCTACCCATCTTGCTTTTATCAAACTGTCTTGAGCATAATATAGGCCAACAGACGCCAGACGTCGAAAATCCGTTCGCGGACGGGAGGCAGTTTGAAAACCAGCATCGTCCTTGGTCTCCTGCGCTCAGGCGACCGCGTGCTATTCGTGAAGCAGAACTACGGCAGCTACTCGTGGATGCTGCCCGGCGGCCACGTCCGCCCCGACGAGAGCCTGGCCCAGGCGATCATGCGCAAGATAGGTGAGGAGGTCGGCCTGGAGGTCAATGTGCAGGGCCTCGTCGCCTTGCGTGACCAGGCGGATGCCCAGGTAGCCGTGCTCGCCGTCGCGCCGCGTGGCGGAACGATGCACACTGAAACGCCGGTCGGCCTGGCTGGGATGCAGTGGCTCGACGTGTCCGACCTGAAAGCCCTCCAGGAGCCTGTGTTCGAATTCGACCGCTTCATTGCCCACCGCGCCTTGCAGCAAGGCTCCAACATGCTGCTCCATCAAATGTGGGAGGTCCCCGACGACCTGCCGACGGACGCATACTACTGAGATCGCCCCTCGCCCGTTATAAGGGAGGCCCCATGCGGTGGCCTCCTTTTTGCTTCCATCCGACTGCATGACAGAGCAGCGACACAGCCCTGAACCGCATCCGCAGCGAGACGAGCAGCCGGGGCGCTCCTGGCTGCGCATCGTCGCCGTCCTCGCTATGGGCGCGGCTCTTGTAATCCTCGCGTGGCGGCTGTATGCCGTACCCTGGACGGGCTTTGCAAGCAAGACGCTGTGGGACTGGCTGGACTTGCTCATCGTCCCCATCGTCCTGGCGATTGGCGGCTGGCTCCTCAACCGCTCCGAGAAGGAGCGCGAGGAAGCCGTCACGGGGAAGCGCGAGGCTATCAACCGCGACATCGCAAACGACACGCAGCGCGAGACAACGCTACAGACGTATTTCGACCGGATGTCCGACCTGTTGCTGACCGAGGGATTACGAACGTCGGCGGAGAAATCTGAAGCGCGCGCCGTCGCGCGTGTGTGGACGCTCACCGTGCTGCGGCGGATGGACTACGAGCGCAAAGTCATCGTGCTGCGCTTTCTCTACGAAGCCGACCTGATCCACGCCGGCCGCAGTATCGTCAACCTGAACGGCGCCGATTTCGCCAGGGCCAATCTCGCCCACATCAATCTGGGCCAGGCCGACCTGCACCGCATTGACCTGACCCGTGCCAGTCTCTTCGAGACCTATCTGCGCAACGCCGACCTGCGCGGGGCGACGCTTCGGGCGGCCAACCTGCGGGGCACAAAGCTCTACAACGCGGCGCTCCAGGGCGCCGACTTACGCAGCGCCGACCTGACCGGGGCCAAGCTCAAGAATGCCTCCCTGCAAGGCGCTAACCTGCGCGGCGCCCAGGTCACGGAGCAGCAACTTGCCGAAGCTCGCTCGCTGCGCGGCACGATCATGCCCGACGGGTCGCAGCACCCGTAGCACCCTCGGCCTTCGCCATGTTGGCCGCCCCGCTACGCCCCCGGCGCACCAGCAGCCAGCCGACAATGGCAAGGAGCGCGCCGAACGCGAGAAACCCCATGTCGTAGGCGAACTCATTCGGCCCGGATCGCACGTGGTGAATGCCGAGAATCTGGTGGTCGATCAGACCCTCGACCAGGTCGAACAAGCCCCAGCCCATCAGCAGCGCCCCGACAAAGACGCTCGGCGACCAGAGGACATCGCTCCGCTGCCCCGCGCGCCAAAGCATCGCCAGGCCAATCGCCGTGATTACCCATGTCGCGGCATGGAACAGGCCGTCGGCGAGAGTATTCAGTTCTAGACTTGCGACAGACGTGGGTGGAAAGCCGGCGCTCGTGAGCATGTGATGCCACTGTAGAATCTGATGCAACACGATGCCGTCCACGAAGCCGCCCAACCCAATCCCCAGGACAATCCCTGCCCAGAACACGGGCTTATAGCTCTTCATTCCCCAACCTCTCTTGCATGGCGAGTCCCTACTGCGGCTGGGCCGGTGCAAGGAGTATGCCAGGTTGGATATCAGGGCCAGGAATGCAGCCGGGGCCAGGCGGCCACCCTGCCGTCTAGCCCCGCTCGGCTCACGTTTCGAATTTCGATTTGTGCCGTGAATAATTAGTCGCGGCGGCCTATGCAGTGAACGTGCGACAGGCTTTCGAGCCAATCCACCGCCTGCTCACTCAGCTTCTGGGGAATAGCGATGGTCACCGGGCCTTGCCGTTCAAACGGAACGTGCTGATCTTTCAAAGCCTTCTCGAAGAGATTAGCCTCCAGCTGCGACCCAAAGCGTAGCTTGGTCATACTGTCCATAGCCCTTTCTAGGTCCAACCCAACGGACCGTCACTCCGTTAGACGCATAGCTCAGCAACATTTTACGCTTGACGAAAACTTGCTTTTCCGACCCATAGGGTATACAATTCGGCTGTTGTAGAACAATGTCATAGAAGACATCGCGTCGCCTGGTACTTCTTGAGCGGCGCATTCACTCGGCCGTGAGCACTCGTCTCACGGCTGTATTTGTTTGAGGGGACAGAGCGACCGATACGGACACCGTGTTCAACAACCAATATGGGTCGCGGTCCAGGAAGGAGTCGTTTGTGATGGATTACACGAGTATTCCTATCGAGCCGAAGCATATCGCCCTGGTGGCCCACGACAACAAGAAGAAGGAGTTGCTCGAGTGGGCCGAGTACAACCGTTTCGTCCTCGCGCAGCACCACCTGTACGCGACCGGCACGACGGGCCGCCTGCTCGATGAGGTCCTCGGGGTCGAGGTCACCAAGCTACAGAGCGGTCCGCTCGGCGGGGACCAGCAGATCGGTGCGAAAATCTCTGAGGGTGAAATCGACTTTCTCATCTTCTTCTGGGATCCGCTGGATGCGCATCCCCATGACCCTGACGTCAAGGCGCTGCTGCGCATCGCCGTGGTGTGGAACATCCCCGTCGCATGTAACCGCGCCACTGCCGACTTCATGATCGCCTCGCCGCTGCTGTCGAGCGAATATCAGCGCATTCTCCCCGACTATAACGACTATCGGGAGCGCCTGACGCCAGCCGTGCCCGCCTGATCCCCCGGCCCGTTGTCCGGGTTACATAGCCTGACAAAACACGCGGCCCTGAGCCATGATGCTCAGGGCCGTTCACGTTAAGTGCAAGTGGGCTAACGTGTTACGTCCAGCGGACCTAGAAATACCTGGTCACCTGGAACAGCCGCGCCGTCCACCCTCACCGGCAGCCGCTCGCCCGTCGCCGCATCGTACAGACCGACTTCGATCCGGTATTGCCCCGGCGCAGCATTGCGATCCAGCGGGATGACGTAGCGGTCGGCGATGTATTCGCCTGGCCGCCAACCTGTCGTCGGGCGGCTCCCCTCGACGGGAATGGTGTCAAGCTGGCCGACGATTTTCCCGTCTGGCCCGACGACGTGGGTAAACACCTTGAGGCTCTTGTCGAGCCGCCCCTGCGGATGCCAGTACAACGTTAGATCGACAGTGCTACCCGGCTTCACGCTCGGCTGTGCGATGTCGTAGCCGGCCAGCGTCACCCGATCCCCCAACGTCGCACTCAACGGGTGGCCGATGGGCGGCGGCTGTAGATTGACGGCCACCGGGCGCACCGTCAGCCGCCCGATCTCCGCCGCTTCACCCTGGGGCTGACCATCCCCGCCAACAAGCGACACTACAACGGCATAGTCGCCGCCGGGCGTGTCTGCGTCAACAAGGTAGTTATACTGGCCGAGCACCGTCTGGCCGGATTCCGAGGTCAGTGCGTATGTCTGGCTGCTGATGCTCGTGCCATCTGCGCCCACCAATGCAATTTGCGCGTTGGCGTTGGGCTGCTTCACCTGCCAGCCCAATTCAAGGTGGACACTGTCGCCCGCGTCAACCGACGTTCGCTCCTGCCCCGCGCCGATGAGTCGCGCTGCGCCGAGGTCCTTGTCCAGGGGCCGCGACAGCTTGAGCGCGTCGGCCGACGGCGGACGGGCGGGCGCCATCACATTCAGTTCGGCAATCTTGTACTCTGTGCCGACCGGATTGCCCGACTCGTTCAGAATGTTCAGCCGCTTGAGGTCCGGGCTGTAGACGCCGACGACCACGGAGTAGCGGCCGGCCGGCGTGCCGGGGCGCACGTAGAGCCGCATCCTGTCGCTGTTCAGCTCGTTCGCCATCCAGCTTGCCGTCTGCTTGCGCACCGAGTTGGTCAACGCGCCGTCGCCCTGCCCCCAGACATTCCCCTCCGCATCGACCAGGTGGATGAAGGCAAGGTAGTTCTGGTCCAGGGGTGAGCGGTCGGGGTCAGCAGGGGCGGGCGCGCGCACGCCGAAGCGCAGCCCCACGTCCAGGTCGCCGCCGCTGGGCACGGCGTCCGTCGACAGGCTGCCGCTGAACAGGGTGAGCTTATTGTCGAAGTTCAACTCCGGCCCCAGCGGCGGCGCATCTTTGCGGCGGTAGATTTGCAGCAGTTGCGGCCCGCGTCGGAAGACGCCCAGCGGCTTGAAGTTCTGGTCGATGTACGCCTGGAACTCCTTGAGGTCGCGCAGGAAACGCAGCTTCCCGAACTCCGACTGGTCCACCACGACGGCCCGCGCCCCGTCCGCCTCCATCTCCTGGACAAGCCTTGCGCCGGTGGTCTGCCCACTCGACGCCGCGCCCTGGGAGAGCGACGCCGCCGCATAGCCCGCCGGACGCTGCGCGAAGTAGTTCAGCCCCGCGTAATCTGAGAGGAAGGTCGCGTCTGGCCCAACCTCGTACTTGAGGAACTCTGCCACGCGCCACGTTCCGTCCTCGCTGTAGCTCGCCACAACGTTGTCGGCGACGCCCCACGGCAAGATGATGGCAGCGACGATGGCAGGCAGCAGAAAGCCGCGCTTCGTCCAGGCGAGCATCGGCTCCAGGCTCATGGCGAATAGCCCGACGAGCGCCGGCACGAGGTAGACCAGGTGACGCGACCATAGTTCCCGCGACAGAAAGATGAACGCGATCAGGCTTGGCAGCTGCCACGCCAGGAGCGTTCGCCGCCCGCCCTGCCGCCACGTGACGATTGCCATGGGCAGCGCGAACACCAGGAGCGACGCGTACTGCGCCCCATACGTCCAGTAGAACTCGATGCCCTTGCGGAAGACTTCCCAGCGCGAGAGCTGGCTGCCCTGCATAAGCTGGTGGCCGAAGATGGCCGTCCATGTCTCCGGTATCAGCAGGATCAGCAAGCCCATGACGCCGCCCGCTAACATTGCGGCGGGCAGCCCAATCGCAAGCGTGTCGTAGATAGCGCCTTTGAGCGTCCAGGTCGGGCGCCCGCGCCAGGCCTTCGGCCACAGGAGGTAGAGGATGACACCTCCCAGGGCCAGCACGCCGAACAGCTTCGTCAAGATAGCGAGGCCGAACAGCAGGCCGGAGAACACCAGCCAGCGGCGCGACTTCCGCTCCTCGGCGATGACGAAGACCCACAACCCCATTGCGATGAAGAAGAGCATGTAGTCTTCGGGGCGATACACCCGGGCGACCTGGTAGACATCCGGGTGGGCAAGGAATGCGGCCAGCGCGGCCAGCGCCAGCGCCGGACTCATCAGGCGGCGGAAGACGCGATAGAAGCCCCAGCCCGCGCCGCCAATGAGCAGGGCGCTCAGAATGCGTAGCGGCGCCGGTGTCGGCCCAAAGATGTGCTCCACCAACCCGCCGATGCCGAGAAACAGGGGAAGCTGAGGCGTCAGCAGGTCGCGGTACGGCAGCTCACCCAGGCTGACGCGCCAGGCCTGGTACAGGTACAGCCCTTCGTCATCGACGATGAACCAGCCCATCATGTTGTACAGGATGGCGGCGACCGCGACAAGGATGATGACCAGCGCAGCGATATCGGCGTGGTCGATGACGAACGCCCACACGCGGCTCCAGGAGAGCGCGCCGAGAGTTGGGCGCGAGGAGCGAGAGATTGATTCGGTCCGCGACTCAGTACTCATTCGATAAAGACAACGCTTCTGCTCTCCAAGACCTGACAGGTTTTGGAAACCTGTCAGGTCTTGCTTGCCTACTGAACATCCACATCCAGCAGCAGGCGATTGTCCGGCTGCGCTGCGCCCGACGTGTCCCGTATGGGAAGCCGCGCCCCAGCCGCGTCGTACCACCCAACCGCGATTTGATACTTACCTGGCGCTGTGCCAGGCGGAACAGTGAGGGTGTAGGGGTCCACGACAACCTCGCCCGCCTGCCACCTGCTTGTCGGATAGTGGCCGAGGCCCGGCGCGCGGTCGACCTGGCTGATAATCGAGCCATCCGGCGCGAGCATATGCACGAAGACCTTATAGTCCACCGGCGTGGGCGCGTCAGCCTTCCAGTAGAGCGTCACATCCAACGGCGCGCCCGGCGTTGCCTGCACCGCATCGTAGCCGAGCAGATGCGTTGACGCGCCGATAGTCGCGCCCGCTGCGTGTTGCGGCGGTCGGGGCGGCTGCGTCAGCGCCGTCGGCCCATCTACCCACACCCGGCCTAACACGACCGGCGACGGGAGTAGCGTCGTTCCGCTCTCGTCGACGACCTGCAACTCCACCGTCGCCGGACCACGCACTGCATCCGCCGCGACCTTGGCATGGCGAATGCCGTTGAAGACGTCGCCCGGCTGCCAGGCTTCAGGCGCGAGTTGTACCGGCAACAGGCTCTGCGGTGTCTGGGCTGCCGCGCCGCGCGCGTCGCGCACGCTCAGCACGACCCGCGCACCCTTCACCGGCCCCGTTGCCTGCCACCACAGCGGCACGTCCACGGTGTCCCCCGGCTTGACGTCCCTATCGCCCTGGAAGCCATGCCCCAGTAAACGCAGGCCCACCAGCGTCAGGTCCGCGTCCAGCCGCGCCGGCACGTCCACCTTCGTCGGCGCAGCCCCACGAGCGACGGATACCTTGCCTAAGGTCACGCTCTCCACCGGCCCGACCGCCTCGTTGTTGTTCGGCTTTTTGAGCCGGACGCGTAGTGTATACTCGCCTGGCGGCGTCGTGGCGGGCAGTGTCAAAGGCATCAGAGTCGTGTTAGTCGTACCGAGCGCCCAGGTGGTCGCCGGACGCAGTGCGCTATCCCGCAATGGCCGCTCGGCTGTCAACACAATGCCGCCCTCGGGGTCGAGCACATCGACGGCAGCAACCAGCGGCTCGCTCACCGGCGCGTTGACGCGCCAGGCCAGGCTCACGCCCTCTGGCTTACCAGCTTGCAACGCCGCGCCGCCTGCCCCCCAGCCGCCAAGGCTCAGCGGCCCCAGGGCCGCATTGGCAGGTTGGCTCGCAGCGGGCGCCGTGCGGAAGCGCCACACTTCCACGTCGGGGAACTTCCTCGGACCGGACTCAAGTATAGCCGCTTCCCTGAGCGCGTCCAGGGCTGCGCCTGGGTCGCCTTCTGGATAGCGCAGATACCACAGGCGTTGGACGGGCGGCAGCGCCGCCAATGCCCCCGCCACATCTGACGCCTGGAAGTGGCCGAAGACCTGCGCCACGGGCATCCCCGGCGGCGTCGAGCGCGCCGCCAGCGATGCTCCGTTGACCACGAAGCCATCGCCGGGTTGCGCCGCCTGCGTGATATACGCCAGGGGGGCGGTCGCCGTCGTGTTGGTGTAGATCCAGGCGTAGTCGATGCCGTCGATGCTGACCACCTTCAGCGGCTTCTCATCCGGGTTGTCATAGTAGCGGTTCACGAGGCTCTGGTTGCGCTGGCGCTGTACTTCGTTGAGATAAAGGACGATGTAGTCCGTCTGGTAGGGGCGAAAGCCCGGCGCGCTGCGTGTCTCGCCGACGAACAGCGGCGCGAACTGCGATACACCCCGCGCCGCCACCTGGAGGTCGTTCGCATTCGGCAGGGTGTTCAGAAACGCCGCTGCCTGGTCGTAGCCCTCACCCCACCCCACCAGCAGCCAGCGCACGGCCGCCTGCCCGCCACCGAGGAGCGGGTTGTAGTACGTCAGGTAGTAGGGCGCGTGGGAGACGGCTATCGCCGCTTCCGTCACCAACACCAGCACGACCGCCACGACAGGCAACCACCGAGCCAGGCTCAGGCTGGCCCGCGCCCGCCGCGCCGCCACCCACCCGGCCAGCCACGTGACAGCGGCGGCAAGCCCCGCGCCCGCCACGAGGTCCAGCGGCGGGAACATCGGCAGGATGTAGCGGTCGAATTTCTTCGGGCTGAAAGAAATGAGGACGGCGAAGATGAGAGCGTAGCTCGCCAACCCGACAACGGCGTAGACGAACGGGGAGGGTGACAGAACGAGCTGGCGCAGCGATCTCCGCGCCCGATACACTGCCGTGCCGACGCCAACGACCACGATGCCCAGCCCCAGCAGCGTCCAGGGAGAGGCGCGGAAGCCGTAGGCGACGATATACATGAACGGGCCGGGGTCGTCCACAACCTCTTCGTCGAACACGTTGCCGCCCGCGTGGGGGTTACCGCCCTCGACCGCCGCTTTGTCCGCCACGCCGCGCACCGTTCCGACCGGGTTACTCCACGCCGACGGCCAGATGAGCAGGACGGCGATCAGCCCACCGACGGCGAACAGCAGTGTCGCTCGAATCACCCCCCGCAGCCGCCGGTCGCGCCAGCCGAGGTAGACCAGCATGAGAACGGCCCACGGCCATAGGAACACCGCCGCCACCTTCTGCACCAGGGCCGCGCCCGCGAGGGCTCCCGCTGCGATGAGCCAGCGCCACGAAGATTCCCCACCCTCGCTCAGATAGGACAGAAACGCCGAGGCGCTGAGGCGCTCAGAAGAAACGTTTTGATGTTCTTCCTCTGCGTCTCTGCGTCTCTGCGTTTCTATCCTCTTAGCGTCCTCGACTTGTGGGCGAGTCGTCAGCAGCGTGAGGACGCTCAGCACGAGCAGGCTGCTGAGCGTCGCGTCGAGGTGGAACACGCGACTGTGCGCCATCACGAACGGATCAAAGGCCAGCAGCGCCAGTCCCAACACCGCCGCGAGCGCGCCGAGCAGCCGCCGCGCCAGCCAGTAGATGGGGATGAGCAGGAGCCAGTTGAACAGGGCGGGCGCGAAGCGCATGCGGAACAGAAGCGCCGCCAGGCCAGCGAGCGCCTGGGCATCGACGCCGGACGGCGCGCTCGCATTCTCCGTCGCCCGGCACGTGGCGAGGACATCGGGCGCAGCGCCGGGCGGAACGGCCAGCGTGCCCAGCCACATTGTAATGACGCCAGGGTGGCCGGTCAGAAACGTGCTGCGCGGTTGAAGCGACGCGAGCGCCTGGCCGAACGACAGCGAGCGGCACACCCAACGCAACTCGTCGGCGGCGACGAACACATCGAGGCGGCTCAGTCTTGCCATCAGCGCCGCGAGGAGGATGACGACGGCCAGCGCGTCCAGCCAGCGACCTTTCAAGGCTTCACCGTAATGTGGCCCAGGACAGCGTGGTCGCCCTCGGTATCCGCGCCCTGAGCAAGCAGGCGCTGGAGCGTTTTGGCATCGTAGAGACCGACGCGCAAGGGGTAGCTGCCCGGCAGCGTGGACGGGTCAATCGAGATACTGCGCGACTCGATAATCGTCTCGCCCGGCTGCCACTGTGACGTGGGGCTGGCGCCGGATGCGGGCCAGCTGTCACTCTGGCCGTGAATAATGTCGTCCTCGACGTGGGCAAAAACACTCAGGTCTGCCCCCACTTTATCCGTTGGCTGCCAGAAGAGCGTCAGGCCGAACGGCTCACCGGCTTTCACAATCGACGAGGTCAGCTCATAGCCCAACAACCGCACCGAGCCGAGCATGGCGTCTGTGCGCATGGCGGGCGGCGCTTCCGCGAGCGCCTGGCCGATGGGGAAGGTCGGGCCGAGATATGGGTCGAAGCGCGCAGCATCCGCCAGGGTGTAGTAGCGCGGGGCAGCCACCGGGTCCCGGCTGTAGATGCGCAGCTTGGGCGCGCCGTCGGCATCCACGTCCGCCAACAGGTGATACTCCTTCTCGATGCGGTTGAGCGGAATTTTCACCGCGTCCTGCACATCCTGGGCAACGATGTAGTAGCGCGGGTTGGCGGCGGAGCGCACCGCTCCGCGCGTGTACCAGCCCGTGACCAGCGGCTCCTCGTTGCTGTCGTAGTCGCCCTGGAGCGTGCCGTCGGCGAAAAGCGAGCCGACGATGCTCCAGCCCGCCTGGTACGGGAAGCCGAAGTAGCCGCTACTCGGGGGACGATCACCATAGACGGCGGGGTACAACGGGCTGCGCGCCGCGGGATAGATGCGTTTATACTCTGGGCTGTGGCTCACGAACGCTATCCAGATGTAGCCGCCGAGCAACAAAACGAGTAGCCCGCCGACAGCCATGAGGGCAAAGCGCGCCGAGCGCCCGAATCGCGCCTGGACACCTTGCGCCAGTGCCGCCACGCCAAGGCCCGCGAGAAGCGCCGCGCCGGGCATCATGGTGTAGAAATGGGTGGTCGGCTTCTGCGTCAAGAAGCTCGCCACCAGGAACGGCCCCAGGAACCACAGGAGTGTCGCCTTCACGCCGTCGTCGAGGCGCGGCGCCAGCGCCCACAGCAAGAGCGGCAGAAAGAGAAATAGCGAGAGGTTGTACTTGCCAACGCGCAACGCTTCCGGCGCGGCGGCAGCGACCGCCAGGGCCAGCACAGGCCAGGCCAGGGCAAGCCACCGCCCGTGGCGGAAGCCACGCCAGCCGAGCCAGGCAAACACCGCGACGAGCGCCACGGCGAGCAGGACAATGTACCACGTCGAGTTGTAGAATGTCGCGCGCAGGAAGTAGTCGGCCAGCTTGTTATACAGCGGCCCACCAGCCGCCGCCGCATTGCCGACGCCGACGCGGCGGTTGATGATATAGTCAACTGTCTCACGGAAGTGGGGGTGCAGCGCGAACGGCGCGTAGAAGAAGGCCGCAATGGCCGCACATACCGCCGTCGGCGCCATCAGCCCACGCAGCCCACCCCGCCGCCACAGCAGGTACGCCACCGGCGGGATGGCGAAGACGGCCTCGTAGTGGCCCAGGCTCCCCGCCGCGACGAGCGCCCCTGCGACGACAGCCCACCGCATTCGCCCGCCCTGGTAGTAGCGCCACGCCGCCCATACCGCGACAATCGATGTGAGCGCGACGATGCTCTGGTACTGCACGATGCGGCCAAACGCCACAAAGTAGCCATCCAGCGCCAGGATCAGCGCAGCGACCAGCCCCTCACCCCCTAGCCCCCTCTCCCAAAATGGGAGAGGGGGAACAAGAGGGGCGTTCTGGCTCCCCTTCCCCGCTTGTGGGGGAAGGGGCTGCAAGAGCATGTCATCGCGAGCAGAGCGAAGCGATCCCTCACCGGGAGATTGCTTCGCTGACGCTCGCAATGACACATCAGGGCCTGACGAGAACAGCCGCCAGCCGAGCGCGCCGATGCCAAATACAGCGGCGACGTTCATCAGGGCGAAGGGCAACCGCGCCGAGGACTCGTCGATGCCATCCGTCGCCGCCCAGACGAGCGCCGGCATGAGCACCTCGCCCGGCGCTTTCTTGTGGAAGAACAGGATTTCGCTGCGTCCCTGCCCCAACCCCGCCGCCATCAGCATGGCGCGCGCCTCGTCGCCCTGGAACTCGGAGTAGCTCAGGAACGTCAGGCGGAAGACCAGGGCCAGGGCGACCGGGACCGCCAGCCACCACAGAGCGCGCACGCGAACAATTGCCGGACGCGCGGCGGTCGTTCCGAGGGCCAGCCAGCCCGCCAGAACGAGCAGCGCGCCGTCGAAAGCAAGTAGCACCGGGGCGCGGGTCATGGGCGTCGGCAGGTAAGCGACCGCGAGGCTCAAGACCAGAGCGCCCGCTACCGCTAGCGCCGCATCGAGGGCGAGGCGCTCCGGCCACGCGACGCTTTCGCCAGCCATCAACCGCTCGGCGACAAGCACACCGGGCAGAGCAAACAGAACGATGGCAGCCGTAGCGCGGACGAACAAGGGAACGGGGAGGAAGAGGAGGAGGTTCGCAACCAGCGCGACAGCAAGCGCAACCAGGGCAAACCATGCCCAAGGCCGCGCGGCGAGGCGTGTCGCGGGAGAAGCGGGGCCGGCGCCGGCCATCGGGAGACCCGAATCGGCCATCGCGTTACGTCGCAGCGCCTACGGACTGCGGCGCTGCATCAATTGCGTCGTCGGCCAGGATTTCCCGCACGGCGTAGATGGGCTTGTCCTGCGCTTCGTAATAGGTGCGCGTGAGAATCTCGGCCAGCAAGCCGGTGCTGATGAACTGGACGGCAAGGATGATGAGTAGGATCGCCAGCCACAGCAGCGGCCGGTCGCCGATGTTCTGGCCCAGGAACAGCTTGACGAAGGTGAGATACAGCGCGATGAGGATGCCCAGCCCGCCGGTCAAGAGGCCGATGGTGCCGAAGACGTACATCGGGCGCGTGTCGTAGGTGAGCAGGAAGCGCACCGTGAGCAGGTCCAGAAAGACGCGCACGGTGCGCGAGATGCCGTACTTCGAGGAGCCGAACTTGCGCGCGCGGTGGTTAACGGGCATCTCGGCGACGTTGACGCCGAGCCGGTTGGCGAGGGCCGGGATGAAACGGTGCATCTCGCCGTACAGCCGCACACCCTTGACCACGTCGCGGTGATACACTTTGAGCGAGCAGCCGTAGTCGTGCAGCTTCACACCGGTGACGTTGCCGATGAGACGGTTCGCCATCATTGACGGCAGGCGGCGGCTGAGGAACTTGTCCTGGCGGTTGACGCGCCAGCCGCTGACAATGTCGTAGCCCGACTCGGCCTTCGCCACAAGCTCCGGGATGTTGTGCGGGTCATTCTGGAGGTCCGCGTCCATCGTGATGACCCAGGTTCCCCGCGCCTGGGCGAAGCCGGCGGCAAAGCCCGCTGTCTGCCCGAAGTTGCGGCGGAAGCGGATGACCTTCAACCGCGGGTCTTCCTGGTGCAGCCGCTTCAGGATCGAGAAACTCTTGTCCTTGCTACCGTCGTCGATGACGATGATCTCGTACGAGCGGCCATATTCTTCCAGGACTGACGTCAGCTCGTCGTACATCGCCTGAACGGACTCTTCCTCGTTGTAGAGAGGAATCACGATGGAAATGTAGGGATCAGCCACGTTGCCACTCCACCTGGGCGCGCAGCCCGGTTTCGATGTCGACCATTGGCTGCCAGCCCAAGACTCGCTGCGCTTTTGAGGTATCGGCGAGGGCGTGACGCTGTCCGCCCGGGCGCGGCGGACCGGGAATACGCGCCAGCTTTCGGCCGACAATCTCTTCGACCAGGGCAATCGTTCGGTTCCAGCTAATGTTGCTCCCGCCACCGATGTTGAATGCCTCGCGCGTCGGGCCATGAGCCAGGGCCAGCAGATTGGCAGCGACGGCATCCGAGATGTACGTATTACCCCGCGTCTGCTCCCCGTCGCCGAAGATCGTCATCGGCTTGCCGTTCATCACAGCGTCGATCAGGATATAGATTCCCATGTCGGGGCGCTGGCGCGGCCCGTACACCGAGAAGTAGCGCAGCATCGTGAACGGGACGCCGAACGTCTCGCCGTAGCTGCGCACAAGGTTCTCAGCGGCGAGCTTGGTGACGCCGTAGGGCGACACCGGGTTGAGGGGCCGAGTCTCGTCGCCCGTTGCCTCGCGCCCGTACACTGAGGACGTCGAGGCGTGGACGAAGTGTTTCACCCCAGCCCCTTTCGCCGCCTCCAGCAGGCGCTGCGTCGCCAACAGGTTACACGTCATGTACGACCCGAACTCGGTCCAGCTCCGCAGCAGGCCCGCCATCGCCGCTTCGTGGAAGATGACGTCTACGCCATCCACCATCGGCGCAAGGTCCGCCGAGCGCAGGTCGGCCTCGTAGAACGTGAAGCCGGGCGACTCGCGCAGACACGCCAGGTTCGCCTCTTTGACCGGCCGCGGGTAGTAGTCGGTGAAACAGTCTACCCCGACGACGCTGTGGCCCTGGGCGACCAGCGCCTCCGCCAAATGGCTGCCGATGAAACCCGCCGCGCCTGTGACAAGACACCGCATGCTAGGCCCGCTTCGTGGAGGCCGTCTCGGCCGGCGCTGTGTCCTCGCGCGCGCCGCGAATGCCAGCCATCAAGTACAAAACACCGCCGACCGCGCCGGTCAAGAGGTTCACAGCGTAGAACGCCAACGACAGGGCGAGCGCCTGGTCCGACGGGACGCCGACGCTGGTGAACAGGATGACGTACGCCGTCTCTCGCGCGCCCAGGCCACCCCACGAAATGGGCAGCGACAACACGAAAGACACGATGGGCACGAACAGGAGGTAGTACACGAAGGGCAGGCTGATGTGCAGCGCCAGCCCCAGGCAGTAGTTGACGGCCACGAGCTGGAGGTTGAATAGGAACGACACCGCCAGGGCGCGATACAGGGCCGACCCGCGGTACGAGTTGAACGACTCGGCGAAGCGGTGGATGCCAGGCTTGTCCATCCAGTGCCCCAGGCCCGGCACAACCCTGAGCCAGCGCCGCAGGTAGTCCGCTCCCAATAGGCCAACCGTGCCGATGAGTGTGCCAACTGAGATGACGATAATTGCCAGGGCCACCGACGGCTGGATGATGCCCGGCCAGACCGCCCAGGCGACAATGAGCGTGATGAGCGCCTGGGCCATGAGCGTTACGAGGCCGGTGGCGCGGTCCATCAGCACCGAGCTTGTGGCATTCGCCGCGCCGCGCCCGTCCTTGCTCAGCTCGTAGATGCGCACCACGTCGCCGCCGACACCTGACGGCAGCATGACGTTGAAGAACATGCCGACAAAGTAGAGGTTGGTCAGCAGCCCAAGGCTGACGTGGAGATCGAGGGCGCGCAGGAGACCCTGCCAGCGCCATGCCCGCAGCCAGACGCCCAGGAAGTACAGCGCCACACCCAGGGCAAACCAGAGCGGGTCCATGTGGAGCAGGCGGTCAACCGTCTGCTGCGCGCCGACGCGCCAAAGCAGGAGGGCGAGCAGACCCAGGCTAACGACAATTTTCGCCCAGTCAATCAGGCGTTTGCGCATGAAGAATACTCACGGTAGACCATGAAAACGCCCGCTCGGCCGTCGCCTGGCGGGCCTGACGGTATGCGGCGGGCATAAGCAAGCCGTAATTATACTCCGCTACGTCTCGTTCGCAAAGTTACACGCGGAATCCCCCTCATCCCCCGACCCCTTCTCCCACTGGGGAGCAGGGGAGTCGGAGTGGGGAACTAGGGGTGAGGGACCGGCGTCGCCAACTGCACGTAATCGCCTTCGACGCGCTGCCCGTCCACTGTGACCGGCAGCCGCGCGCCGCTCGCCAGGTCATACATGCCTACCTGGAGCCATAGCTCGCTCGGCGCGTCAGGCGGGAGGGTGATGGAGCGTTCGTCGACGATAATCTGCCCTGGGTCCCAGGTCGAGGCTGGCGAGACGCCATGCTCGGGCTGGCCGTCGCTCTGCCCGTAGCCCTTGCCACTCGCATCCACCAGGTGCGCGAACACCGTGTAGTCGATGTCTTGCCCCGCAATGGCGCGCGAGTAGAGCGTGAGGTTAACCTTCTTGCCGTCGGTCGCCAGGGCATAGCCGAGCAGGTCGGCGGCATCGCCGAGACGGGCACTCTGCGGGTGCTGAATCTCGGCCGGGTCGAAGCGGCGATAGAGAACGCGGTCCTTCTCGCGCATCGCCGGCACGTAGCGCGCCTTGATCCAGGCCATGTAACCGTCGAGGCGGTCCAGCCGTCCGTTCCAGAGGACGATGGCGGGCGGATTATACTTAGCCACCGTTGCGATGGCTTCCTCGTTGGTGAGCTGCCCGGTCTCGATGCGCTTGGAACTTTGCGCCGCAAGCCACGGAATCTGCGTGCGACCGGCGCGAAAAGCAATCATGGGCGGGTCGGCGACGATGATGTCCGTCGGCGTCGTGTGCGTCTTGACCCAGTCGGCCGCCGCCAGGAGCGAGCGGTACGGGCCAGGGTCAATCAGATCGCCCAGGTCGGACGCCTGCCCCGGCGCACGCACCGCGATGAGCGCCAGGGCCGCCAGGGTAACGGCGACCGACACCGCGCCCGATTGACGCGGCGCACGCAGGCTGTCCCATACCCCGGCGACACCGACAGCGGCCAGAGCGACCAGGGGAAAAAGGAACAGCATGAAGTGATGCTTGGCGAACAGCGGGCGCTGATTGACCAGGACAAGCGCCGTGAGCGCCAGCCAGCCGAGCATGACCAGGCCGGCATAGCTCCGCCGCCGCAAGAGCGTCCACGCGCCGACAACCGCGAGCGCCGTCACGCCCAGGTTCTCGACGGTCATGTACTCCAGAAGCCACTGGGCATACTCCGGCGTCCGGTTAGGCCAAACGTCTCGCGCGGCGAGAGGTGTTGCAAGCGCCTGCGCCATGAAGCCGCGTACATCGAAAAACAGGAGAAAGGGCGCCCCCACGAGAAGTAGGCCGACGGCCAGGGCAGCCATGCCGCGCCCCGCCTCGCGTACGCGGTTCGGCGCGCGCCAGACGCCGGGTAGGGCAAAGGCGGCGAGCGGCGCGCTGTAGAGCGCGGCGGTCAGCTTGAGCCACAGCCCCCCGCTGAGGAACACACCCGCCAGGAACAGCCAACGCGCCCGTCCCGTATGACCATAGATCAATGCCAGAGCTACCGCCAGCGTTGCCAGACTGACAGAGGGAATGTCGTGGCTGACGGAGCGCGCCAGCCAGAAGAAATTGGGCGCGAGCGCCATAAGCAGAGGCGCGGCGACAGCGGCGATACCCGGGTTGAGCAGACCTGACAGGTTTTGAAAACCTGTCAGGTATGTGCCGGTAATGCGATCCCGCCGCGCCGAGACGCAGATGCCGGCGGCGAGACTCGCGACGGCGGCCAGGCCGAGCAGCCCATACAGAAGAACGACGAGCCGCCCGCTCTCGACACTCTCACCGAAGACGCGGAAGCCAGCCAACAGCGACAGGGGAACGCCCGGCGGCTGGTCCAGCCAGATGTCGCTGTACAGCCGATACCCCTGTCCCATGAGCTGCGCCTGCACAAGCTGGATGCCCTCGTCCGCGTCCCACTGCGTCGCCGACAGCCAGCGCGAGTAGACAAGCCCGACGACGACAACCACAAGCGCAACGCCAATTACCGCCACTACCGTCGCCAGCCCCCATTGTACAAGTGGCTTATTGAATTCTTTCGTCTGGACCTCGGTAGCCAGCTTCTCTCTCCCTACCCCGCCGTTTTTCCTCTGTGTCCTCTGTGACATCTCTCCGTTCACAACGGCTTCAATGGTACGCAAGATGTTCCGAAATCGCCAATTAGGGCAGGATTTTGACTTCGCGCCACGAGAACTCTACAATAGCCTGTCTTTTCCGCGAGCCACGCCTATGCAACCCGTTCAGCCCAGTTACACGCACACCCCGCGCCGGCAGCCCCAATATGCCGGATAATACCCTCGACCGCCTCAGCAAGCGCCTGGACGCGCACCCCCGCTGGCGCGACGTCGCCCTGGTTGCGCTGCTATGGCTCGTCGCTGCGACGTTCCTCGGCCCGGCGCTCCTGCCGGACAAGGCGCTCGTCCCCTTCGACCTGCTGACGATTACAAAGCCGTGGACGAATGTGGGCCTGCCGCCGGCGCACAACATATTGCCATCGGACGTCCTGTTCGAGAACTATCCCAACCGGGTCTTCTTCGATGAGAGCCTGCGCCAGGGGCAGCTGCCGCTGTGGGACCCCAACGCCCTCGCCGGACGCTCCCTCATGGGTGACCCCAACGCCCAGCCGTTCTACCCACTGAACTATCTGCTGTTCTGGCTGCCCGCAGCGCGGGGCATGACCCTCGCCGTGTTCATCAACCTGGGCCTGGCCGGCAGCCTGATGTTCGCTTTCCTGCGTGTGTCTGGCCTGGGCGGCCTGGCCGCCTTCCTGGGCGCGGTCACGTACATGCTCAACGGCGCGCTCGTCGTCTGGCTGGAGTACCCGCCCTTCTCTGCGACGAGCGCCTGGATACCCGGCGCGCTCCTGGGCTACGCGATAGCCGTGCGGCGGCAGCGCTGGCTCTACGCGGGCCTGGGCGGTCTGGCGCTGGGTCTTGCCTTCCTCGGCGGCCAGATCGAATACCCGGTGCTGCTCGGCCTCATCATCGGCGCGTATGGCATCCTGCTCGCGGCGACGGCCCGCCGCTGGCAGCCCTTCGGCATGGCCGTGCTCCTGGGCATCGTGGGCATTGCCACCGCAGCGGTGCAAATTCTCCCCGCCTGGGAAGCCATCCGCCTCAGCGAGCGCGTCCTCAACGACTACGCGGGCCTATTGGCAACGCGCGTGCCCCTCTCCAGCCTCGTCCTGCTCCTTGCGCCGGACTTCTTCGGCAACCAGGTCACAAGCCATTACTGGGGCGCGAGCAACTACAACGAGCAGACGGCCTACTTCGCCGTTGCGCCACTACTCCTGGCCGTCGCCGCGCCCTTCCTGCGCCGCAACCTCACCACGCTGTTCTGGGCGGCCATCGCCGTCCTTACGACGCTGTGGGTGACCGGGACACCCCTGCTGCGCCTGGCCGAGCTAGTGCCGGGCCTGGGTTACTTTGGCCTCTCACGCCTGGTCTTCCTCTATCCCCTTGCCGGCGCGATCCTCGCCGCCAATGCGCTGGATGCCCTGATGAAGCCCCAGCCGCGCGGCAGGGTAATGCACGTGCTGGCCTTCGCCGCCGTCGCGCTGGCCCTCGCCTACGCTGCCAGTCTCGCCTACCATGCCAGGGACCTCCAGGCGCAGTGGCCTCTGCCCGTGCGCTCCTACGTCGGCCCGCTGGTCTGGCTCGGCCTTGTCACGGCAGCCGCGCTGCTGGCGGTTCGCTTCCCTCGCGCCATTGTCCTCGTCGTCGCCCTTACGGTCGTGGATCTGTTTGTATTCGGCGCGGGCTACAACACGGTCTCAGACACCGCCTGGGCTTACCCGACCACAGATCTCATTACACATCTACGCGCCGACCGCGAGAAAGAAGTCTTCCGCATCGCCACGCTCCAGGCCGAACAGCTTGTCTTCGGCCCCAACATCCCGAATGCCCTGGGCCTTGCCGAGCTAGGCGGCTACACGTCGATCCCGCCGGCGCGCACGCGGCGGCTCTGGAGCCAGGCCGAAAACTTCGTGCCAATCCCGTGGATCAACGACAACACGCTGATCCTGCAATTCGGGCAGGTGCGCGAGCGCCTCATGGGCATGCTCAACGTGAAGTACTTCGTCGTCCCCGGCGACCCCAGTCTGCCTGAGTTCAAACTCACTGACCGCTGCGACGGCGACACGGGCGAAATCTACGGGGCACGGCGCGTCGGCCAGACGTTCACCCCGGTTCAGAACGGCCTGCACCGCATCGACGTGCGCTTCCAAACCTATGGCCGCCCCAACATAGGCAAGATCGGCCTGCACCTTACCAACGGCCCGACGAGTGACAACCACCTGGCCTATATGCAGGTGGATGCAGCCACGATCAAGGACAACGCGCCGGTCACTCTCTTCTTCGACAAGATCCCCGACTCGGAGAACCGGCCGTTCTACTTTTATGTCGATGCGCCCAACAGCGCGCCTGGCTCGGCCGTTGGAGTGTGCCTGGCGAACACGGGCATCCCGCGCAAGGGCCAGCGGTTCGACAACGGCCAGCCTGTCAGTGGCGCTAGTAGCCTGGCGCTCGGCGTGTACAGCCTGCCGACGCCGCTCCTCAAGCGCCGTGGCACGTGGGACGACGTGCGCGTCTACCACAACCCGGCCTATCTACCTCGCGCTTATGTCGTCTACCACGTCCAGGGCGTCGAGAGCGACGGCGAAGCGCGCGAAACGGTTCTCAATCCAGCGTTCGACCCCGGCACCAGCGCCGTCGTGGAAGCCCCGCTGCCCCCCGACATCGCCGCCCTGACCCAGAATGCGGCCACCCCCTACAGCGAAGTTGAGGACATCGAGCACACGGCGCAGCGCGTGACCCTCGACGTCGAGACGCAACAGCCGGGGTTGCTCGTCCTCTCCGACCAATACTGGCCCGGCTGGGAGGCGACGGTGGACAATCAGCCGACCGCCATCGTCCACGCCAACTATGTTGTGCGCGGCGTTTACCTACCCGCCGGCAAGCACCAGGTTGTGTTCGCGTTCCGCCCCCTCTCGTTCTATCTGGGCCTGGCGATAAGCCTGGCGACCGTTGCCTTCGTCGCAGCACTCGGATTGTGGGAAAGACAACGCCGTCGAGCGTCACTGTAGTGTCCCACTCAGCCAGCTCCGCGCCCAAGAACACTCTGTCATTTTAGTAGCATCTCCGGTGTCACCTGGACTTTGCCCAGCGACACGCTCTCGCCCAACGGTCTGCCATCCGGCCCACTCACCGCCAGGTTGTGCTGCTCGCGCGCGTCCCACATGCGCACCTGCACGTCATACCCGCCAGGCGCCAGGTCTTTCGGGAGGTCGAGGACGGTCACACCGCGCACGGGCACACCGACGGGAAAGGCGGCGGTCGCCAGCCAGGCCGTGCTCGGCGCCTGGTTGTGTGTCGCCACAACGCGGCCCGAGGCATCCACCAGGTTGACGGTAACGGTGTAGTCTCGGTCGAGCGTCTGCTCAGCCCGCCAGTAGAAGATCCAGCGCAGCGCGCCCGGCTCGTCGCCGAACGGATCGACGCCGGTGAGCGTGAGCCGGTCGGCGTATGTCGCGCCCACTGGCTGCTGCGGCGTCGGGATGGCGACGACGGGCGACCAGTCCTTGATGTTGAAGCGCATCAGGGTGTAGCCCGGTATCTGGGTGCGGATGAACGGCTCCCCCTCGCTGCGCCGGGACAGCTCAGCCAGCACCATCCCCGTGGGATCGGCAAACTCGTGGTGCCACAGGATGACCCAGACGCGCCCGGGGTGACGCGCCAGGAGATCGTTCAGCACACGCGCGCCGTTCTCGAAGTCGTAGCCAACGTGGATGCCCCACTGGGGCGTCGTGCCCTTGTAGTAATAGTTGAAGGCATACGGCGCATCTTCGACCAGCACGATGGCGTCATCGTCGGCGCGGGCGCGGTCCATGAGGTACTGCGCCATCCGACGCGCGTCCTCCTGCGGCGACCACGAGGTTTGCGCAGCGCGCACGGCCTCGCGTCCTGAGAAGGCGAGCGCTGCGACGAGAATGACAACGTAGGCCAGGCGAAAGACCTGCTGACGCCGCCACAGGGCCTCGAACGCGAGCATCACCAGCGCCACGTAGAGCGCCGGCGCAGCGACGATGGCATAGCGCGCCGCGAACTTGGGCGCAAGCGTTACGGCCACCCCTGTGAGAGCAATCGGAATCGCCGCCGCGAGGACGACCAACAGCTCACGCCGCGCCAGGCTCTTGTCTCGCAGCCAGCGTCGA
Source organism: Anaerolineae bacterium (assembly GCA_039810085.1). Taxonomy (GTDB): domain Bacteria; phylum Chloroflexota; class Anaerolineae; order Epilineales; family JAHCIE01; genus JBDHWG01. Next base: position 56,557 of record JBDHWG010000009.1, read on the forward strand.
ATCAGGAACAGCGCCGCGCCCACGACCGCGAGCCCCAGCAAGAGCAGCGCCAGACGTGTCGAACCGATGGCGAGGAAGCTGCCCAGGATGCGGCCAATGACGCCTAGCGGATCCAACTCCGCCGGGAAGAAGTCGGGGTGGGCGGCCAGCCGCGCCATCTGGGCTGCCGTAGGCGCAAGCCACGGGAGATAGGCGATGAACGCCAGGGATGCAGCCGCCAGCCAGCGCAGGAACACACGGCGTCCGGCTAGCGCCGCATAGATGAACAGGGCGGGCAGCAGAAGCGCGGTGAGGTAGAGCGTGTACAGCATCCCGGCCAGCGCCGCGCCATGCAACGCCCACGGCCACACGTCTATCCAGTTTCTGATACCCCTCTGCTCCCCCTCTCCCTTTGTGGGAGAGGGGGGTGGGGGGGGGGGTACTCCGCGTCGCCCGCAGCAGGGTTGCCACGGCTAGTAGACCCCACATCGCAGCCAGGCTGTACATGCGCGCTTCCTGCGACGTGTAGATGAGGAACGGCGATAGGGCGACCAGGAGCGCGGCGGGAACGGCCGCGAACAGCGCTGCGATGCTCGAGCGCGTGCGGCCCGCGTAGACTTCGGCCAGGGTGACGTAGGCGAGGGGAATCAGCAGAACGCCGGGCGCGAGGCTGACCCAGCGCACGGCAAACTCGCTCTGGCCCGCGACAAGCATCCAGGCATGGAGGAGCAGATAGTACAGCGGGGGGTGCAGGTCCTCCCGCACCAGGGTGGTCATCATGGCGGGCAAGGGGCGGCCCGCGAAATTGACGCTCAACCCCTCGTCAAACCACAGGCTCGCATCGCCCAGGGACCAGACCCTAGCAGTGAAGGCGACAAGTGTCACCCCCAGCATCGCCAAGGATGCCCAGCGCAACGGGCCAAACGATTTCGTCATGTCACGCTCAGAACTTCTCGATACAGCGCCATGTGCTGCCGCGCGATATTCTCCCAGCGAAATTGCGCCGCGAGTTTCCGCGCGCCTTCACCCAGGCGAGCACGGCGCGCTGGATCCGCCAGCAGCGCTGCAATGGTGTCCGCCAGCGCCGCCGCATCCTCAGCTAGCGCGAGAGCCGCATCCACACCATCGGTCAGGCCAGGGAGCGGTCCAGGCGTCGGGTTCGTCGGGCGCGTCGCAATGATGGGCAGGCCGTGGGCCAGCGCCGCCATGAGTGTGCCGCGCTGGAGCGACACACCACCGCGATACGGTAGCACCGCGATATCGGCGGCCGTGAGCGCCGCTGAGACCTCGGCCTCCGGCAGAAAGTCGGTCCAGAGCATGGCGTCACCGACACTCAGATGGTCGGCCTGGGCGCGAACCTGCGCCAGAAAGGCGCGATTCGTCGGGTCGCTTGCCCCTACCTGGCCGCCCAGCATCAGCAGGCGTGCCGGCGTTCCCGCCGCGCGCAGCCGCGCCAGCGCATCCACCAGGATGTCGGCGCCCTTCGCGCGATTCACAAAACCGAAGTATACCAGGAGGGGAACGGCTGGGCTAATTCCGAGGCGTCCTCTGAACGCGACGCCGTCGGCTGGTGTGGCCGTCGGCGTGATGTTCGAGCCGATGGGGATGACGGCAAGGCGGCGGGCCACCGGGCGCAGCACGGCGGCATCCTCATTGTTGGTGGCGATGGTGATGTCCGACCAGCGCGCCAGGGCGAGGGTCACCCAGTTGCGCACAGGGCCGGCTTTCGGGAACAGGTAGGGAATTCGCGTGTCGTGGTACGTGGTGACGACGGGGATGCGCTGGCGGCGCAGAAGCCAGGGCAGGGCGTTGGCGACCGGGTGCATCCCATATGCCGCCGTCTGGTACTGGATGTGGACGATGCCGGCCTTGGCCGCCGCGCCGCGCACCTGGGGCCACGCACGCCAGTTCCAGCGGCGTACAGTCCGAGAGACGGGCGGGTCGTGCGGGGCGTCAATCACAGTCTCCAACGAACTGGAGCCGGACAGGGTCATCACTTGGCACGCCTGACCCGCCGCAATCAGCGCCCGCCCCAATTCACGCGTGTAGTCGCCCAGGCCGCCCTGGACCGGCGGGTACTCGCCCGCCACGAACAGCACCGTCGGTGGACGGATCACGAACGCAGCCTCGACCGGAGCACCTGGGCGTAGGCGCGCATCCGTTCCCGGCGCATCGCCCGCTTGTGGCCGAGGAGCCACTTGGCGCCCTCCTCCACCATCTGCCACACGTAGGTGGCAAGGAGGAACAGCCGCAACGTTTCGGCCATGCCCGGCCCATGCCACTTGCGATAGTAGCGCACCTTGCTCGTCTGAAAGTAGATGTGCCGCTGTGCGACGACCTGCTCAGTGCTGCGACCCTCGTAGTGTATGACTTCGGCTGTGGGTAGGTAGACGACGCGCCAGCCCGCCTGCTTGAGACGCCTACCCCAATCGACCTCTTCCGAGTACATGAAAAAGCCTTCGTCCAGCAGCCCCACATCGGTGAGCGCTGCACCGCGCACGAGCATGCACGCGCCAGTGAGCCAGTCCACGTCCTGGACGATATCGTCGGAACGGTCCGCGACGTAGAAACGGCGCAGCGACGGCTGGTTCGGCCACCACTGCTGGAAGAGGGTGCTTTCGAGAAAGGCGGTCTGTCGAGTCGGGAAGCGCCGCCGCGCGGGCTGAATGCTACCATCGGCATAGCGCAGGCGCGGTCCAAGCAGCCCGACATCCGGGTGCGCCGCCATGTAGGCGAGCATGGTCCCCAGCGCGTCGCCGACAATCTCCGTGTCGGGGTTGAGCAGCATGACATACGGGGGCGTCGAAGCCGCGATAGCAGTGTGCGCACTACTGATGTCGGCCGTGAATACATCAGTGCGAGGCGTCTCACCGCCCTGGGGACCAAAGCCCAGCGCGCGCAGCGCCAGGTTGTTGCCGGCCGTAAAGCCCAGGTTTTGCTCGGCGCGAACCAGGTGAACCCAGGGAAACTCGACACGCACCATGTCGGCGCTGCCGTCGGTCGATGCGTTGTCTACGACGATAACAGCCACTGCTGCCCGAGTCGCCGCGCGTGCGGCTTCCAGCGACCGCAGGCACTGCCGCAGCAGGTCACGCACATTCCAGTTGAGAACGATAATTGCGAGGTCCACGGGAGTCAGGAACGCGGGGGAGCCACGGAGCTACTCGTGGCGGGCCACGGTGTACGCGCCGATGTCTTCGAGCACGCGGCGCGCGGGCACATCGGGGAGAGAAGCGAGCGCAGCATTTGCACGCTCGACGAACTCGGCCGCGACCGAGCGCGCCGCCTCGATGGCGGGCGACTCGCGCACAGCAGCGACGAGCGCATCGACCGCGGCAAGCCTGTCTGCGCCTGGCGCCGCATCGAAGTAACGGCGCAGGAAGGGCGACTCTGGTTCGGCCTCGGCGTAGAGCATCACCGGCAGTGTCACGATGCCCTCGCGGAGGTCGCCGCCGACTGGCTTGCCGACCTGAGCCTGCGAGCCGGTGAAATCCAGGATGTCGTCGATAATCTGGAACGCCATGCCCAGGTTGTAGCCGTAGTCGTGCAAACGGGCGACGATATCCGGCGATGCGCCGCCCAGCTCGCCTGCCGCTTCCGCAGCGGTTGTAAACAGCGCCGCCGTCTTGCCGTAGATGCGCTCCAGGTACGCCTCACGGCTTGGCAGGCCGACCGGACGATTGTAGAGCTGTTGCAATTCGCCGCCGACAATTGTCTTGAGGGTCTCGGCGAATAGACTAATCACCCGCGGGTTGTCGGTCTCGGCCACGTAGCGTGCGGCCCGCCCGAACATGTAGTCGCCAGCGAGGATTGTGGCGACCGGCGTCCAGACGGTGTTGAGGGTGGGGATGCCCCGGCGGAGAACAGCCTGGTCGATGAGGTCATCGTGGACGAGGGTCGCGGTATGCAGCATCTCAAGACCAGCCGCCAGGGACAGGGCGCGCTCGGTATCGCAGGGATAGATTTTGCACACCAGGAGGGAGACGGCGGGACGCAGCCGCTTACCGCCTGCGCTCACTAGGTGAGTCAGGACTTCGGCGAGGGGCTGGTAGGGTACGTCGGACATGTTCCGCAGTTTGGCTTCGAGCCGCGTCATCTCGTCGCGGACGAGGCCGAGGTCCGGGTGGCCGACAACGCGCGTCGGTGCGGACGAGATGTTTACCCCGCCCCCATCGTTCGCAGTCACACCATTATTATGTCCGCCGCCCATCATCGGATGTTGCTCGTTCATGCCCTATCGGTTTCCCCCGCAGCTACAATTCCACCCCGCATCCTATCCTCTGATGCAATGACCACGCCGCATATTTCGTCGCGGCGCTAGGCGCTGAGTCGGAAGAGCCGCTCCGCCGCCGTCGTCGTTTCCTGGGCGACCTGCTCCAGCGACACGCCCCGCAGCTCGGCCAGCTTCTCCGCCACCAAGCGCACATAGACCGGCTCGTTGCGCTTGCCCCGGTGTGGATGCGGTGTCAGGTATGGGGAGTCTGTCTCTACGACGACCCGCTCGGCGGGCCATGTCGCCGCCATCGCTTGGAGCGCTCGCGAGCTTTTGTATGTCAGCGGCCCGTCCAGACCGAGACAGAAGCCCGCCGCGAGCGCGGCATCGGCGAGCGCCGCGTCGCCCGAGAAGCAGTGCAGCACACCTAGTGGGCGACGGCGGCCATGCCACGGGTGGTGCGCTGCCCACGCCGCCAGAATGTCCCACGTCGCGGCGTGGGCGTCGTGGCCTGGCTCGTCTTTACTGCGCATGTGGATGACAATGGGCAAGCCCATCTCCACCGCCAGGTCGAGCTGCGCCTGGAATACCTGGACCTGGACATCGCGCGGCGCGGCATCCCAATAGTAGTCAAGCCCAATCTCGCCGATGGCGACGACTTCCGGATGCGCGGCCAACTCGCGCAGCTCGTCCAGCGTCGTCGGTTCCCACTCCGCTGCTGAGTTCGGGTGCAGGCCAACCGTGGCGTAGACGCCCTCATAGCGCTTCGCAAGGGCGATAGCGGCGCGGCTCGACGGCATGTCGCTGGCAATCGTGACGATGCGCGTGACCCCAGCTTTGGCGGCGCGGGCGATCACTTCGTCGCGGTCCGCGTCGAAATGCGGCATGTCGAGGTGGGCGTGGGTGTCAACCAGCATCGCGTCCGCCAGTGTCCACGGTTCCGGTCACGCCTCAGCCTTGACGCCGGCCAGCGCCACGCCGGCCCGCAAGATATCCTGCACCTTGTCCTGGCGCGTCGTCTCGGTGTACACGCGCATCAACGGCTCGGTGCCGGAGAAGCGAATGAGCAGCCAGCCCGCTCCGTCCAACTCGTACTTGTAGCCATCCATGCGGTTGACACGGTTGACCTTGATTCCCGCAATCTCCTGGGGGTCGTCGCCATCAAGCCTGGCCTTGATTTCCGCCCGCTGCGATGAGGGGAAGGTCATGTCAATGCGGTCGTAGTAGTGCGCTCCGACTTTGTCGAAGAGCATCTGCACGAGCTGCGACGGCGTCTTGCCTGTGCGCACCATGAAGTCCATGAGGTACAGGCCCGCCAGGATGCCGTCGCGCTCCGGCAGGCCACGGAAGGCGAAGCCGCCGCTCTCCTCGCCGCCCATCATCGCGTTCGTCTCGACCATCTTGGGGCCGACGTACTTAAAGCCAACGCCCGTCTCATACACCGGCACGTCATACAGCCGCCCTAGGCTCTCCAACATGGAAGTGGTCGAGAGTGTCTTCACAATCGGGCCGCGCTCGCCGCGATACTCCAGGAGATACAGGGCGAGCAGGCCGTAGACCTGCAACTGGTTGATGAAGACGCCGTGTTCGTCGCCCGCGCCGACCCGGTCGGCGTCGCCGTCGGTCATGATGGCGATATCGGCGCCTACCTCGCGCACCTTCGCCAGCGCCACGTCGATGTTGGGTGGAATTGGCTCCGGCCGCGACATCTCGGGAAACACCGGGTTGCGCACATCGTGCAGGAACGTCGGTTGCGTCTTGCCACCGACCAGCAGGCGCTTCCAGTAGGGCGCGCCCACGCCCCACATCGGCTCGATCACCACCTTCAGCCCGGCGTCGCGGATCTTCTCGACGTCCACGTTGGGGTAGATGCGGCGCTCGAAGTAGGCCGGCGCCGGGTCGAACAGCTCCACCAGGCCCTTCGCCTGGGCCTCCTTAAGCGGCATCCGCCGGGCGTTCGCCGCGTCGCCGATGCGCGCCTCGATCTCTTTCAAGGCATCAGGGGCAATCGCCGCGCCAGTCTCCGAGCGCACCTTGTAGCCACAGTCCCACGGCGGGTTGTGGCTGGCGGTGATGTTAATGGCCGCCGCCGCGCCCCGGTCGACGACCGAGAACGAGATCACCGGCGTCGGCGTGCCGCGGTCGGTCAGGTGCGCCTTGATGCCGTTCCCCGCCATGACCTCGGCAGCAGCGGCGGCGAAGAACTCGGCCTCGAAACGGTTGTCGTAGCCGACGATGACACCGCCATCGGCCGCACCGATCAGCTTGAGATAGTCTGCGAACGCCTGGCTGACGCGGCGAACGTTGTCGAATGTGTAATCCTCGGCGATGCGGGCGCGCCAGCCGTCCGTGCCGAAAACAATATTACCGGCCATTCCGCTCTCCACTTGTGACAAAGTATATTACCGTCGTTGCGAGCGTCAGCGAAGCAACCTCCCGTCGCGGGATCGCGTCGCTCCGCTCGCGATGACTTAAACCCGGCTTGGGACGCGCTCGTTGCGCAGCGCCGTCAGGTCCGCCTCGACCATCATCTCCACCATCTGCTCGAACGAGACGTCCGGTGTCCACCCCAACTCCGTCCGCGCCTTGGTCGCGTCGCCAACCAGCAAATCCACCTCGGCCGGGCGCAAGTCCGACGGGTTGACGTAGACGTAGTCTTCCCAATTGAGGCCCACACACCCAAACGCCACCTCGCACAGCCGACGGACCGAGTGGGTCATCCCCGTCGCCACAACGTAGTCGCCGGGCGCGGGCTGCTGGAGCATCAGCCACATGGCGCGAACGTAGTCCGGCGCGAAGCCCCAGTCGCGCTGCGCCTCCAGGTTGCCCAGGGGCAGGCGGTCGACCAGGCCGAGCTTGATCTTGGCGGCGTGATACGTCACCTTGTGGGTCACGAACTCAAGGCCACGGCGCGGCGACTCGTGGTTGAACAGAATGCCGGAGCAGGCGAACAGGTCGTAGCTCTCGCGGTAGTTGACCGTGATCCAGTGGCCGTAGACCTTTGCCACGCCGTAGGGACTGCGCGGGTAGAACGGCGTGCGCTCAGTCTGCGGCACCTCCTGCACCTTGCCGAACATCTCGGAGCTGGATGCCTGGTAAAACCGGATGTCCGGATCCACCATCCGAATCGCGTCGAGGACGCGCGTGACGCCAAGCGCGGTCGCCTCGCCGGTGAACACCGGCTGCACCCATGACGTTGGCACGAAGCTCTGCGCGGCAAGATTGTAGACCTCGTGGGGCCGCGTCTCACGGAGGATGGACATGAGCGACACTTCGTCCATCAAGTCGCCCGGTACGAGGGTAATCTGATCCTGGATGTGGCGGATGCGGTCGAAGTTGACGGTGCTGGTGCGCCGCACCATGCCGATGACCTCGTAGCCCTGCTCCAGGAGCAGTTCTGCCAGATACGAACCATCCTGGCCGGTGATTCCGGTAATCAATGCGCGCTTTCGCTGCGACACGCTTGGTACTCCCTTCTTGTGCCCCACAACGGGACGAGCGCCGCCGAATGAATGCTTGGACCACGACCTACACTTCTGGCCGCGTCACCTGACTCACTCGGCCACGCCAATAATCCAGGATATCCTGGAGACTCTGTTGGAATGGAATTTCAGGCTCCCACCCCGTGGCCGCTTTGAGACGACGCGGGTCACACACCGTCAGGGGCATGTCGACCGGGCGGAAGCGCGCCGGGTCAACCTCCACGCGAATCTCGGCATGGCTGAGAGCAATCAAACCTTCGAGCAAACTCCGCACACTGCGTGCAACCCCGCTGCCGACATTGTAGACCTCGCCAGGCTCGCCGTGGAGAGCGAGCAGCCAGTAGGCGCGCACAACGTCCCGCACGTCCGTGTAATCGCGTTCGGCCGCCAGGTTGCCCACCTTTACCACCGCGTCCCGCTCGCCCGCCTCGATCTGTGCAATCTGCTCCGCAAACGCAGCGGCAACGAAGTCTGGCCGCTGGCGCGGGCCGATATGCGGGAAGGGGCGCACACGAATGGCGGGAATGCCGTGGCTGAGGAAGTATTGCAGACCTAGCAAGTCCTGCGTCACCTTACTCACGGCATACGGGCTTGTCGGGCGCAGCGGCGTGTCCTCGTCGATGGGCAGGTCCGCCGGGCGAACAGCGCCATACTCTTGCTCAGAGCCGACGACGATGATACGCGCGCCTAGGCCCAGCTCGGCCATAACAGAGAGGAGGTTGACCTGGGTATGGATATTCGTCTCCAGGGTGTCCCACGGGTCACGCCAGGAGATGGCAACAGCCGCCTGAGCCGCCAGGTGGAAGATGACGTCCGGCATGGCGGCGCGCAAGATGGCGACCACCGCATCTCGGTCGCGGAGGTCGCCGTATAAGAGCTTCACATCGGCTGGTAGGGGCGCTAATGGCGCTTCGAGGACGACGCCCCACACCTGGCATTCTGTGTGGGATGTCAGATAATCCGCCAGATGGCTGCCGGCAAAGCCGGCGATACCGGTCACTAAAGCACGCACGTCGCCCCCTTTCGGGTCAATCCTATGCAAAATGAGCGCAGAACGCAAAATACCATTGGACAAACTGCTTGACAAGTGGTTATGTATGCGATACAATGCCTAGTGAGTAGTCGCCACTTTACTACCCTACTACCTAGCTTGGGCGAAGGAGGCCCGCGATGGCAAACATGCGCATTGGTGAGATTCGGGGGATGACCGCGGATGTAGCGACGAAGCTGAAAGCCCTCGGCATCACCGACTCCAACAGACTCTTCGAGAAAGCCCACACTCTTGTCGACCGTCGAAATCTAGCGAAGGAATTGGGGGTGGAGGCCAGCCAGGTCCTCGAGTACTTCAACCGCGCCGACCTGGCTCGTATCAAAGGTATCGGGCCGCAGTTCTCGAACCTCCTCGAGGACGCCGGCGTCGATAGTGTCAAGGAACTGGCTCACCGCCGCGCCGACAACCTCTATCAGAAGCTGACAGAGGTGGCGAAGGCCGGCGGCCAGGTCAAGCGTCTGCCGCGCCCGGCTGACGTTGAGAAGTGGATCGATCAGGCGAAGGAGATAGCGAAAGCCGGCGAATAGCCCGCCTGTCGCCCTGAGCCTTGTCCTTGAGCTATGCGAAGGAAGTGCGAAGGGCCTCGACGGACAGGGGATGTTTCGCTTACCATGACATCGGCGCAGAGAGTGGCCCGCGCATGCGCGCGGGCCACTTTGCATTCGCAGTCACTCAGTCGCCCACCGGCACGCCAACCTCGGCGGGCAGGCCCGCTTCACGGCGCAGCGTCTCGGCCTTATCCGTCGCTTCCCAGGGCGCATCGATGTCCGTTCGACCGAAGTGGCCGTACGCCGCCGTCGCACGATAAATCGGCCGGCGCAGGCGCAGGTCACGGATGATCGCGCCGGGGCGCAGATCAAAGTGCGCGAAGATGAGGTCCCGAATCGTCGCCTCGGACACGCGCGCCGTGTCGAACGTCTCGAAGGTAATGGAGACAGGGTGCGCCACACCGATGGCGTAGGCCAGTTGAACCTCAAAGCGGTCCGCCAGGCCCGCCGCGACGACGTTCTTCGCCACGTAGCGCGCCGCGTACGCTGCGGAGCGGTCCACCTTCGTCGGGTCCTTGCCGGAGAACGCGCCGCCGCCGTGCCGCGCCATGCCGCCGTACGTGTCGGCGATAATCTTGCGGCCGGTCACGCCGGAGTCACCCATCGGGCCGCCGGTTACGAAGCGGCCGGTGGGGTTGATATAGTAGTGCGTCTTGTCGTCCAGCAGGTACGCGGGAACGGCGTGCTTGACGACTGTATCGATGACTGCATCGGTCAACGCGCGGTGACTAATCTCCGGGCTGTGCTGGGTGGAGACGACGATGGTGTCCACGCGCACCGGACGGCCGCGCTTGTACTCCACGGTGACCTGCGACTTGCCGTCGGGGCGCAGGAAGGGTAGCTCGCCCGACTTGCGTACCGCCGACAGGCGGCGGGTGATGTCGTGGGCGAGGGAGATGGGCATGGGCATAAGCGTGTCGGTCTCGCGGCACGCGAAGCCGAACATCATCCCCTGATCGCCCGCGCCCACCGCCTCGACGTCTTCCTCGGTCATGTGGCCGACCTTCGCCTCCAGGGCTTTGTCGACGCCGAGGGCGATGTCGGGTGACTGCTCGTGGATCGAGCTAATGACCGCGCAGGTATTGAAGTCGAACCCGTAGTCGGCGTGGGTATAGCCGATATCCCGGACCGTCTCACGAATCAGGGTCGGCACATCCGCCCAGGCGTTGGTCGTCACCTCGCCGATGACCATGACCATGCCCGTCGTCGTGGCCGTCTCGACAGCGACGCGGGACAGCGGGTCCTGGGCGATGAGGGCGTCGAGAATAGCGTCCGACACCTGGTCGCAAATCTTGTCCGGGTGCCCCTCCGTCACCGACTCGGAGGTAAACACGTATCGATCCGCCGACATGAAAGAATCTGACATGGCAATCCTCTTAAGGCTTCAAAGGCGTCGCTCAATGGGTGCCGCGCCGGAGCGACCCGCGGCGCGCGTCGATGGGTCGGATTACGTGCCTTCCTGCCAGCTCGACAGGTAGCGCGCCTGCTCCGGCGTCAGCTCGTCGATCTGGACGCCCATTGCCTGCAACTTGAGGCGCGCGATCTCGCGGTCGATGTCCAGCGGGACACGGTAGACGGCCGGCTTCAGGCTCGCGGCATTCTTCTTCATGTACTCGGCGGCGAGCGCCTGGTTGGCGAAGCTCATGTCCATGACGCTGGCCGGGTGGCCCTCGGCGGCGGCCAGGTTCACCAGGCGGCCGTCGGCCAGCACGTTCAGGCGGCGGCCGTCGGCCAGGACAAACTGCTCGACGAACGGGCGCGGGTGGCGCACTTCGACGGCCAGGTCGGCCAGGGCGGGCAGATTCAACTCGACATTGAAGTGGCCGGAGTTGCACAGAATGGCCCCGTCCTTCATCACGTCGTAGTGGGCGCGGTCGAGGACGTGGATGTCGCCGGTCGAGGTCACGAAGACGTCGCCCTCGCGCGCGGCGTCGAGCATCGGCATGACGCGGTAGCCGTCCATGACCGCTTCCAGCGCCTTGAGCGGATCGATCTCGGTGACGATGACATTCGCGCCCATCCCCCGCGCGCGGCTGGCGATGCCCCGGCTGCACCAGCCGTAGCCGCCGACCACGACGACGCGCCCGGCCAGCAGGAGGTTGGTGGCGCGGATGATGCCGTCGATGGTGGACTGGCCTGTGCCGTAGCGGTTGTCGAACAGGTGCTTGGTGTCGGCCTCGTTCACCGCGACGACCGGGTAGCGCAGCGCGCCGTCGTCGGCCATGGCCCGCAGGCGGATCACGCCCGTCGTCGTCTCCTCGGTGCCGCCGATGACGCCTTCCAGGAGGTCGGTGCGCTGCTGGTGCAGCACGGTGAGCAGGTCGGCGCCGTCGTCCATCGTCATCTGCGGGTGCTGGTCGAGGACGGACAGGATGTGGCGGTAGTAGGTGTCGTTGTCCTCTCCCTTGATGGCGAACGTGGCAATACCGTATTCCTTGACCAGGGCCGCCGCTGTTTCATCCTGCGTCGACAGCGGGTTGGAGGCGCATAGGTAAACATCGGCGCCACCCGCCTTGAGGGTAATGGCGAGGTTCGCCGTCTCGGTAGTTACGTGTAGACAGGCCGCAAGCCGAACGCCCGCCAGGGGCTTCTCGCGCTCGAAGCGTTCGCGGATGAGCCGGAGTACCGGCATCTCCGTCGCCGCCCACTCGATGCGGCGGCGGCCATCAGCCGCCAGACCCAGGTCCTTGACGTCGTGTTGCACAAGTGTCTCAGTAGCCATTCATTCTCCTTCAACAGTTCGTTGTAATTAGCTTAGTTATGCGGTCACGGGCGGCGGACGCCGCTGACCTCGATGAACTCGCACCACGGGCGAAAGCCCAATCGCGTGTATGCTGCGCGAGCCGGCGCGTTGTCGCGAGCGACGTTCAGCACCACATCCTGCACGCCCAACTCATAACACGCCGCGACGACGGCGCTCGTGCATGTCTGCGCCAGGCCGCGCCCGCGATAGGTCGGCGCGGTGTAGACGTTGCCCACGGCCGCGACGCCCATCTCCGGCGCTACCAGGTGCGTCCCTGCCACGGCCACAAGCCCGCCGTCGCTCTCGATTCCATAAAACAGCCCTTGCGCGACCTGGAACGGCGCGAAAGCATCAGGCCCATCGCCCATGCCCGACGCGTACAACCGCGTCAGCGCCGCCATGTCCGACGCCACAAGCCGTCGGGGCGCGTCGCCGTTCACGGCCGGCGGGCGGAAGTCCGCCCGCGACAGCCCCATGCGCAACATCGCGTCGGGCCGGCCTAGCTCATAAGCATTGTCGATAGGGGGCCAGTGGCCCGGCTCCATCACAAAGTGCAGCCACTCCGGCAGGCCGCCTTCGGCAATCAGCGCCGCGACGCCGTTTACTGCACCGATGGTGAGGCAAATCGACGGCGTCAGGCCGCGGAACAGTAGCGCCAATGCCACATCCTGCCCTGCCTCAACCGCGAACGTCCATTCGCATAACGCGAACAGCGACGGCTCCAGGTCGCCCAGGGCATACGCGCCCCAGACGCGGTCCTGGTTCAGGAACGCCTCGATACGCGCGCGGTCCGCCGTGCGCTGAATCTCCACTAGCCGCGCACCGCCAGCCGCTCCCAGACCTGGCCGGTCGGGCGCATGTCGTAGGCGAAGTGCTCGAAGTGGGTGAAGTGCTTGAACTCCTCGTAGCGAGCAGCAATTTCCTCCGTCTCGAGAGTCTTGAGACGGTTGACGCTGAAATCTTCGACGACGAACGAGGCGACGACGCTGCCATGCACGATAGCCCGCTTCATGGCGCCAATCGTGATCGCCCCGCTGCGCGCCAGGTAGCCCATGAAGCCGCCGGCGAAGGAGTCGCCCGCGCCCGTCGGGTCCTGGATTTTCTCTAGAGGGTAGGCAGGAATAAAGAAGTTGGACGAGATGGGATTCTCGCCGTTGGCGAACATGGCCGCGCCGTACTCGCCCTTCTTGATAATCAGCACGCTCGGCCCCAGGTCCAAAATCTTGCGCGCCGCGCGGATGAGACTGAACGTCTTGGCGAACTGCTTGGTCTCAGCCTCGTTGATAATGATGACATCGGCCAGGCGGAATGCCTCGGTCAAGACATCACGCTTGTAGTCGATCCAGTAATTCATCGTGTCCAGGACGACGAGCTTGGGCTTGCGCACCTGCTGGAGCACTTCGATCTGAACCTCCGGGTCGATGTTCGCCAGGAACACGTACTCCGCGTCCTTGTACGACTCGGGCAGCGTCGGGTGGAACGTGGCGAACACGTTGAGCTGCGTGTCGAGCGTCTGGGCGGTGTTCATGTCGTAGTCGTAGCGGCCCGACCAGCGGAAAGTCTTGCCGTCGGCCACCTGTAGCCCCGACAGGTCAATGTTGCGCGAGCGCAAGAAGTCGATGCCTTCAGCCGGAAAGTCCGCGCCAACCACCCCGACAAGATCAACTTGGTCGAACAGGCTGGCTGCCGCTGAGAAGTAGACGGCCGAGCCGCCCAGGGCATCCTTGACCTTGCCGAAAGGTGTCTGGATCGAGTCCAGCGCCAGTGAACCCACAACGAGAATACTCACGAGCGACTCCCCTTACTCTGCGATGTTCGAGCTTGACCGCTGGCGGGCGCGCTCGACGGCTTCGCGCAGGCCCGTCTCATACGGCGGGCGCACAACGCCCTCCTCGGTAATGATAGCCGTGATGTAGCGCGCAGGCGTCACATCAAAGGCCGGGTTTGCCACAGCCACACCCTCCGGCGCGACACGTTCGCTCCCGACGTGGGTCACTTCACGCGGGTCGCGCTCCTCGATGGGAATGTCCGCGCCGGTCGGCGTGTTGAGGTCAACAGTCGATGTCGGCGCAACGACGTAGAACGGGATGCCGTTCTCTTTCGCCACGACCGCCAGCTTGTACGTGCCAATCTTGTTGGCCGTGTCGCCGTTGGCCGCGATGCGGTCCGCGCCGACGAGGCACAGGTCCACCTTGCCCGACGCCAGGAAGTAGCCGGACGCGTTGTCGGCGATGAGGGTCTGGGGAATGCCCATCTCCTTCAGCTCCCACGCCGTGAGCTTGGCCCCCTGGAGCCGGGGGCGCGTCTCGTCCACCAGGACGTGCAGGTGCTTGCCTTGCTCGTGGGCCGCCCGGACGACGCCCAGCGCCGTCCCGAAGTCTACCGTCGCTAGTGCGCCGGTGTTGCAGTGGTGGATGACCGTCGCGCCATCCGGGACGAGATCCGCGCCGAACGTGCCCATGCGCCGGTTCAAGGCGACGTCTTCATCCGCCAGAGCCTCGGCCTCGTCGAGCACCGCCGCGCGAATCGCGTCCGCGTCGCCTTCGGTAGCCTGCGCCCGCCGCAGCAGACGGTCCAGGCCCCAGCGCAGATTGGCCGCCGTGGGTCGCGCGGCGTCAATCTCGTCGGCTGCCCGCTCCAACTCGGTCAGCAGGGCAGCGCGGTCTGTCGCAGGGCTGCTGGCCGCCGCGAGGGCCAGAGCGAACGCGCCCGTTGCCCCAATCGCCGGCGCACCGCGCACCACCATGTCCTTGATCGCCGCGGCCACGTCCCGGTAGTCGGTGTACTCGACGACGACAAACTGGTTGGGCAGCGCCCGCTGGTCGATCATTCTCACTTTGCCGTCATGCCAATCGACGGTTCGCATCAGCCTTCTCTTGTCGTTGGTGCGTCAACACAAAAAAATGTCTCTCCATGCGCACAGAGAGACACTGCTGCAAGGTCTCTCATCTTTCAGGCGCTTCGCCTGCCGGAGTTGGCACCAGGCGCGGATGATCTCGGCTGGCGAGCTTACGCTCGCGTCACGATCCGGGCTGGTTGCCGGGGCTTCACAGGGCCGTTCCCTCCACCCCTCTGGATAAGAGCCAATCTTTAATTGTCGCAGAATACTAGCACACTCACGCCGCCGGGTCAAATTAGGGCCGGCCCTTGTGAAGAGGACGGCCGGGGTGCGGGGGCGATAGCCCCTGCCGACAAAGCAATCTTTCGGCAGGCGACAGACGGTCTGAGCGGTTATAGCGTGACTATCACCCGTCGGGAGATTGCTTCGCGTTCGCTCGCAACGACGCGGTTAGCTCGGTTGCACTTCAGCCGTGACGGGCTGCGGGTGGGCAGCGACCTCGATCCGGTCGCGCTCCACTTCCAGGGACACGCGCAGCGCCATCAAGAAGACATACACCAGGGTGAACGAGAGCATGCCGGCCACCAGGGCCAAGACCATCGGCTCGCTCATCGCCGGGCCGCCGGGCCGCACGACAATGGGCTGCGGGTGCAGCGTGCGCCACCAGAGGACGGCGAAGTGGATGATGGGGATGTCCAGCGCCCCGACGATACCAACGATGGCGGCGAGGCGGGCGCGGCGCTCCGGGTCGTCCAGCGCGCTGCGCAGCATCAGGTAGCCCACGTAGATGAGCCACATGATGAGGAAGCTGGTCAGGCGCGCATCCCAGGTCCAGTACGTGCCCCACTCCAGCTTACCCCACAGCATGCCGGAAATGAGGGTAATCGTCGTGAACAGCACGCCGATTTCGGCTGACGCCAGGGCGATAATATCCCAGACATGGGTGCGCCGCCACAGGTAGAGGATGCTGGCGATAGCGACGACGCCAACGGCGAGATACGACGCCCAGGCGGATGGCGCGTGGAAATACAGAATGCGGATCGTGTCCCCCATCGTGCGCTCTGGGGGCGACCAGACCAGGCCCAGGTAGAGGGTAACGAGCATCGAGATGGCCGTGGCAATCCCCAGACCCCCCACAATCGGTCTCAAACGTTTGGTGGTCATGTTTACTCCTCAATCACATAGCCAAAGACAAGCATACCGACAACCAGGAACACGATATCGAAGGCGGCCAGCATTGTCAACGGCGGGCCGAGGTCCTCACCGCCGCCCCGCAGAACGATGCCCGTCGCGCCGACCGCCGTGATGACGACGGGCACGAGAATCGGGAAGAGCAGGATGGGCAAAAGGACCTCGCGGGTGCGCGTATTGGCGGCAATCGCCGCGAAGATCGTCCCGGCCGCCACGAAACCAAGCGTTCCCATGAATATTACGGGAATCAGGTCGAGTCGGATGGGTTGGTTGTTGAGCAGGCTGTAGACCGGCACAATCACCAGCTCCATGACTGACATGAAGATGAGCGTGCTGATGAGCTTGCCCAGGTAGATGGCGCTGCGGTCCATCGGGGCGAGCATCAGCCCCTCCAGCGCGCCGCGATCCTTTTCCAAGGCAAAGCTGCGGTTCAGGCCCAGGATACCTGCGAAGATGAAGGCCACCCAGAGAATACCCGGCCCGATGAGGTCCATCTCCGCTCGGCGCAGGTCGAACGCGAAGTTGAAGATGAGCACGACGAGCAGGCCGAAGACCAGCGTCGCCGACAGAATCTCTTTGGTGCGCCGCTCGGCGAGGAGGTCCTTCCAGACCAAGGCCCATACCTGGCGCGCATACTGCGTCGGCCCGTAGGCCGGGGCGGGGCGGGCCGTCCAGCGCTCGGCCGGCGCAGGAAACACCTCCGGCGCGTCCACCGCCATCTCCGGCGCATCAGACATCGCCGGGCTAGGAGGGCGGCTCACGCGCTAGCTCCTGCAGCGGCGTGGGACGCAGCGACATACGCCTCAGCCAGCTCGCCTGGTCGTAGCGACGCGCAGTCGGCGGCGTACACCAGGCGGCCGCCCGCCAGAATCGCAACGCGGTCCGCGATGGCAGCGCCGCGATCCAGGTCGTGGCTTGTCATGAGAATGGTGTGGCCCTGGCGCTTCAGCACCCCGAGCATCTCCGTCAGCCAGTCCATCGCCGCCGGGTCCAGCCCTGTATACGGCTCGTCTAGCAAGAGGAGGCGTGGGTCATGGAGCAGAGCACGAGCAATGGCAACACGCTGCTGCATGCCGCGCGAGAACTGCCGCACCGGCTGGTTGGCGCGGTGGATAAGGCCAACGCGCTCCAGAAGCTCGGCGGCTCGGATTGTTCCCTGGGGCAAATCATACAGTCGGGCGAAGAAGACGAGGTTTTCCCGCGCGGTCAGGTCGGGGTAGAGCAAGGGCTGATGCGAGACGAAGCCCAGGAGGCGACGCGCGGCGATATCGTTGGCCTGCGCCACCATCCCGCTCAGGCGAATCTCGCCGCCGGTCGCTTTGCCGAGGCCGGCGACGATGCGCATCAACGTTGTCTTGCCCGCGCCGTTGGGGCCAAAGAGCGTCACGACCTCGCCGTCGCGGATATCCACGTCAACCTCGCGCAGCGCCCAGAAGCTGCCAAAACGCTTGGAGAGACGCCGAACGCTGAGGAGCGCGGGAGCATCGGAAACTGGGGTGGAAGAGAATACCTGACTCATACCACCCTAAGTATAGGATGACGCAGCGCGCGGGTCAACGTCTGCGACAGCTACGGCGTAGGCTGCGGCGCGGCCACATAGATGAGCGGCAAATAGACAAGATGCGGCGTCGGTGTGGGCGTCGGTGTGGCCGTCGAGGTATGCGTTGGCGTGACCGTCGACGTGCTCGTCACCGTCCGCGTCGGTGTTGACGGGCGCGTCGACGTCGGGGTGGTCGTCGCCGTTAGCGTACTCGTCGGCGTCAGTGTGATTGTCGCCGTTTCGGTCGGCGTCTCGGTGAGGAGCGGAGTCGGCGTGAGCGTAGCCGTCTCTGTCGGAGTGAGAGTCAGCGTAGCCGTTGGGGTTACCGTCGGCGTCTTGGTGGCCGTTGCCGTGGGTGTCACGGTGGGTGTGAATGTGGCTGTCGGTGTGGACGTCACCGTCGGAGTCGTGGTCAAGGTTGGCGTGCGCGTCACCGTGGGTGTGTTGGCGGCCACGATGTTTGTGATGGTTGTCGAGCCGACCATGCCTTGCCTCGGCACAAAGCTGACATTCAGCGTCGTGGGGCTTGAAGTGACCGGCGGGCTGCTGGCAATAGCTTCATACGTCACGCCGACATAGCTGTAGCCAGACGCCGCCGATGGGACATGCACCTCGGACAGGACGCACGAGCTAATCGCCGGAATGTACGGGATGTTGAAGAGAACGGCGCCATTGGGGGCGACATTCTGGGTGGCGTTGGTTCCGGCGACGGGCTGGCCGTTACTATCAAAGCAGCCGAGGAACAACGTGAAGACGTCGCCGGCCACATAGCCCTCCACAGGCCCTTGCAGCCGCTTCGTAACCGTCAATACGCCGAGGCCAAACGGCGTGGCGGTGGGCGTCATCGTGCTGGTCGGCGTCACCGTCGCGGTTGCCGTGTGCGTCGGCGTGTGGGATGGGGTTGATGTGCTGGTCGGTGTGGCGGTGGACGTGGGCATGGGCGTATTGGTCGGGGTAGGCGTATCCGTCGTGGTAGGCGTATCGGTCGCGGTGGCTGTGGCTGTGTTCGGTAGCGTGGGTGTAATGGACGGTGTGTAGGTCGTTGTCGGGGTCAGCGTGATCGTCGGCGTGAGCGTGATGGTCGGGGTCGGCAGGTCAGGCTCGAAGTCATACGCCGTGCTGTTGTCGTCCAGGCCAACGGTCAGGGCGTCGACATTCCCGTCGAACGAGTTCCAGCCTGTCCCCGCC
Organism: Anaerolineae bacterium; assembly: GCA_039810085.1. GTDB lineage: Bacteria > Chloroflexota > Anaerolineae > Epilineales > JAHCIE01 > JBDHWG01. The sequence continues at coordinate 75,331 of JBDHWG010000009.1, forward strand.
CGGAGCGCCAGGCTACCCACAACGTAGCGGATGCCTGCGTTGGGGAAGCGCTCAAGGAAGTCGTGAAGGGTGCAGGGCAGGGCAGGGACGCAATAGTTGTTGCCGGGCGAATCGGTGGCGTACCAGCCCGCTGTGTGAAGGGCGTCCCACGTCTGCCACGCGCCGGTGTTGACGGTCGCCCCCGTCACCGACGGGTCGAAGATGAAATCGCCCTGGTAAGAGTTGTCGGCGTCGAGAAGATTATAGTCAATGCTCAAGTGGAGCTTGGCGGCCTGGCCGGGCGGATCGCTGGCAGTTTGATACGTGCTGTACGTCAGTTGAGTGAGTCGGCTCAGAGGAGTTCCCGCGTAGGATCGTGTATATATAGCGCCGCTGGCCCATGCGCTGTTGATGAGGAAGTGGAAGCTGCCAATGCCCATCGGCGGAATGTCAGGCCCGGTAACGAATTCCAGCACGGGCGCTAGAGCGTCAGGCGCGTACGCCCAACCGTTCAGGGCCAAGGGCCGTACCGTGACCGTGGACAGGCTCTTGGGTGTCACCGTTGGGGTCGGGGTAAAGAAAGGGCCTTGGGCCGCCGCAGGTAACGGCCCAGTGGCCGCCAGGCATACGCCCACGAGCAAGCCACACCCCATCAGCCACAGCAGTGGATGCTGCCACATTTTCATGTTTCCCCCGCGCCCCGACTATGTTAGGCTCTTCAAGCTGTCCCAGGGCTGGAACCATGCTCAGCTAAGAGCCGATGTGAGTGCTCTCTGAAGGACCGCCTCCTTCACAGGCATGGTAAGATGCCTGATTGGTATAACGAACGAGCGCGTGAAGTGTTATTCACCGACTGGCTCAGGCGCACGGCGCTGCAAACGCTGCATGAGGATACGCGGCAGCAGGCGGGCTTCGTCCAGCCCGAGCAGCAGGACACCCGCCCCGTAGACAATCGCGCCGGCGAGACCGGCGACGACGAGAACAATGATGGAGCGCTGGTCGGCGAGCATGGTGCGCAGGACGAGCATGACGACACCGGCGACGGCGGCGCTCCCCGTGATCTTCGCCAGGCCGCCCAACAGCCAAGGGCCAGCAATGCCGTCAATCCGTCGGCGGAGAATCACAAGCAGCACCAGCGTCTCAATTGAGAAGGCGATGGAGTTGGCGAGGGCGAGGCCGGTCACGCCGAGCGGGCCACGCAGGGCGAAGGCAAGGCCCATGTTGATGAGCATCGAGACAACGGCGACCTTGAGCGGCGTCAGCGTGTCCTTCGTGGCGAAGAAGGTGCGGGCCACGATTTCCAGCGACGAGTGCGCAATGAGGCCAAGACACCAGCCCCAGAGCGAGGCAGACACAAGCGCCGTTGACTCGGCATCGAACGCCCCGCGCTGGAACAGGACGGCTACCAGCGGTTGCGCCAGGACGAGCATTCCGACGGCGGTCGGAATGGTGAGCGCGCAGATGGCGCGCAGCGTGCTCGCCATCGTTGTCCGCAGCCGGTCGATCTGGTTGCGGCTCGCCATCTCGGCCATCGTCGGGAACACAGCCGTGCCGACCGCCGTCGCGAAGAGCGTCTCCGGGAGCTGCATCAAGCTCCAGCCCATGAAGAACGCCACGACGCTGCCTGTCGCCAGGCTCGACGCCAGGGTCGTGTTGAAAAACATCGTGAGGTTGAAAATCGCCAGGTTGAGGAAGCGCGGCCATGTCAGCACGCCGACCTTGCGCACAGCCGGGTTTTTCAGGTCGAGCCGCGGCCGGTAGCGAATGCCGAACCGCCAGAAGCCGGGTACCTGGATGAGCAGCCCAAAGAAGCTGCCCAGGACGGCGCCCCACGCCAGGCCGTAGATGCCGATGCGCGGCGCGAGGACGAGCGCGCCAGCGATAATGCCGACGTTGTAGAGCGACGGGGCCAGGGCCGGCAGCAGGAAGTGCTGATGCCCCTGGAGAGTGGCCGACACAACACCACTGACGCCTAGAATGATCTGGGCGATGAGGATGATGCGCAGAATCTGGGCGGTAAGCGCCTGGCCTTCGGGGGTGAAGCCCCGCGCCACGGATGTCTGGACGATGGGCGTGGCGACCAGCGCCAGGACAATCGCCAGCAGAACGCCGATGATAAACGTCAGCGTCAGGACAGCACTGGTCAGCCGATTCGCTTCCTCGTCCTCGTGACGACCGAGAACGTCGGTGAGCACCGGAATGAAGGCGACGCCCAGCGCGCCAATGCTGATCACGGTAAACAGCACGTCGGCCGGCTCGAACGCCGCGCTGTAGGCGTCCATCTGCCAGCTGGTGCCAAAGGCGTGGGCGACGATGATCTGCCGCGCGAAACCGACGAGCTTGGCAAGGCCGAAACCGAAGATAACCGTGAGCGTGGCGGTCACAATGCGCCGCCACGGGGAGCCGGTCGAGCGAGTGGCGGTCATTGGCTGGCTGTCAACTGGCTCAGGGCGTCTTTGGCGCGCTGATAGTTCGTGTTCAGCTTCACCGCCTGCTCATACGCCTTGCGCGCCTCATCCGACTGGCCCATCGCCTGGAGCGCCTTGCCTCGGTAGAAGTAGGACTCTTCCAGGTTGTTGGCCGTCTTGAGGTTGGCGTCGGCCAGGGAGAGCACGTCCTGGTAGCGGCCCACCGCCATGTACGCCTCGAACGGGCCGAACTGGTACCACAGCATGCGCCACGGCAAATCCAGCCGCCGCGCCTGGTCGAACGCCTTGGCCGCTTCCTGGGGCCGCCCCAGCCCTTCCAGACTCGTTCCCAGGTTGAACCAGGCAAACTTATCGTTCTGGTCCTGGCTGACGTCCGTCTGAGCGCCCGCCAGCGAGCGTTGCCACATCGTCTTGTCATCCCAATCCTGGCCGATGATCGCCTTAACGATGGGTTCCTTGTCCAGCGGGTAGACGACGACGTAGGTGCGGTCGAATACCTTCCACAGCCGGTCGAACTCAGCGTAGCCGATGTGGATGTTGGGGCCGTTGTAGGAGTCGTTGGCGATGAAGAGCTGAGCGTCGTCGTCGTAGCCCTTGAGGAGCTTGTAGTGGCCCATCTCGTCGTTCGGCTCAGGGATGAACCAGTGCTCGACAATGACTGGAATGTCGTTGCTCAGCAGGGCCTTGAGCATGCCGAGGTTGCCATTGATGCGGTAGATGCCGCCCATGCCTACGGTGTGGGCATACTCCGCCAGCTCATCTGGCCCGACGTTCTTGTCGTTGGGGTCGGGCTTGAGGACGGCCGCCGCCTCTTTCTGCGTCGTCGTCTTGCCGAAGAAGTTCAGGTCCATGGCGATAGTCGTGGGGCCGCAGTTGTTCCAGCCCTGGTACTCGTGGCGCATGGTCCCCAGGTCCATCTTGGCAAGCACCGGGGCCAGCGCGACGGCCGGCGTCGGCGTCGCTGTCGGGCGCGCTGGCGTCGGTGAAGCCGCCGCGACGGGCTGGCTCGCCGCCTGGACCGCACTTGCCGTCGGCGGCACAGCTGTTGGCGCGACGGTGGCGGTAGCCAGCAAGCTCAGGGCGGCCTCTTTCTCCGCTGCCGAGATGACCGGCGTCGGCACAAACGCGACGGCCGGCGCCTCATGCGGCAGGAACCGCTGGGCGAGGCGGCGCTGCACGTTCTGCGCCCGCTCACCAAGTGGCGTCGAAGTATAAGCCCACGCGCCTAGCGCGAGAACAATGACAAGGGCCACGACAAGAATGCCCAGTATACGCGCGAAAGTGCTCCGAGATGTAGCCATACTCTCTCCACTACGAGCCGACAGACTGGGCCATATTATAGTTGGCCCTTTCAAGAATGGTCAAAGCTGAGCGTAACCCAGCCTTGAAGACCGACAATCACGCCGCCAGCGTTTCCATTGAGGCCCAAAGGCGGGTAGAATTTGGGACACGGAAAGGAACCATGTCATGTCACAGCCACTTTCTCCTGAACAGGTGGCACACCTCCTGCCTCTACTTCCTGAGGTCGTTGGACTGATCGTGCCCGGTGGCCACCCTTCGGCGAATGAACTAGAGATGTTGCTGCTGGGCAGCGGCCTTGACGCCGAGCCGTATCGTTCGGAGCTTCAACGCTGGGCCAGCATTCTGACAGCCGCGCGCGCTTCGACCGAGTCGAGCCGACGCGATTTGGCGCAGCGCGCCCTGGTCATGCGCGGTGTGCCAGCGGCGGATGCAGCCCAAGCCGCCGATGCCGTGACCCGGGACACTGGCGTTCCGGTTGCCGCTGCCCCAGCAGAGCCATCGCGAAGGGCCGGTCCGCCGTGGTGGTGGATCAGTCTCGTGACGGGCATCCCACTCTTGCTTGCCGTCGGCGCGATTATCTTCCTGGCAAATCGCCAGCGCACCGCCAGTACGACTGCGGTTCAACCAACGGCGCTGGTTAATCCTGTCATTGGCCAGCCCTACCCGATCCCGCCCACGGCTACGCGCCCGCCGACGCAGGCGGCCTACCCAGCGCCTACGACCGTAGCCGTGGCCGTGCCATCGACGCTGCCGCCAACTACGGTCGCTGTTGCCGCGCCAACGCAACCGCCGACGGCTGCGCCGGCTGCCACATCGACGCGCGTTCCTGCGCCAACGCGAACCGCCACGCCGAACGTCTCGCCGACGCTGCGCCCACCGACGCGAACGCCTGGACCGACAACAACCCTGCCAGCAGCACTAGCAGATTGTCCGTCGCGGCCTGGCCTGATATTCGGTAATCTGTGGGTACTGCCAGGCGTATTCGCCGACATGGGCTGCCCAATCGGGTCACCGCAGAATGTCGTCACGGCTGTCGAAGAGTTTGAACACGGCTACATGTTCTACCGCCAGGACAAAGGCCTGATCTATGCTATGTACAATGATGGCACGTCCCAGGTTTTTGAGGATACGTGGCATGACGGGGACCCAGAGTACTCGTGTACGGACGTGAGCCGCTCGAAGACGCCGCCGACGCCGCGACGCGGAATTGGCAAGGTGTGGTGTATAGAGCCAGGCGTGCGGGACAAGCTGGGGCAGGCGACGAGCGACGAGGCGGGCTACATCCGCCCGATCCAGCAGTTCGACCGAGGCTTCATGTTTGCGACCGGCGATCCACCCAACCAACCGTATGCGATATACGATAACTCGCAGCACTGGCTAAAGGGCTAGAGACGATGACGCACAACGAGAACGACCTGCAATCAGCTTTCGGATGGGTGAACAACGACAACATGGCGATGCTCGTGGACCTCTACGAGCTGACGATGGCCGACAGCTACTATCGGCACAAGCGCAACGACACGGCGACCTTCGACCTGTTCGTGCGCAGCCTCCCGCATGGCCGTGCGTTCCTCGTCTCGGCCGGATTGGCGCAGACGCTGTACTATCTCAAGAATCTGCGCTTTACCGAGGACGCCCTGGACTACCTGTGCAGTATCCGCTGCATGACGCGCGGCTTCGTGGACTATCTGCGCACCTTCAAGTTCACCGGCGATGTCTGGGCCTTGCAGGAGGGCGAAATCTACTTTCCACCGGAGCCGTTGCTCCGCGTGACCGGCCCGCGCATCGAGGTGCAGATTATCGAGACGTTCCTGCTCAACACGTTCAATGCCATGAGCATGTGGGCCAGCAAGGCCGCGCGCATGACCCTGGCTGCCGGACACCGCCGCGTTATCGACATGTCGCCCCGCCGCGACCACGGCGCCGACGCGGCGATGAAGGTCGCCCGCGCCGCGTACGTGGCGGGCATCGCCGGCACATCCAACGTCCTCGCCGGGCAGTTGTTTGGCATCCCGACATATGGCACGATGGCCCACGCTTATGTCATGTCGTTCGACGACGAGCTGAGCGCGTTCCGGGCCTTCGCTAAGGACTGCCCCGGCAACGTCCTCCTGCTCATCGACACGTACGACGTGATGACCGGCGTGGAGAATGCCATTATCGTCGGCAAAGAGATGGCGGCGCGCGGCGAGATGCTGCGCGGGGTGCGCATCGACAGCGGCGACCTCCTGGGTCTCTCGAAGGCCGTCCGGGCGAAGCTGGACGACGCCGGCCTGGGACACGTGCGTATCCTGCTCAGCGGCGACCTGGACGAGTACCTCATCAGCGACCTACTGGCCCAGGGCGTCGAGGCCGACCTGTTCGGCGTCGGCACGAATCTCGGCACGTCGCCGGACGACCCCTCGCTGGGCGGCGTCTACAAGCTCGTCGAGGATGAGGCCGGCCCTCGCGCCAAGCTCAGCACCGGCAAGGCCACCCTGCCCGGCTGCAAGCAAGTCTGGCGCCGCTTCAACGCCGATGGCAGCTTCGCGGGTGACATTATCACCCTCGCCGACGAACCAGCCGTTCCCGATGCAGAGCCTCTGCTTGTGCAGTGGATGGCAGGCGGCGAATTCCTGCGCAAGGTTTCCACGCTGGACGAGGCGCGCGTCTACTGCCTGGACCGCCTGGCGCGCCTGCCGGCCAACATCCGCTGCACCCGGGATTACGAGACGTACCCCGTCGAGATCAGCCCGGCGCTCGCCAAAGTCCGCGACCGAGCCTATGCTGAGGTTGCTCAACAAGCGAGCCGCGAGCGGTAGAGGCGCCCCAAACGGAGGAAGTGCCGTTGACAAACGCATAAGAAGATGGTACAACTTGGTTATTCAAGTTGTATATGCTATTAGAGGTATAGACATGAAAGAGTATGTGAGCAGCGTTAGCCCTAAGGGGCAAGTCACCATTCCTGTAGAGATAAGGGAGATGCTAGGGGTCAAGCCCAAGGACAAGGTGATCTTTGAAGTGGACGATGCCGGCGTCAAGATCCGCCCTCTAGCATCTCGCCTCGCAGCTAGCTATCAAGCCATACCCGCTCTTACGCAAACACGGACTATGGAGGAGATCACGGAGATTGCCCGCGAGGAGCATGCAGAGGAGGTGGCTCGTAAGGGCTTGTAGGGAACCATTATGGAGCGTACCAAGGTTCATAGTGTGCTGACTTTCGACCGCGATTTCTCCAACATCCGTGGGATCACCAGGACGGAACCCTAGTGCCCTGCGGCATGTCTCGCGTTTCCACCATGGGAACCCTTTGGATGCCTGCGTCGTCTACTCCTCAGACATTCATACTCATAATCGGAGTCGAGGAGAAAGACATGCGCAAGATATGGTGGATAACGATGGGGGCCATTGCGGTGGTCGCGGCCATGGGCATTGCGTGGCTCGGCCAGGGGCGGCAAGCGGGCGCGCTCGACCCGGCGATTGCCGCGGCGGCAACGACGACGGCGCCGACAGCGGCAGCCACGCCGGCCACCGCGTCCTCAGCCAGCGCGATACGCACAATCACCGTCATCGGCAAAGGCGAGGTGTCCGTCAAACCCGACATGGCCGAAATCACCCTGGGGGTTCAGACGACGGCGCCGACGCTGGCTGCTGCCAGCCAGAAGGCGAACACTGACATGGACGCGGTGATCAAGTCCCTCAAGAGCAACGGCGTCGCCGACAAGGACATCCAGACGGCGTCGTACAACGTCAACCCGCAGCGCGACAACAACAACAAGGTGACCGGCTACCAGGTCACGAACATGGTGCGCGTCAAAATCCGTGACCTGAGCAAGGCGGGCGCGACGCTCGATGCCGCCGTCGGCAGCGGCGCAAACCAGGTCTACGGCATCAGCTTCACCTTGGCCGATCCGTCGGAAGCGCAGAAGGCGGTGCGCCAGGCGGCCATCGACAATGCGAAGTCCCGCGCGACGGACTACGCGGTCCAGGCGGGCGCGAGCGTGGGCCAGGTGCTCCAGATTAGCGAGACCATCGGCGGGCCAACGCCGCTCGTGCAGTTCGATGCCGCCGCCAAACCTGCGGCCATGTCGGCGGCAGCCGTGCCTGTCCAGACGGGCGAGCTAACCGTGACGGGTCAGGTTCAGGTGATTTACGCGCTCCAGTAGCCATCAGCCAACCCAACCGTAGAACGAGCCGGGGCTTTGCGCTCCGGCTCGTGTCTTCTAGAAGCGAGAATGGGTCTACTCCACCAGTTTTTGAAATTTCATATTCTCTGAGCGGTATATGTCTTGACAAGTATATTCCTCTTGTGGTATAATATAGTCATGCAAGCGATACTCAGTGCTCTGGCGGAGCCTAACCGCCTGCAAATTGTCGAGCTGTTGCGTGACGGCCCCCGCTCCGTCAGCGAGATCGTCGAGCGGCTGGGAATGCCGCAGCCGCAGGTGTCCAAGCACCTGCGTGTGCTAAGCGAGGCCGGGGTGGTCGCGGTGCACCCGATCGCCCAACGCAGAATCTACTCCCTACGCCCCGAGGCGCTCAGGCAGCTCGACGTCTGGGTATCATCCTACCGCCACGTGTGGGAAGAGCAGTACGACCGATTGGACGAGTATCTGGCTGAGTTACAAGAAAAGGAGCAACACAGTGGTGACCAAGACTAGCCATCCCATGAACGTGACTCTACCATCCGACCGCGAGATCGTTGTGACGCGCGTCTTCGACGCGCCGGCCAAGCTCATCTTCGAGGCCCACACGCAGTGTGAACATCTGCGACGCTGGATTGGTCCGCGCTCGGTCACGCTGGCGGTGTGCGACAACGACTTCCGTCCTGGCGGCGTCTACCGCTTCGTCTACCGCAACCCCGACGGCAACGAATTCGCTTTCCACGGCGAGTACCGCGAGGTCGTCCCCTACACGCGCCTGGTCACGGCTGAGGTGTATGAGATGGAAGAGCACGCTGATCTGGAGCCAGCTATCAACACCATGACTCTCGACGAGCATGACGGCCAGACGACGATGACGCTGTCGATGCTCTACCCGACGCGGGAGGCGCGCGATGGCGCCGTTGAGTCGGGCATGGAATACGGGATGCGCGAGGGCTACGAGCGCCTGGACGAGCTAGCGGCAGCACTGGTCTAGCGACGCGGGCCTGGCCGTCACTAACTCGACAAGGAACGGTAGGGGTCGGTGCGCAAAACGCCGGCCCTTTGCGTCCTTTCCACGAATCGTTCTGCTCTCGACCCTACAACGCCTCCCAGAAAGGAGACGCCGGCGTATGGTATAGTGGTATAATAGAATAGACAGGCAAGGCCCGCGCTGTCCTGTCTACCTGCCCTGCCTGCGCTCACCCGAAAGGGCGTGCTATGAGCTGGCGCGACTCGTCTTCTGGAAGCTCACCCAATCTCCTCCGTATCGGTCTCATTGTCGGCGGTGTGGCGCTCCTCATCGCCCTGGCCCTGGCTCTGTTCCTCTTGCGGCGACAGCCCACGCAGCCGACGATTAGCCTGTCGCCCCCCGTCGGCCCGCCGGGAACCCTCGTGACTGTGGTGGGTCAGGGGTGGAGCGCCAATCAGAATATCGCCATTGTTCTTACCGCACCTCTCTCCCCACAAGCCGAGGCCGTGAGCGTCGTTCTGAGTGACGCGGGTGGGGTGTTTGACCTTCAGTTCGGCTATCCGACAAGCGGCATCTGGCCCAGTCTCAAGACAGTCGATGTGGTGGCCCAATCCCTCGACAGGCAGCAGGAGGCGCGCGCTTCCTTCGATGTTCTGCCGCCGACACCGGCTAGCATAGTCGGCGTTCCCTCCGGCACACCCGCCGCGACGGTCACACCGGCGCCGACGCGCATCGTCGATACGGTGACGCCGGTCGCGCCGCCGCTGCCGAGTGGTGGGGGGACCGGACAGGGTAGCGGAACAGGAACGGGTGGTGGCGGGGGAATTGGTAGCGGTGGCGCAGCGACGCCGGTTCCGGTCGTCACCGCCACGCCATTGCCGCCCAGCCCGAACATTGAGCGCGTCGTCGGCCAGGTGCAGACTATCTTGGTCGATACGCGCATCGTCGGCCTTGTCAGTAGCGGCGTCGTCCGCCCTGTCGCCCTCGCCCCCGAGGCTGTGATTGTCGACTACGCTGGAAGTGCCATTGCTCTCCAGGACATACCGATTGGCAGCCTCGCCGACGCCATCGGGACCGCTGAGGGAGAGTATCTGCGCGCCACGCGCATGACGGTGATTTCCGCCCCCACCGCGCCGCCCCCAACGAGCATACCCCCGACGAGCACACCCATCGTCATCGTCGTCACCGCCACACCGCGACTTGCGACGCCGACCGTCCAGCCAACTGCGCCGGCGATCACGGCCTGGCGCGGGGAGTACTGGGCCAATCGCGATCTCGCCGGCGCCCCGGCGTTTGTCGAGAATGATTATGTCATCGATTTCAACTGGGGCAATAGCGTGCCCGTCGGCCCGAACGGCCAGGGGTTGCCCGCCGACTCGTTCTCAGCGCGCTGGACGCAGTCTTTCTACTTCAACGACGCGACCTACCGTTTCTACGCGCGCTCCGACGACGGTGTGCGAGTCTGGGTAGACGGCATCGGCGTCATCGACAAGTGGGGCGCGGGTGGCACGGCTGGTCAGTATGCCAGCGGCGACATTCGCCTCGGCGTTGGCTACCACGCCGTGCGCGTCGAGTACTATGAGAGTGGCGGGCAGGCCAACGTGAGTTTCTGGTTCGAGCCGCTCAACATCCGCCGTTGGCGAGCTGAGTACTACGCCAACCGCAACCTGGCGGGTGTGCCCGCGCTGGTGCAGGATGTGAACAGCATCGACTTCGATTGGGGCTACGGCGCGTCTGCGCCGGGGCTGCCCAACAACAATTTCTCCGCCCGCTTCACGCGCTCTACCACATTCGATGCGGGTGTCTATCGTTTCAGCCTGACTGCAGATGATGGCGTACGCCTGTGGGTTGACAACAACCTCATCATCGACGAGTGGCACGACGCCGCCGGCACGGTCTACACCTTTGACAACGCCATGACGACCGGCCGCCACGACATCAAGTTAGAGTACTACCAGAACGCCGGCCGCGCCCTGGTTCAACTACGGTGGACACTCCAAAGCACACCGACTGTCACGCCCAGCGCGACATACACCCGCGTGCCCACAGCGCCACCGCCACCGCCCACTGCGACGTTCGTCCCCTTCCCGCCAACACTGACGCCGACGATGACGTTCACGTCCAGCCCCAGCCCGTCGGCGACAGCCACACCGCGGCCGCCGACAACAACGCCCACGTCAACAACGCCCGCAACCGCCACTGTGACGGCCACAGCGACTCAACGGCCTCCCACGGCGACCGCCACACCCACGCCTACGCCAACACGGACGGCGACAGCGACGACTGAACCAACCACGACGCCGCCGGCGAGTAGGGCCCTCTCGCCAACGGATGCGGCGTACTTCCCGCTACAGACGGCGACGCTCGAAACCGCCGAAGGTCGCATCAGCAACCTGGCAAGCTACGGAGCAGCCCCGATCTGCTTCGCCTTCGACTTAACCGGGTCGGGTGCTGAAAGGCACATCGTCGGCTGGCCCGAAGCTGTCACGAGCGCGGCAGGTCTGCCTGCGCCGACGCCCCCGGCGCAGTATCTCAGTCCGCCAGGCTGTCCCGCGCTCCCCACGGACCCCAGCAGCCGCGTCCGAGTGTACGGTGTGCCTCAGCGGGATGGTTCCCTGGCGGCCATTCGTGTCGAACAAAGCGGCTCCGGACAGGAACACATCCCGCTCTACACACGTCTCTTCTATGGGGAGGGCGAGCTTCCGCAGATCGCCACGATCTTCGCCAACGACAACATCTGGGTAAAGACAACGGCGCAGAACGCTCCAAGCCTCGTCCCGGCGGCACAGGCCACAGCGGTTCGAGCGGCGCTCGCAAGTTACGCGCCTGAGACGGAGGTTCTGCTCTACGGCGCGCCGGTGGCGGGCGTGCCATCAACCGTAGCAAATCCCAAGGTCTACGCGCGCACGGTCGGGCAGCCCCGATACCAGCTCGTGTATCCCTCGTCGGGCACGTAAGGATGGCGCGGGATGGGCAACAGGCAGGCGTCAAGCGTTTTCTGAGTACCTGGTGTAACATAGGAGTGAGAAGAAGGCAAGAGGCATCGAATGGCTAAGATTCTGCGACTGATAATTGCCGCCGTTATCCTGACTCTAACCCTCGGCGCGTGCCGCACTATCGGGCTGCCGCCGGCGCTGCCGACCTCGCCCCCACCGCGTCTGGCCGCCACACCGGCGGCCCAGACCACGCCACCCGTTCGCGCGACAGCAGCGCTGCCTGTCGCAACCCCCGCGCGCGTGACAGAGCCTCTTCCAGCCACCACGCCCGCCGCTCGACCCACCGGCGTGGCGACGGCCGCGACACCAGCCGCCACGCCCGGCGCGACGCTTGCGGCTGCCGCAGCGCGCCCGCCCACCTCCACGCCGCGTTCCACAGCCGCCTTGCCCGGCGCGGCAGCGGTGGCAACGGGAGCGCCAGCCGCGGCCGCCGCTAGCGGACAGCCGACCAGGATCCTGCCAATTCTGCCCACGGCGACGACGGCGGCTCCGACAGCTACGCCAGCCGCTGCGGCGGCCGCGGCTGCGCCCAACAAGCTCATCCTGTATCTGCAAGGTCAGGCCTTGTGGGTCGTCGGGTTCGACGGCTCGCCCGCGCGTCAGATTTCGCCGGATGACTTCTATCCCGCGCCCACGGGAGCACAGCTTGTCGTCCCCGCGACGGCGTCGCCCGACGCTCGCTGGGTCATCGGGATGTCCACCAAGGACAGCGGCGGGACGTGGCTGTTTGCGACCAACGGCGCACAGCCGCGCAAGATCAGCGACAATTCCGTCGTGACCACGTGGGCGCCAAACAGCCAGGGCTACGCCTGGGCGGATGAGAAGGGCGTCTACACGTCGGGCGTAACCGAGGGCAGCGGAACCCTCACCGTCTGGCAGTCGCCGTCGGGCACGACCGTCGTGCCGCAGGCCATTGCCTGGGCGCCGACAGGCTCGCAAATCGCGTTCCTGACGCGGAGCGCTCCCGACGGCCCCCTGACCCTGCGCCTGATCTCGGCCAGCGGCGGCACGCCCAAGACGCTATTGGAAAGTAAGATTGTTGAAGGCCAGTTCGGCCCCGAGGTCCTCCAGTGGTCGCCGGATGCCTCGGCCATCGCCTGGCTCAACGCCCAGCCGCCGCGCGTCGTCCCCGTCAACGGCGGGACGCCTGCCGATCTGCCCCAGACCGATGTCGGGTATATTAGCTTCACCCGCGACGGACAGCGCCTGCTGGCGGTATGGGGCGGCCGGGATGAGAGCAGCGTCGGCACGACCGACCGCCAGGGCGGGGACCGCCGCGCCGTCGCCACGGACAAGGGCGGCTTTGCCACCGCCAGCTGGTCGCCGGACGGCAAGAAGGTCGCCTATATCAAGTTTCCGGACGCTGGTCCGGCGGAGCCGGACAAGAATGAGCTTTGGCTCGCCGACTCCGACGGCAGCAACGCTAAACGCATTGGCGAGAACGCCGGTCTCTCGCCCGTCACCGTCGAGTGGCTCACGCCGACATCGCTGTTCGTCGCCAGCGCCAGCAGCGACGCGAAGGTGAACCTGCTACGCGCCGATGTCACGACCGGCGCCATTCAGACGCTTATCAAGGACGCGGGGTGGTTCTTCGCCGCCGCGCCTCAACGGTAAGCCGACAGTATCGAGACTATCGAAAGGAGAAGATAGACATGCGTCGCTGGATCATCATGCTCGGCTTGCTTGCTGTCCTGCTCGTGGGCTTGGGTAGCGTCGCTCCCTTGGCTTCCGCCCAGGGCGACGTGAATGCGCAAGCCGCGCCAAGTGTCGTCACCTATGTCGTCAAGCCCGGCGATACCATCTACGGCATCGCTCGCATGTACCACGTCGACCCGGCGGCAATCATCGCCGCCAACCACCTGCCCAATCCGAGTTGGATCTATCCGGGCCAGGTGCTCGTCATCCCAGCTGGGAACCTGCCACCCGGACCGTGCCAGCAGACCTACGTTGTGCAGCGCGGCGACACGCTGAGCGCCATCGGCCGACGCTTCGGCGTGTCGTGGCAGAGCATCGCCGCCGCCAATCACCTCTTCTACCCATACACCATCTACCCCGGCCAGCGGCTCGTGATTCCGTGCACCACGCCCCCGCCGCCACAGCAGCGCATCGTCATCACCAGCCCAGCGCCCTACGCCGTCGTCACGTCGCCCGTGACGGTGAAAGGCCAGGGTCAGGCGTCGTTCGAGCAGACCCTCGGCATCCGCATCTACGACCAGAACAACCACCTCGTGGGCCAAGGCTCGGCGCTGGTGCAGGGCGAGCTGGGTCAGCCAGGCCCGTTCAGCGGCACGGTCACATTCAACATCCCGCGCGGGCAGCAGCGCGGCCGCATCGAGGTGGTGGACGTGAGCGCCAAGGACGGCAGCGTCCTGTATCGCGCGACGCAGCAGGTGTGGTTGCGCCGGCCCTAAGCCTATCACGTATTTTCCCTCACGCTGACTTCCCTCAACAGCGTGGCGAGCGGTCCTGGCGGCGAAGTGGCGAGACTTCGCCGCCAGCCCTCTTTCTACACAGGGTACGTCCATAGCACATTCGTTCGATAAGGTTGACCGGAAGCGCCGAGTGATGTAAGCTTTGAGATGAATCTGTCGAAGGGGTTGTAGGGTAAGCGCAAGGAATGGATGCCAAAGCACTGCTCAAGGAATTGACCGGACAGCCAGGTTATCGTGGGCAGATCGTCCACGTCGCCACCACCCCGGCGCGCCCGGCCAAGTACGGCCGCCTGTCGACGCCGCTCGCCGAGCCGTTGCAGAAGGCCCTGACGGCGAACGGCATCGAGCGCTTCTACAGCCATCAGGCCGAGGCCATCGACGCCGCGCGTAGCCGCCGCTACGCCGCCGTCGTTACGGCCACGTCCACGTCCAGCGGCAAGTCCCTCGCCTACAACGTGCCGGTCCTGGAAGCCATCCTCGCCGAGCCACGCGCCCGCGCCCTGTACCTCTTTCCCACCAAGGCCCTTGCCCAAGATCAGCAGCGCGCCCTGGAAGACCTTCTTAAGCCGAGTGGAAAGCGGGGCAAGGACCGGCTGCGCAATATCCGCCTCGCCACGTATGACGGCGACACGCCGACCTCGGCGCGCGGGCGCATCCGCCGCGAAGCGCAAATCGTTATCACTAACCCCGACATGCTCCACGTCGGCATCCTACCCAACCACCACCTGTGGGACGACTTCTTTGCCCATCTGCGTTACGTCGTCGTGGACGAGGCGCACATCTATCGCGGCGTGTTCGGTAGCCAGGTCGCCAACGTTCTACGCCGCCTCGCCCGCGTCTGCGCCCTGTACGGCGCGCAGCCGGTATATCTCCTGGCGACGGCGACCATTGCCAACCCGGCCGAGCACGTGGCCCGCCTCACCGGGCAGCCTGAAGCGTCCGTCGCCACCATCACCAACGACGGCGCGCCGGCTGGCCCGCGCACGTTCGCCCTGTGGAACCCGCCGTTCATCGACGCCGCCAAGACCGCCCGCAAGAGCGCCCAAAGCGAAGCAACCGGCCTGTTCACCGAGCTGACGCGGCGGGGCGTCCGCAACATCACCTTCACCCGCTCCCAGAAGCAGGCCGAGCTGATCCTGCGCTATGCCCGCGACGCCTTCAAAGGCCAAGAGCCAGGTCTCGTGGAGCGCGTCGCCGCCTACCGCGCGGGTTACCTGCCGGCGCAGCGGCGCGAGCTGGAGCAGGCGCTCTTCCGGGGCGACCTTGTCGGCGTCACGGCGACCAACGCCCTAGAGCTGGGCGTGGATATCGGCGACCTGGACGCCACGGTTCACGTCGGCTACCCAGGCACCATCGCCAGTCTGCGGCAGCAGGCGGGCCGCGCCGGCCGCGGCACCCGCCCCGCCCTGAGCATTCTCGTCGCCCAAGACAACCCCCTCGACCAGTATTTCATGCGCCATCCGGAGGAGCTACTCGGCCGCACGCCCGAGAATGCCCTAATCGACCCGGACAACGCCTACGTCGTCGCGCCCCACGTGCGCTGCGCCCTCCAGGAAGGCTCGCTGACGACGGGCGAGGGACTACGATGGTTTGGCCCCGGATTCGAGGCCGCTGCCGACGGCTGGCGCGAGGCCGGCGTCTTGACACTGCGCAGCGGACGGACAGAGAACGAGGACCGCTGGTACTACACCCAGACCGACTACCCGGCCCAGGACGTGAACATGCGCTCGGTCGGCGGGCGGCCCATCCGCCTGGTGGACGAGGGCAGCGGCGTGGTGCTGGAGGAGATTGACGCCGCTAACGCCCTACGCCGCGTCTATCCCGGCGCGGTGTACCTCCACCAGGGCGAGTCGTACGTCGTCAAGGACCTGGACCTGCGGCGGCGGGTTGCCCTGGCGCGGAGCGAGGACGTCAACTACTACACCGAGGCGCGCGAGGCCAGCGAGGTGCGCCTACTCGAGGCCGTCGCCAGCCAGGCCATCGGGCAGACGAAAGTCCACTACGGCCACGCCGCCGTCACCCAGCGCGTTGTCAGCTTCCGCCGCCTGCAGCAGTTCAGCGAGACGGTCCTGGACGAGACGCCGCTGGCCCTACCCGCCGACTCCTTCGAGACGATGGCGACGTGGTGGGACATCCCGACGGCGTGGATGGAGGATCTGCGGGGCCGGATGCGGGATCCGCTCGCGGCGATGCACGCCGCGGAGCACGCGGCCATCGGCATCCTGCCTCTCTTCGCCATGTGCGACCGCTGGGACATCGGCGGGTTATCCATCAACATCCACCCGGACACGAACCGGCCGCAGATTATCATCTATGACGGCTATCCAGGCGGCGTAGGCATCACGGAGAAAGGCTATCACATTCTGGGTGAGTGGTGGGCGGCGACGCTGAAACTCATCGAGGAGTGCCCGTGCGCCGACGGCTGCCCTAGCTGCGTCCAAAGCCCGAAGTGCGGGAATAACAACGACCGTCTCGACAAGGATGGAGCGGTTATCCTGCTCCGACGGCTGCTCGCCGAGATCGCGCCGGCCCAGGATCAGCCGGCGCATCGTGGTCTACGCGGCCTCCTTCAGCGCCAGCGATAGAAAGATACTGCCCGCCGAGGCTCTCAGCGGGCAGTGTGGCAGATGCTCGTTTGGATCAGGGAATAGCGTCAGGCTTCTGCAGCGATGGCGATGCCAACGAGCGCGACACGTCGGGCTTCGCCGTCAGCGCGGGCAGCTTGGATTCCTGGCTGATGTCCGGCACCACCACGGGCGCGGCGGACTTCGCAGCGGCATCCTTCGCGGCCCTGGCCGCATCCAGGGCCTCAAGCCGCTTGTTCAACGCGTCGATCCGGGCCGCGTCCACGCTCATGCTCTTGGACTGGCCGTATGCGGCAGGGTTCAGGTACGTTCCCTTGTCCTTGGCGCTCTTGTCCTCCTCAGCTTTCCAACCGAAAGACTGAGCCGCAGGGTCGTTGCGTACGCCACTGACCTGCCAGGAGACCTTGACGAAGGGCTTGTCGGTGCGGACGACGAACTCGCCGTCCTTCAGCTCCTTCTCGACGATGGCCTGGGCAAACTGGCCAATGGTCGTGAGCTGATAGCGGAAGTCCTTGTTGATTGCTTCCACATACGCGGGCACCTTCACGACGGCCACACCTTTGGCATCTGTGGTGACATTACCGTTGTACATCGTCAGCATCTCGCCACCCACAACCGTCGCCTGGTTCAGGTAGCGCTCGGTCGGCGCGCGCGGATCATCCATCTTGACCGCCGCGAGGCTTTGGTCGATGCTGCCGGTCACGCGCACATCCCCGCTGAAGTAGCCGGCCCACTGGCCGTCACCCTGGCCCCAGATGGCGTAGGGGTTGTCGCCCTTTTTGGCAATACCAACCACACCGTTGCCGCCATCGCCTCGCGCCGTCGCGACGACGCCATCAGTCTGGCCTTCGGCGGTGATGGCCGACCGGTTGCTTGACGTTACGTCGATGCCGTAACCTGCCCCCTCATTCTTGGCGTATAGGGCAGAGCGGTCGCTATCACCGCTGTTGGTCCGCGTGTCGATGCCATCGTAGCCGCCGCGCACCTGGAGGCCATCACCATTGCCATTCACGACCATGCCAGGAGCGCCGCCGTTGGTACTCTGGACGAAGGCGCCCTGGTTGCCGCCGGTGAGGATAGCGCCGGCGTTTGGGCCTTGAGCGACAACACCGTTTGACGCTGCGCTGGAGAACCAGCCGCCGTCTTCCACGTTGGCGAGACCCTGCACCGCTGGTGTGCTGCGGCGGACTGCCGAGTCCTGTCGCGCGTAGACGCCCTGACCATACGAGCTTTGGCTGTAGACACCCGGGCCAGCGCCGAGGTTCTGGAAGTAGCCGCCAAAGCCTGTGCCTTGCGCCCAGATGCCCGTGTTATTCCCCTGGCTGAAGATGCCGTTACCGCGAATGCTGACAAACCAGCCGCCATCATTGGCATCCGCAGTGCCGTAGATCGCCGGGCTGGCCGGCCCGCGAACCGGGTTCTGTTGAACGATCAACAAGGCGGCAATGTTGCCGTCTGGACCATAACCGTTGTAGGCAGCCTGGATAGGCAATGGGAGGGTGTTGGCGGCCACACCGCGTGGGCCATCGGCCGCCGTGACACCTGCGACGAGCAACACAACTGCCAGAAGCGCGACCACCGCAATGATATTACGGGGCTTCATGAGTATCACTCCTTCGTGGATCGCTGTGAGTCGTTTGACACGTCAACAAGGGGAATATTGACGGGACCGCTTAGCTAGCTCGCGAAATAATAGCCTCCTTTCACCCAGGCTCTACTCCCAACCCATTGTATCACACTCAAAAGAGCGAAATCAAGCAAACATCGCTGTTGCTGAATTCAGCGGGGATTGACTGTGTAGACGCGGTCGTCGCCAAACGATTGAACGAGCGTTAGGTCCTTGCTCGTGGCGAGCTTCTGTTCGAGGCTTGCCCGCTCCGCTGGCTGGTAAGCGGCGAGATGGACGACGATGAGTTTCACGCCCATGTCATGCACCTCCCTCACCGCTGCCGAGCGCGGGATCTTCGCGGCGTTTTGCGCGATTTCCGGGTACTTGTCGGGTATGAAACCGGAGTGGCCGTTGACAATCGGCTGCCAGTGGTACACCGAGTAGTACATGTACTTGTACTCGTCGTCGGTGTTGATGGGCAACTCGAGAACGGGCGTTTGGGGCGACTGCTGGGCCAGCCATTTGTAGACCGGCGGGATAGCGTCCCCAACTTCAATCGGCGCCGTAGCGATGGGGAATGACGCATACTCCAGCAGGATGCCCGCCACGAGGGCCGCTGCGACACCTACAGCCCATGCCGCGCGCCAGCGTGCGCTTAGCCATAGCAGAATGCGTGCCATACCATAAGCGGCCAGGATCGCGCAAGCCAGCATGACCAGGATATCGAAACGGACCGGCGCGCGCGTGCCCTTGAACCCTGGCACGAAGGTGTACAGCAAGAAGTAAGGCAGCGGCAGGCCCGTGTCGCGGCCACCGAGCTGTAGGATCGGCCCGAACGACAGAACGAACGCGACGAGGCCCAACGCCGCGTAGTAGCCCTGGTCCAGCACGCTACGGCGGCTGTCCAGCGGTCGCGCCTTCGCCACCTCCACCTCAGAAAACGGCGAGCGCCGTCCGCGCCACCACGCCCGCCCCCCCCCCACTAGCCCGATAAGAGCGAGAAGCGGCGGCAGGATGCCCGGGAAGAGCATGTGCTCGGCAGGCCACGTCGTCTGGCTTGTCAGGGGCGCCGTCAGCGCGCCGTAGAGGCGGTTGCTCGGCGGCGCGACAAGGTAGTCCTGGAAAGATGCGGAGAGGTCTTTTGTCTCTTCGATGGTTCGCGTGAAGCCGTAAATGCGCTGCGCCTGGAAGTACGGCACGACAAACGGGATGATGACGAGGCCCGCGAGAGCGCACGCCACGAGGAACTTGAGCAAGACCGGCCAGTCCAGGGCACGCCATCTCAGGCTGCCATAGTAAGCCGCGAACAACCCGACGGCAACCGCCATGAACAGCGCGTAGTAGAATGACGACAGGGCTTGCAGGGTGAAGAAGAGCGCGAAGGCGAGAAAGTCGCGCCAGCGGCGTGTCTCGACACCTCGGTGTAGGAACAGGAGCGTGAACGGCATCCAGTGCGCCGACAAGAGTTGCATGTGCGAGAAGTGAATGAAGCGGAACGGGGCGAAGGCAAAGATGACACCGGCCACAACCCCGGCTGCCGCGCTCCCCGTCAGCCGACGCGCCAGCAAAAACGCGCCCAGCGCGGACAAGAAGAACGAGGCGACCAGAAGCCCGTTCTGGGCCAGAATCGGGTTGCCCGTCAGCCACAGAATCGGGGCGACAATCGGCAAGCTGCCTGCCAGCGTCTCCGAGAAAGCGAGGCTGTACGGGAAGGGGTAGAAGATGTTGCCTTGGTAGAGATTGAGTGGGTTGGTGAAGATGGTGCGCGTGACCCAGGTCACGATCCACGCCGTGAGCAGCGGATCGCCGAAGTCATGCACGTGCGTCGCGAGTTGGAAAGTCAGCGGGTAGAGCATGCCAACCGTGAGCACGATGAACAGGACAATCGCGCCCCCGGTAGCTATGGAACGGGGCAATCGCATGCTGACACTTTCTTCGGGCTTGCCGCGCGACGCGTCTCGGCCTACTTCGTCATGAGCACGATGTTCGATGCTCGCAAGTAGATCGGACGCTCGCTTGAAGGCAGCGGAGAGGCAGTTGCGGCAGGCGCGGGTGGCGCTGGCTTGGCAGGCTCGGGGCCACGCCAGGCCGCAGCAAGACCCCGACGCAAGAGCTGCCAGCGCGTTGGCGGTGGGGCCGCTGGCGTCGAAGGCGCACGCGGAGCTTCAGCCGCAGCTACAGCAGGGGCGGGTGGGTTTTCCGAGTCGTAGAGCAGCTCGGCCTCGAACCGGCGGCCATAAACCTTGAACGTCTTGAAGCCAATCTCCTGGGCGAGCGTGATGATGTGGTGGGGCGGCATGTCCTTCTCCGTCACCCCCCACAGGCGCATCGCTTCCTGGGAGAAGGGATCCTGGGAGTGACCCTCGCCCGGCTCGACGGTGATGCAGATGCCGCCCGGCTTCAACGCGTGGTACGCCTTGGCGATGGCAGCCCGCTCATCGACGGCGTGGTGCAGCGCATCGTAGAACAAGGCGCAGTCGAACTCGCTGGAGAATGGCATGTCCTCGAAATCGCCGACGACAAACGTGACATTGTCTACGCCGTAGCGCACCTTGTTCTGCTCCGCCAGGGCAATCATGTCGGGCGCAATATCCTGCCCGACGACAGTGTAGCCGCGCAAGGCGAGAAAAACGCTCGTCCAGCCGGTGCCAACGCCAATATCGAGTACCCTGCCGGGCGGCTGCGGTAGGATGGACATGATCGCGCCGATATCCATGAGATAGCGCCCGGCGACGTCGGCGGAGAAGGGCTTGTCGAGGGCCTGCTGGGCAAATACGGGACCGATTTTCTGAATGTAGTCTATTTCGCCTTGCTTGGGCACTTTTCTTTACCTCGGTTCGGAAATCTAGCCCCCCATTGGGAAGCATGACCGGGCCAAAGTAAAGCACCTTTGGCCGATTCGGTCAAAAATCGGCTCCCAAGGCAAGGCACGCGGCGCAATCCATGGATGGAATTGCGCCGCGCACTCATTTCGTCGCGACGAGCGCCGTCGTTCTGCGTCCTTGGGACGCAACTAACTCCCGTCTACGGCAAGCGTTGGAACCAGAGTAGACTGAGCGCGCCGGCGATCAGCAGGACAACCGTGCCGGCCGCCGTGAACAGGGCCGTCACCTCGGTCTTCTCTTCCTTCCAACTCACCTGGGAGCTGAGGTCGGCGTAAATCTTCTCCAGGCTGCTGCTATCCTGGGCGTAGAAGTAGTCACCCTGGGTCGTACTAGCGATGGCCTGGAGGGCGCTCTCGTCCAGTTCCACGGGTCGCCCACCAATGAGAGGCGATGCGCCGCGCTGCCCAATGCCAACGGTGTAGACATGGACGTTCTCCTGGGCCGCGCGCTGAGCGGCGACCGAGGGCGGGCGGCCGTAGTTGGATGCGCCGTCGGACAACAGGACGACGGTTCCCGGCGGTAGAGTGCCATCCGGCCCCGGCTCGCGGGTCGCCAGCTCGTCCAGGGCCAGCTCCAGCGCCTCGCCAATCGCCGTGCCGCCATCGGCGCGCAACCTGGCGACCGCATGGCTGACCTGGTCGTGGTCGGTGGTGAGCGGCGCGTCAAGGCGCGCTGCCGTGCTAAAACTGACCAGGCCGACTAGAGCATTGTTGGGCAAGGCGTCGATGAACGTCTGCGCAGCCCCCTTGGCGGCCTCGATACGCGTGGGGCGCAGGTCGTTGGCGTTCATCGAGCCGGAGATGTCGATGACGACCATCACGGCCGAGTTGTCGCTCGGCACACGGATAACGCTCTGCGGGCGGGCCAGGGCAAACAGGAGCGCTGCCATGCCCAGCAGGAACAGCGCAGCGGGGATGTGGCGCCGGATGCCCGGCCCCTTCGGCGCAACCTCGCGCAGCAGGGCCAGGTTGGTGAAGCGCACTACGTATTGCCGCCGGCGAAGCTGGACCAGCGCATAGATTAACAACAGGAACGGGATAATTCCCAGGGTACACAACAGAAAAGGCCACTGAAAGCTCACAACTCGCTCTCCCCTAATAATAAGCGTCTGCTGTCATGCTCAACGGCGTGAAGCATCCCCCGCTGCTTCGGACGACAATATCTACCGTCGGGCCTGACCCGACATGGGCCGTCCACCCTGCCGATGTCCGCCGCGCGCCATGCGCCGCGCTTCGAGGAAGCGCACCATCGTCGGCAGCAGTTCCTGGTCAGTGCTCACCTCCAGGTAATCCGCACCCGTGCGGCGAATCGCGTCCCGAATGCGAACGGTCTGCTCGTCGGCGGCTTTGTGGAAGCGCTCGCGCAGCTTGCGGTCGCTGGAATTGATGGTCAACTGCTCACCCGTCTCCGGGTCTTCGAGCGTGATGAGACCCACGTCCGGCAGCTCGGACTCGCGCGGGTCGCGCAGCCGCACGCCGACGACCTCGTGTCGCTGAGCCAGGCGGCCGAGTGCAGCCTGCCAGCCGTCGGGGACGATGAAGTCGGAGACGACCAGGACAAGCGACTTGCGCTTCATCACCGTCTCGGCGCGGGCAATGGCGGCGGCCAAATCCGTCTGCCCTCGACCGCTCTGGCGCTGGGATGCCTGGAGCTTGCTCAGCATGCGCATCAAGTGCGTGCGCCCGCTGCCCGGCGGAATGAACTCGAGCGGCTGGTCGGCGAACATCAGCGCGCCGATGCGGTTGCCGTGGCGCGTGAGAAGCTCGCCTGTTACCGTGGCGAACTCGGCGGCGCGGTCGCGCTTCGCCGCTTGGGCCGTCCCCCAATCGAACGACGCGCTCATGTCCATCAGCAGCCAGGTATCCAGGGCGCGCTCGACGTTGGCCTCGCGGACGTAGGGTGTGTCCGTGCGCGCCGTGATCTTCCAGTCGATATGGCGCACGTCGTCGCCCGGCTGGTACTCGCGCACCTCGGCCAGCTCCATGCCCGGCCCACGCACCAGCGAGCGCTCGCTGCCGCCCAGATACGTCGCCAGCGGGCGCAGGACGGTGAACTGGAGCCGCCGCAGCATCCCGCTCGGCCCTTTGAAGTTGGGTAGCGCAGGCGTCTCGTCGGGGGGCTGCGGCTTACGCCACATCGCGCTCTCCCAGGTCGATGCGCGGCGCGGGGAAGCGCTGCATCAGGGCGTGGATAACGTCGTCCGGCGTCACGCCGCTGGCGATGCCCTCGTAGCTCATGACAAGGCGGTGACGCAACACGTCGGCGGCGATGGCCGACACGTCCTGGGGCAGCGCGTACTCGCGGCCGCGGATATACGCCAGGGCGCGAGCGCCGAGAATCATGTTGATGGACGCGCGCGGGCTTGCGCCGTAGGCGACGGCGGGCGCGAACTGGGGCAGCCCCGCCTCATGGAGCTTGCGCGTGGCGTTGACGAGCGTGGCAGCGTAGGCAGTGACGCGTGGGTCCACGTAAACCTTGTCTGTCTCCTGCTGCATCTTGAGCAGGGCATCGGGTGAGGTCAGGGTGCGCAGCTTGATCTCCGGCCCGGTGACACGCTGGACGACGACAATCTCGTCCTGGAACGACGGGTAATCGACCAGCACTTTGAACATGAACCGATCTACCTGGGCCTCGGGCAGCGGGTACGTCCCGTCGGACTCGATGGGGTTCTGCGTCGCCAGGACGAGGAACGGGTTCGGCACCTGGTGCGTGTCCTTGCCGATGGTGACCTGGTGCTCCTGCATCACCTCCAGCAATGCGGACTGCACCTTGGCTGGCGCGCGGTTGATTTCGTCGGCCAATAACAGGTTCACGAAGATCGGGCCAAGCTCGGTGCTGAACTCGCCGGTCTTGCCGTTGTAGATGCGCGTGCCGACGAGGTCCGCTGGGACGAGGTCCGGCGTGAACTGGACGCGGCCAAACGTACCGCCGACGACTTGAGCCAGGGACTTGATGGTCGCCGTCTTGGCGAGACCAGGCACACCTTCCAGGAGGACGTGGCCGCGCGCCAGGAGGGCAATCAGCAGCCGCTCCAGCACGTAATCCTGGCCGACGATGAGCCGCTTGACTTCAAAAAGAATCTGCTCGGCGGGCGAGGTCGGGACGACGAGGCGGCTGGCTGGCGGGACCTGAGCAGAGGTATGTTGCTGCGGGGCGGGATTCACTTGCGCCGTCATATTCGGGGTTCGCTCCGTTCTAAATGGGGGGGTAGACAGGGATAGACCAGGTTCCCGTGAACCTGGTCCATCGGCAAACGTGACCGAGTCCAGTATCCCGTTCGGCGGTTAAGCTGCGCTGAGAGGGAGTTAAGAGACGCCTGAGGGTGGGCTAAGAGTCTTCTAATGCTGTAATACTACTCGGACGATGGCGCACCGCAAAATGACTGCCGTCGGCGCGATAGAAGTCCTAGAGGACGAACCGGCCGGGGTTCAGAATGTTCAACGGGTCGAGGCGGGCTTTGGCCCGCGCGACGGCCTCCAGCACCGGCGACGCCCCCCACACGGACACGCGCTCCTTGAGAGCACGCGGCGCTTGTTCGACGACGAGGTAGCCGCCCAGCCGCTGCGCCGCATCCCTCAAGGCCAGGCACGCCGCGACAACTGCTGCCTCGTCGCTCTGGCCGCGCACATCGCCCAGGTGGATGCGCGCCGCACCTGAGCCGGCCTGCATGGACACCAGGCGCGGGAGATCATAGCGCCGCAGGATGTCCCGCCCAGCCAGGAGCATGGGCGCAACCGCCATCCGCGGGACGCGCAGCCGCACGATGACAGGGTAGGAGAGGCGCGGCCCATCCCAGTAGCTGCCGCCCACGTTCGCCGCTTCCCACACCTCTCGCGTGTCGGCGGCGTCGGCAATCTGGATGCGGCGCATGTACTCCGTCCGGCACAGGTTCTCGATGGTCCGCGCTTGCGCCTCGACGGTGCGCGGGTCGCCTTCGAGCCGCGCCAGGATGATGTACGCGCCCTCGGCCGAACTGAAGATGTCGAGCGCCGTCGGACGCGGGCCAACGTCCAGAATCCGGTTTGACAGACGCACTGCCGCGCTCGGCTCAGGGTAGGTGAACACCGAGAGGGTACGCGCGGCGCCGGGCAGCGGAGAGGTACGTAGCGTGACCTCCGTGATGACGCCGAGCGCGCCGAGGCTGCCAACGACCAGGGAGAGGAAATCGTCGCTCACCAGGTTCTCCTGCCCGTCGCCCAGTGTCATTTCCTCGCCGCTGCCAGGAGTCAGGCGCACGCCGAGCACCAGGTCGCGCAGACTGCCATAGCCCAGACGCCACGGGCCGTCGGTGTCCGTCGCCACAAGGCCGCCGATAGTCGCCGACGGGTACGGCGGGTCCAGTGGCAGGAATTGATGCTTCTCCCCTAACACGGCTTGGATGTCCGCAAGGCGCGCGCCCGCCTCGACCGCGACCGTCAGGTTGGCGGCATCGTGGTCGAGCACGCGGTTCATGGCGCTCACGTCGAGGGCGACATCGTAGCGCGAGGGAGACGCGCCGAGCGCCATCTGGCTGCCCGTGCCCCACACGATGACCGCCTGCCCGGCGGCGTTCGCAGCCCGGAGCGCCTCGGTCACGTCCGCGCGCGAGGCAGCCCACACGACGATGGACGGAATCGCATCGTCCACCGCATAGTCAGCCTGCCCCATCGGGTCCGGGGGACTTGACGGCGCTACCACAGGCTTTCCGGGGCCGCGTGGCCGTCGAGGGCCGCCGCAATCTCCGCGCCGTGACAGTCGTCGTGGTTTGCCAGGGCGCGCAGCATGCCAAAGGGTCCGGCCATCATCATGTCACCGTGGGGAACGGCCAGGTAGACATCCAGCCCCGTCCCACGCAGGTGGCCTCGTCGCGGTCCGGTCGCGGCGATAAAAGCAGGCCGAGGCGCGGCTTCGAGGACGAGCGCGCCGTGACCCATGTCGGCGAACACCTCTTCGTTGGTAATCGTTCCTTCGGCGAGCTTGTCCAGGTAGGCCGCCAGCTCCATCGGCGTCAGCTCGCCGGTGTGGTGCTCGAAGAGGCCCACGATGCGCGAGCCGACGATGTGGAATGCCAGGCTGTGGAAGTTACCGATGTTGGCGACGATGACCCCATGCGCCGCTGCGTCGCGCACACGGACGTCTTCCAGCGCGCCCAGCACAGCCGCCGGGCCGGTGTCCATGACGAGCGTGGGCAGGCCCGAGGGCGCGCTGTCGGCGACAGCTTGCAGGCGCGTGAAGCGCGGCGGAATGTGATCGGCCCAGAAAGCAAATCCACTCAGCCTGGCGCCCGCCGTCAGACGCTCGCGGAGATAGTCGAAGCGGAAGCGGCGGTCGCTGTACCCAGGCGGGGAATCGCCGTGGTCGAAGACGGCCAGCGCCAGGGCATCGATGGCCGGCTCAATGCCGAACGCCCGCAACGCCGCCTCGATGGTCGGCAGGTGGAAGTCACCCATGACGATGGGCCGCGCGTCGGTGAGCTTCGCGGCTTCATCGTCGGACACGAGCGTAATCCCCATCGCCGCGACCTCGGCCAGGTCGTCGTTGAACGTGCGAGCTGCCGCGGGCGTGGCCCACACCGGGAATCCTGCCTTGAAATGCTTCTCCACGGCCCAGGCGCACGGCCCGCCGCCCATGATAACGCCGGTCAGCACGATTCCCACACCGTCCCGCGTCGCCGCCTGTACCTCTTGCGCGACGCGCAGCGTTGGCGACGGCATCACGAGCTTCAGCGAGTTTTCCACCGAGTAGCGGCTGTCGAACAGCAAAATATCCTGCGTCCCCGTCCCAACGTCCACAGCGAGCACCCGCATGCCTGGCTCCTCATCGTCGAAGGTAATCACATTATATACCAGATTGTGGGTGGTGGCGCTGTTGGCGCAGGCCGAGGACTTGTGCTAAAATAGAACAGATGCGCAAATGACGGTGGGAGCAGACGGCCAAGGTGGTAGCGAAGCATGGCGAAGAAGACGACCAAGGGGCGGAGCACAAAGAAGCCCGATCCATCGACGGGATCCGGCTTCCAGATCGAGGTAGGCGCGGGCATCGTGCTCATCGCCATCGCCCTCGGCACCTTCCTCAGCATGATTTTCCGCCGAGGCGACCTGACGAGTTGGTGGCTCGAATTCCTGCGCCGCCTATTCGGCTGGGGGTTCGTCCTCTCGCCGCTCATCATCGGCGCGGGTGGCGCGCTCCTCCTCATGGACAGCCTCGACAAGAAGCCCGATGTCCGTGTGCGCCACATCGTCGGCGTCGCCATGGTCCTGCTCGGCGGCCTCGGGCTGTGGCACATGATTGAAAGCGCCGCCTTCCGCGTCGATCCCGGCGCTCTTGCCGAGGCAGGGCGGGGCGGCGGATATGTCGGCCTCGCCATCGAGAATCTCCTACGCGATAGTATTGGCGTCATCGGCGCGGTTCTTGTGCTCTTGCTGATACTCCTGGGTGGCGTGGTTTCCGCCCTGCCCGGCCTGGGGAAGTCCACCTTCCAGTGGTTAGGCGCGACGGCCCAGGAAGTGTCGGACCGTCTGCGGCATCAACGCATGCCCATCAACCGTAGCCCGGCCGTCGGGCCGCGCCCCGCCCCCATTGAGCCGCCGGACGATCTCACTATCCGGTCTGGCGGTCGCATTCAGCCCAGCGCCACCAGCCCCGCCGCGCCGCCTGCGGCAGCGGCAAGTCCAACCGCGACGTCAACGCCGCGCCAGCCAAAGGTCTTCGGCTCCGACCCGCTGACGCCAGCGCCGACGCAGCTGGCGACGCCGCCCACGCCTAGCGCGCCGCCTGCCACGACGCCGCCTCCAACGCCCGCACCGGCTCGCACCGTTGTGCCGCGTACCATCGGCGCGAACCGCAACTTCGCGCTTCCGACGCTGGCCGACATCCTGGAGCAAAACATCGAGCAGGAAGTCAGCCGCGATGAGATTCGCCAGAACGCGCGCATCATCGAGGATACCTTAGCGGCGTTCGGCGTGCCGGCGCGTGTCGTCGAGGTGAACCAGGGGCCTGCCATTACCCAGTTCGGCGTCGAGCCGGGCTTCGTCGAGAAGAAGGACGCCAAGGGGCAGGTCACGCGCTCTAAAGTCAAGGTGAACAAGATTAGCGCTCTGACAAACGACCTGGCGCTAGCCCTCGCAGCGCCGACAATCCGCATCGAAGCGCCGGTGCCGGGCCGCCCTATCGTGGGTATCGAAGTCCCGAACACCAAAGCGCACGTCGTTGCCCTGCGGGGCATAGTCGAGTCTGAGGCATTCCAGGACGTGGACGGGGTAAATCACCTGGCGATTGCCCTGGGGCAGGACGTGTCGGGCCAGCCGGTAGCGGTGGACCTGACGAAGATGCCACACCTGCTTATTGCGGGCGCGACAGGCTCTGGCAAGTCGGTGTGCATCAACGCCATTGTCGCCAGCCTCACGTTGACACACACGCCTGAGACGCTGCGCTTCCTAATGGTCGATCCGAAGCGCGTCGAGCTTGTGCAGTACAACGGCATCCCGCACCTGCTCGCCGACGTGGTCGTGGATATCGAAGCCGTTGTCCCCTTGCTCAACCTGGCCGTCAAGGAAATGGACAACCGCTATCGGCTGTTCGCCAAGGTGGGCGCGCGCAACATCGAGGCATACAACACCATCGCTGAGAGCAAGGGCGAAAAGAAGCTGCCCTTCATTGTGCTCATCATCGATGAGCTAGCCGACCTCATGATGGTCGCGCCAGAGGACGTTGAACGTCTCGTCTGCCGCCTGGCGCAGATGGCGCGCGCCACCGGCATCCACCTCATCCTCGCCACACAGCGCCCCTCCGTGGATGTCGTCACCGGCCTCATCAAGGCCAACTTCCCGGCGCGTATCGCCTTCGCCGTCACCAGCCTGGTCGACTCCCGCGTCATCCTCGACGGCTCCGGCGCGGAGAAGTTGCTTGGCCGTGGCGACATGCTCTACATGGCTCCCGATGCCAGCAAATTGCAGCGCCTGCAAGGCTGCTACGTCTCCGACGTTGAGCTGGACCGCCTCGTCCGCTACTGGAAGGGAATGGGACCGCCCTTGGGCAGCGGACCGGGCCTGCCCATCAGCCTCTCCGACGACGACCAAGGCTCGATTCCAAGCGCGACAGCCTGGCCCCCGCCGAGTACACCGGCGGCGCAGGCTCAGACATGGACGCGGCCGACGAACACGCCGCGTCCTGCTGACCCAGGCTCATCCCCGTTCGGCAACTTTGAGCCAGATGACGACGATGACGGCCCGCGCGACGAGCTGTGGGATCAGGCTATCGAGGTCGTGCGCGATGCCAAGACGGCGTCCGCCTCCCTATTGCAGCGCAAGTTGCGCATCGGCTATCAACGGGCGACACGGCTGATCGAGGAAATGGAACGTGAAGGCATCCTCAGCCCGCCGGAAGGTCCGCTGAAAGCGCGGCGCGTGCTCCTGCAAGACGAGCCGGATGACGAGGACGACGACACCTGGTAGCGCGGGCCAGCCGCCCGGCAGGAGAGAGTTCTTGTCTGCCTCCCCCCCGAGTTCCGCGCCATCCGATGCTCGTCCCAGCCACAATATCCCCCAGCCTCTCACGAGGTTCATCGGCCGCGAACGCGAAATCGCCGAGGGCCAGCGCCGGCTTAGTCAATCGCGTCTCCTGACGATCACCGGCCCCGGCGGGGCGGGCAAGACACGGCTCGCGCGGGAAATTGCCTCCCTAGTTGCCCAGACCGCCGCCTCTCCTGTGTGGTGGGTCGAGTTAGCGCCGATCGCGGACCAGAACCTTGTGCCCCACGCTGTCGCCTCCGTCCTCGGCCTGCGCGAGGTACAGGGCCAGGAGTGGACAGACGCGATTATCGCCGAGGTGAAGAGGCGTCCGCTCCTGCTTGTCCTCGACGGCTGCGAGCATCTTATCGAGGCCTGCGCGCGCCTGGTCGGTACGCTACTGCGCGCCTGTCCCCAACTCCGCTGCCTTGCGACGAGCCAGGAACCCCTGGGCATCATCGGCGAGGCGGTCCTCTCAACTCCCCCTCTGACGCTGCCCAATCCGCGCCATGCATCTGATCTCACCACGCTAAGCCGCTCCGAGGCCGTCCAGTTGTTCGTCGACCGCAGCGCGACCGTCGCGCCCGGCTTCGTCCTGGACGCGCACAACGGACCCATCATCGCCCAGATCTGCACCCGCCTCGACGGCATCCCGTTAGCCATCGAGCTGGCGGCAGCGCGCGTCCGCTTGCTCACCGTGGAACAGATCGCCGCCCGCCTGGACGACCGCTTTCGCCTGCTGACCCAGGGCAGCCGCACGGCTCTCCCGCGCCATCAAACGCTCCGCGCCGCCATTGAGTGGAGCTACAGCCTGCTCTCGCTCCAGGAACAGGCGAGCCTGCGCCGCGCCGCCGTCTTCGCCAACCGTTTTGACCTTGAAGCCGCCGAGCAAGTCATCGCCGACGAGGAGTTAGTCAGCGATGATATTCTGGACCTGCTGGCGCGGCTCGTCGACAAATCCTTGGTTGTCGCCAGAGAGAACGACACCGGCGAGAAAGACTTTCACCTGCTGGACTCGATTCGCCAGTACGCCCTGGACCACTGGCGACAGCCGTCATTGGCGCATGAGGCTGACGCGACCCGCCGCCGCCACTTCGCCTACTATGTCGGTCTGGCGCGGGAAACCGAGCGCCACCTCAACGGCCCGGACCAGGCGCGCTGGCTGAACCGCGTCGATGCCAACCGCGACAACTTCCGCGCTGCCCTGGCGTGGTCGCATGGGACACCGGACATGGCTCAGTCGGCGTTGGAGCTTGCCGCGCTGCTGGCGATGTTCGCCTACCGTCGGGGCGCCTTCACGGAGGCGCGCGAGCAGTTGGCCGTTGCCTCGGCGCGTTGGACGGACAACGACGCGGTACGCGCCAAGGCCTTGCGATGGGGGGGCGTACTGGCCGGTCAACAGGGTGATCGTGGCGCAGCCCAGTCGATGCTGGAAGAAAGCCTGGCGCTCTACCACGCCGTAGGTGACAAAGCTGGCGCTGCCATTGTCCTGGGCAGCCTGGGACGATTGGCAGGCCGCTACGGCGACTACGAAGTCGCGCGCGCCTGTCACGAAGAGTCCTTAACTCTGTCACGCGAATTAGGCGCAGAGCGTGACAGCGCCATTACCTTGAGCAACCTGGGCTATGTGGCGTCGGCGCAGGGCGACTACAACGCCGCCCACACTTTCTACGAGGAAAGCCTGGCGCTGCATCGCCGCCTTGGTGATGCCTGGGGCGCTGCTGGCGCACTGCTGGGGTTAGGAGAGGTCGCGCGTCTTCAGGACCGCTACGAGCTGGCCGAGGAGTACTACCGCGCCAGCCTTGCAGCGTTCCGCGAGGTCGGTGATCTGGGCGGCATAGCCATGGTGCAGCATAACCTGGGGTATGTAGCCTTGCACGCGGGCAACCTCACGGCAGCGCGGCGGGCCTTTCAAGAGAGCCTTTCAACGTCCGTCGAGGGACAGCAAACGGATATGGTGGCTTTCTGCCTGGCGGGCCTGGCGGCCGTCGCCCTCGCCGATGGGGACACACGCCGCACCGGGCGCCTGTTCGGAGCAACCGACGCGATGTTGAAGGCGAATGGCATCGCATTCGCGCCGGCCGACCAACTCGTCTATGAGCAGAACGTAGCGCGGTGGCGTGCGGACGTGGGCGAGACGGATGGAGAGGCGGCGTGGATGAGCGGGCAACGACTCTCGATGCAGGCAGCCGTTGACCTGGCGCTGGAACCCGCTGAGGACGCCGCAGAGACACAGGAGACCCTGGTGGATGTCTCATCGCATCCGGCTCCGCAAATGGTGGAACGACCGGAGCCGCTGCTGCGGCTCGTCGCTTTAGGGATCGCGCGCGTGACGCGAGATGACCGCAATCTGTCGACGGCCGATGGGTTAACCGGCAAGGGCAAAGAGTTGCTTTTCTACCTGGCAAGCTGCGATGTCCAACCGATGCAGCAAATTGGCATCGACTTGTGGCCCGACGCCTCCCGGCAGCAGCTCCGAACCCTCTTTCACAACACGCTCCACGGGCTGCGACAGGCTCTCGGTGCACGTGAGTGGATCGTCAACGGGAAGCAAGGCTACGCTCTCAACCGCGACATGGGCGTCTGGTACGATGTCGAGGAGTTTCGCGCCCTGGCCAAGAGCGCGAAAGGCTCCATGTCAAACAGCGAAACGCAGGAGCGCCAGATGCGGGACGCATTGAGCCTTTATCACGGCGATTTCCTGGCTGACCTGGACGCGGCGTGGGTGAGTCCCCTCCGCGTCGAGTTGCGCCTGCTCTACCGAGACGTCGCGCTTGCATTGGGCCGCCTCCTGGCCCATAATGACCGGCCTGCTGAGGCAGCCGATGTCTACCGCACGCTCATTGCCCGCGATAGCTACCTTGAGGAAGCCTACCGGGAACTCATGCGCTGTTTGAGCCGATGTGGGGAGCGCGCCCAGGCCCTCCGCGCCTATCAGGCGCTCGTCCAAAGCCTGGAGCGCGAGATGGGCGTGCTGCCCGCGCCGGAGACGCGCCGCGTGGCTGAGCAGATACGCCAGGGTGAAGACGTCTAAGTTTCGAGATGTCCGTCCAAAAAGGAGGCCAGGATGTTCGAAGACGAGGAGCCGCGAGAGAGTCCCCCTTCTTCAGAGGGAATGGACGAGGAAGAAACTCAACCGGAGATGGACAAGTCGTCGCAGTCCATCGAAGAGGAGTCTCTCCAAATCCCCGACGATCTGGATAAAAACATCGAAGTCGGCGGAAACCCGGAACACTAGCCGCAACCAATCGAATATGTGGTCGTCACGGGTGGAGCGCTTGGAAGCGCTCCACCCTTTTATTCCTTCGGCCCGGTGACATCTTCCGGCAGCCTTTCCAAACTACTACAAGCTCTACCGATATCAGACCTTTATTTATTCGTATATTCTGATATAATGCCGAATATCTATTGACACCAAGAGGTTTACATGATACCTTATTCAGTGACGAACCCGCTCGACGACGTCGACAAAGCAATCCTGCGCATCCTCCAGACTGACGGACGCATTAGCAATGTCGAGCTGGCCCGCCGCATCAATCTCTCGCCGCCGGCGACCCACGCCCGCCTGCGCCGACTGGAGCAGGACGGCGTCATCCGCGAGTATACCGCTGTCCTGAACCGGGAGAGAGTCGGGTTCGACTTGCTGTGTTTCATCCACGTCAGCCTGGCGCTGCACCAGCTCGCTCAAGTGGAGGGGTTCCGCCAGGCCATCCGGCAGATGCCCGAGGTTCTGGAGTGCCACTTCGTGACCGGGGAGTACGACTACCTCCTCAAGGTCGCTGTACACAACCGCAAGGACCTGGAGCGCTTCGTTGTGGACCAATTGACGCCCCTGCCCGGCGTCGCTCGCATTCATACGAGTGTTGTCTTTACCGAGGTGAAATCTACGACAGCCCTGCCTATCGCGTGAGCATCGGGGCAGGGCGCAAAGGAGAAAGCTCATGTACCCTGACGCCCCCGTGACCACCGCCCCCCACCCTCAACCGCAGACGATGGGCCAGCAGTTCGGCCGCCGCTCGTGGGCCGAACCGTGGAAGATTAAAGTCGTCGAGCCGCTGCGCGTCATCACCCGTGACGACCGCGCCCGCGCCCTCGAAGAGGCCGGCTACAACACCTTCCTGCTCCGCTCCGACGACGTCTACATCGACCTCCTGACCGACAGCGGCACCAACGCCATGAGCGACCGCCAGTGGGCGGGGATGATGCTCGGCGACGAGGCCTACGCCGGCAGCCGCAACTACTATCACCTCGAGGAAGCCGTTCAGAAGTACTACGGCTACCGTTACCTCGTGCCGACGCACCAGGGGCGCGGCGCGGAGCACCTCATCAGCCAGGCCGCCATTCGCAAAGGCCAGGTCGTGCCGGGCAACATGTACTTCACGACCACGCGGTTGCACCAGGAGCTTGCTGGCGGGACGTTCACCGACGTCATCATCGCCGAGGCCCACGACCCGCAGAACCTCCACCCCTTCAAGGGCAACGTCGACCTGAACAAGCTCCAGGCCCTTATCGACAAGGTCGGCGCGGACAACATCGCCTATGTCAGCCTGGCTGGTACGGTAAACATGGCGGGCGGGCAGCCGGTGAGCATGGAGAACGCGCGCGACCTGCGTGCCCTATGCGACCGCCACGGCATCAAGGTCTACCTGGACGCGACGCGCATCGTCGAGAACGCCTTCTTCATCCAGGAACGCGAGCCGGGCTACTGCGACAAGTCCATCGCCCAGATCGTCCACGAGTTCTGCAGCTACACTCATGGGGCGTGGAGCAGCGCTAAGAAGGACAGCCTGGTCAACATTGGCGGCTGGCTGGCAGTCAACGATGCGGCCCTGTTCGAGGAGTTGCGCAACCTCGTCGTCGTCTACGAAGGCTTGCACACCTATGGCGGCCTCGCCGGGCGCGACATGGAGGCCATGGCGATTGGCATCGAGGAGTCGATGCAGGACGACCACGCCCGCAGCCGCATCGGCCAGGTGCGCTACCTGGGCGAGCTGCTCACCGACTGGGACATCCCCATCGTGCAGCCCGTCGGCGGCCACGCCGTCTTCCTGGACGCCAAGGGTTTCTACCCGCACGTGCCCCAGAACCAGTTTCCGGCCCAGACCCTCGCCGCTGAGCTGTATCTCGACTCCGGCATCCGCTCCATGGAGCGCGGCATCGCCAGCGCCGGGCGCGACCCCAAGACCGGCGACCACTACTACCCGGCCCTGGAGCTAACCCGCCTAACCATCCCGCGCCGCGTCTACACCCAGGCGCACATGGATGTCGTCGCCGAGTCGGTTAAGGCGGTCTACGACAACCGCGAGCAGACGCGCGGCCTGAAGATGGTCTACGAGCCGAAGTACCTGCGCTTCTTCCAGGCGCGTTTCGAGCGCCTGTAGTGGTGGACGCACGCTAGATGTCCTGAGGTGATGGCCCCTGAAATCAGGACGCCCAGAACGGAATCCTGAGCCTGACATGGCAAAGCCTGTCGAACGCAGCCCGCTTCGAGCAGGCTTTGTCATGTCAGCCGCCGCACTTTAGTCGGCGTCGGGCGACGACAAGTGTCCTTCAACCGCTATGCTGGTATTGTTCGTTGCCTGGAACGCGAACACAACGCGGAAGTCGTCCTTCATGCTCACGACCAGCCAGCCGGCCTCGTTCGCCAGCGCGTGCGCCTTCTCAGCGTGGGCGTCGTAGGCGTACTCGCGGTCGGGGTCGTCGTGGCGCACGAGCAGGCACAAGTGGTGATAGCCGCTGCCCCGGGCGAGTTGCAGCATCTCGATGTCGCCGTTGGCGTTGCCGCACGCCAGAACGGGCCAGCGGCCAATGTGCAGCTCGATGTTGATGGGCTTGCCCGCGCCGTCGTCAATCGGCTCGTTCACCCCCGCCACTCGGATCAGCTCCGGCCCGTTCGGCCCCATCTGGAACTTCAGGCGCACGTCGCTGCCGATGACGTTCTCGCGTGGAATGCCGTACAGCTCCTCTGATACGACCCGCATGAAGCCCATGCCGCCCGCCGACGAGACATACACTTTGAAGCTCTGCGCCTGGAGATACCTGACAAGCTCGAGCATCGGCTGGTAGACTGTCTGCTTGTATGGCACGCCGAAGCGGGGGTGACGTGCCTCGGCGAAGAACGCCGTGGCCTCCTGCTCGAACACCGCCTGCGACATCCCGACATGGCTCTGGTAGATCAGCCTTAGAATTTCGGGCATCGCCGCCCCAAGGCGGAGCGCGTCAGAGATATGGTGCGGCAAGAGGTGGGCGAAGCTGGAGAAGTCGCCCGCGAGAAGCGCCTTGTACGGCTGGCGCTCCCGCAGCCTGGGGTCCGCCTCGGCCCGCGCAATCAGCCGCTGCAAGGCGAACGCGATCTCGATGAGGTAGGGCTTCTCGCACCACAGCGTGCCGTCGTTGTCGAAGGTAGCGATGCGGGCCTGAGGTGGCACGTAGCTTGCGCTGGTCGGGTCGCACACATCGGCGACGAACTGCAGAATGGCGTGCTTGGTGGGTGTCTCATTCCACGAAGGAAGCGGGTCCATGGCATCTCTGGGGGTTGCCGACAACCGGTCGTCTAGCATTGAGGGCGGAATTGTAGAACAGCTGGAGGGAGGCGTCAACAAGCAAGGCATTGCGGGACACACGAGGCTGTTGTACAATCCGGACGCCAATCATCGCACCATCACAAAGGAGAACTTTATGGTCGAGTTGTTTGATGCGGCATCGGGCAGCCGCCTGGGCCAGATTACTGACGAGCAGCTACAATTCCTGATCGACCAACTGGAAGAGGAGTCGGAAGTCGACCAAGACTACTACATCAACCAGGACACGGTCGACATGTTCGAGTCGGAAGGCGCAGATCCAGCGCTTATCCTGCTGCTGCGCCAGGCGCTCGCTGGACGCGAGGACATGGACATCCGCTGGGAGCGGACGTAGCGAAGGTCAACTTTGACAAAAGCGGCGGCGCGCGCTAAACTTGGGAGTGGAACTGTCGACAATCGCCATTATTCCGTCCACGGGAAGCTATGCTAGACAACGATTCGCCCCAGTTCGAGACTCTCAGCATCGTCAATCTGCGTGAGCGCATCAAAGACCGCATCTGCGACGCCATTCTCCACGGCATGTTCAGGCCCGGCAGCCGCGTTGTCGAAGCGACAATTGCTGAACAGTTCGGCGTAAGCCGCGCGCCGGTCCGCGAGGCCCTGGTGGCCCTGGAACGGGAGGGTATCATCAAGAGCCTTCCGCGCCGGGGCTATTTCGTTGTCGACTTCACAGACAAAGACATCGACGAAATCTTCAGCCTGCGGCGGCTGCTCGAGGTGGAAGCCCTGCGCCGCGCCGTAGGGCGCTTCAACGCGGACGGTCTTGCCGAGATGCAGCGGCTTGTGGACCAACTGGGCGCTGCGATTCGCGGGAACAGCGACATTGCCCGTATCATCGAGCTTGACCTTAGCTTCCACGACACCATCTGCCGCGTGGCCAACCACAGCCGTCTGTACGAGGCCTGGAACAGCATGCGCCTTCAGACGTGGCTGCTCATCGGCCTCACCAGCCGCATCAAGTTCGACTCGCCAGACCAGCCGCACGACATCCACCAGACCATCCTGGACGCCATCAAAGCCGGCGATGTGGCGCTGGCCTCGGCCAGCCTGACGCGGCATCTCGTAGACGCCGAGGCGCTGGCCCATGAGGCGTGGCGCACGCTTCACAATGAAGCGGCTCCTCGCCGCCGGGATGATGGAGCGGCTGAGTTTCGGCCCTGAGCACTACCAGCGCGGAGCGCGCATGTCAGATTTCGCCTATCTCAAGGGCGTCTACAACATCACCCCGACACCGTTCCATCCAGATGGCAGCCTCGACCTGGACAGCCTGGCGCGCCTGACGCGATTCACCATCGACGCCGGCGTCGACGGCATGACCATCTTGGGCGTCATGGGCGAGGCGAGCAAAGTCACCGACGCCGAGCGCGAGCGCATCATCGCAACCGTCATCGAAGCAGCCGAGGGGCGCATTCCCATCTGCGTGGGAACCACCCATGCCGCGACAGACCCGTGCGTGACCTACTGCCGTCAGGCGCAGGCGATGGGCGCGCGGGCGGTCATGGTCGCGCCGCCGCGTTTGATGCGGTCGAGTGACGCGGCGCTGCGGCGGCATTACCTGGCTGTCGCAGAGGCGGTGGACATCCCAGTGGTCGTGCAGGACCACCCGCCGAGCAGCGGCGTCTTCATGAGCGTCGAGTTCATCGCCGCCCTGGCCGAGGAAGCGCCCCACTGCCGGTTCTTGAAGCTGGAGGACGAGCCGACGCCGCCCAAGCTGACGCAGGTACGCGAGGCCAACCCGCAGGTTGAGGTGTTCGGCGGGTCCGGCGGCATGTGGTATCTGGAGGAGCTGCGGCGCGGCGCGATTGGCATTATGACCGGCTTCGGCGTGCCTGAGATTCTTGTCGATATCTACCACCGCTGGAGCGGGGGCGACCGGGAGGGCGCGACGGACGTGTTCTACCACGCCTGTCCGCTGATTCGCTTCGAGAACCAGCCGGGCCTGAGCCTCATCATCCGCAAGCACATCTACGCCTTGCGCGGGGCTATCGCCTCCGCCCACACCCGCGCACCGTCTGCTTCCCTCGACCCCGGCAGCGCGGCCGATCTGCTAGACTTGTTGACGCGGTTAAAGCTCCTTCCCGACCATCGATAGCTGCCAAACCACGAAGTTCACTCAATCCCGCATCAAAATGTGACACCGCCTGCTATCGGTGCTAACATTGTCGCGCCCAACTTGAGCCACATCCACGCCCTCGAACTCCAAAGGTATCCCGCACGACTTTAGCCGTCTCGTCGTCGGCTAGAGTCGTTCTTTGTCCATACCGAGTTAACACAAGGAGCTTGTTTCATGGCTGAAACGCAGGATTTCAAGGGTCTGCTTGAATGGCGCTGTATCGGCCCATTTCGAGGCGGGCGCGTCGTCGCCGTCGCGGGTGACCCGACGGAGCCAAATACCTTCTACTTCGGCGCAGTCGCGGGGGGCATCTGGAAAACGGTGGACGGCGGCCTCTCCTGGGAGTGCATCTCCGATGGTTTCTTGAAGACGTCGTCCGTCGGCGCACTCACCGTCGCCGACTCCGATCCCAACGTCATCTACGCCGGCATGGGCGAGACAACCATCCGCATCGACGTCTCTCACGGCGACGGCGTCTACAAGTCCACCGACGCGGGCAAGACGTGGCAGCACATGGGCCTGGCTGAGACGCGCCACATCGGCAAGATCCGCGTCCACCCCCAGAACCCCGACATTGTGTACGTCGCCGCCCTTGGACACGCCTTTGGGCCGAATGCTGAGCGCGGGGTGTACAAGTCGACGGACGGCGGCCAGACGTGGCGGCTGACGCTGCACAAGAGCGACAAAGCGGGCGCGGTGGACCTAAGCATCGACCCGAACAACCCGCGCAACCTATTCGCCGCGATTTGGGAAGCGTACCGCAGCCCGTGGATGATCTCGTCCGGCGGTCCCGACAGTGGCCTGTGGCGCTCCACCGACGGCGGCGAGACGTGGACCGACATCTCTGAGAACAAGGGATTGCCCAAGGGCATCAAGGGCAAGATCGGCGTCGCCGTGTCCCCCGCCCAGAAGGGCCGCGTGTGGGCGCTGGTCGAGCACCAGCCGGAAGGCGGCCTGTACCGCTCCGACGACAACGGCGAGACATGGGAGAAGGTCAGCGGCGACCAGCGCCTCGTCTCCCGCGCCTGGTACTACATGCACCTGACCGCCGATACGC
The DNA here is from genome assembly GCA_039810085.1 of Anaerolineae bacterium. Taxonomy (GTDB): domain Bacteria; phylum Chloroflexota; class Anaerolineae; order Epilineales; family JAHCIE01; genus JBDHWG01. The sequence continues at coordinate 114,879 of JBDHWG010000009.1, forward strand.
AGGACGGCGACACGGTTTACGTCAACTGCCTCGACCTGTGGAAGTCTACGGATGGCGGCAGAACCTTCACCCAAATCGACACGCCCCACGGCGACAACCACGACCTGTGGATCGACCCGAAGAACCCGCGCCGTATGATCCAGAGCAACGACGGCGGCGCGAATGTCTCGTTCGACGGCGGCGCGTCCTGGTCGAGCATCTACAACCAGCCGACGGCGCAGTTCTACCACGTCGCCGCCGACAACCGCTGGAACTACCACGTCTATGGCACGCAGCAGGACAACAGCAGCGTCGCCGTCCCCAGCCGGAGCCACAACATCGGCATCCTGTGGAGTGATGGCTATGTAGCGGGGACGGGCGAGAGCGGCTACATCGCCGTCCGCCCCGATGACCCCAACATCGTCTACGTCGGCGCGATTGGCAGCTCGCCCGGCGGCGGCAACGCCCTCCAGCGCTACGACCATCGCACGAAGCAGCTGCGCCTCATCACCACCTGGCCGGAGGTCATGACCGGCTACGGCGCGATTGAGCACAAGTACCGCTTCCACTGGACGTACCCGATTATCATCTCGCCCCACGACCCCAATACGCTCTACATTGGCGGCAACATGGTCTTCAAGTCCACCAACGAGGGCCAGTCGTGGCAGCCCATCAGCCCCGACCTCTCCCGCGCCGACCCGGACAAGCTCCAGCCGACAGGCGGCCCGGTCAACCGCGACGCTGTCGGCGCGGAGACGTACGCCATTGTGTTCGCGCTGGCCGAGTCGCCGCACCAAAAGGGTCTCCTATGGGCGGGGACGGACGACGGCCTGGTCTACATCTCCCGCGACGAAGGCGGGAATTGGACGAACATCACGCCGCCCGACCTGCCGGAGTGGGCCACCATCAGCGGCCTCGAACTGTCGCCCCACGACCCGGCGACGGCCTACATCGCCGCCTACCGCTACAAGCTCGACGACTACCGCCCCTACGTCTACAAGACCAACGACTATGGTCAGACGTGGCAAAGCATCACGAACGGCTTGCCCGACAACGACTTCCCGCGCGTGATCCGCGAGGACCCGGCGCGGCAGGGTCTACTCTACCTGGGCACGGAGACGGGGCTATACGTGTCATTCGACGATGGGGCGAACTGGCAGCGCTTCCAGCTCAACCTGCCGGTGACGCCGGTGTACGATTTGCTCATCAAGAACAACGACCTCATCGCCGCGACGCACGGCCGCTCCTTCTGGATCCTCGATGACCTGACGCCGCTGCACCAGATGAGCAACGCCGTCACCCAGGGCCAGGCGCACCTGTTCCAGCCGCGAGACACGCTGCGCGCCCTGCCCGGCTCGTTCCAGGGCTGGGTCGGCGGCGCGCCCGGCCGAAACTACTCTGGTGGCCTCGGTGTCGTCACGCCGTTCTACGAGACAAAGACGCCAGAAGGCGCGCTCGTGCGCCGCTTCACCGAGGCGGGCCAGAATCCGCCCAACGGCGTCCTCGTCACGTACTATCTGGCGAATGCGCCGGAGCAGCCCATCAAGCTCACATTCAAGGATGCCGAGGGCAACGTCATTCGTGAGGTCAGCAGCCTGCTGCCCGACGAGCGCGAGAGCGGCAAGCCCAAGGAGCTACGCGCACCCGCCAACGCCGGCTGGAACCGCTTCATCTGGGACATGCGCTACCCCAATGCGCCCAAGGTGCAGGGCACAGACCCCATCAGCGAGACGGCCTACCCCGGCCCGGTCGTCGTGCCCGGCGAGTATGGAGTCACCCTAACCGTCGGCGACGAGAGCCAGACGCAGACGTTTAAGCTCATCGAGCGCCCCGACGTAACCTCGACGCAGGATGACCTACAAGCCCAGTTTGACCTGAACCTGAACATCTGGCGCAAGTTGAGCGAGACCATCGAGACCATCAACTGCATGCGCGACCTGCGCCAGCAGCTCGACGGGTGGGCGAAGCGCGCCACGGTCATGCCGGAGGGCCAGCACATCGCCGAGTCGGCGGCGGCGCTGCGCGACAAGGCGCTGGATATCGAGAAGATGTTGCAGATGCCCGACCTGCGCCCCGGCTGGCCGGACCTCAACAACAACGGCATCCGGCTGCTCGAAAAGCTGGGCGGCATGGTCCCCCTGGTCAGTCTCGGCGACTACCGCCCGACGGACCAGGCGCACCAAGTGTTCGAAGACCTGTGCGGGCGCATCGACGAGCAGATGGGCCGCTGGGACGCGCTGGTGAGCAACGAGCTGCCGGCTTTCAACGCCCTGGTGAACGAAGCCCAGGTCGGCCCGGTCGTCTTGAAGAGCTAACCGCCCAAGAGGATTGGAACGCAAAGGCGCAGAGACGCAGAGAGGAGAGGGCAACCCCTTCTCTGCGTCGTCTGTGCCTCGTGCAGCTAGGCGAGCTTGCGTAGGGCCAGAATCAGCTCACCACGGCCAATATAGCGCGCCTCCTCGACGGCCAGGCCGCGCCCGGCCAGCAGCGCCGTGAGCGTCGCGCGGGTGTAGTGCGTGATGTGCTGGTCGGCGTAGCCGTCCGGCGCTGCCACTTGGTACAACCTCTCCATCGCCACCCACTCCCACCGCCCATAGTCCGGCGTTCCAATGACGAGCCGCCCGCCTGGCGCGAGGACGCGCGTCAGCTCGTCCAGGATCGGCGCATCGCGCGGGACGTGCTCGATCACCTCGGAGCAGACAACGCAGGGGAACGTAGCATCGGGGAACGGGAGGCGCGTCGCGTTGCCCTGCACCAGGGGCCGCCCGAACTTGCGGGCGTGCCGCAGCTTGCCGAGCAGAATGTCCAGGCCAATACTACCGGAGGGGAGGCCGCTGAGGATTCGGCTCGACCCGCAGCCCACATCGAGGACGCGGCCGCGCTCGGCGGCTAATTCGACGATGTGGCGATAGCGCGTCCGCTGCCAATAGCGTTGCAGGGGGATGGGGCTGTCGTAGGCGCGGTCGTCGTAGTCAGGCGTCAGCGCGAGACGCTGCAAGCGCCAGCGTCGCCGCGGCGGCTGATGGCTCAACGCGCAGAGCCTTCTGACCGGGTTGAGTATCTAGCCAGAGTAAGTAAAAATGGCCGAGCGCTGGTCGCGCGCCCAGTCGGCCATGGAGAGGCCGGCGCGGTCCTTCTCCGACAGCAGCGGCTCATCCCAGGCGATGCGGTCGAACGCCTGCTTCAGCCCGTGGTCGCACATGGACCAATCAATGTCACCGGCCAGGGGCGAAATACCGGCCTCGCACGCGGCGTTGTATTCGCCAGAGCAGAAGTACTCGATGGTCGAGTCTTGCAGGAAGACCGTGCCGTGGGCGAAGCCCGGCGGCAGCCAGATCCAATCGCTGTACTCGCGGTTGGGGTCCATGGGCATGTCGTAGGCGACAATCTTGCCGAACGTCGGCGAGCCGCGCCGGATGTCGAGCGCCAAGTCGATCATGTGACCGTGCAGGGTGCGTACCAACTTGCCCTGGTACGGGTTCCACTGGAAGTGCAGGCCGCGCAGCGTGCCACGTCGCGAGTAGCTTTCATTGGTCTGGACGAACTCGATCCCGCGCATGAAAGGCGTCAACTCGCTGCCGGTGAAGTCGCTCTTGCGATAGTGCTCGGTGAAGTAGCCGCGATGATCACGAAAGCGCGCGTAGCGAATAACCTTGACGTCGGGCAACGCCAGCGCCCTCACATCCAGAATCTTCATGTCCAAACCCTCTATGAATGCTCGTTGTTTACCAGTGCCAGGAGCGCGTCTACTATTCGGAAGCGAGCCTGCCCATCACCGTAGGGGTTCACTGCGCGCGCCATCGCATCATACGCCGCCGCATCATCCAGCAGGCGGCTGACTTCGCTCACAATCCGCTCGCTACTCGTCCCAACGAGCCGCGCCGTTCCCGCTTCCACCGCCTCCGGCCGCTCCGTCGTCTCCCGCATGACCAGTACCGGCTTGCCGAGGCTCGGCGCTTCCTCCTGCAATCCGCCGGAGTCGGTAAGCACCAGGGTGGCCGCCTTCATCAGATGGACTAGGGGCAGGTAGTCCAGCGGCGGCAGCAGCGTCACCTGGGGCACATTGCCCAGCATCTCGCGCACCGGCCCCTGGATGTTGGGGTTGAGGTGAACCGGGTAGACGATCTGCACGTCCGGGTAGCACTCAACAAGGCGATGGAGCGCGGAGCAGATGTCGCGGATAGGCTGGCCGAAGTTCTCGCGGCGGTGCGCCGTCACCAGAACGATGCGTCGCTCGCGGGGTACATCGGCCAGTGGGCCATTGCCCCATACATACGGTGTCTCCGCCACTTCGAGCAGCGCGTCGATCACCGGATTGCCGGTGACGAAGACAGTCTCCGGCGCGATCCCTTCGCGCAGCAGATTCTGGCGCGCTAACTGGGTCGGCGCAAAGTGGAGGTCGCCAACGACGCTCACGATGCGGCGGTTGATCTCCTCAGGAAAGGGGTGGCGCTTGTTGCCCGTGCGCAGGCCCGCCTCGACGTGGCCGACGTGGATGCCGTGGTAGAACGCCGCCAGCGCGCCCACCATCGCTGTCGTCGTGTCGCCCTGCACCAGCACCCAGTCGGGCTTCGTCTCGCGGAGGACGCCATCTAGTCCCTCTAGAATGCGGGCTGTGACATCCGCCAGCGACTGGTTCGGGCGCATGACGTCGAGATCGAAGTGCGGGCCGATGTCGAACAGGGCAAGTACCTGGTCGAGCATCTCGCGGTGCTGGGCAGTGACACAGACGAGCGATTCTATCGACGGCGTCGCCCCAAGTTGACGCACGACCGGGGCCAGCTTGATGGCTTCGGGGCGCGTCCCGAAAATGCTCAGGACCTTTGGCCGTGCGTCTGTCATAACCGCCCTATGTCGCTCGCCCCGGCGCTCCTCCCCCGTATCACTACGTCACCTCGTTACTGGGTCACCTTCTCAGTCACCCGTTCTCCGCTACTCTGTGGGTGCGTTCCGTTCTTGCGCATCTCCGCCGCCCACTGCATCTGAGCAACCCCATACTTGACGATGCAGTAGATCGCCTCGACGGCGTCCTTCCAGCCAATCTTCTTGCCCTCGTCGTACGTTCGGCCGGCATAGGAGATGCCGACCTCGTAGATGCGCAGGCCACGCCGCGAGATTTTCGCCGTGACCTCTGGCTCGAAGCCAAAGCGGTTCTGCTCCAGACGGATGCCCTGGATAATCTCACGACGGAACAGCTTGTACCCTGTCTCCATGTCGCTCAGATTCAAGTCAGTGAGCATGTTACTGAGAATCGTGAGGAAGCGATTGCCGACGGAGTGCCAGAACAGGAGAACGCGGTGCTGCTCGCCACCGACGAAGCGCGAGCCATAGACGACGTCGGCGTCGTGCTCGATGCAAGGCTGGAGCAGCCGGGGGTAATCGCGCGGGTCGTATTCCAGGTCAGCATCCTGGATGACGACGTAGTCGCCTCGCGCCGCCTGAATACCCGTTCGCAGCGCCGCCCCCTTACCCTGGTTACGCGGCTGGAGGATAATGCGAATCTCGCCGTAGGGATAGTGGGTTTCAAGAGTGCGCAAAATATCGCGCGTCTTGTCGCGGGAGCCATCATCCACGATGATAAGCTCCTTGCGAACCGGAACCTCCATGACTCGCTGCACGATGTCGCGGATCGTCGTCTGCTCGTTGTAGACGGGCATGACGACTGACAGGAATACATTGCTCAGACTTCGCAAGTGACCCTCCCTCGCACCCCATGTGTCGGCAGAAGTTTACCACGACCGAGGCCCGTTGCCCAATCTCTCGCCCTATCCGTACGCGTGCGGGAATGTTGCGCGATGGGAGGAGGTGGACAATAATTAGGGCTGAGCAACGGATACCTGAAACTTTCTGCCATCTTGTTCGTGTAAGATGGTAAGCGCGCGTTCTGGAAGAGGAGTCTGCGTGGTCGACCCAGACGAAGCGCTGGTGCAGCGATATCTGCGCGGCGACCAGAAGGCTTTTCGGACTCTCGTTGAGCGCCACACGCCAGCGGTGTACAACCTGGCCTACCGCTCGACCAACAGCAGCGACGATGCCGCCGACATTACCCAGGAAACCTTCCGCCGCGTGGTCGAGGCTCTGCCGTCGTCCCGCCTGGACCTACCGTTCAAGCCCTGGGCGCTCCGCATTGCGCTCAATTTGTGCCGTGACTGGGCCAAGCGTCGGCGACCGGTATCCTTCACCAGTCTCACCTTCGACCACGACCTTGAGGATGAAGACAGCGTGGCAGAAGCATTGCCTGACCTTGCGCCCCTGCCCCCGGATGTTCTTGAAGCGGACGAGACGCGCCAGGCGCTAGAGCGCGCGCTGCAAGGCCTCTCGGAAGGATACCGGACGGTGATTACGCTGCGCTACGCTGAGGACCTCTCGTACCAGGAGATCGCCACGACGCTGAACCTGCCATTGAACACCGTGCGTACCCACCTGGCCCGCGCAAAGAAGGCGCTGCATGACCGCCTTCGGCAAGAGCTAGGAGAGATTTCATGAAGCATCTGTCACCTGCGACACTAGACGCATACACTGAGGGCAGCCTCGATCCGGCCGAGCGCCTCGCCGTCGATGCTCACCTGGGCGTCTGCCCCGAGTGCCGCCTCGCCGCCATCGGTCTGGCTGAGATCGGCGACCTTCTGCGGACGCACCCGCATGTTGCGCCGCCTGCCTCGCTGACTCGCACGATTATGGCGGAAGCAGATAGTGCGGCTGCGCGCCGCGCTACGCGCCGTTGGCTGTCGATGGCGGGTACGGGCCTGGCCCTGGCCCTGGCGTGGCTGATGCTCATCATTCTCGGCGGCGAGACGCTCGTCGCGGCGTATAACGCGGGATTAGGCGACTTCGCGGGATTAATTGAAACGCAACCTGAGCTTATGTTCCGCTATCCGAGCGAGACCTTGGCCTTGCTGGCCGAAGCCTTCCCCATCGTGCCTCTGCTCCTGACACTGGTTGTGCTGGGCATCGCCGTGTGGCTGATGCAGCGGTTCTTCTCCGAGCTGCCCCGCTGGATGCGTACTGCATGAAGACGGTCCGCTCGCTTGGCTGCGCTATCGCCCTGGTGTTCCTGGTTCTCGTCGGAATCGCTCTTTGGGTTGGCGCGCGCGTCGGCGCGGCATCCGTTTCTAATACAGCGGCGGCCGGCGCCGGCGACACCGTCGCGTCGCCCCTTGGACAATTCTTCCCCCATCCTAGTTCGCGGGACGGCCACGGCGCTATTGGCCTTGTCGAGAGCGTCGAGCCTTACAGAATAACCATTCGCAACCGAGACGGCCAGCGTGTCGTTGTCGTGTCGCAAGACACATATATCCTGAAAGGCAGTGAGCGCCCGTCGTCCACGAGCGCCACCATCGGCCCGGATGGCTTGACTAACATTCCTGAGATTCGGCCCGGCGTTCGCATCGTCGCAATGGGCCGCCCAGGCGCTAATGGAGAGCTTGAAGCGCGAGCTATTCGCGTTGGAGTACCTGATCGCAAGGAGAAGTCGGGACAATGAGTACTGTATCCACCACGCCATCTACTACACCAGGCGCCCAGGCCCAGCCGCGCCATCTCAAGAAGAACCGCTGGCGAGGCTGGGTCACGCCAATTGTTGTCTTGGCGGTCGTCGCGATAGCGATCTTCCTCGGTTATCAGCGCATTCAAAACGCTCGCGCCGCCGCAACAGCTGGCGTTCAGACGGCGCAGGTGACGCGGGGCAACCTTGTTGCCACGGTGAATGCGGCGGGCAACCTGGCCCCCGTAGCCCAGGTGAACCTCAACATGTCAAGCGGCGGCATTGTCCAGGACGTTTTGGTCAGCCAGGGTGACAAGGTTAAGAAGGGCCAGCCGCTTCTCCGCATGCAGGCGCAGGACCTCACGCTAGGCGTCCAATCAGCTGAGGCAGCCTTGCGCGCCGCGCAAATCAAGGTTGATCAGGCCAAGCAGGGTGCGAAGGACACCGACTTTACGGCGGCGCAGGCAAAGGTCGATCAGGCCAAAGCCGCCCTCAACAAGCTCTACACCGGCCCAACGGCAGCCGACCTGGCGGATGCCCAGGCGAAAATTACCCAGGCCCAGGCCAACCTCAATAAGGTGAAGTCTGGCCCGACGGACCAGGATGTCGCCACCGCACAGCAGAAGATCGAACAGGCCAAGAACGCATTGTGGGGCGCGCAGTCGAACCGTGACGCCATCTGTGGACGCACGAAGGACCCGGACAACGACCCGAACTGCCAGAACAACCGCGCCCAGGTCAACCAGCAGGAAGCCAACGTCCAGATTGCCCAGAATAACCTCGACGCGCTTCTTGCCGGACCAAACCAGAATGACGTGACATCGGCGGAGCAACAGGTGGCGCAGGCCCAGGCCGCGCTTCAGAAGCTGCGTCAGGGCCCGACCGCCGCCGACGTGGCGTCAGCTAAGGCGGGCGTCACCCAGGCCCAGGCGGCGCTCGACGCCCTGGCCGCTGGTCCGGACGAGTTGTCCATCAAGGTTGCACAGTCCGCCGTCGACCAGGCGCAGGTCGCTCTCGACCAGGCGAAGTACAAGCTCGACCAGGCGACGTTGACGGCGCCGTTCGACGGCGTTGTCACCGCCGTCAACGTCGTCTCCGGCCAGACCATCAGCGGCAGCTCTAACCCGATCACGTTCGCTGATTTGAGCAGTCTGCAAGTCACGACGAATGTGTCGGAACTGGACCGCTCACGCATCAAAGTCGGCCAGGACGTGGACATGACCCTGGACGCCGTGCCAGGCGTGACGTTGAAGGGGAAGGTGGCGAGCATCAGCCCAGCGGGCGTTCTGCAGCAGGGCGTCGTCAACTATCCGGTGACGATCAACCTGAGCAACCCCGACCCCGCCGTGGCGGCGGGCATGACGGCCAACATGAACATCATCGTGGACAGCAAGGACAATGTCCTGCTCGTCCCGAACCGCGCCATACGCACCCAAGGGCGCCAGCGTCTCATCACCATCATGTACGAAGGCCAGCAGATTAGCCTCCCTGTCGAGACGGGCATGACCGACGGCACGAACACTGAGGTCTCCGGCGAGGGCCTGAAGGAAGGCGACCAGGTTGTGTTGCAGTCGACGCAGGGCCAGAATCAGTTCCGGGGTGGCGGGCCGAACATTCTTGGCGGCGGGCCAGGCGGTCCAGGTCGGTAGGAGGCGGTATGGCTGACCATGTTATCGACATCAACGGCGTGACCAAGGTCTACCACATGGGCGACATCGAAGTTCAGGCGCTGCGTGGCGTGGACTGCTACGTCGAGCGCGGCGAGTTCGTCGCCATCATCGGACCAAGCGGCTCCGGCAAGTCGACGCTCATGAACATCCTGGGCTGCCTCGACAAGCCTACGGCCGGCTCGTACCGGCTCGACGGCATCGAGGTCGCCGACCTGGACGACGACGAGCTGGCTGAGATCCGCAACCACAAGATCGGCTTCGTGTTCCAGAGCTTCAACCTCTTGCCGCGCATGCCGGCGTGGAAGCAGGTTGCTCTCCCGCTTATCTATGCTGGGGCCGACCACCGCTACGACCGGGCCGTCGAGGCGCTAAAGTCCGTTGGCCTTGGCGAGCGGCTCGACCACAAGCCGAACGAGCTTTCCGGCGGCCAGATGCAGCGCGTCGCCATCGCCCGCGCCCTCGTCACCGATCCGGCGATGCTGCTCGCGGACGAGCCTACCGGCAACCTGGACTCCAGGTCGGGCAAGGAAGTCATGGCGATCTTCAAGCGCCTGAACGCCGAGGGTCGGACGGTCGTGCTCGTGACCCACGATCCCAACGTCGCTGCCCAGGCGCAGCGTGTTATCCGTATTTTCGACGGGCGCGCTTACGACTACGACCCGACGGTGAACGGCCAGGGGACAGTTAAAGTTGCCCCCGTACCTGTTGCAGTAGGATAAAGGACCATGAGCGTATTCGAGTCGTTCCAGGTCGCTCTCGACAGTTTGCTCTCAAACAAGCTCCGCGCCGTGCTGACCATGCTCGGCATCATCATCGGCGTCGCCGCCGTTATCACGATGCTCGGCATCGGTCGAGGGGCGCAGGCGCAAATCCAGGCCCAGATCCAGCAGAACGGCACCAACCTCCTGTTCATCCGCCCTGGCTCGACCCAGCAGGGCGGCGTGGCGCAAGCGCAGGGATCGGCGCAGACCCTGACCACGGAGGACGCCAAGGCGCTGGCCGACCCGGGCGCTGCGCCCGCCGTCGCCTCTGTCGCGCCGGAGTTCGACAGCTTCGGCCAGGTCATCTACCAGGGTAACAATACCAACACGCGCATTGTTGGCGTCACGCCAGAGTACCTTGACGTGCGTAACATGAGTCTCGCCAGCGGTGAGTTCATCAACGCTAACCAGATCACGGGCAAGTCCACCGTGGCCGTGCTTGGCTCGTCCGTTGCGCAGACACTCTTCCAGGGCGAGGACCCGGTCGGTCAGACCATCCGCGTCAACTCGGGCGGCAACAACAGCACCCAATTCAAGATCATCGGCGTCTTGAACTCCAAGGGCGGGACGGGCTTCGGCAGCCAGGATGACCAAATGTTCGTGCCGCTCACGACGGCGCAGACTCGTTTGGCGGGCGGGGGCCGGTTCCGGGGCGCTAACATCGTCTCGGTCATCAACGTCCAGGTCGCCGATGCCGCGGAGAACGACGCGGCGATCCAGCAGGTGAGCGACATCTTGCGCCAGAAGCACCACGTCACCTACCAGGATGACTTCACGGTCCTCAGCCAGCAGGACATTCTCCAGACTGCGGAGACGGCGACGGGCGTGTTCACCATCTTCCTCGGCTCCATCGCCGCCATCTCGCTACTCGTCGGCGGTATCGGCATCATGAACATCATGCTCGTCAGCGTGACCGAGCGGACGAAGGAGATCGGTCTCCGTAAAGCCGTCGGCGCGCGCAAGCACGACATCCTGACCCAATTCCTGGTGGAAGCCATCGTGCTCAGCGTGACGGGCGGGCTGATCGGGGTAGGTATCGCCTTCCTGCTGTCCCGCGCCATTGCCGGTGTCAGCCTGGGCACTCTCTCGCTGACGCCATCCATCGGCCTCGACTCCGTCTTGCTCGCCACGGTTTTCTCCGTCGGCGTTGGCCTGTTCTTCGGCGCGTATCCCGCTAACCGCGCCGCGAGCCTCAACCCCATCGAGGCGCTGCGCTACGAGTAAGTAAGAACCAGGCGGGGACGCAAACACTATGGAGTAGCCGTCCCCGCCTTCACCTTTCCCACCCGTTGTATAAATGTTATAATTGCCGCTCGACGTGGAGCCGAGAACAAGAGGGGATGCGCCCGTGTGCCTAGACAAGCCGAACGAGCCACCGATTGACTACGTTATCGACGATTACCAGCACGGCCTGATCGACCGCCGCCAGTTCCTCCGCCGCGCCAGCGCCATCCTCGGCTTGGCCGCCGCCACGGCGTTGGTGGAGGCGTGCGCCCCGGCCACGCAGACAACACCCGCCGCACCTCAGGCTCCCGCTCCCGCCAAAAGCGCGGCAGGCGCAGCGCCCGCCGTGCCCGCCTATGGCACGGTGGCTCCCGATATCCCCGACCTTGTCACGCAGGATGTGAAGTTCCCCGGTGATGGCTTCGAGATGAGTGGCTACATGGCTCGCCCGAAAGATGGTACGAGCTTCCCAGCGATTGTCGTCATCCACGAAAACCGCGGCCTGACCGACCACATCAAGGATGTGGCACGCCGCTATGCCCGCGCTGGTTTCGTCGCCCTCGCCCCCGACCTGCTCAGCCGCTCTGGCGGCACAGGCAAGTTCCCCCAGCAGCAGGACGCGACGGCTGCCATCGGCCAGCTCAAGCAGGACGACGTCATCAAGGACCTCACGAGCACGGTCAACTACTTAAAGACACTCGACACGGTCAAGGGTAACAAGGTCGGCGTGGTGGGCTTCTGCTGGGGCGGTGGCAACTCCCTCTTGTTGGCTGTTCGCGATCCGGACATTTCCGCGGCCGTCACGTACTACGGCGTCAACCCGCAGAACCTGGACGAGGTCAAGAACATGAAGGCTGCCTTCCTGGGGCTGTACGGCGGCACCGACCAGCGCATCACGTCGGGCGTGCCAGCCCTTGAAGCCAAGCTCAAGGAGGCCGGGAAGGTTTACGAGACGAAGGTCTACGACGGCGCCGGCCATGCCTTCAACAACGACACAGGGCCAAGCTACAATCCTGCTGCCGCGAAGGACGCCTACGAGAAGAGTGTGGCCTGGTTCAACAAGTACCTACGCGCGTGACCCTGCCAGCGGAGGCAGCAGGATGAACCTAACACTGACTAAAGTGTTCCAAAAGGTGCCCGAGGGTTACATCGGCTTCGTGGAAGAATTACCAGGCGCCAATACCCAGGGGGAAACGCTCGAAGAAGCGCGGGCAAACCTGGAGGAAGCCATTGCCCTTGTCCTCGAGGCCAACCGGATTCTAGCCGAGGAGAGGCTTCGGGATGCAGACGTGATTCGGGAGTCGGTTGTGTTGTCGGCACGATGAAGCGCCGCGACCTCATTCGGCATCTTGAAGAGCATGGCTGTGAGTTCCTGCGCGAAGGTGCTCAGCATACCATCTATGTAAATCGTGCTGCCCAGACAGCTGCGGCCATACCTCGGCATCGGGAGATCAACGCGTTCCTCGCCCGCAGATATGCCGTGACTTGCAGGTACCAGAGCCAAGGGGCAATTAAGTCGGTTTGCGTCAATGGAGGCGGCTAAGATGAAGTTGGTGGTAGATTCCCCTTCGACCGTGAGTGCAACGCAGGAGATGGTTGACGACATTGTCCTCGACATTCTCCCGCGCCAGGGTGCGTGGACAGAGGAGGCGTATCTCTGGCTCACAGACCATACCAACCGCCTGCTGGAATACACTGACGGTCATCTCGAGGTCCTCCCGATGCCTACGGACAAGCACCAGGCTGTGCTCAAGTACCTGTTTCTCATCTTCGTCGCCGTCATTGAGCCTTTAGGCGGTGCCGTGCGTTTCGCGCCACTCCGTCTGCGTATCCGCGAGCGGAAGTATCGGGAGCCAGACCTGCTGCTTGTAAGGGCGGCAGGCGATCCGCGTCGCCAGGACCGCTATTGGCTCGGTGCGGATCTGGTACTCGAGGTTGTCAGCGCCGACAAGCCAGAGCGGGACAGGCTCGACAAACGGGAGGATTATGCTGAGGCGCACGTTCCCGAATACTGGATTGTGGATCTCCCGAACCATCACATTGTTGTCCTACGCCTCGATGGGAACACGTACGTCGAACACGGTGTCTTCGGCCCTGGCGTTCGGGCGACCTCGGCGCTGCTCCCCAATCTTGCAGTTGACGTGGATGCTGTATTGAATGCTGACTAGCTAGACTAGAGGATACGCTATGCCTGTCCGCCTGATCCCGTCTCGTCTCCTTCGCCCTGGTTCCCTGCCGCGCCTGTGGCTGGCGCTTACCGCTGTGCTGGTCGCGTGCGGCGCGATTGGTCTAACAGCGGGCGCGGCCTGGGCCGAGGAAGTCCGCCCACGACCAGCGCCGCCCAGCTATTTCATGGGCCAGCTGAAGCACAGCGTCCAGACCCTCAATAACTGCGGCCCGTCGTCCGTTGTCGCGGCCATGAGCTGGTACGGCATCAACGTCTCGCAGGAGGAGGCGCGGCGCGTCTTGCGCCCGTACTCCGAGAATCGCGGCATGACCCATACCGTCATCGCGCCTTATGTCGCCCAGCATGGGCTGGAGGCCAAGGCGCGCGTCAACGGTGATCCGGAGATTATCAAACGCCTCGTCGCCAACAACATCCCCGTAATTGTTCTCCAATGGATCAGCGAGTCGCGCCGCATCGGCCACTTCCGCGTGGTCCAGGGCTACGACGACAATGAAGGCGTGTTCTACGTCGACGACTCGCTGCTCGGCCCGAATGTCGCCATCCCCTACGACAGCTTCGAGCGGCGCTGGAATTACCAATGGACGCGCTACATTCCGGTCTACCGCCCCAACCAGGCAGCCCTCGTCGCCGCGATTCTGGGGCCGGACTGGACCGACAAAGGGATGTATGAGCGTGCCATACCGCAGTTACGCGAGGCCATCCACAAGGACATCAACGATTGGACCGCGTGGAGCCGCCTCGTGGAGGCCTACACGGGCGCCGAGCAGTACCAGGCCGCCCTGGACGCTCTGGACAGCTACACCGCGCGGCGCAGCTATGGCTTCTCGACGGGCAGCACCAGCGCGACGCGCATCAAGCTCCTGAACAAGCTCGGGCGCTACGGTGAAGCCCTCGCCGCCGCCCAGAAGGCCATCGACCGCAGCTACGTCGGCTCATACGGCTATGGCTCGCTCCAGCTTCAGCTTGCTGAGGCGCTGCGCGGCCTGGGCCGCACCGACGAAGCGCGCGCCGCCTACCAGGCCGCCATTCGTGAGGACGGCACGATGAGCGAGGCCGCTGAGCGGCTAGCCTCGCTGGAGTGACGCGGCGTGTAAAAAGACTGTAAAACGCCTGTTCGAGCGCATGGAAACTCGAAACTTCCACGAGTCCTCCTCGTGTATATGCGTAGACGCAACAGCCGAGAGATCGAGACACTACGACCGACGGCTCGAAGCTGCAACAGACACATATGCTCGAGGAGGATCGTTTCCATGTTTCGTAAAGCGTTGATTGGAGTCAGCGTGATCGTTGCCCTCGCCCTCGCCCTAGGCGTCGGCGTTATCGCACACGCTCAAGGCAGCAGCGCGAACGGTCAGCAGGGCGCTGTCAAGACGTTCTGGAGCGCGCTGGCGCAGCATCTCAACATCACGGAGGACGCGCTGACTACGGCCGTCCGCGACGCCGCCAAGGATACTGTGGCGAATCGTGTCGCCAGCGGCGCGATCACCCAGACCCAGGCCGACAAGCTCGACAACCGCATCCAGAACTGGCAGCCGGGCCAGAACCTCGGCTTCTTCGGCAAGGGCGGCGGCGCCGTTGCGATGGCGGCCCACAAGGTCATCGTCGACGCCGCCGCGCCGGTGCTGAACCTACAGCCCGCCGACCTGACGGCCCAGCTCCGGGCGGGCAAGTCCCTCAATGACATCGCCGCAGCACAGAAAGTCGATCCGAACGCCGTCTCGGCGGCCATTAGCAAGGCGTTGAAGGACCGGGTGTCCCAGGCGCAGACGAACGGCCGCCTGAGCGCCGCTCAGGCTCAGAAGGCCAACGACCGCATCGACCAGCAGATGCCGAAGCTTATGTCGCACACTTGGACGGCGAAGAACGGCGCGACGCCCAAGACCGGCGGCCAGGGCCGCCTCGGCAATGCAGCCAATCCGGCGGCGCTCGTGGCCGGCCGCGTCGGCATTGATGCCGCCGCCAAGGCGCTCAACACGACGACGCAGGACGTGATGCGCCAGATGATGCAGGGGACGAGCATTCGCGCCCAGGCGACGGCCAAGGGGCTGAACCCGGCCGACGTGCAGGGGGCGATTGTCACGGCGGAGAACAACGCCGTCGATCAGGCGGCGCAGCAGGGCAAGATTACGGCGGACCAGGCGTCTCAGTTCAAGAGCCGTGTGGACACCCTGGTGTCGGGCCTGATGGACCGCGCGGGACGCCATCCAAACAAGACCGCGCCCCAGGGCAAGCCAGCGACTCCTGCGCCGTCCGGCGCCTGAAATCGCACACAACTGAATACGCGCGTGTGGGAGAGCATGCTCTCCCACCTTTGCTTGCAGAGGCTTATCGTCAACCGCAGGCGCGCAGCCATTCAGTCCAGAAAGAAGGAAGATGCGGAAGCAAGCAATGACGCGGCGGTGGCTGACAGCCCTGCTGCGCGCCTTGCTCGCAGTGCTGATTGTGTTCATCGTGGCGCACATCCCGGCGCCACAGCAGTCGCCACGCTGGTTCGCCTACGGCGAAGTTCCCGTGCTCGTCTTCCTGTTGGTGTGTTACCTGGGTAAGCTGTTGTACGATACCTTGTTCTACGATCACTATAATCTCTAGAGACTGTTGGAGGTCTTGTCTCATGCGCACAGTTATCATGGCGGTGGCTGCTCTGGTGTTGCTCGGCATCGGCGCAGCAGGTGGATTCTTCTATGGGCAGACGGTGGGTCAGGCCCAGGCCAACGAGATCCGGACCAACTTCCTCCAATCGCGCGGCATTTCCCAAGGGGGCAATGGCGCGGCAGCACAGGCAGGCGGCTTCGGCGGAGCGAATGGCGGTCAGGCCGGTGGTTTCGCCGGCCAGGGCGGCCAGGGCCGGGGAACCTTTGGCGCCATCAAGGACGTCTCCGGCAACACCATCAACCTCAGCACGGCTAACGCGGCGGTGAAGGTCACTGTCACGGACCAGACGACCATCCAGCGCACGGTCCAGCAGCCCATTAAGATCAGCGACTTGCAGTCCGGCGAGAATATCGTGGTCACCGGCGACCAAGACAGCCAGGGGAATATCACCGCGCGCTCCATCAACATCGTGCCGCAGGGTGGTGGCTTCGGCGGCCAGCGGGGCGCAAACGCGAGCGGGACGCCGGGCGCTGCTGGCGCGCAGGGCGGCCAGGGCGGCAATCGCGGCAGTGGACGCCAGGGCGCGGGCGCGAACCCCACGCCGGGCGCCGGTGGGACGCAGGGCGGCCAGGGCAGCCAGGGAGCGCAGCCGACGGCGACACCCTAACAGTCCTCGTTCTGAGAGCTTGACGCAACGCCAGGTTACGCCTACCATTTCGCGGGCCTCTCTCCTTAAGGGAGAGCGCCCGCGTTATGTTGGACCATTACTGGGAGTTCATTGTGTCGGTTGAGCCTGTCGTTATCGTCAAAGACTTGGTGAAGGTGTACGGAGACAATCTACCGGCGGTGAACGGCATCAGCTTCAGCGTCGAGCAGGGCGAGATATTCGGCTTCCTTGGCCCGAATGGCGCGGGCAAGAGCACGACCATGCGCATGCTGTATGGCCGAACACCCATCACCTCGGGGCAGGTGAGCATCCTGGGCCTGGACCCACGCCATAACGGCCGCCGTCTGCGAGCGGCGCTTGGCATCGTTCCCCAGGAAGACAACCTCGACCCCGACCTGCGCGTGCTCCAGAACATGCTCGTCTACGCGCGCTACTTCGACATCCCGCGCTCGGTTGCGCTCGCCCGCGCCCAAGAGGCGCTCGAGCTGTTCCACCTTTGGGAGCGCCGCGACTCGCAGGTCAGCGAGCTATCCGGCGGGATGAAGCGGCGGCTGGTCATCGCGCGGAGTCTCATCAATGAGCCGAAGCTCATCATCCTGGACGAGCCAACGACCGGCCTCGACCCCCAGGCGCGGCAGCTCGTCTGGCAGCGGCTGCGCTACCTGGCGAGCCAGGGCGTCACCATGCTTATGACCACGCACTACATGGAAGAAGCTACCCAGCTCTGCTCACGCCTGGTCATCATGGACAAGGGCAAGATTCTGGCCGAGGATAGGCCCCACGTCCTCATCCAGCAGCATACCCAGCCGTACGTCCTGGAGATTCGCCGCGACGGCGAGAGCGCAACCCTGTTCCGCGATGTTCTGCCGCACGATGCTCAGGTCGAGCAGGTCGGCGACACGCTGTATGTCTACAGCCCGTACGCCGTGGACCACGCGTCGCTGGGCTTGCCACCCTCGGTCACGACACTCAGCCGTCAGGCATCTCTGGAGGACGTGTTCCTGCGCCTGACCGGCCGCGGGCTTGAGGAAGAGTAGGACAAGCGCCATGAATGACATGCCCTTGCTAAACGTCTCCTATCGCGCCGTCCGTGTGTGGCAGCGCAACTTCGACGTCTTCATTCGCATGTGGAAGACCGAACTGTGGCCGCCCTTCCTGGAACCGATCATGCAGATCGTCGCCCTGGGGTTTGGCCTCGGTGCGTACGTCACCGCCATCAATGGGCAGTCCTTCATCCAGTTCATCGCGCCCGGCTTCGTCGCCAGCGGCGTGATGTTCACAGCGTCGTTCGAGTGCATGTTCGGCTCCTACGTGCGCATGGAGTACCAGCGCACCTTCGACGCCATCATCGCCACCCCCGCGACAGTCGAGGATGTCATCGCCGGCGAGGTGCTATGGGCGACGTCGCGGGGCGTCTTCGCCGCCGTGGTCGTCCTCATCGTGATGCTCGCCTTTGGGTTGGTGCATTCACCCTGGACACTAGCCGCCATCATTGTCGCCGCGGTCGAGGGCTTCATGTTCGCCGCCCTCGCCATTACGTTCACCGCCGTTGTCCCATCCATCGACAACTTCAACTACCTGATTACCCTGGGCCTGACGCCGATGTTCTTGTTCTCCGGTGTCTACTTCCCCATCGAGAACCTACCGCCTGCCCTACAAACGCTCGCCTGGTTCTCGCCGCTCACCCACGCTGTCCTGCCGATTCGCGGGCTGACGCTGGGCGCGCCGGGGTTGTGGATGGTGGGAGACGTGGTCTGGATGCTCGTCGTGGGCGGGGCCTTATTCATCGCCGCGCTCTACCTGATGCGCCGACGGCTCATCAACTGACGCCCACAACAACACTTTGACATAAGCCTTGACAGAATCAGGAAACTGGGGTATAAGTCCGATAGTCGCTGTTGTTTCGTCATGGTTCTCGCCCCTCGATGGAGTAGAATAGCTTAGCACAAGACACAGTTTGTGATGGGCCGCGTTTGGTCTAGATAGGATGCGTCCATGTCTCCTCGCACACGCCTCAGTTTGCTCTTCGCCATTATCATCCTGCCCCTGGTGACCGGCTGCCAGGGTCTTGTCGATATTGGCCGCGCCGAGGCGCGCGAAAGCGTTGCTCTCCTGAGGGACATCGTCGGGGTAGAAGTTCAGGCCGCGCCCGACTCCAGCTCTGCGTCTGTCACATCCCCCGGCCCGTCCAGCAGCCAGCGCGGTCCGGCTCAACGCGGCCAGCGCGCCCCGGCCATCCCAGAAGACCTCACGCCGACACCCGCACCGACCGATACCCCACAACCGACGGACACGAGCAGCCCGACGGTGATTGTCGATGTCCTCAACGTGCGCTCTGGCCCTGGATTGAACTACGAGGTGGTGACTCAGGTACAGCAGGGCGACCGGCTTACCCTGCTGAGAAACCTGGGAACATGGCTCCAGGTCCGCACACCCGATGGCACAGTCGGCTACGTCATGGCAACCTACGTCTCGACGGGCGACTCGACCGCCCAGGCACAGCCCCAACCGCCGCGCAGCCCTTGGAGTCCGCAAGGGCGAACGCCGCCCGGCTGGAATGCGCCCCCCGGCTGGGGCAGCGCGGCCCCATCCCCACGCCGCAGCGACCGCTTCGGCGGCTTCCCGCCCGCTACAGGCCCCGCAGTCACCGATAACGCAGGCAACTCCGTGCGTGTCGCCGACGCCACCGGCGGGACGTACACCTTCAACGCCCAGGAGCTGCTACGCCTGCTGCGTGACGAGGGCATCCAGGGCCAGGACGTGGTCGTGACGCTAACACAGAGCGGCTACGGCAACCGCAGCGAGACCAGCTTCGGGCGCATGCTCATCGACTGCAACCCCATCAACATACCGGTGGATGCCCAGCGGCCCAATCCGCCGGGCAACGGCAAGACCGGCGCGGCCTTCTGCAACGCCGTCGCCATGCACGAGACGTATCACCTGATGACGCTGGCGCGGGAGCACTGGGGCGGCCAAGAAGCGGACGCCGACACCTTTGCCACGCAACACCTAAGGCAGTACTCGCTCGTGACCAGCCCCTAAGGTCATTGCTCTCGCTCCTGTGGCGGCTCGTCGCCCTCAACGCATTCTGGTTCGCCCTCAACGTCGCGGGCAACGGCCTCGACCCGATTGCCATGCCGTTGCGCGTCCAGGAGCTTGTGCCGGGCGACGCCAAGGCAACCTGGCTCGCCGTCCTTCGCACGGCGGGCCTTCTTGTCGCCATCCTGTGGCAGCCGACGGTTGGGGCGCTCAGCGACCGTCGGCTCGGCGGACGGCTGCCGTTCCTGCTGGCTGGCGCAACGGCGTTCGTGGTGTTCCTCCCTCTTATGGCCCTTGCGCCGACCTTCGCCATTCTCCTGCTATCGATTCTCCTGCTCCAGTTCAGCTCCAACACCATCCAGGGGCCGCTTCAGGCGTTGGTGACTGACTACTTCCCCAGCTACCTGTATAGTCGCGCGGCGGGCTTCAAGGCGCTGTTCGAGGTCGCGGGCGGCATCGTCGGCGCGCTCCTCGTTGGCCTGCTTATCGGAAGCCGCTGGCCGGGCAGCGTCTACGTCCTGGTCGGCGGCGCGGCGGTTCTGGCGGCGGTTATCACCTACACGGGCCTACGCGGCGTCCGGCCGCGCCGCCGCGTGCTGCAAGCCGAGGCCGTCGCGCCGCACTCGTTCCGCCGCGCCCTGGCCGACCTGCGGACGCCGGCCATGCGCGGCTTTCGCTGGTGGCTCGTCAACCGCATGCTCTTTGCCTTCGGTCTTGCCAGTGTCAAGGTCTACGGGCTGTACTACGTCCAGGACTACCTGGGGCTGGCGGAGCCAGGCCGCGTCGTCGGCATCCTGGTCGCCACCATTGGCATTGGCGTCGCGCTGCTTGCCCTACCGTCGGCGCGTCTAGCTGAGCGCATCGGCTGGCGCATCCCGATGCTGAGCGCCAGCATCCTTGGCGCGACGGCGGCGATTCTATTCCTGTTCGCGAGCAACGCCGCGCAGCTCTGGCTGTTTGGCGGCATCTTCGGCGTCGCCCTGGCGCTCTACCAGGTCGTGGGCTGGGGCCTGGGCATGCGTCTCGCGCCGATGGGCCGTGTCGGGCAGTTCCTCGGCGTCGCCAATATTGCGGGCATCACCGGCTCTATCTCAGCCGGTCTCGTCGGCCCCCTCATCGACGCGCTGAATGGCCGCCAGGCAGGCTCCGGTTACCTGGCCCTGCTTGTCGTCGATGCCCTGTGTTTTGCCCTCGCCGCGCTCGCCCTCCTGCGAATTCCGGGCGACGCCACGTCCAAATGAGAATAGTTGGCTTCGCTAAGTAAACCTTGCCGGAGTGACTTTCCAGGATTATACTAGTGAAGAGACCTGTCGGGAGGGAATCGATGGCGCGACTTCGCTTGCTTATCATCCTCGGCATATTGATTGCTAGTGTTGGTTCAATCGCAGCGCAGAGCAGCCGGGGCATCGAGGCCCCGAATGGCGCTCCTCCGGCCACGGCTCCACGCACCGTCAATGACCCGGGCGACGGCAGCAGCGATATTGCCTTCATCGACAGCCTGCGCAATCGAAGCTACGGCGGGGGCGAGATCGAGATCGTGCGCGTCCTTCAAGACACTCCCCTCTTTACGCGCTACCTGATCCAGTATCCCAGCGACGGCCTGACCATCGGCGGCTTCATGAACGTGCCAAAGGGCGTACCGCAGCCCTACCCCGCCGTGATTGTCGCCCACGGCTACGTCAATCCTAACAACTACGCCACGGTCAACTATACTGCTCCCCTTGCCGACGCCCTGGCGCGAGCCGGTTATCTGACCGTCCATCCCAACTACCGCAACCACACCGGCTCCGACCTTGGCCCTAATCCGTTCCGCGCGGGCTACGCCGTGGATGTCCTCAACCTGGCTGCCATTTTGAAGCAGCGGCCGGACGTGAAGGCGGATGGAATCGGCGTTTTCGGCCACAGCATGGGCGGCGGCGTGGCGCTCAAGACGCTGGTGGTGGGCAGCGACATTCGCGCCGCGGTCCTCTATGGAGCGATGAGCGGCGACGAGGTCGAGAACTTCGAGGCCATCAACCGCTGGAGCGGCGGCACGGGTACGCGAGAGACGCCCTTCACACCGTCGCGCGATTTAGACGCCTTCCGCCGCGCGTCGCCCATCAACTACCTGGACTCGATCCAGGTCCCAGTGCAAATTCACCACGGTGGGGCAGATAACCAGGTCCCGCCCGCCTGGTCGGTAGACCTGGACAACCGCCTGCGGGTGGCAGGCAAGAACGTCGAGATGTACACGTATCCGGGCGCGCCCCACTTCTTCCCCGTCGGGAGCGCCGCCTACAACAGCATGATCGCGCGCGTCATTCGGTTTTTCGACAAGTATTTGTATGAAAGCCAGGGGTGAGGACTGTATATGCCGGGTCGGAAAGACAAAGTTGATTTCGAGTGGGCCGTGGGGGAAACGGATTGGGACCAAGATGTTGAATTGATGGACGACGCGCCTCCGCCGCCGCCGCTCGTGGTGCAGCGCATGAATGGCATCTCGCGCCGCATCCTGGCCGGCGTCGGAACGGTATTGGTTGTCGTGGCGGTCCTTATCGGCTGGAAGGTATGGCACGACTCTCAGGTCGGCTTGGACCGCATCCGCCAGGACCTCCAGGCCACGGCGGACATGGAAACGTGGGCGTGGTACAACCAGGACACGAACGCCCTGGCCTCGTTCATCTCGCCCAACGCCTCGTCTAGCTGGCGGACTCGCATGCAGTACTCCCTGAACCGCATCCGCGACACCATCGGCGCGGGCCTCGCCACGCCACAAACGGTGATCGGCGACCCGGAAGTTCACGACAGCATTGCCCTGGTGCGTGTCCGCGTGACGCTGCCTGGCGGCTCGCCCGCCACGACAACGACCCTCGCCGAGACGCGCTATTACGAGCGGCAGGCCGACGGTGTGTGGCGGCAGACCAGCCCAAACGGCCAGTTCTGGGGTGACACGCGGCAGCAGTCCTCGCAGCACTTCACCATCAGCTACAACACCCGCGACCACCGCGCCGTCGTCGCCGCCCTGCCGCGCCTGGAAGCCCTCTACACCCAGATCTCGGCCGATCTTGGCTTGAAGGATCAGCCCCTGACGCCGTTCGACATCACCGTCCTGCCGACGCTCGATAACACGACCTTCCGCATGAGCGATGATCGTCGCCTGGCGGTGGCGTCGCCGGAATTGTTGCTGTCGCCCGCCAACCTCACCTACGACGACATCCTGGTGCGCTCGGTCGCCTCGCCGCTGGTCTCCTACCTCATCCTACAGTCCAACCAGCAGCAGGCCAGCCAGCGGGGAAGCGCCCTTGTCCGGTCCCCCTTCGCCCTGATGGGCCTCGCGCAGTGGCTCGTGGCGACGACGACGAACCTGCCACTGGACTTTCAGCGCCAGACCGAGGAACAGTTCCGCGCGGCCCTGGCGAACGGTTATCGCCCATCCCTGACCAATCAGCCTCCGGACTTCAACAGCGCCAACAATCGCCAGCGCGGCTTTGCCGTCGTCCAGATGACCGGCTACACGCTCGGCGAGTTCATCGCGCAGCGCTACGGCCGCGCCAAGGTCGGCGAGATGATTCGCGTTGTCGGCAGCGGCCTGCCGTGGGACGAGACCATCACGCAGGTTTTCGGGACCGACATCAAGACGTTTGAGAATGACTGGCGCACGTTCGTGCTCCAGCATTATGGAGGGGAGCCGTCGGCGATGACGGCCAGGCCATAAGTGAGCGACGATACAACGACACTGCGCCGCGACGCGCTCCCGCGCTCGGACGGTGTGTCAGCCGAGGAAGCAGACGACGAGTTCAATGCGTCGTCCCAACCGGCCCATGCAGATCCGAGCGATGGTTCGCGCCACGCCGCGCTTTATCCCAGCGTCCACCTGAACACGAGCATTGCTGCCGCGACGCGCCACCTGGGACACCTCCACGTGCCGCGCACGTTCTCGGCGCTCCGCAACCGCAACTACCGCCTGTACTTTTTCGGGCAGGCCGTGTCACTGAGCGGGACATGGATGCAAACAACGGCGCAGAACTGGCTGGTCTACCAGCTTACGTTCGCGCCGTTCGCGCTGGGCCTGCTCAACTTCGCCAGCCAGGTTCCCATCCTCCTGTTCAGCCTCTTCGCGGGCGTGGTCGCGGACCGCGTCAACAAGCAGCACATGGTCATCGTCACCCAGACGCTTGCCATGATCCAGGCATTCGTGCTGACCGCGCTGGTTGTCAGCGGGCGCGTCACGGCCTGGCAGGTCATCTTCCTGGCGGCGGTCCTCGGCAGCATCAATGCCTTCGACAACCCGGCCCGTCAGTCGTTCGTACCGGAGATCGTGTCGAAAGCCGACTTGATGAACGCCATCGCCCTGAACTCGACGGTGTTCAACACGGCGCGCATCCTCGGTCCGGCCCTGGGCGGCATCGTCGTCGCGGCCATCGGGACGGGGGCAGCGTTCACGCTCAATGGGCTGTCGTTCCTCGCCGTGCTCGCGGGCCTACTAATGATGCGGGTCACGCCGCGTCCGCTGCCGGCCCGTGGCGAGTCCATGTGGCGCAGCCTCGCCGGCGGTCTTGGCTACATCTTCGGTAATCGGGCGCTGCTCACCATCGTGCTCCAGTCGTCCATGTTTGGCATCTTCGGCATGAGTTACGCAACGCTGATGCCCGTCATGGCGGATCAGATTCTTGGCTTGAGCGTCGGCGGCTACGGCTTGCTCCTCAGCGCGACGGGCGTTGGCGCCGTGATAGGTGCGCTAACCGTGGCCTCGCTGGGCGATTACAAGCACAAAGGCCGACTCATTACCCTGGCCGACTTCGCCTTCCCGACGGCTTTGTTCCTGTTCGCCGCCTCGCGTCATGTCGTTCTCTCGGTATTGGCCCTGGTGGTGACGGGCGTCTTCATGGTGCTGCGCAATTCCCTGGCGAATACCCTCGTCCAGATCAGCGTCCCCGATGAGTTGCGCGGGCGGGTGATGTCAGTGTACATCTTCATGTTCCTGGGCATGGCGCCGCTGGGCGCGATCATCAGCGGCACGCTTGCCCAGCAATTCGGCGCGCCGTTCGCCCTTGAGTTTGGCGCGGTGGCCCTTCTAGGCTCGGCCCTGCTCATTGTCTGGTCGCGTCCCGAGGTTCGCCGCCTGGCGTAAGGAGGCCGCGGATGGAAAACGCCCTGTACGAGCGCATCTACCTGGTCGCGTCCCAGATTCCGGCCGGTCAGGTTGCTACCTATGGCGACATCGCCCAGATCGTCGGGCGCGGCTGTGATGCGCGCATCGTCGGCTACGCGATGGCCGACCTTGGCCGCCACCCGTTCCGCCTGCCCGTCCCGTGGCAGCGCGTCATCAACGCCCAGGGGGGAATCAGTACGCGTGGCCCGCGCCAGCGCGAGCTACTGGAGGCAGAGGGCATCGAGTTCGACGCCAAGGGCCGCGTGCCGCTCGCGCACTATCGCTGGCGCGGGCCGACGCCGGACTTTCTCGCCGAGCACGAGCTGAACCCGCTGGATTTGCCCGACCCACCGCCCGACCAGCCTAAACTTCTGTGACAGCATTCGTCACCTATGGTATACTCTCATTCAGAGAGGTCCACCTATGACTACTGGCTATGTTTATGACGCGCGCTATTTGGAACACGCCAGTCGGGGCGGCAACCACCCGGAGCGGCCCACCCGCCTGACAGCAATCCTGGATTTATTGGCGCGAACCGGCGTCCTCGCCAGGATGACGCCGCTGCACGCCGTCTCGGTCAGTGACGACGACCTGCTGCGCGTGCATACGCCCAGCTACGTCGCCCAGATCCGTGAGTTCGCCCAGCGCGGCGGCGGCCTGCTCGACGCCGACACGTACGTTGCAGACGTATCGTACGACGTAGCGCGGCTGGCAGCGGGTGGGTGTGTCGTCGCCACAGACGCCGTCATCGACGGGCGGGTCAACAACGCCCTGGCCCTGATCCGCCCGCCCGGCCACCATGCCTTCGCCGACCGGGGCGAGGGCTTCTGCCTGTTCAACAACGTCGCCATCGCCGCCGCTCACGCGCGAACGCGCGGCATGACGCGCGCCGCCATCCTGGATTTCGACGTTCACCACGGCAACGGCACACAGGCAATCTTCTACGGCGAGCCGGACGTGCTCTACATCTCGACCCACCAGTGGCCGCTCTACCCCGGCACGGGACACTGGCGCGAGACAGGCTCCGGCAGCGGGCGCGGCGCGACCATCAACATCCCCTTCCCGCCGGGTGTCGGTGACATGGGGCTGCGCCTGGCCTGGACCGACGTCATCCGACCGGCCCTTGAACGCTTCGAGCCAGACATCATGTTCTTATCGGCGGGGTTCGACGCCCACTGGCGCGACCCGCTGGCGATGCTCCAGATATCGATGCAGGGCTACTACACGCTGGCGCAAGACGTGCTCCAGTTTGCGGACGAGCTATGCCGAGGCCGGCTCGTGGTCGTGTTGGAAGGTGGCTACGACCTGGACGCCTTGAGCTATGGCACGCTCGCCGTCGCCCGCGTTCTGCTGCGCGACCCGGCGCCCCTTTTGGATCCGCTGGGGCCGTCCACGTGGCCGGAGGAGGACACAGCGTCGCTGGTGGCAGCGCTGCGCCGCCTCCACGAGTTAGACCAGTTCTCAACCTGGTGGTAGCCAAGCGCGGTCTCGCAGAATACATAGGAAACGCAGAGACGCAGAGACGCAAAGGGAAAAGTCAGGAATTCTTTCTTTGCGCCTCTGCGCCTTTGCGTTTGCAGATTTCGCAGCGCAAGCGGCCGCGTGTCGGACGCTTGTCGGAAGGCTGTGGGCAGAAGGGATAAGTATTTGCCGCGATTCGCGTCATAATATTAGCAGCGTCTCCTTCGGGTGCAGCATCGCTGCTCTAGCGGGAGGAAGTAAATCAATGTGGCAAGCAATTTCAGCATTCCTGGCGATCCCGACCGTCGCCTATCTGCTGCTCATCCTGGGCATCAATTCCCTGCTGTTCGAGTTGGGTAGCCCCGGCATGGGGTTCGCGGCGGGTTTCGGCGGCGTGTGCATCGCCCTGGCCCTCGTCGGCCTCAGCATCCTCAACGCCAACCTGGCCGGCCTTGTCCTCATCGCCCTGGCTTTCGGCCTCTTCGCCCTCGACATCAAAGCCGCGAGCCACGGCGCTCTGACGGCCGGTGGTCTCCTGGCGATGATCACCGGTTCCATCCTGCTGTTCAGCACGGCCAACGCCAGCCTACCCTGGCTCGCGATTTTCGGCGCTTCGTTCGGAACGGCGGCGGTGTTCATTTTTCTCGTTCAGGCGGCCTGGCGCTCCCGCTTGCGGCCCGTCGTGACGGGGAAGGAAGCGCTCATCGGCAAAGTGGGTGAGGCCCGCACCGAGCTGAGGCCCGAGGGCAGCGTGTGGGTGTACGGCTCACTCTGGCACGCCGTCTCGCTCGACGGCTTCATCGGCCAAGGCGAGAAAGTGCGGGTGATGCGAGTCGAAGGGCTAACCCTATACGTGGTTCCAGCGGCTGAACGATTGGCCGCCGCAGCGCCATCCCCGGTGTTGACGGCCTGGCCTTATCCACAAGAAACCAACGGTATACCGTCCCAACATCAAGAGGAGAAGGATCATGAGTAATCTTCTTGGCGGCATGAGCGTTTTGATTTGCGTCGCCCTCGTTGTCCTCGTGCCCCTGATTCTAAGTTCAATTCGCGTTGTGCAGGAGTATGAGCGCGGTGTCATCTTCCGCCTAGGACGCCTGGTAGGTGCGAAAGGCCCTGGCATCTTCATCATCTACCCCTTCATCGACAGGATGACCAAGATCGACCTCCGCGTGTTCACGCTGGATCTGCCCTCTCAGGAATGTATCACGCGCGACAACGTGACGGTCAAGGTGAGCGCCGTCGTCTTCTACCAGGTCTTGGACCCCGCGCGGGCCGTCGTCGCCGTAGACGACTATCGCCGCAACATTTTCCAGGTCGGTCAGACAAGCCTGCGCTCCGTCCTCGGTCAGTCGGAGCTGGACGAGCTTCTGGCGCACCGCGACAAGATCGACCAGCAGGTGCAGGACATCCTGGACAAGGCTACGGAGCCGTGGGGTGTGAAGATTACGTCGGTGGACATCAAGGACGTGGAACTGCCGCAGAGCATGCAGCGCGCCATGGCTCGCCAGGCCGAGGCCGAGCGCGAGCGCCGCGCCAAGATCATCAGCGCCGAGGGCGAGTACGCTGCGTCGCAGCAGCTCTCCGAGGCGGCGCGGGTTCTGGCGACCCAGCCGGGCGCGCTCCAGCTCCGCTACCTCCAGACCCTGGTCGAGATCGGCGTCGAGCATAACTCGACAATCGTCTTCCCGGTGCCGGTCGATATTCTCGAAGGTCTGTCGAGCATGATCCAGAACCGCTCAGGCAATGTCCCATCGGCCCAGCGTCCCCCGCTGCCGCCGACAGACGGCGGCGCGGGTACACCACAACGGTCGTAACACAAATCGACCATGCGACCAGGCGGGCGACAATGTTGTCCCCGCCTGGTTTTTATTATGAGTTGCCTCGGCCATGAACTGTGCTATACTCCGCTCAAGCAGCATGACCTGGGGGAGCGTATATGGGTAGGCCAGGCCTGGCAATGCGGCTGAGCGTGGTCGTTGTGACGCTTGTTATCGGCGTCGGCGCGTGCCTGCCGGCCGGCCGATCCGAGCCAGCGGGCAGCAAAGTTGACTTATCCTCATCGGCCGGCTCGGTCATTCGCGTCGAGACGCCGCTCCCGCCGCCGACGGCCACGCCTCGGCCCTCGCCTTCTCCCCTCCCGACCACCATTACCGTTTACGTCAACGGCGCAGTCGCCCACCCTGGCGTCTATACCCTACCCGACGGGAGCCGCGTCGTGCAGGCGCTGGACGCGGCGGGCGGCCTGACTGACGCCGCCGACGCAGACGGCTTGAACCAGGCGCGGCCGCTGCGGGACGGTGAGCAAGTCTACGTTCCAGCGCGGGGAACACCACCCCCTCCCCTCGTTGGCTCCGCCAGCGGAGCGGCGCCCAGCAGCAAGGCCACTGCCCCCGCAGCGCGCATCAACTTGAACACGGCCAGCAAGGAAGAGCTGGATACACTGCCGGGCGTCGGCGCCGTGTTGGCAGAACGCATCATCCAATATCGGGAGAAGAACGGGCCATTCCAGCGGCCGGAGGATTTGAAGAAAGTGCCGGGCTTCGGGGGGACGAAGCTGTACGAAGGGCTGAAGGACCGCATCACAGCGCCGTGAGCCAAGAACAGAGGGGGGATCACTGTCTAAACAGTAATCCCCTCATGTTCACCATATGCAGTTTTCGAAGTCGCCCTGCTTAGCGTTCGCGTGCCTTTTCGACATCCGGCAGGAACGTGCGCGGCCGCATGCGCGTGGCGATTTCGGGCGGGAATGGCGTCGGTGGAACCGTTGGTGTCGGCGTCACCCGTGGTTCAGGATATGCCGATAGGACGGGGGTGGCGGTGGCTGTCGGCGCCGGGGGGGGCAAGGGGTTGCCCGACACGCCCACTTCGACAACCCAGTAGTCGGTGTAGTGCGTGCCGTTGCGAGTCGAGTGGCCCACACCAATCCAGTCAAGATCGGGGTACATCAAAATCTCGTGGTGGGGCGGGCTGCTGAACCAGGCATTGACGGCGGAGTCGGCGGTCGGGTTGCCCGCCGTGAGAACCTCGCCGAGAACTTGAGGCTCGAAACCAACATCCGTCACGCGGCTCCAGAAGGTACTGCCATCAGTACCGTCGTGGCCGACAAAGTCGTGCTCCACTTCATCGTCGCTGTGTCGCTGAGCCGCGACATCCAACCGTGGGTCGTGCTGCAGGGGATGGACTCCATTGCGCACTCGTTCCTGGTTGATTAGTTCTATCACTCGGCGAATCTCGTCTGGATTAGAGGCATGCGCGGGAATAGTCCACGCCCAGACAAGAACAACGATCACCAATAGAACCAACAGCAAGATGCGCGGCGGTGGCACTTGCAGCGGTGTCTGCATAGGCGGTCTGACCTCGCTTATAGGGGGTTTATCTCGTACTGCCTATATGTTTAACGAACTGCGCACGCTCAGGATTATGCCCTTGGTCGGGATTTATTCTAAAATGGGGGCAACCTGAACGTCCTGTATTGTATCCGAAAGTGGGACAATCGACAAACCATGAGCGCTTCAACGCCTGCCTCTATTCTCCATCTGTTCGTTGCCTCTGTCGAACGTACACCAGACGCGCCTTGCCTTATCTGGCAGGGACAGCCTATTCGCTACGAGATGGTCTACAGCGCCGCGCTGCGTGTCGCTGCGTGGCTGCGGGAGCAAGGCCTGGCGGACGGCGAACGCGTCGCCCTGGCCCTGGACAGCAGCCCGACTTTTGTCTATGCCTACCTTGGCGTCGGGCTGGCGGGCGGCGTGGTGGTGCTGGTCAACGCCCAGTATCGCGCCGCCGAGCTGACCCATCTGCTGACCGATTCGGGCGCGGCGTTCGTTCTCGGTCACGGCCCGATTCTCGACGAAATCCGCGCCCTTCAGCCGGACCTCCCGTTGCTACGCCAGGTCTGCGACTGCGCGCCCGGCGCGAGGCCACTTGCGCCGGTTAGCCGCCCTGCTGCTCCAGTGTCGCTCCCCATGCCTGACAAGCTCGCCTTGCTGGCCTATACGTCGGGCACAACGGGCCGCTCCAAAGGCGCGATGCTCACCCACGGCAACCTGGCCGCCAACATCACCGCCGTCATTCAAGCATGGCATTGGACGGCGGCCGACCGCCTACTTCTTACGTTGCCCTTGTTCCACATCCACGGCCTTGGCGTCGGACTGCACGGCACGCTCGCCACGGGCGCAAGCGCCGACCTGCGCCCGCGCTTCGACCCGGCCGAGGTTCTCACCGCGCTGCGCGGCGGCGGCATCAGCCTCTTCTTCGGCGTCCCGACGATGTATGCCCGTCTCCTGGCCGTCGCCCGGGGCAGCGCGCCGCGCACCGGGGGAATGCGATTGTTCGTCTCCGGCTCGGCTCCGCTCAGCCCGGAGGTTTTCGAGGAGTTCCAGCGTGTCTTCGGCCACACGCTGCTCGAGCGCTACGGCATGACCGAGACCGGCATGCTCACCACCAACCCGCTCGACGGCCCGCGCCGCCCCGGCACGGTGGGCCGCCCGTTCCCGGGGCAGAAAATCCTTGTCGGCGAGCCAGGCGCCCCACTGCCCCCATACCAGGTTGGCGCTGTGTGGACGCGCGGGCCGAACGTGTTCCAGGGCTACTGGCAGCAGTCGGAGGCCACGGCCGAAGCATTCCGCGACAGCTGGTTCAACACGGGCGACCTGGGCTTCTTGGACGAAACGGGCGTGTTGACGCTTGTGGGGCGCGGCAAGGAGCTTATCATCACCGGCGGCTTCAACGTCTACCCGCGTGAAGTCGAGGAGATGCTGCAAACGCATCCCGGCGTGGCTGAGGCCGCCGTCATCGGCTTGCCGGATGCGGACCTGGGCGAGCGGGTGGTTGCCGTCGTCGTTCCCCACTCCCCCGCGCCCTCGGCTGAGGAGCTCATGGAGTATTGCCGCGCCCGACTCGCGCCGTACAAGAAGCCGCGCGAGGTGCGCTTTGTGGCCGCCCTGCCACGCAATGCGATGGGGAAGATTCAGAAAACCGTGCTTCGGACCGACCTGCTGAAATAGACACGTCTCACTATGCCGCGCCCCGTGCTTGTCGCCGCCGCCTGGCTCGGCGGGTTGGCTCTCGTCGTCTGGCTCGATCCGCCGTGGATTGTGCCGGCGGGCGTGGCTGCCCTGGCAACGCTCATATGGGTCATTTTGGCCCAGCGTCCCTCGAAAGCCAGTGAGCATCGCCTCCCGCTCGCTTTTGCCTGTGCCCTCGCTCTCACGGCGGCCCTCGCGGCGCTACGCCTCATCATCGCCGACTGGCGGCCCGCCGCCGAGCCGTGGCAAGCCCTTGTCGGGCATGAGGTAGCCCTGCGCGGCGTGGTAGACGACGCGCCGGATGAGCAAGGCATCTGGACGGTCTTCCCGCTGGCCGTCGAGTCGGCGACGCTGGACGATGCCCCCATCATCGACACTGGCTTGTGGCAAAGGGATCTGCCCGGCTCCCTGGCATCCACGCTCTGCCGGGTCACGCCGGCCCGCGTTTGCGCCGGTCGAGTGTGGGTACGCGTGCCAGGCGCTCCCCATGTCAGCTACGGCGAGCGGGTTGCCCTCACGGGTAAAATCGGCGAGGTACGCGACTCGGAGCGCTTCTCCTACCGCGAGTTCCTGGCGCGGCGCGGTGTCCTGGCGAGCATAGACACGTCTCACGTCAGCATCATCCCCGGTGTGGGCGGCGTCTGGGCGCGGCGCATGGCGCTGACGGTCCAGCAGCGGGTCGAGACGGCCATCGACGGCATCCTCCCGCCGCCGGAGTCCGACTTGCTGGCCGGCGTCCTGCTCGGTCTCAGCCGCAAGCTTCCGGATGACGTGATGGAGGCGCTCCGCCGGTCGAGCCTCTCCCACATCGTCGTCATCTCCGGCTACAACATCACCATCCTCGTCGGCTTCATCTCTGCCCTGTTCCTGTTCGGCCAGCGCGCCGCGTCGCGTGTCGCCGACGATGATAGCGTCTGGTCGCAGCGGATGGAACGTGGCCTGCGCGCCGTCATTGCGCCCCGCGTCGTCATGTGGACGACGCTCCTCCTGCTCGTCGTCTATACCCTGCTCGTTGGCGCCAGCCCTTCAGCGGTGCGGGCTGCCCTCATGGGCGCGTTCGTCGTCTGGGCCGCCGCCGAGGGCCGCCCGTCGTCCGTGCTCATCGCCCTCGCGCTCTCGGCTCTGTTCATCACGCTCATCTCACCGTGGGCCGTCGTCGACGTTGGGTTCCAATTGAGCTTCGCCGGAGCTTTGGGCATGATCGTCCTGGCGACGCCGCTGGACAGGGGCCTCATCCACCTGACGCGGCTGGATGGTCGGCGCGGCCGAGGGGCACGGCTTGCCCGAGGTGTCGTCGCCATCGTCGCGGCGACGATGGCCGCGACGATCTTGACCGCGCCGCTCATCGCCCTCTACTTCAGCCAGGTCTCGCTCGTCGGGCTGCTCGCTAACGCCCTCGTCCTGCCCGCGCAGCCCGCCCTCATGCTCCTGGGCGGCATCGCCACGGGCGCTGGCCTGGTCTGGCTGCCCCTGGGCCGCGCGCTGGCCGTCCTGGCGTGGCTCCCGCTGGAGTGGACACTACGGATACCCCAATGGCTCGCCGCGCAGCCGTGGGCCGCGGTTGACGACATCAGCCTTTTCGTCCCCCAAGTAGCGATATTTTATGTCATTGTCGCCGCCTGGGTGGCCTGGCTCAGCCTGCCCGACCCCACGCCTCGGCTGCTCGCGTTCGCCCTCCCCCATCAGGCCAAGGACGCCTCCGCCGCTGAGACGACGACATTCCAGCCCATCGTCACCAAACCCATTCGGCGGCTCGGCCCACGACCGGATGACCCCGCCAGCGACCCGACCCGCCAGCGGCTTGGCCGCCGGGTGCTCGCTGGTGCAGCGGTGGCCGTCATTGCGGCTGCGGTTGGGGTGTGGTGGCTCGGGCCGGGTCAGATCGACGGACACCTGCGCGTGACGGTGCTGCCAACCGGGAACGCGGTCGTCGTCCGAACGCCGTCCGGCGAGCGCCTGGTGGTTGGCGGCGGAAGCGACGCGGCGGAGCTTCAAGCTGCGGTCGGGCAGGCGGGCGCGCCGTGGAGCCGTGAGGTCGCCGTCGTCGCGGCCTCACGCGCCGACGCCGCGAGCCTCAAGCCACTCGTCGCTCTGCTACGGCGTTATGATGTTGCCCAAACCATTGCGCCGCCGCTGCCCCGCTCGTCGATGGGCGCGGAGTGGGATGCGGCCATCGAGGCGGGCGGCAGCCCTACGTTGGCAGCCCGGTTAGGCACTCGTATCCGGCTTCCCGACGGGGTAACGCTCGAAGTCGTTGGCGGCGACGACAGCGAAGGTGAGGTGGCCTACCGTCTGACGTATGGTGGCGTGGGGTTCCTCCTCGCGGGTGGCCTGCGTCACCCAACGAGCTTATCTCCCGACGTGGTGGCAGTGCTCCTGGTCAGCGGACACGCCGACGACACCCTCGCCGCCGACCTCCAACGCGCCGCGCAGCCCGCCCTGAGCATCATCCACGGCGATGGCGGCATCGGGCCGCGATTGAGCGGGCAGGTCATGCGGTTGGGCGAGGGGCAGCGGGCAGTCACGCTCACGACAGATGGCGAAAACCTATGGGTTGATCCACTGCCCTGAACTTGCCTGCGACGTTAACCTCGTTTATACTCTGCCCTGTTGCATCATCCTCGATTTGCGTGAGGCTCCCCATGTCCGTGCGCCGCATCTGGCTCGTCTTCCCGATTCTCGCCCTTGTCCTTGCCGCGTGTGACTCGGGCAATCCCATTCCTTTCGCCCTGGCCTTGCCTCTCCCATCCGCCACTGTCACTTCGACGCCTCGCCCCTCGGCGACGCCGACGAGAGTGCCAGCGACGGCCACGCCTACACCAAAAGCGACGACAACGCCCACCCAAACGGCGACGCCGACGAGAGTGCCGGCGACGGCCACGCCCCAGCCGACTCCGTTCGGCGGCGGCCGGCCAACGCGGTTATCGATTCCAGCCATCGGTGTGAAGGAAGGCAATGTCGTCGATGTCGGCCTTGAGCCGAATGGCGCGATGGAGACACCAAAAGGCTGGTGGGACCTGGGATGGTACAAGCTCGGCTCCCTCCCAGGGGAAATTGGGAATGCCGTCATCTCCGGCCATCTGGATAGCGATACCGGACCGTCGATCTTCTGGAACCTGAACCGCCTGCGCAAAGGGGACAAGATTATCGTGGAGATGGCGGACGGGACGAAGCACACCTTCGCCGTGGAGAAGCTAGAGAGCTACCCGTTCAACAAAGCGCCGCTGGACCGCATCTTCGGCGCCACCGACAAACGACGCCTGAACCTCATCACGTGCGCCGGCACCTTCGACAAGAGCCACGCCAACTACAGCAACCGCCTCGTCGTCTATGCGGTGGCAGAGTAGACGATAGCGCAAGAACGACAAACCGGCGCCTGGCGGGCGCCGGTTTGCTATTTCTACCTATTGCCGGTTGGCGGTGGCGAGCCTTCCGTGGGTACTGCCCAGCCGTCTGAACCTTGGAGACCCTGGTCCGCGAAGGCGACGGGGTCTTCCAGCGGTTCGAGATGGGTGAACACCGTTGTGTCGGACAGCGCCGAGCGGACCGCCCGCTCGACCTGCTCGAGCGTGTCATGCCCTTTCTGCACCGTCCACTGCCCAGGCACGAGAACATGCATGGACACGAAGCGGTGCTTGGCGGCCATGCGCGAGCGGAAAGCGTGGAACTGGATGCCCTGCGCCTCGAACGGAGCGAGCGCCTGGCGAACAACCTGCATTTCGTCGGGCGGGAGCGCCGTGTCTAGCAGCCCCAGGCTCGACTGGCGCAGCAGACGGACGCCGGTGTAGATAATGTTCGCCGCGACCACGAGAGCGATCAGCGGGTCGATGCGCAGCCAGCCGGTGAACTCGATCAGGGCAAACGCAACCAGGACGCCCACCGTCGTCCAGACATCCGTCAGCAGATGGTGCGCGTCAGCCTCCAGGGTCACCGAGCGCATGCGACGGCCTGCGCGCATCAGCACAAGCGCCACACCACCGTTGATCACGGTCGCAACAACGGAGATCATCATGCCGAGGCCGAACGCCTCCAACGGCTGCGGGTTGAACAGGCGCGGTATCGCCGTCGCGGCAATGGTGACGGCGGCCACCAGGATCAACCCACCCTCGATGCCGCTGGAAAAGTACTCGACCTTGAAGTGCCCGTAGGCGTGCTCCTCATCCGGCGGCTTCGCCGCGACCGTGAGCGCCCAGAGCGCGATAATTGCGGCGACGAGATTGACCACCGACTCCAGCGCGTCGGACAGGAGGCCCACCGAGTTGGTGACCAGGTAGGCCGAAAACTTCAAGCCGATGGTGACAACAGCGGCGGCGACGGACAACCAGATATAGGACCGAGGCGAGTTGAACACTGGCCCTCCTCAGCGCCGAGGAGCTACGCGACGACTTCGGCCTGCTTGGCGCGCTTCTCCTGGCGCATCCGCTGCTGTGTGTCCAGGATACGCTTGCGCAGACGAATGCTCTTCGGCGTGACTTCCACCAGCTCATCGTCAGCGATGTATTCGATGGCGTCGTCCAGGCTCAGGACGCGCGGCGCCTTCAGGGTGACGAACGTTTCCTTGGTCGAGCTGCGGATGTTGTTCAGCACCTTGCGCTTGGTCACGTTGACGCCCAGGTCAGAGTCGCGGATGTGCTGGCCGACAACCTGGCCCTCGTAGACCTCGTCGCCGGGGCGAACGAAGTACGTCCCGCGATCCTCCAGCGCTTCCAGAGCATAACTTGTCGCCGCGCCGCTCTCCCACGCGACGAGGGAGCCGTGCTCCCGCGTTTCAATGTCGCCGCTGTACGGCTCATAGCCGTGGAACAGAGCATTAACGATGCCTTCGCCCCGCGTGGACGTGAGCAGGGCCGAGCGGAAGCCCAGCAAGCCGCGCGTCGGAACGATATATTCCAGATGCACCATGCCCTGGTCGCCGGGGTGCATGTTCATCATGCGCCCGCGCCGCTTCCCCAGCATCTCCACGACCACACCCATGCTCGGCTCAGGAACTTCGATGCTCACCTGCTCCATCGGCTCCAGCCGCTCGCCGTCTGGCCCCTCGTGGAAGATGACCTCTGGCTTGGAGACGGCCAGCTCATAGCCCTCGCGGCGCATCGTTTCGATGAGAATCGCCAGGTGCAGCTCGCCGCGCCCGGAGACCGAGAAGGCGTCCGCGCTGTCCGTATCCTCGACGCGTAGCGCCACGTCCCGCTCAAGCTCCTGGTACAGACGCTCGCGCAGCTTGCGGCTGGTCACGCTCTGGCCCTCGCGCCCCGCGAAGGGCGACGTATTGACCAGGAACATCATGCGCAGGGTTGGCTCCTCGACGCGGATTGCCGGCAGGGGGCGCGGGTCGATGGGATCGGCGATGGTCTCGCCGATACCCACGTCGGGCAGCCCGGCGACCGTCACAATCTCGCCCGCCTCGACGCTCTGTACTTCCTGACGCGATAAGCCGACGTGGACGAAGACCTGCGCCACCTTGCCCGCCGTCATCTGCCCATCGTGGCCGATGACCATGACATCCTGCGCCTTTGTCAGCTGACCCGCAAACAGGCGGCCCGTCGCCAGGCGACCCTTGTAGTCGTCGTAGGCCAGCAGGTTGACGCGCATCTGCGTCGGCGCATCCAGGTCAACGGCTGGCCCTGGAATGTGGGACAGGATCGTCTCGAACAGCGGCTGAAGATCGACGCCCGCCTCGTCGGCGCCCAGGCTCGCCTGCCCGGTGAGAGCGTTTGTGTAAACGATGGGGAACTCGGCCTGCTCGTCCGTCGCGCCCAGGTCGATGAACAGGTCAAACGTCGCATTGGCGACGAAGTCCAGCCGCGCCTGGGGGCGGTCAACCTTGTTGATGACGACCACGGCGGGCAGGCCCAGCTCGAGCGCCTTGCGTAGCACGAAGCGCGTCTGGGGCATCGGGCCGTCCACAGCGTCGACCAGCAGCAGCACCCCGTCTACCATGTTCAGCACGCGCTCGACCTCGCCGCCGAAGTCGGCGTGGCCGGGCGTGTCCACGATGTTGATTTTGACGCCTCGGTACACCACCGAGGTATTCTTCGCCAGAATCGTGATGCCGCGCTCGCGCTCCAGGGCATTGGAGTCCAGGACGCGCTCAGTGACGGTCTGGTTCTCGCGGAAAACGCGGCTTTGCTTGAGCATCGCATCGACCAGGGTTGTCTTGCCGTGGTCAACGTGAGCAATGATGGCGATGTTGCGAATATCTTCCCGTACTGCCATGTAAGTCCATCCCACAAAAAGCCTCGGCGTCAATCACCGAGGCAAGGCTACGTCGCTTTATACCACTTGTTTGGAGGGCAAGTCGTCCCTAATCTTACCCGTCAGCACACCTGACAGGTTTATAAAACCTGTCAGGTGTCGTTGTCATTCAAGGCGTGGTGTCGGTCTGCCGCTGCGCGAGACGCAGCGCGCGCCGGTGTTTCGCCTGCGCGTGCCACAGCTCCTCCTCCTCCGTCTCCGGTCGAACGTCTGGAATCTCGATGGGACGGCCCTGCTCGTCCAGCGCCACATACGTCAGGAACGCCGTCGCCGTGTGGCGCTGCTCGCCCGTCAGCGGGTGCTCGCCAACGACGCGCACGCCCACTTCCATGGACGTGCGGCCGCAGTAGTTCACGTTGGCGTGGAGCATGATGAACTCGCCGACGCGGATGGGGGCGCGAAAGTCGAGGCGGTCCACCGACGCCGTCACGACCGGAAAGCGGCAGTGGCGCAACGCCGCCATTGCGCCGGCGATGTCGATGAGCGCCATCACGCGGCCACCAAAGATGTTGCCGCGCACGTTGGCGTGGTCAGGCATCACCAGCTCCATCATCGACACCTGGGACTCGCGCATCGGCTTTTTCGGGCGCATATCGGACATGCGGCTCTCCTGACTATATCAGCAGCTCGATTTCCTGCTGCGGAACGCCGGTGACGATGACCTCGTTGTTGTCGCTGATGTACACGTTGACCTCGGTGCGCACGCCGAACTCAGGTAGGTAGATGCCCGGCTCGATGGAGAACAGGCTGCCGGGAATCAAGCGCCGCTCGTCCTGCGTTTCCAGGTCGTCGATGTTCGCGCCGTTGCCGTGGGTGTCCTCGCCAATGCTGTGGCCCGTGCGGTGGATGAAATAGTCACCGTAGCCTGCCGCCGCGATGACCCCGCGCGCCACGTCGTCTACCTCGTAGCCGTGCACAACGTGGCCCGCCGCCAGGCGCTCGCGGATGAACGCAATCGCCTTCTCGCGGGCGTCTACCGCCACAGCAAAGACGCGCGCGCGCTCCTCCGGCACAGCATCCCCGGCGTGGTACATCCACGTGTAGTCGGCCATCACCGCGCCCGGCTCATCCACCTTGGCCCAGAAATCAATGAGCACCGTGTCGCCGCGCGTAATCGGCGTGTCGCGCTCCGGCGACGGCTCGTAGTGCGGGTTGCTGGCGTGGGCATTCACAGCGACAATCGCGCCGTGGTCGGCCACGAGGTTGTGGGCGGCGAGAAAGCCCGCCAGGAAATGCTGGACGCTCACCTCCGACACCGAGCGTCCCAGGCGCAGGGCGACGGCCATGTCCGCCGCCACCATCTGCTGCGCTTCGACCAGGCGCTCCGCCGCGCGCCGGTGGCTGTCCCACTGCGCGGGCGATAGCCGCGCCTCGAAGAATTGCACCAGGTCGGCCGAGCTAACCACCTCGACGCCCGCCGCGCGTACCAACTCCACGGTCCCGGCATCGACGCGCGACACCACTGGCACCGCCGCCAAGGGCGAGTACTCCATCGCCACACGCTCACTCTGGGGGAGGATGGACGCGAGAGCCGTGTGCAGGTCGCGCCACGAGTGATAGACGACCCGACGGCCCGGCAAGGCGTCGAGGTTCCACTGTTCCAACGCAGAGACGATTTTCACCGGCTCGCCGTGGGCTGGTATCCAGTAGAACCAGCGGCGCGTGAACACGCCACCCGGGCCAAGCCCGAGGACACGGTAGGCCAGCGGGTTGGAGCGGCGGAAGTCGTACAACAGCCAGCCGGCGAGACCAGCCTCGCGCAGCTGAGCGGGGATGTCGTTCGAGATGCGGTCGAGATTCGGCATGAGACCCTCCTGGGAATGAGGGTGATTATAGCACAGGACGGGGTTTCGGATGTCACGCCAATGTGGGTATAATTCGCCTGAGCGAAACACCCATGATCACCGCCATTCTCTTCGACTTCGACCTCACCCTGGGCCGCCCCGTCGGCGACATATCCGTGCCCGAGCGGCAGGCCCATCTCTATCGGTCCGTCGGTCTGCCCTACTCGGGGGAGGAGATTGACGCCGCCATGCACGAGCGGCGCACCCGAGTCGCGGCCGGCGCGCTGCCCGGCGTTGCTCGCCCGCAGCGAAAGCGCGATCTGCTGACCGCATACCGCCAGACGCTGCGCCTGCTCGGCTATGAGGGCGACGTTGCCGCGAAGGCCGAAGAACTCTACCACGGCTACGCTGTCCTGCCCTTCGTCCCTTACGACGATGCGTGCTCGACTCTAGAAGCCCTCCGCAACGCGGGCTACCGCCTCGGCATCCTGTCGAACCACACGCCGGCGGCCCGCCCAACCATCGAAGCCGAGTTTGGCAGCCTGATTCCCGCGCGCCACATCATCATCAGTGGCGAGGAGCGGATACACAAGCCGCGCCCCAGCCTCTTTGCGCGCGCCGCGGCGCGACTTGGCGCGCGCCCGGCGCAATGTGCGTTCGTCGGCGACAATCTGGAGGTAGACGCTCGCGCTGCCGTTGCGGCCGGCTTCGCCCTGGGCATTTGGGTCGACCGGGAACACGCGGCGGCAGGGCATGTCACCCTGCCGCCACACGTCGTCCGTATCACAGCGTTGTCCGAAATCTCCACCCTGCTCTCGCAGATGGCCTAGCAACACCAAACCCATGCCTGGTTAGTCGCCCTGGCGGGTCTTCGTGGCCTCCGCTGTTCCCTCGGCGCTATCGGGGACGCGCACAAGCCAGATGGGGCACGCCACGTGTTCCGCCACGCGCGCTGAGACGCTGCGGCTGAGCACAGCATCGAGGCCCGCCCGCCCGTGGGTCGCGGCGACAATCAAGTCTGCGGGCAGCTTGTCCGCCACATCGAGGATCGCTGGCACCGGGTCGCCCCGCGCCACCTGGCCCCGCGCCACAAGCCCCCCGGCGCGGCAGCGCGCCACCACCCTGTCCAGGTATTCGACGGCCCCTTGCTCAGCGAGGTCCAACACAGCCCGCATGGTCGCCGGAAGCAGCAGGCCGGTCGCGGCGCCACCCCCGCTCAGTGTCCCCAGAGTCGGTATGACCAGTACCAGGTGCAGCTCGGCCTGGAACAAGCGCGCGACGACAATGGCTTGCTCTAGCGCCGGCTCGCGGTCGGGCGTCCCATCCACCGGCACAAGAATTCGGCGCACATCGAACGCTGGCGGCGCGTCGACGCCGTGGGTCGGGATGAGGAGGATCGGCCCACTCCCACGTTGGAGCACCTTCTGGGCGATGGAGCCGAACAGCAGCCCGCGCCAGCCGCCGCGCCCGTGCGTACACAGAATGATGAGCTGCACGCCCATCTCGCGCCGGTGATCCACGATGCTGCGCGCCACGTCGCCCTCGCGCGGCCCGTGGGTGTGCGTCTCGACCTCAATGCCCTGCGCCTGGAGTCGAGCGGCGATGGTGTCGAGGTAGCGCGTCGCTTCCGGCATGTCGGCCAGGTGGCGCTCGCCATGCACGGTCGCCGGCGGGCGCTCCTCCACGATATGCAGCAGAATCACGGGGGACGATAGGCGTTTGGCGAGCTGGCATACCGTCGGCAGCACGGCCTCCGCCAGCCGCGAGCCGTCGAGGGGCGCGAGGAGGGCGAGGGGCTTCTTGGGTGTGTCGGTCATAGATGCCCCCCAACGACCATCTGGTACAGCAAGAACATGTTCAGGCCGATAATGAGAGACGCGACGGCGACCGCGAGGACCGTCGTGAGACGATTGTTGGTCAGGACACCCATCGTGCGCCGCTGCCGGGTGAAGATGATGAGCGGTATCAGGGCGAAGGGAATGCCGAAGCTCAAGACGACCTGGCTGATGACCAGGGTGCGTGTCGGGTCGAGGCCGAGCACGATGACAATCAGCGCGGGGGCCATGGTAATGACGCGGCGCAGCCAGACGGGGAACGTCCGGTGCATGAAACCCTGCATCACCACCTGACCCGCCATCGTGCCGACGGTGGACGACGACAGACCGGATAGCAGTAACGAGATGGCGAACACCCAGCTGGCGGCCTGCCCGAGCAATGGCTCCAATGTCCGGTAGGCCTCCTCCAGCGTGCCAACCTCACTCAATCCCACTTGGTGAAATGTCCCGGCCGCCATAATGAGCATCGCCATGTTGACGAAGCCCGCGACACCCATCGCAATCACAACGTCAACGACCTCGAAGCGGAACAGCCGCCGCAGCTGGCGCGGCTCCCGGGTCACGATGCGCCCTTGGGTGAGCGCCGAGTGCAGGTAGATGACGTGGGGCATGACCGTCGCCCCCAGGATGCCCGTCGCCAGCAGAACGCTTTCGGCGCCGGTGAACTGCGGGACAACAGCGTGATAGGCGATCTGGCCCCACTCAGGCTTGACCAGGAACGTCTCGACGACATAGCACAAGGCGATAACACCCACAATCGCGCTGATAACGGCCTCGAGCGGCCGGAAGCCGTAACGCTCAAGCCCCAGGATGAGGAAAGTAATGATGGCCGTCAGGATGCCACCCCATAGCAGGGGGATGTGGAACAGAAGCTGGAAGCCCACCGCCGCGCCAAGGAATTCTGCCAGGTCGGTCGCCATGGCGACGACTTCGGCCACAAGCCACATGACGAGCACAACTGGCTTCGAAAACTGCTCGCGGCATATCTCTGCCAGATTCTTGCCGGTCGCGATGCCGAGCTTGGCCGAGAGGGATTGCACAAGCATCGCCATCAGGTTCGCGGCGACGATGACCCACAGCAGCATGTAGCCGTACTGCGCCCCCGCCGCGATATTCGTGGCAAAGTTGCCGGGATCAACATAGGCGACACTGGCAATGAACGCCGGCCCCAGGAAAGGGAGAATGCGCGCTAACCAACTCCGACGCGACTCACCCCGCAACACCTCATTCGCCGCTTGCACCGTACTCGCGTCGCCGCTCTTGACATCGTCCATCACCGAAAACATGCTCCATGCCTCAACGAAATTTAGTCTATCCTAACTTTAGGATAGCACGAGACCGGGCGTTTGTCAAGGGGTGGACAAGGTCTTTTCGCAATTCACCTTAAATTTACGGTCAAGCCCGTATCGTAGGGCATAATCCTACGTTCTCATGAGTGATTGTGGACATCATAGTCTTCATCCTAAGCCTGGGGGTTCCGATGTCATCCTTGGTTCGCGCCGCCACCCCCCATTTTGATACGACGGCAATCATTCGAGCTGTATTGGTCCTGGCTATTGTCATTATCGTGGTCGCCGGCGCTGCGTGGTTCGCCCTAACGCCCGTTGCCGTTTCCGACACCAGCGGCGCCGTCACGCGCACCTGGATCGAGGCGACCAGTGAGGGTCAGCCCGCCGCCTATTGGGTTGAGATACGCGACAGTCGGGGAACGTCACGCTGCGCCATCGCCGCCTACCAGACGCAGCTCCTCACGGAGTGGCGCGCGCTCCAGCCCGGCGACACCGCAACCATGACCTGCTACGGTCAGACTGCGGTCAACCTTATACGCTAGGTCTTATCCGCCAGCGCCAGCTGGTCCAATCCATCCAACAGGGGTAGTCGGGGGGCTACCCCTGTTGGATTCTTAGTCGTCATCACCGATAATGGTGAAGTCGCGCGATGGGCGCGACAAAGCGCCAGGATCGGCTGGGAACGCTGGTGGATACGGCCACTGGCCGCCCTGGGGAGGAAGACTCGGGGAAACAACGATGATCTGCGGCGTCTGGGGTTGCTGGGCGGGCGGAGGCGTGGGCGCGGGCTTTTCTTCCCGGGCGGCGCTCCGCGCCGCGTACAGCACCAGAAGACTGACCGGTATCGTTCCACTCACGCCACACACGACCCCCACCACCACAGCCATGGCCTCGGTCTGCATGCGGTAGGCAACGGTGACACCCAGCCCCAGGGCAAACGCGATCAGACACGCGATAACAAGCGAACGCATAACCCTCCTTAGCCAATCATGCGGCGCAGCCCGTCGACCAAGACCTGACCCAAATCACGCACTGGCCTTGGCCGTGGCTCGCGGCGCTTGACAGTGATGGGAGCCACCGGCCGATTGATGATTGCATCGATCTCATCTAGGGCGGCGTAAGCCGCCTGAAGGCGGTGCGTTCGTCCGTGGGTGACGACCAGGAAGTCGCCGCGTCCCGCCAGCCGCTCCGCTCCGCTGCCCGGGACACCCGTCGCCACGCGCGCATCCTCAGCCGAGGCGACGCTGCCGACAATGCGCACCGGGAAGTTGCTCTTGACCAGCCCGCCGAGGATTGTCGCGGCGGGTTTCTGGGTGCAGGCAATGACGTGGATGCCCCCCTCTCGGCCGCGCTGGACCAGGCGCAAGACGGCCTTCTCGACGGCCTTGCCACCCACAAGCGCCAGGTCCGCTAGCTCGTCAATGAAGACCACGATGCGCGGGATTGTGATCCGCTCCCGGTCGCGGCGCTCCATCTCAGCCGCCAGCCAGTGCAGTGTCTCCAGCCCTGTGTCGGCTGTCGTTGCCAGGGGCAGGACAAGGTGCGGCAGCGCGGTGAAAGGCTCATAGCCGCGCCCCTTCGGATCAATCAGAACCAGCCCCACTTCACTGGTAGGATTGTAGGCGGCAAGGGAGGCGATCATCGTCCGCGCCAGGGCCGTCTTGCCCGACCCCGTTGTACCGGCAATGAGCACGTGGGCGACATCCGGGCTTGACAGCCGCAGAAGCATCGGAACGCCATCCGCATCGATGCCCAGCAAGGGCGTCGCGGCTGGCGGCATGGGGACCCGCGCCATGAGCGCAGCCAACCGTACCGACTTTGGCTTCCGGCGCGCGAACTCCAGCTCGACATACGCGTCGCGCCGTGTCACGCGACACGCGCTGCTACCCAGGGCCAGGGCCAACTCCTCGGAGAGGCGTGAAATCTGGGTCACCTTGACACCGGGCGCCGGGACGACGCGAAAGCGCACCAGGGATGGCGTAACCACGCCACCCTGGATGTGGGCGCGCACTTTATGGCTGTAGAGGACCGCCTCGAGGCGGTCGGCCTGGGCTTCAAGACGCTCGCGCTGCACGACGGCCCCCATAAACGAAAA
The DNA here is from genome assembly GCA_039810085.1 of Anaerolineae bacterium. Lineage (GTDB taxonomy): Bacteria > Chloroflexota > Anaerolineae > Epilineales > JAHCIE01 > JBDHWG01. Next base: position 159,362 of record JBDHWG010000009.1, read on the forward strand.
AACGTCTGTCCTGGCTATTGTACCAGAACAGACGTTCTACGTCAAGTGGGGAAAAGTATTATCTATGGGCGGGCTACAGCCGGGTTGAGGCGGATCACCGCGATGACCTTGCCCTGCACACGCACGTTCTCAGCTGGCTCGGTCCACGGCTTCATGGTGGGGTTGGCCGGCCGAAGCTGGACACGGTCCTGGTCGAGGTAGAAGTACTTGAGGGTCGTTTCCTCGCGGTCTTCGAGCCACACCGCAGCCATCTGCCCGTTCTCGACTTGCTCCTGGCGGCGGAGGATGACGATGTCGCCGTCGTTCACCAAAGCGTCGATCATCGAGTCGCCCTTGACGCGCAGCGCGTAGATATCGCTATTGTCGGACACAAGGTCGCGCGTCAGCTCGATGAAGTCCGTGGGCTGATACTGGCCCGCGTCCGGCAAGAGCAGGGGCCGACCAGCGGCAATCGTGCCAAGCACGGGAACCTGCACCGTGCGCCGCTGCACGGGAATCTCGTCGACGTCCATGCGGATGACCTTCAAGCCGCGCGAGACCGTCTCGTCGCGCTTGATGTAGCCTTCCTTCTCCAGGATCTTCAGGTTGTAGCTGACAACCGAGGTCGAGGAAATCCCCAGCTTGTGGCCGATGTCGCGGATCGTCGGAGGATACCCCTGATTATCACTAAAATCGCCGATGAAGTCGAGCATCTGTCGCTGCCGCTCGGACAGCGGTTTCTTGCTTGCCATTGCGCCTCCTCGCCTTTTCCCCTCTTGAACGTTTGTGTCAAACGTTTGGTCCATTATAGCAAGACAATTGTTCTATGTCAAGAGGCAACTCGGTCAAATGTGCTAATTCCATGAGAAAATGTAGCATCTCGCTTATTTTTACCTTTCGCTAATACTCACGTCGCATCCTTCGTGTATACTGACTTCCAAGTATCTTTCGCCGTATCTCCTGGCAAGGGTCTATCGTCTACATTCGTCTAGAGAGTGAGTGCGCCGCAGTTCGCGTTGTTCCTCCATCCAGGTTCGTACCCGCTTCTGTTCGCACCCCGTGGTAGGTGCAACGGATAGCAAAGGAGATGGTATGTTTCACCGACGCATCCTCATCGCCGCCCTCATGCTGCTTGCCCCCGCCCTGTGGGTAGCATCCCTTGCCACAGCAAGCACACCAAGCGCCGTACCGCAAGCACCGCAGGCCACCATCGACTCCGTCTACGGCCAGGTCCTCGCCAACGGCCAGCCGGTATCGAATGTTAACGTGTTCCTGGAGCTTACAGCTGGCGGCGTCACATCGAATGTGATCACCGCAACCACGACGATCACGGGCTACTACGAGTTCCCCAACCCGCCCGCGCTGCAGCAGGACGAGCGATACAATGTCGTGTTTGGTCCCCAGAATGACCCGGCCTACCTCAGCCAATGGGTTGGCCCGGACATCCTGGATACCGACACGGGGACTGTCTTCGGCGGCAACCTCCAGGTGGCGGATGTGACCCTCGTCGCGCCGCCGGATAACGCCACCGTGACTTTCCCCGTCACATTCCAGTGGCAGCCGCGCCCTATCGATACTGAGAGCTACTACGTCATCTTTCTCGACCCTGAGACTGATACAGGATTGCCGTCCAGCCCTGTGGGTCACACAGGGAGCCTGACCCTGAACTCCCTGACCGACGTGCCAGGACTACAAGCCGGCAAGCAGTATGCGTGGTTCATCGGCATCGACTACTATGATCCAGACAACAACTACAACTACAGCTACGGTTACTCTCTGGCGCGGCGGAACGTGACCTTCACAGGTAGTGGGACCACGCCCACACCCACCGCTACGGCTGTTTCGTCTACGGAGACCCCCACGAGCACGCCAACGGCCACGCCCGTTCCCGCCACCGAAACAGCGACGGCGACCGCGACAACCGCCTCCGCCACCAGCACGCCGACGGCGACGGCCACCAGTGTATCGGCCACAACGACACCTACAGCCACCGGCACAGCCATACCGCCCAGCGCGACGCCGACGGCCACCCAGGTGACAGCGGCGACAAGCACGCCGACCGCAACACCGACCGGCACACCGGACCACCGGGTGTACCTGCCATACATCGAGAAGTAGCGGGGTCAGCAGTCCCGCGCTCTGATGCGTTCCGGCTCCCCTTCTCCCGAAACGGGAGAAGGGGCTGGGGGTTGAGGGAGTGGGCCGTGGCTGGACAGGGCAGCGGGCCTATGCTATTGTTGGCTTATCGACATTTCGACGGGAGACGATAAGCCAGCCCTATGCGACGCGCGCCGTTTGTCCAGGCAGACGTATTCAGCGATAGCCCATTTGGCGGGAACCCGGTCGTGGTCATCACAGACGCGAGCGAGATGACTACGGACGACATGCTCGCCATAGCGCGCGGCATGAACTTCGCTGAAACTGGCTTCGTGCTGCCCGCGACGACGTCCGAAGCCAACTGGCGGTTGCGCGCCTTCACACCCGTCACCGAGGTGCCATTTTCTGGGCACCTCACCCTTGGCGCGGCCTACGTTCTGATGACTGAAGCTGAGGCGCCGCCGCCCCGCGTGGTGGTCGAAACCGATGTCGGTTATCTGCCTGTTGACGCGGACGTTGAAGACGGCAGCATCAATCGGGTGGTTGTCACGGAGCGTGCGCCGCGCTTCGGAAAGATCGTCACGGCTGTCGAAGACCTTGCCGACGCCCTGGGGCTGGCAGTCGGGCACATTGGCGCGGATGGGTTAGCGCCACAGATCGTGGACGCTGGGTTGCCGACCCTCATGATCCCCATTGCCTCCCGCGAGGATGTCGGCCACGTCACTCCATCGGCCCTCGATACCCTCTGCGCGCGTGTCGGAGCGTCGGTCGTCAACGTTTTCACCCGCGAGACCCTCAAGCCCGAGCACACCGCCTATGTACGTGTGTTTGCGCCGCTGCTCGGCGTGCCAGAGGACCCGGCAACCGGCAGCGCCAACGCGGCCCTCGCCGCCTACCTCGTTCATCATGGCGCTGTGCCGGCGTCACCGTCGGCCCGCGTGAGCGCTGAGCAGGGCTACACCGTCGGCCGCCCCAGCCTCATCGTTGTGGACGTGCGCGCACGCGGCGACGACCTGGAGCTGCGGGTCGGCGGCCGCGTCGCCCGCGCCGCCGAAGGCGTCATCTACTACTGATCCCCTCACTTTTTCGCCCCGCTCCTTGCCTTACGCTATAATTGGCTGTTGTCAATCGCGCCCTTGTTCATTCATTTTGCTCGACTAGGAGCCTTGTCATGTCGGTTCAGAAACTGCCCTCCCACAGTGAGGATTTTTCCGAGTGGTATAATGAGATTATCATGCGCGCTGAGTTAGCGGACACGCCGCCCCGCGTCCCGGAGCAGCTGCGCGGCTTCATGGTGCTCCGCCCGTATGGCTACGCCATGTGGGAGCATCTCCAGGCGGCCCTCGACGGCATGTTCAAGGCCACCGGCCACAAGAACGCCTATTTCCCTGTCCTCATCCCGATGAGCTTTATCTCAAAGGAAAAGGAGCACGTCGAGGGCTTCCGGCCTGAGCTGGCGGTCGTGACCGTCGGCGGTGGTGAGGAGCTCGCCGAACCGCTTGTCGTCCGCCCAACCTCCGAGACCGTCATCGGCCACATGTACGCCCAGTGGGTGCGGACGTACCGCGACCTGCCCGTCCTCATCAACCAGTGGGGCAGCGTCCTGCGCTGGGAGAAGCGCACCCGCGCCTTCCTTCGCACCGCCGAATTTTTGTGGCAGGAGGGGCACACTGCCCACGCGACGGAGGAAGAAGCCGAGGGCGAGACATTGCAGATGCTCGAAATCTACCGCCGTGCGGGCGAGGAGTGGGGCGCTGTGCCGCTTCTGCTCGGCCTCAAGAGTGACACCGAGAAGTTCGCCGGCGCCGTGCGCACGTACACCATCGAGTCGATGATGCCCGACGGGCGTGCGCTCCAGTCCGGCACCTCTCACAACCTGGGCCAGAACTTCGCCAAAGCCTTCGACATCCAGTACCAGGACCGTGACAACACCCTCAAGTACGCCTGGACGACGAGCTGGGGCTTGAGCTGGCGCATGCTCGGCGCGGTCATCGGCATCCACGGCGACGACCAGGGCCTCAAGCTCCCACCGCGCCTCGCTCCCATCCAGGTCGTCGTCGTCCCCATCTGGAAGACCGAGGCCGAGCAGAGCGCGGTCATGGGCGCCGCGCAGCAAATCATCGCATCACTGCCCAAGGATGTGCGCGCCCACCTGGACGACCGGGACGGGCTGACGCCAGGCTTCAAGTTCAACGATTGGGAGATGCGCGGCGTTCCCCTGCGCATCGAGATTGGCCCAAAGGATGTGGACAAGCAGCAAGCCGTCGTGGCGCGCCGCGACATTCCGGGCAAGCCCAGTAAAGAGTTCATCGGTTGGGACGCGCTGCCGACGGTCGTTCCTGAGCGCCTGGACGCGATCCAGGCTAACCTGTTCGCGGCAGCCCGCGCCAAGATGGGGGCCATGACACGCACCGTAGCGACTTACGACGAGTTCAAGGCCAGCATTCCTGAGACCGGCGGCTTTGGCTTCATCCGCGCTTACTGGGCTGGCGACGACGAGGACGAAGCGCGCGTCAAGCGTGAGACGGGCGCGACGATCCGTGCCTTCCCCTTCGATCAGCCGAGCGAGCCGGGCCGCTGCATGCTCACCGGCAAGGAGACCTCGCGCGTCGCTGTCTTCGCCCGCGCCTACTAGCCAGGCATTACAATCGAGGGTCTTGCCTATTAGGCAAGACCCTCGATTCGCGTCTGTACGCCTCTCAATATTACCACTTTCTTTTTATCCCACCATTGAATACCAGGTCGATAGGCTTCTGTCTTGCCTCTCGTTGGGTTCTACATATAATGGACACCTAATACTCATTGAATGAGTATACACCGGATGAGCAAATCGGAGACAGAGGAGATCACCATGCGCAAGATCGTATTGACCATCATCCTTGTCCTAGGGCTAGCGACGCTGGTGTTAGGATGCACTTCCCAAGCGAGTGTCGCTCCCGCCGCCCCAACGATGGCCCCCGCTCCCCCGACCGCCGCCCCGCCCACCAGTGCGCCAGCCGTTGCCCCAACAGTGGCGCAGTCAGCGACGAAAGCCCTCCCGGGTAACGCCACGAGCGTACCCACGACTACGGCCAAACTCTCCGGTGAAATCACCGTCTTCGCCGCTGCGTCGCTCACCGAGGCCTTCAAGCAAATCGGCGCTAATTTCGAGAAGGCCAACCCCGGCACGAAGGTGACCTTCAACTTCGCGGGATCGCAGCAACTCGTCCAGCAGATCGGTCAGGGCGCACCCGCCGATGTCTTCGCCTCGGCAGCTAAGAAACAGATGGATGATGCGATAACAGCGAGCAGTGTCATCAGCGGTACAGAGCGCAGCTTCGTCCGCAACCGCCTGGTTGCCATCTATCCGAGTGACAACAGGGCCGGCGTCAAGACTCTCCAGGACCTGGCGAAATCGGGCATCAAGGTTATCCTGGCAGCGAAAGAGGTCCCGGTCGGCCAGTACGCCCTCGATTTCTTCGACAAGGCCAGCAAGGATGCGGCCTTTGGCGCGGGATTCAAGGATGCTGTGCTCAAGAACGTCGTCTCAAATGAGCAAGATGTCAAAGCAGTTCTTAGCAAAATCGTGCTCGGCGAGGGCGACGCTGGCATCGTCTATACGACGGACGTCGCCCCGGATGCCGCCGCAAAAGTAGGTCGCATCGAGATCCCCGATGCGCTCAACACAATCGCCTCGTACTACATCGCGCCGGTGAAGACCTCGAAGAACCTGGACCTGGCGGCCGCGTTCATGAAATATGTCCTGTCGCCCGATGGGCAAACCATTCTCGCCAAATATGGGTTTATCCCGACCTAAGGCATGTTTGTGTCGAGTTTGAGGCGCGTGGCCGACGGTCTCAACCACGCGCCTTCCTATTTGCCTGGCCCCAACTTTTTTTGACACACTGCGGCATAAAAGTATAAGATATAGCTGGAGTCGAATCGTCCAACGATTGGAGCCGACTCCACGTGCGAGTTCGCCCACTCATAATCTAAGGAGGGCAACGTGCTCGAATTCGTTAACCCGGCGACGGGTCTGCCGTTTGGTCAGGTCGAAACGACCTCGCCCGACGAAGCGCGGCTGATTCACAAAGAGATGCGGGCGGCGTTCGACGTGTGGCACGAAAAGCCCATCCAGGAACGCGTGCGCATCCTCCGCAAGCTCCAGAAGTCCATTCTCGACAACCTCGACGACATTACCGCCGTCCTCAACCAGGACTGCGGCAAGAGCCGCCAGGACGCCCTCATCGAGGTGTTCATCACCGTAGACATGCTCGACCAGTACTGCAAGCGCGCCCCCCACTGGCTGCGACGGCAGCCGGTCTCGCGCGGCCTGTACCTGTTCAAGAAGTGCTACGTAGAGTACCGTCCCTATGGCGTGGTGCTCGTCATCGCACCGTGGAACTACCCCTTCGCCCTGTCCATCCCGCCGGTCATTGCGGCCTTGCTCGCCGGTAACACCGTCATCCTCAAGCCGTCCGAGGTCACTGCGGCGTCGGGTGAGATGATGGACCGCCTGTTCAAGACCGTGCCAGAGCTGACGCCCTACGTCCGTGTCGTCCACGGCGGCGGCGATGTGGGCGCGGCGCTCGTACAATCCGGCCCTGACTACATCTTCCTGACCGGCTCGATGCCGACTGGCAAGAAGGTCATGGCGACCGCGGCCGAGACCCTGACGCCCGTTGCGTGCGAGTTGGGCGGCAAGGACGCCATGATCGTGCTGGAGGACGCCGACCTGCGCCAAGCCGCTCACTGGGGCGCGTGGGGGGCGTACTTCAACAGCGGGCAGACGTGCATGGCCGTCGAGCGCGTGTACGTGGTCGAGTCGGTGTACGATGAGTTCGTGCGCCTGGCTGTGGAGGAGACCCAGAAAATCAAGATGGGCTTCTCGACCGAGCAGGAGAGCCAATTCTACATGGGGCCGATTACGGACCCGCGGCAGATTCGCATCATTCAGCGTCACCTTGAGGACGCTCTGGCGAAGGGCGCGACAATCTTGACCGGCGGCAAGATCGACGGCATGTTCGTCGAGCCGACGGTCATGGTGGATGTGGACCACAGCATGCTCATCATGCAGGATGAGACGTTCGGCCCTATCCTGCCCATCATGCAGGTTAAGAACGAGGCTGAGGCCATCCGCATGGCGAACGATTGCCACCTGGGTTTGGGGGCGTCGATCTGGAGCCGGGACATCGAGCGAGCGCAGCGTGTCGCCCACCGCGTCGAGGCGTCGTCGGTCGTCATCAACGACACCATCGCCCAGTTCGGCGTGCCGATGCTCCCCTTCGGCGGCACCAAGCAGTCGGGCTATGGCCGCATCCACGGCCGCGAGGGCTTGATGCAGTTCACGCGCCCGTACGCCTACGCCGTCGGCGCGCCGCCGCCAAGCTGGGACATCGCGACGATCCTGCGCAAGCCGGGCCACTACAAAGCCGGTTCGGCGGTGATGCGCCTGGCGTTTGGCGTCACACCGCAACAGCGTCTTGGGCCAATTCTGGAGGCGGTGGGGGTCAAGGGAAAGCCGAGTGGGGCAGGGATTGCGCTCGGTCTGAGCGGCGCAGCTCTGGCGAGCGGTCTTGCCATGAGCCTGCTGCGACGGCCTCACAGGTCAGAGGACGGCGACGAGGAGTAAGCGGCATAGCGTGAGCTTTTGGCCTAAGGCGTCATCTGTGCTATACTAGCCGTTTGTTGTGACCAGTACAGTTTGACCCAAGGAGGCCAAGGTTGTGTAATCTTTCCCGCTTGATCCTGGTCGGCACGCTGGCGCTGCTGGGCTTGCTGGCGGCGTGCCAGTCCCAATCGCCGCCGCCGCAGCCAACAACCGTTGCTCCCCTCAGTGGAGCGACGGCGGCGCCGGGCGTCACAACGGCGCTGCCGGTCATCGCCACTGCCCCAGCCGGCGTGACCCGTGTTCCGACTGCGACCAAGCCACCCGGCTACCCTGGACCGGAAACTCCCACGGTGGCCGCGCCGAAGGCATATCCAGGAACGTCTCAACCGTAAACAAAAACTGGGCTACCGGGATTATCCGGTAGCCCAGTTGCTTTTGTCAGTGACTTAGGCGGCCAGCAGCGAGCGAACTTCGTTCGCATCAAGCGTCTCGACCTCGATGAGCTTGCGGGCCAGGGCCTCGAGCTTGTCGCGGTGCAGCGTAATAATCTGGCGGGCACGCTCGTAAGCCTCAGTGACGATGTTGCGCACTTCGTTGTCGATCTCCTGGGCAACCGCCTCGGAGTAGTTGCGCTGCTCGCCGATCTCGCGGCCGAGGAAGACCATCTCGTCCTTCTCGCCGAACGTGAGCGGCCCAAGGCGCTCGCTCATGCCATACTGCGTCACCATAGCCCGCGCCATCTTCGTCGCGCGCTCCAGGTCGTTGCTCGCGCCGGTGGTGACATCGCTGAAGACCAACTCCTCAGCCACGCGCCCGCCGAGTAGGCCAGCCAACTCGTCGCGGAACTTGGCCGCCGTGACCAGCGTCGTGTCGCTATCCGGTAGGTGCATCACGAAGCCGCCCGCCATGCCGCGCGGTACGATGGTCACCTTATGGATCGGGTCACTGTTCGGCAGCATGTAGCCGACGAGGGCGTGTCCGGCCTCGTGGTAGGCCACAACGGTCTTCTCCTTCTCGGAGATGACGCGGCTCTTGCGCTCCGGTCCCATCACAACCTTTTCCATCGCATTCTGGAAGTCCAGCATGTTGATGGACTTGGCGTTGCGCCGGGCAGCCAGAATGGCCGCCTCGTTGACCAGGTTCTCGATGTCAGCGCCACTGAAGCCCGGCGTAATCTTGGCGATCACGTCCAGGTCAACTTCCGACGCCAGCGGCTTGCCCCGCGTGTGAATCTTGAGCATCATCTTGCGCCCGTTCGTGTCCGGCCGGTCGATGACGACGCGGCGGTCGAAGCGGCCGGGGCGCAGCAGCGCCGGGTCGAGAATGTCGGGGCGGTTCGTGGCGGCGATGATGATGACGTGGGTGTCGCTGTCGAAGCCGTCCATCTCGACGAGGATCTGGTTGAGCGTCTGCTCGCGCTCATCGTGGCTGCCGCCGAGGCCCGCGCCACGGTGACGGCCCACGGCGTCGATTTCGTCGATGAAGACGATGCACGGGCTGTGGCGCTTGGCCTGGTCGAACAGGTCACGCACGCGGGACGCGCCGACGCCGACAAACATCTCCACGAACTCCGACCCGCTGATGCTGAAGAACGGCACGCCGGCCTCGCCAGCGACAGCCTTCGCCAGCAGCGTCTTGCCGCAGCCGGGCGGGCCGACCATCAGTACGCCCTTCGGAATGCGCGCGCCCAGCGAGACAAACTTCTCCGGCTCCTTGAGGAACTCGACCACCTCGGCCAACTCATGCTTCGCCTCGTCCACGCCCGCCACATCCGCAAACGTTACAGTAGGCTTGTCGCCGCCCACCATGCGGGCGCGGCTCTTGCCAAAGCTCATCGCCTGGTTAGCGCCGCCCTGGGCTTGTCGGAACATGAAGAAAATGAACCCGCCGAACAGGACGACAGGGAGGATCGACGCCAGAATGCCGCCCCAGTTGGACATGAAGCCCGGTGAGACGACGTCGATCTTGACCGCGTCGAGCTGCTCCGGCGTCACGCCGAGACCCTTGAGCACCTCAGGCAGACTGGTGTTGGGTTCCTTGTTCGCCGTGTATCGTTTTTGAGTGTCGGTGCGCGCAATGGTCAGGTTGACCCCATCCTGACTGACCTCAATGGCAGAAATCCGACCCGCCTTAACGTCCTGGGCCAAGGTCGTCAGGTCGGTGCGCTCGGACTGGCCGGGCACCATCGAGGATGCGCGGAAAAGGATGACGACCAGCACGGCCAGCAACAGCAGGTAGATCGTGCCGTTCCTGAACCAGCGGTTCGAAGGTGGATTGGTTCCACTCGGTTGCTTACGTTTCATCTAGCCAAAACTCCTATATCTATCGCTCTGTCATCGCAATAGGTGTCTATGTTATAGATGCGTGAGATGTCGAATTCTTGCCTAGGCCGCAAGGCTCACCAGTGGGCGAGGTCCGGTTCGAGGAAGCCGTTGTGCGCCAGGAACGCGCGCAGGTTCGCCGTCGCCGGTTCGCTGATCATGCAGCCCCGGTCCACGTTGCGCGGGTTCTGGTCCAGGCTAAGGCCCGCTGGCTCCTGGTACGGCTCGTTGCTCGCACCATCGGCGATGAGGACCGTCGGGACGGCCAGGAAGCCCGTCCACTCCTCCAGACGCTTGGCGGCCGCGGCATCCTGGTCAATGTTCACTTCGCGGAACGGGATCCCCCACTCTTGGAGATCACGTCGCACGCGCGCAACGTCGCTACAGTAGGTTGAACGGGCATAGATGACGAGTTGCTTGTCCATAATACCTCACCGTGTTTGTAGGGCGGCGGCTCACATGGGCAGCGCCGCGTCGGCCGTAATCGTTTCCGGTACAACCTGATCCACCAGCAACCCTTCCCACGTCTCGGCCCTGCGAACGATCCACCACTGTTTACCCAGAATGGCGACCTCCGCCGGACGCGGGCGGCTATTGTAATTCGAAGATTGCGCATAACCGTATGCGCCAGAATCGAGTATCGCGACGAAATCACCGCTTTGGAGAGCTGGCAGCTGACGGGCGCGTCCGACGACATCACTCGTCTCGCAGTTCGGTCCCACCACATCAGCCGTCATCGTCACAACGTTCGCCTGGACCGGCCAGATTTCGTGGTGCGCTTCGTACAGCGCGGGGCGCAACAGGGCGTTCATGCCCGTGTCCAGCACGACACGCACGACATCGACGCTGTGCTTGACGTGGAGCACCTGGCTCAACAAAGCCCCGGCCGGCGCGACTATAGAGCGCCCCGGCTCAAGAAGCAATTTGAGGTCCAGACCGACAAGCTGCGGGAGCAGGATTGCCGCCAGATCCGCTGGCGTCAAATGAGCTTCTGCGCCGTCGGCATCAGCCGCATCCTCCGCGTGCCGGTAATCGACGCCCAATCCCCCCCCCAGGTTCAGGAAGCGCAGCCCAACGCCGCGCGCCAGGAGCCGTCGCGCCAGGGCAACGACGCGCTCGGCCGATTCCTGGAACGGCTCCAGGTACGTGATCTGCGAGCCGATGTGGCTATGCAACCCAACAGGCTCGAGCCAGGGGTCGTCTACAACACGCTGGTAGGCGGCTTCGGCGTCGGCCAGCGGAATGCCAAACTGACTGGAGGCAACGCCAGTCGAGATGTGGCGGTGGGTGTGCGGGTCAACGGCAGGGTTGATGCGCAGTGTGATGGGTGCGCGCCGGCCTAGCCGCGCCGCGATGCCTGCGATACGCTCTATCTCCTCGACGGCGTCAACGTTGATGCTCAGCACCTCGGCGTCTAGCGCCGCTTCGATCTCGCGGTCCGACTTGCCGTTGCCGTTGAATATCGTCATGCTGCCGGGCACGCCGGCCGCCTGAGCGACGCGCAACTCGCCGCCGGAGACTATGTCCGCGCCCGCCCCCAATCGCCGCAGCCACGCGCATAGAGCAAGACTGGCGTTTGCCTTGTAGGCGTAGCAGATGAGAGCATCCGGGAAAGCGTCGGCATACGCGAGATAGCGCTGCGCCACCTCGTCCAGGCCGTAGACATAGAGCGGCGTGCCCAGCTCGCGCGCCAGGTCGGCCAGGGAGACACCCTCGGCGAACAGCCAGCCGTCCCGGTAGGCGAACGCGCTCACTGGCCCACCTCGTCCGACGGCACGCACGCATTGAGCCGCACCAGGCGCGGCGCTGAGTGGAACTCGACCTCGGTGATGGAGCAGTTGTTGACAAAGTACTCGCGCCAGCGCGACGGGTCGTTGTCGAGCCAGGCTGCGAGCGCCACGGCAATCACGCCGCCGTGGGTCACCACGATGACGCGTCCATCGCCCGGGTGGCAGTCCACGATGCCGTGCAGGGCGCCCAGGATGCGGTTGACAAACTCGTGGGGCAGCTCGCCCTCCGGCGGACCCCAGTCAATGGCGCCGCGCGCATCCCAGGCTTGCGCCATCTCAGGGTACTGCTCGGCGATGGACGAGAACACCATGTTCTCGAAGATGCCGAAGTGGCGCTCGCGCAGCCCTGGCTCTTCAATGACTGCAGGGACATTGATCGCCGACGCAATCGCCTCGGCGGTCATGCGCGCACGTTGGAGGGGGCTGGCGTAGATGGCTTCGACGTTGCCTTCACCGGCCAGGTAGCGCGCCACATCAGCGGCCTGGCGCTGGCCGGTTTCATCAAGTGGGTCATCCGTCCAGCCGGCCAGGCGCATCTCGCTATTCGCGCGCGTCTGGCCGTGGCGGACCATTAACAATCGCATACATTTACACCTTTAGTTCCATTATAGCGAGACGACGCGTTTTTGACAATGTTCCGTCGTCAGGCAGACATGAGTATCACGTTATAGATTGGGTCACGGTCGTTGTGGATCGCAGGGGCCAAAGTAATCAGCAAGACGCACTTCATCATTGATCGCGCACTTGTCAGGGTCCCAGATAAGCATCGTCCGGTTGCGATTGATCTCGTACTTCTCGCGCTCTTCAGGGGGCGCATTGTACAGCGTCGGAATCCAACTTAGCGGCACGGAGAGCACGCGTCCGTCGGTCAATTCGAGATGCAAATACTCATCATCGAAGCGAACCTGATGGATTCGCGCTTCCCTCGGAAAGGTATACGCCGAAACCGGGTATTGAATGTCATAGCGCTTGACTTCCAACTTCTCCTCAACCTGCTCCGCGTCGATAGGCATGCCATGCCTCCACAAGATAGTCGTGATTCTGCTCGATTACTCTGAGTGCCCGGTTCAACTCATGACGCTTCAACGAACGCCCCAAGCGAGCCACCTGTATTTCAGGTTCTAGCCAGATCTTCGCATCGTTGTAGTCGTCCTGACTGCCCTTGCCGACGTGCACACTAGCTCTGTCTTCGTAACGGGCGTCATAGCTGTGAAACCAGAAGATGAGGTCATCCTGCTGTAGAACCTTTGGGCTCATACGTTCTTACCCAAGCAGTGCGCCAGGTGCGAGCCGCGAGGAATGCAAACCATCACAAAACTGCACGTGTGAGTGTAGTATAGCGCCCGAAGGGGCTTTTTGCAACGCAGGGGAACTTAAGCCAGGAGGAGCTTCAGGAGCACGAGGATGATGGCGACATCCACAATCAGGAGGAACACGGGGTAGCCGGTGCAGTTGGCGGCCGCGGGATCGACCGCCGCTTCTCGCTGGTCACGGTGGATCATGAACACCAGCGCCATTGCGACCACGATGCACAAGCCTAACAAAACGAAGATCATCGTCGTCTCCTTTCAGGAGAATAGAGAAACAGCCTCTACGCTCAGTATACGGCAAGGCGCGGCTCAAGGTATGACACATTACCGCCAAGCAACTGACAATCTTACGCCCTGAACTGGCGGACGCCCGACACATGACCGACACCTCTGTCGGGCTGCTTGTCGGTATCGTGTTGGTTAGCGCAGCTTTTCGATAACGGCGAAGTGGGAGAGGCCGAACGCGGCCAGCGGGGTATTCTCCAGGCCGTAGGTCACCTGGCGCACGGCACGGCCCACGGCAGGCCGTCGCGCGACGATGTTGTCGTAGCCGGGGTAAATCTGAGTCAGTTGGATGATTTCGGCCGGCAAGCCGTCCACCAGGTGATGGATGTCGCCCGCCGTATAGGCGCGGACGTGAGGCGCGAGACGATTGCGAAGGCTATCGGGCGTCCAGTTGACCAGGGGGATGTTGCCGAAGTGGTATTCGCCCTGCCAGTAGATGCCGTGAGTTTCGAAGGGGAAAAGCCGGTTGGGGACAAACAGGATGAGCCGACCGCCGGGCTTGAGGACACGCACAATCTCGGCCATGCTCTGGCGGTCGTCGCCGACGTGTTCTAGCACCTCGTGGGACAGGACGGTGTCGAAGGTATCATCAGGGTACGGCAGCGTCTCAGCAGCAGCCACAGCGAGGCCTGGCAGGTCAGTCGCGCCCTCGGCGACGCGCTCCAGCTCGATGTCCATGCCGTAGACATGCGGCGTGAACTGGCGCAGCTTGCCAACGTACATCCCGATGCCGCAGCCATCGACCAGGATACGCGCATTGTCGACGCGGGCCCACTCCGCGATCATGTGCAGGCGGCGGTCCTGGCCGAAGCGCCAGACGAAGCTGGGGTTGCCGCGCAGCGCGGCCTTGTCCGAAATCTCGTGCATAGTGTGGTTATACTCGACAAACGGCCGTCTGTCCAGAAATGGCACGGGCCGCTATAATTTGGGAAAGTCATGCAGCAAAGGGAAGGAGAGAGGAATGCGTTTGCAAGGGATTCGAGTCATCTACTTCATCGAGGAGGGGTTCGAGGATTTGGAGTTCTGGGCGCCGGTGATGCGTCTTCAGGAGGAGGGCGCGCAGGTGACGGTGGTCGGCGGGGGCGCCTCGCAGTACACAGGCAAGCATTGCCTGACGGCGAAGCCCGACGTTCAGGCGTCTGCGGTCAACGTTGACGACTTCGACGCCGTCGTCATCCCCGGCGGGTGGGCGCCGGACAAGCTGCGCCGCCACGACGACGTGCTCAACATCGTCCGCCGCGCCAACGAGCAGGGCAAGATTATCGGCTCGATCTGCCACGCCGGTTGGGTGCCCATCAGCGCGGGCATCGTGCGCGGGCGGCGCGCGACGGGCAGCCGCGCCATCAAGGACGACCTGGTCAACGCGGGCGCGACGTGGGTGGACGAGCCGGCCTTCCGTGACGGCAACATGGTCTGGGGGCGCGTCGTCGCCGACATTCCGGCCTTCAACCGCGAGCTTGTCGCCGCCATCGAGGACTGGGCGAAGCAGCACAAGCCTGTGGCCGCCCAAGCGCGGTAGTTTCGGGTGTAGTCGGCGAGACTTGTAAACCACACTGTTGACTGTCATTGCGAGGAGGACGATGGGACGACGAAGCAATCTCACGGAGGGCAAGAGCCTGACTCTTGCCCGTTAGCCCATCCTTCGCTAGAGGGGAGATTGCTTCGCGTTCGCTCACAATGACAGTCCTTCCATCTGCACTTCTACCGCGCGTGGAGGGTCATGCGGATGGCGTGCTTGGGGCGGAGCGTCACCGACACCTGGGGGATAATCGCCTGGCCCGGCGCGAGGTCGAGGCAGAAGCGGCGCGCAATGCACGCCAGGAGCAAGTTGGCCTCCATCGTGGCGAACCCGGAGCCGATGCACATGTGCGGCCCGGCGCCGAAGGGGAAGTAGGCGTAGCGCGGCAGGCGGCGCTCCAGGCCATCGAGCCAGCGGTCGGGGTCGAACGTGTCGGGGTGATCGAAGTAGCGCGGATCGCGCTGGGTCACCCACTGGCTGACGATGATAATCGCGCCGGCTGGGATGCGGTAGCCGCCTAGCTCGCAGTCCGCCGTCGCCTGGCGGGCCTGGCGCGGCGCGGGTGGATAGAGGCGCATCGCCTCTTTGACCACAGCGTCAGTATACGAGAGCTTTGGCAGGTCATCCGCCGTCAGCGGCCCGTCGCCTAGCACTCGGCGCAGCTCATCCGCCAGCTTTGCATCGGCGTCCGGAATCTGAGCCAGCAGATAGAACATCCACGACAGGGCCAGCGCCGTCGTCTCGTGGCCCGCCAGGAACAGCGTCACCACCTCATCCCGCAGCTGGTGGTCGCTCATGAAGCGGCCATCCTCATCCTGGACGTGCAGCAGCATCGACAGCAAGTCGCCCTCGTCTTTGCCGCTGTCGCGGCGCTCGCGGATGATGTCATAGATGATGGCGTCGAGCCGCTCCACGGCGCGTTGCGAGCGGATGTTGGCCGGTGTTGGCAGGTTCTCCGGCAGAAGCATGATAGCGGCCTGGTTGGCGAAGCGGTCCATGAACGCTTCGAGCGCCTGGCCGACCCGGTCGGCGTGGTGGGTGACGTCGGCGTTGAACAGCGTCTTGGCAACGATTTGTAAAGTCAGCCGCATCATCGCCTGGTGAATGTCGCGGGTGTCGCCATCGCGCCACGTCTCCAGCATCCGCTCGGTGTACTCGACCATCGTCTGACTGTAGGCAAGCAGGCGCTGGCGGTGGAAGGCAGGCTGGACGAGACGGCGCTGCCGGAGCCAAAAGTCGCCCTCGCTAGTCAGCAGGCCATTGCCAAGCACCCGTTGCAGGGCGCGAGCGCCCGGCGTATTCTCCGTCTTGGCGAACGCGCCGCCTTTGTTGAGCAGAACCGTCTCGATGAGGTCGGCGCGGTTGACCAGATAGGCGGGATATTTGCCGCCGCGCATCCGAACGACATCTCCGTACTTGCGAGCGTAGCGCGTCATATAGCCGAGCTGGTCCCGGCTGAATTCGATTAGGCACGGGATACGCCCCAGGAAGCCGACCGGCGGCGGTCCGGGCGGCAGAAGAGCCGTTGTCATGCTATACCTCGCAATCCTCGTCGCTCGTGTCACTACTCTCCATGCCATATGGGCGCGTCCAGCGGCCCGGCAGGGCGACAAGCTCGGCGTCGACAGGTTCGCCGCAGGCGACCTGCACTGTCGCCCCTGGCGCGGCGTAGGCGACCCGGACGTAGCCCAGGCCGATGCCGCCATCCTCCGTCGGAACAAAGCTGGTCAGGGCACCAACGTTCTTGCCGCCCACCTGAAGCGGCGCGCCGAGCGTCACATCCGCCGAGCGGAAGCGCAAGCCCATGAGATGCTGTTTGAGCTTCTGATAGGTGTCGGTGCGAGCAATCACCTCCTGGCCGATGTAGCAGCCCTTGGTGAAGCTGACCGCGCTCAGCAGGCCCGCTTCAAGCGGGTTGTACGTGTCAGTAATCTCGTGGTCGTAGGCCGGCCAGCCGGCGGCAATCCGCAGCCGCTCGTAGGCGGTGTAGCCCATCGGCGTCGCACCTGCGCCCACGACGCGCTCCCACAGCGCCGGGAAGTCGTCAGCCTCGACCACGACGTTGATGCCGCCTCCGCCAAGCGGGTCTGTCCCGCCAACAAGGGCGCGCAGGGCCTCCACGGCTGTGAAGCCAAGCTCCGTGTCGAGGCTCACGCCCAGCGCCGAGTGGGCCAGCTCAGCCGCGCGCGGACCGTACAGCGTCAGCATCGCCGTGGCAGACGTCAGGTCGGAGACGTTGACCTGATCGCGGTAGAAGATGAAGCCGCGCAGCCAGGACGTCAGCCGGTGGCCTGCCCCTAAGCTGTTGACAATCAAGATGTCGTCGGCCCAGCCGTAGACGAGCGCCCGGTCGATCATGCGGCCCCGGGCGTCGGTGAAAACCGTCGCGCGGCCTGCACTGGGCGGCAAGTCGGCGAAGTCGTTGGTGGACATGCGCTGCAAGAAGTCCAGGCGGTCCCGCCCCATGAGCTGAAGCCGCCCCCACGCCGAGCGGTCCATAACCGCAACATCCGTCTGGACGGCGCGCAGTTCCGCTCCAATGTCGCCGTAGTCGGCGGCCACAATATAGCCGTTGACCTGCGTCAGGTTGGCAGGCACGCGCGCGCTGCCGGTGGTGAACTCCGTGTGCATCACAACACCTCACTTCAACAAGGAACCGTTGTTATATTGTACACAGAACTAGAGCTTTGGGGGCGTCAGGTGGCTGGCGCCTGGCGCAGGCGAGCCAGGAACGCCTGCGGGTCGTGGTAGAAGTCTTCGCGGCCCAGGCGGCCTGTAACCAGGCCCATCAGGGTCTCGGTAATCGTGCGGTTGACGGGTGTGGGAACGCCAGTGTTCGCCCCGGCTTTGACCACGGCGCCGTTGAGGTACTCGACCTCGGACTGGCCGCGCCCGCTGGTCATGTCGATGTACAGGGATGGCATCTTGCCGCCGCGCCCCGAGACAGCAAGGTTCCGCAGCGCCGGCTGGAGGATAAACCGCGGCAGGAACTTCATGCCCAGCGGGAGAAGGACGGCCGGCTGCCCCGGCAGGTTCACAACCTTGATCCGCAGGGCCTTCATCACCGCCATCGCCTCTTTGAAGGCGTCGCGCTCCAGTCGGAATAGCCCCGGCTGGCCAAGTTCCTCATCTGGCGGCATGTCGACGATGGCAGGAATTGCATTGCCAACCATGTTGAGCAGCAACTTGGACCACTTCATCGCCCGGTAGTCGCGGTACTCCGTCACAACAAAGCCCGCCAACCGCATCGCCTCGGCGATGCGCTTCGCCGCCTCCGCCGTCGTGGGACGCCCCCGTGCATTGCAGTATGGGGCGATGCCGATGCCCCCCTTGTTGCGCACATGCACGTGGCCCGGCTCCGGGACAGAGACAGGTATCGTGACCGTCGCCGCCACGACGTGGTCAGCGCCCAGCACCTCGGCGGCGGCATCTTCGCTACCGACACCGTTCTGGAATGTGACAACAGGGGGGGGAACTGGAAATGCCGCGCGAATCTCCTCTGCCGCCTGCCGGACATCAAAGGCCTTGACCGTGAGGGCCAGCCAGTCGAATGGGCCGCGCCAGGCGTCCATCGCCAATTCCGCCAGGCTCTCCACGACGGTCAGGGTGCGCACCGTTTGCGCCTGCCCCTCTCGAATGAGGCACAGGCCATCGCGCCGAATCTGCTCCGCCAGCTGGCCTCGAGCCACGAGGGTCACATCGTGGCCCCCAAGCGCCAACTGGCTCGCAATCAGTCCCCCGATGGCGCCCGCGCCTACCACCAGAATACGCATCGAGACGTCAGGCCTTTCTCCAGAGAAGGCCGCGGCTCATGACAGCAAACGAGACAGCGCCAACCAGGATGGCAAGCGCAAGGATGAGAAGCGGCGACTTCGCCCCAATGCCCAGGCCCAGCATTAGCGCGCCTGCGAGGAAGACGAGGCTGGCCCACAACGTCGCGGCCAGGCCGAGCTGCGCGGCCAGATTGCCGCGGTTGGCCTGCCCGCGACGGTAGCGCTGCTGCGCTGAGCGCACCATTGTCGCCGTCAGCAGGAAGACGAACAGAACCGGGAGACCCAGAATGAGGAATACGAGTTTCACAAGCGGCCTTTGGTGGTCATAGAGGCGTGGTATCTAGGCGGTATTGTAGATGAAACCGAGGTCTAGCGCAAAGCTAAGACACGTTGCCTTGCCTCAGAAGCGCGCGCACCTCGTCGTCCGTCGTCGGCGAGAAGTCCTGGTACCACAGCCCCACGGCGCGGAAGCCCTCCGGTGTGACGACGCACGCGAAGTCGTCGGCCAGGGCGCGGATGTCGTCGGCGATGGGCGGCGCGGCCACCGGCACGGCTACGACAACAGACGTCGGTTGCAAAAGACGCGCGGCTGCAATCGCCGCCCGCATCGTCGCGCCCGTGGCGAGGCCGTCGTCCACCAGGATAACCGTGCGTCCCACCAGGTCGAGGGGCGGGCGGGCGTCGCGGTATAGCCGCTCGCGCCGCGTCAACTCCGCGCCCTCCTCAATCACCTTCGCGTCGATCACGCTCTCTGGGATGTTGAAGGCGTCAATCACCGAGGTGTTGACGACGCGCACACCGCCCGATGCAATCGCGCCCATCGCCAGCTCTTCCCGACCGGGCACACCGAGCTTGCGCACCAGGAACACATCCAGGGGCGCGCCCAGCGCGTGCGCGACCTCGGCGGCGACAGGCACACCACCGCGCGGCAGCCCGAGCACGATGACATCGGGACGGTGGGCATAGGTTGCGAGCTTACCGGCAAGAAACCGTCCAGCTTCCGCCCGGTCGTGAAACGGCATCCTTCCCTCTCCAGTAACGCTCAGCTTCAATGACGGACCCGTCATTGGAGACCCCACGCCTTGTAGCGGCGTGCGCCAGCACGAGAACATCGCCAAGCTGTCATTGTGAGCGTGAGCGAAGCAATCTCCCGCCCTCGCGACAGATGGTTTGAGCGGTTATAGCGTGACTGTCACGCACCGGGAGATTGCTTCGTCGTCTTGCGTCCTCCTCGCAATGACGGCGCTCTACCTGGAAACAGTATAGGCGATGCGCAGGTGGCGTACAAAGCACGACGCGGATTCGCACTTTCGTTCTACGCCGTCCAGGGTTATAATTGAGGCATGACAATGCCTACCGGCCAGGCGACGGCTAACCTCCCGCTGCATCACGGCGCGTGCCCGCCGTGGCTTTTCGCGCGCATGCGTCTGCTTGCGCGGGAGATCGCGCGCGCCATCGTTGAGGCCGAAGGGACGCCAGGGTTCCTTGCCCGACTGAGCAACCCCTACTGGTTCCAGAGCTTCGGCGCGGTGCTCGGCTTCGACTGGCACTCCAGCGGCGTGACGACGACCGTGTGCGGGGCGCTCAAGGACGGGCTGAAGGGCGGCGTAGACGACGAGCTAGGGCTGTGGGTCGCCGGCGGCAAAGGCCGCACCTCGCGGCAGACGCCGGACGAGCTGCTGGCGCTAGGCGACCGGCTGGCGGTTGACCCGGTTGGCCTGGCCGAGACGAGCCGCCTCGTCGCCAAAGTCGACAACAACGCCGTCCAGGACGGCTACCAGCTCTACCACCACGTCTTCGTCGTCGACAAAGAGGGCCGCTGGACCGTCATCCAGCAGGGAATGAACGACGCGACGGCCTGGGCGCGGCGGTACCATTGGCTGAGCGAAACCGTGCAGAGCTTTGTCGACGAGCCGCACGCCGCCGTGTGCGCCGTCGCCCCGGCGACCCCTCTCAACCTTGTGGCCCACGAAGGCGAGGCCAACCGCGCTGCGATTGCGACGCTGGCCGCCGAGAAGCCGGAGATGCTCGTTGCCGAGCTTCAGAAGGCGCAGAGCATGACCCTGCCCGCCCACCATGAGGTCGAGATTGGCGACATCCACCCGCAGCGGCTCTACAAGACCCTGCTCTCGACGTACGCCAACCCGCCGCAGGACTTCGTCGATTTGCTGGGTCGGTCTGGCGTCGGGGCCAAGACCCTGCGAGCGCTGAGCCTGCTCGGCGAGCTGCTCTACGGCGCGCCCGCGTCGTTCCGCGATCCGGCGCGTTTCTCCTTCGCCCACGGCGGCAAGGATGGCACGCCCTACGCCGTCGCGCAACACGAGTACGACCAGACCATCGCCTACCTTGAGCGCGCCGTGCGTCAGGCGCGCCTGGGCGAGAAGGAACGCCTGGAAGCGCTACGGCGGCTCGCGGCCTGGGTCGATGAGGGCACGCGACCCAGCCCGGCGCCGCCCTCGACCGAGCGCCTGCCGGTCTCAAAAGCGCCTGGTCCGCGCCGCCCTGTGCAGCTCGGCCTGGGTGCGGAGTTCTTCAAGCAGTAACCCCGTCGTCATGCTGAGCGGAGCGAAGCATCGCCCGGCGCGCTGGAGGCCCTTCACTTCGTTCAGGGCGACACCGAGGGATATGTGGGTATCCTGTACGTCGTCGCGACGCCCATCGGCAACCTGGAAGACATGACGTTCCGCGCCCTGCGCGTTCTGCGCGAAGCTGCGCTCATCGCCGCCGAGGACACGCGGACGACGCGCGGCCTCCTGGCTCACTTCGACATCCATACGCCCCTGACAAGCTACCACGAGTACACGGAGCCGGCCAAGATCGAGCGCCTGCTCGACCGGCTGGCCGAGGGTGACATGGCTCTCGTCTCGGAGGCGGGGATGCCGGGCATCTCCGACCCCGGCGCGCCGCTGATCGCCGCCGCCATCCGTCGCGGCATCCGCGTCGTCCCTATCCCGGGCGCGTCGGCCCTGTTGAGCGCCCTTGCCGTGTCCGGTCTACCCACTGACGCCTTTACTTACCTGGGCTTCCTGCCGCGCCGCGCGTCCGACCGCCGCCGCGCCATCGAGGACGCCGCTGCACTGCCGTATACCCTCGTCTGGTTCGAGACGCCCCACCGCCTGCGCGACGCCCTGGCCGACCTGCACGCCATCCTCGGCAAGCGTCCCATCGCCGTTGCCCGCGAACTGACCAAGTTCTACGAGGAAGTCTGGCGCGGGAGTCTTGAGGCGGCAGTAGCCCATTTCACGCAGGTCGAGCCGCGCGGCGAATTCACCCTGGTCATAGGCGGCGCCGTCGTCGCCGATGCGGTCTGGGACGAGGCGGCGGTGCGCGCGGCGCTGGATGCGGCGCTGGCGGATGGGAAGCGCGGGCGCGAGGCGGCGCGCAGTGTCGCGCAACGGGCCGGTTGGAGCACACGCGCGGTCTACGAGCTTCTGGTGAAGAATCCTTAAGCTTTGGCTCCCGTAGGGCACCCGGCGGGTAGTAATTGTTGACTTGCTTCTAAAACCGGGTGTATACTATCCCACAATAGAATGGAGCCGCACAGGTGCGCTCCATTGGAACCGTCGGAGGGTTTTTTCCGCGTATGCCTGTTTCAAACGCTAAGCAGGCTCTAGTCCGCTTACGATGAGGAGCATCCCGGCCACCAGGCCAGGATGCTCCTTGTGCGTTCAATAAAGGTAGTTATAGGAGGATATGCATGGACTCGGCGATCATCAGCAAGATCGAGAAGGCCCGCCGCTACTCAGCAGAGCCAAATCGCGTTGTGTTCAGCCAGTTCACCGCTACTGTGCAAGGCGACCACCGCGCCCACACCGTGACCTACACGAAGGGTGAGTGGCATTGCGACTGCGACTATTTCGCGCATCGCCACTACTGCTCCCACACGATGACGCTGGAAAGACTGCTGGGCGTGATGGTGCCGCCGGAGTGGTCCGAAGAGCTTCAGCCGACGTAAGCCGTAAAGTTACAATAACATAAAGACAATTGGCAGACCTGACAGGTTTACGCAAACCTGTCAGGTCTGCGCTTTCAGGCTTACAAGTCCCGTCGCTGGAAGCTGTAGACGGCCAGCCCCAGGACGGCCACCACCCATAGGGCAGCCCAGATGAGGAAAGGCGTCGTGGGTGGGCCGCCAATCATGAACGGGTTGCCGACCTGGGCGCGCGCCGTCGCGCCACCGGCGGCGAGCAGGGCCGCCGGTTCCAGGGCATACAGCGCGCCGCGCCACAAGCCATCCGTCGGCAGAATGAGACTGGCAATAGCGCCGATGTTGACGACAGTCTGGTTCTCGAACACAAGGCCAATCTGCTGCGCCACACCCAGCACCCACGCCACGCCAAACAAAACGACGCCGATGATGCCGCAAGCGATGGGGCCAAGCCGCGTGCTGGCGGCCAGGGCGAAAGTGAGCAGCACGATGCCCTCCCAGGCGATAAACAGCGCGGCAAGGGGAGGGTTCGGCGGCAGGTAGTCCAGGAAGATGTGGGTGATGCCAAACTCGACGGCGCACACGATCAGCGTGTACACTGCAATGAGCGCCGCCAGCGCCAGCCACTTGCCGACGACGACGTCCAGGCGGCGAATGGGGCGCGGCAGCATTGCCAGGACGATACCCGAGTCGATGTCGCTGCAGATAGCAGGCGCAGCAAGGAAGGCCGCGCCCAGGGCGATGATGAAGCTGAACATGAACATGAGCAATATGGTGAACACCGCCGCAACGGTGCGCAAGACGGTGGGCGAGCAGGGCTGGCCGCCGCAGGGCAGATCGGGCAGCTTCTGGAAACCCCACGCCGTCAGGGCGAACACCAGCAGCGTCAGGGCAAAAGCCGCAAGGACAACGCGCCGCCGCAGCATCTCACGCAAGGTGAGCTGAGCGATTGTTAGTACAGGCAAACTATAGCTCCTCTAGACTCCACATCCCTCCGTCACCCCGCCACTCCCTCACCGCGTCACCTCGCCACTTTGCCACATCTCTTCGCGCTCCTGACTCGGCTCCCGCAACAGTTGGAGGAAGCGGTCCTCGAGCGTGTCGTGGCGCGGCTCGACGGCATAGACCTGCCCGCCCAGGCTGACAACGTCGGCGACCAGAGCCGGAATTTGGGCTTCGTTCACGTTGTTTACCGTGTGCCAATCGCCCTCGCTCGTGAGCGGACCATAGCGGGCCAGGGCGGCGCGCACGCCGGCGCTCGCGTCGGGGATGCGCAGACGGACGGCGTTGCTCCCGCCGATGACCTCGGCGATGCTGCCCTCGGTGATGACGCGCCCCTTGTCCACCACGGCGACTCGGTCGCACACCTGCTCGACTTCACTCAAAAGGTGGGAGTTGAGAAACACCGTCGCGCCGCGCTCCTTGAGACCTCGTACAATCTGGCGCACATCGGCGCGGCCCACCGGGTCCAAGGCCGACGTCGGCTCGTCCAGGAAAATGAGGTCGGGCTGACCGAGCAGGGCAACGCCAAGGCCGAGGCGCTGCTGCATACCCTTGGAGAACGTGCCGACCCGCGAGTCGGCGCGCTGGGCGAGGCCGACGGTTTCCAGGGCGTGGGCAATCTCCGCGTCGTGGCGCTGACGCGGGATGCCCGCCAGACGGCAGTGGAGGCGCAGCACCTCCCGCGCCGACAGCCAGTCCTGGTAGCGAAACAGCTCCGGCAGGTAGCCGACGCGGCGGCGTGTCTCTCGGTCGCCAATCGGCGCGCCTAATACCCACGCCTCGCCCGCAGTCGGCCGCGTCAGCCCGACGAGAAGCTTGACCGCTGTCGTCTTGCCCGCGCCGTTCGGACCGAGAAAACCGAAAATCTCGCCGCGCTGAACGGTCATTGTCAGCCCGGCGAGAGCGGTTGTCGCGCCGTAGCGCTTGACCAGGTTGAGGGTACGCACCGCCGGGGCGCTCCCTCCATTCAGAGAGGGAGACACCCCGGCCGACGAACTATCGGAGGGAATTGGCAACGTCCAGCGCCTCGCTATCCTTCACCTGGCCGCCGACGACATAGACGATGCCGCCCTTCTGCCACATCACCACGCTGCCCAGCCCGGTCGAGTCGCCCAGCAGCAGGCCGTCCACGCCCTGCACCTGCACTGACTTCGACGTGACCTTATTCACCGGAACGGGCACGGGCATGGTCGAGCTGGGGTCGGCGATGCTCTGGATGGCGGCGACAAGCTGGGGCGAGATGCCGGGCTGGCTCAAGAGATACTGCTCCAGCTCCTTCACCGTGACGCCGGTCGAAGTGACCGTGGGCGCGAGGGTCTGCATCACGACTAACGACGGCGCGTCCGCCGCGACCCGATTCGCTTCCGCTGCCGCCCCCTTTGGCGACGCAACCTTCGCCTGATCCTTCGCCTGCGGATTGGCGTTCGTGCCATTCGGCGCAGTAGCAGGACGCGCTCCCTTGGCGACCGCGCTGTCGAGCATCTGGCTATTGCCGTAGGAAACGATGGCGACGGCGTTGGTCTTCACCGTCAGAGTGCTACCGTCAATGTTGGCAGGCATCGCGGGCGCGGTCAGCCCTTTCGCCGCTGCGGTCTGCTTGGCCTTCTCGGCGCTGAAGGTGAACGAGTTGGTGTTGGCGGGCATGACGTAGTAGCTGGCAGTGTTGGGAACACTCGCCGGAAGCGTTGCCGGCGTCAGCACCGAAATACCGGCCGCCTGCGCTGCTGCTGCCGCACTATCGACGCGCTGCGGCTTCGACGGGGCATTCTGCGTCATCGTGCCATAGTCCGTCAGGTCGGGCAGCGTCTGCATGTCACCCTGGGTGACGGGCACAGCGACGAACTGCTTGGGGGTGAACAGGTTGAGGAAGCCCTGGGCAAATGTCCCCAACGGACTGAAGACGAGCAGGGCTACCACGACGGCGACCGCCGCGAGGGCGGCCACGGGCTTGATCCAACGTTGTGTCATCGGGCGAATCCTTTCATGCCAGGTACGGTCACGGGTGGCTTCTTCGGCGTCGAGCCGCCGCTGGAGCCGCGCCAGTCCGGCCGCTACGTCCACCGACGGCGCGGGACCGGCGAGGCGCGCGGCGAGAGCGTCGGATGCGGCCTCAATCTCGGCGCGGCGAGCTTGGCAGCGTGGGCACGCGCTCAGATGCTCCCTCTCAACCGCCGTTAGAGGCGCGGCATCGCCTTCATCGCCCAGGCGACGCAGGATGCCGTCATCGAGATGACCCACGGCTCAGCTCCTTTCGTAGCGCAGCTTCGGCGCGATTGAGCAGGGTTCCGACCTGGTTGACGCCCACGCCCAGCGCCTCGGCGACCTCGGCGTAGCTCAGCCCGCCGTAGCGCAGCATCAGGATTGATGCGTGGCGCTCCGGCAGACGGCGCATGGCCTCGCGCACCTCGCGCTGCGCCTCGACCTGCTCCAGGGCGCGCTCCGGACTGGCAGAGTCCGTCTCGACATCAATCGGACGCTCGCGACGCGCTCGGCTCTTGGCGGCATTGTACGCCGTATGGGCCGCCGCCTTGTGGAGCCACGGCGCTGCGTACGGGGCGTCGGGAGCGTGGCGGCGGTGGAAGTCGTAGAAGACATCCTGGGCCACGTCCTCCGCCTCCGAAGCGTCGCCGAGGATGCGGTAGGCAATGGACACAACGCGCGCATATTCGGCTTGGAAGAGGTTCTCAAAGGCGCGGTCGGCCTCCGAGCGTCCTACGACACCAACGCGGCTCACGAGTGAGACCATCCGGTCGTCTCCCTGCTGTTACTCACGTATAAAGCAACCGGGACGCCCGAAATGTGACACGTCGCTGGGACGAAATTCAAGATTACTTTGGGGCCATGCGGATTGCGCCGTCGAGGCGGATGACTTCGCCGTTGAGCATGCGGTTCTCCACGATATGCTGCACAAGCGCGGCGTACTCGTCCGGATTGCCCAGGCGCGACGGGAACGGCACTTGCTGTCCCAGGGAGAGGCGCGCCGGCTCCGGCAGCCCGGCCATGAGCGGCGTATCGAAAATGCCGGGCGCGATGGTGACAACGCGAATGCCGAAACGCGCCAACTCGCGCGCCGCCGGCAGGGTCAGTCCCACGATGCCACCTTTAGACGCACTGTAGGCCGCCTGCCCGATCTGCCCGTCGAATGCGGCCACGGACGCTGTGTTGACGACGACACCCCGCTCGCCGTCCTCACCCGGCTCACCCTGCGCCATCACCGCTGCGCCCAGCCGCAGGGCGTTAAACGTGCCGACGAGGTTGACCTGGATGACGCGGTTGAAGAAGGCGAGGTCATGCGGGCCTTCCTTGCCCAGGATACGCTGGGGCGGGCCGATCCCGGCGCAGCAGACGAGGATGCGTAGGCCGCCGGAGCGCTCTACCGCCGCTTGGACCGCCCGACCCATGCTGGCTTCATCGGTCACGTCAGTGCGAACAAACAGGACACGCTCGCCCAGCTCGGCGGCGAGCGCCGCCCCTGTCGCCTCGTTGACGTCGGCGATGATGACGTGCGCGCCTTGCGCCGCAAGTCGCCGCACCGTCGCGCCGCCCAGCCCAGACGCACCGCCGGTGACGAGGGCGCTCGATCCCTGGATTTGCATCTTGCAACTCCTTTATGAGTTGTGATAGAAGATTGCTACAGAGGACACAGAGAAAGTACTGGACCCTGCCACGTCCTACCGTCGTCGGCGTCGGCGGGTTGTCGCGGCGCTACGTTTCTGTGTTGGTAGAGGCGCAGGCGGCGGGGGAGGCGGGGCCGACGCGAGGACAAAGGCCCGCCGCACCTTAGGGCGAATGAGCAGATACAGCACACCAGCGGCGATGACCAAACCGATGGACGTGCCGGGGAAAACGATACTGCGCACGAAACCCGCAACGGAGGCCAGGAGAAGCACCGCCTCGCCGACAATGCCTACCCACCACGCCCACGGCTGGGTCAGCCATGCCCCGATGCCGAATACGACACTCAAGACACCGCCCACCAGCAAGCCCGCAGCGATCAGCAATGGCTCACCACCCGCTGCCACCGCCAGCCCTGGCACGGGAATGGCGCCAGACAGCAGGATGACACAGATACCACCAAGCGCCGCCATGAGCGCCAGAATGGTGATGCCGGTAGGGCGTTTCACGGACCCCTCTCCTCTATGTGAAAAACATTGGACGGCCAGGACGCCTTATGGGTATAATTGACCCCATTCGCCAGGCGACGGCGGACGCTATCCCCGGATGAGGTCCGGCTGGCCCCGTCGGACAAGCTCATTCCAGCGGTCGGCGCGGCCAACCTGCCGCCACTCGACGACTGTCTGGCCGCCATCGGTGTAGCGAAAGACGGGCTTGAAGCCCAGGACGCGGGAGAAAGCGTCTTCGAGCGCCTTCTCATGCTTGGGCATCCGCAGCACAAGATAGCGCAGCGGCTCCCACTCGAAGGTAAAGACCCCGTCTTGCCAGCGGCCTTGGGCCACGTAGGGCGCTTCGGCGCGCGTGACCTGGAACCAGGCGGAGCCGAGGCCGTTGCGCCAGAAACTCTGGCGGATGTGCTCGGAGATGTCGTAGGCGCTTTTGGCGGGTGTTTTGTCGTACCAGTATTGGGCAGCGCTCATGGGGCCTCCTGGGCGGGTCGTCGCGGTGTATTCTAGCTTGTAAGCGGCGCGGGGGCAAGTCAGCAAGGTGATTCAGAAAGGATTATCCATGCGAACGGTTCGAATCGCGCTCGCCGGCGTCGGCAATGTGGGGCGCGGTTTTCTTCAACTCATGCGCGACAAAGGCGACATCGTTCGCAAGCGTTACGGGATAGACATGAGCCTCGTCGCGGCGGCGGACCGCTCCGGCATCGTCGTCAACCCGACCGGCATCGATCCGGCCGCCCTGCTGGCCCTGAAGGAGTCCGGCGTCGGAGTCGCCGGCTTTGCCGGCGGGCGGCTCGGCGAAGAGCCGCTGGCGGCGCTCGATGGGGCCGACGTGTTGCTGGAGTCGACCCTGACGGACCTCAAGACGGGGCAGCCGGGGCTGGACGTCATCCGCACCGCGCTCGAACGCGGTCTGGACGTGGTCAGCGCCAACAAGGGGCCGCTCGTCCTGGCCTACGGCGACCTCATGGCGCGCGCCAAGGCGGCCGGCCGCCAGCTCCGCTTCAGCGCCGCCGTGTGCAGCGGATTGCCCACGGTAAACATCGGGCGGCGCGACCTCGTGGCGGCGGACATCGACCGCATGGAAGGCATCTTCAACAGCACCACGAACTATATTCTCGAAGCTATGGCGACCGGCGCCAGCTTTGCCGACGCCCTGGCGGAAGCGCAGCGCGTGGGCGTCGCCGAGACGGATTCTAGCCTCGACATCGAAGGCTGGGACACGGCGAACAAGCTGGTCATCCTCGCCAATAGCGTGCTCGGCGTCCCGGCGACGCTGGACAACGTGAAGGTGCAGGGCATCATAGGCATTACCGCCGGCGACCTCCAGGGGGCGCAGGCAGCAGGCCAGGCCATCAAACTGCTGGCGACGGCGACACGCAACGCCGACGGCGGCTATGCCCTCAGTGTCGCGCCGACCACCCTCCCCGGCGACCACCCAATGGCGAAGGTGCGCGGGTGGCAGATGGGAATTGTCTATTATACCGACATCATGGGCGTGCTCTCGGCAAGCGTGGACGAGTTCGGGCCGGTGCCGACGGGCGCTGCCATGCTCCGGGATGTCATCGATATCTATTCGGCTTAATCAATAAGGAGAACCACATCCATGTCTGACAAGCACGAGCGGCCACAAGTCAAGAAGGTCGTGCTGGCCTATAGCGGCGGGCTGGACACGTCCATCATCGTGCCCTGGCTGCGGGAGAATTACGGGTGCGAGGTCGTGTGCTTCGCCGCCAACATCGGCCAGGAAGAGGAGCTGGACGGGCTAGAGACGAAGGCCATCGCAACGGGCGCGAGCAAGTGCTACGTCGAGGATCTGCGCGAGGAATTCGTCTCCGAGTTCATTCTGCCGGTCATCCAAGCAGGCGCGGTCTACGAGCGCAAGTACCTGCTCGGCACGTCCACGGCGCGCCCCCTGATTGCGCGCCGCCAAGTCGAGATCGCCGAGATCGAGGGCGCCGACGCCGTCGCCCACGGCGCGACGGGCAAGGGCAACGACCAGGTGCGCTTCGAGCTGACTTATAAGGCGCTGAACCCCAAGCTCAAAATTATCGCCCCCTGGCGCGAGTGGGATATTCGCTCCCGCGAGGACGCCCTGGCTTACGCGGCGGCGCGCAACATCCCCGTGTCGGCGACGGCGCAGAAGATTTACTCCCGTGACCGCAACCTGCTCCACCTGAGCCACGAGGGCGGCCTGCTGGAAAACCCCTGGAACGAGCCGGAAGAGGACATGTACCAGCTCACCGTCTCGCCGCAAAACGCCCCGGACGAGGCCGAGACGGTCGAAATCGAGTTCAAGGAAGGCGTGCCGAAGAAGATCAACGGCGTGGGCTACGGCCTGGTGGACCTGATGTACCGCCTCAACGCCCTGGGCGCGACCCACGCCATCGGCCGCGTAGACCTGGTCGAGAATCGCCTCGTCGGCATGAAGTCGCGCGGCGTGTACGAGACACCCGGCGGCACGATTCTGCTCGCCGCGCACCGCGAACTGGAGGCGCTCACGCTGGACCGCGAGACGCTGCACTACAAGGACATCATGGCCCCGCGCTATGCCGAGATGGTCTACTATGGGCAGTGGTTCACGCCACTGCGCCACGCCATGGACGCCTTCACTCGTGAGACGCAGAAGCGCGTCAGCGGCGTCGTCCGCCTCAAGCTCTACAAGGGCAACCTCATCGTCGCCGGCCGCAAGTCGCCCAACAGCCTGTACCGCGAGGACTTCGCCTCGTTCGGCCACATGGACGTGTACGACCAGCACGATGCCGAGGGCTTCATCAACCTGTTCGGCCTCCCGCTCCAGGTGCAGGCCATGCTCGACATCGAGGGCCAGGGTGAGTCGCAGTACGCCCGCCCCGACTACAGCCACTTCAAGCGCGACTAATGCCGAAACCGCTTCAGCTGACTATCCTCCACACGAACGACCTGCACGGCCGTATCGACAAGCTGCCGCGCATTGCAACCATCATCCGCAAGCAGCGCGCCCAGGCCGAGGCCGAGGGTCGTCACGTTCTTGTGGTGGATGGCGGCGACAGCGAGGACGAGACGCTCCTGGAAAGCGCCGCCACGCGCGGCGTGGCGCTGATGCACCTGCTCAACGCCGTCGGCTACGATGTCGTCGCGCTAGGCAACGCCGTCGTCATCCGCTATGGGCCAGCGGCGTTAACCGCCGAAGCCCAGGTCGCGCAGTTCCCCATCCTCGCCGCCAACTTCCGCTGGCCGGACGGCCGCCTGGTCGAGGGCGCGACGGATCGCCTCATCCTGGACATGGATGGCTTCCGCCTGGGGCTGACGGGCGCGACCGCCGACTTCAAGGAACCCCACTTCGGCGACGTGTACCGCGTCTTCGGCCTGGCCGTCCAGGACCACTTTGAGGCCGTCGCCGAGCAGGTCGCGCTCCTGCGGGCAGAGGGCGCTCACGCCGTTGGCGTCATCTCGCACATGGGCTACGGTGACGGCCCGCATCGCGGTGACTTGAAGCTCGTCCCGAAAACGCCCGGCCTGGCGTTCATCGTCGGCGGCCACAGCCACACCCTACTGGAGACGCCCCACGTCGTCGATGGCACACCCATCGTGCAGACCGGCGACTACGGCCGCTTCGTCGGCCGCCTGGACCTGACCATCGACGCCGACACGGGCAAGACCGTCGCCTATCACGGCGTCCTCATCGCCGTCACCGACGACGTCCCGCCCGCGCCCGACGTGGTCGCCGCCGTCGAGGCGGTGCGGGCGGAGGCGGCGAAGCGACTGGATGAGCCGCTGGGCAACCTTGCGCAGCCCCTGGACCTGGCCGACGACCGTGAGTGCGGCGTGGGCGACTGGCTGGCAGACCGGCTGCGGGCGCACATGGGCGCGGAGATCGGCCTCGTCTCCACTGGCCTGCTGCGCCAACCGCTACCCGCCGGAGTCGTCACGCGGCGCATGCGCTACGAGACATGCGCCACGGGCGCCAACCCGTGCTGCGCCGAGCTGACTGGCGCTCAAATCCTCGCCTTGCTCGACCACGCCCTGGACCCGCAGCGTTATGCGGACAAGCCGCCGCCCTTGCGCGGCCGGGCGTGGGGCATCCTCCAAGTGTCTGGCCTCACCCTCGCCGTCAACCCAGCGGCGGAAAAGGGGCAGCGCGTCCGGCAGGCGCTCGTCGGCGGCGAGCCGCTCGACCTTGAACGGCGCTACCTCGTCGCCGCGACAGACGCCGAGCTGAGTAACTTCGGCCTCGCTGCCGTGATTGGCCTCAATGAGGCTGACGTCGAGATCGACGTGGCCGTCGTCGCTGGCGACCTGTTCGACGCCGACCTGCGCGACCACTCCCCGGTGCGCGTCCGCATTGGCGGGCGTATCCGCATCTCGTAACCATCTCTCAACACAGGAACACGCGCCATGATCGACAACCCGTCCCTGACCCTCGTGCCTGGCTTTCGCGCCGCCGCCGTCCACGCCCGCGTCAAGGCGAGCAGCCCGCCGGAGAAGCTCGACCTGGCGCTGGTCGTCTCCGACGCGCCCTGCACCGCGGCGGGCGTCTTCACCACCAACCGCGTCAAGGCCGCGCCAGTCGTGTACGACCAGGCGGTCCTTGCGCGTCGGGCCGACGCCATCCGCGCCGTCCTCGTCAATAGCGGCAACGCCAACGCCGTGACCGGCGCGCAAGGGATGAGCGACGCGCAGGCGATGGCGCAGAAGGCGGCCGAGGCGCTGGGCGTAGCGGCCGACAGCATTCTTGTTATGTCAACAGGCGTCATTGGACAGGCGCTGCCGATGGAGCGCATCACACCGGGCATTGACGCGGCGGCGCAAGCCCTTGACACAAGCGAGGACGCTGGACAGCGTGTTGCCCGCGCCATCATGACGACGGACACGTTCCCAAAGGCGGCAGCGATGCAGGTCGAAGTGGACGGGCGAACCGTCACCATCGCCGGTGTCGCCAAGGGTGCGGGCATGATCGCCCCCAACATGGCGACGCTGCTCTCGGTCATCGTCACCGACGCGGCTGCGACACCGGCGGCCCTTCGTGCCGCGCTGGTCTCAGCCGCCGACCGCTCCTTCAATAGCATCACCGTCGACGGCGACATGAGCACCAACGATACCTTGCTCGTGCTCGCCAATGGTCGAGCCGGCAACGGGCTGCTCATGGGTCCGCAATCGCCCGGCTACGATGCCTTCCTGGCGGGACTGACCGAGGTCGCAGCGGCGCTGGCGAAGATGATTGCCCGCGACGGCGAGGGCGCGACGAAGCTTGTGACCATCAAAATAACCGGCGCGTCGGACTTCGCAGCCGCGCGGCAGGTCGGCCTCGCCATCGGCAACTCCAGCCTGGTCAAGACGGCCATCTATGGTGAGGACGCGAACTGGGGCCGCGTGATGTGCGCCGCCGGCTACAGCGGCGTGGACCTCGACCCGGAGCGCCTGAGCTTGTGGTTCGACGACGTTTGCCTTCTGCGTCACGGCCAGCCGACGGACTACAAGGAGGAAGACGCCCACGCCACGCTGACCAAGTCCGAAGTCACCATCACCGTCGATCTCGGCATGGGCAAGGCCAGCGCCGAGGTCTGGACGTGCGACCTCTCGAAGGAGTACGTCAGCATCAACGCCGACTACCGCACGTAGGATGATCGTTTATGTCTAATACATCCCTCCGCGTCGCTTTCCAAGGTGAGCGCGGCGCTTTCTCCGAGGCGGCGGCCATCGCCCACTTCGGCGCGGACATCGAGCCGGTGCCGTGCGAGGAATTCGACGACGTCTTCCGCTGCGTGGCCGACGGTGTGTGCGACCGAGGCATGGTTCCCATCGAGAACTCGCTGGGCGGCTCCATCCACCGCAACTACGACCTGCTGCTGCGGCACGACCTCGCCATCATTGGCGAAGAAAACCTGCGCGTGGTTCACAACTTGCTGGCGCTGCCAGACGTCAAGCTGGAGGACCTCCAGCGCGTCTACTCCCACCCGCAGGGTCTCGCCCAATGCGAGGGAACGCTAGAGCGGCTGGGCCTGGAGCGCGTGCCGATGTACGACACGGCGGGCAGCGCCAAGTATGTCCGTGAGCAGGGCATCCGCGACGGCGCAGCCATCGCCAGCCGCCGCGCTGCTGAGGTCTACGGCCTGGCGATTCTCATGGAAGGCATCGAGGACGACCCGGAGAATTACACGCGCTTCCTGGCGCTGGCGCGCGAGGCGCCGCCCCCGCCGCCGCTGGATGTTCCCGCCAAGACGTCCCTGGTCTTCGCCGCATCGAACGTCCCCGGCAGCCTGTTCAAGGCATTGTCGGTGTTCGCCCTGCGCGACATCGACCTGACGAAGATTGAGTCGCGGCCGCTGAAGGGCAAGCCGTTCGAGTACTACTTCTACCTGGACTTCTCCGGGACCCTGGCAGATCCGCGCTGCCAGAAGGCGCTGGACCACCTGGCCGAGTACGCCAGCTACCTGCGCATCCTAGGTTCATATCTAAAGGCCGCAACGAGAGATTGAAAGAGGTTTAAGGTGCCTTCGCCATTTCCTGGAATGGACCCCTATCTGGAAGAACCTACCCTGTGGCAAGACTTCCACGCGGATCTCGCGGTCACCTTGAAACATCACCTCAACGGGCAGATTGGCCCAAGGTACTACGCGACCGTTGAAACCCAGTCTGTGCCGCACGACCTAGACGTCGAAATAGCCAATCGAATTCGGCCGGATGTCAGCATCTATGAGCCTCTGGACACTACCGTGGGCGAGCTTCCGGAGACAGCAAGCGCCTCCATTCCATCTGCTCCGCTTATGCTGCCCGCCGTCATGTCGGTCAAGCTGCGTTCGGTGCGTATCTATCGCACAGAGACAGGCGAGCTTGTCACCACGATTGAAATTCTCTCGCCATTCAACAAGCGGCCCGCCAGCGATGGACTCATGCAGTACCGGCTTAAGCGCGCCCAGGTGCTTGCCTCCCACGTTCACCTGGTAGAGCTGGACCTGCTGCGCAGTGGCGAAAGGCCGGCCCTGGAACTGGCTGACCACCCTGTTGACACGGACTATGTCCTGCTTGTCAACCGCTTCGGGCCAGATCGCGTGTCCGAGGTCTGGCCGGTCGGTCTCGACGAGCCACTGCCGCTCATCCCCATCCCGCTCCTGTCGCCAGACCCGGCAGTGGCGCTCAACCTGAACATCCTGATCCGCGATGTCTACGCCGGCTCCGGCTACGACTGGCGCATCAGCTACGACCGCCCGCCGCCCCCGCCGGCCCTTCGAGCTGCGGTCGAAGCATGGGTGGCGAATGTCCTTGCATCGCGCAGAAAAGCATAGACGGTCTGGCTGCGAAAGGCGCGAGAAGGAGTCGCCCATCTCGCGCCTTTCGTGACCTTCGTGGCCTAGAAGATTACTTACTTCGTCGGCGGCGAATGCGCCAGGACGTGGTTGACCATCACATCCAGGTACTCTTGCGCTCCCGCCCCATGCCCCGACTCCAGCCAGATCAACTCCTTGTGTGGCGCTTCCAGCCCGTTGTAGTAGCGCTCGACAATGGACGCCACGGCATTCACATCCTTCTCACCGACAAGGAAGTACGCCGGCACGTCGAGCTTCGCCGCTTGCTGGGTGAAGTCGAGGTCGTACAACTGCCCGTACACAACGGGGTACGAGTCCATGAGGCCGCGGGCGAAGTTCAGCCGGTCGATCCAGCCATACTCATACGCGAAGTGAGGCCCGACTAGCAAGACCATCTCCAGTCGCGGCGAGCCCATGTAGTCGAACAGGACATTGTTGTAGGCCATGTACTTCGCGGCCATGCCATCGCCCATGTACGGCGGTGGGCCATAGGCGCGCAGCGTATCCGCCATCCGCGTGTCGCCGCGCTCCGTAACGAGCTTGAGCGCCAGGTCGTAGCCGAAGCGGTCGTTCTCCGTCGTGTTGACCATCTGCCCGTTGCCGGCATAGGCGTAGAACAGGTCGGGGTATTGCTGCACCAGCTTGATGCCGAGGATGGTTCCCCACGACAGGCCGACGACGTAGATCTTATCCTGGTGGAAGCGGGCGCGGAGCATCTCCGTCAGGACATGGGCGTCGTCCACAAAACGCTGTACGGTCAGCGTCGAGATGGGGACGGCATTGTACGACTTGCCCGTACCCGGCTGGTCCCAGTTGACGACGACGAAGTGGTCCTCTAGCGGCGCGAGGTTCATGCGCGTCGCCGGGAAGCCGCCCGCGCCCGGACCGCCGATGCCCAGGTACAGCAGAACGGGCTTGGTGGCGTCTTTGCCGCGAATGGTGATCCATTGTTCGCTGCCGTTGAGATTGACCTTCTCCATCACGGCAATGCTGCCCAACAGCGGCTTGCCGTCGTCGCCGAGGATAGGCGGCGTGCCAGCAAAGACCTGCGACGCGGCGATAGCGGTCAGGGCGACGATGATCGCTGCGCCGACCAGTGTCGCCACAATGCCTGGCCGCTGTCGGTAGACGAAGACGGCGGCGATGAGCGCGAGGTCCGCCGCGATCAGCGTTATCCAGACGAGCGGCGGAACAAGGGTCGTGATGGGCAGCACAGCCACGAACACCATCATCAGCACTATCGCGAGCAGGGCCAGGGCGACGCCGAAGATGACGCCAAGGTTGTGGCCCAGGGAGTATTGAGATGCAACGCGAGCCTTCGGGGCGGGTTGAACAAGGGTACTCATGATCACACCTCCTGGGCCACTGAGTGGCCTGTTGCTTCGGTCGTTTCCTGCTCTCAGTCTACCTCGATACCTCTCAGCCGTCGCCTACCAAAAGGTAGGGCTGAGGGTAGGTTCTCAGTGCGGCGGCGTCTCGACCAGCACGTGGTTCACAATCACATCCACCCCGCCGAGGACGTTAGTTGGGGTTGGAGTTAGGTTTTGAGATAGAACGAGGGGGCGCACAATGCGCCCCCTCGCTGGTTGTGTCGAGGTAGAGTGGTTAGCCGATGCCGTACATGTCGCGGACGAAGGGCAGCAGGCCGCGCTGGGCCAGGCGGTCCAGCGGCGCGCGGAAGGTGACCTGGACGACGCCGGGGTTGCGGCCGATCTCGATGGCGCTGGTAATCGTGGCGCGGTTCTTCACTTCGGGTAAGGCGCGTCGGGGTACGTTGTGTGAAGCTGACGCAATAAATCGGCTACCGTCGCACCGTCGGGAACGTCAATCGACAGGCGAGGTGAGCCGATTTGCTGCGCCAGACCGGCGCTAAATCGCACAGGCACTTGCATGGTGTCCCTCCACGCAGCGTTGTTCGCCGCTAAGTATAGGCGCGTCCAAGCCGACGGCAAGTGGCGATGTCAGTCCGGCATGGTCAGGCCACCACTTGCTTCAAGCCAATCGGCGATGGTCTCAACCGCCTTCGGGATGTCGTTGTCGGATATATCCACCGTCAGGCAGGGCAGCCGCGACGCTGCGATTAGCCGCTCCATGAGCGCCTGTTCCTCGATGAAGCGCGTCAGGTCGTCGTATTGCGACGGATTGCCAGAGACTTTCAGACGCTCGCGCCGCGCCGCCGCGAACGACTCGAGCGTGCGCGTGCAGAAGATGAGGCGGAAGTTGAGCGGTAGCAGGCGCTCTTCGAGCCAGCCGAAGTCATAGCGCTTGCCGTAGGTTTCGAGCTGGTACGCCTGGGTCGATATGTGGAAGCGGTCGATGATCCAGGAATAGTAGCGCTGCAACTCGAACAGGCGTACCCACGTAGCGTACGTCTCCATCGCCAGCGCCTCCTCCTGAGGCTCAAAGTTGATGAGGCCGCGCCCCCAGGGGAAGTTGGTGAACGCGCACCACTCGCCCGAGATGAGCGGCGAGTGGTAGCGATACTTGCGCGGGCCAACGACACGCGGATGCTCGTTGAGCGCGAAAGCAATATCGGTTTTGAAGGTCAAGCGCGTGCCTTCGAGAATGACTTTCGGCGTGAGCTTGGTCATGCCCTAGCGGCGCTCCGCCAGTCCGTCAGCAATGAGGCTGAAGGCGACGCCGACGACGAGCAGTGCCAAGCCAGGGATCGTCGCCATCCAGGGCGCTTGCAGGAGATACTGGCGGCCCTCGGCGATCATTGCGCCCCACTCTGGTGTCGGTGGCTGGGGGCCGAGGCCCAAGAAGCTCAGTGTCGCGCCAGTGAGGATGGCGAGCACCATGCCGGTGAAAACGTAGATGAGCGCCGGGCCGGTGACGTTAGGCAAAATGTGACGGCCCAGGATGCGCGGCGTGTCGCAGCCGGTCGCCTTCGCAGCCTGCACGTATTCCAGGTTGCGCGTCGCAAGCGTCTGCCCGCGCACCAGGCGCGAGTAGGGTATCCAGCCGACGACGGCGACCGCGATGTAGAGATTGGTCAGCCCTGGCCCCAGGATCGCCATGATGGCGATGACAAGGATGAGGAAGGGGAAAGCCATCAGCACATCGACGACGCGCATGACCGCCGTATCGGTCTTGCCGCCGAGATAGCCGGCCATGATGCCGATGAAGATACCGAAGAAGAACGGGAACAGCACCGAGATGAACCCGATCTGCAGGTCCAGGCGCGCACCATAGATGATGCGGCTCCAGATGTCGCGCCCGAAGTTGTCGGTGCCGAGGATGTGGCCCGGACTGAAGGGCGGCAGGAAAGAGTCATTCAAGCTCTGTTCGATAGGATTATACGGCGTGAGCAGTGGCGCGGCGAGCGCGGCCAAAATGATGATGGCGAGCATGATCAGCCCGGCCAGGAGCGTCGGGTTGAGACCGCGTCGCTCGAGACGCAGTCGCAGGCTGGGACGATAAGGTTGCGTGGATGACGCGGTGGGAGTGTTCAGCGCTTGCTCAGTCATACGTCACCCGTGGATCGAGGAATGAGTACGAGAGATCGACGAACAGATTGACGATAATCACCAGCGCCGCACTAATCACGACGATAGCCTGCACGACGGGGTAGTCGCGGCCCGTAATGGACTGGATGAGCAGCTGCCCCATGCCGGGGATAGCGAACACCGTCTCGACGACAACAGCGCCACCGACGAGTGCGCCGAACTGCAGACCAAAGATGGTCACAACCGGCAACAGGGCATTCCGCAGAACGTGCCCAATGAGAATGCCCGTCTCACTCACGCCCTTGGCGCGCGCCGTCCGCACATAGTCGTCGCGCTTGACGGTGATAATCTGCCCGCGCAGGTTGCGAATTAGAATGGCCGACAGCGGCAGCGCTAGGGCTAGGGCCGGTAGAAACAAGTACCACAGGTGCTCCGTGAACGTGTTGCCGAAGCCGCCCACGGGGAACCAGTGCAGCCGCAGCGCGAAGAGCAAAATGAGCAGAATACCGAGCCAGAAGCCAGGCATCGTCAGCATGACGAGAAACGAGACACGAACGGCGTGGTCTGCAAAGCGGCCCTGGTTCATCGCGGCGATGATACCAAAGACCAGTGTGAATAGCGCCGCCATCGCCATGGCGTAGATCGCGAGACCAATGGAAGTTGGCACGCGCTTCCAGACGAGATCGCTGACCGGCTGGCGGTAGAGCAGCGACTGTCCCAGGTCTCCGCGGACGAAGCCTGTGACGAAGCGAACGTATTGCTCCGGCACCGGGCGGTTCAGCCCAAGCTGCTCGCGCAGTTCAGCCGCTTTCTCCTCCGTCGCGCGGTCACCCAGGATGAGAAAGGCAGGATCTCCCGGTAGCACGCGTACCATCCCGAAGATAAGGATGGTCACGCCGAACAGCACGAAGATCGCCAGCAAGAGGCGGTTGCGAATATACGCTGCACGTCCCATAGGTTAAGCACCTGTCATGGCGGCGACTATGAGCCAGTCGCCGCCACGACGCGTGTGTATGTCTACTTGTTGAGCTTAACGTCTTCGAAGCGGTAGTAAGACAGGCCGTCGATGAAGAAGTTCTGCACGTAGTCGCGCCAGCCAGCTGTCGCGCCCAGGTAGACGAGCGGGATGAATGGGGCGTCATCCTGATACGTCTTCTGGATGTCATGGTACATCTGCTCGCGCTTCTTGGGGTCCTGCTCCAAGTCGGCCTTCGTAATCATGTCGTTGAGGGTCGGGTTGTTGTAGCGCGTCCAGTACGCGAACGTCCCGCCGTCGCCGCGCAAACCGTAGTTCACGATCTCCGTCGGGTCGTTCATGTCGTTGGTCCAGGCGGTGGGCTGCGACCAATAGTTGCCGTCGCGGTAAGCCTGGCGTGCCACCGCCGTCTCGACGTTCTGGATGTCCACGTCAACGCCAATTTTGGACCAGGCGTCCTTGAGGATAACCGCAGTGTTGGCAAAGTTGGTGTTACCAGAACGCACCTGCATCGGCAGCTTGAAGCCGTTGGGGGACGACGACTGGGCCATGAGTTGCTTGGCCTTATCGAGGTCATACGGGTAGCCCTGGAGGTTCGGGTCCCAGTACGTGCCGGCCGGAATCGGCGAGTTCTGCGGCTTGGCTTGGCCGAAGTACACGTTCTTGATGATGGCATCCTTCGGCGTGGCGTAGGCCAGCGCCTGGCGCACCTTGACGTCGTCCAGTGGCTTCTGCTTGTTGTTGAGCATGATGAACGCCGACTGCTGGATGTCGAACGTCTGCGCCTTGATGCCGGGCTGCGAGTTCAGGGTATCGATCTGGCTGAAGGGCACAAAGTCAATGATGTCCGTTTCGCCGCCCTGGAGCTTCAGGACGCGCGTGTTGTCGTCGGGGATATACTCGATATCGACCTCGGAGACATCCGGCTTGCCCTTCCAGTAGTTCGGGTTCGCCTTGAGAATGAGTGGGTCGCCCTTCTTCCAACCATCGACCATGTAAGCGCCGGTGCCGCGCGTCTTCCATGCCTTGGCGTTGTCGAAGTCCTTCGCCTCACTCGCCGCGACCAGGTCGGCCGGGAGCACAGCGCTCGAGAACATCGCCAGGACGGACAGCAGCGGCGCGTACGGCTGCGAGAGGGTGATGACCAAGGTCTTGTCGTCGGGCGCGGTCACGTCCTTGATCGCCTTGTAGCTGTCCTTCCAGACACTCTTCTCGCTCTTGCGCGCCGCATTCAACGACGCCGCGAAGTCCGACGCCTTCATGGGCGTGCCGTCTGAGAACTTGACGCCATCCTTGAGGTGGAAGGTCCAGGTCAAGCCGTCGGAGCTAGACTCATACTTCTCGGCCAGCGCCGGCTCGACGCCCTTGCCGTCCTTCGTCGTGCGGAACAGGGTATCGTAAATGTTGACGGAGATGAACAAGGCCGGGTTGTCGTCAATCTGCCACGGGATGAACGGGCTGAACGGCTCTGAGTTGCGGGCCATCTTCAGGACCTTGCCGCCAGAGGGCGCAGCGGCGTTGGCTGGCTGGGCCGCCTTTTGCGCGGGCTGCGCCTGGGCAGCAGGCTGTGCAACGGTCGCCTGCGCAGCAGGCTGGGCTGGGGCCTGCGCGGGAGCCGACGGCGCGCTGGTACACGCCGCGACGCCGATGGCTAGGGCAAGCACGGCAAAGATGCTCACCAACCATTTCTTGTCGATCCTAGGCATTAGGCTTCTCCTTCGATGCTGAGACAGTTAGTGGTGTCGAGACAGCAGACCTGATAGTCGGTGGATTATAGCGAGAACCTCAAGGTCGTCAAGTTGCTCGCGGCTATTAGTCGACAATCGACGCGCAGCAGTATGATTGCGACATAGTGGTTCTTGGTCGGGTAGCCACGAATGTCGTATAATAGTTCGTGTACCTCCAGGGGAAAATTCTTTCACAATCCCGAATTCGCGCGTACGAAGGCGTCGCGCCTAGAGATTAATGCTATGAGCCGCTTTGGTCAGCTCGCATTCATTTCCTTCATCATCTACATGTCGTATCGCATCTGGTGGATGGGAGACCGCGTGGCCGGGCCTGTCGTCGCATCGTCCATCTGCTTTGTCCTGCTCATCGCGCTGGGCGGCGTCGTGTGGTGGGCGTGGCGATACGGCGACCCGAAGAAACAATAGAGGCCTGCATGAAACTTTGGGGTGGGCGTTTCAACACGCCGACGGACTCGCTCATGGAGCGATTCAACGCTTCCATTCCCTTCGACTGGCGGCTGTACGACGCCGACATCACCGGCTCCGTCGCCTACGCCCGCGCCCTCGTTCGCGCCGGCCTGATTACCGATGGCGAGGCGGCGACGCTCGTCGACGGACTAGAGAGCGTGCGCCGCGAGTTCGGCGACGGCTCATTCGAGATTCGGCTGTCAGATGAGGATATCCACACAGCGGTGGAACGGCGGCTGTACGAGCTCGTCGGGTCTGTTGCGGGCAAGCTCCACACGGGGCGCAGCCGCAACGACCAGATCGCCACGGATATTCGCCTGTTCGTGCGCGGGGCGGTCGAGCGACTCGTCGCGGGAATCGCTGAGGCGCAGGATGCGCTGGTACGCCAGGCCGAGGCGCACCCGGACGTCATCATGCCAGGCTACACCCACCTCCAGCGCGCTCAGCCCGTCCTCTACGCCCACTGGGCGCTGAGCCACTTCTGGCCGCTCCAGCGTGACCGAGCGCGCTTCGCCGACCTCCTCAAGCGCGTCGATGTGCTCCCCCTCGGCGCGGGGGCGCTGGCCGGCAATGCCCTGGGCATCGACCGCGTGTTTCTGGCCCAGGAGCTAGGCTTCGCCGGTGTCAGCGAGAATAGCCTGGACGCCGTCGGCGACCGCGACTTCATCGCTGAGATGCTGTTCGCGGGGGCGCTGCTCGGCGTGCATTTGAGCCGCCTGGGCGAAGATATCGTCCTATACAGCACGAGCGAGTTCAGCTTCGTCACGCTGGACGAGGCGTATGCCACAGGCTCCAGCCTCATGCCGCAGAAGCTCAATCCCGACAGCATGGAACTGATGCGCGGCAAGGCGGCCCGTCTCGTCGGCAACCTCGTCACCATCCTGACGCTGCTCAAGGGCCTGCCATCGAGCTACGACAAGGACTTGCAAGAGGACAAGGAGCCGCTGTTCGATACGTTCGACACACTGGAAATGGCGCTGCCTGTCGCAGCAGGCGTCGTGCGCACCATGCGCATCCACCCGGAGCGCATGAGCGCAGCCTTGGACGATGCGATGCTGGCGACCGACCTGGCCGATTACCTGGTCCGGCGCGACGTGCCGTTCCGCGAGAGCCACGGTATCGTCGGGCGGCTCGTTCGGGCGTCGCTGGCGCGCGGCATCGCCCTACGGGACCTGCCGCTCGACGCCTACCGTGAAGCGGATGCGCGCTTCGAGAGCGACGTCTACAACGTCTTCGACATGCGTCAATCGGTGGCCCGCCGCGATGTCGCTGGCGGCACAGCGCCGAGCGCCGTCGCGCAACAGATCGCGGAAGCGAGAGCGTGCCTGAAATAGCTATCGAGTTGTCTTGCGTTTGGGAATTGCGCCTGGAAACAAATGTGACAAAGGTTCGAAGAATTCGCCCCGCCGCTGAGCGAAACCTTCGAACCTTTGTCAAGGGGGGTACTACAGTGTCAATAGTACCAAGGCTACATTAACGCCCCGTTAAGCGCGGCTTAGGGGATGATTAAGGCTTGCGGGCTGTGCTATAATCTGGCCCTGCACAACGCGAGGCGACATTCCAACCCTTAGGAGGCTCCCATGTCTGTTCGTTTTCAGTGGCATAGCCACTCTGTCTGGACTATCGAGGCGGGCGGCAAGACGATTCTGGTGGACCCCTTCCTGACCGGCAACCCGACGGCGGAAGTGAGCGCCGATCAGCTCCAGGCCGACTTCATCCTCCTCACCCACGCCCACGGCGACCATCTCGGCGACACCGTCGCCATCGCCAAGCGCACCGGCGCCCCCGTCGTGACGAACTTCGAAATCTCCGAGTGGCTCGGCAAGCAGGGCGTCGACAACGCGATTGGGCTGAACCCTGGTGGCCACGTGAGTCTCCCGTTTGGCCGCGTGATGTACACGTTCGCCATCCACAGCTCGTCCTTCCCCGACGGCTCCTACGGCGGCGTCGCCGGCGGCTTTGTCATGTATCTCGACGGCCTGACGGTCTACAACTCCGGCGACACAGCCCTGTTCAGCGACATGGCGCTATTCGGCGAACGCTACAAGCCGGACGTGGCGATCCTGCCGATTGGCGATTTCTTCACAATGGGCCCAGAGGACTCGGTTGAGGCGCTGAAGATGCTCAAGGCGAAAATCGCCATTCCGCAGCACTACAACACCTTCCCGCCCATCCAGCAAGACCCAAATAAGTGGGCGGACATGGTGCGCAAGATTGGCGCCGACCCTGTCGTCCTCCAACCAGGGCAGGACTATACCGCGAAGTAAACGCGCACGCGATAGAACATAAGACGGGGGATAGGGGTACAAAGCGCCCTGTCCCATAC
This sequence comes from Anaerolineae bacterium, assembly GCA_039810085.1. GTDB lineage: Bacteria > Chloroflexota > Anaerolineae > Epilineales > JAHCIE01 > JBDHWG01. The sequence continues at coordinate 203,309 of JBDHWG010000009.1, forward strand.
GTATCAAGCTAAGAGATGACAGTGGGAAGCTCTTGGGGCATCATCGTCGTGGCCAAACAAACGCCGATGCCAAGGAGCTTCCCGATGACAACTATAGCAGACGTGGGCGAGGC
>JBDHWG010000010.1:0-189334 GCA_039810085.1 Anaerolineae bacterium
CAGGTAAGCGCGGTTGTAGACCACGACCTAGATAGGCGGCAGGTGTAAGCATGGTAACATGTTCAGCCGAGCCGTACTAAGGCGCGAGGGCTTAACTGTGTTCTTCGCCTCTCACCTTGAGTGTTTACGTGAGTTACTCCTTGCTGTTCAGTTCTTTGCGTGCCACGCACGCTTGACAACGTGAAAGAGTGCTTGGTGGTTTGAGCGGCGGGGGTACACCCGGTCCCATCCCGAACCCGGCCGTTAAGCCCGCCAGCCCCGATGATACTGCCTGGGTAACTGGGTGGGAAAGTAGGGCGCCGCCAAGCTTCGCCCTTATCGCGGCCCCGACTGCAACAGTCGGGGCCGCTTCTTTTTGCCTAGAGCATCTCCCTCAGAATGCGCATCCAGTTGCCGTAGAGAATCTTGCCGATATCCTCGTCACTGTAGCCACGCTCGATGAGCTTGCGTGTCAGGTTCAGCGTGTCGGCGTGGCATGAGAGGTCCGGGATGATGGAGATCTCGGTCATCGACGTGCGGATATGCTCTTTCTCCACCTCTGGCAGCGCGTCATACAGGCTCTTGAAGTAGTCGAACCCGAGCGCCACACCGTCGATGCCGATCAGCTTCTCAATGTGCGCGATGTGGTCCACGAAGCGGTCCAGCGTTGCGCCGTCTGGGTCGCGGCTGACCAGAGTCGCGTTGACACCGATGACGCCGCCGCGCTCGCCAACGGCTCGGATCTGCGCGTCGGTCACGTTGCGCTCGATGTCGTAGTAGCGGCGCGCGTTGGTGTGGGAGATGACGACCGGGCGCGTCGCCTGGGCGACAATGTCGTCGAAGCCGGCCGGGTTGATGTGCGCCAGGTCGATGATAATGCCCAGCCGCTCACACTCGCGCACAACCTCGCGGCCAAACGCCGTCAGCCCCTGGCGCGACGAGCCTTTTGGGGCGAAGATCGCGCCGTCCGCCGCGTAGTTGCGGCGCGCGTGGGTCAGGCCGACCATGCGTACGCCCAGCTCGTAGAACACGCGCAGCAGGTTGATGTCGTTGCCTAGCGGCTCGACGCCCTCCATCGTGATGAGGAAGGCGATCTTGCCCGCCTGCCGCGCCGCCTCGATCTCCGTGTACGTGCGGCAGATGGCGAAATCGGGGCTGCCCTCGACCTCGACATACAGCCGGGCGACCTGGTCCAGCGCCACGCGCAGCGCCATCTCCGGCACGTATCCTTCCAACAGGTAGATGGCGGCGGCGACGACGCCCATGTCGCCTGCCCGCAGCGTCGCCAGGTGGTCGTCGCGCAGGACGTTGGCGCGGCGGCGCTTCTCGTACAGGTCCATGAGCAGGTCGAAGTGCATATCCACGACGCCGGGCGCTTGCAGGCGGGCGATGCGCGCGTCAAATGGCTCTGGTGATGTCATCAGGGATTACCCTCGGCGCTGGCGGCGCGCTGCCGTGAGTGTGTTGACGAGGAGCATGGCGATGGTCAGCGGGCCGACGCCACCGGGCACAGGCGTAATGGCGCCAGCGACCTCGACCGCTGTGGAGAACTGCACGTCGCCGACGTTGCGGAACCCTGCCTTCTTCGTCGCATCCTCGATGCGGTTCATGCCGACGTCGATGACGACGGCGCCGGGCTTGATCATGTCGCCCGTGACCATCTCCGCCTTGCCGATGGCGACGACGAGGATGTCGGCCTCGCGCGTGACGTCGCCCAGGGGGACGGTGCGCGAGTGCGCCATGGTGACTGTCGCGTGCTCGGCCAGCAGCAGGGCGGCGACGGGCTTGCCGACGATGGTGCTGCGGCCAACGACCACGGCGCGCTTACCCTTGAGGGGGAAGCCGCCGCGCTTCAGCATCTCCAGGATGCCCGACGGCGTCGCGGGCAAGAGAGTCTCCTCGCCGATCCACAGCCGTCCGACCGAGATCGGGTTGAGGCCGTCCACGTCCTTCGTCGGGTCGATAGCGGTCTGGATGCGGATCGGGTTCATGTGCGGCGGCAAGGGGAGCTGGGCGAACAGGCCGTTGACGGCGGGGTCGGCGTTCAGCCGCGCGATCAGGTCCAGCACCGCGCCCTCAGTGGTGTCGGCGGGCAGCCGAAACACCTGGGAGTTGATGCCCACTTCGCCGCTGGACTTGGCTTTATTGTTGACGTAAGTGACGCTGGCCGGGTTGTCGCCGACAAGGATGACCGCCAGGCCCGGCGGAACGCCGTACTGCTGTGTGTACTCGGCGACACCCTCGGCGACTTCGCCGCGAATCTGGGCGGCCAGCGCCTTGCCATCGAGAATCTGAGCCGTCATGATTACCCCGCTCTAGAATAGCCCGACGGTGTTGCCGTCGGCGTCGATGTCGATATTGAGGAAGGCGGGCTTGGAGCCGAGGCCTGGCATGGTCATGATTTCACCACACAGCGGCACCAGGAATCCGGCGCCAGCCGACGCGCGCACCTCACGGATGGGCAGGACGTAGCCCGACGGCGCGCCCTTCCACGATGGTTCGTGGGAGATACTCAGGTGCGACTTTGCCATGCAGATGGGCAGGCCGCCGAAGCCCAGTTCGGTGTAGCGCTTGATGGCGCGGTCCGCGTCTGACGTGTACTCGACGCCCGACGCGCCATAGATGCGCGTGGCGATGGCGTAGATTTTGTCCTTGATGGGGATGTCGAGCGGGTAGAGGAACTGGAAGTTCTTGGGCTTCTCGCACGCTGCGACGACGGCCTCGGCCAACTCTGCGCCGCCCGCGCCGCCCCGCGCCCAGACATCGGACACGTGGGCGCCCTCGGCTCCGGCCGACATGGCGATCTGGCGCACCAACTCCATCTCGCGCTCCGTGTCCTGGGTAAAGCGGTTGACGGCGACGACCACCGGCACGCCGTACTGCCGCGCGTTCTCGATGTGCTTGACGAGGTTGACTGCGCCCTTCTCCAGCGCCGGCAGGTTCTCCTCCACCAGTTCCTTGGGCAGCGGCTTGCCCGCCACGACGCGCCCCGCGCCGCCGTGCATCTTGAGCGCCCGGACCGTTGCGACGAGGACGACGGCGTCCGGTGTCAGGCCGCTGTAGCGGCACTTGATGTCCATGAACTTCTCCATCCCCAGGTCGGCGGCGAAGCCGCTCTCCGTCACGACGTAGTCGCCCAGCTTGAGCGCGATCTTGTCGGCCAGGATGGAGTTGTTGCCGTGGGCGATGTTGCCGAACGGCCCCGCGTGGACGAGGACGGGCGTGCCTTCGAGGGTCTGGAACAGGTTCGGCTTGAGGGCGTCTTTGAGCAGAACGGTCATCGCGCCGTTGACGCCAAGGTCGCGCGCCGTCACGGCCTTGCCCTGGCGATTGACACCGACAACGATGTTCCCCAGGCGTTCTTTCATGTCAAAGATGCTGTTGGAGAGGGCCAGGACGGCCATGACCTCCGACGCCGACGTGATGTCGAAGCGGCTCTGGCGCGGAATGCCATTGAGCCGCCCGCCGAGGCCGATGACGATCTCGCGCAGGGCGCGCTCGTTCATGTCCATCACGCGCGGCCAGGTCACGTCGTTGACGTCGATGTCGAGGGGGTTGCCGTGAAACAGGCTGGCGTCGAGGGCGGCCGCCAGGAGGTTGTGCGCCGCGCCGACGGCGTGAAAGTCGCCGGTCGAGTGGAGGTTGAACTGCTCCATCGGGACGACCTGGCTGTAGCCGCCGCCCGCTGCGCCGCCCTTGATGCCGAACACCGGCCCCATGCTAGGCTGGCGCAGCGCGATAACCGTCCGCTTGCCGATGTGGCTGAGCGCCTGCCCTAGCCCGACCGTGGTCAGGGTCTTGCCCTCGCCGAGGGGCGTCGGCGTAATGGCGGTCACGTCGATATACTTGCCATTGGGGCGGTCTTGCAGCCGCTCCAACACATTCAGGTTGATTTTGGCGATGTAGCGGCCATAGGGGTCGATTTCGCTCGGCTGGAGGCCGAGAGGGGCCGCAATATCCTCGATTGGCGTAAGCGTTGCGGCCTGGGCAATTGCCAGGTCGCTGGGGACCTCTCCCATGCAGAACCTCCTCGACGTTGAGTGAGATGATGAAGGCGCAGCAAGGCGCACGACGTCCAGTATACTCCCCGCTAGAGCTAAATTCAATTTTGCAGACTTTTTACACCGGCGGCTGTTCTTGTGACATAAATGCGAGTACCATTATTAAAGGTCATTGCGAGACCCCATGCCTTGTGACGGTATGCGCCGACACTAGAAACGTCCGAATGTCACCCCGACGAAGGAGGGATCTGGACTGCGGCCGCCCAGATGCCTCCTGCGTCGGCATGACAGCGAGCGTGATGTTCACGAGCAGGAATTTATGTCCTTCCTAAAGTCGCTCGAAGCCAAACTGATTCTCAGCTACGCGCTGATTATCGCCTTCTCCCTGGCGGTCGTGACGGTTGTTGCTGTTACGGCGTTCAACCGCCGCGAGCTTCAGGCCGTCGAAGTATTCATGCGTGGGCGAGCGGCTGCCGTGGCCGAGCGGGTGCAGACGGGTCTCGCCAACGGCCAGTCGATGACCGACATCCGCAACCAGATCCGCAATCAGGCCCGCTTCGCCCGTCTCCACGTCATCCTCCTGGACGACGGGGGCCGCGTCATCGAGGACTTCCTGGGTGGCACGCTCACGCCTGAGGGCCAGCGCATTCCCAGCCTGGATGGGCAGACCATCAGCGGGCTGCCGCAACGCCCGCAGCTTCCCCCGCCGCCAGGCGCGCCGCCCGCCGATAACTCCGCCCCGCCGCCACCCGCCGGTCAGCCGCCGCGCGGGCTGCCCCTGCCCAAGACCTCGCCCCTCTCGCGCACGAATAGCATCGACCTCGGCAGCGAGTCCCTGGTGTACGCTATTGCGCCGATTCCACGTCCGGCCGCGCCGGAACCGCCGGGCGCGCCGGCCTACGTCGGCGTCGTGCAGTTCGTCCCGGAGGCCCAGCCCTTGCCGACCCTGACGCGGCTGATGCTCACCGTCGGACTGATTGTCTTCGCCCTGGCGACGGCCCTGGGCTACTGGCTGGCGCGCTCCATCACCAAGCCCGTCGCGCGGCTCACGAAGGCGACGGAGGCGATGGCGCACGGCGACTACGGCCAGACCATCCCGGTCACGGGCGACGACGAGATCGCACGCCTGGGCCGGGCGTTCAACTCGATGAGCCAGGAGGTCGACAAGGCGCATCGAATGCAGCGTGACTTCCTGGTGAACGTCTCCCACGACCTCAAGACGCCGCTCACCTCTATCGAGGGCTTCGCCCAGGCGATGGTCGACGGCACGCTGCACAGCATGGACGAGTATCAATCGGCGGCGAACATCATCTACGCCGAGTCGGAGCGCATGCGCCGCCTCATCGGCCAGCTGCTGGACCTGGCGCGTCTCCAGGGCGGCATCGCCACCTTCAACATGGTGGACGTGGACATGGCAGCCCTCCTCGCTCGCGCCGCCCGAACGGCTGAGCCGCGCGCCGCCGCCGCAAGTCTCGTCTTCACCTACCGGACGCCGCCCTGGTTGCCGACGATTAGCGGCGACGCGGTGCGGCTGGAACAGGTGCTCAACAACCTCCTCGACAACGCATTCAAATACACCGAGCCGGGCGGCCACGTCGATCTCATCGCCGGACCGGCGCCCGGTGGGCTGTCGTTCACCGTCACTGATAGTGGTCCTGGCATCCCGCCCGAAGACCTCAACCGCATCTTCGAGCGCTTCTATCGCGGCAACCGCGCCCGCTCCGACGGCGGCAGTGGCCTGGGGCTGGCGATTGTGCGCGAGATTGTGGAGGCGCACGGCGGCACGGTGGGCGTGTCAAGCGAGGTCGGGCGCGGCACGTCCGTCACCGTGTTCTTGCCGACAGCGAGTGCTCCCGTAAAAGCGAACGGCGCGGCTGTAGGTTAGGCTGTAGCGCGCTTGTCGGTTATAATGGTGCGATAGGACCAGCCAGCCCGAAAGGGTATTCGCAAGCGTATGTCCCACGCAACCCTGACCGACAGCGTTGACCTCTACAATGCCCTGCGGCGCGGTGACCGGCGCGCTCAGGAAGCGGCCTACCGCGAGTTGTGGCCGTACCTTCTCCGCGTCGCGGCCCAGGTGACCCGCGACCAGCCCGACGCCGACGCCTTAGCGCAGGACTGCGCCCAGGCCGCCCTGGTCAAGATTCACGCCTCGCTAGGGGAGGTCAACGAGCCGGCGGCATTCAAAGCCTGGGCGCGGCGCATCACTACCTCCCGCGCCATCGACGAGTTGCGCCGCCGCCGCCGCCTGGAGGTCGCCGATGACGACGACGAGACGGAAGCGGCGCGCGAGTTCCCGGCGCCGGATGAGACGTACCGGGTGGACGCCGTCCTGGACGAGGACGAGCTGACGCGGGCCATCCGGCGCGCCCCCATCAGCAATCGGTCGCGGCGCGTCGTCGTCGGCCGCTACGTCGAGGACCGGCCTGACGAGGAGTTGGCGCAGGTCGAGGGCGCGCTGCTGGGGCAAATCGTCCTGCCGAGCCACATCCAGGTCACGCGCGCTAAGGATATCGACAAGCTGCGCAAGTGGGAGCCGCTACGCGCCCTTCTCCGCCCCTCCTGACGCGCTGTCCCTTACGCCCGCGAGGAAAGGTAAACCCTCGGTTGCGCGTCCTGCAAGTGAGGGGGTAAACGAGAAATGACGACATCAGGATTGGGCGACGCCAACGCGCGCCGCGAAAAGTTCATTCAAGCGATTCAAACAGAACACGATGAGGCTGCCTGCGCGGCTTGCCTGGCGCAGATCGATGATTACGTGGCGGCGCAGCTCGACGGCCGGGACTACGTCGCCCTCTTTCCGGAGGTCGCGCTCCACCTGGACGCCTGCGTGGACTGCACCGGCGCTTACGCCCGCGTCTACGAGACCGAGTGGGCGGCGCAGATGAATGCGCTCCCCATGTTGGCGCGGACGCCAGAGCCGGACCTGTCGTTCCTCGGCGCGGAGTCGCTCGCCGACCGGCTGCAGGACGCCTTCCGGCGCATCGGCGGTCGGCTCACGCTGAGCCTCTCCCCCGACCTCCTGGCGCAGCTGCGGCCCACGCCAGCGACGGCGGCCTTGCGCGCCCCGCAGGATACGCGGCGCTACCATGAAACGCTCTTGACGCTGGAGCCGACGCCCGATTTGCCCATCGGTCTGGCGGCGTACCGCGATGCGCAGCAGCCCGACCGCTGCCTTGTCGAGGTGACGGTCGAGCCGCCCGACCGCGCTTGGCCCGACCTGGGCGGCATCGAAGTCGGGCTGGCGATGCGCGAGCGGGAGCAGGTTGGCGTGACCGACGATTGGGGCCTGGCGTCCTTCGAGGATGTGCCGGTGGACGACCTGCCCGAGCTAGTGGTGAGCGTCGCGCTAGAGTAGGCGAGTCAGGACATAGGTTGTGCCGTCGCTGCGAGGAGGACGATAGGACGACGAAGCAGCCTCTCGCTTTGCTAGAGCGATGCTATCTCCACAGTGGCAGGGCTGACGCAAGGGCGGGAGATTGCTTCGCTGCGCTCGCAATGACAGGTTATCGGTATTCTCGTGTATGAGCGATTCACCATCAATGTTCTGGGGGCAGCGCCTCCAGGTCGCTGCTGGCACAATTGTCGTTGGCAGCCTTGTATTGGCGCTTGTTGATTTTCTCCTTGACCCAAGCCTTGTCGTCGTCGCGGCTTTCTTTCTGGGCGCGGTCATTGGTATCTTGAACTATGTGGCGTGGCGTATCATCACCTTGAAGGCCGACGTTATTCTTTGGGCCGTCGTCGTGTTGACCGCCCTGGGCGGGACGCTCGTAGCTGTAGCTTCATGTTCGCCACTGCGTGCCTTCGGAATGCCCATTCCTCTAGCGTCCGCCTCGAGCTTCTGCACAGACAACACGTGCTACAAAGCGCTGGTCTACAATTTCAGCCTGCTGTGGGTTCTCCCGCTTGTCTACTGGCTCTATGCGCGCGTCTCCTCCTTTCGAGCTTACCTTCGCTTGCGGCGATAGAGTTCTCCGATGACCCGCCCGCCGCTGAAGCAGCGGGCTACCCGTGCAAGCCTGAAAGGCTACCGTCCTTCGCGCCGTCAGCCCCTTGGGCTTGCTTCGATGGCCGTAGGCTTCAGCCTGCGGCAGCCCCGACGATTTCTGCACACCCTTCGTGGTGCCCATCCCCCCGCGCTGTTGTCACGCCTCCGGGCGGAAGACGAGCTTGACGCCCTCGCGGCGCTCGAACGTGTCGAACGCCTGCCGCCAGTCGTCCAGGGCAAAGACATGGCTGATGAGTGGCTCGGTCTTCACCTGACCGGCGGCCATCAGCCGTAGCGCCCGCTGCCACGCGCTCGGCACCGACGCATTGCTTCCCGTCACCCGCAATTCCTTGTAGCAAATCTGGTTGAGGTCCCACGCCACAGGCGCGCTTAACAGGCCGATCTGGGCATACTGCCCGCGCCGCCGCACCAGGCCGAGGAGTTGCTGCGCCGCCGGGCCAGCGCCGGAGCACTCGTAGACGATGTCCGCGCCGAAGCCGTTGCCCAGGTCCATCACGAGGGGCGTCGGGTCCGCCTCCTGGACGTTGACCACGTAATCCGCGCCCAATTGCTGCGCCAGGGCAAGGCGCGCCGCGTCGGCGTTCGTGCCAAGAACGACCGTCCGCGCGCCCGCCGCCTTGACCACCTGGAGCGTGAGCAGACCAATCGCGCCCGGCCCGGCGATGACCGCCAGGTCGCCCGGCGTGAGGGACGGCATCTCCAGCGCGCCGTGGACGACGCACGCCAGCGGCTCCGTCAGCGCCCCCGCCCCATCGTCGATGCCGTCGGGCAGGCGGTGCAGGTTGCGCTCCGGGACAACCAGGTAGCGCGTGAAGCCGCCGTTTACCGCTGAGCCGATGGAGCGCCGCTCGAGGCACAGGTTGGGCTGGCCGGCGCGGCAGTAGCGGCACACGCCGCACGTCGAGAAGTACGTCTCGCTCGTCACGCGGTCGCCGACCGCTACGCGCGTGACACCTTCGCCCAGTTCCACGACCTGCCCGGCGATCTCGTGGCCCATGACCACTGGCGGGCGCGTCGGGAACTCATCGTGGTAGATGTGCAAGTCTGTGCCGCAGATGCCTGCCGCCCGCACGGCGAGCTTGACGTGGCCTGCCCCTGGCGACGGCTCGTCAATCTCGCGCACCTCGACATTTCCCACGCCCCGCGCTACTTTCATCAGAGCTTTCATGTTTCATGTTCCTTCCACTCGTTTGTCCAGAGTATAGGCGCGTCCGGGCGAACAGTGAAGACGTATCGCTTTTTGCGCCTCTGCGCCCCTGCGCCCTTGCGTTGCCAGGTTATCCTCAAGATATAGGCCCAAGAGGGGGAACCACGGAACACACGGAAGGCACGGAAATAAGACATGATGTTACGCGAAGGGACAGGCTAGTTTGCTTGACTGAGGGAGATTGAGCGCGTATACTGCGGGCGGACAAGGCAGCCCGGCGATGGCGCTGTGGCTTCGCTCGTCGACAAGGAGGTGTGAGGATGCCTGGCTTTGCAAGCATGGCGGAAATCGAAGCGTTCGAGCAGATGCCGTTCGCCGACCGTAATCTCCCGCCCAATACCTTCGAGCTGATCCGCCAGGGTGGCGCGGATGACCCCGACCGGCCGGCGCTCATCTTCTTCCTCGACCCCAACGGGTACGACAAAGCGGTGACCTTCAGCTACCGCCAGCTCCTCGCCAAGATTACCCAGACGGCGAACCTATTGCACGACATCGGCATCCGCCCCGGCGATGTCGTCGCCATGCTCATGCCCAACATGCCGGAGACCTTCTTTTCCATCCTGGGCGGCGAGCTGGCCGGCATCATCAGCCCCATCAACCCCATGCTGGATGTGCCGACCATCGCCGACATCATGAACGCGGCTGGCGCGAAGGCGCTCATCGCCCTGGGGCCTTTCCCCGCAACGGATCTGTGGGACAAGGCTGAGGCCGTGCGAGCGCGCGTGCCGACGCTGAAGACCGTCCTCCGCGTCGATTTGCTGACCTACCTCGGCCGGCATAGCGCGCCGCAAATCCCGGATGACGGCTCCGGCCAGCGTATCCTGGACTTCCACGCCGCTCTAGCGCAGCAGCCCGATGACCACCTGGTTAGCGGGCGGGATGTGCGGCCCGAGGACGTCTGCGCCTACTTCCACACCGGCGGGACGACCGGTACGCCCAAGCTCGCCGTCCACACCCACGCGATGGAGGTCGCCGACGCCTGGATGTCGGCGGAGTGCATCGGCACCGGAGGCTCCCAGGTCTACCTGTGCGGCCTGCCGCTGTTCCACGTCAACGCCGTCGTCGTGACCGGCCTCATCCCGTGGGGCCGCGGCTCGACGGTCGTCCTGGCGACGCCCCAGGGCTACCGCAACATGAACCTGCTCCTGAACTTCTGGAAGGTCATCGAACACTACAAGGTCAACTTCTTCAGCGCCGTCCCGACGGTTTACGCCGGGTTGCTGCAAGTCCCCATCGCCGGCCAGGACGTTAGCTCGCTACACTACGCCATCTGCGGGGCAGCGCCCATGCCGGTCGAGGTGTTCACCGAGTTCCAGCGGCGCACAGGCATGCGCATCCTGGAGGGCTACGGCCTGACGGAAGGGACGTGCGTCAGCTCGGTAAACCCGATGAACGGCGAGAAGCGCGTCGGCTCCATCGGCTTCCGCATCCCCTATCAGGAAATGAAGTCGGTCGTTCTGGATGCCCAGAATACCTACGAGCGCGACTGTGGGCCGGACGAGATCGGCACGGTCATCATTCGCGGCCCCAACGTGTTTCCGGGCTACACCGACGAGTCGTACAACCGCAACATCTGGGTGGACACGGGCGACGGCAAGGGGCCGTGGTTCAATACGGGCGACCTCGCCCGCGTCGATGCCGAGGGCTACTTCTGGCTCACGGGCCGCCGCAAGGAGCTTATCATTCGCGGCGGGCACAACATCGACCCCAAGAGCATCGAGGACCCGCTGCACAAGCACCCCGCCGTCGCCCTCGCCGCCGCCGTTGGTCGGCCTGATGCGCGCCTGGGTGAAGTGCCGGTGGCGTATGTTGAGCTGCGCCAGGGCGCGCTCGTCAGCGAGGAGGATTTGCTCGCCTTCGCCCAGGAAACCATCGGCGAGCGCGCCGCCGTTCCCAAGGCCATCCGCGTCGTCCCCCACATCCCGGTGACCGCCGTCGGCAAAATCTTCAAGCCGCAGCTCACCTGGCATGAGGTTGAGCTGGTCTACCACGACGAGCTCGCGCAGCAGCCGGGCGTCCACGCCGTGACGGTCCACGTCGGACCGGACAAGGTCTACGGCATGACCGCCGACATCCACGTGACGGCGGAGCCGGGCGTAGAGCTAGAGACTTTGGAGGCTGCTTTGCGCGAAGTTCTCGGCATGTACACCATCCGCTACACGCTGACCGTGGCCTGATTCTGGCATTCGCCATCCTGTCATTGCGAGCAAAGCGAAGCAATCTCACGGTGGCGTGAGAGACTGTCGGGTGCGGATACAGCAACGAACCCAGCCATCCGGGGTATTGCTTCGTCGTCCTATCGTCCTCCTCGCAATGACGGGCTGGGCCGACTAACAGGAAACAAGGAAGTATGAATACTCACGACATTGAAGCCGCCGTCGAGGCGCTGCGGAACGAGCTTATCACCTTCGCGCAGCGTATGGTCCAGGCCGCCAGCCTGCCCAACGAGGAGCACGCCGTCCAGGCCATCATGGCCGAGCGGCTGACGAGTATGGGAATGGAGGTCATTGTCTCGCCGGTGCGCTTCGACACCCTGGCGGGCCACCCGGCCTTCTCCGACGACGGCTTCTCCCCGGATGCCCGCGTCAACGTCATCGGCCGCTGGGTTGGCGCCCGCCGCGACGATCCCACGCGCTCGCTCATCCTCAACGGTCACGTGGACGTGGTTCCCACGGGCGACGAGGCGTTGTGGAGCGTCCCACCGTTTGGCGGCGTGGTCAAGGACGGACGGCTCTACGGGCGCGGGGCGCTCGACATGAAGTGTGGGCTGGTGACGGGCGTCTTCGCCATCGCCGCGCTCCAGCGCCTCGGCTTCCAGCCCGCCCAGGATGTCCTCATCGAAAGCGTGATCGGGGAAGAGTCCGGCGGCGTCGGCACGCTCGCCACCATCGTCGAGGGCTACACTGCTGGCGGCGTGATCGTCCTGGAGCCAACGCGGCTCAAGATGTGCCCGGTGCAGTCCGGCGCGTTGACGTTCCGGCTGACGGTCGAGGGGAAGGCGGTTCACGCCGCGATGCGCCAGTACGGCGTGAGCGCCATCGAGAAGTTTGCCCTGCTCCTGGCGGCCCTGTCGGACCTGGAAGCGCAACGCCACGCGACGTTCAGCCACCCGCTGTACGAGGGCCCGCGCTACATCGCGCCCATCAGCATTGGGACGGTGCGCGGCGGCGAGTGGCATTCGACCGTCGCGGAGCGTGTCGTCGCCGAGGGGCGCTTCGGCGTCTTGCCGGGTGAGTCGAACGCGGCGGCGCGAACCGTACTGGAAGGCGCTGTGCGAGCGGCAGCCGAGGCGGACCCGTGGCTGTGCGAGAACCCGCCGCGCGTTGAGTGGTTCGAGGGTCAGTTCGAGGCAGGGGAGACGCCAGCCGATCATCCACTGCTACAAACCCTGGCCGAGGCCCACGCTGCGATTGTCGGCGCGAAGCCCGACATCCAGGGCGTCCCGTATGGCTCAGACTTGCGCCTGTTCACGAACCACGCGCGCCTGCCCGCCGTCCTGTATGGGCCGGGCGACGTGAGTCTGGCGCACAAAGCGGATGAGTGGATCGACCTGGCGGAGATCATCACAGCGACGAAAATCGTCGCCGAGTTTATCACGCGCTGGGTGGGCGGCGCGTTAAAGGGCGAATAGACACGCGCGCTATTTGCTTGCCTTTGGCTCGCCGCTGCTCAACGCGCCGAGCCAGCCGCCGATCATGCCCGCCGCCAACGCCAGCATGATGCCAACGGTCTGCACATCGTCCAGCGGCTGGAAGGCGAATATGACGCCGAGCACCACGTTCGTAATGAAAGCGACGAGAATGCCGTAGAAGACCCCACCGCGTCGGGCGAGACGGCCAGCGACGAAGCCGCCGAGGCCGGTAAAGAAGATGCCCAGCGCCGTAGCGGGCCAGAAGTAGGGACTGGCCCGCAGCATCTCCTCCGCAGCGCTCGCGTCACCGCCAAAATCAATTCCGGCGCTTAAATTGACGATAATCCAAAGTATCTGGCTCAAAAAAAAGTCTGTCAGCACTCCCCACAGCACCGCTGTCCAGGAGATCTGCCTTATCTGATTCATGCTTCCTTCCGGTGAAAACGCGTTGACCCTGACATTTTACACCCAAATTCTCGCGCGCCCTAAACTGAATCTAAAGCTGGGATGCTGTGTTGCACGAGCATGACAGAAGCGTTGTCGTGCAGACTCCATGCCGAAGCGTAACCCGGCGCTTTATCATACGTCTTTATATCAAGAACCACTGTATACTTCATTCTCGCACCCAACACTTCATCGTTAAGCAGGACACCTTTGGGCGGGACGCCGCCCCTCTCAGCAAAGGTTAGGCGTATGAGACAGATACCCCCCTGGACGTGGGCTGGCGCCCTTCTGCTGGCTTGCGCATTATTATGCGTCGGGTTCTTTGCGGTCGCCTCGCTCGACGCGGCCCCGGTGCCTCAGACCGACCATCCTGCCGACGAGCAAGCCGCTGATACCCCTACTCCTAGCCCTCTCCTCCATGCGGCAATTGAGTCGAGCGCCAGCACAACCAAGCGGTACTACAGCACGGCAGGCGATGGACGTGTGTACAACAGTGGCGCGACGATCATCTGCAGCCAGGCCGTTTGGGACACCGTTCACGATGCGGTCAATGGAACCGCCGACTATCAGACAGCCGCGCCTAGCTATACCATTGGCACGGGCTGTATTAACGGGCGCGTGACCATCAGCCGCGGCTTTCTCGTCTTCAACACATCGGATTTGCCTGACAATGCTGTGATCTCCCAGGCATCCCTCTACGTCTACGTCAACAGCAAGTCGGACATGGTGAGCGACGGTAACGATACCATCGGCATCGTGCAGGGCCTCCAGACCTTCTCCACAATGTTGATATCCAGCGACTACAGCAAGGCGGGCAATGCCATCACCAACCCGACCGAGGGGGCGAACCGCCTGAACCTCAGCGATATGACGCCGAACGGCTATGTCCACTGGGACCTCAACGACACAGGAATTGGCTGGATCTCCCATACGGGCGTCACGAAGCTCGCTCTGCGCGAGGGTCACGACATCGCCGATGCGTGGCCGGGCTTCGGCTTCAGTAGCGGCAACTACATCACAGTGTCCATGAGCGAGCAAGGTGTCACGTCGCTGGAGCCATATCTAGAGATCGTGTACTCCCTGCCGCAGCCGGGGCCGACCTCAACCAGCACCGTCACGGCGACGCCGACGGATACCCGCACGCCGACCGACACGCCCACCGTGACGTCTACGCCCACCGACACCCCTACACCGACAGTCACGGCGACGCCCACCGAGACTAGCGTCCCCACCGACACGCCAACGCCGACCGAGACGAGTGTCCCCACGGACACCCCGACGCCGACGAATACACCCACGGCGACGGCGACACGCACCGCCACGAATACACCGACCGTCACCGCGACGCCTCCCGATACGTCCACACCGACGGCGACGCGCACCGCCACGAATACGCCCACTATCACCACGACGCCCACGGCGACGAACACCGCCAGCGTCACCGCAACGGCGACGCAGACGGCCACCGGCACCGACACCCCAACGCCAACGCCGTCCTGGACGATGACGCCCACCAGCACAAGCACCGACGTTCCTGCCGCCCTGCCTGCCGGCGCGGTCAGAATCACCGTCGACAAGGGGCCAGGCTCGAGCTATTCCCTGGGCGACCTGATTCGCATCAGCTACAGCGTTCCGTACGCGTCCTACCTCGAAATCTACCGCGAGGACGAATCGGGCCGCCGGCTCATATGGTACGGCGTCTCTGGCTCTGGCGCGCTTCAAGGCCCGCTGGGAACGCCGAGCGGTCTCATAACGTACCGCATTCGCATGTTCGACCGGCAGGGCGGTGTGGTCATCGGCGAGGATGCCGTTCAGTTCCGCATCCTCGACCAGGTCTCTATCACCACCAACCGTGGCGATGGAGGAGTCTACGCGCCGGGCGAAGCCGTTCAACTTTTTGGCTCCATCAGCCGGGCCATGTTCATCGAGCTTCAATTCTGCACCTCGCCCTCGAGCTGCGGCACGTTCGACAGTGGTCAAGCCTCACGAGCCGGCAACTGGTCCGCCTATACCAACGCGCCCAGCACCCCCGGCACGTACATCTACAAGATCGTAGGCCATCCGGACGGAGCGCCCGACGTGTCCGATTCGGTGACGATCCAGGTGGTCGCGCCAACCACCCAGCCGACGGTCACGTCCACGGCCACGCTGACCCCCACCCCGCCGCCGACCAAGACCCCCACAGCGACCGCGACGCCGCCGTTCACGCCCACGCGAACGCCGACGGCGACGACGACACCCACAGCGACCGGTACATCCACGGCCACCGCCACGGCGACCGCGACGCGAACATCGACGGCGACCGCGACGGCGACGCCAACCGCGACCGGCGTATTCACAGCGACACCAACGGCGACAGTTCCCGGCGGCGTGACTCTGACACCCCAGAGCCGCACAGCGACTCCGACGGTGACGAGCAGCCCTACGAGCACGTCGACAAGTAGCCCGACGGCCACGCGCACGCCAACGGCGACGTTCACGCCCACGTGGACCGCGACCGCTACCCCGACGGCGACCGTCACGACCGCCAGCGCAACAGCAACACCT
This sequence comes from Anaerolineae bacterium, assembly GCA_039810085.1. Lineage (GTDB taxonomy): Bacteria > Chloroflexota > Anaerolineae > Epilineales > JAHCIE01 > JBDHWG01. The sequence continues at coordinate 15,819 of JBDHWG010000010.1, forward strand.
ACGGCGACGGGGACAACGGCCAGCGCGACTTCGACGCAGACGGCGACGGCTGTTCCGGCGACGCCGACACAGACACGAACGCCAAGCCCGCCGACTCCGACGCCAGTGCCCGGCTGCCCGGCGGACCCCTTTGAGCCGAACCAGTCGTTTGCCCAGGCGACGTCCATGGATTTCAGCCAGGCATACCACGCGACCATCTGCCCCGCTGAAGACATCGACGTATACCGTGTGCATGTCCAGACGGGCGACAACGTCACCGTCACGCTGCACAACGGCGCGCCACAGTTTGCCATGTATATGTACAGCGACCAGTACATCGAAGTTGCTTCCAACGAGGGTGGTAGCGCAGGCGACAAGGTCATGTCCTACACAGTGGCGAACACCCCGCCTGGTGGCGTCGACTACTACGTGATGATTCTGACGCGGAGCCTGGACTACAACCCGAACCAGTTCTACGATGTGACTGCCGTGCGTGTCCCTGGGAGCGGCCCGGCGACGCCGACACGCACCCCGACGGCGACGCGTACCGTCACCAGCACGCCCACGGTCACCATGACCCCGACAGCGGGACCGTCGGCGACGGCCACGATGACGTTCACCCCTGGCCCGTCGCCCACGCCGCGCCCGCAGAGCTACCGCGTCTACCTGCCCTATCTGACGACGATGCAGCAGGTGGCCGTAGCGCCGACGGCGACGCCGACCGCTACCGCGGCCATCCCGGCGACGCCGACCGCCACGCTTCCCGCGCCTGCCGCAACCGTCACTCCAACGCCTGCGCCAGGCTGTGTCGATCCATATGAGCCAGATGATGTCCAGGCCCAGGCGCAGCCAATCAACCTTGATGGAACCCCGCAGACGCATCTGGAGCAAAGCGCCGGCGATGTAGACTGGGTGTCCTTCACTGCGGACACGAATCATAGCTATGTCATCCGCACGTCTGACCTTGGGCCAGGTGTGGACACGGTTATGGGCCTGTATACTCAGGACGGTGCGCGCATTACGTCCAACGACGATGACCCGAACAACGCGCCGGCCTCGCGGATCGACTTCACGGCCACCGTGGCGGGCACGTACTACGTCCGCGTCGCCGACTACAATCCGGGCTTTGGCGGCTGCGGCGCGTCGTACAAGTTGAGTGTTCTAGCGACAAGTCGGTAGGGAGCATTTTCGCTCGTCTACCCGTGTAACGTCTGCGTTTTCGCCCGAACAAGCCGCATCATGCAATGATATCCTGGAAGACAAGCGTGTTTGTCTTCCAGGATATTGTTATTTGCCTCTTGACACAGTTTCTATTTTTATATACAATAGGCGCATGGTAATCGTCACGTTGTGACAGAGATACCGGCGCCCTATGGACGTTTAGCTCTGGATACAGTCATCCAACACGCTTTTCCACGTTCCAGCCGCCATCATCTCCCTCTGAACTTCCTCCCACACCACTTGCGGTCTAGCGAGTTCTACTCTCGTAAAGCCGCTGTTCGTCGTGCGTTTCTGCATCCCGGCTGTCTCTTATATTGTTTGTTACCCTGCCGTATCTGTCCTATTCGTAGCTCTACAAAGGAGACTCCATCATGCGACGGCCTACGTTGGGCGGTTTCGGCTGGCTAGGCCTGGTTGTGGGGTTGGCTCTCACCATCACGCTCGCTCAATCGTCGTCTACTTCCTCCGCCGCATCTACTTCCCCCCTCAATGACGCCGACCCTCTCTTTTCCTCCACTTTGACTCTAACAAGCAGTTCCCTGGGCAGCAACGCTGCGGACGGCCGCGAGGTCGTGGTTGATGTAACCGACACCGACACCAGCACCCCGACCGATACGCTACCCCCGACGGCCACGGACACACCAACGCTCGCTCCTACGGACACGCCACCTCCCACGGCAACAGACACACCAACACCCGCTCCCACGGACACACTGCTCCCAACAGCGACAGACACACCTACGCCCATTCCTACTGATACGCCACCTCCGACGGCGACGGGGACACCGACGCTCGCTCCCACGGACACGCCACCTCCGACGGCGACAGATACACCAGTGCCCACCTCGACGAATACGCCGCTCCCCAGCCCCACCAACACCCCACCTCCCACCTCAACCAACACGCCCCTTCCCACTCCGACCAGCACATCGCCTCCCACCTCAACCAACACGCCCCTTCCCACTCCGACCAGCACACTACCGCCTACCTCAACCAACACGCCCCTTCCCACTCCGACCAGCACACTACCGCCCACTCCAACACGCACACCGCTTCCCACCCCGACGAACACGCTCCGGCCCACGAATATGCCCACCGTTGCGCCTAGCATGACAGCGACAGCGACGCGGACCGCGACGCCGCTGCCCACGCATACTTTCACCCCGACACCCAGCCCAACAGTCACGCCAACGCCGACCACGACGCTGACCCCGACCATTGCCCCCCTGCCCCCCGGCTCAGTCAGCATCACTGTTGACAGGGGACCAGGCTCAACCTATGCGCTAGGGGAGATCGTCCGCGTTTCATGGATCGTCCCGTATAGCTCCTACATCGAGATTTACCGCGAGGACGAATCTGGTAGGCAGCTCAGGTGGTACGGCATCTCAGGCCCCAGTATGCTTCAGGACTTGCTAGGTGCGCCAAGCGGCCTGGTCACCTACCGTATCCGCGTATTGACCGCGCCAGGTGGTGATAGCTTGGGTGAGGCTACTGTGCAGTTTCGCATCGCCGACCAGGTCTCTATCACTGTGGACCGGGGCAACGGCGGCGTGTATGCGCCTGGCGAAACGGTTCAGCTTTTCGTCTCGGTCAGCCGCACTATGTATGTGGAGCTGCAGCTTTGCACAGCCCCGTCTTGCAACACTTTTGCCGCTTACCAGATGACGGGGGCGCGCACGTTGTTGCGCGATACGACTGCGCCAACGACCCCTGGAACCTACTTGTACAGGCTCGTCGGATATCCGAGCGGCGTCCCCATCGTGAAGGCTCAGGTGAGCATCCAGGTTCCCGCGCCGCAGCCCACGGACACAGCCACTCCGACTCCGTCTGGTACTCCTACGCAAACGGGCGTCCCTACACCTGGACCCACAGCCACAGCCACCGCGACCAAAACTCCGACGGCCACGGCCACCAGCACATCAACCGCGACCGCGACCGCGACGCCCACGGCTACCAGCACATCGACCGCAACCTCTACCGTGATGCCCACTGCTACGTGGACCGCTACCATCACCGCAACCGTGACGCCGACCAGCGCCTCAGCCACGGCTACCGCAACACCGACGGCCAACATCAGCGCAACCTCGACGCCGACCCGCAGCGCGACCCCCACCGCAGCCTTGACGGCGACTCCCTCGGCGACAGCCACCGCGACACGAACCCCGACGGCAAGCCCCACAGCCACGACTCCAGCCACCGCGACCGTCACTACCACGACAGCCGCCACACCGACCTTGACATCGACCGCCACGCTTACGGCCACCGCGACACCTGTCAGCGCCACGGCTACCTTCACCCCCACGGCCATCCCAGCCACAGCGACGCACACGCTCACACCCCACCCCCCAACGCCCACACCGCAAGCGGGCTGTCCGGCGGACCAGTGGGAGCCAAACCAGTCCTTCGCCCAGGCAGCGTCCATGGATTTCGGTCAATCGTATCACGCGACGATCTGTCCCGCTGAGGATATCGACGTATATCGCTTGAGCGTGCTGACAGGGAACAACCTTGTCGTTACGCTGCACAATGCCGCGTCACCGTACGCCATGTACATGTACAATGACCAATACATTGAAGTGGGGTCCGATGAGAGTGGCGGCGCAGGCGACAGAGTGATTCGCTACACCGTGCCGAACGAGCCAGATGCTGGCGTTGACTACTACGTGATGATCCTGACCCGCAATTCGGACTACGACCCGAATCACGCCTACGAGCTGACGGCGACACGTATTCTCGGCAGTGGCCGGGCCACCGCCACACCCAGCCCAACCGCCACGGCGACCGGCACGGCAACGCCTCCGCCGTCACCGACGCCGACGCGGCGCGCCCCTATTGTCCGCGTCTACCTGCCCGACCTGGCCTCGATGCAGTCCGATGTGGTTCCGCTGGGTGAGACACCGACGCCGTCGGCGACACCAGAGGCCGCGTCGACGGCGACGCCCACGGTTACGCCGAGCGCCACCGCATCGCCGACGCTGTCCGTTCCAACTGTCATCCCGACGGCGACACCCACCGCCACACCCACGGTCACGCCGTTCCTCCCAGCCGCAACCGCGACAAAGACGGCGACAGCAACGCCAACCGCGACGCCACGCTTCCCTAGCGCGTCGCCTACAGCAACCCTCACATCAACGCCCTCTCCCACGCGGACCGCTACCCGGTCGGTGACTTCGACGCCGACGCGACCTGCGCCGACGGCCACGGGCACGCTTACTCCAACGCCAACGACGCCATCCAGCTGCGACGCCTACGAGCCAGACGACCTGCGCTCCCAGGCGCACACGATCACCGTGGACGGCACGCCGCAGATGCACCGGATCCAGAGTCCAGGTGATGTGGATTGGGTGCAGTTCTCCGCCGATACCCGCCACAGCTACACCATTCGCACGCTCGAGCTTGCGTCGGGCGTGGATACCGTCATCGAGCTGTATACTGCCGACGGCGCGCCCATCGCCTTCAACGACGATGACCCCGATAATGCGCCCGCCTCGCGCATTGACTTCACCCCCACTGCCGACGGAACCTACTATGTGCGTGTGCTCGACTTCGACAGGCGCTTCGGGGGGTGCGATGCGACGTATCAGCTCAGTGTTCAAGCGGCCGACCATTAGAGGATTGACCGTATCGAATCGCGCCATTGCGCGTCTAGAGCAGTGAGCAGTGTCCCCCTGCTCGCGCGGCGATTGTCCCCACCCAATCGCCGTCCCCAGGCTCGCTTAGCGGGCCTGCGTCCGGCGTGGCATTCGTCCCCCTTTTGCCACGCCGGACGGCTTTTATGCGTGACGCCTCGGCGTTTTGCACGTTATATGTATAGGCGCGGATACCTCGAAGGTTGGCGCTTGAACTGTTCGTCCACTGTTATCACCCCGTGCGCCTGTCCGGCGTGGCGGCTGGGAAGAGGAGACTCGATCAATGCCACGGCCTACACTGCGCGGCTTCATATTCTTGGGTCTACTGATTGGCGTCGTCCTGGGCGTCGCTCTGGCACGGCCAGCGCCGGCATTTCTTGCCTCGCCTGCTTCGGAACCGAGTGTGGGAAACTATCTTTACTTCTTCCCCTACATCGTTCGGGAAAGCCATCTTGTCCCCGGCGAGCCGACTTCGACGCCGACTGTGACGGCCACGGCGACCGCATCAGCCACGCCGTCGGCTACGGCCACACCAAGTCGCACGGCCACGGCCACCGCTACTGTAACGCGCACACCGACAAGCACGCCAAGCAATACGGCGACGCCCACCAGCACGCCGACCGATACACCGACGAATACGGGCACGCCGACCAATACACCGACCAACACGGGCACGCCGACCAATACACCGACCAACACCGCCACGCCGACGGACACCCCCACCAACACTGCCACGCCGACCAATACAACGACTCCAACGAACACGCCGACGAACTCGGCGACGCCGACCGACACACCCACCAACACCGCCACGGTGACCACTGCGCCGAGCAGCACGGCCACATCGACTGTAACGCCAAGCGTGACCGAGACGTTGTCCCCGACGCCGGGGAACTCGTCGACACCGACGGTGACAGGTACACTTCCCGCGCCCGCCGATACGGCCACCGCGACGGCGACGCTGACCGGGACACTTCCGGCGAACACGACGGCCACCGTGACGACGACCGCGACGCTGCCGCCGGCCGATACCGCGACGGCCACGACGACGCCGACGTCCACCGCCGCGCCCAGCACGACGGTGACGCCTACGCCGAGTATGACGCTAACACTGGTCCCGCCGTCCACGTCGACGCCGGTCGGCTACCCGGGTACGATTGTGCCGTATCCCCCGATTGATACGCCGACCGTGCCCTGCGCCGACGCCTACGAGCCGGACAACTACTCGTTCGCCGCTCAACCCATCACGGTGAATGGCCCGCCGCAGAACCACACGTTCTCGACGCCCGGCGACCGGGATTGGGTCACATTTAGCGCCATCGGCGGGACGACCTACGTCATGCAAACGAGCAACTTGACCAGCAGCGCCCAAACTGACCTGCTGCTCCAGAATTCGGCGGGCGCACTCATCACCCGCGCAACCCACGGCGCCGACGGCTCGGCCAGCATCACCTGGACGGCGCCGGAGAATGGCGCGGTCAAGCTGTTGATCCAGGACCCGCTGGGCGCTCCATACGGGTGCGCCATTAGCTATAGCATCCAGGTCACGACGACAAGCCCGTAGCGTGCGCGGTGGGAGGTTTGCCAGCGGCTTGACTTCCGCCGCCGTTTCTGCTACAATACGTCTCGTTGCGGGCGTGGCTCAGCGGTAGAGCGTCTCCTTGCCAAGGAGAAGGTCGTGGGTTCAAATCCCATCGCCCGCTCTCGAGATGATTGGGCTGTCACTCTACAGAGAAGCCCTCCTCGGTAGTGGCTTCGGCGACGTAGCCAAGTGGTAAGGCAGGGCTCTGCAAAAGCCCCATACGCCGGTTCGAATCCGGCCGTCGCCTCTCAAGGCTGGTAGCGCCGCTGCCAGCCTTTGTTTATTCTTCGCGCCGGTGTAGCCCAATGGCAGAGGCAGGGCACTTAAAATGCTCCCAGTGTGGGTTCGAGTCCCACCACCGGTATCCTCCGCGCAAGCCGCTCACGGGCGCTTGCGCGTTTCGTTTGTCCCCAGGCCCGCCCTTGTGCTATGATTCCCTCGTTTGTCGCACGACCCGACTGGAGGAGACGTGACCACTCAAGCAGAAGAGCTTGCCAGCCCGGCCGCGCCCACGGCCCGCGCTGGGCTACGCCGCGAGAGCATCCCTGTCAACGCCGCCATCGCCATCGTTTTTATCTCCAACATGTGCATCATGGTGATGGAGCTTGTCGCCAGCCGCGTCATGGCGCCCGTCATCGGCAACTCGCTCTACACCTGGACCAGCATCATCGGCGTCATTCTGGCGGGCATCTCCCTGGGCAACTTCCTGGGCGGCATCGTCGCCGACCGCGTCGCCTCGCGCCGCACAGTCGGCTGGATCTTCATCATCGCCGGCCTGGCCGCCCTCAGCGTCATCCCGCTCGGCAACTTCATGGTCAACCACGGCGTGCCGGAGAGCCTGCCGCTGCTATGGCGCATCGTCCTATACACGGCCGGCATCTTCTTCCTCCCCAGCGTCGCTCTCGGCCTCATCTCGCCCGTGCTCATCAAGCTCGCCCTGCACAATCTCGACGAGACGGGGCGGGTCGTCGGCCGCATCTACGCCGCCTCGGCCTTTGGCAGCATCATCGGCACATTCCTGACCGGCTTCTACCTCATCAGCGCCTTCGGCACACGGGCCATCATCCTCGTCGTCGGCGTCATCCTCATCGGCCTGGGCCTACTCATCGGGCGCGCGGCGTTCTTCCGCCGCGCCGACGGCGTGGCCGTCGCCCTGCTCGTCCTCGCGCCCTTGCTCGTCGTCGGCTGGCAGGCGAATAGCAAAGACGTCTCGCCGCTGGACCTGTTCGACCAGTTCCCGACGCACCGTTGCATTGTCGAGACGAACTACTACTGCATCCGCTGGTACGACACGAAGACCGGCACACCCGAAGAGAACATCCGCGTCCTCGTGCTCGATCACCTCATCCACTCCTACAACTCTCTCGAGTCGCCCCTCAGCCTCAAGTACGCCTACGAGCGCAGCTATGCTGACCTGATGGAGAAGGCGCCGGTCGAGGGGCAGCGCAAGCTGCTCGTGCTGGGCGGCGGCGGCTACACCTTCCCGCGCTACGTCGAGGCGAAATACCCGGGCAGCGACATCCACGTCATCGAGATTGACCCCGGCGTGACCGACGTCGCCATGAACCACATGGAGATGCTGCCCAATACGAAGATTCGCACCACCAACATGGATGCGCGGCAGTATCTCGAGATGGCCCCGGCCGACGAGAAGTACAACCTCATCCTGGGCGACGCCTTCAACGACTTCTCCGTTCCCTTCCACCTGACGACGAAGGAGTTCACCCAGCTCGTCGCCGACCACATGACGGACGACGGCCTGTACCTGGCGAACGTCATCGACAGCGGCGACGCGCCGTTCCTGTCGGCGTACACGCGCACCATCGGCCAAGTGTTCCCCTACGTCTACGTCATTCCCAACGTCCCAAGCTGGCGCACCAATATCCGCAACACGTTCGTGATCGTCGGCTCCAAGCGCGACCTCGCGCCGTATGCGCCCAGGCTTGGCTCCGACGCGCAGTTTCTCACGCCGGACGAACAGGCTGCCCTGCTGCGCGACACGAACCAGATTATCCTGACCGACGACTACGTGCCGACCGACAACCTGCTCGCCCCCGTCTTCGCGGCGTCGGGCTTCTAGACAACGGACTCAACTATGCAAATCGGTATCTTTGGCCTGCCCGGCTCCGGCCAGACCACCGTCTTCAATGCTCTCACCCACGGCGAGGCCCAGACGGGCGCGGCGGGCGCCGGCCAGCGCGAGGCCAACCTTGCCACGGTCTCTGTCCCCGACGGGCGCGTCGACAAGCTCAGCGCCATGTTCAAGCCGCGCAAGACCGTCTACGCCCAGGTGCAATACCTGGACGTGGCTGGCTCTGTTCCCGGCACGGCGATGGAGGGCACGACGTTCAACCGCCAGGTGTTCGGCAAGCTGGCCCTGTCCGACGCCCTGCTCGCCATCGTGCGCGCCTTCCCCAGTGACGACGTGTTTCACCCCCTGGGCGACGTCAACCCGGCGCGCGACCTGCGCATCCTGGAAGATGAGCTTATCCTCTGGGATCTTTCTATGGTCGAGAAGCGCCGCGAGCGCCTGAAGGGTGAGCTGAGCAAGCCCAATCTGGCGAAGGCCGAGCGCGATGTGCGCGTCGCCGAGGACGCCGCGCTCGAGCGCATCCAGGCGGCCCTGGAGAGTGACCAGATGGTGCGCAATGTCGAGCTGTCGGCCGAGGAGGAGAAAGGGCTGCGCTCGTTCCAGTTCCTGAGCGCCAAGCCGCTCCTGGTCGTCGTGAACCTGGGGGAGGGCCAGGAGATGCCCGCCTTCCAGCCGCGCGGCCCGAAGGCGCGCGTGCTTGGCTTGCGCGGTGAGATCGAAGCCGAGATCGCCCAGCTCGAAGGCGATGAGGCAGCGGTGTTTCTGGCGGAGTACGGCATCGAGGAGCCGGGATTGAACCGTGTCATCCGCGCCTCTTACGATCTGCTAGGCGTGCAGTCGTTTTTCACCGTCGGTGAGGACGAGGTGCGCGCCTGGACGATTCCGGTCGGCGCGACGGCAGTCGAGGCGGCGGGGGCGATCCACACGGACCTGGCGCGCGGCTTCATCCGCGCCGAGGTAGTGGGCTACGACGACCTTATCAGCGCCGGCTCCCTCGCCACCGCGCGCACGAAAGGCACGCTGCGGCTCGAAGGCAAGGACTACATCGTCAAGGATGGCGACATCGTCCATATCCGCTTCAATGTCTAGCGCCAATTTCCGAAAAGCGCTCACAGGAAAAATCCCTTCGCACCATCGAGGTCAAGGAGCGTAGATTGTATGAGTCAGGAGACTACGACGTCGACGAATGAGGAAATGAACGACGAACTGCGGGATGAATACGATGAGACCATGCTTAAGAACGGTGTGCGGGGAAAATATACCGAGCGTTATGCGAGGGGGACTAATGTCGTTAAGCTTGCACCAGATCTAGCCCGAGCGTTCCCTACAGAAGAAGCCGTCAACGAAGCGTTGCGGCTCGTCATGCAGATGGCGAGGATTCCGAAACGTGAGGTTGACATAGTGGGTACTAAGGAATAACTTCCTGTGGCGTTTAGAATTCTGCGTCGCGCTCTGCTACTTTTGAGATCACCGATGGTCTTGCTGGCCTTCGTATGTAGCCTGGCCGCGTGTGGCTCAACCAGCCCGACGGGGCGGCCCGCCGCTGCTGTCACTATCGTTCCCGCGGCAACGACCGCCAGCTTCCCCACGGTCGCGCCCACCACCGCGCCCACGACTCGTCCCACCATGCCAGCGGCGACTGAGGCCCCGGCCCTGCCGACAAGCGCGCCAACGGTGACGGCGATCCGACCGACGGCAACCTCGACAGGCCGTCCCACCAATGTGCCGACGCCCGCGTCTACAGCCACTGCCGCGCGCAGCCCGGCTGGGACACCTGTGGGTGACATCGACTTCGTGGTCATCACATTGGAGCGAGGTCCGTGCTTTGGCGGCTGCCCGGTCTACAAGGTCACGCTGCGGGGCACGGGTGAGGTGACGTGGGAGGGGACGCGCTTTGTGAAGATCATGGGGCCGGCGAACGCGAAGGTTAGCCCGGACGCGGTGCGTGGACTGCTGGACGAGCTTGTCCGCGCCGGTTACTTCGACATGAGTGACAAGTACACGAAGGCCAACGCGACGGACATGCCCTCCGCCGTCACGTCCGTGACCCTCAGCGGCCGCGCCAAGACCATCAACCACTACTACGGCGACTTTAGCGCGCCTAAAGCGCTGACCGACCTCGAAAAGCGCATCGACGAGGTCGCCGGCACGGCGCAGTGGATCAAGTAAGCCTGTCATTGCGAGCGCAGCGAAGCAATCCCCCGCCTTTGCGAAAGACCCTCTAGTGCGGGAACGGACTGACTTTTGCCCACCGGGGGATTGCTTCGGCGGCAAGGCCCGCCTCGCAATGACAGCCTCTACACCTCAAACAGACAATACGGTTTCTTGCCGTGGTGCGCCATGACGAAGCGCGAGACGTTGTAGACCGGAATGCCGCCACTGGTCCTGCCCTCTGGCGCGCCGTGGTGGGCGTGGCCGTGGAAGATGACTTTGACGTCATGGCGGTCGAGGGCATTCGCCAGGCGCGACGAGCCGAGGAAGGCGTACAGCTCCGGCGGCTCGCCCTTCACCGTCGCCTTCACCGGCGCGTAGTGCAGCACAGCCACCTTGCGTTCGCAGTCGAGCTTCGTGACCGCGCTTTCGAGCTGCACGGCCTCGTCCAGGCCCGTCTGGATAAACGCCTTGAGCGCCCGCTCGCCAAACGGCTGGATGAACAGGTTGTCGAAGCCGCCGCAGAAGCCCTTGCTCCCGACGAACCCGACGCCGTCGATCTCGCACACGCTCCCATCCAGGACGCGCACGTCGATGTCGCACAGCATCGCCGTCAGGCGCTCCGCTTGATCGCTCTCGTGGTCGTGGTTGCCGAGCACGGCGACGATGGGCAGGGACAGGCGCTCCAGCACGCCGGCTAGCACGTCCATCTCGCGCGGTAGGCCGGTGTCGGTCAGGTCGCCCGTCAGCACCAGCACGTCGGCGACCTCTGGAATGTCGCGCAGCAGGGTCTCCATCTCCGGGCCTGAGTTGTCGCGGCAGTGAAGATCGCCTATGGCAGCAATTCGCATCTTTCCCCCATTCGGCTGACGCTACACCACTTCGCCTTCCTCGTCCACCAGCGGCTCCAGGTCGCGGCGGTCCTCGTAGTCCCAATCCTCGATGTCGACGGTGTAGGAGAACGGGTCGAGGATCGTGCCGCGAAACGCTTTACCCCGCGTGCGCCTCGACCATTGCTCCCGCATCTCGTCGAACAGCCCGCCCATCAGCTCTTGGGGTAGATATTTCGCGTGGCCGGGGTAGACGAAGTCGAACAGCACCAGGTACCACAGCAATAGCTCGCGGTTGGGGCCAAGACGCTCCAGTACGCGCTCCCAGTCAATCTTGCCCTTCGTCGCCAGAATCAGGTGAATGATGTCCGCCCCGTCGAAGCGGTAACGCTCGGCAATGTACGCCTTCGAGACGATAAGCTCCTCCAGCGGAATGAGCCGGGTGTCCACGCCAGCAATGTTACCGGGCCGCGCATGTTCGAACCAGGCATCGTCCACATGCAGCTGGCCGTGGCCCGTCCCGAAGATCAGATCGACGACATACGGCTCCTGGTGCGCCTTCGCCAGCCAGTGCTCGAACTCGATGCTCGTCTCGTAGCCCGCCTCGGCCAGCGCATCCAGCGCCGTCTTGAGGTCGTCCGGCTTCAGGAATACGTCCAGGTCCTTGGTGTCGCGCCAGATGCCGGTGTAGGCGTGCTTGGCGAACGCCCCGCCGACGACATAGGGAATGCCTGTCGCGTTCAGGGTGTTGAGGGCGCGGGCGAACGCCTGGGCTTCCTCCGGCTCGAATCGCGGGTCCGCCGCTCGCGCCACGTCCGCCAGCTGCGCCTCAAACTCTGGATCATTCGTTGGCATGCGCTCTCCTCACGAGTTTTCTGGCCCTCGGTTTGCATGATGTGTGCCACCCGACTCTCATGAAAACATTAGCTAAGTCTCTTGACTATAGACATTATCCGTGCTAGACTATATGCGTTGCCTTTAGCACTCCGCAAGGATGAGTGCTAACGAACCTGGCAGTAGTGAGGGTAGAGTGACAGACGCGTTGACGGAACGCCAGCGCACGATTCTAGGCATCATTGTGCGCGCTTACATCAAGAGCGCCGCGCCCATCAGCTCAAAAGTCATTGTCGAGGACTTTGGTCTAGGCTGGAGCGCGGCCACCGTGCGCAACGAGATGGCCGCCCTGGAGGAGTTGGGCTACCTGACCCACCCCCACACCTCGGCCGGCCGCCTGCCGACGATCAAGGGCTACCGCTACTTCGTCGAGAACCTGATGGAAGCGCCGGAGCTGCCGCTGGACGACCAGCGCCGCATTCAGCACCAGTTTCACCAGGCGAGCCAGGAATTAGAGGAGTGGCTGCGGCTATCCGCCGCCGTTCTCGCCCACACCGCCCACGCTGTGAGCCTCGTTACCGCGCCGAAGGCGAGCGAGGGGCGTCTCAGGCACATTGAACTCATCTCCATCCGGGACGCCCTGGTGTTGCTCATCGTCGTCATGCAGGACGGGCAGGTCAAGCAGCAGATGATCACCGTCGAGATGCCGACGACGCAGGAGGAACTGAGCCGCGTCTCCAATCGGCTCAACGCGACCCTGGCCGGGTTGACGCGGGGCGAGATTACGTCGCGCCTGGGGCACGCGAACCTGTCCCAGATCGAGGGCTATACCCTGGAGCATCTGCTGTTTCTGATGCGCGAGGCCGACCAACGGCGCGGCGAGGTCTACAAGGAGGGCGTCAGCAACGTCCTGACCGCGCCCGAGTTCGCCGACCGCGCCCAGAGCGTCCTACGCGCGCTGGACGACAGCGCCCTGGAAGCGCTGCTGGCCGAGCTGCGCCTCCCGCCGCGCGGCGTCCAGGTGATTGTCGGCGGCGAGGCGAATGCGGATGGCGCAGAGATGGGGGTCGTCGCAGCGCGCTACGGCGAGCCGGATGAAGTGGAGGGCGTGTTGACGGTGCTGGGGCCGGTACGCATGCCCTACGACCGCGCCGTCTCGACGGTGCGCTACGTGGCCCAACTCATGAGCACGCTTGTGCGTGAGATGTACGGATATTAAGGGGTTGAGTGATGGAAGAGACACGTCAAACGGATGATGTGCAGGCAGTGAAGGGGCACGACGAGGGCGCCGAGGAAGGCGAAGCTCTCGTGACGCCCGTCGAGGCGGCGCATGGGCGCGTCGAGCAACTGGAGGCCGAGCTGGCCGAGGTCAAGGCCCGCGCGGCGGAGTACCTGGACGGCTGGCAGCGGACGCGCGCCGATATGGCGAACTACCGCCGCCGCACCGAGAATGAGCGCAGCACCCTTGTCGCGACAGCGAACGGCCGCCTCCTGACGCGGCTCCTGCCCGTCCTGGACGACTTCGAGCGGGCATTTGAAACGTTGCCGGCCGACTTGCGTAATCTCACGTGGATACAAGGCGTCGGGATGATTTACCGCAAGCTGCAAATGACGATTGAGGGGGAAGGCGCGACGCCCATCGACGCCGTGGGTCAGCCCTTCGACCCGAATATCCACGACGCCATCATGCAAGAGGAATCCAAAGATTATCCGGCTGGCACCGTGATGGCCGAGCTTCAGCGTGGCTACAAGCTGGGCGACCGCGTGCTGCGGCCAGCGATGGTGAAAGTAAGTAGTGGCCCCGGCCCGGCTGCCTCGGGCGGCGAACCGAAGGCTGAAGAAGGAACAGACGCATGAAGATTATCGGAATTGACTTGGGTACAACGAACTCCGTGGTCGCCGTCATCGAGGGCGGCGAGCCGGTCGTCATTCCCAATGCCGAGGGCAGTCGGCTGACGCCGTCGGTCGTCGCTATCAACCCCAAGAATGGCGAGCGGCTCGTCGGAACCGTCGCCAAACGCCAGGGCATCACCAACGCGGAGAACACCATCTTCTCCATCAAACGCTTCATGGGCCGCAAGTTCACCGATCCCCAGGTGCAGGAAGCCGTGAAGCACGTGCCGTACAAGGTGACGGCGGCGCCCAACGGCGACGTGCGCGTCCTGATGGGCGGGCGTGAGTACTCGCCGCCCGAAATCTCGGCCATGATCCTGGGCAAGCTCAAGGCCGACGCCGAAGCCTACCTGGGCGAGACGGTATCCAAAGCCGTCATTACCGTGCCAGCCTACTTCAACGACGCCCAGCGACAGGCCACGAAGGACGCCGGCCAGATCGCCGGCCTCGAAGTCGTGCGCATCATCAACGAGCCGACGGCTTCCGCCCTGGCCTACGGCCTGGAAAGCAAGGCGGACGAGCGCATCGCCGTGTATGACCTGGGCGGCGGCACGTTCGACGTGTCCATCCTGGAGATGGGCGAGGGCGTCTTCGAAGTCCGCTCGACTAACGGCGACACGTACCTCGGTGGCGACGACTTCGACCAGCGCGTCATCAACTGGATCGCCGAGGAGTTCATGAAGGAGCAGGGCATCGACCTGCGCAAGGACCGCCAGGCCCTGCAGCGCCTCAAGGAAGCATCTGAGAAGGCCAAGATCGAGCTGTCCACCGTCCTCCAGACGGAGCTCAACATCCCCTTCATCACCGCCGACGCCAGCGGCCCCAAGCACCTGAACATGACGCTCACCCGCAGCAAGCTGGAGCAGCTCACCGGCGATCTGGTCGAGCGCAGCATGGGGCCGGTGCGCCAGGCGATGGCCGACGCCAAGCTCACCACCAACCAGGTGGACGAAGTCGTGCTGGTCGGCGGCCAGACGCGCATGCCGCTGGTGCAGGAGCAGGTGCGCCGCGCCTTCGGCAAGGACCCGCACAAGGGCGTCAACCCGGACGAGGTCGTCGCCGTCGGCGCGGCC
This sequence comes from Anaerolineae bacterium, assembly GCA_039810085.1. Lineage (GTDB taxonomy): Bacteria > Chloroflexota > Anaerolineae > Epilineales > JAHCIE01 > JBDHWG01. The sequence continues at coordinate 31,103 of JBDHWG010000010.1, forward strand.
ATCCAGGCGGGCGTCCTGGGCGGCGAGGTGAAGGACATCCTCCTGCTGGACGTGACGCCGCTGACCCTGGCGATTGAGACCCTGGGCGGCGTGGCGACGCCGATGATCGAGCGCAACACAACCATCCCGTCGTCCAAGACGCAAATCTTCTCGACCGCCGCCGACCACCAGGACAAGGTCGAGATCCACGTAACCCAGGGCGAGCGCCCCCTGTCGCGCGACAACAAGACGCTGGGCAAGTTCATCCTCGACGGCATCCCGCCCGCGCCGCGCGGCGTCCCCCAGATCGAGGTCACCTTCGACATCGACGCTAATGGCATCCTGAAGGTCTCGGCCAAGGACAAGGCCACAAACCGCGCCCAGCACATTACCATCACCGCGTCGTCGGGGCTGGCGAAGGACGAGATCGAGCGCCTGGTGCGCGAGGCCGAGCAGAATCGCGCCGCGGACGAGGCGCGCAAGGAAGAGATCGAGACGCGCAACCAGGCCGAGTCCCTCATCTACGTCGCTGAGCGCACGCTGCGCGACGTGGGCGACAAGGCCCCGGCCAACCTGCGCACCGAGGTGCAGGGCAAGGTCGAGGGCCTGCGCAAGGCCCTGGCGGGCAGCGACGTGGAGGAGATCAAGCGGGCGCACCAGGAACTTCAGGGCATGCTTCAGAGCTTCGGCGCGGCGGCCTACCAGGCTGGCGCGACGCCGGAAGCAGAGCCTGGTGGGCAGACTGGCGCGAAGGACGGAACGCCGGAGGGCACCGTCGAGGGCGAGTATCGCGAGGTATAGGGTCGGTTTGCCCGGCCGTGGTCAGTCGCGGCACGGTTGTCGCCGGGTAGCCCAGGGACCCTGGGCGCCCGGCTTTGCCGTATACCACCTGACCGCCGCCACTGACTACAAGGTGGATGCATGAGCAGCAAGCGTGACTATTACGACGTCCTGGGGGTGCCGCGCGACGCTGACCCCGATGCCATCAAGCGGGCGTATCGCCGCCTGGCGAAGCAGTACCATCCAGATGCGAACAAAGCGCCCGATGCTGAGGCCCGCTTCAAGGAAATCAACGAGGCCTACGAGGTCCTGAGCGACCCGCAGAAGCGCGCGACGTACGACCGCTTCGGCCACGCGGCGGCGCAGCAAAACCCTTTCGCGGGCGGCCCCAGCGGCTTCGGTGGGTTCGAGGATATCTTCGAAGAGTTGTTCACTGGATTCGGCCAGCGGGTGCGAAACGCCCAGCGAAGCGGACCGCAGCGCGGCGCCGACCTACGCGTTGACCTGGTGATCACCTTCGAAGAGGCGGCCTTCGGCGCCGAGAAACCCATTGACGTGATGCGCTCCGAAACCTGCGACGTTTGTCATGGCAGCGGCGCGGCGCCGGGCACCAGCCCGATTCGCTGCCCCACCTGCCAGGGCACCGGCCAGATGCGGCGCGTCCAGCAGTCGATCCTGGGGCAATTCGTCAACGTTGTCACCTGTCCCCAGTGTGGTGGAGAAGGTGAGATTGTCACAACACCCTGCCCAGAGTGTCGCGGGCAGAAGCGCGTCCAGCGCACCAAGTCCCTCGTCGTCGAGGTTCCGGCGGGTATCGACGACAACATGCAGATTCGCCTGTCCAACGAGGGTGAGCAGGGCCTACGCGGCGGGCCGCCAGGCGACCTCTACGTCCGCATCCACGTTCAGCCGCACCAGTACTTCCACCGCCGCGAGCAGGATGTGCTGATCGAGCTGCACATCAACATTGCCCAGGCGGCGCTGGGTGACGAAGTCACCGTTCCGACGCTAGACGGTGATGAAAAGATTGCCGTGCCGGCCGGCACACAGTCGGGCGAGAGCCTCCGACTGCGCGGTAAGGGTATCCCCATCCTACGGCGGACGGGGCGCGGCGACCAGCTCATTACCCTGGTGGTGGACACGCCGCGCAAGCTGACGGACGAGCAGCGTGCCCTGTTCGAGCAACTCGCGCAGACGCTCAGCGACGGGGCGAAGATTTCGCCGCAAAAGGAGAAGGGCTTCTTCGACCGCGTCCGCGACGCGTTCAACCTGTAAACAGAGTTGCGCATGAACCTCTGGGAAGTGTCCGTCCTCGCTGACGGCGAGGCGATAGAGGCGGTCAGCGAGGTGATGGGGCGCTTTGCGCCGGGCGGCGTCGCCATCGAAACGACGCTCCTGCCCACCGACTCCGACCGCGAGTATGCGCCACCGGAAACGCGGGTCAAGGTCTATCTACCCGTGGACGAGGGCGAGGCGCGCCTGCAAGAGCTTCAAGACGCCCTATGGCGGCTGCGCCTCATCCTGCCTATGCCTGAACCTGAAATCCGCGAGATGACCGAGGCCGACTGGGCGACTGCCTGGCGGCAGGACTACCACACCCTGCGCGTCGGGCGGCGTGTCGTCATCGTCCCGGCCTGGGAGCAGTACGACGCCCAGCCGGACGACCTAGTCGTGGCGATGGAGCCGGGCATGGCCTTCGGCACGGGCTTGCACCCGACAACGCGCCTGTGCGTCGCCGCCCTAGAGGACCTGGTGCAGCCGGGACAGCGCGTCCTCGACGTGGGCGCCGGCTCGGCCATTCTTGCCATTGCTGCTGCTCGTCTCGGCGCGACAGAAGTCCTCGGCACGGAGATTGACCCCGTCGCCGTCGTCGCGGCGCGCGAGAACGTCGAGCGCAATGGCGTGGCGGACCGGGTGCGCGTCATCGAGGCGGCGTCACCGGCCGACCTCGGCCAATGGGACATCGTCGTCGCCAACATCCTGCCCCACATCCTGCTGGACATGGCCGACGCCCTGGTGGGCTGCATGGCTCCGGACGGCATCCTCATCCTCTCCGGTATCCTCGACACCCACGTCGTCGAAGTCGAGCTTGGCTTCGCGGCGCGCGGTCTGACCATGACCGAGCAGCGCCAGGAAAAAGACTGGACTGCCCTCGTGTTTGGATTCCCCTCTTGACAAGAGACACCGTTTCCTGTATAATAACCGTACATTGTTCGGTATTTGAGGGTTGTTCGTGACCGAGCCAAACGCGCCCCACCGGCGCCGCTACGCCCGCACCCGTCAGGCAATTCTAAATGCCGCCCAGCAGATTGTCGCTGAGCGAGGCATCGAGGGCCTGTCCATGCGCGAGCTGGCCGACCGCATCGACTACAGCCCGTCGGGCCTGTATGAGTACTTTCGCAGCAAGGACGAGTTGGTCGCTACTCTTTGCGTGGAGGGGCATGCAGCCCTGGCGCAACATCTCCAGACTGCGCAGAACCTACCTGGAGCGTCAGCATCAGATCGGCTTGTCGCTGTGGGCCTGGCCTACCTGGCTTTCGCCGCCGAAAACCCGGATCGCTACCGCATGATGTTCAACACTCGCTCGCCTGAGCCGGTTTCTTTAGAGCACGTGAGCACAAGCCCTTCGTTTGGAGTCCTGGTGCGGGTTGTTCACGATGGTGTAGAGACGGGCGAATTCTGGACGCAGAAGGGCTATGGCGTGTTGGAACAGGCCTACTATCTATGGGCGCTGGTACACGGCCAGGCCATGTTAGGGCTAACCATGTTCGCTGGCTCGCCGACGGACTTTGACGTGTTGAACCGGCGCGTGCTGGAAGAAGTGGCTGCTGGCCTGCGGGCTTGACTCTCTTTTTTTGCGGTTTGTCGCCGTACACTATACGGTATCTGTGTAATGTTCGGACGAGAACTCAGGAAGGAAGGACAGCGATGGCGGAGACAATCAATCGGCGGGTCACGGCGCAGATCGAGGGTGATTTCGTGGTGTTTCTTATCGGGATGCGTATCAATAAGGTATGGAAGGTGGGGAAGTGGTGGCCCGTGGCAATGGCGATGCCGAAGATGCTACAGGAGCTGAGCCAGAAGCCGGAGGCCGGACTGCTGGGCTACGAGTCGTTCTTCGGCTTCCCGCAGACGCTCATGGTGCAGTATTGGCGCTCGTTCGATCACCTGGAAGCGTACGCCCGCAACCGCGACGCCGCACACTGGCCCGCCTGGGTGGACTTCAACCGGAAGGTCGCCAGCAACGGCGACGTCGGCATCTGGCACGAGACGTACCTCGTCAAGGCCGGCCAGTACGAGTCGGTGTACAACAACATGCCCGCGTTCGGGCTGGGCAAGGCCAGCGAGCTTGTCACGGCCAGCGGCCGACGCGAGAGCGCCCGCAGCCGCATCGGCGCGGGCGCGCGCATGTATGATACCACAGCCGTGGAGATGGTTGACTGAGGACGTTTTGTGGCTATACTGAAGATATCTTGCTTGTTCGTTAGCGAAGCACGACGAGAGCGTTCGATGAAACCAGGGAGCCGAAGCGAGCGGATGAAGCGCTTGCGCGAACAGGCGCGTGTTCGACGTAAGGAATTAACGGAAGAGGAAGCCATCGCGCTCGCTGTGCGAGTTCAGCGAAAGGCTTTGAGACGTCTTGTAAAGAAAAAGGGGCAAGCGACTTCCCCCGATGCGCGTTCTACTTGACGCGAGTGTTCTAATTGCTTATTTGCTAACTCCCCAGCAACAAGGTCCGGCAGCCGAACTGGTCAACCGAGCCTTGGCTGGGGAGTTTGTCGTGCTTGTTGCGCGCGAGTTGATTGACGAGGTCAAGGAAACAATCGTTGTTAGCCGCTACCTTCGTGCCCGCATTCCAGTACACCAACTTGAGCGACTCGTGCAGAGTCTCATCGCTGTTGGCGAGGAGTTGCCTAGCTTGACGACCGAGGCCCCTCGTATTACGCGCGATCCAGAAGACGATTACCTGATCGCCTATGCTTTGGCTGGCCGCGCCGATTACCTCGTCAGTTACGACAAAGACCTCTACGAACTGCAACACGTAGAAACGCTGCGGGTGTTGCACCCCGCAGCGTTCTTGAACATCCTCCGTAACAGTGATCAGGTGTAGCGACGCTAGATGCTGGCGCCGCGGCGCCGGCCGACGGCGAACCCACGCCAGGCCGCGACGACGGCCAGCGTCACCAGCGCCGACAGGATGGCCTCGCCGCTCCCGTTGGCCGCGCCAATCGGGATGATGACGGCAGGCGCGAGCTTCCCGGTCAGGATAATCATCCCCACCACCAGCACAGTGTTGGTCAGCGAGCCGGCCGCGCCTCCCACCAGGGCGGCGAGCGCTTCATTGCGGCGCCGCAGCGCCGCGTAGACCGCCCACGCCACCGGGCCGATGAACAGGCGTGGCAGGATGGAGATGAGCGGGTCAGTAAAGATGATGTTGCCGCCCGGCTGCCCGGCGCGGATGAAGCTCGTCACGCCGAAGCCGAGGCCGGTTAGCAAGCCACCAAGGGGGCCGGCGATGATGCCGGCCAGGATCGTCGGAATCTGCAGCGTCGTCGCGTTGATGCCCCAGGGCATCGGCACGAAGCCCAGGAACGGAATCTGGCCCAGAAGCAGCGTAATCGCCAGGAACACAGCCGCAATCACCAGGGTACGGGTCGTAATCTTCACGTGGGTCTCCTTGAATTAGAACTCAGCTCCAGATGCTCGTCCAGATGGCGGCGTCCAGGCCCTGCCAGGGGCCGCGCACCACGGCGAGAGTGATAATCAGCGCGACGGCCACGGCCATCCAGTCGGCTGGGCGCGCCCGCAGTTGCACAAAGTGAGAGCGGCCTTTGCCGCCGACGTAGCCGCGCGACTCCATCGCCAGGGCGAGGTCCTCGGCGCGGCGCAGACTGATGAGGATGAGCGGAACCATCAGCGGCAGCAGGCGGCGCACCCGCGTGACCACGCCGCCCGCGCCCTGCCCGAAGTCGGCGCCCCGCGCGGCCTGCGCTTTCGCCAGGCGTTCGATCTCCTCGGCGAGGACCGGCACGAAGCGGATGGCGATTGTCGCCACCAGGGACAGCTCGTGGGCGGGCAGGCCAATCGCTTGCAGCGGGCGCAGCCCGGCCTCGATGCCGTGGGCCATCTCCGTAACCGCTGTGGTGTACGTCAGCAGGCCGAGCAACAGGATGAGGGTCACGAAGCGCAGCGTCGAGAGACCGACGAGGTAGAGGGCGCAGTCGCTCACGCCGAAGAAGCCGACGCGGGCCACGTCGCTGCACGTCATGCCCTGCGGGACGACCGGCACGACAAGCTGCAAGACGGCAAAGACCAGCAGGAACGGCGCGGCGGTCCGCAGAGTGGTCATAGCGAAACGCAGCGGGATGCGCGCTACAAGGGTCAGGGCAACGATCAGCCCCAGGACAATCACCGCTCCCGTGTACCCCTGCACCATCATCGTTGCGGCGAGCAGCGCCAGGAAGCCCAGGAGCTTGGCGCGCGGGTCCAGGCGGTGGATGATGGAGCCGGTCGGCAGATATTGCCCGATGGTGACGTTACGCAAGAACTCGAATTCACTCATACAGCCTCCGGCGTGGGGGCAGGGGCGAGCAGGGGCAGTAACACCCGCTCGGCCTCGTCAACGGTAAGAATATCAGCAGGAATGGCACACCCGTGGCGGCGCAAGGCGGCGGCAATCTCGGCGGCCTGCGGCAGACCCAGGTGGTGCTCGGCCAGCCGCTCCGGCTGCCCGAACACTTCGCGCGGCGTCCCCGTCAGGACAACGCGGCCCTGCGCCAGGATAGCGATGCGGTCGGCGATCTCCGCCAGGTCGTCCATGCTATGGGTGGCGATGACAATCGTCAGCCCGGTCTCGCGGTTGAGGCGCGTCAGCTGCTTTAGAAGGGCGGCGCGCGCGCCAGGGTCGAGGCCCGCCGTTGGCTCGTCCAACACAAGGACGCGCGGCTTGAGGGCGAGGACGCCGGCCAGGGCAACCCGCCGCCGCTGCCCGCCGCTCAGGCTGAACGTTAGGCGGTCCTTGAAAGCGTCGAAGTCCAGGCCGACGAGTTCCATTGCCTCGCGGACGCGCTCGCGCACCTCGGCGCGATCCAGGCCGAGGTTACGCGGGCCAAAAGCGATGTCATCCCCGACGTACTGCTCGAACAGGCCGTCCTCCGGGTTTTGGAACACCAGGCCCACCAGCCGCCGCGCCTGGCGAATGTCCGTCTTCGGATGGCCCAGGTCCAGGTCAAGGACGCGCACACGGCCCGCCTGGGGTCGCAGCAGGCCGTTGAGGTGCTGGAGCAGCGTCGACTTGCCGCTGCCCGTCGCGCCGACCACGCCCAGGATTTCCCCCTCGCGCACGTCGAAATCCACGCCGCGCAGCGCTGCCGACGCCAGCGGCGTCCCCTTCAAGTAGACGTGCTCCAACCCGCGGACTTCGATCAAGTCCCTCTCCCCCCTACCCCCTCTCCCAGAACGGGAGAGGGGGAGCAAGAAAGAATCCTCGGTCGTCTTCCCCTCTCCCATTTTGGGAGAGGGGCCGGGGGTGAGGGACGGGGCAACGCTCGTCGCAAATCCCTCCGGTGTCAGGGCAATCGGCAAATCGGGGAGGACACGCCGCGCGGCGAGGCTTAGGCGGGCCGGCGCCGGCACATCCAGACCCAACGCCAGGAGGCGCTCGCGGTCCTCGAACACACGCGCCGGCGGCCCATCGACGGCCACCTGTCCCGCGTCGAGAATGATGACGCGGTCGGCCAAGGCAGCTTCGTTCATGAAGTGCGTCACCTGGACGATGGTGACGCCCTCGTCGTGCAGTCGGGCGAGGATGTCCAGCACGTCGCGGCGGCCGCGCGGGTCCAGCATGGCCGTTGCCTCGTCCAGCACGATAACGCGGGGCCGCATGGCGAGAATGCCGGCGATGGCGACACGCTGGCGCTGGCCGCCCGACAGCAAGTGTGGGGGACGCTTGCGCTCAGCGGCGAGGTCCACAGCGTCGAGCGCCTGGGTCACCCGGTCGTGTAGCTCGCCGTGCGGCACGCCAAGATTCTCTGGGCCGAAGGCCACGTCCTCTTCGACGACGGTTGCGACGAGCTGGTTGTCGGGGTCCTGAAAGATAATGCCGACGGTCTGGCGAATGGCCTGGAGCTGGGCCTTGTCGCGGGTGTTGATGTCGTTGACATAAACATCGCCCCGCGTGGGCAGCAGCAGACCGTTGAGGTGGCGGGCCAGGGTAGACTTGCCTGACCCGTTTGCGCCGACGAGAGCGACACGCTCGCCATCAGCAACAGTGAGGGAGATGCCGCGCAGCGCATCGATAGTTGCGCCGCCGGGCAGCGAGTAGGTATGGTAGACGCCGTCGAGGCGAAGCATAAAAAAAGCCCCTCGGCCGGCCGAGGGGGTGGGAGGGACAGAGCAAGCGCGCGACAATGCCGCGCCGTCGTCCCACTGGCACTTACCGTCTCGGTCCAGACCGGATCCAAGCGATGCCGAAGGGAAACCGCCAACAGATAATAGCAACTTCAAGGCCGTGTGTCACCGCCCACTGGGTCGGTGCGCGGGCCTCTCACACAGAAATTCTAATCTCCACCGTGTCTGATTCGCAACTCCACGAAATATTACGACTCTGATGGTCCAATTATGGCCGGTTCATGTGCCAGATGAGGCGCAGGCCGGTCAGCGTCAGGTTGGGGTCCACCACGTCGAGTACCTTGCTCTCAGCAGCGACCAGCGGCGCGCGGTCCCCCGTCCCGATGACGTGGACATCGCCGCCCAGCTCAGTGCGGATGCGCGCCACCATCCCCTCCACCAGCCCGACATAGCCGTACACTAGCCCTGACTGGATCGAGTGGACAGTGTTGCGGCCGACAGGCGAGGGTGGTGGCGACAGCTCGACCAGCAGGAGCTGCGACGTCTGGCGGAACAAGGCTTCGGCAGCGATCTCGATACCCGGGGCGATGGCTGCGCCGACATACTCACCCGCCGCGTTGATGACGTCAAAGGTTGTGGCCGTCGCGAAGTCCACCACGATGGCCGGTGTCCCGTAGAGGCGGATGGCGGCAAGGGCATTGGCGACGCGGTCGGGGCCTAGCTCGCGCGGGTTATCGATGCGGACACGGACGCCGGTGCGCGTGCCGGGGCCGACGACGACGGGCTTGCAGCCCAAGGTCTCGGCGATGCTCTGGAACGTGCCGGTAAGGGGCGGAACTACGGAGCCGATGACAACACCGTCCACATCCTTGAGGGACACCTCGCGGACGTGGAGCAGGTTGTCGAGGAGGACGTAGTACTCGTCGGGCGTGCGTTCGGCGCGCGAGGCGACGGTCCAGTGGCCGACGAGGCGCTCGCCGTCGAAGAGGCCGATGACGCTGTGGACGTTGGCAATGTCAAACGCGAGGAGCATCGGGTGGATTTGTCTCCTGCTCGACCAGGATAGCATCAAGGTCTTCGATTAACGGCGGGAGATCGTGCTTTATGACAGCCCAGACAATTGCGAGGTCTACCGAGTCGTACCCGTGGATAACGCGATTGCGGAGACTTATCGTCTGAGACCAGGGAATCTGCGGATATTGGGCCCGAACATCACGCGGGATACGGTTCGCAGCTTCGCCCACAACTTCCAGCAGCCGAACGAGCGCAAGGCTAAGCACTCGGTCGTTGGCGAGATCGACATCAGTCTTGTCGCCTAGCAGTTCCACAGCCTCGCTGGCATGCGACACCATATGTCGAAGCGACACAACGACATCATGCCTGCTCATATTGAACTTGCGCTTCGGCTTCTACTTCATCGCGGAAATATTCGCTGAGCCACCCTCGCGTGTTCAAATCGACCTTCCGGCCCAGCAGATTGGATAGCTCGTCTTCCATCGCAAAGAAGGCGAGTCCAGGAACGTGACCCGGTTCGAACTCCACCAGGATGTCTATGTCGCTCTCAGGTGTGAAGTCATCGCGCAGCACCGAGCCAAAGAGAGCGAGTTTGCGTATGTGGTGGCGCTGGCAGAATTCGGCTAGCCGCTCCTTGTCTAGATCAACACTAGCCATTTGCCCTCCTTCTCTAGCGCCATCGAGGGAATGCTAGAACGGAGAGGTCATTCCTCTCCGTTGTTGCCCTTGCTCCGACGGCTCATCAAGTACGCGCCAGCGGCGACACCGGCCAGGCCGGCGCCGGCATACATCGCCGCGCGCTTCCAGTAGCCGTCGTCCTCCGGCTCGCCCGGGACGTACGTCTTGAATAGCTGGCCCCACTTCGTCTTGTAGGCGTCCTGGACACGGTAGTGGCCGACGCGCGGATACCAGTAGGCGTCGTGGTAGGCGCGCGACGCGACATAAGACCACGGCACGACGGGGCTTTGCAGCAGCGGCTTCTCTAGCGGCTTCAGCGGGCCGTGGTAGATGAGCTTCTGCCCCTTGCTGGCGAACGTGTCCTCCTGGATGAAGCCCCACTGCTCGTCGAGCACGTCGGTATCGCCGACGATCTCGATCTCGCGTGGGTCACCGACACCCAGGCCGCGCTCATGGGCCAGGCGGATGAACTTCAGCTCCATCGGGTCGAAGCCCTGCAGCCGGGCGGACACGGCGTCGATGGCGACCTGGTCGGCCGAGGCGAGGATGATGTCCTTCTCGTGCCAGCGCATGGCGCGCGGCCCAGGCCCGTCGCCAGCGAACGTCCCGTCCATTACCGCGAACAGCCCGCTGTGGATCTCCTGCTGAATCGCCAGCAGGTCCACGACGGTTTCGTGGATGACGGCGTGGGTCCAGTGGCGCTTCTCGTTGAGCAGGCCGCCAAACGCGTTCTTCATCGCGCCGGTGATGGTGGTGAAGACGTGGGTCTTGACGGTCGGCAACTGGATGATGTTGCGGCCGATGAACGGCTTCGGGATAAGAATGCCCTCTGGGAAAATCTTATCCAGGACGAGCATTTCGGTCTTCGGCTCGTAGCGCACCCACTCGACCTCAGGCTCGTACAGGTGGACATTCTGGATGCCATACTTGTCCACGACCACTTTGTGGCCGTTGTTGCGCTCGCCCACGTACGCATCCACTACGACCGTCTTGTTGTGGGCAGCCATCAGGCTCTCGCGCTGGTAGCCGTCTTCCAGCAGCGTCCGCACGACGCCTTCCACCTGCCACGGAGCGCTGGAACAGGCCGGGTACCACGTCTGCCACGAGATGTTAATCTTCAGGAACGTGTCGTGGTCCTTGGGCAGCGCAGCCTCGTAGCCCGCCAGGCGCATCAGCCGCCCATAGTCCTCGACGACCGTCTCCGGTCGAGTCCGAAGCACGGCGACCTTGCCACGGCCGGGGAAATTCGCTGGGTCAATCATTCGGTAGAACTCCTTGTCGGCCCCTCACCCCAACCCTCTCCCACGGCGGGGAGAGGGAGGCAGAAATACTCCCCTTCTCCCCAGGTGGGAGAAGGGGATGGAGGATGAGGGAACTTCAGGCTAGCCGCGCTCTTCGGCTAGCTCCTTCTTGCGCGCATCGACGATATGCGACGTGAGGTGCGCCGGAACTTCCTCGTAGCGCACGAACTCCATCGTGTAGATGCCGCGGCCCTGGGTCATGGAGCGCAGGTCCGTCGCGTAGCGCATCATCTCGGCCAACGGGACCTCGGCCTCAATCACGGCCTTGTTGCTCTGCTGGTCGATGCCCAGCACGCGCCCGCGCCGCTGGTTCATGTCGCCCATGATGTCGCCCGCGTACTGCTGCGGCACGGTGATGACCACGTGCATGATTGGCTCCAACAGCACTGGGCCAGCCTTCGGCAGACCCTCTTTGAAGGCGATGTGCGAGGCCAGCTTGAAGGCCATTTCGGACGAGTCGACGGGGTGCGACGAGCCGTAGTACAGCGCGGCGCGGAAGTCCACCGTCGGGTAGCCCGCCACGACGCCCTGGTCCATGATCTCGCGCAGACCCTTCTCGACGGCTGGGATAAACTGACGCGGCACCGAGCCGCCGACCACCTCATCCGCAAACTCGAAGCCCGAGCCACGCTCCAGCGGCTCGAAGCGGATGTGGACGTCGCCGAATTGACCGCGGCCGCCCGACTGCTTCTTGTGCCGTCCCTGCTGCTCGATCTTGCGTGTGATGGTCTCCCGATAGGGCACCTTGGGCACGCTGCTATCGACATTGACGCCGAACTTCTGCTGGAGCTTACGCATGGCGACGTCGATGTGAGACTCGCCCATGCCCTCCATGATCGTCTCGCCCGTGTCCACCTCGCGCCGCACGCGCAGCGTCGGATCCTCTTCCACGAGACGCTGCATGGCGCCGCCCATCTTGTCCAGGTCGGTCTTGGTGCGCGGGGAGAGGGCCGCCATGTAGACCGGGTTGGGGTAGGTGATGGGGGGCAGGATGAGGGCGTGGGCGCGGTCACTGCTCAGCGTGTCGCCCGTGCTGGTATGGTCGAGTTTCATCGCCACGCCGATATCGCCGGCGATGACCTTGTCGACGTTGATCTGCTCCTTGCCGCGGCGATCCTGGAGCTGGCCCAGGCGCTCCTCGGTCTCAGAACGAGCATTCCAGACGCGGCTGTCCGACGAAATTGTGCCGGAGAAGACGCGGAAGTAGGACAGCTTGCCGTAGGGGTCGGCGACGCTCTTGAACACCTGCGCGGCCAGCGGCCCCGCCGGGTCAGCTCTTAGTGTCACGGTCTCGTCGTTGTTTGGCTTGGTCGCCACGCGCTCGACACCCTCTTCCGGCGACGGGAGGTAGGTGATAATCGCGTCCATGAGCGCCTGCACACCCTGCATGGCTGTACCGGCGACGACGAACACGGGCACCACCTTGCCCGCCTTAACGGCCAGGTGCAGCCCGCGATGTACTTCGTCCTCGGTCAGCGCCTCGCCGTCGAGGAACTTCATGAGGTACTCGTCGTCGCCCTCAGCCGCCGCCTCGACCAGTGTCTCATACGCCTTATCACACTGGGCCTTCATGTTGGCCGGAACTTCGCCCGGCTGGCCCTTGTCGCCGACAATCGCGTGGCCGTTGGACACATCGACCACGCCCTTGAAGTCGTGCTGCGCGCCGATCGGGATTTGAATGACGGCGAAGTTGGCGTTGAAAGCTTCTCGTAGGCCCGCGAGCGCCTGCTCGAAACGCGCATTCTCGCGGTCCATCTTAGCGATGATAACCGCGCGGGGCAGCTTTTCCTCGTCGAGATAGCTCCACGATAGCTCGGTGCCGACTTCGACACCCGACGAGGCGTCCACCAGGACCAGGGCCGCGTCAGCCGCACGAATTGCGCCCTTCACCTCGCCTACGAAGTCGGTGTAGCCCGGGGCATCGATGACATTAATCTTGTGGCCGTTCCATTCGACCGGCACAATCGCGGTGCTAATAGAAATATGACGCCGAACTTCCTCTGGCTCGAAGTCGGATACGGTAGTGCCTTCTTCGACTTTACCCAGACGGGTTGCCCCGCCCGACGCATAGAGCATCGCCTCGGCTAGCGATGTCTTGCCAGAGCCGCCGTGTCCTAGCAGGACAACATTGCGGATATTAGCGGTCTTATACTCCTTCATCCAATCCTCCTCGAAGGATAAACCATGAGTTAGCGAATTATAGCACAAACCGAGGCAGGGATGTATAATACACAGGAGTCATGCGCCTTCCGGCCCCCATCTTGCTGACCAGGTAAGCGGGTGGACGGAAGGCATGTCCGCACCGAGCAATGACGCAGGTGAACGTTATTATGCTGGAATTATCCCACGTCGCGCCTGCCGAGACGCAGCAGGAGACAGGTGAGCAACTTTTAGCCCGGATCGGCGAGTCGATGGGCATCGTCGCCGACTTGAGCCGCGCCGATGCGCTCCTCTATCGCGTCGAGGGCGGGCAGCGCGCCCGCATCGTAGCCCAGGCGCGGGCGAATTCCGTCCCGCCCATCTGGCCAGAAAGCATCGTGGGCAGCGTCGCCTACCTGGCCGAGGACGACGCTCTCTCCCAGGCGGCGCACCGCCGCCGGCCAGCCACGACGTCGGCCAACCACACCCACGCCAATATCGTCCGCATCGTGTATCCAGTGCTGGGGACATTCGGCGAGCCGGTCGGCTTGCTGGCCTTCGACCGCACGCTCATCCAGGAGGAACGCCAGCGCCGCCGCCAGCCGGCCTTCCGCGAGGCCATTCTGGCGCTCCAGCGCATGGCGGCGCGCGGTGAAATTTACGGTGCGGAGAAGCTGACGTCGTTCAGTGAGCACGACGGGGTCCTGGTGGTCGACCGCGACCTGCGCATCCAGTATGCCAGCGGCCTCGCCACGAGCATCTACAACCGCGCCGGGTTCATGCGCCAGCTTGACGACATCTCGCTGCACGAGATTCCGTACCACGACGCGGCCGTGGCGACCTACGCCCTGACCGAGTTGACGTGTACCGAGGAGGAGGAGCAGCGGCCGGAGGGCCATTTCTGGGTCAAGAAAGCGATCCCGCTCATCGGCTACCGCGAGCCGCGCAACAACTGGCGGCGCTGGACACAGCTGCCCCAGGGCGCGCGCGGGCCGATAGGCGCAATCCTCACGATTCACGACGCGACGGAGGAGCAGCGCCGCGCCCGCGAGTTAAAGCTCAAGACCGAGATGCTGCTGGAGCTCCAGCACCGCGTCCGCAACAGTCTACAGACGATCATCGCGTTGCTACGAATGCAGGCGCGCCGCGCCGAGAGCGCTGAGACGCGCGCGGCGTTGGAGGAGTCCATCGGCCGCATCCTGAGTGTGTCGGCGGTGCATGAGTTCTTGTTTGACCCGAATGAGCGGCGGGTCAACCTGCGCGCCCTGTCCGAGCGCCTGGTGAGCCTGCTGCAACCCCTCGTGCCGCCGCCGCTGGTCGTGAGCTTCCACGTCGAAGGGGGCGACGTCTACATCCCCGGCGAGCGCGCCACCCCTGCCGCCCTCGTCATCTCGGAGCTTGTGCTCAACGCCGTCGAGCACGCCTTCGAGGGCCAACCGCGTGGCAACGTGTGGGTGAAGATCGGCCAGCAGGGCAACATGGTCGAGGTGGAGGTGCGGGACGATGGGCAGGGCGCGCCGCAGGGCTTTTCGCCCGACATGGGTCTGGCGCTCGTCAATACCCTGACCCGCGAGGGACTTCAGGGTGAGTTCAACATTAGCAACAACACGAGCGGTGGCGCCGTCGCCCACGTCCGGTTCCAGGCTAAACCGACGCGGCGCAATGGCGCGACCGTTTGAGTATCAGGAGGTCATCGTGGAACGCCGTCGAGTCATAGTCGCCGATGACGACATCATCACACTGCAAGACTTGAAGGAGACCCTGGACGGTCTCGGTTATCTGGTTGTCGGCACCGCCGGCGACGGTAAGAGCGCCGTCAACCTGGCGAAGCAGCTCCGCCCCGACGCGGTGGTCATGGACATCAAGATGCCCGACATGGACGGCATCGAGGCAGCCAAACTGCTGACCGAGGAGCGCGTCGCCCCAGTTATCCTTGTGACTGCCTATAGCGACAAGGGGTTGATTCAACGGGCGCAGGAGGCGGGCGTTGTCGCCTACATCACCAAGCCGTTCCGCCCCAACGACCTGGCCCCGGCCATCGAAGTCGGCGTCGCTCGTTTCCAGGAGTTCGAGACGCTGCGGGAAGAGAACCGCAGCATGAAGGAGACGCTGGAGACGCGCAAGATGGTGGACCGCGCCAAGGGCATCCTCATGACGAGCCAGGGCTTGAACGAGGCCGATGCCTTCCGCAAGATTCAGAAGATGAGCATGGACACACGCCGGCCGATGAAGGACATCGCCCAGGCTATCATCATCACCCACGAAGCCGACGTCGGCGCGAAGAAGTAACTCCACAGCGTCATTGCGAGCGTGAGCGAAGCAATCCCGCGCCCTTTCGACAGACGGTCTGAGCGGCTATAACGTGGCTGTCGCCCGCCGGGAGGTTGCTTCGCTGTGCTCGCAATGACGGCAATTTGACAACGAAATCGGTTCGTGCTATATTTAGAGCGGTTCCGCTTAGGACAGCAGGCGCCGAATGGCTTAATATCCTGCCGAGGCGACGACCGCAGCGTTTCTTCCTGTACCAAGGATGCATTTCGCCTGCATGTCGCTCGGCATGTAGGTTTTTTTGTTGTCTGGCCCCTGGCCTCAAGCCGTCCAATCTTTAGTCGAGGAGGTGAGAGCCTTGCCAAAGTCACGCGATCAGAAGCAAACCGAGCTTGACGCTCTGACGGAAGAGCTGCGCAACAGCCAGGTTGTGATTCTGTCGGACTATCGCGGCCTGCCCGTGGCCGACGTCAACAAGCTGCGCAGCCAGCTGCGCGACAAGGGCGCGAATTTCATCGTCGCCAAGAACACCCTCATGACCATCGCGCTGCGGCAGCACAACAGCGCCGCGCCCCAGGACCTGCTTTCCGGCCCCACGGCGTTAACCTTCGTCCGCGACGATATCCCCGGCACGGTCAAGGTGCTGAACCAGTTCGCCCGGGACAGCAAAATCATGACCGTGAAGGGCGCTATCTTGGGCTACAGCGTGTTCAAGGGCGACCAGATCGAACAGCTCGTGAACATGCCGACGCTGCCGGAGAGCCGCGCCCAGATCGCCGGCGCGATTGTCGCGCCGCTGTCGAGCCTGGTTACAGTCATCAACGGACCGCTACAGCAGTTGGTGACCATCATGGATGCCACCCGCCGCGACCTCGTGTCCATCATCCAGCAGCGCGCCGACCAGTTGGGCGCGCCCGAAGCAAGCTAAACTAACCCTAAGCACACACTGACGGGACGCCCGTCATAAAAGGAGCAAGACCCATGGCTACCGACCGCGTTAATCAGATTATCGACATGCTGAACGGCCTGACCCTCGCCGAGGCCGCCGACCTTTCCAAGCGCCTCCAGGACCTGTGGGGCGTGTCCGCCGCCGCGCCGATGGCGATGGCGATGCCGATGGGCGGCGCCCCCGCCGGCGGCGCAGCCCCGGCTGCCGAGGCTCCGGCCCCGGTCGAGGAGAAGACCGAGTTCGACGTCGTCCTCAAGGACGTTGGCGCCCAGAAGCTGCAGGTCATCAAGGTCGTCCGCGAGCTGACCGGCCTCGGTCTTAAGGAGTCGAAGGACGCCGTGGAAGGCGCGCCCACGACCCTCAAGACCGGCGTCAGCAAGGAAGAGGCCGAGCAGGCCCGCGCCAAGCTGGTCGAAGTGGGCGCAACCGTCGACGTCAAGTAAGCCAACTTTTCGCGCAAGCGCAAACAATCAGCGCCCGATGGCTCGAGACGCACTAGTGCATCTCGGCCGCCGGGCGCTGTTGTGTTGCAGGAACCATTCCCGATTTGTCATTGCGAGCGGCGCGAAGCAATCCCCCGCCTTTGCGATAGACGGTCTGAGCGGCTGTAGAGTGCCTGTCCCCGCCGGGGGATTGCTTCGTCGTCCTATCGTCCTCCTCGCAATGACAGCCAACGCGGCGAGCTTGCTGCTTCCCTAATGTCTTCGCGCTACTTCGGCTCGGAGGCGAGTAGGTTCTGGAAGTCGTTCTGGGCTTGCTGGACGGCAGCGTTCACGTCGCCGCCCTCGATGGACGTGGTGATGACCGTCCCGATGATGTCGCGGGCGGCGCCCACCTGTGTCACCAGCGGTCGGTCATACGGCTTCCCGTTGGCCGACGCCTGCGCCGTTTGGACCCAGTCAGCAGGGAACTTGGCCTTGCCCTCGGGCATGTCCCACACCGATGCTCGCGCCCCAGGCACCGCGCCCTGGCTCTGCGTCTTCAGCACCGTATCCTTGCTCGTCGCCCACTTGATGAACTCCCAGGCGGCGTCCTTCTGCTTCGACTGCGCCGCCATCGACAAGCCCCACGACGTCACAGCATAGGGAACAGCCCCCTTCGGCCCGGCCGGAAACGGCGCGATGCCGGTCTTGTCAGCCACCTGCGACTTGCTGGGGTCGAGGACGTTGGAGAAGATTGAGTTGGCGTCGGTAAACATCGCCGCGTTGCCCTGGGCGAAGATCGCCACTGCCTGCGGCCATGACATGTTCAGGACGCCGGGCGGGCCATAATTCCGCAGCATGTCGCCGTAGAACTTGAACGCCGCCTGGGCTTCGGGTGAGTCCAGCGTGGACTTGCCCGTCTGCTGGTCGAACCAGTCGCCGCCGAAGCTGTAGAGGTAGCTAGAGAACTGCGTGACCGCCGGGCTGCGCTGCCCGCGCGCCACGAAGCCATACTGATTCTTGCTCTTGTCGGTCAGCTTCTCGGCCGCCGCCTTCAGCTCGTCCAGCGTCTTTGGCGGTTGAAGCCCGGCCTGCTGCAAGAGGTCCTTGCGATAGTAGAGCACCTCATTCTCGATGACGATGGGGACGCCCGTCAGCTGGTTCTTGACCGTCTCCGTCCCCACTGCGCCCTTCTGAAAGTCACTGAAGTTCCAGTCCGCCGGCGTCTTCGCCGTGTCCTTGACGTAAGGGTTCAGGTCCACGTACCAGCCGTTCTGGACGTACTGGCGCGCCTCTTGCAGCGGGCGCTGCATGAATACGTCGATGTTCGAGTTACCCGCCGTAAATTCGGTGGTGAGCTTCTGGGTGAGCTGGTCCTCGCCGTAAGTCTCCAGAGTGACCTTGATACCTGTCTGAGCCTCGAAATCCGCCAGGAGCGGCTTGATCGCGTCGGCCCACGGGTGATTCGCGCCGAGAACGCGCAGTGTTGTGCCGGCGTAGGGCTTAGCGCCCGCAGCGGGAGCCGACTTCGCCGCGCCAGCCTGCCCGGCCGGTGTGGTCGCGTTGGGCGCCGGTACAGCATTGGCGGCGCCGCCCTGGGCCGCCGAGGCCGTCGCCGCGCCCTGGGCTGACGCGCCCTGGGCCGAGGCGGCGATGGTGGCGGGCGCTTGCGGGTTGCTGCCCTGGGCAGGGGCACTGCCCGAGGACGACGTAGCGCCGCCGCACGCCGCTAGAAGCAAAGCGACGATGGTCAAAAGCGCGAGGAACTGTACAATCCGTGTCATTTTCATCGTGGGTTTGTCCTCTTCTTTGAGTAGTTTCAACGTAGCTCAGCCCGGTGGCTGAACTGCCATGTCAGCCGATTCAGCCTACACTTTGAGAAAGGCAGCGAGGCGCTGTGTAAAAAGCGCGATGGCTTCGCGCCTAACGGAGCAGAGAACGTGCCATGACACCTTCTGTCAGCTATATGGGTCTCTTGCGCCAGAACCGCGCGTTCCGGCGTCTGTGGTACGGCCAGATCGTCAGCGAGTTGGGCGACTGGTTCGACAGCATTGCCTTGTTCAGTCTCCTACTGCGCCTGACCGGCTCGGCCCAGGCCGTCGCCATCGTGCTCGTGTGCCAGGGTGTGCCCCAGACGCTCATCGGGCCGTTCGCCGGCGTCATCGTGGACCGCCTGCCGCGCAAGACAGTCATGGTCGCCGCCGACCTGCTGCGCATCCCCATCGTGCTGCTGCTCCTCCTCGTGCGAACGCCTGACATGGTGTGGCTGGCCTACGTCGCCGTCTTTCTCAAGTTCACCGTGACCTCCTTCTTCGAGCCGGCCCGCAGCGCCTTCGTCCCCACGGTGGTGCGCGAGGATGAGCTTGTCATTGCCAATACCCTCGCCGGCGGCACGTGGTCGGTGATGCTGGCGATGGGCGCGGCGATAGGCGGCGTGGTCGCGGGCATCCTGGGCAGCGATGCCTCATTCATCCTCGACGCCCTATCCTTCCTCGGCTCCGCCCTGATCATTCTCTCCATCCACGCCCACGAAACGCATACCGCCATCGTGCGCACGACATCCGGCTGGCAGGAGTTCCGCGAGGGCGTGCGATTCCTGGCGGACCACCGCCGCGCCGCGCTCTACACGCTCAGCAAGGCCATCTGGGGCATGACCAGCGGCATCGCCCTCGTCTGCACGCTGATGGGCAATGAGGTCTTTCCCATCGGCGTCGGTGGGGCGATCACGATTGGCCTGATGTATGGGATACGCGGGGTAGGCGCTGCCATCGGCCCGGTCATCGCCGAGCGCCTCGGGGGACAGTCGCGGCGCTATCTGCGGCGCAGCCTCGGCCCGGCCTGCCTCGTCGGCGCGGCCGGCTACATGGCGGCGTCGGGCGCGCCCAGCCTGCCCCTCGTCCTGCTTTTCGTGGGGTGC
This sequence comes from Anaerolineae bacterium, assembly GCA_039810085.1. Classification (GTDB taxonomy): domain Bacteria; phylum Chloroflexota; class Anaerolineae; order Epilineales; family JAHCIE01; genus JBDHWG01. The sequence continues at coordinate 50,900 of JBDHWG010000010.1, forward strand.
GGGGCGATGGGCAGCAGCACGCAGTGGGTCTTCAGCACAACTCTCGTCCAGTTCAACGCCCCGAACCGACTGCTCGGCCGCGTCTTCTCCATCGAGAACGCGAGCTTCACCTTGAGCTTTGCCGTGTCTAGCTTCCTGGTCGGCACGGTGCATGACCAGGGGGTCGGGCCGCGCAGCCTCATGCTGGCGCTTGGCATAATCGGGGCGGTGGTGGGGCTGTTGTTCATGGTTCTCCTCCGCACCCCTGACGAGGCCGAAACCGTTGCGCCCACCGTGCCGGGCGTCACAGAGACCCCGTAAGTTCTAAGAGGAAGGAAACGCAGAGGCGCAAAGGCGCAGAGGGGGAAAGGTCAGACATCTTCCTTTGCGGCTCTGCGGCTCTGCGTTCCTAACCCGTCTTTGCCTCCCGTGGGAACTTTCGCGCAGCGCGCTTCGTCTCCTGGTTAGCACCACATGCTCAGAGGCACACCCAGGAGGGGTACGATGCGCGCGATTCGCTGGCTCTCATTCGTCACAGTTATTCTTCTGGTTAGCATGACACTCGGCGCGTGTGCGCGCCAATCGAGCAGTTACCCCGCGCCGAGTGTCGCCCAGAGCGCGCCCGCTGCGGCGCCAGCGGCCCCCGTGCCGCCAGCGCCCATGCGCGACGCGGCGGGCAAGTCCGCCAATGCGCCTTCAAGTACAGCGGGCGGCGCGGCAGCATCGGGCGCGGCTGAAACCATTCCCGCCGCCGCCGACAACCGCCTTATCGTCCGCAACGGCGACCTGGGCATCGTCGTCGCCGACGCCGAGCAGGCGAGCGGGCGCATCCAGCGCATCGCCGAAGGGGCGGGCGGCTACGTCACGAACACGAACCTGTACCGAGCGAATGACGTGCTGCAAGGCACGATTACGGTACGTGTGCCAGCCGAGAAATTCGACGGCGTGCTGGCGGACATCAAGGGCGTCGGCAGCCGCAGTGAGAACGAGCACGTCACCAGCACCGACGTGACCGAGGAATACACCGACCTGAACGCGCGGCTGCGCAACCTGGAGGCGACGGAGAAGGAGCTGCTGGCGCTGCTGACGACGACGCGCGAGAAGTCGGGCAAGGCCGAGGATGTGCTGGCCGTGTACCGCGAGTTGACTAGCATCCGCGAGAACATCGAGCGCATTAAGGGCCGCATCAACTTCCTGGATAAGTCGACGGCGATGGCGACCCTGGTCGTGACGCTCCTGCCCAGCCCCATCAGCCGCCCCATTGTGGACGAGGCGTGGGCGCCACTTCAGACCGTGCGGGACGCCTTCCGCGCCATGCTCATCATGCTCCAGGGCCTCGCCAACGCCGCCATCTGGGTAACGATCCTGGGCATCCCGGTGCTGCTCATCGTGGGTGTGCCTCTAGCGGTGCTCGTGTGGGTCATCCGCCGCTGGCGCCGCCGCCCGACGACCCCCGCGCCGCCGGCTGCCGCCACGCCGTAACGAGAAGACGCTAGACCGCGAAGAGCGCAAAAAGACGCGAAAAGCACGCGAAGGATTGCCCGCCAAATGCTTTTCGCGTTTTTCGTATCTTTCGCGGCCTTCGTAGTCCGGAGTCTATCGGGCGGGGAGGAAGGGCAGTGCGGACAGGCCCGTGGCGATGGGCGTCAGCACAATCTGCGGGAACAGGCCGACGAGCAACGCCACGACCACCATTCCCGCGATGAGCGTCGTCAAGGGGAGCGAGACACGGCCCGGCGGTAGGTCGTGGTCCGGCTGGACGAGGGTGGAGATCAGGCGCACCATGCTCAGGCCCATGAATGCAGCTCCTGGCACGAGCAGGAAGCCTAGCGTGGGCGCGGCCACGAACGCGGCGCGAAAGGTCAGCCACGTGCCGGGGAACCCGATGAGGAACGGCACGCCGGCCATGGCGGCCGCAGCAAAGCCCAGCGCCCAACCGGCGGCGGGCCGCGCGAGCGCCAGCCCGCGCACGTCCTTCCATGTCAAGACCATGCGCGGAACGGCGCGAAAGGCTGCTGTCGCGAGCAGCAGCGCCAGCGCCCGCGCCGTGAGCAGCAGCGCCGCGCCCTGCGCGCCCGCCTGGTTGAACAGACCGATGCCGACCGCCGCCAGACCCATGGTGTAGACCATGCCGTAGGCGAGCCAGCGGCGCGGGGATGTCGTGGTCAAGGCGAGGAAGCCGCCGAAGAGGCTGCTCAGGATGCCGCCCAGGACGAGCGTCTGGATGAGCGGTGTGACCGTCAGCAGCCACTCGTAATCAATCAACATGCGCGTCATCAGGCCGATGACGGCCGTCTGGCCGATAACCGCGATCCAGGCGAGGACCTGGTGCGGCGCGCTGTCGGCCAGGTGCGAGAGCCAGAATTGCAGCGGCACCAGGGCGAGCGTCAAGCCCGCCGCGATTGCCAGAACCGTCGCCGCGCCCTGCGCCATCTCCGGCAGCGGACTCTGGGTGTACGAGTCGATGAGCCACAGACCGACGAGGGCCAGTCCGCCCGCTACAACGGTGATGGTGAGATAGCCGAAGGAGCCCCACGTCTGCCGCGCCGGGCCTTGTAGCGACGGGAAGACCAGCAGAAGCGCCCCAATCTCGACCAGGAGCACGGCCACGCTCAGCGGCCGCACGGCCAGACCGACGGCGGCAAAGCCCGCCGCCAGTAACGTCGCGGGCAGCACGAAGCTGCGCCCCGGCTGCGCAAACTCCAGCAAGCCGAACCAGACCAGGGCGACCCAGATGCCGAGACTCAGCAAGCTGACGGGCGGCGCCCACTCCACACTCACTCCCAGGGGAAGGTCGAGGGTCGTTACCCCTGCGTTCAGCATTCCGCTGGATAGGATAAGGCTCGCGCCGCCAGCTATAACGGCGACCAGGCCGCCGATGTTGGGCGCGCGGCGCACCAGGAGAGCGACGATCCCCGCCACGATGGGGATCGCAAGAGCAATCAGGAAAAGGGTCATGCTTGGTCCGTCTCGGGCTGTCCCATGCCATAGGCAATGGCGAGCGCGACAAGCACCTGGATGATTGCCAGCAGCCCGAGGATGATGGGTGAGTCATTGACGGCGGCGTAGAAGGCTTCCACGCCCATCAGCAACGTGAGCAAACCCAGGCCCGCCGCGAACGTTGCTCGCGCCAGGACGACAAACAGCACGCCCACGACGGCAAGCCACACCGCCGGTACGAGCGTCGTTGCGCCGCCTTCGAATCCGACCTGACCGAGCGCCGTCCCCAGAATGCCTGTACCGACGACGGCCAGGGCCAGAGCACGTAGGAGGAGGCCCGTCAGCGACGCGCTCCACACGGACGCCCGGCGCGGCCCTTCGGGCACAAAGCCGGGGCCGCCCGGATGCGCCTCGACGAGGCGCGCGCTGGCAAAGAGAATAGCCGCGCCGAGCGCACCCGTCAGGATAGTGAGCGCCGCCGACTGGATAGACACGAAGACGGCCAGCAATCCAGCCGTAATGAGGTATTGCAGGAGCAACACGACAAGACTGAGCCGCCACTGGATGACGATTGCCAGGAGCGTCGTCGTGGCGACCAGGGCCAGGAAGAAGTTAATAGGGGTGAGGTAGGCTTCCATAAGTTCGCGTTACTGCGGCGGTTGCTGCTGCGACAGGAGAATCAGCCCCAGGATCAACGCCAGCACAGCGATGAAGCCCACGTAGCGCTCATTCTCGAACAGCTCGCGGAAGCTGCGGTAAATCTGACCGATCAACCCGGCCGGCTGCCAGTGTATCGTGTACAGCCAATCCAGCGCCAGGGCGCGCCGCCAGCGTTGAACGGCCGGCGACGCGACGAGCGGCCCGCGCAGTCGCGCCAGCCCCCAGCCGAAAGCCATTGGCACGGCAATGAGTAGAATGACGGCAACAGGTGTGGAACCGGATATGTTGGCGAACCAGCCGGCCAGGGTCTCAGGCGCGGGCTGGCCGGTGGCGGCCTCGAGGGCAGAGCGCAGCAGGGCGGGCATGACGCCGAGAATCACGATGGGCACAGCGACCAGCGCCACCCCCAAGGCGGACAGCCGGTCTGTCGCCGGTTGCGGCGCGGCCGTCGCCGGCGAGCGGATGATGACCCAGAGCGCCCCAGCAGCAATCGCCGCGGTCACTGCCATGCCCAGCGCCACCAGTCCATCGCCCGCATCAATAGCTGTGACGTATATTGACCAGCGGTAGATGAAGCCCACCGTCAGGGGCAGGCCCAGGACCGTCAAGGCCGCTACGCCTCGCAGCCAGGGCAGCCAGCGTGTCTCACGCAGCGACTCGGCCAGGAACAGGACGCCCATCGCCAGCGTCAGGGCAATGCCGCCGATGACGGCGAGCGGCGCCGCCATGAGGCCGCCGGTTGTCACACCCCGTACAAGGGTAATGCCAGCATAGGCCGCCAGCCAGCGCAACATGTCCAGGCGATTGGCCGCCGAGACCGCCAGGCTCGCGGACACTAGCGCCGAGCCGAATACCAGGATGCTCCACAGTGGGGTGCTGATTGGTGGGCCGGCCGAGAGGGACGCCGCGCGGGCCAGGAGATACGCGCCGACGGCGAGTGGCACGAGGCGCAGCCACGCCGCCAGCGGGCCAGACCCGGCGTTCGGGACGATGCGGTGGAAGGGGTAAGCGCCCAGGAGAACGACTGCCGCCAGCGCCAGCAGCGCCGCGGGCAAACCGTCGGCCATGCCCGGCGCCCAGAACGCCCCCGACAGCATCGGCCCATCGAAAGCCGTGACAGCGGCGGCGACGAACAGCGTCAGTCCGGCGAGATAGTTCAGGCCGAACGCCTGGATGCGAATCGCCCTGGGCGCCGGGTCATCTTGCCGCCAGCGCAGCGCCAGAATCGCGGCGGCGTCTAGCCAGACCCAGGCGCAGACCAGGGTGAGCAGGTTGTTGGCGAGAATGAAGGCCGCCGCTGCGCCTGAGAGCAGGAGCGCCGCCGTTACCAGGTGCGGCCCGCCCGCCGTCTGGTCGTCTCCTCGGTTCAGGGCCGCGGCCAGGGCCAGGACGGCGATGAGCACCAGGAAAACGCTCGTGATGGGGTCGGCGGCGAACGTGATCGCGCCGCCGAAATCCGCCGTCGGCTCCCAACGCGCCACAGTCAGGCCAACCTCTGTCGCGGCGAGGGTCACGGCGGCGGCGAGACCGGCGGCAGTCGCAAGGATGGGAACCCAGGCGGCCGAAGAAGACTGGCGCCGTATCAGGAGCACCCAGGCGATGGCTCCGACGACGTACAGCGCCGGTAGGAGAGGCACAAGGAGATTCACTTAGCGTCCATGTGGTAGCGCAACGAGAGCGCGGGTTAGATTCAGTTTCGAGATGTGGCCGCGGGAGAAGCGCGTCATTGGCCCTTCCGGCCCGAGCACCGCCGCGCTCACCTGAACCAGCGGTTCCCCCTGGGCCTCGAGGGCGGCGGCTTTCGCGCGCACCTCTTCCCAATACCCCAGCTTGCGCGCGATGGCCTCACCCGGCGCCTCGATGACGCCAGCGTGGGCGCAGAAGAGTACCCTCGGTTCTAACGCCGCAACACAGCGCAACGAGTCGATGAGCGCAGCCAGGTTCTCGTCGGAGCGAATGTACTTCGCTCGCTCGTGGAGGTAGAGGTCGCCTGAGAACACCCAGCCCTGCGTCGGCTCATAGAGGACGGTGTGGTCGGGGCTGTGGCCCGGCGTGGGGATGACCTCGAAGTGATAGTGGTCCGTGTCGACGCGACTGACAGCCTGGGCGGGCGTCGGCGGAGCGTCGCCCCAGACAATCTTGCGGTACAGGTGAATGCGTGGGGGAGCGATGAGGTGCGGAACGGTGGCCGCGCTCGCCTGCGGGACAAGACCCAGGCCAGCGTATAGCTCGCCGTTCCCGCCGCAGTGGTCCTCGTGCTCGTGGGTGACGTACACCTGCCGCACGCCGAGCTGCCGCGCCGCAGCCAGCAGCTCGCGCCGCGTCCAGTACGGACCGCTGTCGATGAGCAGACCATCGAGCGTATAGGCGTTGACCCAGCGCACGGGCCGGCTGACCAAGGTGCGAGTCATGCGCAGAATGGTGACCGGCCCCCAGTGCTCCTCCAGGAGCATTCGCTACCTCCACTTGGAATTACACGGCGCAAGTATAGGCACGGCAGGCGAGATGGTCAATCTCGCTGTAGCCGGTGGTTGGTCTCTTTGAGGAGCCTGTAGAGCGGCCCGTAGATCTCGCGGTAGAGGCGCTGGTAGTGGGCGCTGCGCGTCGTGTCCGGCTCGACTGTGCGCCGGGCGAAGCGCGCGTGTGCCGTGACATCGTTGGCGTCGCGGAACACACCGACGCCGACGCCTGCCAACGCCGCTGCCCCCCACGCCGTCCCCTCCTCCACCTCAACCACATGCAGCGGCTGCGCCGCCACGTCCGCCTTCACCTGCACCCATACTCGGTTGCGCGCCCCGCCGCCAATCACGGTGATGTCGCGCACCGGCTCGCCGGTCGTGCTCTCGATGTTGTCCAACGCCGTGCGCCAGGTGTACGCCATGCCCTCGAACACGGCGCGCGCCATCTCGGCTGGGCCGGTGCTGAGGGTCAGGCCGACGAACGCGCCGCGGGCGATAGGGTCGCTATGCGGCGGGCCCGCGCCGCGCAGGTGGGCCAGGAACGTCGCGCCCAGGCTACCCGGCGGCACACCCTCGGCCAGGTCGTTCAACCGACGGTAGGCGTCCACGCGCGGCAGATTCGGAGCGATGAGATCGCACGCCCACTCCAGTGTCGCGCCCGACGCGGGCAGGCCGCCGATAGTGTAATACACGTCAGGCGCGGTGTGCGCGCCGAGGTGGACGCGTGAGGCGTACATCAAGTCCGTCAGCGGGGGCAACGGCAGCACCATGAGCAGCGCCTCCGCCGTCCCCATCGAGTTCAGCACCTGCCCTGCCCGCGTGACACCGACGCCGAATGCCCCGCACAGGTGGTCGTGGCCGCCGACGGCGACCGGCGTCCCCGCCGCCAGGCCGGTGCTTGCCGCCGCGGCCGGCGTGACGCGCCCGATGACCGTGCCCGTTGGGACGATGGGGGGCATCAGGCGAATGGGGACATCCGCCGCCTCGAACAGCTCGCTGGACCAGTCACGAGTGCGCAGGTCGAAGGCCATGGTGCGCGAGGCCATCGAGGGATCGGTGGCGGCGGCGCCGGATAGACGATAGGCGACCCAGTCGGCGACGTGCAGCCAGCGCGCCGCGCACGCCATGCTGTCCGGCTGGTGGCGGCGGAGCCAGAGCAGCTTCGCCATCGTAAAGTTGGGCTGGGGCGTCAGCCCGGTGATGCCGAAGACGCGGCGGCCGCCGAACGTCTCCATCCACCAGCGGTTCTCCTCCAGGGTTCGCGTGTCGTGCCAGCTCATCATCACGCTGCACGGCTGGTCGGCCGCGTCCAGCAACACGCCGGCCTCGCCCATGCTGGCGACGGCCAGCCCGGCAATCGCACGCGGGTCGTGGCCCGCCGCCTCGGTCTGCGCCAGGGCGTCACAGATCACACCCACAATCGTCTGCCACAGCGCGTCGGGCGCGTACTCCGCCAAGCCGGGCGCGGGGATAATCGTCGGCGTGCGCGCGCGGCCCATGCCGACCTGCGTTCCCTCCGGCGTGTACACGACGGCCTTGCAGTGCGTCGTCCCGATATCCATGCCCATCAACAGTGTGTCGCTCATGTCTCATCCTACGGTCGAGCAGCGCGTCTGCCGCTGAAATGGCGTTCGTCGGCCAAGTATACACGCGAACCGGCGCAGACGTCGCGTTTGATGCGACATTCACTTGCGCGGCCTGACAATCCATTGTATTATTCGTGGCCTGCTTCCATACGTGGCTGCGATTCTACTGAGTCGGTGGAACCTTCTCTCAACCTTGTTCCAACATCATGACCGTTGGGGGCTGTCGGGAAGCGGCCCTCGGCGGCGCACAAGGAGAACAGCGTGAAGATCTTCGGGTACGTCAGTCTATGTGAAGGCGCGTCGCTTGAGAAGATGATGCCACTCCTCAAGGATGAGGTAACGCTGATGTGGCAGAAGCAGAAAGAAGGCGTTCTCCGCGAGGTTTATCTGCGTACGGACGTTCCGCTGGCCGTGGTTGTCCTGGAATGCGCCGACGTGGACGAGGCCAAGCGCGTCATGGGCGAGTTCCCCATGGTGAGGAACAACCTCATCGAGTTCAACTTCATGCCTGTGACGGTCTTCGAACCGTTCCAGGTCCTGTTCGAGGGGTTCCAGTGGGGGGAACAGCCCGCGTCATAATGTTGGGGGAGCCGCCGAGAAGTCACGGGCCGCGAGAAAGCAAAGTCCAGGTACTTTCTCGCGGCTTACTCTTGATGATAGAATACGGATGTTGGAAAAACGCTGTGTTTTCTGCTATCCTAGGGGCAGGCTCGGGCAACGGCGTCCGAGCCGCACGCCAGGAGGCGCAGCGTTGAGCCAGTCCAACGTGTTCGACCAGACACTCCGCCCGGATCCGGCCCTCTTTTTCACCCGCGACGATCCTAACGACATTCGTCTCGGCCAGGCGGTTGACTCCGACCCGGCGCAGTACGAGGCGGCGCACGTCGTCATCCTGGGCTGCCCGCAGGACGAAGGCGTGCGGCGCAACGGCGGCCGCCTCGGGGCGGCCCTCGCGCCGACGGAAATCCGCCGCGCTTTCTACCGTCTCGCCGTCAACGGCCTGGCCGACCTCCACCTCTTCGACCTCGGCGACACGCGCATTCTCCCGACGCTGGAAGAAACCCACGCCATGCACGAGGCCATCGTACGCCGCCTGCTGGCCGACGGCAAGACCGTCGTCACCCTCGGCGGCGGCAACGACCTCGCCTACCCGGACGTCGCGGCGCTGTCGGATGTGACGAGTGGCGACCTGCTCGCCTTCAACGTCGATACCCACTACGATGTCCGCGCCGACCAGCCGCGCAACAGCGGCACGCCCTACCGCCAGCTCCTCGACGAAGGCTTGCTCCAACCGCACAGGTTCTTCGAGCTTGGTCAGCAGCCGTTCGCCAACTCCGCCGTCTACCGGCAATACCTGGCCGACAAGGGCGTGTGTTGCTGGAGCCTACGCGAGCTGCGCGAGGCCGGACTGGCGAGCGTGATCGAGGGTGCGCTGGCCGGCAGCGACGCGAGCGCCGTGTTCTGGGGCCTTGACATGGACGTGGTGCGGGTGGCCGACGCGCCAGGGGTTAGCGCCCCCAACCCGGTCGGCATGACGGGCGACGAGTTCTGCCAGATTGCCGAGATCGCCGGCGCTGAGCCGCGCACGCGGCTAGTCGAGCTGACCGAGGTCAACCCGATCTACGACGTCGACGGCCGCACCGCCCGCCTCGCCGCCATTGCCATCTATCACTTCCTGGCGGCATTCGCCAGCCGTCGAGCGTAAGGCAAGGGGATGTGACAAGCACCGAGGGATGCCTCGTTCCACTCAGCATGACAGCCCATGCCTATTCACAGGCGAGGGACACACTGGGCGTCTCTTTTCGCGCCTTTCGCGTCCTTTCGTGCTCTTCGTGGTCCGACCTCCCTCTGTGTCTCTGCGCCTCTGCGTTGCCAAACCGCCTTTGTCCGAGAGGAGCGTAGCATGGTGCGCACAATTCAGGCCCCACGCGGCACGACCCTGACCTGCCAGAACTGGCAGATCGAGGCGGCCTACCGCATGATCCAGAACAACCTCGACCCCCAGGTGGCCTTCGACCCGGCCAACCTCATCGTCTACGGCGGGCGCGGGCGGGCGGCGCGCAACTGGGAATGCTTCGACGCCATCCTCGCCGCGCTGCGCGCCCTCCAGCCCGACGAGACGCTGCTCGTCCAGTCGGGCAAGCCGGTCGCCGTCTTCCGCACCCACACCGACGCGCCCCGCGTTCTCATCGCCAACAGCAACATCGTGCCCCACTGGGCGACCCAGGAGAACTTCGACCGCTGGGAGCGCGAGGGTCTCATCATGTACGGGCAGATGACGGCGGGCAGCTGGATCTACATTGGCACGCAGGGCATCCTGCAAGGGACGTACGAGACATTCGGCGCGCTGGCGCGGCAGCACGGTTGGGGCAGCCTCAAGGGCAAGCTCGTCGTCACGGCCGGCCTGGGTGAGATGGGCGGCGCGCAGCCCCTCGCCATCACCATGAACGAGGGTGTCGGCATCCTCGTCGAGGTGGACCCGTGGCGCGTCGAGCGCCGGCTGAGCCTGCGCCAGGTAGACGCGGCGACGGGCAAGCTGGAGGAGGCGCTGGCGTGGGCCGAGGACGCTCGCGCGCAGGGCACGCCCAAGTCCATCGCCCTGGTCGGCAACGCGGCGGAGGTCTTGCCGCGCCTCTACGAAATGGGCGTCGTCCCCGACGTTGTGACCGACCAGACCTCGGCGCATGACGTGCTGTACGGCTACATTCCGGCCGGGCTGACGCCGGAGCAAGCGGGCACGGTGCGCCACGACGATCCGGACGGCTACAAGGAACGGGCGATGGCCTCGATGGCGCGCCACGTCGAGACGATGCTGGCCTGGCAGGCCAAGGGCAGCGTGGTTTTCGACTACGGCAACAACCTGCGCCAGCGCGCCTACGACTATGGCGTCAAGGATGCCTTCGCCTACCCCGGCTTCGTCCCGGCCTATATCCGCCCGCTATTCTGCGAGGGCAAAGGGCCGTTCCGCTGGGTGGCGCTGTCCGGCGACCCCGAAGACATCTATGCGACCGACCGCGCTGTCATGGAGCTGTTCCCCGACAACGAGCACCTGCTGCGTTGGCTGCGCATGGCCCAGAGCCAGGTCGAGTTCCAGGGCCTGCCCGCGCGCATCTGCTGGCTCGGCTATGGCGAGCGCGCCCGCGCCGGGCTGCGCTTCAACGAGATGGTCGCCAGCGGCGAGGTCCGGGCGCCCATCGTCATCGGCCGCGACCACCTGGACAGCGGCTCCGTCGCCAGCCCGAATCGCGAGACCGAGGCCATGCGCGACGGCTCCGACGCCATCGCCGACTGGCCGCTGCTCAACGCCCTGGTCAACGCTGTGGGCGGCGCGACGTGGGTGAGCATCCACCACGGCGGCGGCGTGGGCATCGGCTACAGCATCCACGCCGGCCAGGTCATCGTCGCCGACGGCACACCGGAAGCGGCCCGCCGCCTGGAGCGCGTGCTGACGACGGACCCCGGCATGGGCGTCGTCCGCCATGCCGACGCAGGCTATCCGGAAGCCATCCAGTTCGCCAAAACCCACGGCGTCAAGATTCCAATGTTGGAGTAAGCCAATGGACGCTGATCTGCTAATTCACTCGGCCGCTCAAGTTGTGACGTGCGCCGCGACCGACGGCAAGCCCAAGCGCGGCGCGGCGATGCGCGAGGTGGGTGTTATCGAAAACGGCGCGGTGGCCGTCTGCGACGGGGCGGTTGTGGCCGTCGGCCCAACCGAGGTGGTGCAGGCCGAGGTCACGGACCCGCGCCGCACCATCGACGCCAGCGGCCACGTCGTCTGTCCCGGTTTCGTGGACGCCCACACCCACGTCGTCTACGCCGGCAACCGCATCGCCGAGTTCGAGATGCGCCTGCAGGGAGCCACGTACCTCGACATCATGGCGGCGGGCGGCGGCATCATCGACACGATGCGGGCGACGCGGGACGCCTCGCTCGTGGACATTGTCGCCCAGAGCCGCGTTCGCCTCGACACGATGCTGTCCCTGGGCACAACCACCGCCGAGGCCAAGACGGGCTACGGCCTGGACCTGGGGACGGAGCTAAAGCTCTTGCAGGCCATCGCCCAACTCGACCTCACCCAGCACGTCAGCCTCGTCCCGACGTTCCTCGGCGCGCACGCCCTGCCGCCGGACTACCGCGAGCGCCCCGACGATTTTGTCAATCTCCTCGTCGCCGAGATGCTGCCCGCCGTGGCCGCGTGGTATGATCGGTCCCACTTCGCCCGCGAGGGCACGCCGTGCTTCGTGGACGTGTTCTGCGAGCGCAACGCCTTCGACGCGGCCCAGTCGCACCGCGTGCTCGAAGCCGGCAAGGCGCTTGGGATGAAGGTCAAAGCCCACGTGGATGAGTTCATTTCGATGGGCGGCCTGCCGATGGCGGTCGATCTCGGCGCGACATCCGTAGACCACCTGGACACGACGACGCCCCAAGATAGGACCCACCTGGCGGCTTCGGACACCGTCGGTGTCGTGCTGCCCGCCGTCAACTTCAATCTGGGTAGCGCCGACTACGCCAATGCCCGTGCCCTGGTGGACGCGGGCGCGGCGGTCGCCCTCGCCACGGACATCAACCCTGGCTCCGCGCCCTGCCCCTCCATGCCCCTGGTCATGGCGATTGCCTGCCGCTACCAGGGCCTCCTGCCGTCCGAAGCCCTTGCTGCCGCCACCATCAACGCCGCTCACGCCATCGGTGTCGCGTCCCGCGTCGGCTCTATCGAGGTTGGCAAGCAGGCCGATCTGCTGATCGTGGACGCGCCGGACTACCGCCATCTGGCGTATGAGTTCGGCGGCAACCTCGTCAGCCGCGTTATCAAGTACGGGAACATTGTGAGGTGATGCATGGTGGTTGACACAGCGACGCTGGCCCTCGACGGCGCGTCCCTGACGCTGGAGGATGTGCTGGCCGTCGCCTATGGCGCGCCGGGCGCCCCCCGCATCGCCCTGACCGACGACGCCGTCGCCCTTGTACAGCGAGCAGCGGACGCCGTGCAGCGGCTCCTCGGCGACGGCGTCATCGCGTATGGCATCACGACGGGCTTCGGCGCGTTCAAGAACCGCATCATCCCCAACGACCAGGTGCGCCAACTCCAGCGCAACATCCTGGTCAGCCACGCCGTCGGCGTCGGCGAGCCGTTCGACACCCCGACGACCCGCGCCATCATGCTCATCCGCGCCAACACCCTGGCGCGCGGCCACTCCGGCATTCAGCCCGCGACATTGCAGCTCCTCCTCGACATGCTCAACGCCGGCGTGCATCCGGTCATCCCGCGCAAAGGCTCCCTCGGCGCGAGTGGCGACCTGGCCCCGCTGGCGCACATGGCGCTGCCCCTCATCGGCGAGGGCGAGGCGGAATACAAGGGCGAGATTCTGTCGGGCGCAGAGGCGTTGCGGCGAGCGGACCTGGCGCCGGTCACGCTGGAAGCCAAAGAGGGGCTGGCGCTAACCAACGGGACGGCAGTGATGTGCGCCCTGGGTGTTTTGGGGACAGCCCATGCCCAGCGCTTGTGTCAAACCGCCGACATCGCCGGCTGTCTGAGCCTCGAGGCGCTTCACGGCACGCCCCTGGCGTTCGACGAGCGCATCCACCGCCTGCGCCCGTTCCCGCGCCAGCAGGAGTGCGCCGCCTACCTACGCACTCTTCTGGACGGCAGCGAGCTTGTGCGCGGCTACGACCCGACCAACGTCCAGGACGCCTACACCCTGCGCTGCATTCCCCAGGTGCACGGCGCGGCGCGGGACGCTATCGCCTACGCCCACTGGGCGTTCGCCATCGAGCTGAACGCCGTCACCGACAACCCGCTGCTGTTCATCGACGACGCGGGCGAGATTGAGGTGCTGTCCGGCGGCAACTTTCACGGCGAGCCGCTGGCGATTGCGATGGACTACCTGGGGCTGGCCGTCGCCGAGTTCGGCAACATCTCTGAGCGCCGCATCATGCGCCTGACCGACGAAGCCTCCAACACCCAGACGCTGCCGGCGTTCCTGACGCGCAACGGCGGTCTCAACTCCGGCTTCATGCTGGTGCAGTACACGGCGGCGGCGCTGGCGACGGAGAATAAGGTGCTGGCGCACCCGGCCAGCGTGGACACCATCCCCACCTCGGCCAATGTCGAGGACCACGTGAGCATGGGCGTCACGGCCGGGCTGAAGCTGCACAACATCCTCGACAACGTTGAGCGCATCCTGGCGATTGAGCTGATGGCGGCGGCGCAGGGCTGCGACTTCCGTCGCCAGGTGATGGGCGCGGACAAGGGGTTGGGGCGTGGGACGCGGATCGCCTATGACCTGGTGCGCGCCGAAGTCCCGTTCATGGAGGAGGACGCGCTCATGTACCCGGCGCTGGAATGCATCCGCCGCCTCATCGCCGACGGCCGCCTAGCGGACGCGGTAAACGCCGCGCTCGATGCATACTGATGTGATAAAGGAAGGAATACGCATTGCATTCGAGACCATCGCCGCCTAACCTATCTTAACCCCTACCTGAAACACGCGGAGACCCCATGTCCAAGACCGGCTTTGCCCTCATCGGCGCGGGCCTGTTCGGCCAGCGCCACGCCCAGGCGTACAGCCGCCACCCCGACGTCGATTTCGTCGCCGTGTGCGACCTAGACGCCGACCGCGCCCGGCGCACCGCCGAGCAGTACGGCGCGCGCCGCCATACCTCGTCCCTGGACGATATCCTCGCCGACTCCACCATCATGGCCGTCTCCATCGTCACGCCCGACTTCGCCCACCACGACGTGGCCCTGGCCTGCGTGGCAGCGGGCAAGCACATGCTGGTCGAGAAGCCCCTGGCGACGACGGTCGCCGAGGCGGAGAGCATCACCCAGGCGGCGCGCAAGGCGGGTGTCATCCTCATGGTGGACTTCCACAACCGCGTCAACCCGCCGGTCGCCAGCGCCCGCGACGCCATCCGACGGGGCGACATCGGCACGCCGAGCTACGTCTACGCGCGGCTGAGCAACACGACGGCGGTCCCGCTAGGGATGCTGTCGTGGTCGAGCAAGTCGTCCGCGCTGTGGTTCCTATGCAGCCACACCTTCGACCTGGTGCGCTGGCTGCTGGACGACGAAGCCCGCAAGGTGTACGCGGTGAAGCGCGAGGGGATTCTGCGCGAGATGGGGGTGGATGCGCCGGACTTCCACGTCGCGACGGTTGAGTTCCGCCGTGGTGCGGTCGCCGTGTTCGAGAACGCCTGGATCCTGCCGCAGACGCACGCGACGGTCAAGGACATGAAGCTCGAAATCCTGGGGAGCGCGGGCGCGCTGTATGTGGACACGTCCCACAACCGTACGATGGAGGTGTACACGGCAGAGCGCTCCGCCTACCCCGACCTCATGGCTCCGCCGACCGGCAAGCACCTGACCGGCTTCGTCCTCGACAGTATCGCCTACTTCGTGGACGCCGTGACGCAGGGCAAGCCCGTCCTGGCGACAGGCGAGGACGGCATCGCCGTGACGCGCGTCCTCTGCGCCATTATCGAGTCGGCGGAGACGGGCGCCCCGGTCTACCTGGACTAGCCCTTGAGCGCGCCCATGCGGACGCCTTCGAGGAAGTACTTTTGGAAGATGAGGAAAAAGACGATCATCGGTAGGGCGGCGAGAGCCGCGCCCGCAAAGATGATGCCCCAGTCCGTCATGAACTCACCCTGGAGGTTGGCGACGCCGACCGTCAGGGTGTAGTTTTGCGGTCGGGTCAGGGCGATGAGCGGCCAGAGGAACTCGTTCCAACTGCGCACGAAGGCGAAGATGGCGAGGGCGGCGATGGCGGGCTTGCACAGCGGCAGGATGATGTTCCAGAACACGCCCATCTCGCTCGCGCCGTCGATGCGCGCTGCGTCTTCTAGCTCCGAGGGCAGCGTCTGGATGTACTGGCGCATGAGGAAGATGCCGAACACCGTCGCCGTGCCGGGTAGGATAATGGCCCACGGTGTGTCGATGAGGCCAAGTTGGCGGCTCACGATGTACAGCGGGATGAGTGTCACCTGGATGGGGATCATCAGCGTGCTGAGCAGGAGCCAGAACACCAGATCGCGGCCGGGGAAGCGGCGCTTGGCGAAAGCGTAGCCCGCCATCGTATCGAAGATGACGTGCCAGACGGTGACGGCGAACGCGATAAACAAACTGTTGAACATCCAGTTCATGTAGAACTTCGTCCCGCCGAGCAGGCGCTGGAAGTTGTCGAACTGGAACGCCGGGAGGAGGATGGGCGTCAGCGGCGGCGTCGCGGTGATGGGCGTCAGAGCGTTGACGAACAGCCAGTACATTGGGAACAGGGCGACGATGGCCGTAAACACCAGCAGGAACCAGACGACATAGCGCCCCCAGCCGCGCCGGATCTTGAGCGGCGCCGCCTGCGCTTTCGTGGTTACGGTCGTGTCGGTGGAGGTCGAGACGGTTGCCATAGACGCCTTACTCCTACTGCTGCTCAATATTCGACATCACTGCGCAGGAAGCGGAATTGCAGGATGGCGACGGTCGCCACCATCAGGAACAGCACGAATGCCTGCGCCGACGCTACGCCGAAGTTGAGGTCTTTGAAGCCGTTGTTGTATATCTGAGTCACGATGGTCTGGGTGCTGTTGCCGACCCCGCTGGGCACCATGACGTAGATGCGTTCGAATACTTCGAAGCTGGCGATGGTGTAGATGACGACGAGATACAGCGTGGTGGACTTGAGCAGCGGCACGGTGATGTTCCACCACTGCTGGATGCCGTTTGCCCCGTCTAGCTCGGCCGCCTCGTAGAACTCCCGAGGGATGCCGCCCATCGCCGCGCTGTAAAGGACGACGGCTGTGGCCGGGATGGTCAGGATGGCCGACAGGGTGACGCTGCCGAGGGCGATGCTGGGGTCGGAGAGCCAGCGCACCGGCGGCAGCCCGACGAGCCGCAGCAGGTAGTTGGCAAAGCCCCACTGGGCGTTGAAGATGTACGCCCAGGTCATGCCGATAATCAGGGCGCTGGTGACGGCCGGCAGGTAGTAGGCGGCGCGGAAGAAGGTGCGCAGCTTGTTGCCGAGCGGTTGGATGAGGCTCGCCAGGATCAGCCCGATCAGCACGTTGAAGGTCACGGTGAACACCGTGTAGAACAAGGTGTTCAGAATGGACGTGACGAAGATGTGGTTGAGCTGGGTAAAGGCGTCGACGTAATTCTTGTAGAACGGATCCACCCACGACCCGCCGCGCACCAGGCTATAGCGCTGGAACGAGATGACGAATGCCCAGACCACCGGGATGAACGCGAACAGCGTGAACGTGATGAGACTGGGCGCGATGAAGATGTAGCTCCACCCATGCTTTTGCCAGAACTTCTGCATAGACCCTCGGATTCTCACTGCAACGCTCGCACGAATGAGACGCGCAACCGGGGTGTCGCCCGGTGTCATGCCGACGAAGGAGGCATCCCTCTGACTACGGGGTCGGAGAGACCCCTCCTACGTCGGGGTGACACCGGATGTAGTCGTGAAGAAACTGTGACGCGTCACAAACGGGGATGTATCAGCGACTCAATCGCGTCCCACGAGCGCCAGACAGCGGCTAGCACCACGACTACGTGACCCTTGCCTACTTCGCTGTGAGAAGCTGCTGCGACTCGGCGGCGATGGTCTTCATCGCCTCGTCCGGCTTGACCTTACCGAAGACGATGTTCTGATACTGCGGGTGGAACAGGCGGGTGAACTGCGCCCACTGCGGCACAATCGGCGTGACCCACATGTCCGAAATCACCGGCAGGAACTTGTCCAGCGGCGGGGCGACCTTCACCGACTTGCGCGCGCCCGGCGCCAGGTAGAAGCCCGTCGCGGCCGTCGGCGACGGCGGCACGTCCTGCTGGACTTCGCCACTCGTCAGGTAGCGCGCCAGGTCCATGCCCGCCTTGAGCTTGGCCTGGTCCTTGTTCTGCGCCACGGCGATCAGGCCAATCGCGCCGCCGGTCAGCTTGTTGCCGTTGACCGTCGGGATCGGGTAGATCTCGAAGTTGACCTTGTTGGCGACGAGCTGCGGGGCGAAGCCCGTCGCGTCAATGACCATGGCGTACTGCTTGTTCTGGAACCCGCCCTTGACGTCGGAGTCCTTTTGCGAGCCGAAGTCCGGCGGCGTGACCTTGTCCACCAGGGCCAGGTTGGCGAAACGCTGCAAACCCTGCGCTGCTGCCGCCGAGTCGAAGCCGAACTTGCCATCCGACGTCAGCGGGCGCACGCTCTTGTCTTGGTTCATCCACATGGGCCAGGTGTTGATGACGCCGGGGTCGATGAAGCCGCTGAAGCCGTAAACCTGCTCGCCGTTGGCGCGCTTGAACGTCGTCTTCTTGGCGGCGTCGACGAACTGCTCCCACGTCCAGTCCTTGGGCGGCAGCGGGACGTTGGCTTCCTTGAACACGTCGGTGTTGACGTACACGCCCATCGGGACGACCCACAGCGGCCAGGCGTACGCCTTGTTATCCTTGAGGCGCACCACGTCCAGGACGTTGGGCAGGATGTCGGCCTTGTCGGCGTCGGTCAGGAACGGGTCGATGGGGGCGACGAGGTCATCCTTGACGAAGGCGGGCAGGCGGTCCGACGGGATGCGCAGCACGTCGATGCCAGAGCCGGTTTGGAGCGCCGTCGTGAGCTTCGTGAAGCCTTCGTCGTTGGGCGGATAGCCCGTGATGCTGACCTTGATATCGGGGTTGTCGGCCATGAACTGGGCCACGGCCAGATCGAAGGGGTTGGCGAACTGGTTGCCCGGCGTGTAGCCAAGCACCCACAGATTCAAGTCGCCCTTATAGCCGCTCGCGCTCTTGCGCAGGCCGCCCTTCGCCTGGGAGGGCGCGGGCGCGGCGGCGGCTGCTGTTGTGGGCTGGGCCGCCTTCGGCGCGTCCGTCGCCTTCATGGCCTCGGTCGCCTTCGGCGCTTCCTGCTTCGGCGCAGCAGCCTGGGCCGCTGTGGGCTGAGCGGCGGCTGGCTGGGCGGGCGCGGCTGGCTGAGTCGCGGGCGCTGACTGCCCACCGCACGCGACGGCCAGGGCGGCGAGCGCGACCAGAATGAGCGCGGCGAGCCAATATTTGGGATGCAATCGTGGAAGCATGCTCCATCCTCCTCATTGAGAAACGGTATCGGCCCCATCGGGCGCGACCACTGCATGGCGCTGCGGTGGCACAAGAACGTTACCTCAAAGCGGGGAAGGAGTCAAACCGACTTCGCCAGCGACCTCGCTATTTTCCGGCGCTCGTCGGCACGAGGCGGCGGGCGATTTGTCCCGCGTAGCCATTGAGCAGCATCAGGCCGACGAGGATCAGGCCGAAGCCCACGAAATCCCCAACAGTCACGTGCTCGCCGAGGAGAACGACGCCCAGGACGATGCTGGCGAAGGGTGAGATGTACGTGACCGCCGAGGCGTAGACCGCGCCGGCGTTCTGGATCAGCCAGTAGTAGAGCAGGTAGGCCAGGGATGTCCCGACAACGGCGAGGGTGAGCAGCGACAGGAGGGCAGGCATGAGTGTCTGAGCGTTAGGTAGACTAATGGTCCACGGCCGGTCAATGATGAGGGCCAGGGGAATCATCATGAGGCTTGCCATGAGCATCTGACCCGTGCTTGCCGCCAGGGGGGGATAGCCGCGCATCTTGTAGCGCGCGTAGACGACCGATCCACCGTAGCTCATGGACGCAACGATGATAGCGAGATCGCCCCAGAGGTTCTGGGTTGCGCCGGCCAGCGCATCAGGGCCAATGAGGATGGCGACACCGACGAACCCCAACAGGATGCCCGCGCCGATGGTGGTCGTCAGGCGCTCGTCGTGCAAGAAGAAATGGGCGAATATCACGGTAAAGATCGGAACCGTGGCAATAAGAATCGCGGTGAGGCCGCTGTCCACCCGCACCTCGCCCCAGGTGATGAGACTGTAGGGCACGGCAGCGTTGAACAATCCCATGATGGCGAAGCTCGTCCACGCGGCTTGTGTGGACGGAAGGGGAATGCGCCGCAGCCGCAGGATAGCGAGGCTTACCATGGCCGCGATGAAGACGCGCGAGCCGACGAGTGTCGCGGGCGGGAAGACCTGCACCGCGACCTTGATAAACAGGTACGATGCGCCCCAAATAGTACCGAGCAGCAGCAATGCCCCAAGTTCGCGTGCCTTCACGGAGAACCTCCCAAAATATCGAGCCGGCGCATCAAGGCGCCGGCTTCTCGGCGAAACAGTGTCTCCACAATCCCAAATCGCTGTGAATGTCGATAGTATACCCCAGAAAGCCCGGACACGCTATCCGAAACTTGCGCCTAACCACCTCGCTCCAGGCCGACTTCCTGTGGATCGGCCAGAGCTTGAGGTGAACCCAGAGACGTGGCGGACGTTGCAGTGTGTCGTCAAGCAGGTATACTTCCGTCCAGGTGGCTGACACGCGGTTCGTGCAATACACGCAATTGTGACAGTGCTGTCGGCACGATGCATGGAGGAGTGACGATTGAACGACGAAAGAGGCGCGGGATCGGCGGCTGTCCGGCTACAGTGCGAGCACAAAACGAACCCGACCTGCATCGATGTCCGACAGCCGCGCCTGAGCTGGCAGATGGCATCATCCGCGCGCGGCGCGCGCCAGACGGCGTATCAGGTGCGCGTCGCCGCGAGCGACGCGCAGCTTCTCAAGGGCGAGAGTCTGCTCTGGGATAGCGGCAAAGTGGCGAGCGATAGCCGCGCGTGTCCCTACGGCGGGCCGGCGCTGCAATCCCGCCAGCGGTGCGCCTGGACGGTGCGCCTCTGGGACGGGGACGGCGCGGCCAGCCCGTGGGCGTCTCCGGCGACGTGGGAGATGGGGTTGCTGGCGGCGGACGACTGGATGGCGCGCCTCATCGAGCCAGACCTGCCCGAGGACCCCGCCGGCCCGCGTCCCTGTCCGATGCTGCGCAATGAGTTCCGGCTGCGGAGCGACGTTGCCCAAGCACGCCTCTACGTGACCGCCCACGGTCTCTACGAGGCGCGCATCAACGGGCGGCGCGTCGGCGACGAATACTTCGCGCCGGGCTGGACGACCTACGACAAGTGCCTCCAGTATCAGGCCCACGACGTCACTAAGATGCTGCGCGAGGGCGACAATGCCCTCGGCGTCGTGCTCGGCGACGGCTGGTATCGCGGCTACGTCTCGTTCCTCTACATCAATAACGTCTATGGCAGCCGCCTGGCGCTCCTGGCGCAGCTCGAAGTCACGTATGAGGATGGCTCATCTCAGCGCATGATATCCGACACGACGTGGCGCTGCTCCACTGGGCCTATCCTGGCGAGCGACTTGTTCAACGGCGAGACGTACGACGCACGCCTGGAGCAGCCAGGCTGGGACCAACCCGGCTACGACGACCGCCAGTGGCGCCGCGTCTTCGAGACGCCGTTCGATCCGCGCATCCTCGCCGCGCCGGTTGCGCCGCCGGTCAGGAAAATCCAGGCGGTGCGCCCCATCGCCATCCTGCACACCCCAGCCGGCGAGACCGTGTTCGACATGGGCCAGAACATGGTCGGCTGGGTCACGTTGCGGACCATGGGCGTCAAAGGCACGAGGGTCACGCTGCAATTCGGCGAAATCCTCGACCAGCAGGGTAACTTCTATAATGAAAACCTGCGTCTGGCGAAAGCGACGGACACGTTCATCCTCGACGGGCGCGGCGAGCCGGAGACGTTCGAGCCGCATTTCACGTTCCACGGCTTTCGCTACGTCAAGGTGATGGGGCTGCCCGATGCGGCGACGCTCGACACGCTCAGCGGCGTTGTCCTGCACTCCGACCTGGCGGTGACCGGTGATTTCTCGTGCTCGAACGAGCCCGTCAATCAACTGTTCCGCAATATCCTGTGGACACAGAAAGGCAACTTCCTCGACGTGCCCACCGACTGCCCGCAGCGCGACGAGCGGATGGGCTGGACGGCGGATTTACAAGTGTTCGCGCCGACGGCGTGCTTGAACATGGACACGTGCGCCTTCCTGATGCGCTGGCTGCGGGACCTGCGCTTCGACCAGCGGTCGGATGGCCTCGTGCCCCTGTTCGTGCCGGATCCGTTCACCGACCGCTGGCGCACGTTCAAGCGCAGCGTGCGCGACATTCTCCAACGCCCAGGGCCGAAAAGGCAGCCGGTCATAGACCGCTACATGTCGCTGTATCAATTGAACAAGTCCGAGGGCTGGTGCGACGCGGGCATCATCGTGCCGTGGACGCTCTATCTCTACTATGGCGACCCGCGCATCCTTGAGACGCAGTACGACAGCATGCGGGCGATGTTCGAGTACCGCCGCCGCAAAGCCGGGCGGCTCACCAACCTGCTGCGCTTGGGCCGCGCCTGGTCGCACCCGGCGACGTGGCCGCGCCTGCGCTATTACAGCAGCGGCTGGTACGGTTTCGGCGACTGGCTCGCGCCCGGCGACGGGATGGAAGGCTCCATCCGCAAGTCGCGCATGTTCATCCCGGCCGCCTATCTCGCCTTCGACGCGCTGCTCATGTCCAAAGCGGCGGCAGCGCTGGGGCGCACGGACGAGGCCGCCGGTTTTCGAGAGTACTACGACCATGTGCGTGAGGCGTTCCGCACCTTCCACCAGTCGTCGGATGGGCGGCTGTCGCCCCACCGCCAGACGGCGTATGTCCTGGCGTTGGCTTTCGGCCTGCTGTCGGAGGACGAGCAGCCGCGCGCTGCGAGAATCCTGGCCGATCTGGTGGAAGCGGAGGGCTACCGCATTGGCACCGGCTTCCTGGGCACGCCGTACATCTGCCAGGCGCTCACCGACCACGGCTACGCCGAGCACGCCTACCGCCTGCTGCTCAACGAGACGGGCAACTGGCTGCTCCAGGTAAGACACGGGGCGACGACGGTCTGGGAGCACTGGGACGCCATCCGTGAGGACGGCACGTTCCAATCGGCGCGGATGCTGTCATTCAACCACTACGCCTCGGGCGCGATTGGGGCGTGGCTCTACCACACCATCGCCGGTATCCGACCGGATGAGAGCGCGCCGGGCTTCGCCCACATCCTCATCGCGCCGGTGCCGGGCGGCGGGCTGACGCACGCGCGGGCCGCATACAACTCCGTCCGCGGCCGCATCGTCTCGGAGTGGGCCATCGACGGCGACACTCTCACCCTCCGCACCGAGATTCCGGCCAACAGCATGGCCACCATCGTGGTTCCAGAAGCCTACCGTGGCGTCGTCCACCTGGATGGGCGAGACGTGCAGCTTGCTAACGGGGCCATCGAGGTGGACTCAGGGACGTATGAGCTGAGATGCGAAAAGTGAATACTCCCGGCTAGGAGGCAGCGGATGTGATGCGCTACGCCTCATCGTCCGGTTTCGGGGGAATGGCCTCCTTCGCTGGGTTGTGCCAGCCGCCGTGCGCCTCAATAATCTTGTCGGCTTCCGCTGGGCCCCAAGTATTCGGCTCGTACTCGTAGACCTGGGTCGGCTTGTCCAACGCCGGCTGCACCACCTCCCATGCTGCTTCCACCGAATCCTGCCGTGTAAAGAGGGTGGCGTCACCGCGCAGGGCATCGCCGAGGAGACGCTGATAGGGCGTCATCTGCCCGGGCGGCTGGTGGTACGCGATGAGTTCCACGTCTTTCCCCTTCATGTCTTCCCCCGGTACTTTGGCTTGCCCACCAACCGCGATGACGACTTCGGGGCTGAGCCGGAAGCGGAAGGAGTTGGGCGGGCCGCTGGGCGCGCTACGGAAGACGGCGTGCGGCGCGTACTTCAACCGAACCAGCACCTCCGTCGTCGTCACGGGTAAGCACTTGCCAGTCCGAATATAGAACGGCACGTCATCCCAGCGCCAGTTGTCGACGTAGACGCGCATCGCTGCGAACGTCTCGACCTGCGAGTCCGGCGCGACGCCATCCTCCTGCCGGTAGCCCCGATACTGCCCGCGCACCACATCCGTCGGCCGCACATCGCGCATGGCTTTCAGGAGAACGCCTTTCTGGTCGCGCGTCGCTTCGTTGTCGTCCTTCGACGGCGCTTCCATCGCTAACAGCGCCACGACCTGGAGCATGTGGTTCTGCACTACATCGCGGATGGCGCCGACCTCCTCGTAGAAGCGGCCGCGGCCGCGCACGCCGAAGTTCTCGGCCATCGTCACCTGCACGCTAGAGATGTAGTGTCGGTTCCAAATTGGCTCCAGGAAGGCGTTGGCGAAGCGGAAGAAGAGCAGGTTCTGGACGGGTTCCTTGCCGAGATAGTGGTCGATGCGGAAGATGGCCGACTCGGGAAAGTACTGATGCAGGATCTGGTTCAGCTCGCGGGCCGACTGGAGATCGCGGCCAAAAGGCTTCTCGACCACCACGCGGGCGTTCGCGGCGGAGCCGGACTTGGCTAATCCTTCGGCCACAGTCGTGAACATGCTCGGTGGGATGGCCAGGTAGTGCAGGGGACGCTGGGCGTCGCCGAGCAGCTTGCGCAGCTGCTGGTAGGTGCCGGCGTCGCGGTAGTCGCCGTCCACGTACTGCAGGTGGCTCACGAGCTTCTTGAATGCCTCTTCGTCGACGCCGCCCGCGTGTTCCAGGCTATCGCGGGCGCGCTCGCGGAGCTGGTCCAGGTTCCAGCCCGACTTGGCGACGCCGATGATGGGCATGTCGAGCTGGCCGCGCTGGGTCAGCGCCTGGAGCGCCGGGAAAATCTGCTTGTAGGCCAGGTCGCCTGTCGCGCCAAAGAACACGAACGCATCGGAACGGGACGACTCCATCCTGCACCTCCATGTCACGCGAAAGTGTGGTCATTGTAGAGCGCCATGTGGAGGGGTAGCAGCGACATGGCGCGGGAACGGATAGCGAGAGTCCGTTAGGCAGCTTCCCTACAATGATAGCAAAGACCGGGCCAACTAGGCGGAGCCGAGGGCCCCCTCGACAGTCTCATTCGCCTGGCGCAGCGCGTGAACAGCGGCGTTCCTGGCGCGCAGCAGCCGGGTCACCAGGAAGCGCGCCTCGTCGCTATCTGACGCCATCTCCGCTAACTGGCGCACCCCCTGGAGCGAGGGCAGCGGCGGGATGCCGACGGCAAGGTCCTGGTCATACGGCCCGCTCTCGGTGTAGTTCAGGGGAATCAGCAGCCGGCCGAGGCGCACCAGGACCGCGTTGACCGCTGCCGCCTGGCCTGCATCCGCCTGGGCCGCCACGCTGTTCAGCCGCTCAGCATTGGCGCGCAGCCGGTCTAGCTCGCGCGTCACCGGGGTGAGATCGAAGCGGCCGGCGCTCGCCGTGTCCAGGTCGGCGACGATGGCGGCCATCTCCCGCGCCATTGCGGCGTAGTCGAAGGGCAGGATGGGCGCGGCGCACAGGCGGTAGACCGTCGCCAGGAACACCTGGGTATCGAGGGTGAGCACCGCCGGGTCGATCTTGTCGACGGTGTCCTCGACGGTGTGCCACCACCACGGCATCCCGCCGATGCCCAGCGCCGCCAGCGCGCCGCCGTCCGGTGTCGTCATGTCCGGCGGTACGCGCGACAACATCCCGTACATCGCCGGGATGCCCAGGCCCCAGAACGACTGGTCGCTGTTGCGGCCCATACGCTCGATGGTCGGCGTCTGGCCCGTTACGCGGCCCACCACGTCGGTTGCCAGCCCGCCGAGGTCGCTCATCGCGTGGATGACGTCGTACGCCGTCGCGCCGCCCGCGCCTGTCGAGTCGATGTTGACGTGGGCGACGCAGTGGTCGTATAGCTCCTGCCAGTGATGGTCGACGTACCACGTCGAGCCGGCATAGCGCCCGTGGGAGTGGCCCGACCAGAACAAGGCGCGCACGCCCCGCCGCAGTTCGCCGCGATGCTGGGCTAGGACGCGCATCACCTCCAGCATCGTCGCGTTGGCTGTGCCATTGTCCATCGCGCCATATTCCCAGGAATCCAGGTGGCCGCTGAACAACACGAACTTATCCGGCTCCTGGACGCCGTCGAGCCGCCCCTCGACCATGTGCGCCGTCGCCCAACCCGTCCACACCTCCGTGTCCAGACGCACCGTCACCGGCCCCTCGGCCAGCAGCGCCTTCAGCCGCTCGCCGTCCGCGCCGACGATGGACGCCGAGGGCGTCTTCGGCATACGCCAGGCGGTCTCTGGCGTCGGCGTTCCCCAGACCGTTGTCACAATCATGAAGTGCAGGTGCTCGCCGGTGATGTAGATTTCACCAATCGCGCCTGCCTGCTCAGCCGCCCATGCGACGGTCGGCCCCGCCAGCCCGTCCACCAACACGATCTTGCCGCGCACGTCGCGCCCCGCGTAGTCGGCCGGCGTCCCCCGGCCCACGTACACTAGCTCGCCGGTCAGACCGCCGGGGGGCGTCGAGGTGGCAAAGCTGTGGGTCAGCGCCTTGAACGTCTCGCCCGTCGGCGACACGATACTCACTGAGGCCGAGCGCGGCAGGCTTACCAGGATCTCGGCCTCGTGGATGCGGGTCTCGACACCATAGCTGGCGAGGGTGTCACGCACGTAGTCGGCGGCGGCCCACTCCTCTGGCATCGCTGACAGGCGAATCCACTGGCTGACGGCGGTCGTATTGCGCATCAGTTCATCGGCGGAAACCTGGGACAGCAAATCAGAAGCGGGGGAAGTCGTGGTCATCGGCAATTACCTCACGGACGGTTTAGGCCCGAATTGTACACGAGAAGTGGGGAAAGCCAAGCGGCTTTCCCCACGTTTACATTGCTGCGACCGTATCCTCGCTCATCCCCTCGTTCCTGGCGTCTAGCCGAGCGGTCTCGCGCTTGCGAGGCGCTGGCGCGTGGGCTCGGCGGGCGCGTTGAGCGCGGGTCACGTTGATGCGATACCACGTGAGCGCGACAACACTGGCGGCGGTCAGGGCATACATGGCCTGTACGGCAATGTTCGCGCTGTCTGTGCCCGACATCAGGCCGTGGAGCGTGACCATGACGTACACGGCGAAGCTGCTGTAGTGCAGCGCGCGCCAGGCGCGGTGGCCGATGTACTGCCGCACGTAGAAGCTGAAGCTGACGAGCATCGCCATGTACATCCCGATCTGGCCGATCCCGACCCACACCGGTCGATAGTCGGTGCTCGCAAAGGGAACCAGAATCTGCGCCAGGGAATAGCCGATGTACTGATCGCCGAGAAGGATAAGTCCGTGGAAGGCCGCGAAGGCCAGCCCGAGCAGGCTCGTAAACTGGTGCAGGTCCACCGTCGCCAGACCGCCGGGCCACTTGCGCCCCAGCTTGTTCGTCACCATCAGGCCGAAGGCCACCGACAGCCAGATCAGCAGGTAGGCCACGATGGCCGCGCCGCGCGACAGATACCAGTATGCCATGGGCGCGGGGCCAGTGAGCGACGCGACCAGGTTGGCCCAGGAGAACTGCATGCTGCTGATGGCGTTCCACGCAGCGCCCGCGCCCGCTCCCAGCGCGCCACCCAGGCTGACGAGCAGCGCCAGCAGCCCCATGTTCTGTGTCATCGTTGCGAGTGTTGTGTGAATCCTGTTCATTGTCTTGCTTCCCTTTCTGTATCCGCTGACAGCTTACTTCGACGAGCGGGTGCGGGTGACGGGCTGCGGAGCGGTCGTCGTCTTGTTCGTGGTTGACGCGGCGGGCGCTGGCTGAGCCGTCGCCGGCGGGGCGACTGTCGGGGCAGCCGTTGGGGCGCTCGTCGGGGCGGTCGTTGCGGTCGAGGCGGGCTGCCTCGTTGCCGTCGCCGCCGGTTGTGTGGTGGCTGCCGCTTGCGTCGTGGGTGTCGGCGGCGCTGAGGTCGCCGTGGCGGTCGGGAGCGCGACCGTCGCTGTCGGCGTCGGCGATGTCTGCACGACGACGGCTACGGGCGTCGCGGCGGTCGCAGCCGCCTGCGATGGCTGGGCGTTGCCGTTGGCGAGGATGCCCCAGACGCCCACGGTGAACCCTATGGCTACGGCGGCAATCCCCGTCTTCACGCCGGTGAGCCGCTGTCCTTGCTTCCTGTTCGGTCCGGTTGGCTTTCGTTCTGCCATTTCACACCTCTATCTATGGTCATTCACTATGTCCTGTGAGAGCGTGTTGAACTCTTACAGGACACAGTATATCAGCCACTTTTTCAGATAATGTGAAGACCGAATAGGGAGAATGTGAGGATGCCAGCCTAGGAAATACAACAGGCCCACTATCGGTGGGCCTTGCTTAGGAGCGGATCGCGCTAACGATCTTGACCGTCCTCATGCAAATCTGGATAGAATGTCTGTCATTGCGAGCGAATGCGAAGCAATCTCCTGGTGGGCAAGAGCCGCGCCACACTGCGAAGGCTACCTCCTACAAGGGCGGGAGATTGCTTCGCGCTGCTCGCAATGACGACTTGGCAGTATTCTTGGGTCGGCGCAGGTCATATAGGTTTGGAGTCTCGCAACGGCGTCCCGAACTTCCTGTCAGTGGACGCCGCGCAGGTGAGCCGCGCTCGCGCGGAACTCGGACACACGGGCGCTGAGGGTTGGGCGCTTGTGGGCGGCGCTGCCGTCGGTCCCGTCTTTGACGCCATCGCCGGCCTTGGGCAGCGTGATCGTGAACGTCGCGCCCTGGCCCAGGATGGACTCCACTGCAATCGTCCCGCCATGCGCCTCCACAATAGCCTTGGCGATGGCGAGGCCCAGGCCAGAGGAGGTGTCGTCGGTGCGCTGGCGGGCCTTGTCGACGCGGTAGAGGCGGTCGAAGACGAAGGGGAGGTCCTCGGGGTCAATGCCGCTGCCCGAGTCGCTCACCCGCAGTTGAACGGTATTGCCCTCCGTCGCGGCGGAGAGCGCAATCGTGCCGTGGGGCGTGTGGCGCAGCGCGTTGGAGACCAGGTTGTTCAACACCTGCGTCATGCGGTCGGTATCTACATAGATCGAAGGCAAGTCATCCGGCGCGTTCACGGTCAGCGCGACGCCCTGCTGCTCCGCCTGCACCAGATACGCCAGGCCGGTGCGCTCCAACAGAGCGCGCGGGTCGACCGGGCGGCGGTTCAGGCGCAACTCGCCCGCGTCGGCCAGGGACAGCAACCGCAGGTCCTCGACCAGGCGTTGCAGGTGCTCGACCTCGCCGTGCATCACGGCGTACAACTCCGGCGACCCCGCGACGCGGCCATCTCGCAGCCCCTCGGTATAGCCGCGCAGGATGCTCAGCGGCGTGCGCAGGTCGTGCGCCAGGTCGGCTGTCATCTGCTTGCGCGTCTGACTGGCGCGCTCCAGGTCAGCGCTCATCTGGTTGAAGGACGCGGCCAACTCGCCGATCTCATCGCGCGAGCGCACACTCACGCGCTGGTCGAAGCGGCCACTCGCCATGACCTTCGTCGCTGTCGTCAGCTCCCGAATCGGGCGCGTGAGCGACCGCGCCAGCAGAACGCCCAGCGCCAGCGCCATCAGTCCCGCAATCAGTGCGCTGAGGGCCGACGCCCAGCTCACGCGCTGCAAGAACTGGACATCCGGCGAGGGGCCGCCAGGCGGACCACCACCTGGCCCCCCGCCACCGCCGCCGCGTCCTTCCGCCGCGCGCGGGTCGAACAGCACGTAGCCGACCGTTTGCCCGTTGACGACGACCGGCGTCGCATTATCCAGGGCGTTGGGCGGGGCCGTCTGCCCGGTGGGGAGGGGACGGTTGCCAATCACGGCGACCCGGTTCGCATCGAGCAGCGCCATGCCGCGCGTCGAAAAGCTTAGCAGGGAGCTGTTCGCCAGGTAGCCGTCCACCCCGGCCCAACTCCCCTTCGTCCGATAGTAGTCGCCTAGCGCCGACACCGCTAGCCCCTGGTCCTGACCAAGACCCTGGCGGAAGCGGTCGAACTCCGTTTGCGTCTGCTGCTGGACGAGGACGGCGACCAGGATCGCGCCGACCAGGCCGACCAACAGGAAAGCAAGTGTGAGTTTCAGTGTCAGTGAGCGCATAGGCCCATCCACCCATTAGTCTTCCACTTTTTCGGTCGTGAAGCGATAGCCCATGCCGTAGACCGTCTCGACGTAGCGAGGGTGCTTGGGGTCCGGCTCGATCTTCGTGCGCAGGTTGCGGATATGCACGTCGATGGTGCGCTCGTAGCCCTCGTAGGCGTCGCCAGCGGTGCGGTCGAGCAGGTCCAACCGGGAGAAGACCTTGCCTGGCGCCGACATCAGCGCCGCCAGGATGTCGAACTCGGAGCGCGTCAGATCGACGGAACGCTCGCCGACCTTAACGGTCGCTTTCTCGCGGTCCAGCGTGATGTCGGCGGCGCGGAGGACGTCTGCCTCGCTCACCTGGCGCTGGCTGCGGCGCAAGACGGCGCGGACGCGGGCAATCAGCTCGCGCACGTTGAACGGCTTGGTGATGTAGTCGTCGGCGCCCAGCTCGAGGCCGAGAATCTTGTCCGTGTCCTCGACCTTGGCCGTCAGCATGATGACCGGCGTCGCGGCTTCCTTGCTGTGCTCGCGTATGAAGTCGTAGCCGCCCAGCTCCGGCATCATAAGGTCGAGGATGATGAGGTCGGGCTTCTCGTAGCGGGCGACGTACAGCGCCTCGCGGCCATTGGCGGCTTCGACGACGCGGTAGCCTTCCTGTTCGAGGTAGACGCGGATCATCTGGCGCAGCTTGGCTTCGTCGTCTACCACGAGGATTGTCTGTGTCATGCCCTGGATTGTCCTACCTTGCGTGACAGTATTCACTAACATAAGTATAACCCGGAATACTCTGACCACCTACACGATAAAGGCCCCTCTCTCCCCGCGCGGGGAGAGAGGGAAGTCAAACACGTGGAAAGGGTTCGCTTACGCGCCTGTCGCTGCGGACGGCGTCTGCCGAGGCTGCGGGGTCGCACCGGGGGCGCCGGGGCCGTCATGACCACCAGGGCCGCCGAAGCCGTGGCCGCGCCCGCCATGGAGCATGTTGTCCAGGGTCTCGGTCGCCGCTTCCTGGTCGATCTGCTGCTTGATCTGCGTCGCCTGGTCCGCCGTCAGCCGGCCGGCCTGCACGTCAGCATCAACTTGAGCCTTCTTGGCTGCGACAATCGCCGCCTTGACCGTGTCGGCGCTCACGCCCTTGGACTGGGCAATCGCGCTTAGGGTCTGGCCCGACTGGAGGGCCGTCTGCAAATCAGCGGTCGTCATGCCGAGGGCCTTCGCCGCCGCATCGAACACGGCCTGGCCGCCATTGGGGCCGCCGAAGTCGCCGGGGCCGCCGTGGCCGCGGCCGCCCTTGCCCAGCGGCAGGCCCTGGCCGGGCTGCCACCCGTCAATGCGGCTATTCGCCTGAGTCGCCTGGTCCTGGGTGATACGGCCGGCCGACAACTCACTGGACACGACATCCTTACCGGCGGCCTTCACCGCCGAGGTGAGCTGGTCGATGGAGATGCCCAGCTTGCCGGCGAGCGCCTGCCAGAAGGACTGCTCCAGGGTGTTCGTCGGCGGCTGGCCGGTCGGGGCCGTCGGGGCGCTTGGGGTTGGCGACTGCGCCTGAGCGACGCTCGCCAGACGGCCCGCGCCGAACAGCCCAAGCAGGAGCGCGAGTGCTACAACGCTGCCCAGAACTACTCTTGTCATCCGCTTCATCATCTTTCTCCTTGATACTTGTTGATCTGAGGTTGATCGCGCGATCTGCCCCTAGTGTAGCGGAAAGATTTTCAGACATTGTGAAGAACCTATGTGGAAAAGATTGGTAGGATGGGGTATACTTCCCCTGCTATGCCCTCCCCATCGGCCCAGGCGGCCACTATCCCATCCCCGGCAGGGCTGCGGCCGACGCAGTTCGCGGCGCTGCGCGCCCTGGTGCTGGTCGGCGGCATGGCGAGCCTGGGCATCGAGATGGCGGCCTCGCGGCTCCTCGCGCCCTACTTCGGGACCTCGCTGCTAATCTGGGCCAACCTCATCGGCCTGATCCTCGTCTACCTCAGCCTGGGCTACTGGCTAGGTGGGCGTCTCGCCGACCGCCACCCGACGCCGCGCTGGCTGTACGGCATCGCCGCCCTGGCTGGCTTGCTGACTGGCCTCGTTCCCTTTGCCGCTGGTCCCGTGCTGCGCGCCTCCCAGCAGAGCTTCTTCGATGTCTCGGTCGGCTTGTTCGTCGGCTCGTTCCTGGGGACGCTGGCCTTGTTCTCGCTGCCCGTGATTCTGCTCGGCATGCTCACGCCGTTTGCCGTCCGCCTGGCCCTGCGCGACGTGACCTCGGCCGGACGCGACGTCGGCTCGCTCTACGCCCTGTCCACCGTCGGCAGCATCCTAGGCGTGTTCGCGGCGGCGCTCCTCCTCGTGCCGCTCGTCGGCACGCGCGCCACCTTTCTAGCCTTCGCGGCCGCGCTCTTGCTGGCCTCCCTGGTAGGGCTGCTTGCCCACCGCCAGCGGCGCGCTGCGGTCGCAACCGCCGCCGGTCTGGCCGGTGTGGCGCTTCTGGCGCTCATTCCCGCTGGCGCTATTCGCCCCGGCGCCAGTGTTCTCTACGAGGCCGAGACCCTGTATAACTACGTGCAGGTGCTCCAGACGGGCGACGACCGCTGGCTGGCGCTGAACGAGGGGCAGGCGCTCCACTCGTGGTATCGGCCCGCCGCGCTCCTGTCGGGCGGCATCTGGGATGATTTCCTGCTCGCGCCGCTGTTCGCGCCAGGCAAGCCTGCCACGCCCGCTAGCGTCGCCATCATCGGGCTGGCAGCGGGAACCGTCGCGCGGCAGTACGCCGCCGTCTACCCGGATGCGCGCATCGTCGGCGTCGAGATCGACCCGGCGCTCATCGACATCGGCCGCAAGTACTTTGCTCTTGACGAGGCGAACGTGCGCGCTGTCGCGGCAGATGGCCGGACCTGGCTGCAGGGCGACGGCGGGCGCTACGACGTCATCGCCGTGGACGCCTACCGCCAGCCGTACATCCCGTTCCACCTGGCGACGCGGGAGTTCTTCGCCCTGACGCGCGAACGCCTGACCGACAACGGTGTGCTGGTGGTGAACGTCGGCCACGGCCCGGACGACGACCGCCTCCTGGCGGCGATGGCGGCGACGCTGCGCGCCGAGTTCCCCAGCGTCTACGTTGTCGCGCCCGACGGCCCGTTCAACAGCTTGCTCGTGGCGACACGCCGCCCGTCGTCCCTGGCGGACTACGCGGTTCATGAGGCTGCGACGGACAACGGGGCGGTGCGCGAGGTCGCGGCGAGCGTGGCCGGGCGCGTGACGGCATGGGCGGGCGACGGCGATGTGCTGACCGACGACCGCGCGCCGGTGGAGTGGCTGACCGACGCGATGATTCTGCGCTATGCCCTGACGGGCCAACCCCACAACTGAGACACCCTTATGAAGCTCATTGCACGCATCCTGGTTATCGGGCTGATGCCCTTCTTCCTGCTCATCACGAACACCAACGTTGTCTTCCAGCACTGGTTCGTCAACTGGCAGTACGCGCAGGCGGACTTCCCGCCCGCGCCGACGATTCGCCCGGACGAGCGTCAGGCGGTCGGCCTGGCGGCCCTCGACTTCGTGCGCGGCGCGCTGCCCCTGTCCGACTTCGTCGCGCTCAAAGTCAACGGCCAGACGGCCTTCAACCCGCGCGAGGTCAGCCACATGATCGACGTGCGCCGCGTCCTGACGGGCGCTTTCACCGCCCAGATTATCATGGGCCTGCTCATCCTGGCGTCGCTATTCGTCATCCGCCGTAGCGCCGGACGCACGCTGATGTGGGCGGGGGTGTTCACCATCGCTATGGTCATCCTGCTGGGCATCTTCGCCGCGACGAGCTTCGACCTGTTCTTCACCCTGTTCCACCGCCTGTTCTTTGAGGGCGACTCGTGGCTGTTCAACGACACGGACACGCTCATTCAGCTTTACCCCGAAGAGCTATGGTACAACGGCTCGCTGCTCATCGTCGGCCTAACGGTGCTGGAGGCCATCCTCTTGGGCACGCTCGGCTGGCTCTCGATCCGCCGCCCCACCGGACGCACCCGCGTGCGCCAGCGCAGCTACCGCTGAAGCTGGCGTACTCATGCGCGACTACTACGTGTACATCATGACCAACGCGTCGCAGACGCTCTATACGGGTGTCACGAACAACCTTGAACGGCGGGTGTATGAGCACAAGCACAAACTGGTTCCTGGCTTCACAAGCCGCTATCAGATCAATCGCCTCATCTACTACGAGGTTTGTGGTGATATTCGAGCGGCAATCGCGCGCGAGAAGGAGATCAAGGGATGGAGCCGTGCGAAGAAGATTGCTCTGATTGAGTCAATGAACCGGACTTGGGAGGACTTGAGCCGCGATTGGGACGACAGTAGTGACCCTGCTTTGCCGTAGCACGGCTGTCATGCCGACGGAGGAGGCATCTGGGCTGCGGTGATGGGCAGAGAGACCCCTCCTCCGTCGGGGTGACACCGGAGGTGGCGTGGTGGAAGCGAATCTTGTCCACGAACGACAGTATCGCTGTCATGCCGACGGAGGAGGCATCTGGGCTGCGGTGATGGGCAGAGAGACCCCTCCTCCGTCGGGGTGACACCGGGGGTGGCATGGTGGAAGCGGATCTTGTCCACGAACGACAGTATCGCTGTCATGCCGACGGAGGAGGCATCTGGGCTGCGGTGATGGGCAGAGAGGCCCTCCTCCGTCGGGGTGACACCGGATGTTGTCGCACTAGAAGCGGATCTTGTCCACGAACGACAGTATCGCTGTCATGCCGACGGAGGAGGCATTTGGGCTGCGGTGATGGGCAGAGAGGCCCCTCCTCCGTCGGGGTGACACCGGATGTTTACGGATATCGAGGAGTGCGGAGTTGAGTAGGTGCATAAACGACCCGTTGAGACGTCTCAGATAGAAGGCACATCTCGCGCTGCGACGCACGTAGCTACTGCGCCTAGCTCGGCATGTCTGTCACCTTCCATCTTTGGCGCGCTCGGCGTGCTGACCGTCGTGCTGGCGACAGGCTTGGTGTACTCGCGCTGGCTGTCCACCGTGCAGTGGGACCCCGACGAGGGCATCCTGCTCGGCTGGGCGCAGCTTATGGGCCGGGGCTTCCGCCTGTACACCGACATCTGGAGCGACCAGCCGCCCGGCCTCGCCGTGTCTCTCCTGGCAGGTTTCCGTCTGTTTGGCGAAAGCGTCGAGAGCGGGCGATTGGTCGTCCTGTTCTACGGCCTGCTCGCTATGGTGGGGGCGGCGCTCATCGCGGGTTTACTGGCTGCCAACCCCTCACCCCCAACCCCTCTCCCAGAACGGGAGAGGGGGGGAAGAAGGGAGACAGACGGACTTATCTCTGGCTCCCCCTCGCCCATTTTGGGAGAGGGGGCTGGGGGGAGAGGGACGAGTCCGATTGCAGCTATCGCGGCGGCCATTCTGCTGGCGGTTGTGCCGAACTTCTTCTGGCTCGCCCGGTCGGTGAGCCACGACATTCCGCCTATCGGCGTGGGGACGCTCGCCGTCGCCGTGGCCGTGCTCTACGCGCGCACGGGACGCCTCGGCTGGCTCGTCGCGGCGGGGGCGCTCATCGGCTGGGCGGCGTGGCTCAAGCTCACCGGCGTTGTGTTCGCCGTCCCGATGCTGGCGATGGCCGCCGGTCGGCTGTGGCGCGTCCCCGACCCGAAGCGGGAGGCCGTGCGCGGCATCGTGGCCCTGGCGGCGGGCGCAGCGCTCTCGGCGCTGCCATTCGTGTTGTTCTTCGACGTGGGCGGTTCTCTCGACCAGGCCATCCTGACGCCACTTCATGCCCGCGACGCATGGGGCAGCAACAAGGCGTACAACGTCGGCTGGCTCGTCCAGTATCTATTCCAGGACAACGTTGGGCTGACGGCGGTGGCGGCGCTGGGCGGGCTGGTTCTACTGGTGTATCGCTCGTATCCGGGCGCGGTCACCGTGGGCTGGCTGTTGCTCACCGCGTTTATCCTCTCGAACCAGGAGCCGCTCTTCCCCACGCACCACCTGGCCCTGCTCCTGCCGCCCCTGGCCGCGCTGGGCGGCGTCGGCGTCGGCGCGTTCTGGCTGGCGATTCGAATGCCACGCCGCGTCGGGTGGATCCTCGTGCCCGGTGTCGTCGCTATGGCGGTCCTCGTGTTCAACCTCCCGGCGCAGGCCGCGACTCTGGCCGACGCCGTCACCAACGACAAGTACACCTCTTATCTCAAGGCTGCGGAGTGGCTCCGCGAGAACACCGCGCCGAGCGATTTCGTTCTGGCCGACCCGCCCATGATCGCTTTCCGTTCCGGCCGCGCGCAATTGCCCTGGCTCGTGGATCAGAGCAGCAAGCGCATCGAGACGGGGCAGCTAGGATGGGACGCAACACTGGCCGAGATCGAGCGGCGGCGCCCAACGGCGATTGTCGACTGGGGTAGCCACTTCGATAAGATCCCCCACTTCACCGACTGGCTCCAGATGCACTACGTCACGGGCTTGCGCTCCGGCGAGCGCGCCATCTGGGTACCGCTGGCGAACACGCCCATGACGCCGCAGGTGGGGCGCTTCGGGCAGACCGCCGAATTCCTGGGCTACAGCCTGGACACGAATGACGAGCGCACCCGCCTGACGTTGTACTTTCGCGCCCTCGCGCCGACGGCGACGGCGCACAAGGTGGTGGTAC
This sequence comes from Anaerolineae bacterium, assembly GCA_039810085.1. Lineage (GTDB taxonomy): Bacteria > Chloroflexota > Anaerolineae > Epilineales > JAHCIE01 > JBDHWG01. Next base: position 86,955 of record JBDHWG010000010.1, read on the forward strand.
GGTTGGTGGACGCGCGTGGCGCGATTGTGGACACGGACGAGGGGGAGCCGGACGACGGCTACGCGCCGACGACGACGTGGGCAGCGGGCCGCGCCATCGCTGACCGGCAGAAATTGAGTTTCCCGGTTAAGGGGCAGGGGGAGTACCGCATCCTGGTTGGTCTTGCCGACGCGAAAACGAACGTGTTCCTGCCCGCCTTCGACAGCGGCGGTCAGCCGCTCGGCGACATGCTCGCGCTAGACACCGTGGTGCGGCCGACAACTATACCGTAACCTTACGTTCCTCAGGAACCGGCAGCCCATCTTCCTCCAGCGCAATGATGTACTCGTCGATGGCTTCGCGGATGTTGGGCGTTGACTCTCCCTGCCAGCGTGTTATACTCTACCCCACAGCACGCGCAGGAGGAGAGGCATGATGTTTCATGGCGAGTCGGACTGGACGCCGGTGCCCTGGAACCGGGTGACCCTTGATGGCGGTTTGTGGGGCGAGCGGCAGCGCGTCAACCGCGAGCGCACCCTGCCCGCCGTCTACCGCCAGCTCAAGGACACCGGGCGCATCGACGCCTTCCGCCTCGACTGGCGGCCCGGCCAGCAGCCGGTCCCGCACCAGTTCTGGGACTCCGATGTTGCCAAGTGGCTCGAAGCCGCCGCCTACAGCCTGGGCAGCCACCCGGACCCGGCCCTCGCCGCCCTGGTCGATGAGACGGTTGCCCTCGTCGCCTCGGCGCAGCAGCCCGACGGCTACCTCAACACCCACTTCACGGCGGTCGAGCCGCACAATCGCTGGACGAACCTGCGCGACATGCACGAACTCTACTGCGCGGGCCACCTTATCGAAGCTGCCGTCGCCCACTACGACGCCACGGGCAAGACGACGCTGCTGGCCCCGTTGCGCCGCTACGCCGACACCATCGACGCCGTATTCGGGCCTGGTCCTGGGCAGAAGCGCGGCTACTGCGGCCATGAGGAGATCGAGCTGGCCCTGGTGCGTCTCGCCCACGCGGCGAACGAGCCGCGCTACATGCGCCTGGCACAGTACTTCGTCGACGAGCGCGGCCGCCGCCCGTACTACTTCGACCGCGAAGCGCTGGCGCGGGGCGAGGATCCGACCGTGTTCTGGGCCGGTACCTACGCCTACAACCAGGCCCACATCCCGGTACGCGAGCAGACCGAGGTCGTCGGCCATGCCGTGCGCGCCATGTACCTCTACACGGCCATGGCCGACCTGGCTCTGGAGACGGACGATGCGAGCCTGACGGCAGCGTGCCGCAGACTGTGGACGCACCTCACCTCGCGGCGGCTGTACGTGACCGGCGGCATCGGCCCGTCGCGCGACAACGAGGGCTTCACCGCCGATTATGACCTCCCCAATGCGACGGCTTACGCCGAGACGTGCGCCGCCATCGGCCTGGTGTTCTGGGCGGCGCGCATGACGCGGTTGGAGCAGAATGCGCGCACCATGGACGTGCTGGAAACGGCCCTTTACAACGGTGTCCTGAGCGGCGTCTCCCTGGACGGCGAGACCTTCTTCTACGAGAACCCGCTTGCCAGCGCCGGCCGCCACCACCGCCAGCCGTGGTATAGCTGCGCGTGCTGCCCACCCAACATCGCCCGCCTCATCGCCTCCATCGGCGGCTACATCTATGCCCAGGGCGACGCCGACGCCGTGGTTCACCTCTACACGAACGGCGCGGGGCGGCTGTCCCTCGGCGGGGGGGCGCTCACGCTGCACCAGGAGACCGGCTATCCGTGGGACGGCTGCGTCTCCCTGCGCCTGGAGATGGACGCGCCGATGCCGTTCCGCCTCTGGCTGCGGCGGCCGGGCTGGGCGCGCGAGGCGTCGCTGCGCATCAACGGCGCGGCGATTGAGCCGGAAAGTGTCACCGTGCGGGGGTACATGCGGCTGGAGCGGACGTGGCGGCCGGGCGACGAGGTGACGGTGGAGTTCCCGATGCCGGTCGAGCGGGTCTACGCCCACCCGGACATCGCAGCGGACGTCGGGCGCGTGGCGTTGCGGCGCGGCCCATTGGTCTACTGCGTCGAGGGCGCGGACACGGACGTGCCCTTGCACCGGCTGCGGCTGCCGCGCGCGGCGGAGCTATCGGCGGTGTACGACGAGGGACTGCTGGGCGGCGTCATCGCGCTGCGGGGCGCGGCGCTGGCCGCCGAGAGCGACGGCTGGGGCGAGGGTCTGTATCGCGCCGAGCCGCCGACCCTCCGCCCGACCCCCCTCACCGCCGTCCCCTACTACGCCTGGGACAACCGCACGCCGGGTGAGATGGCGGTGTGGCTGATGGAAGAGTCGCTCTAACAGGCGAGAGGCGTTTGGAACACGAAGGCCGCGAAAGGACGCGAAGGACGCGAAAGGGTTGTGTGCTTGCAAGGTTCACGCCCAGTCGTACATCTTTTTTCGTGCCTTTCTGCCCTTTCGCGCCTATCGCGGTCCAAGCTCTCACGCAGCTACTCCGCGAGGTCCTCCAAACTCCGACCGCGAGTCTCGGGGCCGAAGGCGAGGACGATGAGGCCGCCGAGGACCATCACCACTGTGAACGTGAGGAACACGTTCTGGTCGCTGCCGAAGACGGCGATCTGGTAGGCGACGGAGAGCGGCGCGAGGAAGGCGAAGGCGCGCCCGATGGCCGCGGCCCATCCGGCGCCCGTCCCGCGCAGCCGCGTCGGGTACATCTCTGGCGTGTAGGTGTATACCACGCCCCACGCGCCGAGATTGAAGAAGCTCACCACGCTGCCCCAGATCAGGATCGACGGCACATCCTTCGCGGCCAGGGCTACCTGGCCGAAGAAGAACGCGCCGACCGCCGCGCCGAACAAGAACGCCACCAGGGTGAGCTTGCGGCCCAGGCGCTCCACCAGGTAGGCGGCGGCGAAGTAGCCGGGGATCTGGGCGACGGCGATGATGAGGTTGAACAGCAGGGCGTCGTTGAGGGAGAAGCCCTTGCGCACGAACTGCGTCGGCAGCCAGAGGAAAATGCCGTAGTAGCTGAAGTTCATCGTCGCCCACATGACCCACAGCACCAGCGTGCGCACTCGGTAGCGGGGCGCGAACAGGTCGGCGACGCGGCTGGCCGCCGCTTTAGGGGGCGCCTCGGTGACCGTTGTCTCAGTTGGCGGCGCGATGCCGGCGCTGCTCTCCATCTCAGCGACGATGGCCTCGGCTTCGGCGGCGCGGCCCTGGCTGAGAAGATAGCGCGGCGACTCGGGGATGCTGCGTCGGACGACGAACACGTACAGCGCGGGCAGCGCGCCAATAAGGAACGCCACGCGCCAGCCGAAGTTGGGAATGACCAGGTAGCCGATGAGTGCGGCCAGCACGCTGCCGTAGGCCCAGAAGCTCTCCAGCAGGACGACCAGCATCCCGCGACGGCTCGACGGTGCGAACTCCGACACCAGCGTGCTGGCGACGGGCAACTCGCCGCCGAGGCCCAGCCCGGCCAGGAAGCGCACGACGATGAGCATGAGGGGACCGGCGGCGAGCGCCGACAGGGCGCTAAAGATGCTGTAGAACAGCAGGGTAATCTGGAAGACGGCCTTGCGCCCGACGCGGTCGGCCAGGCGGCCGGCGATGAGCGCGCCGAAGAACAGGCCCGCGACGTTGGCGGTATTGATGGCCTGGCTCTCGATGGGCGTAAGCTGCCAGGCGACCGCGACGGCGGCGACGACCGAGGCGACGAGGAGGATGTCCATCGCGTCGAACATCCAGCCGAAGCCGCTCGTGATGAGCAGCCGCCAGTGGAAGCGGGTCAGGGGCAGACGGTCCAGGCGTTCAAAGAGCGTCATGGGACTCCTAGAAGAATGCTGTCATTCTTGTATCAGGCGCGCTAGAGCAGGAACATCGTGGCTCTTGCCCAGCGGGAGATTGCTTCGTCTAGGTTGCAAAGTCGGGGCGGTCCTGGAGGATGGCGGCCGTCGTAGGTAGAAGCTCGCCGGTGAAGATGTCCTCCACCAACGCCGCGTCGTTGAACCAGCTCGCCGGCGGCGTGTGGCCCCAGAACATCGAGCGGCGCGGGTCGTTGATGCTCCATCGCTGCGGCGGCTGGTCCGGGTCGGGGATGGTGTAGCTGCCCGCGCACAACTCGATGCGATTGCCGTCCGGGTCGCGCAGGTAGAGGAACATCGAGTTGGTCAGGCCGTGGCGGCCCGGCCCGCGCTCGATGGCCTGGCTGTAACCGGCGGCGGCCAGGATATCGCACGCGCGAATGACGTCCATTTCCTCGCGTAGCGTGAAGCCGACGTGGTGGAGGCGCGGGCCAACGCCGCTCATCAGGGCGATGTCGTGGACGGTCTGCCGACGCCGCAGGTACGCCGACCATAGGCGCGCCTCCGGCCCCTCGGTCTCAGTGTACTCGGAGAGCCAGAAGCCCAGGCTGTCATGATACCAGGCATACGCGGCGCGCACGTCCGGCACCTGCGCATTGAAGTGGTCGAGGCGCAAGACACACGCGCCGCGATAGAGATCGAATCGCTGGAGCAGGCGCTCGGCCGGCTCCATGTCGTGGTAGAACTCGACCGGCAGGCCGCACGGGTCCTGTACGCGCAGCGCCTCGCCCTGGCCGCGCTCCTCGCCCGCTTCGAGCCAGCAGTGGGCGAGACCGCGGCTCGCGTGCAGGCGCGCCAGCTCATCCAGATCATTGGGCGACGCGACACGGAAGGCGATATGGCCGAGGCCAGGGCTGGCGGCGCGGCGCAGCGTGAGCGAGTGGTGCTCACGCTCCTCGTAGCCGCGCAGGTAGATGCGGTCACTGTCGCGTGCCGTCTCGACGAAGCCGAGGACATCGACGTAGAAGGCCCTGGCGCGGTCGAGGTCGGTCACGCGCATTTCGACGTGCGCCGCGCGCACGATGTTCACCGCCATGCTCGTCTCCTCAGCGGCGCGTGTCGTCGTACCACGGGTCGTAGTAGATCGGGATGGGTCGGGTATCGGCGTTTCCGTCGGCGGGCGGGCGCACGATGGCGTGGGCGAGTTGGCGGTACTGCCCCGCGTAGAACAGCAGGGGCGAGCCGGGCGTCTCGCCCTGGTGCAGCGCGACGACGCGGCCGATGACGATCCAGTGGTCGCCGCCGTCCAGGATGTGCTCGACCGTGCAGGCTACCGAGGCCAGGCAGCCGTCGAGGCGCGGCGCAACAGTCCACGGCACGAAGCGGAAGTCGGGCGGCGGCATGCCCTTGCGCGCCCCGCCCGCGAAGTAGCGCGACAGCGGCTCCTGCTCGACGCGCAGGATGTTGACGGTGAAGGCGCCGGCGTCGCGGACGATGGGGAAGAGGTGGGCGCGCCGGTCGACGTTGAACAGGAGCAGCAGCGGGTCCAGGGAGAGGGAAGTGACGGAGTTGGCCGTCATGCCGTGAATCTCGTCCCCCTGCTGGGCGACGATGACCGTAACGCCCGTAGCGAACTGCCCAATAATGCGGCGGTAATGTTGAGCGTCGGCGGGGGCATCGTATGCAGCGGATGACTCTGACATATGGCTCTCGATGTCTATTACAGCCCGACACTGGCGCAGGCCATGCCGAGGTTTTCCTTTAATATCTTCATTATACTCTATAATGGTGATTATTGAACCAGGACCACCCTTCAGATGCAACCAGCAGGCGATACATTTCGAGACGCGCGGCGCACAAGAGAACGCTGGGCGACGTACGCCCTCTATGCCGCAGCCGTCGTCGTCTTCGGCGATATGTACCTGACCCAGCCGATCCTGCCGATTCTCTCGCAGGAGTTCGGTATTGCGCCCGCGACGGCGGGGCTGTCCGTCTCCGCCGTCGTGCTGCTCATCGCCGTTGCGTCGGTCAGTTACGGCTCGCTGAGTGATAGCTTGGGTCGCAAGCCGGTTATGGTTTGGAGCACGGCGCTGCTGACCCTGCCGACCTTGCTCTGCGCCCTCGCGCCCAGCTTCGGCGCGCTGCTCGCCTTTCGCGCGCTCCAAGGGCTGTTCATTCCGGGGCTGACCGCCGTCGCCGTCGCCTACCTCGGCGACCTGGTCGAGCCGCGCGCGCTTGGCGCGGCGGTCGGCGGCTGGATCGCGGCCAACGTCGCCGGCGGGTTGGTGGGGCGCGTCGGCAGCGGCCTCATCACCGACGTCTACGGCTGGCGGGGCGCGTTCGGCGTGTTCGCGGCGCTAACCCTGCTGAGCGCCATTGCACTAGCCGCCACTTTGCCGCGCGACGCTCACCACATGCGCGGTGACTGGCGGGCGGCGTATCGCGGCATGGCGTCGCTGCTGCACGACCGTCGGCTGATGGGCGGGTTCATCATCGGCGGCGGGCTGTTCTTCGGCTTCCTCGGCTTCTTCACCTACCTGCCATACTACCTGACCGGCGCGCCGTTTTCCCTCTCGCCCGGCATCGTCAGCCTCGCCTACCTAAGCTACCTTGCCGGCGTCATCGTCTCGCCCATCGCCGGCCGCCTCTCCGAGCGGTTCTCGCGCCGCCGGCTCATCGCCGTCGGCCTGGGCGTCGCCATGCTGGGCATCGTCCTGACGCTCATCCCGGTGCTGCCGGTCATCGTCGTGTGCCTGTTCGTGCTGTGTACTGGGATGTTCACGGCGCAGGCCGTCGTTCCGGCCTACGTCAATGTCGCCGCGCCCCACAGCAAGGGCGGCGCAGGCGCGCTGTACCTGGTGTTCTACTACGTTGGTGGGACGCTGGGCGGTGTGCTGCCCGGCCTGGCGTGGCAGAACGTCGGGTGGATTGGCGTGGCCGGGACGTGCCTTGCTGCCTTCGTCATTGCCCTCCTCGCCGACTGGCTCCTCTGCCGTGAGTAGAGACGGCGTACACAGCGTCTCTACCTATCCCCGTCGCTTGACTTGACATCTTCGATTGGCGCGATATACTACCCCTGTCTGTTTGTTTATCAAACAAACTAATGTCGAGGCGTCAGCCGTGGATAGCCTGCGCAGTGTTGATCACGCCGTGATGCGTGAGATGAATACCGCCCTGATCCTGGAGTGTCTGCACCAGCATGCGCCGCTGTCCAGGGCGCGCCTGGCGGAGATGACCGGGCTGAACAAGGCGACTGTGTCCAGCCTGGTGCGCGAGCTACTCGATGCGCAGTTCGTCCGCGAGAACGGCCTCAACACCGGCGACACCGGCCGCCCGGCTATCCAGCTCGAGCTGAACCCGACGGCGGGGGCAATCATCGGCGCGGAAATTGGGGTGGACTTCATCTCAATCCTGCTGACCGACTTCTCGGCCGGCGTGCTGTGGCGCGTCTACGAGCGCACCTCGCACCTCGACGGCCAGGAGGCGATCCTCGAGCGCCTCAGCATCGGATTGGGGCAGGCGCAGGACGCAGCGCAGAAGGTAGGCTTGCCCGTACTTGGTCTCGGCCTAGGTGTACCTGGCTTGGTGAATGTTGCCACGGGAAACGTCCTCTTCGCGCCCAACCTGGACTGGACGGATGTTCCTCTGCGCCAGGCCCTTGAGAGCCGCTTCAGCTTTCCCATCCACGTGGATAACGAGGCCAACCTGGCTGCCCTGGGCGAGGCATACTTTGGCGCGGCCGAGGGCGCACGCCATGTGCTCTACATTCACTCCAGTGTGGGGCTGGGGGCGGGGGTCGTTCTGGACCGCCGCATCCTGTCGGGCGTTGCTGGGTTGGCGGGCGAAGTCGGCCACATGACCCTTGAGCCAAACGGGCCTTTGTGTACCTGTGGCAACCAGGGCTGCTGGGAGACACTCGCCAGCCAGCGGGCCTTGTTCCACCGCATCCGGGATGCCCTCGCAGCGGGCCGCGAGTCGTGGCTCGCTGAGGCGACGGATGGGATGCTCGCCCCGCTCACCATCCAGCTCGTCATCGCCGCCGCCAAACGGGGCGACGAAGTGACGCTGAAGGCCCTGGCGGAGACCGGGCGCTACCTGGGCATTGGCCTGGCCGGACTCATCAACGCGCTCAACCCGGAGTGCGTCGTGTTCGGCGGCATGCTCAGCCTCGCCCACGAGTACCTCTTGCCGCCGATGCGCGCCGAGATCGAGCGCCGCGCCTTACGCTGGTCCCGGGAGGGAGCCGACATCGTCATCGCGGCGTTTGGAGCGGATGCGTGCGCCATTGGCGGCGTTGCGACAGTCTATCACCGCGTCCTCAGCCAACCCCTTGCCGCCCGCGAGAGGTAGCAGATAGACTAATCCCTCTGTGTCCTCTGTGCCTCTGTGGCAATCCCCTGTTCTGTCACAATCTGGGTCCAGCAGCCACCCTGCCAATGGACGCCGCGGACATCGCCGTCCGCGAGGGCGAGCCGCGTCAGGACGGTGGCGAAGTGCGCGGGATCGCCGGACGTGTAGTAGCAGTGCGTGTCCACGCCCCCCGCTGGGTGCAGCCAATCGCGCTCGGCCAGGACGCGCTCGACCTGGGCGGCGATGGCCGGACTAGGCTCGACAATTGTCAGCCGGCCGCCGCTGACGCGCTCGATGGCAGGCATCAGGAAGGGGTAGTGGGTGCAGCCGAGCACAAGGGTGTCCACGCCCGCGTCGAGTAGCGGGCCGACGTAGTGTGCGACGGCAGCCTCGGCCGCCGGGCCGCTGATGTTGCCATCCTCCACAAGCTCCACCAACCCCTGGCCGACCTGGGTATGCACCTCGACGCCGTCGGCAAAACGCTCCACCACATCGTGATAGAGGCGGCCGCGAAACGTGCCCGCCGTCGCCAACACACCGACCTTGCGTGTCTGGCTGCGGGCGACGGCGGGCTTGATGGCCGGCACCATGCCGACGAAGGGGATCGGGTACGCGGCGCGCAGGGCCGTAAGGGCCGCGGCCGAGGCCGTGTTGCACGCGACGACGATGATTTTCGCGCCCTGGCGCAGCAGGAAGTCAGCGGCGGCCAGGCTGAGCCGCTCGATCTCGTCCAGCGGGCGATTGCCATACGGGACATTGGCGCTGTCCGCGAAGTAGACCAGGTCCTCGCTCGGCAGGCGCCGAGCGATTTCCCGCAGTACCGAAACGCCACCAATCCCCGAGTCGAACACCCCAATAGGACGTAAATCCGGCATATGGTATCCTTACTGAGTGGATGGCATACGCCGCCCAATGTTGCTGCTCAGCACGACATCGAAGAAAAGACCCGTTCCCCCAGCGGGAAAACGGGTCTCTCGGAATTCGTGTGATACGCGTGGCGGCGACGCCAGGGTGCGCCGGAACGCTACGCTGCCTGCTCCATCTTGGCGCGGCGAGCCTTCCACGCCCGAGCCTCGTCTACGAAGCTCGCGAAGAGTTGGCGCATGCCGGCGTCCTCGATGGCAAGGACTTCAGGGTGCCACTGCACACCGACGACGAAGGCCGGGCCGGGTTTCTCGATGCCTTCGACCAAGCCATCGGGCGCGATGGCGTTGGCGACGAAGCCAGGCGCGACGTCCTTAACCGCCTGGTGGTGCAGGCTGTTGACCTGGACGCGCGGCCCAAGAATGTCGTGCAGCCGCGTGCCGGCTTTGACGTCGACGTGATGGGCGCGGTAGTGGCGCGGGCGCTTCAGGTGCCAGTTGTGGGTGATGGGGGACGGCCGCATGCTCGGCACGTCCTGGAACAGCGTGCCGCCCGACGTGACGTTGAGCATCTGGACGCCGCGGCAGATGGCGAGGATCGGCTTCTCGTCGGCCAGCGCCCATTGGGTCATGATTGTCTCTACCCGGTCGCGCAGCACGTCCACGTCCCATAGGTACGGGTTAGGGGCCTCGCCGTACCGCGCCGGGTCCAGATCACCCCCGCCGGCCAGGAGCAGCCCATCGAGCTGGTCGTAGAGCTGGCGAAGGATGGTCTTGTTCTGGAGAAGCGGAAGCAGGATCGGGGCGCCGCCAACCTCTTCCAAAGCCCAGGTGTAGCTCTGGCTCATGGCGTAGCGCGGCGGGACCTTGTCCTCCTTCGACCGTTCATTGTGGGTCGGTATGCCGATCAGAGGAAGAGACATAAGCTGGTACTCCTAGATTTGAAAAACACCGTCATATAAAGTGCAGCATAGTATAGGACCACCGACGGTGTTTGTCAAAGTTTATAGGCCCGCAGCTTCACGCTATAGATGGGGCCATTGGCACCGCCCAGGTTGCGCCACTCCGGCGTGTCCTCGACATAGCCCGCCCGCGCCAGCACCTCGACGCGCGCCAGCCCAGCGGCAGCGGCCTTGCCCGTGTACTCCGCTTCCGGCAACGCGCCCGCGATGCATCCGGCCCACATCTCGATGTCGCGCCGCACCTCGTCCGGTAGCTGGCCTGCCGTGACCAGGTCGGACACGAGCATCCGCCCGCCCGGCTTGAGCACGCGGCGCACCTCGCGGAACACGGCGTCCTTGTCCGTGGACAGGTTGATAACACAGTTGGAGATAACCAGGTCCACTGAGTTGTCGGCCACGGGCAGCGCCTCGATGAAGCCCTCGCGGAACTCCACGTTGGTTACGCCCATGCGCTCGGCGGCGTTGCGCGCCCGCTCCAGCATCGCTGGCGTCATGTCGACGCCGATGACGTGGCCGGTCGGCCCGACGAGACGCGCGGCGATGAAGCAGTCCAGCCCGCCGCCGCTGCCCAGGTCCAGAATGGTCTCGCCCGGCTGCACGTCAGCGTAGACAATCGGGTTGCCGCAGCCCAGGCTGAACCCGGCGACCTCGTCGGCCAGCCCCGACAATTCCTCGGCGCTGTAGAAACCCACGCCGCTCGATGTGTTCGGCGTGTTCTCGCCACAGCAACTCGACGCCCCACAGCACTCGCCGCTCGTCGCCGCCGTCGCGTAACGCTTTTGTACCGCTGCCCGTACCGTCGCCGCATCCATCATGGTGACATCAGACATCGTGATCTCCTCTATGTTACCCTTACCATCACTGGTCGACCAGCCCATCGAGAGGCAGGTGGCTGCGTTCGAGGAGCGCGAGCACGTGAGGAAAATCCTCCGGGCGCGCCGGGCCAATCGTGATGCTCATTTGATGCTCCTTTCACTTACGACCGGCTCGACCACGCAGCACGCCTCGAGGTCCTGGGTGAGAAACGCGACCTGCTCGCGCAGCCAACGCAGCGTGTCCACGTTGAGGCAATACGAGCGCGCGGGCCCCTCCACCACCCCGGCGACGACGCCCGCTTCGCGCAGTACCTTAAGATGCTCGCTCACCGTAGACTGCGCCAGGTCGCTCGCCAGGACAAGGTCGCCGGTGATGCACTGGGGATGCTCGGCCATGTAGCGCACCATTTGCAAGCGCAGCGGGTTGCCGAGCGCCCGGAAGATTTGTGCCAGGCGCTCCTCCGTCGGAGGAAGAGTTACGTTCTTCATCAAGTCTCCATCGCATTTTTCCGATTATCGATATAATACGATAAAGCAGAACGCCTGTCAAGGGGTTTGGACACCCAATTTATGATTAGGCACTCGTTTCCCCAAACGGTCCTTACCGGCCGGTTAGTAATGGTAGGAAGACGAAGTAGCTGGTTGGCGTAGGTGTAGGCGTCGCAAGTGGTGGCTGCATCTCGTATGCGCCCATGTCTACAATACCGAAAGCAATGCGGGGGTTGCCGTCTAGGTCGGTAGTAGGGAGGGTGGGATTCATCACGTTGTTGTCCCCGGCGTTAATAGCTGGCGACCCCTCTTGCAGATGCAGCTTCCCCGTTGTGGTAGGTGGGCTATTCCTAATAGGTGTTACGAACTTCGGGTCAACGTTGAGGTTACCCACCCCTGTATAGCCGTCCTGAACTATGCTGTAGGAAACTGTTGCGAGGGGAGGTAGAATTGCTCCGTTAGCATTACCCCATAAGATGCTGTTGCGGATTACTGGACTGTTGTTACTATAATTGTATACTCCGCCGCCTCCCCTCGCCGAGTTGCCGCTGATGGTAACGTTGGTAAGAGTGGGGCTGCTCTCGCTGTTGAATATCCCACCACCAAAGATTCCGGCCAAGTTGCCGCTAAGGGTGACATTGGTCAGAGTTCCGTTGCTGCTCCAGTTGGACACCCCGCCACCCAAGGACTCAGCAGAATTGCCGCTAAACGAGACGTTAGTCAACGTCGGGTTGCCGTTCCAGTTGCACATGCCGCCCCCGTTGCCATTGTTATCTCCCCGGTTCTTCGCCGAATTGCTAGTGAAGACGACATTGATCAACGTCGGGCTGCCGCCGTAGTTAAGCATTCCGCCGCCGCCCTGTGCTGAGTTTCCTGTGAAGGTGACATTGGTCAATGTTGGATTGCCGCTGTTGTGCATTCCGCCGCCTTCGCCTTTGGCCAAGTTGCGTCTAAAGGTGACATTGCTCAATATTGGGCTGCCCCCGATGGCCATCCCGCCTCCGATGCCGGCCAAGTTCTCGCTGAAAGCAACGTTGGTCAGCCTCGGACTTCCCCCGCTCAGCATTCCCCCACCTGATCCCTCAACTGAGTTACCCCTAAAAGTTACATTAGTCAGCGTCGGACTATCACCCTCGTTATACATCCCACCTCCATTAAAGGCAGAGTTATCGCTGAAGATGACGTTGGTCAGCGTAAGGTTGCTACTGTCACCGTTGATCATTCCACCGCCATTGATCGCAGAGTTGCGAGTGAAGGTAACATTGTCCAATATTAAGTAGCCGCCCTTATCGCACATTCCACCGCCGTTGATGCCGGAGTTGTCTCTGAAGGTAATATTGCTCAGCGTCAAGCTGTTGTGTTCGCTGTATATCCCGCCGCCACATTTAGATGAGTCCGAATAACTCTCATTTGCGTTACCATCGCTAATGTCAAAGCCGTCAAGTATGGCGGAGGCATTCGCGCTACTAGCTGTAACAACGTGATAGCTATTGTCGCTATTGTCGTGCAACCTCCCGATATCGCCGCTCAATATGGTGACATTAAGCTGCCAGTCTCGGCTACCGCGCATCGTCTCTGTGCCGTTGAACCCTCCGTAAATTGCAACCCCACCCTTTAACGCGAAGGTTGCCGTACGCGGGTCGAAGGGGTCCGTTTGACTTACCGGCTTATAGATCCCGGCCCTGACCCACAACTCGTCGCCGCTACTTGCGTCTGCCACAGCCGCAGCTAGATCCTTAGCATTGGCCCAATCGATGCCACTTTGTGAACCTGCACCGGACGGGACCACGTAGATGATGCTACGCGCACAAGTCGCCGTTGCGGCAGCTACGATAGCGGTAAGTACGAGCACAATTATGCATGCCCGCCACGCTACGCCACCAGCGATCACTCGATGAATGGTCGATCGTGCAGCCATTTTAAGATTCCCTTCTGCCATGAGATGTTCGTCTATTGAGGTATGAAGCGCGAACGTTGGCGGAGTATTGTTGGGTTGGGCGCGCTAGGGGGTCTGGCTTGCTGTTTTATTGTAGCACATTTTTAGCTGTAGATTGATGGTGGAAGTTGCAACCCGCCGGCCTATAATAGACACAAAGACTCAATAGCAGAAAAGGAATTCATGATAATGGTTTCATTGGCGACAATAGATTCTGTGTTGGCAGCCTTGGACCTGGATCCGTTCGCGTCAGGCGTGCAGCTCGCCGACGGTCCGGCCATCGCGGCGCGGCCGTCGCCGCACCTGGACGTGGACCGCCCCGCGCTCATCGCCCTCGACAGCGCCGCCCTGGCGGCTATTGCGCGCACGCTGCGCAACGCCTACCCTGACGCCCACCCGGCGACGCTGGTAAGTCTCGCTGACGGCGCGGCCATCCGCCACGACACCACGCTGCATGACCTGGCAAGCGCTGCGCCGCCCCAGGCCGCCTATCTCTATCTGCCCGCCCTGGCCCACCCCGGCTCTGTCATCTCCCTCGATGGCGTCATGGCGACGCTGCTCAGCCCGAATGGCTGCCCGTGGGATCGCGAGCAGACGCACAAGTCGCTGCGCCCGTATCTCCTGGAGGAGACCTACGAGTGTCTCGACGCCCTGGACGCCGACGACATGACCAAGCTCAGCGAGGAGTTGGGCGACCTGCTGTTGCAGGTGGTGTTCCACGCTCAGATTGCGACGCGCGACGGCGAGTTCCAGCTGAGCGACGTTGCGGGCCACATCGTCAGCAAGCTCATCCGCCGCCACCCCCACGTCTTCGGCGACGTGGAGGTGGCCGACGCCGAGGGCGTGACGCGCAACTGGGAGCGCCTGAAGGCCGAGGAGCGGGCCAAGAAAGGGGAACGCGCCGCCAACCCGTTCGCGGGCATCGTCCTGGCCCTGCCCGCCCTCTCGCGGGCGCAGGAGGTTCAGCGCCGCGCCGCCCGCTATGGCTTTGCCTGGCCCTCGCGCGCCGAGGCGTGGGCGAAACTCCAGGAGGAGTTTGCGGAGTGGCAGGCAGCGGAGACGCCCCAGGAGCGGGCGCACGAGTTCGGCGACATGCTGTTCGCCCTGGCGAACGTGGCATTGTGGGACGACATCGACGGGGAGAGCGCACTGCGCGAGGCCAACAACCGCTTCACCCGGCGCTTCACCGACATCCTGGCGGCGCTAGAGGCGGCGGGCAGCGACCCCCACGCCCTGACACCCGACGAGTGGCTGGCGCGGTGGGGGTAGACCCTCACATATATACTCAACGCTTAAGATTGCTTGTCACTGCGAGGAGGACGATAGGACGACGAAGCAGTCCCACGATAGGTGCAGATTTGCCAGTGCTGGGTTAGACGGTCGTTCGCGACGGTGGGGGATTGCTTCGCTAACGCTCGCAATGACAGTAGGCCGCGTAAGGTTTCGCCCTGGTGGGCGTCTTACTGGTGCATGGGGATGACATGGTTTCGACCGGGAGGGAAGATCGCGGGCTGCAAGCCGAGGCGCCTGATCCTCGTAAAAAGTGGGCAAAAAAACAACTGCCAATCAACCATTGGCCCTCGCCGCCTAAGGTGGCGATGCTGCGCTAGACCCACTCCGACGGTTTAGTAGTCAGCACCATTTAGCCGGAGTGCCGCTTCCCCGACGGCGATACGGGAGGCGAAAGACCATCGCATGGCGCTGGCTCTGGCTTGGTCGGCTAAGATAGACCAGCGCGACAACTCGGGAGCCGACTAAGCTTGTAGACGCCTTCGGTGCAACTTTCGGGACGCGGGTTCAATTCCCGCCATCTCCACCTCTAGAGAAGACCCTGACCGTCTTCGGATGCTCAGGGTCTTCTGCTATTTGACGACCAGGCCAGTTGCGCGCACTGCCCTCTCGCACTATCATTAGTAGTGGGTGTTGAGTCACAGGAATAAGGCTCAGAGGGGAGGATGTATGCCGAGCTTCAACCCGAACGCGCCCCCATTCGCCACTGACGGCGCGCCAGGCGCGCCCCCTTCAACCGCCCCACCTGGCCCAGGCGTGCCCCCCCCACCGGGCGCCGGACCGACGCCGGAAGCCGTCTGGTCGTACCGAGGCTACAACCTGCGCGCCTCGGAGTTTACGACGGCGATGGTCCACTATTACCGCGCCGAGATCCAGCGCAGCAACGCCTGGCGGCAGCGCCTCGATACGACGACTAACTGGGCGGTCATCACCACCAGCGCCGCCATCACCTTCTCTTTTTCTAGTATCTCCAACCACTATGCCATTCTCCTCCTCAACGTTGTCTTGATTACCCTGTTCCTCTGGATCGAAGCTCGCCGCTACCGCTACTATGAGCTGTGGAGCTACCGCGCCCGCCTCATCGAGACCGACTTCTTCGCCGCCATGCTTGTACCGCCGTTCACACCCCACGCGGAGTGGGCGGAGAGCCTGGCTCACTCCTTGCTTGTCCCCAGTTTCCCCATCACGACCGCCGAGGCGTTCGGCCGTCGCTTCCGTCGCAACTACGTCTGGCTGTATGTCGTGATGGTCGTGGCCGTGCTGTTCAAGCTGTACCTGCACCCTATCCCGGTCTCGTCCTGGGATGGCGTTATTCAGCGCGCGGCGATTGGGAATACATCGGGTGAAGTTGTCCTGACCGCCATGCTTATCTTCTACGCCATTCTCTTCATCATCGGCTTCGGTACAGTCGGCATGCATCAGTCGTCGGGCGAGATTCTACCGAAGTACGAGAGTATCCCCGTCGTGGGCGATTTGTTCCACAAGAGTGGGGGTTCCGGAAAGCCGTGGGGCCTGGGACAGATCATGCCGCGTCTGACGCGCCACCGCCAGCAGGTGCTGACACTGGTGGTCACCGAGCAGGCGAAGCCTGTCGCCGACAAGATTATGGCGGAGATGAAGCGGGGCGTGACGGCGCTGCATGGCAAGGGGATGTACAGCGGGCAGGAGCGCGACGTGCTGATGGTGGCGCTGACGGTGACGGAGATCAACCAGCTCAAAGCCATTGTGGCGGCGGTGGATACTAAGGCGTTCGTGATTGTATCGCCGGCCCAGGAGGTTCACGGCCGCGGCTTCCAACCATTGCAGGAATAGGCCTTACTGGTCATTGGGAGGAGGCACGACGAAGCAATCCCCCGGCGGGTGACAGTCACGCTATAACCGCTCAGACCGTCTGTCGCAAGGGCGGGGGATTGCTTCGCTCACGCTCGCAATGACAGCTAGGGAGGTAATGTTTCCGATGGCGGCGCTCTCTGAAAGAGGGTATCGTTGAGGAGGAATGTGTTGAGGATGTTAGCCTGACATGGGAGCTTGGCTGGCTGCTGTACAGTATATTCAGGCGAATAGCACGCGCTTCATCCAGGCGGTCGAAGTCCATCTCTGGCTGAGCGCGGCCGCCTTGCTCATCGCTGCCGCTATCTGCGTGCCGCTGGGCATCCTGACGTCGCGCAGCCGGTCATCGGCAGCCGTCGCCCTGGGCATCATCAACACACTGCGCGTCATTCCCAGCCTGGCGATCATCCTGATTGTGTTCCCGTTCCTCGGTCTAGGGCCTAGGCCCGCCTTGCTGGCCCTTATCGTCCTCGCCTGCCCTCCCATCCTCGTCAATACCGACGCGGGCTTCCGCAACGTCGATCCCGCCATCGTCGAGGCGGCGCGCGGCATGGGCATGTCGCCATCCCAGGTGCTATGGCAAGTCCAGGCGCCGCTGGCGCTGCCGGTCATCGTGGCGGGCTTCCGCACGGCAACCATCGAAGTGGTCGCCAGCGCCACGCTGGCGACGTTCATCGGCAGCGGCGGTTTGGGCGATTTCATCGCCGCCGGACTGGCGCTCAACGACAGCAAGTTGCTGCTCGTCGGCGCGGTTCCGGTTGCGCTGCTCGCGCTGACGGCAGAAATCTTGCTGAGTGGTTTGGAGCGCCGTCTGCGGCTCCGTACCGCGTGATAGGGATGACGCTGGTTTGCCGTGCAGATGGCGGATGGCAGGTGGCGGGTGGCGGATGGCGGATGGCCGGTGGCGGATGGCCGGTGGCGGATGGCGGATAGCTGATAGTAGATAGCAGAGATATGGAAGAAGGAGACCCTATGAACCGTGTATCTAGGCTGGTCATGCTTGCTGTGTTGGCGGCATTGGTGGGCCTGCTCGCCGCGTGCAACCAGGGAGCGCAGCAGACGCCCGGCGAACGGACGCAGGACCAGGGGCTAGGGGCGCGTGCTCTGCCCACGACTGCGGCGGTCGGCTCCACGGACCCTACGGCGGAGGCTCTCGCACGTGCCTTGCAGACGACCCAGACGCCGGCGGCGGCGAAGGTCGCGCAGGCCGCGGCCCAGGCGACTGCGGCGGGACCTTCAGCGACAGGAGCCTCTGGTAGCGGCAGTGCGGCCGGCGGCACGCCCGCTGCGGCGAGCGCTCGAGCGACGGCAGCGCTGCCGTCTGGCTCCCTCAGCGGCAACGGCGCGACGGTGCGCATCGGCTCGAAGGACTTCACCGAGCAGTTCATTCTGGGCGAAATTTACGCTCAGCTCCTCGAAGCCAACGGCTACAAGGTCGAGCGCAAGCTGAACCTGGGCGCGACCAAGGTGGCGCAGGAGGCGCTCACGCGCGGTGACATCGACCTCTACCCCGAATACACCGGCACTGGCCTGACCGTCGTTCTCGGCAAGGACCCCCTGTCCGACGCCAAGCAGACGTATGACGCCGTCGTCGCGGGCTACAAGCCGATGAACCTCACGTGGCTCGACCCGGCGCCGATGAACAACACCCAGGCCCTCGCCATGAAGAAGGACAAGGCGGCTCAGCTCGGCATCAAGACGCTGTCCGACCTGGCCCAGAAAGCGCCCCAGCTCCGCGCCGCCCTCATTCCTGAGTTCCTGGAGCGGCCGGATGGCCTGCCTGGCCTCAAGAAGGTCTATGGCGGCTTCGAGTTCGGCTCGGTGCAGAACGTTGCCATCGGCGTCAAGTATAAGGCGCTGCTGGACGATCAGGCCGACGTAACGCTGGCCTTCGGCACCGACGGCCAGATCGCGGGCTACGATCTGATGACGCCGGTCGACGACAAGCACCTCTGGCCGCCCTACCAGGTTGCCCCCGTTGTGCGCAACGACACCCTGCAGAAGAACCCCGGGCTGGCTGCGCTGCTCAACAGCGTCGCGCCCAAGCTGACGGACCAGACGATGCAGGCGTTGAACTGGGAGGTAGACGGCAAGAAGCGCGAGCCGGCCGACGTGGCGAAAGACTTTCTGACCCAGCAAGGCTTCGTCAAGAAGTAGGGCGTGTGAAAGCCATCGAGTTTCGCGGCGTCAGCAAGCAGTTCGAGGGCGCACCGCGTCCAGCCGTGGACAACGTCAGCCTGAGCGTGGACGGCGGGGAGTTCGTTGTCCTGCTGGGGCCGTCGGGCTGCGGCAAGACGACGCTGCTCAAGATGGTGAATCGGTTGTACGAACCGACGAGCGGGACGATCCTGGTCGAGGGGCGCGACATCCGCGAAGGCTCAGTGACCGACTTGCGGCGTGGCATCGGCTACGTCATCCAGCAGACTGGCCTGTTCCCGCACATGACTGTCGCCCAGAACATCGCCGTCGTGCCGAGACTGCTCAAGTGGCCTGCCGCCAAGATCGACGAGCGCGTGGATACCCTCCTCGCGCTCGTCGGCCTTCCGCCGCAGGAGTACCGCGCCCGCTACCCGGCGCAGCTCTCCGGCGGGCAGCAGCAGCGCGTCGGCCTTGCCCGCGCTCTGGCCGCCGACCCCCACATCATGCTCATGGACGAGCCGTTTGGCGCTATCGACGCCATCACCCGCACGCGCCTCCAGGGTGAGCTGCTCGACCTCCAGCGCCAACTCCACAAGACCATCCTATTCGTCACCCACGACGTGGAGGAGGCGCTGCGCTTGGCCGACCGCATTGTCATCATGCGCGCGGGCCAGGTGGTGCAGTACGACACGCCGTTCAACATTCTGACCCAGCCCGCCGACGACTTCGTGCGCGACCTGGTGGATGCCCACGACATCCTGCGCCAGCTCAGCCAGGTGCGCGTGGCGACGGCGATGACGCCGGCCGCCGATCCCCTGCCACCGGACGACGCCCCGCTCCTTCACCCGGACGACGACCTGCGCGAAGCCCTGTCGCTGTTCCTGCGCACCGGCGCGAACAGCCTGCCGGTGGTGGACGGCGACCGGGTGGTTGGCCGCGTCGAGCTTGCCAGCATTCGCGCCCGCGCCGAGGACAATCGGACGCCGACTGCTTCTCCCAAGATGCCATGACGTACCTGACGCGCTATCCTGACCGCGTGTTGGAGCTGCTGCGGCAACATCTCGTCATTACGGCGATTGCCCTGGGTATCGCGCTGCTCCTGGCGTTCCCGCTGGGCATCCTCGTCGCGCGGCGGCGCAGCCTCGACGTGCCGGTGGTCGGCGTGCTCGGCGTCATCTACACGATCCCCAGCCTGGCCTTGCTGGCGTTTCTCATTCAGCCCTTCGGCCTTGGATTGCGGCCGCTGCTCCTTGCCCTCGTTCTGTATGTGCAGTTCGTCCTGGTGCGAAACATCGTCGTCGGGCTGCGGGGGGTGGATCCGGCCATCCTGGAGGCGGCGCGCGGGATGGGGCTGAGCAGTATGCAGTCGCTGGCGCAGGTGGAGTTGCCGCTAGCCGCGCCCATCATCCTGGCCGGCGTGCGCCTGGCGACAGTGACCATCCTGGGCCTGGCGACCATCGGCGCGTGGATCGCGGCGGGCGGTCTCGGTGTCCTATTCAACGAGGGCATCGCCCAGGACAACCCGGACAAGATTCAGGCGGGGGCGCTGGTCATCGCCGTCCTCGCCATCGGCCTCAACCAGGTGTTGTTGTGGGTGGAGCGCTGGGCGGGCCGCTGGCGGACAGGGTGACAGAGTGAGAGGTGACGGGGTGACGGAGTGAGAGCAGCGCTGTCATGCCGAGGAACGAGGCATCTGGGCTGCGTGAACGGCGTGACGGCGTGACGCGGTGACGGAGTGACGGAGTGACACCTTCGCTGTCATGCCGACGTAGGAGGCACCTGGGCTGAAGCCGTTGCCAGAGAATAGAACCACGGAATGCACGGAACACACGGAAAGGGAGAAAACCCTTCCGTGTCTTCAGTGTCTTCCGTGGTTACCTCTTATCGTCGTCATTATCTGGCGACGCCGCCCCTCACCCCCTCCCTCTCTCCCACAAGGGGAGAGGGGGGCAAAGGCTCTTCTTCCCTTCCCCCCGCTGTGGGGGAAGGGGCAGGGGGGTGAGGGGCCGAGTTGGTCTACGCTACGCGGGCCATCGGCTCGGTCTCGGCGGTGACCTCGGCGGCGCGCTCGACCTCGATCTGCCAGATCTGCCACGTCTTGCGGTGGTAGAAGCCCAGCTCGTAGTTGATCTTCAGCATCGGCGCGTTGCTGTCGGCGTTGCCGGTGCGGATGCACCCGATTAGCGGCCGCTCGCGCATCACCTTCTCCAGCATGACCGCCTTCATCCAGCGGCCGAGGCCCCGGTTGCGGTACTTCGGCAGCGTGGCCGTCGCGCCCTGCCAGGCCACCGTCGGCTGAAGCGGGTGCATGAAGATCTGGCTGTAGCCGGCCAGCTCGCCGGTCGCGTTGTCGCGAGCGACGACCGTCCAGCGCTCCTCGCCGCGCTTCTTCGCGCTCTGCTCCCACTCGCGCAGGATCTCCGGCGTAAACTTCTCGTCCTCCCAGTCCAACTCACCGCGCGGCGCGTCGTTCATCGCATCGAACAGGCGGAGGAGACCCGACATCTCCTCGTCAGGGTAGGCGCCAGTCCAGATGTCGATGCTGAAGTCGGCGGCGCGCTCGCGGGCGCGCGCGATCCACGTGTCCAGCATGTCCTTGTCAATCTTGGCGATGTCGAGCTGGTTGTTGCGCATCTCCATGCCCATCTTGCCGACGCGCTCCAGGTCGATGTCCGTCGTGTCGTGGTCGGCATCGACGAAGAACTGTAGCAGGCGGCGGCTCTCGCTGCGGGCCGGCTCGACCAGGCACGCCAGCAACTGCGCGCCAAGGCCCTGGCCGCTCCACTCTGGCAGGACGGCCAGGTCGCAGTAGGCGAGGTGCTGGTTGTCCTCGGTGTGCGGGACATACGCCTCGGACACGCCGACGATCTCGCCGCTGTCCCACGCCGCGTAAAGGTAGCGTGTCGTGAACGAGGGCTGGCTGGTGTAGTCGAGAATCGTTTTCTCGACGGCGACCGGCGGGTCTTCCGGCCAGTACTCGGCATTGAGGATGTTCCAGAAACGGTTCAAAGCGATCCACTCGTCGCGGCTCGCGCTCGAAGGGTCAAAACATTGGATACGCATACGATGCTCCTTATGACGCTGCTACGCGGCGGCGCTCTCTAACGTGTCGTCCAGGGTCTCGGCCTCGACCACGCCCTGCTGAGTCCACGCCAGCGCCTTCTCGACTTCAATCTGCCAGGTGGTCCAGGTCTTCACCGGCCTGAACCCCATCTCGTAGTTAATCTTCAACATCGGCGCGTTGCTGTCGGCGTTGCCGGTGCGGATGCGCTTCACGTCCGGCCGCTCGCGCAGGATGCGCTCCATCATCGCCGCCTTCATCCAGCGGCCGAGGCCACGATTGCGGTAGGTGCGTGCCGTGCCCGTGCCGCCCTGCGACATGATGTCCGGCTCGTACGGGTTCCAGCGTACCTGGCTGAAACCGGCCAGCTCACCCGTCGCGTCCTCGCGCACAACAGCCGTCCACGCCTCGACGCCGCGCTCGTTCAGGACGCGCTCCCACTGACGGACATCGTCGGGCGTGAGCTTTTCGTCTTCGACCTCCAGGTCGCCGCGCGGCTCGTCGTTCATCGACGCTTCGAACATGCGGATCCAGCGGTCGATGTCCGCTTCCGGCACGCCGTTGCCCCAGAACTCCAGGCTGAAGCCGCTGGCGCGCTGGGGGGCGCGCTCGATCCAGCGGCGGATCATGGCGCGGTCCACGTCGGCGATATTCAATTCGTTGGTATACGCGACGAGACCCTTGCTCGCGCCGAGGTGCGCCGTGAAGGCATCGCCGGCCGGCGCGTAGCTGTCGGTCTCGCCCATCAGGAGGCGGCGGCCCTCGCAGCGGGCGGTCTCCGCAGCCAGGGCAAGGAGCTGACGGCCGAGGCCCTGGCCCCGCGTCGGGGCGAGCACCCACAGGTCCAGCCAGGCGAGGTGGGTGTTGGTCTCAGCGTCCTCGACCCACAGGTTCGCTTTGCCGACGATGTCTTCCCCCTGCCACGCGACCCAGATGTAGCGCCGCGCGTTGTCCTTGACGATGCTCATGTCCAGGCGCGTCTTCTCGACGGGAAGGGGCAGGTCGTGGGGCCACTCTTCCTTGCGCCGCGCGTTGGCGAAGCGGTTCATGGCGCGCCACTCGGCATCACCGGCGGTCTTTGAGTCGAAGGTTTCAATCAACATAATGCCTCCTTTATCCGTTGCGCTTCAGCTTGCCGGTGCGCTTGGCGTACCGCTCGCCCCACTGGAAGATGACGACCCCCAACGGGATCGTGACCAGACCGATGACAATCAATAGCCCGATGGTGGGCAGGAGAACCTGGACCGATGCCCCATCTAGCAGCGCCGCGCGCACACCCTCCAGCGTGTACGTCGCCGGGGAGAGGTGCGAGATCGTCTGCAGCCAGCCCGGCAGAACACTGATCGGGTAGTAGACGCCCGACGCCAGCAGGAACAGCGCCTGGGCGAAGTTCGTCATCTGCGCGCCGCGCTCCGGGTAGAGCATCGGCAGGACGGCGGCGATGATGCCGACGCCGACGAAGGACAGGCTGCCTGCCATCAGCACCGCGAGGGCGGCGACGAAGTTGGCGTGCGTCAGGTCCACGTGGAAGAACAGCGCCACGGCGAACAGGATGATGCCCGCCTGCAGGATGCCGTAGATGATGGAGAAGATGGTCTGCCCAACCAGGTGGGTGAGGCGGTCCACCGGCGCCATGAAGGTATACTCAATCGTCCCCTCCCAGCGCTCCCACATGATGACCTCGCTGAGCGAGTCGAAGACGATGGACAAGTAGCGCCAGATGACCGTCCCGATCAGCAGGTAGAGGATGAGGAAGTTCGTGTCTACCTGCTGACCTGTGAGGGCGCCCATGCCCGCGCCGATGTATGTGACGGCCAGGGCGTTAGCGACGCCGTACATCACCCAGACGGCTTCCCAGCCCCAATAGCGGCGGACCAGGTTGAAGTTGCGCTCCACGAACGCGTACGAGGCGCGGACCTCGTTCATTAATGTGCTCGGTGTCATTGTCGATACCCCATGTTACGGATCGTTTCGAGTCCCTGGCTCAAGGTGGAGGAGGTAGCAATCTCTCGCATCATGGTAACCTCCTTGTGTCATCGTTGGGCGACGCACCGTTGAGCAACGGGTCAGCGGTACGCGCGTTAAGCGGCTTGATCGTCCTCGACGAGGCGCTTGCCCGTCAAGGTCATGAATACATCTTCGAGAGTTGCCTCGTGGCCGTCGCGGGCCACCAGGCGCTTCAGTCCGGCCGGCGTGTCCAGGGCGACGAGCTTGCCGCCTTCGATGACGGCAATGCGGTCGCACAGGCTCTCGGCCTCGTCCATGTCGTGCGTCGTCAGCAGGACGGTCGCATCGTGCGTCCGGCGGATCTCCTGGACGAAGGCCTGCACCTCGCGCTTGGAGCGCGGGTCGAGGCCGGTCGTCGGCTCGTCCAGCAGCATCAGGATCGGGGCGGTCAGGAAGGCCCGCGCAATCGCCACCTTCTGCTGCATGCCCCGCGACATGTCCTCCATCGGCTCGTAGAGCGTCTTGCTCTCCAGCCCCAGCCGCTCCAGGATGGCGGTCGATTGGGCGCGGATGCCGCGTCCGTCGAGGCCGTACAGGCGGCCGGCGTAGAGCAGGTTCTCCATCGGGCTTAACTTCTTAAAGAACGCGGCGTCTACTGAGACGCGGTTGATCATGCGCTTGACGGTTCGCTCATCCCGCTCCACGTCGTAGCCGAAGACACTAATCTGGCCGCTGTCCGGAATGAGCAGGGTCGAGATAAGCCGGATCAGGGTGGACTTGCCAGAGCCGTTGGGGCCGAGGATGCCGAAGACCTCGCCTCGGCGAACGTCGAAGCTGACGTGGTCCACGGCGACGATCTTGCTGCTGGCGGCCGGCGCTTTGCCGCGCACCCGCTGCCACCAGCCGCCCTGGCTGCCATCGAAACCCTTGACCACGTCGCGCACGTCCAGTGCGATGCTTGTCGTGGCGGCGACGGCGCGGGCCGACGCGGCGGTCGTCTGATACGCTACTTCCATCATGGGCAGGAACCTCCTGAGTGTTCGTCCCCTAGACCTGACAGGTTTTGGAAACCTGTCAGGTCTCCAATCTAGACACACAAAAAGCCGCGGGCTAGAGGCAGCCCACGGCCGATAAGGGCGTTAAGAAAGAGAAAGGCCGTGGGCGTGTAGCGCGCCCACGGCCTGGGAGTCAACCCTGGCGGTGAACAGGCGCACTACGGCTATGCAAAGTGGCGAGACCCGCGCCGCGCGCGGCAGCGCCGATGGTCAGAACCAGAAGTCGAATGCGCGCCATTTGTTCACCTCCTTAGAATTTCTTAAACCCATTCTAACACAGCCCGCCGGTGGTGTCAATACTAAGTTGACCATAAACACTCGTGTATGCTATGCTTTCCCTCTGAAAGCCGACACACCGATCAGCCATCTGGATGATATGCCCTGACCGCCTGGTTGACCACACCTTGAGCCAGCCCTTGCGCACCAGCGACTTCGATTACCACCTCCCACCCGACCGCATCGCCCAGACGCCGGTCGAGCCGCGCGATTCGTCGCGCCTCCTCGTCCTCGACCGGGCGACCGGCCAGCGGTCCCACCATCATTTCCGCGACTTGCCCAATCTCCTCCGGCCGGGCGATTTGCTCGTCGCCAACGATAGCCGCGTCCGCCCGGCGCGTCTCCTGGGCCGCAAGGCCAGCGGCGGCAAGGTCGAGCTGCTGCTGCTCAAGCCCGTGGACGCGACGACGTGGGAAACGCTGGCGCGGGGACACCGCCTGGCGCCTGGCACGCGCCTCGTCTTTGGCGCTGGGCAGGCCAACGCCGAGATCGTCGGGACGACCGACGCTGGCGGGCGCCTCGTCCGGTTTGATGCGCCGGTCGAGCCGCTGCTGCCCGATTTGGGCCACGTGCCCCTGCCGCCGTACATCCACGAGCATCTCGACGACCCGGAGCGCTATCAGACGGTGTACAGCCGCGTTGTCGGCTCGGCTGCCGCGCCCACCGCCGGGCTGCACTTCACCCCTGCCCTGATCGAGCGCCTGGACACGCTGGGCATCGGCATGGCCTTCGTCACGCTCCACGTTGGCCTGGACACGTTCCGTCCCGTCGAAGTCGAGGACGCCCGCAGCCACGTCATGCACAGCGAGTGGGCCGAGCTGCCGGGGGAGACGGCAGCGGCCATCAACGCGGCGCGGGCGGCCGGCGGGCGCGTCGTCGCCGTAGGGACGACGGCGGTGCGCGTCCTGGAGTCGGCGGCGCTGGCAAGCGCGGGCGTCGACCCCGGCCAGCCGCAGGACTTCGCCGCGCTCCCCGCGCCAACGGCGCCACCCCTCGCGCCCTACAGCGGCTGGACGCGCCTATTCATCACCCCTGGCTACCAGTATCGCGCCGTGGACGCCCTCATCACCAACTTCCACCTGCCCCGCTCGACCTTGCTCATGCTCGTCAGCGCCTTCGCCGGGCGCGCGGCGATGCTGGCCGCCTACGAGGCGGCCGTCGCCGCTGGCTACCGCTTCTTCAGCTTCGGCGACGCCATGCTCATCGTGTGAAACCTACATCGGCGCTTTCGCTCGCCCGGAGGTTGCTTCGTCCTCCTATCGTCGTCCTCGCACCGACAGTGCATCTTGTCTCCATCTCCCCGCTGATTTGCAGAAGCCGCCGGACGCGGGTATACTTACGCGGATTTCTTAATGCCGTGGAGGTTCCGTGCTGATTGCACTCTATATTGTCCAAATTGTGATCGGGATTGCCCTCATCACCCTCGTCGTCCTACAAGGCCGCAGCGAGGGCGCGGGCGGTGTCTTCGGCCAGGCCGAGGGCCTGGCGCGCACTCGGCGTGGCGTGGAGCGGACTCTGTTCCAGTTGACCATCGTATTCTCGGTGCTGTTCCTGGTCGTCGCCATCGTCACGTCTCTGATCGCTCAACGATAACCTAGCGAAGGAAAGCGCGTGTCGCGGATACGAAGATGGCCGGTGCTCATCGCGCTGGCCGGGCTTGTCTTGCTGGGCGTGATTCTGTTCAACCTGCTCTCACGCCAGCCGACGGTCGAGGTTCCCGACGTCGGCGGAACCTTCACCGAGGCGGTTGTGGGACGGGCACGTGTGCTCTCCCCGCTCTTCGCTCAATCGGATGTCGAGAAAGACCTCGTCTTTCTCCTGTTTCGCGGCCTGACGCGCGCGGATGTCAGCGGCGCGACGGTTCCCGATGTCGCAACGGGTTGGACAATTTCCCCCGACAAGCTGAGCTACACTTTCACCCTGCGCAACGACGTAGCCTGGAGCGACGGCGTCCCGGTCACAGCCGAGGACGTGCTGTTCACCATCAAGACGTTACAAGACCCGGCCTTCACCGGCGATGCCGACATGGCAGCCCTCTGGAAGAATATCGCCGTGGAGGTGGTGGACGATCACACGGTACGGTTCATCCTCGCTGAGCCGTATGCCCCCTTCCTCGACCAGACGACGGTTGGGCTGCTGCCGGCCCACGTCCTCAAGGACGTGCCCGTCGCCCAGATGGCAGCCAACGCCTTCAGCGCGCAGCCGGTGGGGAATGGCCCCTTCAAGGTCGAGAAGCTGGACGAGGCCTCGGCGAACTTGGTGCCGAACCCGTATGATGCCGGTCGGCGGCCCTACCTCAGCCGCTTGATCTTCCGCTTCTTCCCGGACCGCGCCAGTGCCCTGGCCGCGTTCAACCACAAGGAAGTCATGGGCGTCGGGCAGATTCCGCCGGGAGACCTGCCAAAGCTCACGGCAGGCGCGCTCTATTCCTCGGCGCGCCCGATTTTCACCGCGATTTACCTCGACCTGAATAACCCGCTATTCCAGGACCGTGCGGTGCGGCAGGCGCTCCTGACTGGTCTGGACCGCGAGGCCCTGGTGCGCCAGGCGCTCTACGGGCAGGCGCTCGTCACCGATAGCCCGGTGATTGTCAACTCCTGGGCGTACAACGCCCAGACGCACCACTACACGTACAACCTGGACCAGGCACGCGCTTTCCTCGACAACGCAGGCTGGCGGGACACCAATGGCGACGGCATCCGCGACCGCGACGGCCGCCCGTTCGAGTTCAAGCTGACGACGACCGACGAGCCGACGCGCGTCGCTGTGGCGAACATGATCGCCGAGCAGTGGAAGGGGCTGGGGATCAAGGTCAACGTCAACGTCGTGACGCCGACGGCGTTCCAGGACAACTATCTCAAGCCTCGAAACTTCGACACCATTCTCTACGGCTGGAACACGCCGGACTCGGACCCCGACCCTTATACCCAGTGGCACTCGACACAGATCAAGGGCGGCCAGAACTATAGCGGCTGGGTGAACAAGGATGCCGACCGCATTCTGGAAGACGCGCGCCACACACCAGACGCGGCGGCGCGCGCGGCGTTGTACCGCGATTTCCAGACGCTCTTTGCCCAGGAGTTGCCCGCCCTGCTCCTCTACCACGGCATCTACGAGTACGCCGTCGATTCCCAGGTGCGCAACGTCCAGGTGGGCAGCGTGCTCCTCGACCCCCACGACCGCTTGCAGACGGTGCAGCAGTGGTATCTGCACACGCGCCCGTCGGACACTGGCCTGCTGAGCTTCTTCACGAACCAACGCTAACGTCACCGGGCAACACAAAGCGGGCACAGAGCTGTTTCTACATGAAACGCGCTCTGTGCCCTTTTGACGTTATGCTAATAGCTGGCGGCGAGCGTGGGCTGGCACGCGTCGGACATGAGGTGGTCCACCAGGTCGTGCAGGAGCGCCACAGCCGTCGGGTCGTTGGGCAGCGCCTCGCGGAAGGCGAAGGTGCTCATGATGACGCGCCCACGCCCGTAGCGGAACTGCACCGTATGCACCGCCGGCTGGTGTACCCAGCCAGAGATCATGCCCGCTAGGAAGTCGCCCTGCACTGCGGCGTCGGCAAAGGGCAGGCCGAGAATCGTCCGCTGCGGCATGACGCGCATGAACGGCATGCCGAGCGGCTTGCGAACGTCGCCGAGTCGGTGGTGCGCCTCTGGCCGCAGCCAGTTGAAGCTCGTGATCCAGTTGCCGCTGTACGGCCCGCCGCGCCCGCCGATCCAGAAGAACGGGCTGGGACCGTAGCCGATGTAGAGCAAGGCGCCGCCCTTCCGTACCCAATCGAGTAGCTCGGTCGTGGCGTGGTCGGCGATGGCGAGGTGTACACCCCCGTTGAGTTTGTTCGTCGTCTTGTAGCCGATGTCGGACAGGAGCACATTGAGGTCGCGCTGGAGATGGCGGCGGCGGCCCCTCGGCAGGGGGGGCGCGTCGTCCGGTGTGCCCGTCGTCTCACCGGGGACCTGGGTCAGAGCCGGCAGGGGCAGGTCCAGCGTCGCCTCGCCCAACCGCGTCACCACGGCGACTGCTCCCTTGTAAGATGCCTGGTGGAAGGCGTTCGGCAGCGTCAGGAACTCCAGAGTGTTACGGGCCAGCTCGCCGCCGGCCGCTTCCAGGATGAACTCTGTGCGCAGCATCGTGGCGCGGTCAACGCGCGGCACGGGCTGACGCAGCAGGCCAAGCGCCTGCACCTGCCCGCGCTCCACCCCTGCCACATCGTACTGTCCCCACTCGCCCTCGCCCAGCCGCCAGCGCAGCTTCGCCCCGTTCCAGTCGGCGCTGCTGTAGCGGGCCACGTGAACGCAGGAGGATAGCTCCTCGTCATCCCAGGTGGCGTAGCGGTTGACCTGGGGCACGATGACGTCCGGCGCGTTGATGGTGTGGAACACCTCGAAGTATGCCTTGGGGTTGCGGTCGAAGTCGAGCAGGCCGTTGCTCTCCCAATAGGCGTCGGTCAGCTCGGTGATGACGTAGCCGCGCACGTGGGCCAGCCGCCGCATCGTCTCAATTTCGAACTTCATCGACTCGTACTGGTGCCACTGGCTCGCCTCGGCGAAGCACTCGTAGTTCGGCCAGATTTTGTCCAGGCCGTAGCGGTGGAAGCGCTCCTCGACACCCCTGGGCCAGCCCGCCTCACCATCCCACGGCGACCACCACGAGCCGAGGTTGAACCACGCCGGGTCGCTGCCTGTCGGCCGGCGCAGCTTCTCGACCGACGGTAGGCCCCAGTTGCCAAACTCCGACAGCACCAGCGGCTCCTGGCCGCTGCGCGTCGTATCACCGTGGGTGGAGTACGTCCAGAGCGGCCGCAGATCGAACGTTTCGAGCGTCTGGTGGAAGCCGGCGGCGTGGTCGGGGATGCTGGCGTAGACGTGGAAGTCGTCCAGGTCGCTCTTGACGTGGACGTTGGGTCCCCACGGGTGAGGGCAGGCGGAGTTGTCGACGACGAGGCGCGTCGGGTCGAGGCCCTTGCAGTGGTCGACCATCTGCGCCACCCAGACGCGGTCGCTCGCGCTTAGCGGCAGCGCCGTGCCCCAGTCCTCGTTGATGATGGTCCAAATAACGATGGAGGGATGGTTGAAGTCGCGGCGCACCATCTCTTCCAGCAGGCGCTCGGCGCGGCGCTTGATGTCGTCGTCCAGGGCGACCTGGTTCGGGTCCAGGGTGCCTTTGTGGTAGAACGTGCGCCAGGACGGAATCTCGGTCCAGACGAGCAGCCCCATCTCGTCGGCCAGGTCGAGGTACAGCGGGTCGGGCGGCTTGATGTGGCAGCGCAGGCAGTTGAGACCGAGGGCTTTGGACTTGGCGAACTCATCGCGCAGGAACGCTTCCGATGGGATGGTGTAGATGGTGTCGGGGTAGAGGTCCTGGTCGAGCACGGCGAGCAGGAAGATGGGCTTGCCGTTCAGCAAAATCTGGCCGTTAGCGGTGGCAATCTCGCGGAAGCCGAAGCGGACGCTGATCTCGTCGTCGCCCAGGCTGACGCGCGCTGTGTACAGGTGGGGGGTCTCCGGCTCCCACAAGCGCGGATTCTCGACGGCCACGTTGGCGGCGTGCAGGTTGGGTAGAACGCTGCTGGCCGTGTCCCCCTCCCACGCGCCGCCGTCGTCGTCCTCGACGCGCACCCGCACGGCTTCGGCCGGCGCTTCGCTGCCAGCAATCTGGACCGCAATGTGAGCGTTGCCGCGCGTGTCCGGCGTAATCTGCACGCTGTCGATGTAGGGCACGGGGACGGTGGTCAGGGTGACGTCCTGCCAGATGCCGCCGACGTTGATGTACCACTCCTGCTTGCCGTGGGGCACCTGCACCGGGTCGAACGGTGGGCCGCCCGCGCCGACGTGGGGGTCGTATTCCGGCCAGCGTTCGATGGTCATGCGGGTCTGGGCGGCGTCGTAGACGCGCACGGCGATGTCGTTGCGGCCGGGGTGCGCGTGGCGGGCGATGGGGATGGTAAAAGGCGTATAGCCGCCCTCGTGCTCCCCGACTTTCTGGCCGTTGACGAACACCTGGCACCAGTAATCGACAGCGCCGAAGCGCAAGAGCAGCTCTCCGTTGAGCCAGTCGGCATCGATGTCGACGGTACGGCGATACCAGGCATAGCCGCTATACTTTTGCAGGTCGGGGAAGGCCGCCTGCCAGGGCATGGGAACGGGGATTTCGCGGTCGGGGGCGAGGGCATCGACGGTGAGGGTTCCTGAGGGGTCTAACTGAAATTGCCAGGGGCCGGCGAGTGAACGCTGTAGACGCATTATGCTAACAACCCTTTCGTCGTACATGAGTATAGTCTTCTCACACTATGCCGTGAGAATGTCCCGAAACACAGCAAGTCTAGGTCCACTATCGCCTCAAATTGTGGTAACATCAGCGAGATTCGGAATCACGAGAACGCGCTCACGGCGAGCGCTTCGGTCATGGCGTCGTCGAGGGAGAGGGCGCGGCCAGCGTCCCACGCCGCGGCCGCACCGGCTTCGCCGAGCGCCTGCCGCGCCGAGGCAAGCGCCTCGTCCAGCCGCCGCTGGTCCGCTGGCGAGAGGGGCGTGTTGAGCGTCTCGCGCACGACCGAAGCAGCGCCTGCGAGACGCAGCGGCCGCTCGGTCTCTCCCGCCAGGGCCAGCAGCCCCCCAATGTCCTCCAGGAGGTAGGCAATCATGCGCCGGTCGCCTAGCTCGCGGTACGTCACCAGGCTATCACGGTACGAAGCGCGCGCCGTAGCGTAGTCACCGAGCGCCCGTAGCACGTTGCCCAGGTTCAAGCTTGTGTGCGCAATAGAGTTCTTGACGCCAATCTCCCGCTGCAGCGCCAGCGCTTCTTCTAGATAGGCGCGTCCCTGGGCGTAGTCCTGTCTGAGCAGAGCTAGCTGCCCCAGATTGTTAAGGGAATGCGGGATGCCCCACTTGTCGCCTACGCTTCGCCGAATTGTAAGCGCCTCGGCAAAATAGGACGTTGCTTGCTCGAAGTCATCCTGGTCCGCTCGGACAATTCCAAGGTTGTTGAGAGCGTTGGCGATTTTGGGGAGGTCGTTGATCTCGCGGCGGATAGCCAGGCTCTCCACGAAGAGCCGCTCCGCGTCTGCAAACTGACCGTGAAAGTAGAACAGGTTCCCGGTGCAGATGAGCGCGTTAGCCACACCTATTGGGTCGTCACCCTCGCGGGAGATAGCCTCTGCGCGCGCAAAAGCCGCTTGCGCCTCATCGTAGCGGCTCTGCTTGCGCCACAGATCGCCCCTGGCAATCTCGCAGTGCGCCTCCAACCCTCGGTCGCCGCTTTCCTGTGCCAAGGCCAACGCCTCAGCGAGGCGTATGTCGGCTTCGGCATACTGACCCACTGTGTCTAGTGTCAGCCCCAACTTGAGCGCGATTGCGCCCCGCTCCGCCCCGTCTAGGAGTGGCAAAAGACGCTCGAAGTAGTCAATGGCGGCAGCGTTGGCGTAGCTGGCTTGCGCCGCTTCTCCGGCGCGCCCCAGGTACTGCCGGCGCTTGCTATCGTTGCGGCTGTGGTCATAGTGGAAGGCGAGCAGGTCAAGGCGTCGGTCGAGGCTATCCGCGTAGTTGCTCTCGATGTACTGGCCGACCTGTTCATGCAGCGTGGCCCGGGTGGCGTAGGGCAGGGTCTCATAGGCGACCTGCTGCGTCACGACGTGCTTGAACAGGTAGGTCATCTCAGGCGCGGGCTGGTCCAGCGGCGTCAGCTCAAGCTCGCTGAGCAGGTCCAGCGCCTGCTGCACGAGGCTCGCGTCGCCCAACTCTGGATACACGCCCCACAGCATCGCCGCCGGGAACAGCCGCCCGATGACGCTGGCGACGCGAATGGCAATCTGTTGCTGCTGGTCGAGCTGGTCGATGCGGCTCAGGATGAGGCTGTAGATACTCGTTGGCAGGTCGAGATGCTGAAGCCGCTCGGTGTCGCGCGGGTCAATCCCCACGTCGCGCAGATAGTTCACGATTTCTTCAATGTAGAAGGGGTTGCCCGCCGCACGCTCAGTGACGAGCGCCACGAAGTTGCCAGATAATTCCATGTCCTCGCCAAAGAACTCGCGCAGTTTGAGATCAATCAGCCGCTCGGACTCCGCTAGCGTGAAATTGGTCAGCGCCAGCTCGGTGAAGTGCGGCAGACGGTCCACCGGCGGCGCCTGGGTGCGCTCGCGGTCCGGCGGACGATACAGCAACAGCATGAGCACCGGCATGTCGGCCATCGCCCGACCGATGACACCGATGAGATCGTAGGAGAGCGCGTCGAGCCAGTGACAGTCTTCCAGGACGATGAGCAGAGGGGTTCGCATGGCTCGCACGCGCAGGCAGTCTACCAGCAGGGCTTCGAGCGCCGACTTGCGCACCCTGGCGTCGAGGGACGCCGTCAGGTCGTTGTCGGGGATGGGTAGGTTGAGCGCTGGTCCGAGCAAGGGCAAGCGCGACGCGAACGATGGACCCATGCGCCGCAGCTGCCCGTCGAGACGACGAATCTGGCGCTCGACCGGCGCCGCAGGGTCTACGTCGAAGAAGCCGCGCCAGACGTTGTGCCACACCAGGTAGGGCGTGTTGACGCCGTAGGACTGGCATTCGCCGCCCAGGCCCGCGAGGCCGCGCCCTTGCGCCAGGCGAATCACTTCCGCCGCCAGCCGCGACTTGCCCATGCCCGCTTCGGCGGCGATGCCGACGATCTGCCCACGTCCCCGTGTGACGCTCTCAATACGGGCGGCGATGAGGGCCAGCTCGGCCTGGCGGCCGACCATCGGCAGGCGGTAGCGCGGCTCCTGGAGCCGCATCGTTCGCTGCGCCTTTATGCCCAGCAGCCGCAAGACGGGAATCGGCTCGCTCTTGCCCTTGACGCGGATATCGCCCAGGCTCTGCCAGGTAAAGGCGTCGCCTGTCGCACTGCGGCTGATTTCGCTGACAATCGTCTGGCCGGGCCGCGCCGCCGCCATGAGGCGCGCAGCCAGGTTAGCAGCGTCCCCCAGGACCCCGTAGGTACGACGCGATGCTGCGCCGTAGGCCCCGGTGCGCATTCGCCCTTGCGTGATGCCGATCTGAACGGGGTCGATGTCGTCGTGCCGCAGCGCCAGCTCATGCAAATCGATGGCGACTGAGCAGGCGCGCGTTGGGTCGTCCTCGTGCGCCACCGGAGCGCCGAACGCCGCGTACAGATAGCTGCCTTTGTCGCCAAAGGTGAGTTGGAGCAAGTTGCCGCCATAGCGCGCCGCAATCCGCTGCGCCTCGCGGATGAAGCGGTCGAGCTTTTGCGGCGCGTGCTCGTCGTGGTCGTAGCGGATGCCTGTGAAGCGCAGGAACAAGGCGACGGCGGGCCGCAGCTCGGCCAGGAACTCGCCCTTGCCCGCGTGAATGCGGTCGTACACCGCCGGCAGGAGCCAGGCGCGGCGCTGCTCCTCGGTCAGCACGTCATTCGGAAGCGGCGGCCAGGGCGCGTCCGGGACCGTCGCGCTCAGGCCAGACACGACGGCGAAGCGCTCGCCGGTCTGCTCATCGACGCGCCACTGGGCAACCTGGAGAATGTCGCCCAGCGACGCAGCGACGGGCGCGTCGACGACAACATCACCCCGCTCAGCGACGTGCTCCGCCGCTGCCACGCGATCGAGGGTCTGTCCGACCATGGCATCCTGGAGGCCGTACTCCGGGTCGCCGACGACGAAGCGGCGCACCGGCCCTACGGCACTGGCAACTTTTACGCCGAGGGAGATGACGCGCCCGGAAGTGGTGCGCACTTCGGCGAACTGGCCCATCGCCGCCTGCATCGCCAAGCCGCATGCCACAGCCCGTCGGCCGTCGTCACCGTCGAGCCAGCACATGATGGCGTCACCGCTGAACGTCAGAACACTTCCCCGGTAGCGGTGAAGCTCGCCGATGAGGGCGTCGTACACCGCGTTCAAGTGAACCGACAACTCTTCAGCGCCCCGCTTCGGGCCAAGCTCCAGGACGAGCGCTTCGGTCAACGGGGTGAAGCCGGAGATGTCGGCGAATAGAGCTGCGCCCTGGGTGCGCTGGGGCAGCTCCACGCCCTCTTGCAGGGCGTGGAGCCGATCCATGGGAATGTAGGCGGCTGGTGTTTCCATCGCTAGTTGATCCGGTAGAAGAAGGGGATGACCTGGCCGATGTCAACGGTCACGAACATGGTGTAGCATCCTTTTGTCGACGGCATCTGCCAGTTGAAGAGCCAGGCTTGCTGATAGGCGTCGTACTTCGGATTCGTGTTGCTGAAGCCGCCCGCCGTTGTCGCGCCGGTCGGGTCGGTTGTGGGCGTCGTGCAGGATGTGCTCTTGAAGGTGACCGACTTGATGGTCGATGCCGCTGTCACCGACTGGCTGGATGAATTGGTCAGCTTCCACTTCAACGTCGTATACCACGGTCCCAGGCCCGTCGGGTAGACGTTGTTGATGCTGGGCGGGCCGGCGGTTGGCGAGACGTAGGTGACGGTGTAGCCGCCGACGACGTAGTTTACGCGCGTTGAGGACGTATTGCCGGCGTTGTCCTTAGCATTGACGGTGAACGACTTGGGGCCGACGGAGCTTGTGTCGATGTTAGCGCCGTTGGCGACCAAGCCGGTACAGCCGTTGGAGGGAACGCCGGAGCCAGTGTCGGTACACGTGTAGTTGGCTTTGACAGTCTGACCTAGAGTGTAGGTGGCGTTGTTGGCGGGTGTCGTCACGTTGATGGATGGGCCCGTCTTGTCGATCTTGACCGTCGTGGTGTTGCTTGGCGCGTTGGACGCGCCGGTGTAGCCGCCCGCTGTAGCGACACACGTGAGCGTGTGCGTGCCTTCAGTGCTAAGAGACAGGGTACGTGTCCCACCGGAGCCACTTGCCGTGATGGGCGTCGGGGTCCCGCCGTTGAGGCTGTCGGTGCAACTCAGCGCAGTCATTGTCGCGCCGCTGCCCGTGCCGTCCGTCGCCGTGACGTTAACCACGATGGGGTACGTGTTCGCCGCGTTGAACCACCCATTCTGGCCGGCGCTGGGGCCTGTGAAGTTCAGGGTGACGGTGGGCAGGACGACGTTGATCACGCCGTTGGCGGTCGATGGTTGATAGTCAGCGTCGTTGAGGGTCAGGCCCGGTATGGGGCTGCCGCCGCCAAAGTAGGCCGCGACGGCATAGGCGCCG
This sequence comes from Anaerolineae bacterium, assembly GCA_039810085.1. Lineage (GTDB taxonomy): Bacteria > Chloroflexota > Anaerolineae > Epilineales > JAHCIE01 > JBDHWG01. The sequence continues at coordinate 122,851 of JBDHWG010000010.1, forward strand.
GGCGCCAGCGCGGCCGGCCCGAGGTTCAGCGTCGCTCGGCCCTGACTGTCGGTGATGACGGTCTTGGCGTACTTGACGGTATTGCCCGAATCAGTCACGACGAACAGAACACTCCGCTGGCGGATCACCCCGCTACTGCCGTTGGTCAGCGTGGCGACGACGGCGGCGTTGCCGCCCGGCCCAAGCGTCACCGGGCTAGAACCAATGCTCAGCGCCGACGGGTGCTTGGTCAGTGTAAACGGGCTTGTGACATCCGTGGGGGCGTAGCCGGCCGCGCCGGGGAAGGCCGCCTGGAGGTTGTACGCGCCCGGCGTGTCCGTTGGGAAGAAGGTAGCCGTCGTGTTGCCGTTGCTGTCAGTGGTCGTCAATAGCGTTTGCCCCCCCAGAGTGAGGCTGACGGGCTGGTTGGTCAGGGGCGGGCCGTTGAGAAGCGTGAGCCGCGCCGTCACCGTCAGCAGTTCGCCAAATGGGCCGGAAGACGGCGGGCTGCTGAAGCTGAGCGACGTAGGCTGGCCTGGCGGCGCAAGAGGCAACAGAGCGGTGTCGATATCGAGCTGATAGTAGGCCCCATAGTTGGTAGCTGTGCTCACAAGACCGTTCGAGCCGACGGCCTGCACGAAGAAGCGCACGCTTGCCGACGGCACATTCCCCGGCAGCGGCAGCGACCCTGTCCACTGTTCCGGATTGTCGCTATTGCGCGTGAGGTCGAGGGATTGCCACTTGCCGTACCAGTCGCCCTGCAATGCCGTGTAGGTGATGACCACCGCCTGCGTGCTGTTCACCGAGTCGTTGCCGGTGACGGTGATCGTAAAGTTGGCCGTCCCGTTGCTGCTGGTTCCCAGCACGCGCTTGATGGGGGGCGCGACGGACAATCCGGTAGTGCCGAGCGCGTTGCTGTAGAACAGGCGGAAGCTCATCGAGTCGTAGTGACGCATGGCGCCCGACGTTGAGCTCGAATTGTTCGACTGGTACTGCGCCGGCATGACCATGAGCCGCGTGATGCCGTTGGGGTCGGTCAGGCTATCGAAGTAGTTGACTACCCACGTCTGGATCGGGTAGAAGAAGTTAGAGATGAACTGTGGATGGCTGCTAAGGGTGTCCGACGCGACGACGCTCGTGTAGGGGTAGGCATTAAGATCGTCCTGGTACGTGCCCCCACGGAAGACGACGCCACGCAAGACGCCGGCGGCGTTGGTCACATTGTAGATGTCCAACGGCAGGAGCGGCTGACCGGGCTGTGAAGTCGTGCCATCGTTGCCCTTGTAGTAGATGGCGTTGACAGTATTCGGGCCAGCGCCGAGGGTGAGCGTGCGCTGTTGCAGGGTCGGCGACGTCGGCAGCGTCACGTCGGCGTAGCTCAACGACACCGGGTTACTCTGCGTGCCCGCCGTGACCTGCGTCGTGGCCGTCACAATGGGCGGCAGGGTCGGCGGCGGAATGCGATTCGGAAGGTTGACACTCAGCATTGGCAGGCCGTAAAGCGTTGGAACGAGGACCGTCTTCTCGAAGATGCCGTCGTTGAGGTCGAACGCCGCGTTCGCCATGTAGTCTTGCTTGGCCTGAACGAGCGCCTTGCCGACCGACACCGGCCCGCTGCCGTAGCGCAGTTGGCGCGTGAAGTTCAGGTAGAGGCGCTCAGAGTACTCGATGCCATCGCCGTCGCCGTACTGGTAGCCGGTGCCAGCGATGAGCAGCGCGCCCTTCTTGGCGAAGGCCTGGGACCACGACGGCTGTTCAGTGACGTTGGGAATCGCGTCTTGCTGCACGATGTCATAGCCGGAGTGGCAGCCGCTGCTGTAGACGATGGCGTTGCGCATGTCCAGGGGCGCGGCGACGACCTCGCTGGCGGCGACGGCCTGTGTTGCGTCGAAGCTGGCAGGCAAGGCATAGTTGGCATTGAAGTGCCCCGCCATGAAGATCAAGTCGTGGCGGCTGCCGAGGAGCTTCTGGCGCAGGTCATTGCCCGTCCAGGCGGGCGGCTCGCGCAGCACATCGACGGTTGCCCCCGCCGCCATACCCTGGGTCAGCTCCTGCTGCACCAGGTCCGCACCGTCGGTCAGGTAGCTGTAGCTCGTGACCAGCGCCGAGGTGGGCGTTGGAACGACGCCGCTCGTCGCGCCATGCGGGTTGGTCGTGTTATCGACAGGGTCAAGGTAGGCGCGCAGAACTTTGTTGGCGTCGTCGGCCGTGCCGACCAGGCGGCCGACGGCCAGGTCGGGCAGCGGCATGGGTGCGCCGCGCCACTCGATGTCGGTCTTGGAGCCATACTGCTCCTGGCTGAGCAGGTAGTTCAGGCGCAGGCTGGCCTGGGACGGCGTGTTATCCGCCATGGGTACGACGTAGTCCGACTCCGACGACAGGGAGGCGCGGTCCGGTGTGCGGAAGAAGGGGATGATCCCGTCATCGCCGACGAGGACAACGTACTCCAGCGCGTTGCCGTTGCGCGAGCGCGTGACAATGTCCTTGATGCTAGAGGCCACGAGGTTCGTAGCAAATGGGCAGGCTTTATTGCCGGCAGCAATCTGCCGGGCCTGCTGGACGCGTGCGTCCGCCCCGATGTCGACGACGACGCCGTTGACCTCGGTTCGCGCCTTTAGAGTATTCAAGTTGGCCTGCAAGGCGGTCGTGTCGCCACCCATGCTGGCGATGTGGGTGATGTCCGCCAGGATAATGGTCTTGTAGTTGTTGGCGTCGGCCTTCAGGGTGCTCGTCGGCAGCGTCGATGGGTTGACATTGGCGCAGGCCCCGCTCAGGACGGTCACCTTGAGGTTGAACGCTTTGAGCGGGTCGAAAGAACCGTTGTCGCCGACGACGGCGATGTAGTAGTCGCCCATGTTGTTCCAGGTGTTGACGACGATGTGCTCATCCGTCGTGCCGGGCGACGCAGCGGCGGCGATGATGCTCTGCCGTTGAGCCGTTGTGAACGCCGCCGGGTTGGCGACTTCGAACGGGTTGGCGACCTCGAACGGGTTGGCGACCTCGAATGGGTTAGCGACCTCGAATGGGTTAGCGACCTCGAACGGGTTGGCAACGGCATCGAACCGGTTGAAGAGCGATGCGTTGACCACGGAGAACGGGTTAGCGACCTCGAACGGGTTGGCGACCTCGAACGGGTTGGCGACTTCGAATGGGTTAGCGACCTCGAACGGGTTGGCGGCGGCCGTCTGCGACAGCTCCGCTGTGATGCGCGCCAGGTCGGCCGGCGACGTGAGATTGCTGTACGCCTGGGCGATGTCCTTGAACACGGCCATGTTGTAGTTGGCGGGCAGGTTGGTCAGGTCCACCAGGATCGTGCTGCCCGGCTGGATCGCAATCTTGTACCAGCGCACCTGCCCCTGACGGCTGAGAAGCTGGTTAACAGTCGCGGTCTGAGTCTCTGGCGAGCCGGTCGGGGTGAGACGGTAGGCGTTGGGCCAGGTGGTGTTGTTGGGCTGCACCGGGGTACACAGCGAGAACTCCGAGGTATTGCCGTTGGGGTCGGTGGCCGTGGTCGTGATGAACTGTCCCTGGGGAACCGCCGGTAGCCCTGAGTAATCGAGCAGCCCGACGTAGGCGTCGTTGGTGCCGATAGTGGTCGAGCCTAGGTAAGTCTGACCCTCGCCGAAGCCGCTCGCGTCGCAAGTCGGGCTGCTGAAGAAGTCGACGCCATAGATCGTGCCTGCTGCTCCGGCAAGGCCGAGCTGTACCTCGGTCGAGTTGGCGCCCGTCGCCGTTGCGGCCCAGATGACTGGGAAGTTTTGGTGGTTGTTGGGGCCAGGGTTGACGGCGGGCGGGACGGCGTTGGTATCGACGCCGTCGGCGCCCAGGTCGATGCCCAGGCCGCCGTTGTTGAAGATGGAGTTGCCGCGGATGCTGTTGTTGATGGACGAGTTGACGACGGCGACGCCGGGGCCGCCGTTGTTGGCGATGGTGTTCCCCTGGCCTGGTCCGCCGATGACGTTGCCGCTTGCGCCGTTCTCGATGAGAATGCCGTCGGTGGAGTTGGATAGCCCCGGCGTATTGGTGGCATTTGTCCCGATGAAGTTGCCCTGAATGACATTGCCCCTGGCGGTATCGTAGCTGATGTCGATGGCGGCGTTCGTCGCGCCAACAATTGTGTTGGCTGCGCCAGCCGACGGACCGCCGATCAGGCTATTAGACCCGGTCACGAGCAGATCATAGATAGACGTTATCCCAAGGGACGCATCGCCAGCGGCATTCGTGTTGAACTTGTTGCCCTGCACAATGTTGCCAAACCCGCCAGCGACCCAAATACCGTAAGCCTGCGCGTTGATCAGGTTCCCCTGCCCCGGCAGCGTGCCTCCGACCAAATTGTTCGAGCCAGCCACGCCACCCGAGCTGAGGAAGACCCCAATCTGTCCAAGCGGCCGCGCCTGGGTCCCGGTTGGGTCTGTCCCCAAGTAATTGCACTGGAGCGTGTTGTTGTTGCCCGAGACGAATACGCCATGCGCGGTAAAGTTATCGATGACGAGGCCGCGGATGACGCTTGAGCTAGTGAGGTTAAGCCCGATGTTGTTGGAGGCGTTGTTAGCGCCGTTGATCTCGATCTTCAACGTCGGCGGCCAAGCAGCACAGCTGGCCCCGCTCTGCGTTGCGCCGTCCAGGATCACAGAACCGGTGACAGTCGGCAGGAGCGAGGCAGGGGTGATGGTGCAGACGCCGCTACTTGCGTTGCATCCCGGATCCGACGAAGGAGATATGTTGAAGTAGATGGGATGCAACCCACCGGCGGCGTTGGCGTCGAGGATGGCCTGGCGCAGGGAACCGGCGCCGCTATCGTTGGTGTTCGTGACCGTGTAGATCGTCGTCTGCTCGAACGCGCCGATGTCGCACACTCCGCCCTGCGGGCGCGCCACGCCACGCTGGTCAGAGTCGCCTATCAGCGCTGTGCCGCATGGCGTGGAGTTCCCGGCGTCGACAGCCGGGCTGCCCGCCAGCAGAGGCATGGTCAGTGTTGGCCCGCCGTTGCTCGCCAGCGGACCGAGCTTCGGGTCAGTATTGGTATGGTCGTTCGAGCCACCGCCACACGTGCCATCGGTGCTGATATTGTTGCCCGACGAGGTCACGCTGAAGCAGTTGCCACCCGACGGGCTGTTGGCGATGATGGAGTTTTGGACCGTGAAAGTGCCGCTCCAGCGGCGAAGCGCGCCACCACCACCGGGGCCAGAGTTACCACTGAACGTGCTGTTAACAATGGTGACCGTGGGCGGCGTGGTCGGGGCGCCCGCCACAGTTACAATCGCGCCACCTGTGTCGTGGGCTGTGTTGCCGCTAAAGGTGCTGTTGGCGATGGTGAAGTTGCCGCCGTCGCCTACGAAGATCGCACCGCCATCGTTGTTGATAGCAGCGTTGTTGATGAAGGCGCTGCGCGTAATCGTGGCCGAACTGCCCGCATAGATCGCACCGCCGTTGCCGCCGCGGTTGTTGAGAAACGTCGTCTGGTCAATCGTCAGGCCGCCGGCGCCACCGATCGCGCCCTGGCCAAGACCAGTATTGTCGGCGATGACGCTGCTGTTGAGAGCCAGCGCGCCTTCATTGTACACGGCGGCTCCCTCAGCTCCACCGCCGTTGGTGAGGCTCACATTGTTGAGCGTGAGGTTGCCACGGGAGGCTACGTGGAGGATGCGGAAAGCCGGTGCGTTAGCGGCGCGCGTAATTGTCGCGCCATTTCCATTGATGGGGAAAGTCGCTGTGATGTCTGGAAGACCGTTGGTGCTCTGAGCGTATGGAGCGGTTAGGGTATAGGTGCAGTTGGCTGCAAGGGTGATGCTGGTGACAATGGAATCGGAGGCGTTGGCCGATTCGATGGCCGAAATCAGGGCCTGGGCGTCGCCGCACGGTACGGGGAGGTCCGCTGCGCGAGCCGGTTTAGCGCTTGTCGCGCCAGCGACAAGCAGGGCGAGAGCCAGCGCGACAAAGGCGCTGGCGACACGAGCGAAGGGGGGTACAACTGGCATTGTCTACTCCTGAGAGACACACACAACGACTGCATCGAAAGGCGCAGGCTGATGACAAACGGGGTGCGAGCAGTCGATAGTATAGCCCTGTTACATGATAATCGACTCAGAAAACGGTAATTAGATACGCATTGTTTGCCTGTGTCGTAAATCTGTATCCTTCATTCTATAGACAACGCCGCGTGACCCTGTTTTATAATATTGTCAGCAGGCTCGGGTTTCAGCAGCGATTGGCACATTTCTTGTTGTCACCCCAGAACGTGTAATTTGATATCTTTAACCGTTTGTGGAGGACTATTGTGAAGCGTATTGCCCTGCTCCTACCGATTCTCTTTCTGCTTGCCGCATGCAATCGAGCGCCTCAAGAGGTGACTCCAACACCAACACGCCCCGCCGCGGCGGTTGTCAGCTCACCCCCCGCCGCTCAGGCGCTCGTGACCGCGACTCTTCCGTTGAGCACACCCGTTGGCGGCCGTGCCCTTGCAACAGCGGCGCTCGCCGGTAGCGCGACGCCGGTTGGAACGGCGCGTGCTCTCTCTACGGCCGGGCTGCCCGTCGGGACGCCTTCGGCGGCGGGCACGGCGCGCCCGCTGACGACCGCTGCACTGCCGGTGGGGACGCCCTCGGCTCTGGCGACCGCCGCATTGCCGCTCGGCACACCCGGCGCGACCGGCACAGCTCGCGCGCTGACTACCGCCACCGTGCCTGTTGGCACACCGGCGTCGGGCGTCGCGCTTCCGCTGTCGACGGCGGCCCTGCCTGTTGGCACACCGTCGGCCGGCGCGACCCCTGTCGTCACGCTCGTTCCACTCTTGCCAGTCGGGACGCCGTCGCCGACATCGGCTGTTGCTACCCTTGCGCCGCAGCAGCTCGCCGGCACACCTGCGGCGCCGACAACGGCGTATCCGGCGCCAACGAGTAGCGCTGTTCCGGGGGCTCAAATGCCGGCGACACGCTACGATGCGGCGGACGCGGGTATCTCGTTCGACGTGCCCGTTGGCTGGCAGCGTCAGCCTGGCCCACAGTGGCTGTTCGCACCCGCTGGCGCAACCTCACCCCAGCTCGGCATGAAGTGGGCGGACATGGGGTCGGGATGGCAGCCGACGAGCATGCTCCCAGCCAGCCCGACGAACGTGACGGTGGGGACGTTGACCCTCCCCCTCGGCGCCGCCACAGTGTTCATTCTGCCAGGTGCGGCGACACCGACACCGGGTGGCGTCGCTCAGGCTGGCGAGATCCATGTAGTCGTAGCGACAACGAACGGCCGCGCCTATGATTTCTACGGTACGGCCAACCGCGTCGAGGACCTGCTGGCCCTGCAGCCCGCGCTCCTTCAGATGGTGAGTTCGGCGACGCTTAGGCGCTAATGCAGTAGGGGGATGTCAGCTGCGGCGGTCAACGTAACGCTCGCGCACGATGGTGGGTTGGCTGACCGCCTTGCCGGTCAGGACGGACTTCAGCAGTAGAATGTACTCGCCATGCGCCCAGGCCAGCGGGGTTGAGGAACCTGTTCCTCGCCCCGCTACCTGGCATGCTGGGCCAGCTGGCAGCCAGCCCGCCGCAAGGGCATCGGCGCAACGTGCATTCGGTCCGCCGCTGGTCTCCCACACCTGCTCCGACAGCATCCCGCTGGGGCTGGCGAAGCCTTCCATTGCGCGCAGCATCGTCCGCGCTGCCTCAGAGTGGCCCGCGGCAAGCTCATATATGCCGCGCTCGCCGGTCAGGAACGGCCAGGGATGCCCCTGGCCGGGGTAGTACGCGCCTGGCGCCGGCTCGCCACTGCGGTCGTGGTTGTAGCGATACCAGGCTGGGCCAAACGGCGTCTGGACTCGGATGGTCGCATCAAGCTCCGGCAGTGACCCCACGATTTGAGGATCGTCAGGCGCGAACACGCCGTAACGCACCAGGTCCAGAAAGTCTGGCGAAACGATAGCCCGCTGGTCGTAGCGTCCGCCTTTATTGGCTATTTTGATGTCGTTATCCGTGTCCGGCTTACCATCCGTAACGCGCAAAAAATAATGTCCGTCGCCTAGCGGACCGGTCGTGGTGAATGTCCACCCGGCGACGTTGGCCCGCCACTCGTCGGCGCGGGCCAGGTATCGGCCCGCCGACGCCGCATCGCCGGCCCGCCGCGCCAGGTCGGCGGCGGTGACGAGGGCGGCGATCTCCGTCGCAATGCTCGACGGCGAGTAGCCCTTGTTCTCCTCCCAACGCTCCTGCTCTGTCTTCGGCCCCTGACTATAGATGACCTCAGCCGCCGGCTTCACAAGGCTCGCGTAGCGGTCAACCGCGCCCAGGCTCCAGGCGAGCAGAATCGGCGCGGCGACCTGGTCCATCTGCGTGGCGGTCAGGAAGGGGCGGCCATCGACATAAGAATTCTGCGGAAAAGCGCCACTGCCAAGCTGCTGCACCCGGTCCAGGTAGTCCAGCGCCTCGGTCGCCGTGGTGCGGTCGCCCGCCGCCAGGAGCGCTGAGGCCGCGTGGTACAGGTCCCGTGCCCAGACGCGGCGGTAGCCGGGCACGTCGTAGTCGTCTGGGACGTGCTGGCCCCACGGCGTCGAGATGGATGCGATAATCGCGCCGCGGTAGGTCTTGTCCTCGTGGGCTTTGATGACCATCGCGCTGGTATAATACAGGTCCGTGGCCCGGCCGCCTAGTGTATCGAGGGACGCGCACCACCGCTGCCAGCCGGCGATATAGGCGCTCTGCACCGCTGAGAAGCCGCGGCTGAGCGCGCCTTGAGCGCCCTGCGTCGCCTCGGTGTCGTCGCGGCCAAACGCCAACGCAGCCGTCCACCCACTATCGGTTGGCATCTGGGCCGTCACGACGACATGCCCTGGTTGGACTCGGTCCTGCCCAGCAGTACGTAGGGCATAGCCGGCGCGGAGGTCAGTCAGCCCGTCGCTCACATTCAGCTGTCCGAGCTTGGCGTCGATCCATGCCGGAGCGGTGGTCAGCAGCGTGTGTACGTCGCCATCCGACACGCGGGCGGTGTGCCCCGTCGCGTCCAAGACACCGCCGTCGCCGTCACCCGACGTGCGGAGATAAGGCACGTAGTGCAGATAGAGCCGGTAGTCATTGGCCCGACCTTTCAGCGCCTCGAACGTGGTATGCATCAGCACGGTGTTCGACTGGGGGTCGGTGACGACTTCCTGGGTCAGACGGTAACGCTCTTGCGGGTCCTGGGATATGATGCGCCAGGCGAGGGCGTGCTTGTCGAGGGTTTCGACGCGCACGTCCATGTCGGTCATTTGCTCGTGGGTGAACGTCTTGCCATCGGTGACAACCAATTCGAGGGCGCGCACATTGTTCTGATCGACGGTAGGGTAAAGGATGTCCGTGACAGCGCCGTGGGTGATGGCAAACCAGACCTTGGACGGCGTATCCGGCGGCTTCTGGTCGTAGGTGAACGCCGTGCCGATGGCTTGCTTGTCGCCTGCCGTCCACAACGCGCGCGGCATGCTCGTCGGCGCTGGAGTTGGCGGCAGAGCGGGGGTGGATGCGATGGCGATAGGCGTTGGGAGCGCGGCGGTCGCGGCGGGTGTGCCTGTGGGTGTATCCGAAGGCGGGGCGCTCACCCGGCAGCCGGCCAGGATGGTCGCCATCAGAGCGAGACTAACGACGACGCACAGCATGGACATGGCGCTGAAGTGGAACCGCGTGTGTCGGCGGATAAATCCTGATGGTATCATGGCACAAGCTTAGCCAGTTTGCTTTCGTCTGCCTAATCAGTGCTCCGGTCGGTCCATTTCATGCTATACTGTTGATATTGGATGAGGATTGACGATCAAAGATGGGCGTTCCATCGTTGAGCGGCCGATAGCAAAGGAGAGGCATGATGGGAAAGAATCCCCTGTTCGATCTCAGCAAATATGGTCAGAGCGTGTGGTTCGACACAATCAGCCGCGGCCTGGTTAAGTCGGGCGGGTTGCAGCGCCTTGTCGATGACTACGCTGTCGTCGGCGTGACCTCCAACCCGACGATTTTCGACAAAGCTATCAGCGGCAGCGCCGACTATGACGACGAAATCCGCGCCATGTCGGCGGAAGGCAAGAGCGCGTTCGACATCTTCTGGAATCTGGCGACCGACGACATTCGCTGGGCGTGCGATGTGCTCCAGCCCATCTACGAGAGCACCGGCCACGTGGACGGCCGCGTGAGCATCGAGGTCGCGCCCGACCTGGCGCACAACACTGAGGAGACCAAGAGTGAGGCGCGGCGGCTGTGGCAGATGGTAGACCGCCCCAACCTCATGATCAAGATTCCCGGCACCCACGAGGGCGTCCCGGCCATCGAGGAGATGATCTACGAGGGGCTGAGCATCAACGTGACGCTGCTGTTCGCCGTCTCGATGCACGAGGCGGTCATGGAGGCGTACCTCAAGGGCCTGGAGCGCCGCGTCGCCGAGGGCAAGCCCATCGACCAGATTTTCTCCGTCGCCAGCTTCTTTGTCAGCCGCGTCGATACGATGGTGGACAAGGAGCTAGAGGCGAAGATCAAGGCGAGCAAGGACCCGACGGAGCAGGCCCACCTCAAGGGGCTACTCGGCAAGGCGGCCAACGCCAACGCCAAGATGGCGTACCAGGCGTTCAAGCGCGTGTTCAGCGGCCCGCGCTGGGAGAAGCTGCGCGAGCAGGGCGCGAACGTCCAGCGTCCGCTCTGGGCGAGCACCAGCACCAAGAACCCGGCCTACCCCGACACCATGTATGTGGCCGAGCTTGTCGGCCCGCACACCGTCAACACCATGCCGGAGAACACGGTCATGGCGTTCGCCGACCACGGCGTGGTGCGCGGCAACACGGTCGAGGAGGATGTGGCGGGCGCCGAGCAGTCGCTGCGCGACCTGGCGGCGGTCGGCGTTGACATGCAGGACGTGACGGAAAACAGGCTGGTCAAGGAAGGCGTCCAGTCCTTCATCGACTCGTTCGACAAGCTCATCGGTGGCCTGCGCGAGAAGACCGAAGCCATCACCGGCGCCGCCCCGCGCTAATCGCGTTCCATAGACCGCGTCCCCATAGACCTGGCGAGTCTTTAGACTTGCCAGGTCTATCCTTTTGCCCGCCAGTTAGCAAACTCGTATTGAGGGGTGAAAGATTCTCAGATAGTTGGCGGTATATAGAAGTAGGAGCGGACGCTCGTGCGCCGAAGAATAGAACGGCGCGATATGCACGGTTCTCACGAAGGAGGAGTCCGTGAAACGCCTGGTATCATACTGGTTACGGCATCGCGTCATCTTTGCACTTTTGACAGTCGCCGCTCTCGTGTTCGTCCTCGACGCGCCGTCGATGTCGGGGCAGTGGATGTCGAGCGTGGCCTATGCGCAGTCAGGCTCGCTGGAAGACAAGCTCATGGCTGAGGCCCAGAAGCGCCAGGTCTCGCAGTTTAACCCTGAAGCCGCGCTACAGAAGCGTATTTTTGCCGACGGCTTTGTGCCCAACTCGCCGGAGTTCTCGCTCCAGCAAGACGGCGTGGCCTATGCTGCGCAGCGGGCCGAGAGCCTGACCAATGGTGCGGTTCGGGTTTATTACGTCGTCAGCGGCGACTGGGGGAACGTCAGCGTCGCCGAACGCGGCAAAACCGGCGGGAACGCCCTGGGCGAGACCCTGCTCCGCGAGGGCGAGAAGCGCCTGGCGCTGCGCTTCAACCCGAACGCTGCGCTCCAGAAGCAGATTTTCGCCGATGGCTTTGTCCCGAACTCCGGCGAGTTTGGCGTGCAGGGGAGTGATGGATCGTACCTCGCGCAAAGAGCGGAGAACCTGGCGAATGGGGAAGTGCGCGTCTACTATGCCGTCGTCGGCGATTGGGGGAACATCCACGCGGCAGCCCGCGATGCGAGTGGCGTGGCGCGAACGATTACACCGGCGCCCAGTACAGCGGCAGTTGTCGGGCCAACGACAGGACAGGCGTTTGGTCGCTTGCTCTGCGCTCTGCCCGGCACGACCGACTACGCTAATGAACACGTCGCGCCACGCGCGGGCGTTCCTATCCAACTCTTGAAGAGACTTAGCGGGGACACGTGGCAGGTGGCTTACCGGACAGTCACCGATGCCGATGGGAGATGGCGGTTCAACAATGTTGCGCCGGAGAAGTATATCGTCAATCACGGGCAGGTAGGGTTCTTTAGATTCATCTGGCCTGACGACATTAAGGAGGTCAGGGCGGGCAGCGTCGTCGATTTTGGAGAGCACCGAGACGCCTGCCCCTGATAAGCAAAAAGGAGTTATAGCTTGATGAACGAGCAGGCGCATAGGTCGAAAGACCTATGCGCCTACGGCGTATTCATGCAATACCATGTATGGAGCAGGAGAGCGCAACCCGACAGCGCAATCAGGGCGAGCGGGGACGGAAGATGCGGACACCGTAGCCCGGCACACCCCACATCTGCCCCGGCAGGTGCGCGACCATCTCCAGGGCGGGATCGGCGTCGAAGGCGCTCAGGCGAGCTTCCTCGTCGGTGGTCCGGTTGGGATCCAGGCGTCGGAAATCGCTACCTAGCACGAGGTAGCCGCGCTCGGCGTACCACGCCGCCGAGTGGTCGATGACCGAGGTGACGCGGTTGATTTTCGGCAGCGACGGGTCGTCTGCCAGCGCCATGTCATCGGCGATCAGGGGCGTGTTGCCCGCGTTGTCGCGCACCCACTGGGCCGCCACCTCGCGCCCGTCTGGCTGGGATAGCGTTCGGATATCGAGCAAGGTGGAGGAGAGAAGCATCGTCAGGCAGACGGCTGCGGCGAGTGCGCCGGCCCAGCGCCGGCGATAGGGAAGCCGGGCCATAAGAAGGGTCAGAAGCCAGGCGCTGAACACGGCGAGAACCGCCAGGATCGGGAGAAGATACCTGGGCGAACGAACGCCTCCGCTGCACATGACGGCAAACAACGCGATGGGGAAGAGCATGAGCACGGCGCCTTCGCGGGGGCGGCGTAGGGTGAACAGAATAGCGCCTGGCACACCGAGCGCCAGGAAAAGGCGATCTCCCTGGCTCAAGACTGTTCCAAGATACCAGCGCCAACTTGGCCCTTCGACATACGTCACCGCGCGCGCCAAATGATCGGATTGCGCGACGCCGACGAACACCTGGAACTTGGCATAGTCCAGGACGGTGAACGGCGAGGTAAGGAGGAAACTGCCTGCTGCTGCAACGCCAGCGCCGACCAGGGGCAGGAAGCCGGCCGGCCGATGCCGCGAGAGCAGGATCGCGGCGGTGAGGGGCAGAATGAGGAGGACGCCCGTGTACTTGGCGGAGGCTGCCAGCCCGACGAGCGCTCCGGCCAGGAGGGCGCGCGGCCAGGTGGCAGAGGCATACACCCGCATGATGGCCCACAGCGCGAAGATTGTCAGCGCCTGGAGCAAGGCATCGACGGCGGCATAGCGCGCCATGTTGACGGTCAGCGGCGAGACGGCAAGCAGGGCCGCGGCCAGGACCGCCACACGTTTATCAAAGATGAGCCGGGCGAGCACGAAGACGCCGAGGACCGCCAGAAGGCTGAAGGCTAGCGACAGATAGCGGCCCACGAGGAACACCGCCGGGAGAGGGTAGTACGTGGCCGCGTAGGGCACGAGGGGGATATCCTGGAGCGGCGGCAGAATTCCGACGTGGGCCGCCCCCCAGTCTATGCCGGCGAGAAGATAGATGAACAGCGAGCCGTAGTCCAGGCGTTGGGGATTGAGGTCGCCCGTCTGGGCAATTCTCAACGCGGGCAGGACCAGGTATCGCTCATCGCCGTAATAGATGTGCGGCAGGCCGTAACCGAGCATCGGCAAGCGAACGGCCAGGGCCAGCAGGATGGCCGCCAGCAGCCAGGTGACTGGACGCTCCCAGATGCGCGGCCGAGTCTGGACACTCGATTGTGTCAGCGTCGCGGAACGCCCAGCGATGCCGTCCACACCCATCACCCCAGCGACGGCGAGGGCAGCTTGCTGCTACCACTGTCATGCGCTTTTTTCCCTGCGGCATTTTTGGACGCGAGCTTGCCGACGAGCGGGCAGACGGCGCACGGATCCGGCCAGGGCGCGGAGGCGTCCGTCAGTTGGCGTCGAAACGCCTGGTATCCCTCGCCCCACCAGATGTCGCGGAAATTGTTCTCGAAGACATTCCCCAGCTTGTAGCCGCCCGACGCCATCGATGCGCAGCACGGGTGAACGTCGCCATTGGCAAGGATGTACGTGCTCGTCCACGGGAACCGGCAGGGCGCGCGCCGCCGGGGATGTGACGTACTCTGTGGCGCGTCATCGTCGATAGGCGGAGGCGCGGGTTGCGTCTCGGCGGGGGCGCTAGCGGGCGCGCACGCGAGTTCCGGGGCCGGCGGCGAAGACTGTAGCGTTATCGGAGATGTCGTGGTGGTCGTGGGCTTCGCATCAGTCGGCCAGATCAATCCCACGGGCGCGGACGACATTTCTTCGATCTCGCGTATGGTAAAGTGGACGGAGATGCCCAGACTGCGGCCAAGCTCCTCCAGGGGCGCCAGGCCCCGCCACTCCTCCGGGCTGAGCGTCAAAGGCAGCATGCTGGGCGCCGCAGCGTAGATCGGCGACAGGAGAACCATCTCGACGTCGAGCCGCTTCGCCAGGTGGAGGATGTCGGCAATCTCGGCGAGGTTAGGCTTCATGACGACGACGTGGAAGCGCAGCTGAGGGAATCTTGCCCCGCGCGCCCGCTTCAAGTCGCGGAACGTCTCCAGGTTCTGGATGATGCGAGCGAAGTTGGAGCGCGGGCGAATTTTCTCGAAGGTCTCCGCCGTCGCGCCGTCAATCGAGATTGTGAGCGCCGACAGCCCCGAGTCGATCAGATGCGCTGAGCGTTCGGGCGTGAGCAGCATGGCGTTCGTGTGGAAGTCGATGGCGCAGCCCCGGTCCGAGGCGTAGTCGACAATGTCCAGCAAGTCCGGGTTCAAGAGAGGCTCGCCGGTGCCCTGGGGCACGACGCGGTAGAGGTTGGGCACCTGGTCGACGATGTTGCGGAAGGCATCGAAGCGCAGGTGCTGGGCGGGCGGCATGGGCATCGCGCCGTAGCACATGATACAGCGCAGGTTGCACGTATTGGTGACTTCGATCTGGAGGTCGAAGGGCAAATGGGTCGGGCGCGGCGGCTGGACGATGAGACTATGCAGGTAACGCGGCGCATGACTCGCGATTTTGGGCGGCAGACGGCGGAACGTTACGAAGCTATAGATATACCGCCGGTACCAGTCGTAGGTCTGGCTGAGGCGCTGGCGCAGACGCACTCGACCCTCCTCATGTGATGACGATGCAATTGGAATAAAGCGACGTTGGCACGCTGTGACAACAACGCCGATGGGACATGAGACTACAACAAAAGCTGAAATATGTCCAATTGGAGTGAGGGAGCGCCCCTTTTCAAGGGAAGATGTTACGCGGCGGCGATCTATCTTTCCCTCCGCTTGCGGCCAAGCCAGCGGTGAACTGATGCCGCGTATGCAGTATACGCGACGCCAAACCGGGCGGCGAGATACCTCTCCTCCGGCGCGATGAGAACGTAGTGGCAGGCCACCAGGGCCGGCACGAGGGACACCAGCGCCCACGGCCAATTGAGGGCCAGGGTAATGCCCGCAATCGCCAAGACACCGCCGAGGTACAGCGGGTTGCGCGAGACCGAGAACACGCCGCTCGTGACTAGCGCGCTCGTCGGATGCCCCGGATCGCTGGGCTGGCCCTGGCGGTGCAACTCGCGCCGCGCCGCGACGACGAGGCCCACGCCGACAATAACCAGGGCCGCGCCGAGCGCGATGAGAACCGGCCTGGGGAGCCAAGCAGGGAAGGCGAGCGGCACGGCCCACTGGAGGGCAATGGCGGCCAGGAACGGTATCCCGAACACCACCTCGAAAATCTGCCACCACTGCCTGTGCGCCGCATCTGTTGCCATGAGGTGGCCTACTATCTCGGCATGGCTGCTCCCAGGTAGGTGAGCATGGCCGCGCCGGTTTTGATGCTCGCGATCTAAGTATCGACAGCCGCGTCCAGTTATCCAACCAGCAGGTTTCAGGCGGCATGGCATAGATGGCAACCTAAACTCATCACGATGTCTTAGCTACGGATAAAACTGGCCGATTCGCGGCACGAAGATCTTGAGCGCGTCGCCCTGTTGTTCGCCTGAATTTGCTTGGTTCGCTTCGTTGTGAACCCTCAACAACGTTTGCTCGATTGAGCTTACCGGACCATTGACCCCTAGGCGCTCTAGCTTCTCAACTAGATAACTCCGCCTGTTAGCGGGTATAGTGGCTCGCGAGGCATAATGTCCGTAGATCATCTCATAGTCGCGCTCAATCTGATAAAGGCTGTATGGATGCATGTCGAGACTCTGGATGACAGATCTCTGAAGTGATCCGCCGACCGCGACTAGGCACAGCACCACCACAAAGGTGTGTAACGCTATCTTCAGACTGCGGCGCGCATGCATTTCAACTGCGGCCACGCGCCATAGCTCAATGGAAGCAATCGCGATAACAAACGAGAAGAAGAGCGTCGGCAAGAATACGAGGTTCGCGCGCTGAATAACAAGCCCAGGTGTCGAACCAAACGTCACGCAGAGAAGAGCGCCCCCAACTTGACGGCTCGCCGTTCTAGATACAGGGCAGCTGAGCCATAGAATCAAGAGAGCGACAAGCAATATTCCCCAGATGAAGGGCAGGGCAAAACACGCCCCGCCGCACCCCACGAGGCCTTCCGTGTTGGCTTTGTTCTCAACGAACCAGCCAACAGGCCAGAGGCTCCAGAGCACGTGATTGAACAGACCAAAAAGCGACTCGAACGACTGAACCGTTGTCGCATTGGCAACAACACTTCGTCCCCCCACGAGAGTCAGCCCTGCTAAACCATACAGGGCCGCGATGTAGGCAAGGTCAGGCTTGCTCAGAACGGGATGCTGTCCGAACGTGGAACGCGAGCGGGAGAAGACTACGAGGAACATAGGCCCCATTAGCAAGAGAACTAAGGTCGATTCACGGGTGAGGAACGCTGCTTCACCTAGCAGAAGAGAGACGACGCACCATAGGAGTGAGCGCCAACGTACAAAGAAATACACCGCCAGAAGACTGCTCGCCATCAGAAGGTTCTCAAGAATGTGGACTCCGTCCGCAATCCAGATGATGTCCCCTGAGGCCACTTTAGTTGACACTACTATGACGAGCGCCAACGCAACGACACCGCGACCTAGCCCGATCTGCAAAGCAAGATAGCCTACAATCCAGAGCAGAACGCTCATCATGACTAACAGTAACAGGCGATGCGTCATCGGTATCTCGCCCGCTAGGAGGTAGCGGGCGTGGTTGAAGAGCGTGGTGAACGGTCGGAAGCCCAATGTTTCGATATGGTCTACGTCCCAACTGCCATGAAATACTTGGCCTAGCTCCTTAGAAGAATAGACCCGGATCAGATGCAGGTCATCATTGTTCCAGTAATACTCCAGAGTCTGGGCATGAAAAGCGAGCCAATACCCGGCCAGCGCAACAACGAGAACAGTTAGAAACACCCAGGTGTTGCCGAGGACGGCTTGTAAAGGCTCAAGTGTAACGATGAAATAGCCAATTTGTTTGCGCATATGCGAGGATATGTATAATTGGATGTGAGTGACACTATGTGTTCTACCCTGGGCGGATGAAGCCCTTCCCGATTCCGAACCGGTATATGCCAAAGGCTCTCAATTGTAACTCCCGAACCCAGGAATACAGCCAAGTTGCTGATAGCATAAGCAGCGGTGCAAGCTCGGCTGATGCACGCGGTCTAGCAACCGGTTTCGCCAATTACTCTCGCTGTCATGTCATTATAGTCTTCTATTTGGTCGCTTACCTTGTCGCTGGCTTGTATACCGAGCTTGTCTTCGCCGCAACGACACCGATACCCGACAAACTTTTCGAAGACTTCAGATATTATGCAAGGGCGCTGACGGAGGCATTGAACGGTGGGGACCCGTATGCCATTAGGGCAATTGGGCCAGCGTTCTTGTATCCGCCTCCCGCGTTGTTTGCCGTAGAGATGTTCAACCATATTGAGCCATTCTTACTCAGAGTCTCTATATACTCGGTCTTCAATATCGCGTTGTTGCTATCCGTCGTTTATGGTGTTGCCCGCTACTACAACTATTCGGTTGCTAGAATTTGGTGGTGGTACGTTCTATGCTTGGGCTTCGCGCCGTTTCTGGAATTGCTTCACATCGGCCAGATCAATCTGATTACCCTCTTCGGATTGTTTGTGTTATTCGTTGGGGACCATACGTCACCGCTAGCCGCCGGTCTTGGCTTGGCCCTTGCAACGGCAACGAAAGTAACTCCACTAGCCTATGTGCCATACCTATTGGCTAATCGGAAGTTCAAAGCCCTGGGAGCCACAATTGGCTTTCTCGCTCTGTTGGTTTGCGTCGGCGCACTACGTTATGGTCTCTCACCAACCCTGGAATACGTTGATGTCTTTGAAGGTCTTCTCAATCAGTTCGTCATAGATGCCAACTCACAGTCTCTCGTCGCCAAGTTGGCGATGCTGTCGAGCTATCCCCAACTTCTTGACATTATTTCCGCCCTCCCCGCTGCTCTTCGAACCCCAATTACCGGAACACTAGGATTCCTCACATTCGGCGTTCCCGTGATTCAAAGAGCCTTGGCGCTTTACGTTCTAGTTGTCATCAGCACAAGTTGCATTCTCACGGTTCTGGCCCGGCAGCCAAAGGAGCCGTCCTTTGTAGTGACGGGCTTCGCCATGATGCTCGCGCCAAACATTATGTGGTACCACCATTATGTCTTTATCCTGCTTCCTTTGTTGATCTGGATGGGATGGAGGCGGCTAGATGGACGCGTTGTTGCGTGGTCTTTATTCGGGTTGCTAATCATACAGGTAGATAGATACTTCCCGCCCTATGGACTCATGATACATATCTTCGGGCATGTGTCAATGTTATCGCTCCTGTTTTGGCAAGTCCGACACTTCGACCGCGTCAGCAGAAATGTGCCGCGTGCTACTGACGCAACTTCTTGATGCTATAGTTGTGATTAAGGAACTACCCGCAAAGTGGAGGCCGAACCTATTCCGACATCCCGCCCAGGTACGTCAGCATGGCGGCGCCGGTCTTGATGCCGGCAATGAAGCGCCAGAGTTCCAGGTTCTCGTTCGGCGCGTGGTTGCTCTCGTCGGCGTTGGCGTAGGGCACGAGGAACGCCGGGATGCCCAGCACCTTCGTCCACACGTAGTCGGGCAGGCTGCCGCCCAAGGCCGGAATGAGCAGCGGATCCTCGCCGGTCGCCGCCCGAATCGCCTGGCGGAGCGGCTCGGTGAACGGGGACTCGATGGGCGTCTTGGACGGCTCCATGCTGCCCTGGCGAATAAACTCCACGTCAGGGGCGTGCTTCTGGACGTGTGCCTCGATCTTGGCGAACGTGTCCTCGGCGGTCATCGCCTCGACCAGCCGGACGTCGCACTTGGCGAACGCCTCGCTCGGCAGGACAGTCTTCGTGCCAGGGCCGCCGTAACCGCCGTGCAGGCCGTTGATGGTGAGAGTTGGGAAGACTGACAGGCGGTCGTAGAAGGGGCGGTCGAGCGGCGCATCCAGTTCCTTCAGCCCCAGCTCGGTCTTGACGCGCTCCACGTCGATGGGCAGGCGGTCCAACGCCTGGCGCTCCAGCGGCGTGGGCGGTTGGACGCGGTCGTAGAAGCCGTCGATGGTGACGATGCCCTGTTCGTTCTTCATCGTCGCCAGGAGATGCACCAGCGTCCAGATGGGGTTGGGCGCGATGCCGCCGAAGTTGCCGGAGTGCAGGTCCCGCTTCGCCCCGCGCGCCCGCAGCTCGAACGAGATGATGCCGCGTACGCCGAAGTGAATGCACGCTTTGCCGCTCTCGTGGACCGGGCCGTCGGACGTAATCACCAGGTCCGCCTTGAGCCGGTCGCGGTGCTGGCGCACGAAGTCAGCGATGTGCGGGCTGCCGACCTCCTCCTCGCCCTCCAGCAGCACCTTGACGTTCACCGGCAGCGTCCCGACAACTTTCAGCAGCGCCTCGATGCCGAGGATGTTGGCGAAGTGCTGCCCCTTGTTGTCGCCGACGCCGCGCGCGTACAGGCGCCCGTCGCGGACCGTCGGCTCGAACGGCGGCGAGACCCAGGCGTCGAGCGGGTCGGGCGGCTGCACGTCATAGTGGCCGTAGATGAGGACGGTCGGCTTGCCTGGCGCGTCGTTGCGCTCGGCCAGGATCATCGGCCAGCCGGCGGTCGGGATGGCCTCCACCGCCATGCCTAGGCCGCCGAGCAGGTCTACCAGGAAGGCGGCGACCTCGGCGATGCCGACGCCGTGGGCGCTGATGCTTGGGCGGCGCACGTAGTCAATCAGGCGGTCGATGCTCGCCTGCTGGTTGCTAACAATGTAAGCGAACACATTGTCGAGAGAAGTGGTTGTCATGGTAGCCTCATGAGGGGAGAAATTCGCTGACTCGCAGCCGATGTATTCTATGTCATCGGCAAGAAAAGAGCCAGGGGCAACATCCCCACCTCTTTAAGAGGTAGGGCAGCTCCCTGAACGAGAAGTTTGCCTTCACCCAATGTTACGTCTACAATTGTATGCTGGTTTGCCCCAATTGACGATGTGAATGCAAGTCTTATGCTGAATTTCAACCCCCAGAACCCCTTGATTGTGCAGGGCGACAAGACGGTCCTGCTCGAAGTGGATAATGCGGCCTACGAGGATGCGCGGGATGTCCTGGCGCGCTTCGCCGAGCTGGAGAAAAGCCCGGAGTACATCCACTCGTACCGCATCTCGCCGCTCTCGCTGTGGAACGCGGCTGCGGCGGGCCTGACCGCCGACGCCATCCTGGACGGCCTCGACCGCTTCGCCAAGTATCCCGTACCGGGCAACGTCCGCGTCGATATCGCTGACTATATCTCGCGCTATGGCCGCGTCAAGATCATCCGCCGCGACGGGCAACTGCTGCTTACGTCGGAGGACGCGCCGCTCATGGTCGAGCTAACGCGGCGCAAGGAGCTCAAGCCCTACATCCGCGAGCAAATCGACGCCCACACCCTGCGCGTCGATCCGGCGATGCGCGGCCACCTGAAGCACGCCCTGGTCAAAGTCGGCTACCCGGCCGAGGACCTGGCGGGCTACGTCAGCGGCGAAGCCCTCGCCATGCGCCTGCGGGAGAACACGCAGGGCGGGCGGCCGTTCGTCCTCCGCCACTACCAGCGCGACGCCGCCGACGTGTTCTACGCGGGCGGCGCGGCTCACGGCGGCTCCGGTGTCATCGTCCTGCCGTGCGGTGCGGGCAAGACCATCGTCGGCATGGGCGTCATGGACGCGATGCAGACGAGCACGCTCATCCTGACGCCCAACACGTTCTCGGTGCATCAGTGGGTCGCCGAGCTGCTGGACAAGACGACCCTCAGCGAGGACCTGATTGGCGAGTACACGGGCCAGCGCAAGGACATCCGCCCCATTACCGTGGCGACGTACCAGACGATTACGTACCGCAAGCGCGGCAAGAAGGGGGAGAACGGCGCGCTACGCGATGAGTATCCCCACTTCGAGCTGTTCGATCAGCGCGACTGGGGTCTCATCATCTATGATGAAGTCCATCTGCTGCCCGCGCCGGTCTTCAGCATCACCGCCGAGCTTCAGGCGCGTCGCCGCCTGGGTCTGACGGCGACGCTCGTACGCGAGGATGGGCGGGAAGAGGATGTGTTCTCGCTCATCGGCCCGAAGAAGTATGACGTGCCGTGGAAGGACCTAGAAAAGCAGGGCTGGATAGCTGAGGCGGATTGCATCGAGGTGCGCATCCCGCTGCCGGATGAGCTGCGCATGGAGTACGCCCTGGCCGAGACGCGCCAGAAGTACCATGTCGCCGCGTGCAACCCGGCCAAGTACAACGTACTGGACGAGCTACTGCGCAAGCACCCGACGGAGCAGACGCTCATCATCGGGATGTATCTGGACCAGCTCGACCAGGTGCAGCGGCGCTACGGCTTCCCCATCATCACCGGCGACACGCCGGAGCGCGAGCGGCGCAAGCTCTACGCGCAGTTCCGCAGTGGCGAGATTCAGCGCCTCATCATTTCCAAGGTCGGCAACTTCGCCATCGACCTGCCGGATGCCAGCGTCATGATCCAGATTAGCGGGACGTTCGGCAGCCGGCAGGAGGAGGCGCAGCGCCTCGGGCGTATCCTGCGGCCCAAGGCCGAGGGGCAGATGGCCCACTTCTACACCCTGGTCAGCCGCGATACCCAGGACCAGGAGTTCAGCGCCAACCGCCAGTTGTTCCTCACCGAGCAGGGGTATCAGTACATCATCCTGTACGCCGACGAGGTCGCGGACTTCCAGCCCCGCGCCCTCGCCGCGCCGCGCGTGTGACACCCGCTCATGGTGACCCTCGACACGCTCACCGAGAACGACATCCAGGACCTCTTCAGCGTTAGCGCCTACGGCAAGGCCCACGACCTGGTCAAAGCCGTGCGCGCTCCGGAGCGCATCGCCGACTCGCTGCGCGCCCAGGTGCAGGGCACGGACCTGTACGCCGTCGCCATCGACGTGAAACACGGGCAGATTGTGGCGACCTGCACCTGTCCCTACGAGTGGGAGGGTCACTGCAAGCACATTGGCGCGGTGCTCCTCAAGTGGCTCTACCAGCGGCAGAGCTTCGTCCTCGGCGCGTTGGAGGACGTCGAGGCGCCCCCCGCCCCTACCCCGGTCGGCCAGCCGCACGAATACCCGCTGTGGATGCAGCAGAGTGGCGTCGACCGACAGAGCGAGTATCACCAGAATTTCGAGACCTGGCTGGAAGAGTTCAGGCTAAGCGATCTGCGTGAGATCGCCCAGCGGCGCGGCTGGGTGGTGCGCGGGACGCGGAAGGCGGATGTCGTGACGGCGGTGGCCGAGCAGATGACGAACCCCGCCAACATTGCGAAGACAATTCAGCAGCTCAACCCCAAGGCGCTGCCGCCGTTGCGCGCGATTGCCCTGGTGGGCGGTTTCACGGCCCGACGCGACCCCGATGTCTACCGTGTGGCTCGGCTGTGGTCGTCGGAGAGCGACGCCGAGTCGGCGAAGCGCATCGTCTCGCTGATGGAGCAGGGCCTGGCTTTCCCGCCCTCGCCCTATAACCCCGAAGGCCCGCAGACGCCGTTCATCCCCCAGAGCCTGGCGCGCTGGTATCCACGTCTGCTGGCCGACGTTGTCCCGCACAACACGCACCTGCCGACGGACGATCCAGCCATGGAACTGCGGCTGAGCCACGGAGCGTCGTTCGTTCGGAGCGTCCTGCAAGTCTTCAGCGCCCTCGAGTCCCTCGCGCCCCCGCTACGGACGCGGCGGGTGAACTACGCCTTCGAGGCGGCGAACCCGATGCTGCGCGGCTGGGACTACGACCAGGCGCAGGTCGAGAGCCTGGCGAAGCAAGGGCAACTCAGGCGCTACTCCAACGTGCCGCTGTCGGTCCCGCCACCCGCGCCCGTGTTCTCGGATGAAGTGATGGCGCGCTTGTCGCTTATCGCCGGCGGCGAGAGCCGGTTGGAATTCATCTACGCCTTGCTGACGGCGACGGGCCTGCTGCTGCTGGGCAGCCCGGTGCGGGCCTGGGATGAGGTCAAGGTTGCCTTCCTGCGCCACGATGAGGCCGCGCAGCACGGCATCCTCAGCCGCGTCTACTTTGACATGATCACTTGGAGCGAGCTGTGGCCTGTCCTGCGTGCAAACCCGGACTTGACGTTGATGCGCTTGTTGTCTGATCCATACCGCTCTTCGGTGTCGCCCCAGAGCCTCCACGCCGAGTTGGCCGGCTTCCGCCGTCTCATCCTGCGCATGCTGTCGTATCTACCGGACGACGCCTGGGTCAAGCTCGACGACCTGTTCCCCGTGTTGCGCGCCATGTGGCCCCGGTTCGACCAGGGGTACTGGCTCCGCTACCACAACCCCTCGACAACCTCCGGTAGTTGGTTCCTCTGGCGCGACGGCAAGGCGCTGGCGGCGGACAGCGACCTTGACTGGCAGCTCGCCCAGGGCGCTTTCTTCCAGGAGATGCTTATCGAGCCGCTGCACTGGCTCGGTCTGGTGGACCTCGCCGTGTCACGCGGCGCCGTCACCCACGTCCGCCTCCACGGCCTGGCCGACCTCTTCTGGAACCGCGTCGACAAGCTGCCGCTCGTAGCCTCCCCGGCGCCGGCCCTCCCAGCGACCGTTGCGGCGCCGGCCGACGCCCTGAGCGTGGAAGACGACGTCATCCGGCTCGACCCGGTTGTCGTCGGCGCGGCGGCGCACACTCTGCTCGACCGCATCGCGCGGCTGGAACGGGCGCAGCCGCACCAGTTCGTCTACCGCCTCGACCCGGCGGCTGTTCACCAGGCGTTCGAGAGCGGGACGGACCTACAGCAGATTGTCGGTGAGTGGCAGGCGGCGCTCGGCTCGCCCATGCCTGACGCCATTCAGGCGCGCTTGGCGGAGTGGTGGCAGACCTACGGGACTATCCGCCTCTACCAGAACGTGACGGTGATCGAGTTTGGCGACGACTACGCCTTGACGGAGATGAAAGCGATCACGTCCTTGGAGAAGGTGATGATTGCCGAGGTCTCCCCGCGCCTTGTCATCATCCCCCGCGAGGCTGCCGACACCCTGGCGGCGGAGCTGACGCGGGCGGGCTATACGCCGCAGCGAGCAGACGGCAATGTATAATCCGCTGGACAATCTCCTGAATAGCTACAACGCGAATACCCTGTACGCGATGGCGGTCGAGGCGGAGATCTTCCCCCGCACGGGCACGAAGGCCAACAAGAACGACGTGGTCAAGGCCATGAAGGAGAGGTTCTTCACCGAGGCGCGCGTCCAGGCGTCTCTCGCCAAGCTCGGCCCACGCGAGCGCGGCGTGCTGAACCGACTTCAGTTGCGGGGGGGTTCCGCTCCGACATCCTCTTTGCAGCGTGAAGCCGTGCGGGTCGGCGTGGCGACGCCACCACCCCAGCCGAAAGGGACGCTCCGCCGCGCCCAGACATCGTCGGTGCTCTATGCCGAGCCGGGCGAGTACATCGGCACGCTGGACAAGCCCAACTCCACGATCTTCCCGGACATCATCGCGCGGCTGACGCACCACGGCCTGGTCTTCAGCCGGCCCGAGGGCGGCTACGGCTACAACTATAAGCTTCAGCTTCACCCGACCAGCGAGCTTTTCATCCCGGCCGAGGTGCTGCGCTACCTGCCGCCGGCGACGGACACTACCGATCACGGCGAAGACTGGCAGCCGCCGCGCGTCGCCGCCAGCGACCCCGGCCCGTTCCTGCGCGACCTGTACCTGTACTGGGACTTCGTGCGCCGCACGCCGTTTCCCCTTCTGCAAAACGGCATGGTCGGCAAGCGCAGCCTCAAGGCCATCAATCCGACGCTCTTGTCGCCCGACCCCAAGACCGACGCGGCCAGCAACGAGACCGAGGCGCCGCGTCTGTTCCTGCTGCGCCAGATGTTGCAGGTATTGAAGCTCGTCGAGGCGCGGGATGGAAAGCTGACGGCGGTCGGCAGCGACACTGCGGCTTTGCCGGAGTTCTTCTCCCTCGATACCAACGCCCAAGTGATGCGCTGCGTGAAGGTGTGGCCGACGCTGGACGACAGCGACACCAAACTCGACTCGGACCTCCAGCGCGCCTACCCCATGGTCAGGCAGGCGCGGCAGACACTCCTGGCGACGCTCGGGGGGATGGGCCAGGGGCGCTGGTTCGACGTCGAGGAGATGCTCGAAAGGCTCCAGGCGCGCGATGCCAACTTCCTCTTCTCGCAGCGCCGCGCAATGGAGCGGGCGTACCGCTCGAGTTACTACTATGGCAGCTCCTACCGCACAACGGCCGCTGAAATGGTGAAACGCTTTGACGCAGCCGAGATCACGTTCATCCGCGCTGCCCTGACGGGCTTCCTGTTCGACGCGGGCATCGTCGAGCTTGGCTACGTTGATCCGGCCGCCGAGACCCCGTCCTTTGCGCGCGTCACTGAGGCGGGCGCTCGAATCCTCGCTACAGTTGACGCGCAGGGCCAGCCATCAGCACAAACCGAAACTGCTCCTGCCCCTGGTGCTGCCCAAGAGGTACACGAGGGGCGCGTCGTGCTCCAACCGAACTTCCAGATTCTCGCCCTCGGCCCGGTCAAGCTGGAGACCCTAGCCCGCCTCGACCTGTTCGCTGAGCGTCGCAAGGCCGACCCCAACGCCTTCGAGTATCACCTGTCGCGCGAGTCCGTGTACCGCGCGCAACAGGCAGGGTTTCGCGTGCCGGAGATCGAGGCGTTCCTGCGCGACGTGAGCGGGACGGAGATTCCGCAGAACGTGCAGCGCACGCTGGACGAGTGGGCGGCCCACCACGAGCGCATCATCTTCCGGTCGCCGGTGAGCTTGCTCCAGGCCGCCGACGCGGCCGGTCTCTCGGCGCTCCTCGACCGCCCGGACATTGGCTCCCGCCTCCGCGCTGTCGGGCCGACGGCTGCGCTCGTCGAAGGCGACGACAAGCTTGTCGGGCCGCTGTTGCAGGCGGGCATCTTCCCCGCCGTCTCGGGCGCCGATCCGTCCTCCGCCGACCACAGCGTTGCCGTGGACGATGACGGCGTGCTGCGGCCGGTCCACGCCGTGCCAAGCCTCTACCTGGCGCGTCGGTTGGAGCGCGTCGCTCAGCAGGAGAACGGTGGGTGGCGTGTCACGGCCGACGTGGTCTGCGGCAATGGGAGGGGGCGCGAGCCCGTGCTTTCGTTCGTGGCTGAGCTGGAGCGGCTCGCGCGCGGCCCGCTGCCGGCGCGGCTGGTCGAGCAGATCCGGCGTTGGGGAGCATACTACGGCGATGCGGCCCTAGCGACCCTGACTCTGGTCGAGCTGCGCGACCGACGCGCGCTGGACGAGCTGCGCGAGGACGCCATCCTGCGTGAGTTGCTGACGCCCTTTGCCGCTGGCGACCGCGCCCTGGCCGTCGTCCCGACGGACAGACTCGCCGAGGTCGAGGCGCGCCTGGCTGAGCTAGGCGTGCTCCTCAAGCGGGGGATAGCATAGCGTCTCACACCATCACCGCGCCGCCATCACCGCCCCGATTCCCCGCGAGCTCCCGGTCACGAAAGCCACCCTATCCCTCAAGCCTCCGCCCATCGCGCCCAACTCGGCATCACTGTAAGCCATCGTTCCTCCCTCACTAGTGAAATTATCCATGTTCGAGCCAGAGTGTAGCGCCGAAATGTGGAGATGGGATGGAGATTCGGGGTAGAAGCTGAGTGCCCATAATCTATCGGGGGATTGCTTCGGCGGTGGGGCGGAATACCGCTCTCACCCCCCACCGCCTCGCAATGACGCAGAATTTGCAGCCGGTCTAGCCACGTTCGGTATTAGAATTTGAAGGCGCTGCCCAGATAGATAAGCCCGGCGAGGTACTGGATAATGGAGAGCGCCGTCGTCGCGGCAAGCGCCCAGCCCGGCCAGCGGCGCACGCCCATCGCCGTCAGCAACAGCAGCGGAACCATGAAATCCAGCGTGTAGCGCGGCCCTATCTGCACCCACCCCGTCCCCATGAGCAATAGAATTGGGATCGCGACGAGCGCAACCGTCGCCAGCAGGATGTAGGCGGACCGGCGCGGGCGGCCTGCGGCGAGGCCCCAGAAGGCGGCCAGGAAGACCGGACTGAGCAGGAACAAGCTGCCGCCCTCGTAGCTCACGTCGCTCTTGGGGAAGGGATACGCCACGTACTGGTAGAACAGGTTGGCAGGGACATAGTGCAGGCTGAACGCGCCGTAGCGCCGGAAATCGTCGCGGAAGCGCGCGTCCATGTTGTGGTAGGCCAGGCCGTTGTCCAGGGGATTGCCGAAGCGGAGCCAGTCATAGACGCCCAACGCGCCCAACGCAATCACAAGCGGCAGCACGCCGACGACAGCCAGGCTCGGCAACCGACGCCACAACGGCGTCCAGTGCGTCACCAGGAGATGGTAAGCAGGCCAGAGGCCGGCGAGCACGAGGTGGTTGCGGGTCAGCATGGCGCAGGCCAGCGCCAGGCCGGTGAGGAAGAAGGCGGCGGGGCCGCGAAAGGTCAAGGCCGCCAGGTAAGCCAGGGCGATGCCCGTGAAGCCGACGAGCTCGCCGGTGAACCACACACGGCCAAACGGCGCCAGCGTCATCATCACCGTGCCAAAGGCGAAGAACAGCACGAGCAGCGACCGCTGCAACGCCGACGTCGGCGCGACCTGCCGGCGATCCGACTGCCGCAAGAGCAGCGCAACCAAGGCGACATCGACCGCGCCGAGCGCGGTCGTGAAGTTCATATCGCTTAAGCCCCGACCCAGCGCGGCGACGAACGGCATCAGAAGGAGCGCCGGGAATGGCCCCCAGTACAGATAGTAGTGGCCGTTGAACAGGGACAGGTCGTGGACCTGGGCGGGCCGGACGAGATCGAGGCGGCCGTGGAGAAAGGCGTCGGCCAGCCAGGTGTAGTATGGGAAGGGCGACACTCGATTGAACGAACCGAACGCTACCGTGATGAGGCCGTAGACCACAAGGGCCAGCAGCCCGCTCCACAGCGGATGTTCCCACACTTCAAGGATGCGCAGCAGCCCGCCGCGCGATGGCCGACCAGCCGGGCGCGTGACCCTCGCTTCGCTAGCCGGCAAGTCTTGTGACGCCGCTTGATCGGGCGCTGGCGCGCCGTGTACCCTGGTCTCTTGCTCCACAAAGCACCTTTCGCTGTCACTACATAAGTAGAAAAGCCTCTAGAGTCTTTGCAACTCTAGAGGCCCTATGATCATAGTCGTCTTGGGGCGCTTAGCCCTTAATGCCGCTGTAGGAGATGCCCTCCACGAAGTAGCGCTGGAAGAAGAGGAATATGAGCGCCATGGGCAGCGTCGTCAAGACCGAGCCGGCCATGATGAAGTTCCACGGCAGGTTGACGCCCTGCGAGCCGCGCAGCAAGCCGAGGCCCAGCGGCAGCGTGTACAGGTCCGGGCTATTGACGATGACGAGCACATCCATGAAGTTGTTCCACATGCCCTGGAAGCTGAAGATTGCCAGGGCCGCCAGCGCCGGGCCAGCCGTTGGCAAGACGACGCGGAAGAACATGTCCAGGCGGTTGGCCCCGTCCACGAAGGCCGCTTCCTCGAGTTCGTACGGCACCGACTCGAAGAACTGCTTCATCATGAAGATGCCGAAGACATCCACCATGAACGGGAAGGTCAGGCCCCAGTAGCTGTCCAGCATCCCGAACTGCTTGAGGACGATGAAACGGGGGATGAGCAGAACCACGCCTGGGATCATCATCGTGCCGAGCATCGCCACGAACACAATGTTGCGGCCGGCGAAGTGCATGCGCGCCAGGGCGTAGCCCGCGATGGAGTCGAACAGAACGCGCGTGATGGTCACAATGAGCGCCACGAGGGCACTGTTAAGTGTCCAGCGCGGCACGTTCGCCAGGCCCGTGTTGAGCATCTGGTACGCTTCGAGGGTGGGCGCCTGGGGGAGCAAGCTCAAGGGCGACGCGAACGCCTCGGCGTTGCTCTTGAACGAGGTGCCAATGGCATAGAGGAACGGATAGAGTGTCATGAGCGCCAGGAGCACCAGGATCGCCAGCGAGACATACTTCATGATGCGGCTGCGAGTCTCGGAGCCACGCCCGCCGACGACCTCAAGGGAGCGGGCGGGGGCAGCAGCCTTCGTTGCGGTTGCCATAGTGAATCCTTCCTTTCCCTAATCCGTCGCTCGGTCGCTGGTCAGCCGGCGCTGCAGTAGCGTGAACGCGAAGATGATGATAAACAGCAGGAACGCAATGGCCGTCCCTTCGCCCATGCTTGCGTTGCGGAAGGCGGTACGGTAGACCATGTACGCGAGGCTCAGGGTCGTGCGCTCGCCAGGGGCCATGACGAAAATCTGGTCGAAGACCTGGAACGTGCCGATGAGGCCGATAGTCACAACAAAGAACGTCGTCGGGCGTAGCAGCGGAACCGTAATCTTGGTGAACATCTGCCAGGCCGAGGCCCCATCCAGCGCCGCCGCCTCATAGACGAAGGTCGGAATGTCTTGCAGCGCCGCCAGGAAGATGAGCATCATCGTGCCGATGGTCGTCCAGATGTTGAGCATGATAATCGAGGTCATGGCGACGCTCGGGCCGCTGATCCATTCCCACAAGCTCAGTCCCATGAACTGCGCGTCGGCGAGCGCGGGCACGGAGTTGGCGGTGATGCCGAAGATGCCCAGCAAGTTGTGGATCGTGCCGTTCGAGTTCGTCAGCCAGTCGGGGTTGGACCAGTGACCGAGGGTGATGAGGGTGAGGATGTAATTGATCAGGCCGCCCTTCTGGTAGAGGAACAGAAAGATCAGCGAGATGGCAACCGAGGAACTGATGGCCGGGAAGTAGTAGGCGGTGCGGAAGAATGAGCGGCCGGGCAGGCGCGGCTGATTGACGATCACCGCCAGCGAGAGCGCCAGGATCGTCTGCAGAGGAACGACCGTCAGCACGTAATACAGTGTGTTGCGAATCGCGCGGGCAAAGTCGGTGCGGCGGACGGTATCGTCCAGGAGGATGGCGCGGTAGTTGGCGAGACCGACGAACGTGGACTCGCCTAGGGGCTGCAAGCCGGTCCACTCGCGGAAACTTACCCACAAGGCCATGACAATGGGCACAACCAGGAAAACCGTCAGAATAATCAAGGCTGGCGCCAGGAACGCATATCCCCACGTCAAGTCCTGGCGGCGCAGCCCACGGACCACGGAGCGTGTCGCCATAAAGCACCCCTTTTTTCAACAAGCCCCCATCCTCTCCGTCTTCCCCCAGTCTGGGAAGGCGGAGAGAATGGGGGCCTAGAATGGCTTACTTGTTCTTAGCAATCTGGTTGATGACCTGGTCGGCTTCCTTGAGCGCCTGATCTGTGGTCATCTGCCCCTGGAAAGCGGCCTTGAGGTCGTTGTTGATCGTGTCAGTCGCATCGCTGAAGCCGGTCACGAACTGCCAGGGCCGGGCGTAGTCAGCGCCGGCGGCGAACGCCTTGTAGTCGGGGAACTTCGCTTGCCAATCCGCCGAGAGCGACTTGCGCGTCGGCATGGCTAGACCCAAGTCCGTCCATGCCTTCATGCCCTCTTTGCCCGTCAGGTAGTTGACGAGCTGCCACGAGGCGTCGGCGCTCTTTGCCTTCGCGGGGACGGCGTAGCACACGGTGAAGGCGAGGGTCGCCTTGCCCTTGGGACCGGCGGGCAACTCGACCGCCTGCCACTTGATGTTGGGGAACTTGTCCTTGAGGAACGGGGCAATCCAGTTGCCCTCGACGACCATCGCAGCGTTGCCCTTGCCGAACGCCTCACCCGGCCAGCCCGCGTCAACTTCGGAGGGCATGCGCGCGTAGCCGTCCTTATACAGGCCAACATAGTAGTCCCAGGCTTGCTTGACCTCGGGGCTATTGAACTTCGACTGGGTCCGGTCGTCGCTCATGATCTGGCCGCCTGCCTGATAGACGAAGGCGGCGAAACGCGCCAGGTCATTGGGGATGACGAGGCCGTACTGCTTCTTGCTCGGGTCGGTCAGCTTCTGCGCGGCGGCGCGCAGCTCGTCCCAGTTGGTGGGCGGCTTGACACCGGCCGCGTTGAGCATGTCGGTGTTGACGATCAGGGCCAGGGTCGAGAAGTCCTTCGCTGGGCAGTAATACGTGCCGTTATAGGTAAAGGCCTGGGTAGCGAAGGGGTAGAAATCCTCCTGGTCCTGGACCTTGCCCGTCCCCGGCGCGAGCGCGCCCGCTTTCACCAGATCGGGCAGCTTCAAGCTGTCAACGTAGAACGCGTCCGGCGGCGTGCCGCCGGCGAGGGCCGTCTGGAGCTTGGTATCGTACTCCGGCACCAGGTTCAGGCTGGCCTGGGCGTTGGGGTACTTGCCGTTGTAATTCTTGACGAGGTCCTGCAAGCGCGTGTTCTCGGCGTCGGACGAGGACCACCCCATGAGCTGGAGCTGGCCGGTCGCCTTGGCCGCGCCACCACCCGCCTGGGCGGCGCCAGTCGGCGCCGCTGCATTCGAAGCGCCACCTTGACTAGCCGCCGGGGCCTGCTGCTGCGCGGTGTTGCCCCCACCGCCACACGCCACGGCCACCAGGGCCAACACCACCAATAGAGCAAAGACGGTCTTCTTCATCGAATTTCTCCTCAAGTAAAAATCTCACCCTATTCGGTTTACACGCGTGTCAAACCCCCTAGGGCAACAAGGACGCCGTGATGAGGGGCAGGCCACAAACATCTCAGTTGGGGCGAAAGTGAAGAGCAGTTAATCCAAGGACAGCAAGTTATGTGCCTCTATTACCTATATGTTGCCTATTCCTTCGAAACTGAAAGACTTCAACTCGCCTTTGTGCCAGACCTTGAAGGCGAGGCGCTTCCAGTGCTTGGGCAGACGCGCCTGGGTCGTCAGACTGTTCTCGGTGACGCGCAGCCCGCCAAAGCCCAGCACAACCGCCTGCCACGCGGCCCCGGCAGCCGCTCCGTGGATGCCATCCCGCGTGTTGAGACGCAGGTCATGCAGGTCAATCAGGGCCGCCTGCATGAAGAAGGGATACGCCATGTCCGCGTCGCCCATGCGACACGCCAGGATGGCCTGGATGCCGGGCGCCAGGGACGAGCCGTGGGTCAGGTCGGTACGTGGGGTGTAGTAGTCCCAGTTCACGCGCATCGTCTGGGCGTCGAACTCGTCGGGAAGGAGATAGAACAGCATTAGCACGTCAGGCTGCTTGAGGACTTGCGTCTCGTTCGTCTCCTCGATGCCGAGCAGCGCCTGCACCGAGCGGCTGCGCGGCTCCATCGCGGCCAGGTCCACGTCGCGACGCTGGAAGTAACCTTCGAATTGCTCAAACAGCCGGGTCGTTGGGTCCTGGAGGATGTAGATTTTGGCGATGATGTCGCGCCATTTCTCCAGCCGCGCGCCGGTTAGCGCCAGGCGCTCGACCAGCTCGGCAGCTTTGGCCGGCGCGGAATGCCGCAGCCAGTTCAGGACCGCCTGGGCAAGACCCAGGTGCCAGCGGGCCAGGTAGTTGGTGTAGACATTATTGTCGACGTGCTCGTGATACT
This sequence comes from Anaerolineae bacterium, assembly GCA_039810085.1. Taxonomy (GTDB): domain Bacteria; phylum Chloroflexota; class Anaerolineae; order Epilineales; family JAHCIE01; genus JBDHWG01. The sequence continues at coordinate 155,816 of JBDHWG010000010.1, forward strand.
CGTCCGGGCCGATCACATCGCTTATCTCGTAACGGTTTTTCTCAGGCTCCCATTCGACGCGGCTGGCCCAGAAGACGGCGGTATCCAGGATCATCTCTGCGCCGTACTGGAGCATGAAATCGTCGTCGCCGGTCGCCTGCCAGTACTGCCAAACGGCGTAGGCAATATCAGACGAAATGTGAAGCTCAATGTCGCCGGTCCAGATGCGCACGTCTTTGCCCGCCGGGCCAGGGACGAAACGTGGCGTCACCTCTTCGCCCGTCAGCGCCGCCTCCCACGGGTACTGCGCGCCGTCGAGGCCAGCTTCCCGCGCTTTGGCCCGCGCGCCGCCGAGCGTGTGGTAGCGGTACAGCAGCAGGTTGCGAGCGATGGCCGGGTGGGTGTAAGTGAAGACCGGCAGGATGAAAATCTCAGTGTCCCAGAAGACGTGGCCCCGATAGCCAAAGCCGCTCATCGTCTTGGCGGCGATGCTCACAAAGGGGTCCGCCTGGGGCGCGGCGATGAACAGTTGGAACAGGCTATAGCGGATCGCCCGCTGCGCCTCGTCGTCGCCCTCGATGATAACATCCGCCGCGTCCCAGACCTCCGCCCAGGCGTGGCTGCTCGCTGCCAGAAGGCGGTCGTAAGCGTCCGGTGTCGCCTGAACCTCGGCCAGCTTCGCCAACGCTGCCTCGCACGTCTTGCGCCCGGCATCGTGCGCGGTATAGAGGCTGACGACCTTATCGACAGTCACCGTTTGGCCCGTCTGAGCTGTCCAACGGGCGACAATGGTAGGGCAATTCTCTATAGGGTGAAGCGTGTACTTGGCGCTCGCGCCTCGCACGTCCAGCCACGCCGCTTCAGCTAGCAGGAGGCCCGTGCCGCGCGTGCGGCTCTCCAGAAAGACGGTTCGCTCCCCCTGCTCCCCCTGCTTGACCTTCAGCCAGTGGCGCACACCGGCGTTGTCCACATGGCCGTCCAGGGCCGCGCGGACCTCGACCGTTCCGCTGAAATCCACGGGCGTAACCTGGCAGCGCAGAGCGAGAACATGCGGGTCCGCCAGGCTGGTGAAGCGCTCGTAGCGCACATCCACGGTCCGATTGCCCGGACTGCGCCAGCGAAAGCTACGCGTTAGGACGCCTGTGCGCATGTCCAGCGTCCGCTCGTAGCTCAGAATCTCGCCCGCGTCTAGGCTGACTTTCTCGCCCTCGATATAGACGGCCAGGGGCAGCCAGGAGGGGACGTTCGCCAGTTCGGTCATCACCGTCGGCACGTCGTCGAAGACGCCATGCACCAGCGTGACATCGTCGCAGCCCGAAAAGCCCTCCTCGAACGTGCCACGCGTGGAGAGATTGCCGTTGCCAATTGTAAAGACCGCTTCCTGGGGGCCAATCGCAGACGGCGTGAATTCCGGTTCTTGAATAAGCCAGGTATTGTCCATGCTCGCTTTATCCACAGATTAAGCCAGGGCCGTGAGAATATCTGTCAAATGCACGTGGGATAAATCGGGGAACACCGCGTCCGCCCCGCCAACCCGCTCCGCCGGGCCGAGGCCCACGGCGCACAGGCCGCCCGCTTTGGCCGCCTGGACACCGGCTTCGGCGTCTTCCACCACGACGCATTGCTCGACCGGCAGGCGCAGCAAGCCCGCCGCGTAGACAAACAGGTCAGGGGCCGGCTTCGGGCGTACGACGGAGTAGCCGTCGGCAATGCCGTCCAGGTCAGCGGCGATGCCGAGGCGGCGCACGACCTCCTGGGCATTCTTGCTGGCCGAGCCAAGCGCAATCTTCATTCCCGCCCCGCGCAGCTCATCGAGCAGGCCGCGCACGCCCGGCAGCAGATCGTTGGGTGTAATCTGGTCGAGCATCGCCACGTAATAGCGATTCTTGCGGTGCATCATTTCGAGCATCTGCTCTTCGGGAAAGGTGCGGCCGTTCAGGAGGAGCTCGAGCGATTGTCGGCGCGACACGCCGCGCAGCGCCTCATTCTGCTCGCGGCTAAACGGGACGCCGATCTCGTCGGCCAGGCGTTGCCAGGCGCGATAGTGATACTCGGCGGTGTCGGTGAGGACGCCGTCGAGGTCGAAGATAAAGCCACAAATCTTCATATGGGTACACTTTCGAAGAGGAGGATATGCGCAATAGCGTAGCAAGTTGCATACCAGATGGGGAAACACTGGACCACGAACGACGTGAAAGAGGCGCGAAAGGCGCGAAAAGAGCCTGAGCGGCAACTACTTTCGCGTCTTTCGCGCTTTTCGTGACCTTTGCGGTCCAGAAGCCCCGCAACTACGTAAGACACGCTATACTGGCGCGTCTCAGTTACACGAGAGCAAGCGGAAAGTTGCTTTCCGCGATCGTTCACGGTATACTTGTTCCCTGTTCGGGGCTGTAGCTCAGCTGGGAGAGCGCTTCAATCGCACTGAAGAGGCCAGGGGTTCGAATCCCCTCAGCTCCACCTACCAGGACAGGCCGACGGCTTGTCCTGATTTGTTCACAATATGATAACGCATCGGCGGTGAACAGGAGTAGTAGGCCATCCCACCAGCGAGCCGGGGAGAGTGCAAGCCCGGCGATTGCGCCCCGTGGGAGCGCGGCGGCCGAACTCGCCTGGAAGCCGCGCCGCTGACCCGAGACCACCTCCTCGCTCAGGCGGCGCCGTTCCCTCCACGTTACGGAGACGAGTGGTTGGCATGGGGCTGTAGCTCAGCTGGGAGAGCGCTTCAATGGCATTGAAGAGGTCAGGGGTTCGATTCCCCTCAGCTCCACCTTCAACCAGGGTGGTACCACGGAGAAACCCTTCGTCCCTGTATGGACGAGGGGCTTTTTTTATTTCCGGGGAGAAGGAGTTTTCTTATGGACACGACACAGGCGAAGCCGACGCAGCGCATCGAGCGCTACGACCCGAGCCAGATCGAGGCGAAGTGGCAGGCGAAGTGGGAGGCGGATTGTCTCTACCACGCCGAGATGGACGCCTCGCGCCCGAAGTTTTATTTCCTGACCATGCTGCCTTATCCCAGTGGTGACCTTCATATTGGCCACTGGTACGCCATGACGCCATCCGACACGGGCGCGCGCTACCGCCGCATGCAGGGGTACAACGTCGTGTTCCCCATCGGCTTCGACGCCTTCGGCCTGCCGGCTGAGAACGCCGCCATCAAGCGCAAGATTCACCCCTACACGTGGACGTACAACAACATTCAGCGCATGCGCCAGCAGCTACGTTCGATGGGCGCGATGTGGGACTGGGAGCGCGAGGTGGTGACGTGCGACCCTGAGTACTACAAGTGGAACCAGTGGTTCTTCATCAAGATGTACGAGATGGGGCTGGCCTACCGCAAAGCGGCGATGGTCAACTGGGACCCGGTGGACCAGACCGTGCTGGCGAACGAGCAGGTCATCGACGGGCGCGGCGACCGGTCGGGCGCGCTGGTCGAGCGGCGTCTGCTGGAGCAGTGGCACCTGAAGATTACCCACTACGCCGACGAGCTGCTGAACAACCTGGACACGATGGACTGGCCGGAGCGCGTCAAGACGATGCAGCGCAACTGGATCGGCCGCTCCGAGGGCGCGCAGGTCACGTTCCACACCGAGGCCGGCGACCCCATCGAGATTTTCACCACGCGGCCGGACACGCTGTGGGGCGCGACGTTCATGGTCCTAGCGCCTGAGCATCCGCTGGTCGAGAAGCTGACCACGCCCCAGCAGCGCGAGGCCGTGGACGCCTACGTCAAGCAGGCGTCGCATCAGAGCGAGATCGAGCGCATGGCCGAGGGCAAGGAGAAAACCGGCGTCTTCACCGGCGGCTATGCGGTCAACCCGGTCAACGGCGCGCGCATCCCGGTCTGGATCGCCGACTACGTCCTGATTACCTACGGCACGGGCGCGATCATGGCCGTCCCCGCCCACGACCAGCGCGACTTCGAGTTTGCGCGCAAGTTCGACCTGCCAGTCGTCGTCGTCATCCAGCCCAACGGCGAAATCCTGGATGGGGCAACGATGACCGAGGCGTACGACGGCCCAGGCGTGATGGCGAACTCTGACGGCTTCGACGGCACGTCCACCGATGTTGCGAAGAAGGTTGTCACGGCGTGGCTGGAGGAGAAGGGACTGGGCAAGGGCCACGTGCAGTACCGCCTGCGCGACTGGCTGTTTGGCCGCCAGCGCTACTGGGGCACGCCCATTCCGATGGTGTACTGTGACCAGTGCGGCGTGCAGGCGGTGCGCTACGAAGACCTGCCGGTCGTGCTGCCCGCCGACGCCGAGTTCCTGCCTAGCGGCCAGAGTCCGCTGCAATATCACGAAGCCTTCCTGAACACGACGTGCCCGAACTGCGGCGGCCCGGCGCGGCGCGAGACGGACACGATGGACACCTTCGTGGACTCGTCGTGGTATCAGTACCGTTATCTAAGCCCGCACTACGAAGAGGGGCCGTTCGACCCGGTGCAGGGCGACTACTGGCTGCCCGTGGACCAGTACACGGGCGGCATCGAGCACGCCATCCTGCACCTGCTGTACACGCGCTTCTGGACCAAGGTCATGCGCGACATCGGCCTGGTGAACTTCGGCGAGCCGATGACGCGCCTGTACAACCAGGGCATCATCCTGGGCGAAGACGGCGAGAAGATGAGCAAGTCGCGCGGCAACGTCATCGCGCCGGATGCGCTGGTGGAACGCTACGGCGCGGACACTGTGCGCCTGTACCTGATGTTTATCGGTCCGTGGGATCAGGGCGGGCCGTGGTCGTCGACGGGCATCGAGGGCGTGACGCGCTTCATGAACCGCGCCTGGAACATGGTGCTGGAGCCGAAGCCAACCGCCGCGACGGTGGACCCGACGGCCGAGCGCGCGCTGCTGCGGCGCATGCACCAGACGATCCGCGAGGTGACCAGCGATCTGGAGGGCTTCCGCTTCAACACCGCCGTCGCTGAGCTGATGAAGCTCAACAACGAGATGCTGAAGGCGAAGGAGGCCGGGCTATACGGGACACCGGCGTGGAACGGCGCGGCCGAGGCGTTCCTGCTGATGCTAGCGCCCTTCGCGCCCCACGCCGCTGAAGAGATGTGGGCGCGGCTGGGCAAGCCATACAGCATCCACCAGCAGCGCTGGCCCGCGTACGACGAGGCGCTGGCCGCCGAGGACCTGATCGAGATTCCCATCCAGGTCAACGGCAAAGTGCGCGCGCGCATCGAGGTCACGCCGACCGCCGACGAAGCGGCGCTGCGCGAGGCGGCCCTGGCGAACGATGTGATCCAGAAGGCGCTGGGCAGCAAGGCGCCGCGCAAGGTCATCGTCGTTCCGGGTCGCCTGGTCAACGTTGTGGCGTAGGCGTCACAGCGTATGAGGATTCGGTCATTGCGAGGAGGGCGATAGCCCGACGAAGCAATCTCACGCTGGGTGAAAGACCGGCTGTACCCGCTGTGGAACGTCGTTCACACCGGCGGGAGATTGCTTCGCGTTCGCTCGCAATGACTCAAAATCATAACGTTCTTGGCTTGAGACAGCAACGGGCCTCCGTCGGCACTGCCGGAGGCCCGTCCTATTCGCGAGTGAAGGAGTCGCTAGGACTTCTTGATGTTTACCTGATCGAGGGCGGCCTTCAGGCCCTTGGCGATGTCGGTGGCGTTGCCCGTTGCCCAAAAGTGCAGGTAGAACAGGCGCGGCTGCTCCCCCAGCATGTGGTTGTGAACGGCGGTCACGGCGATACCGTTGTGCTCCAGCGCCGAGATGACCGGGTTGACCTCGCTCGCCAGCAGCGGCATCTCGCCCGTGACGGCGGCGGAGTTGCCGCCCATCGGCTGGAAGTTGAGCATCACTTCGACGCCCGAGGCGGATGGCAGCTCGATGCCCATGTCCGAGATTGTGTCCTCGCGCTCGATGCTGTACTGGTACATGCCGTCCATGGCCTTGCCCTGGTCGCCAATGATGCTGTCAAGCTGGGACGTCGGCAGGCCGGCCAGGTTCGTTTGGTCCGGCGTCTCGGTGGTCGGCGTCGCGCTCTGACTCAGTCCTACCTTGAGGGCGCGCGCAATCTGTAGCGCATCACCCCGCGCCGAGAAGTGAAGGTAGACCAGCTGCGGCTGCTCGTTCAGCAGGTGGTGGTGATCCGCCGCGATCTCGATGCCCGAGTCGCGCAACGCCGCCTCGACGCCAGGAACTTCGCTCATAAGCACGGCGAATTCACCATGCATGACGACCTGGCCGCCACCGAGGGGCACGAAGTAAATCTCGCCCTCGTCCAGCGACGGGTTCATCCGTGTGCCCTGGACTGTGATAGTCTGGTCCGTTCGTGGCAGGTCAATCTCGTACACGGGGCCTTCTTGCATCTTCCCAGATTTGCCGATAATCGACGACACCTGGCCCCAGTCCACCGAGTTCTCGATGCTCTGCTGCTGCTTCTCTGCTTTGTGCTTAGAGTTCTCCGCCAGGGTCGGCTGCGTTCCCATCGCGGCAACCACGACCGCCAACACCGCCGCCACGCCCACCATCAGCCAGCGCCTCAAATGCTCCATCATCCTACTCCTTGTGAAAACTCTACGTGTAAAAGCATCCCTAACGCTACTTCCGGCAGAGCATCGGTGTGCGGCGTCCACCGCGCTCCCACCTGGCAAAACCGCCGATGTTTGACAGCAAGAAACAGGCCAGCTAATGCCTAGCGCCCAAGTTTAGTACCTCCAGCCAGTAAAGGCAGGTATATCTGCCAGACCGTCGTCGCCGTCGGTGTTGGCGTATCAGTCGCCGCAGTCGGCGTTTCCATCTTGACGGTGGGTGTGGGCGTCAGCGCGGGCGTCGTAGTCGTCGGTGTAGGGGTCATAATGGGCGTCACAGCCGTTGCGGTAGCGGTGATTGTTGGCGGCGATGGCGTGGCGGTCGTTGTTGGCAGTGGTGTGTTGGTCGCCGTGTCGGTCGCGGTGACTGATGGTGACGGCAGCGGCGTGGCCGTCTGAGTCGCTTGACCAGTGCTCGTTGCGGTAGCTGTTGGCGTTACTGTCCCCGAGGCCGCGACGGCGCCATAGTGCAGGACAATACCCTTGTCGCCGACGGCCCACACTTCCAATGGCGAGGACGCTGCGACAGACGCAAGCGAGACGGTGATGGGCGACGCGACGTGTGTCCAGGCGCCGTTCACCCAGTGCAAGATTGTGCCGTTGTCGCCGACAGCCCAAACTTCATCGTCTGAAACGAAAGTGACGCCGTGCAAAGTCTGGTCGGTAAGGCCCTGTGCGACGACACTCCACTGGCTACCGTTCCAGCGCAAAATTGTGCCGCTCTCGCCGACGGCAAAGCCGCTCGTCGGCGAGCGCAGCGCGACGGACCACAATGTCGCCGTCACGGGGCTTTGCGCCCACACGCTCCAGCCGGCGACGGTTTTGCGCAGGATGCGTCCGGTTGTTCCTACCGCCCAGCCTTCGTCACCAGACGTCAGCGCGACGGAGAGCAGCCAGTCAGAGGTCAGCTTCTGCGGCGCTGTCCACGCTGCGCCATTCCAATGTAGCATGCGCCCGCTCTGCCCGACGGCCCAGCCATCGCTCGGCGAGGCCATCGCAATTGAATACAGACGCTCGGCAAAGCCTGGCAGGCTAGAGGCCGTCTGCTGCGCCCACGTGGAGCCATTCCAGCGTAGAATCCTCCCGTGGTCCCCGACCGCCCAGGTGTCGATTGTGGACACAGATGCTACGCCACGCAGAGTATCCGTCACGCCGGTGTTGACTGTAGCCCACGTTGACCCCGTGAAGTGGAGGGCTGTTCCCGAAGCGCCAACCGCCCAGCCATCGGTGGACGTGGCGAAAGCGGCGCTGTTCAGCGCCGCTGGGACGCCGCCACTCCATCTGGTCCCATCCCAGTGGAGGATCGACCCAGCATCGCCGACTGCCCATCCGTCTGTCGGTGAGCGCATCGCCACGGTATAGAGCCAGGCCGCCGTTGGGCTGCTGACCTTCGACCAGGTTGATCCGTTCCAATGCAAAAGGACACCATTCGTACCGACAATCCACCCGTCGGTAGGCGAGCTGAAGGAGACGGAGTTGAGACCGTTCTGTACGGGGCTGGTGACTGGCAGCCACGTGCCATCCTGATAGTGCAGGATTGTGCCTGCATAGCCCACGGCCCAGCCTTCCGTTGGCGAAAGCATGGTCACGTCCCGCAGGTCAGGGGCGTTTGCATCCAGTGCCGATACCCGCGTCCAGGTTGCCCCGTCCCAGTGAAGAATCGCCTTCTGCTTGCCCACCGCCCAAGCATCCGTTGCTGAGACAGCGTAGACGGACCAGAGCAGCGGGAAGTCCTTGGCCGACAATGTCCAATGTGCCCCGTTCCAGTGGATGATTTCACCGTTGCCGCCAACCGCCCACCCATCGCTGGCTGTACGCATGAACACATGGGTAAGTTGCTCGGTTGTCGGCTGCTCCTGCCAGACGGTCCACGACCCGCCATCCCAGTGGAGGATTGTGCCACTCGCGCCCACGGCCCAGCCGTCGGTCGCCGATACCATCGATACCGACGATAGCCACTCTGTCGTCGGGCTGTTCGCCCACGTGGCCCAGGATGTTCCGTTCCAACGCAAGATCGCGCCCCCAGTGCCTACCATCCAACCATCGGCGGGAGAAACCAGCGAGACGGACCACAAGTCCTCCTGGGTTGGGCATGGTTCCGGGACATTGCCCACCCAGCACTGCCATGCCGTGGCGGCTGCCGTCGCCGTTGGTGTGGCAAGAGGTGCGCTCGGCGCAGCGGCTGGGAGATCGGCTAAGACGCTGCCGGCCCAGAGAGCGGCGGCAGCGAGAAGGGAAACAACAAGTGCGCCTGCTAGAGATAGGCTGAGGGCGAGTGGTCTACGCATGACAGTCCCTTTCTATATCGTAATGGATGGTGGGAGTGCCTATACACTCATGGCGACAGCGACGGCGTATGTGATGGACCAGGCCCGGCCTTCCTGCCAGGCGGCGGCGAGCCGCGCATCATTGACGCTGTCATCTGACGCAGGCGATGGCTGCGGGGCAGACTTCGGGCGGGCGGCTTTCCCGTACACGCCCATAGCCTCGCGCAGCCGGTCGGCAGCGCCCAGCAAGCGTGCCGCCATGAGCGGCATGTTATGCGCGGCCGCGCACGCTGCTAGCGCCTCGAAGCTGCGCATGATGCCGCGTCGATCACCGAGCCGGACGGCTAACTCCAGCGCCGTCTTGAATCTGCGGCCGGCTTCGCTGGCGTTCCCCTGACGCAGCATTGTCTCGGCAACGTTGATGTTGAGCTTGGCGGTGTTGATGGCGTCGCCATCCGACTGCGCGATTGCCAGCGCCTCGTCGAAGTAGCGTAAGGCAAGTGTATCATCGCCACTGACAGCAGCGACGCGGCCCAGGTTGCGCAAAACCAGCGTGCGTTCACGGCGCGCACCCGCGTGCTGTACCAGGGGCAGCGCCTCCACCAGGGACCGCCGCGCCGCATCAAGGTCGTCGATATCAAGCTGCACCTGTCCGAGAAAGTTGAGAGCTTCGGCAATGCCTTCGTTGTCGTCAAGCCCTCGTGACAACTTGAGGGCTTCCCGGAACCGCGCAGCTGCCTCTGCGTAATTCCCCTGATACTCTGCGACAACACCCAGACTACGCAGACTGGCTGCCATCTGGCGTTGGTTGCCTAAATCTCGCCAGAGGGAGAGGCTGGCCTCCAAGTGCTCTACCGCCTCAGCATACTGGCCCTGAGCGCTCGCCAGGATGCCCGCGCCAAGCAACGTGCAAGCCAGCGGCATGGGTTGTGTGGTCGTTCTATCGGCCAGAGTCAGCGCTTTCTCCAGCCGCGCATACCCCTCCTGAAGCTGCCCCTGGCTCCACCAGAGCGGCCAGAGCGCGGCGCACAGCTGCAAGACCATGTCGGCCTCGCGGCAGTCCAGCGCCCACTGGAGCGCGATTTCCAGGTTGCGTTGCTCTGCTATCAGGCGTGCGGTGATGCGCCCGTCGTCGCTGGCGTCGCCCTGTCGGATTCTCTCCGTCAAGGCCAGGTAGTACGCGCCGTGGTACCGCTGCATGGTTTCAAGCTCGCCCCGCGCCGCCAGGCGCTCTAGGGCATACTCCCGGATCATCTCCAACATGCGGTAGCGTCCCTCGCCGTCGGCGCCTTCCTGGTGCTGCAGAAAGTTCTTGTCGACGAGGGCAGAGACGGCGTCTAACGTATCCATCGCCGGCCGACTTCCATCGCTGTCGGATAAACGGCCGGCCACTGCTTCAGCGGCATCCAAGGTGAAGCTGCCCGCGAACACGCCCAGGCGCGTGAACATGATCTGCTCTGGCTCGTCCAGCAGATCATAGCTCCAGTTGATGGCGTCGCGCATCGTGCGGTGGCGGCTCGGCGCTGTCCGACCGGGCGCCACCAGGCGGGACATGTAGGGTTGCAGACGCTCCAGAATGCCTTGCGGCGTCAGGGACTTGACATGGGCCGCAGCCAGTTCGATTGCCAGCGGTACGCCTTCGAGGCGGACGCAGATCGCAGTGACGGCTTCGGCGTTGGCGGACGTCAGCCGGAACTGGGGCCGGACAGCCTGGGCACGGTCGAGGAAGAGGGCCACCGCCGGATAGCTCCCGACGCTCTCATGGTCAACGTGGATAGTAGTCGGCAGGGGAGGACAAGTAAGGGGGGCAACCACGCACTCGTGCTCGCCCGGCACGTGCAGCGGCGTGCGGCTGGTCAGCAGCGCTTTGGCGGAGGGCGCGCTTTCGAGCAACTCCTGAACCAAGGACGCGGCAAGTGTCACCTGCTCGAAGTTGTCCAGGACGAGCAGCGTGCTCTTTTGGGCGAGAGCCGCCTTGAGCGACTCGACCAGCCCGCCGTTGACGCCGTTGCGGATGCCGAGGACGCGGGCGATGGCCGGCGCGACGCCCTCTGGCTCAGTGACCGCCGACAGACCGACGAAGTAAACGCTATTGTCGAAGCTGGGCGCGAGCTGCCGCGCGACTTCCAGAGCGAGACGGGTCTTGCCGATGCCCGGCGGGCCGACGAGCGTCAGGAGGCGCACGCCGGGCCGGGTGAGGCGCTCGCGGATTGCCAGCACATCCGCCTCGCGGTCGATGAGGGAGGTCAGCGGGGCAGGTAGAGTCGGCGGGTACTCCAACGGCGCCGTTCGATCCGGCCAGTTCGGGCCGGGCAGCGCCGGCTCGGGAAGCTCGTCCGATCCCAGCTCACCCCGGGCGACGCGCAGGAAGATGGCCTGCTCGTGGGGCTGGCACAGATGGAAGGCGAATTTCTCGAGTGTATCGGGTGTTGGCAGGCGCTCATCCGACTCGATTTTGCGGACATAGACCTCCGAGTATCCAATCAGGCGGGCTAATTCGGCTTGCGTGAGTTTGAGAGCCTTGCGGCGTTCCTTCAGCCAGCGCCCCATGGACTGTTCAGTCATGCGCCCTCCCTGATACGCATAAAAGTCTTTGTATCGCCGTTTTGTATCGTATAACTTGCTCCGGGCGATACCTACCGAAACGACGGTGGTGGGATAATCGAGGTGAACAGGCTCTACGGAATATACCACCAAGAACGCGAAATTCTTGCACTTAAAGGAGGAAAACTATCGATTTGGCAACCTCTTGTCGCTGCGACGCGATTTGTCATTTGCGGCTTTTCGCCATCACATTGGGCCACGCGGCCCGCGTCCTACAAGGAGGATGACATGTTGAGAATGCGATATGTGGGGGTGTTTCTCGTGGCGCTCGCGTCGGTGCTAGCTATCGTCGGCATCGCCTCAGCGCAAGGGTCAGTATGGGTTTACTACGAGATGACTGCGCCGCTCGCCTTCAACGACTACTATCAGTTGCATGCGGGCACAGGTATGGGGTGGATTGACTACACTGAAGATTCGGGGGGATTCAAGGGCTGGAGTGGCCACTTCAATTTCCAGAACCTTCAGGCCAACAAGACCTATACAGTCAAAGGCTCTTCTGCTAGCGGCCTCGTGACCGTTTGCTCCTTCACAGCCAACGGCTTTGGCCAGGGCGGCTGCTGGATGACATCCCCGATGCCAACATGGCCGAATGGCGGTTTCACAGCGATTAGCTACACATTTAACCAGGCCACCGGCGGGTGGGGTGTCAGCTGCAAGTGGCCCTCGCTTTACCTCTACGACAGCGATGGGAACGAGATACTACGGGCGTATCAGGTGTCCGGGATGAATGGCACATGCGTGGCCAGCCAGATCCCGCCGCGCTGATGGATTGTGGCGCGACCAACTGAATAGCGCGAGAGGAATACGGGCGGCGCAGACGCGCCGCCTTTGTCGTGTTCGTCCTTACCCTGCTACCCCCTCTCCCACTTTGGGAGAGGGCAGGGTGAGGGCCAAGTCCTCCATTCGAATGATGCCCCACTAGCCAAAGGTCGGGTTGACATTCGGCGTGGCACAGACTATTATTTAGCTTGTCAAAGTAATTCGGCGTTGGAGAGGTGCCGAGATGCGCCGCATGATTGGCTGGGTCTGGGTCAGTGTGGTGCTGGTGTTGGCCGTCCTGAGCTTGTTGGCGTCGAGCGCGCCCGTCCGGGCGGACGAGCCACCTGTCACACCATCCCCGCCGCCTCAAGCGACGCCGACGTCTCGTCCACCCGTGCAAGGCCATGCTCCGGAGGGGTTAGGGCCTGAGGGCGTGCGATCTATCCCCTACCCGCTGCCTCGGCGCGGAGACCAGCGGCTCCTGGTCATCCTCGCTGATTTTCCAGATGAGGTCGGGCAGTACTCGGGGCAGGCATGGAGCAGCTTCTTCTTCGGCCAGGGCGGGTTTGCCGATTACTTCCGCGAGGTGTCGTACAATCAGCTCCGCTACACGGGCGATATTGTGGGGATGCTTGACGGGCGGCTGGTGACGAACTTGAATGGCATTGGCTACGTCCGGCTGCCGAATCCCATCACGTTCTACGCGGATGGCAGTTACGGCTTCTACGGCGCGTTTCCGGCAAACAATGACGGGGTCGTCTACCATGCCCTAGCGGCGCTCGGCCAGGCTGGGTTTGACTTCTCGCCCTACGCGAACCCCGCGACCCAGGAAGTGGAGAACGTGGTGGTGGTTTTTGCCGGGGTGAGCTATGGGTACACCGGAGATGCGGTCCACTCGCTGCAAGCGACGGGTTATTGGCTCGCTTCATCTCCCGAAGGACGCTACACCGCCCCGGGCGGCCAGTGGGTACGGTCCTACACGTTGTGCCCGGAGAGGACCGGGTACGGTTTGGGCCACATGGCATCTATTGGAATCTGTGTCCATGAGCACGGCCACGGCCTCGGCGCGCCGGACCTGTATGACTTGAACGGGCGGTCGAGCGGGGTAGGCTGGTTCGACGTGATGAGCTACGGTGTCTATGGCGCGACGGACGGCTTGCGGCCTTTCCAGGCGGGCGCTTTCACGAAAGAGTTCCTCGGCTGGATCACGCCCACAGTCGTCGCAGCCGGGACTTACACCGTGACCTTGCCGCCGGTCGAGACGAGCGGCAAAGTTGTCAAGCTCTACCCCCACGGCGACACATCTAGCCACGAGTACTTCTTGGTAGAGAACCGCCAGCCGATTGGATTCGATATAGACTGGCCCTTGGCCAGTTTGTGCGCCGGCCTGATTGTCTGGCACGTCGACGGTGACGTCGTCAGGAATTACCTGTACAGCAATAAGGTCAACACGCCAGGCGGATATGGCCCGCCGCACCACGGCGTGACCGTGGTCGAGGCGGATGGCGACGACGGCATGCAGCGCCACCGCTATGACTATGGCGCGTGTACTGATACGTGGGGTGTCGGTCGTCAGTGGGGCCCATTTTCGTGGCCCACCTCGCGTTTGTGGGATTACACCGATAGCCAGCTCTCGATGCGCGCGCTGGATGCCAGGAATGGCACGGTGACGCTGTCGTTGCACGTTGCAGTTGCTCCGGTTGCGCCAACGTATCGGCTTGGCTTGCCGCTGGTGTTGGGCGCGACAAGCCAATAAGTCTGCGTAGTTTGAACACCGTTTGATGTGAGGCAGAGATTATGAAACCATTATGGCGGGTCATGAAGTACCTGCGCCCACATTGGCTGGACGTGACCATTGCCTTTGTCAGCCTTTTGCTGGTGACGGCGACGACGCTGGTGACGCCGATACTCATCGAGCGCATCATCAACGACGGGATCGGCCAGCAGAACATCCCCCTCATCGTGTGGCTAACGCTGGCGATCCTCGTCTTCGCCGTGGTGCGCGGCCTGTTCCAGTTCTTCCAGAGCTACCTGACGGAGAGGGCGAGCCAGGGCGCAGCCTTCGACATGCGCAACGACCTGTACACCAAGCTCCAGCGCCTTAGCTTCAGCTACCATGACCAGGCCCAGACCGGCCAGCTCATGACGCGGGCGACGAGCGACGTGGAAATGGTGCGACAGTTTACCGGCCTGGGCCTCATCCAGCTCCTTAGCTCAATATTGATGCTCATCGGCACCGCCGTGCTCCTGTTCACGATGAACTGGCGGCTGGCGCTGGCGGGCCTGTCGGTCATGCCCATCACGTTTCTCATCATCGCCAGCTTCGTGCGCCGCGTGCAGCCCATCTTCAAGGCGGTGCAGCAGAAGCTCTCCGACGTGAACACCATCCTCCAGGAGAACCTGAGCGGCGTGCGCGTCGTCAAGGCGTTCGCCCGCGAGCCGCTGGAGAAGCAGCGCTTCGAGAAGTCCAACGACGACCTGCTCGGCGAGAACCTGAAGGCATCCTACGCCGTGGCCTACAACATTCCCCTCGTCTTCACCATGTCCGGCCTGGGTAGCGTCATCGTCATCTGGTACGGCGGCTGGCAGGTTATCTACGGCGCGATGAACCTGGGCGAGTTGGTCGCGTTCAACACCTACCTGGCGATGCTGCTGTTCCCCATCTTCGGCCTCGGCATGGTGTCGGGCCTCATCTCGATGGCGGCGGCGAGCGCCGAGCGCATGTTCGAGATCCTCGACGCGCCGGATGAAGCCCGCGACAAGCCGGGCGCTCAACCACTACCACCGGTGCAGGGCGACGTGGCCTTCCACAATGTCTCCTTCCGCTACGCCGGCGCAACCACGAACTCGCTGACCGACGTGAGCTTCGACGCGAAGCCGGGCCAGACCATTGCGATCCTGGGCCAGACCGGCTCCGGCAAGAGCAGCATCATCAACCTCCTCCCTCGCTTCTACGAGCCGACGAAAGGCAACATCACCATCGACGGCCACGACATCGCCGATGTGACCCTGGCGAGCCTACGCGCCCAGATCGGCATCGTCATGCAGGAGACCAACCTGTTCACCGGCACGATCCGCGACAACATCGCCTTTGGGCGGCCCGACGCAACGATGGACGAGGTGCGCGCGGCGGCGCGCGCGGCGGCGGCTGAGGAGTTCATCGAGGAGTTGCCCGACAAGTACGAGACGAAGGTCGGCGAGCGCGGCCTGGGGCTGAGCGGCGGCCAGCGGCAGCGCATCGCCATCGCCCGCGCCCTATTGCTGAACCCGCGCATCCTCATCCTGGACGACTCGACCTCGGCGGTGGACGCCGCGACCGAGGTTCGCATCACCCAGGCGCTCGACGAGCTGATGAAGGGGCGGACGAGCTTCGTGATTGCCCAGCGCATCAGCACCATCCGCAATGCCGACAAGATCCTCGTCATGGACCACGGCAAGCTCGTGGCGACGGGCACGCACGACGAATTGCTGGAGAGCAACCCCATCTACGCCGACATCTACTATCTCCAGTTCCACGGCCGCCAGGAGAATCGCCTGGACGAAGGCGAGAACGAGGCGCAGCCCGTCGCCGTCCCGGCGGCTGACGGTGGAAAGAGGGTAACACTATGATGCGCGGCGGCCCCATGGGGATGATGGACATCCAGGAGGAGAAGGCGCGCGACACGCGCAGCTCGGCCCTTCGCCTGTTCGAGTACGTCAAGGCGTACCCCTGGAACCTCGTCTGGATTCTCCTGTCAGTTATCGTGACCACGGTCACACGCCTGGCGCAGCCCTGGCTCGTCGGCGTCGCCATCGACCGCTTCATCAGCGTCGGCAACGGCGCGGGCCTGAACACCTTCATGTTCGCGCTGCTGGCGACGTATGCCATCGCTTACGCCGGCAACGTCGTCGGCTTTCGGCAGATGGCGTGGGTTGGGCAGCACGCGCTCTTCCGCATGCGCACGCAGGTCTTCGACCGCCTGCAACGCCTGCCGCTGGGCTACTTCGATACCCATGAGATCGGCGACCTGATGAGCCGTCTCAGCAACGATACCCAGACCATCAGCAGTTTCCTGGGCGCGGGCCTCAACCGCGTTATTGGCGATATGTTATCCCTGGTCGGCATCCTGGTCGTCATGCTGCTGCTCAGCTGGAACCTGGCCCTCGCCAGCTTCCTCGTCCTGCCCATCATGTGGGTCGTCACCGTCCAGTTCTCTTCGCGCGCCCGCAAGGCGTTCCGTCAGACGCGGCGCGAGCTGGGCCGGGTCAACGCCGAGCTGGAGGAGAACATCGCGGGGATGAAGGAAGTGCAGGCGTTCTCGCGCGAGCGCGTCAGCCAGGCGCGCTTCAGCGAGATCAACGCCCGCAACCGCGACGTTAACGTTGGCGCGAACGCCATCACCAGCGCCTTCAACCCGGCGGTGGATTTCCTGAGCACGCTCTCGATGGCAATCGTCATCGGCTATGGCGCATACCTCGTCGTGAGCGGGCAGATCAGCGTCGGCGTCGTCGTCTCCTTCCTGCTCTATGTCCAGCGTTTCTTCGAGCCGGTGCGCTCGATCTCCCAGACGTGGACGTTGGCCCAGTCCGCCCTGGCCGGCGCGGAGCGCATCTTCAACCTGCTGGATGAGCCGGTGGAGATGGAGGACGCGCCCGACGCGCAGCCCATGCCGCAGATCCAGGGCCACGTCGTGTTCGACAACGTGACCTTCGGCTACAACCCGACCAAGCCGGTGCTATTCGACATCGACCTGGACGCCCAAGCAGGCCAGACCATCGCTCTCGTCGGGCCGACGGGCGCGGGCAAGACGAGCATCGTCAACCTGCTCATGCGCTTCTACGACCCCCAGGAAGGTCAGGTTCTCGTCGACGGCATCGACATCCGCACCGTCCAGCGGGCGAGCCTGCGCAAGCAGATGGGCATGGTGCTGCAAGAGGCGTTCCTGTTCTCCGGCACTATCGCTGACAACATCCGCTTCGGCAAGGCCGACGCGACGATGGACGAGATTGTCGCCGCGGCGAAGCTCGTCAACGCCGACGAGTTCATCCGCTCCCTGCCGGAGGGCTACGAGACGCCCATCCTGGAGCGCGGCGCGAACTTGAGCCAGGGGCAGAAGCAGCTCATCGCCTTCGCCCGCGCCGTCATCACCCAGCCGCGCATCCTCATCCTGGATGAAGCGACGTCGAGTGTAGACACGCGCACCGAGGCCATGATCCAGGGCGCGCTGGGGCGGCTGCTCAAGGGGCGGACGAGCTTCGTGGTTGCCCACCGCCTGAGCACCATCCGCAACGCCGACATGGTGCTGGTCATGATGCATGGGCGCATCGTCGAGCGTGGCAACCACGAGCAGCTTATGGCACAGGGCGGCGTGTACTACGACCTGGTCAGCAAGCAAACCGGCGCGCAGCAAGCGGCGGTCAACGGCAAGACACCCGTCGAGAGTATCGCCACGAGCTGACGTAAGATTGGCCGAGGGTGCGCCTCTAACGAGTGATGATCGAGCGTAGGATGAATGGAATTTTGATTGCATTGGCCGACTCGGTAGAGTCGGCTTTTTGTGTGGCGCGGGTGCGCCACCTTAGCGTATGAGTGAGGTTTGTTTGGCTAAGAAGGTTTTGAGGATCGTTCCCCTGGGCGGCCTGGGGGAAATCGGCAAGAACATGACTGCGATTGAGTATGGCCGCGATATTATTGTGATCGACTGTGGCGTGATGTTCCCCGACCCGGAGCACCTGGGCGTGGACCTCATCATTCCCGACTATACCTGGGTGGTCGAGAACCGCGAGCGCGTGCGCGCTATCCTGGTGACCCACGGCCACGAGGACCACATCGGCGGCCTGCCCTTCCTCCTGGCGGAGGTGGACGCGCCGGTGTACGCGACACCCCTGACGCGCGGCCTCATCGAGGTCAAGCTGAAGGAGACGGGTTTGCTGTCGCGGGTCAAGATGCAGACCATCCATCCCCGTGAAAAGTTCAATGTTGGCCCCTTCACCGTCGAGCCGTTCCACGTCAACCACTCCATCCCCGACGCGGTGGGCTTCGCCATCGACACGCCGGCCGGCCTGCTGGTCCACACCGGCGACTTCAAGGTGGACTACACGCCGGTCGACGGCCAGCCGACGGACTTCGCCAAGTTGGTCGAGCTGGGCGACCGGGGCGTGCTTGCGCTGCTCTCAGACAGCACCGGCGCCGAGAACCCCGGCCCAACGCCGTCGGAGGCCGTCGTCGCCGAGACGTTCAAGCGGCTGTTCGGCGAGATCGAGGGCCGCATCATCGTGGCGACGTTCGGCTCCCACATCAGCCGCGTGCAGCAGGTTGTCGATGCGGCGGCAGCGCACGGGCGTGTGGTCATGCCAGCCGGGCGGAGCATGGTCGAGAACACGGCCATGGCCCAAGAGCTTGGCTACCTGAAAGCGCCGGAGGGCGTGCTGCGCTCCCTGGACGAGCGGAGCGCCATCTCGTTCAACAAGACGGTCATTGTCGCGACGGGCGGCCAGGGCGAGCCGACGGCGGCGCTGGCGCGCATGGCAGCAGGGCGGCACCGCGAGCTGGACATCGAGCCGGGGGATACGGTCATCTTCTCGACCTACCCGATTCCCGGCAACGAGCAGGCGGTGCACCGCATCATCAACCAGATTTTCGAGCGCGGCGCGAACGTCATCTACGGCAGCCAGGCCCAGGTCCATGTGTCGGGCCACGGCGGGCAGGACGACGAGCGCATGATGCTCAACCTGGTGCGCCCGAAGTACTTCATCCCCGTCCACGGCGAGGCGCGCCACCTCGTACTGCACGGCCGTCTGGCTGAGAGCATGGGCGTCCCGCGCGAGAACATCTGCATCGCCCGCAACGGCGCTGTCATCGAGTTGAAGGACGGCATTCGTGTGGTCGAGCAGATGCCCAGTGCGGACGTGCTCGTGGACGGCAACAGCGTCGGCGACATTGGGCCGGTCGTCATGCGTGACCGCCACATCCTGGGCCGCGAGGGCTTCGTGGTCGTCTTCCTCCACGTGGACGGCAAGACCGGCCGCCTGCTGGACGCGCCGGGCATCGTCTCGCGCGGCTTCGTGTTCATGGCCGACGCCGACGCGCTGATGGCCGAGGGCGCGAAGCGTGTTGTCGAGGCGCTGCGCAAGAACGGCAAGGCGAACCACCGCACCGACGTGGCGCGCGAGGTCCTGTCCAGGTACCTTTATGAAGAGACTGGCCGCCGCCCGATGGTTCTGCCCGTGGTGGTCGAGGACTAACGGCAAGCTGCGGTTGTCCAACGGGCATGCTGAGGGTATACTTCTCGGAGTAGAGGACCAAATGCTCACAGTGACCCTTAAGCCCGAGCTTGCCGACCAGATTGAAGAATTGGCGCACGCAGCGCATACCGACGCAGAAGCTATCGTCGAGAAAGCGCTGCGTGCCTACCTGACTCAATATCGACGCGAGAAGATACAGGCAGAGACACTAGCTTTTGAAGAGCAGCGGGATACGCTACTAACTCAATATGGCGGTGAATATGTGGCCTTCCACGAAGGCAAGGTGATCGATCATGACACAGACCTACGTGCGCTTCACTTGCGGGTGTTTGCCCAATTGGGACACACGCCCGTTTTGTTGAAGAAGGTCACAGACGAATCAGAGCCAGAACTGGTCGTGCGCAGCCCACGCTATATTCGAGGCCGGTCGTGATCTTTCGCTACAGCGACGGCTACTACCCACCTGCCCCCGTCGTAGAAGTCACGCTCATTTCGGCTGCCGAAGATACGCATGTAGGGCCGCTTCGTGGTTTCGTTGACAGTGGCGCCGACGGCACCATTATTCCTCTCGCCTATCTCGAAGAGCTTGGCGCTCCCGTTACAGCGCAGATGTTGATTCGAAGCTGGTGGGGCGAACGGCGCGAAGTGCTTATGTATCTGGTGGATGTACAAATTGGCAATCTCGTGCTGCCAGGAATCCAGGTCGTAGGCGACGAGCTCGCCGATGAGATTGTGGTTGGGCGAGACATACTCAATCGGTTCCGTGTGGTTTTGGATGGCCCAAGAGGGATGATAGAAATCTCAGCCGCTACATGAGCACAATTAGAGTATACGAAGGCCGCGCGGATCACCGTCCGTGCGGCCTTTTTATGTTTCAACTCATCTGGCTCTTGACGGGAGCGGGGGCCGCTTTGGCGCCGGCTTGCTCGATGGCCTGGCGCTCCTCGTCGGTCAAGGGGTAGGTGGAGCGGCCGCGCGTGACCGGCTTGGCGTATAGGCGCACGCCGCCGCGCGAGTGCATCCCCGTCATCACCAGACCATCGTTGTGGGCATCCAGCATGGCGATGGCGAAACTCTGGTCGCCGCCGGTGTCGTGGTACGGGTTGAAGCGCACGACGCCGACGTGTTGAACGCAATACTTCAGCCCCTCCGTCAGCGCCCTGGCAGCGACTTCGAGCTGGTCGATGCGGTAGCTGGCGTCGGTCAGACCCTCGATGTTACGCTCAAGCATGGCTTGGATATCCGTCGATGCCAGCTTTTCCATTTGCTCGCGCCACCGCTCGGCGCGGGCCAGGCGGCGCTGCAACACAATCGCCCAGATGAGGGCGATCAGGGCGAGGAGAAACGCGGCGATAGAGACAAGGCTCAGGACGGGCGCGTAGAGCGTCAGATAAGGCGTGAGATCGGGCAGATTGTCCACAACGTCCTCAATGATGACAATATCGGCGCAAAATTCTAGGCGTCGGCGCGTCCCTTGTCAATCCTCAACCTTAAGATATAGAAATTGCAACCATATCCGACGTAATGCCCCGTACCTCTTCACGTCCCATTCACGTATTACACCTAGATGCAGCGCGCCTCATGACGCAGCGCATCCACAGAAGGGACAGGGCCGCGGCTGCCAACCGCGACGCTTGAGGGGGAAACTGGATATGGGAGGTACGTGCTTCTGAGAGTTTGACTGTCTGAGGCTCCGTCGATATGCGTTTCTGTGCCGCAACCCTCTGGGCCCGGCTCCTCCCCGGCCGCCGGCCAGGTCGCACGGTTGCTGTATAGTCTTTTCCCGACCATGTTAGCCCGCCGTACAGGCCACATTCGACCCACCTACGGCGCTCTGTGAGCGTCTCTGTGTGTCGTGGCTTCGTCATGCCCAAACATCGCTAACGGTTACGGCGCGGCCCCAAGGAGGAAGCTATGCAACGTGTCAACCTTGGTCGCTGGGGACTTCTGCTCGTCGCCGTCATCACCATCGTCATCACCATCGGGGTCTTGCGCCCCGCCCCAGCTATGGGACAATCGCCCACGACGGGCGGTTATACCGTATTTCTCCCCCATCTCGCCCAGTCGCAGGCGCTCTCACCGACACCGACACCAACATTCGAACCGCTCCCCCTGACCGTCAGCATCGGTGATCCGTTCCGGCGGCTGTCCCCGGATGAGGCCGTGCCAGGCCGCGCCCTGGTGAAGTGGCGCGACGATGTGGACATCAACACCATCGAGCAGATCAACGCGGCGGCAGGCGTGCAGGTGATTGGGATGGTCAACGCCGTCGGCGCGCAGATTTTATCCGCGCCAGCCGGCCATTCCACCGAGGATATCCTTGCCGCGTATGCGAGCATGCCGGAGGTGCAGTACGTCGAGCCGGACTACGTTGCTACCATCGGCGACAGCCAACCGACAGGCCCGCTTCTGACCGCGGACGATCTACGCACCGTTCAGCAGATGACCAACGACCCGAAGCTCAGCAGCCAGTACAGCATCACCAAGATGAGTGTGACCGGCGCGTGGGATGCGACACGCGGCGACAACGTTGTCATCGGCATCCTGGACACCGGCGCTGACTTCACGCATCCCGACCTCAACGGCAAGTTCGTTTCGTCGGGGCGAGACTTCGTCAACAACGATAGCGATGCAACGGACGACCACGGCCACGGCACGCACGTCTCGGGCATCGCCGCTGCCGCGACCAATAACGGTGTTGGCATCGCGGGCGTGGGCTACAATGCCAAAATCTTGCCGGTCAAGGTGCTTGATTCCAGCGGCTCCGGCTCTTATTCCGCCATCGCCAACGGCATTACCTGGGCGACCGACAACGGGGCCAAGGTCATCAACATGAGCCTGGGCGGGCCGTACAGCTCGCAAGTGCTCGAGGACGCCACGAACTACGCCTGGAACCACGGCGTCGTCATCATTGCCGCAGCGGGCAACAGCAACACGTCGTCGCCGTCGTACCCCGCCATGTCCGCCCACGTGATTGGTGTCGGCGCGACGGACGAGAACGACCAGCGCGCCAGTTTCTCGAACTACGGCCAGAACGCCGACATCGCCGCGCCTGGCAATAACATCCTCAGCACCGTCATGGGCGGCCAGTATCAGTCGTGGAGCGGGACGAGCATGGCCTCGCCCAATGCGGCGGGCGTCGCGGCCCTCGTCGCGGCTGCGCACCCCACCTGGACCAACAGCCAGATCCGCAGCGCGCTCGAGACGACCACCGACAACACGAACGCCGGCGCGTCGATTCCGCTGGGCTATGGGCGCATCAACGCCGCCCGCGCCGTAGGTAGCGCCAGCTCGCAGCCGCCAACCACCAATCCTACGCCAACGTCGACGCCGCGCCCGTCTCAGCCGACGGCAACCCCCGCCCCGGTGAGTGGTTACGCGGCTCAGCTCATCGACCTTATCAACCAGCAGCGGGCACAGAACGGCCTCCCGCCGTACCACACGGACAGCCGCCTCAACGCGGCCTCCGACTACCACAATCGCTTCATGCGGGACAATGGCTGCTTCAGCCACCAGTGCTCTGGCGAAGCTGACCCCTTCCAGCGCATGGTCAACGCTGGCTATCCGCTCGTGAGCGGCGGCGAGAACATTGGCGAGGGCTACCAAACGCCCCAGGAGATGGTGGACGGGTGGATGAATTCGTCCGGCCACCGGGCCAACATCCTGAACTCGTCGTGGCCCGACATCGGCTGCGGCTACCTCCTGGGTCCGTCCGGCAATCCGTGGGATAGCTACTGGACCTGCGACTTCGCGCAGGGCAGCAACTCGAAGACGCCGCCGACCTACACGCCCACCCCAACGCCGACCGCAACGCGGCCGGTGGGTCAACCCTCGGCCACGCCGACGGCGACACGCCCACCCACGCAGCCGACGCCGACCCCAACGGCGACCCAGCCGCCGGCCGGCTCTGGCTCCATCGTCGTCTCGCCCGTGTCGGGCGGCGCCGTCTGGTATACCAACGCCAGTTCGGGCCGCAGTGACGGTCACCTGTATAGCGGGCCGTATGGCTCTTACGACTACATTGCGGTTTTGCAGTTCCCGCTCGACGGGCTGCCCGCCAACGCCACCGTTGTGTCGGCCCAGCTGGAGCTACCCGGCCAGAGCACGTCCTACCTGTCGGTTGGGAGCAGCGCTCAGTGGTATGCGTCCATGCTCGACTCTAGCTTTGACAGCCGCTTGTCCGGCGGATACAGCATGCTCAAGAACGCCAGCGCCTCACAGGTCGGTAATGCCGTTGGCTCGACGAGTGTAGGCATGGGCATCGTGAACATCTTCCCGTTGAGTAGCCCGCAGATGCAGGCGTTGCCCGCTCGCAAGCTCGCCACCAACCGCATCACGTTCCGTGTCGACGGCTGGCCGCGGGCCGGGTACAACGTCATGGATTGGGCCAGCGGCAACGGAACGTCCGCCCGGCCGGTTCTGCGCATTACCTACCGCTAACCCCCTCGGTTTCGCGGTCTACCACCGCCTCCCCGCCTTGCTTCAGGCTGGGGAGGCGGCCTTTTTCTTGAGCATCCTCCTCTTTTGACTTAGAATACAGTCGTCACGTCGATGGACGCAGGGGGAGACCATGAAGCTTGTCACCGCTGAGGAGATGCGGCGCATCGAGGCGACCGCTGAGGCAGAAGGCACGCCGATTCCCACGCTCATGCAGCGCGCGGGCGCCTCCGTCGCCGACACCATCCTGTCGGACTACAGCCTGGCGCAAGGCGCGATCCTCGTCCTGGTCGGGCCGGGCAATAACGGCGGTGATGGCCTCGTCGCGGCGACGCGCCTGCGAGGCGTGGGAGCCGACGTCACTGCCTATGTCTGGCATCACACGAGCGACGACCCTGTCTATGTCGCAGCCGTCGAGGCGGGCGTGCCGATTGTCCGCACGGACGACGACGAGGGCGGCGCACGGCTGGTGGATTTGACGCAAAACGCTGCTGTTATCGTCGATGCCCTGCTCGGTATTGGCGTATCGCGCCCCATCACGGGCGAGCTGGCCGACATCCTCGACCGAGTGCGGTCAAACAGGCGAGCCGAGGCCAGCATTGTCGCGGTCGATCTGCCCAGCGGCGTGAACTCCGACACCGGCGCGGCCGACCCCGCCACGCTGCCTGCCGACCTGACCATCACGTTTGGCTTCCCCAAGCGGGGGTTATATCAATATCCGGGCGCGGGCCTCGCCGGCCGTCAGGTGACGGCGGCCATTGGACTCGACAACGTCACGGCACAGGAGGTTCGTGTGGAACTCATGCAAGCGGGTTGGGTGCGCGAGCGGCTGCCGGTCCGGCCCGCTGATGCTCACAAGGGTACATTCGGCAAGGCGCTCATCGTCGCCGGTTCGGCCAACTACACCGGCGCGGCTTACCTAGCGGGCGCGGGCGCGATCCGCGTCGGCGTGGGCCTCGCGACGCTGGGCGTCGCCGGGATGCTGTACCCGATTCTCGCGGCGCGGCTGGTGGAGACGACGTGGCTGCTCCTGCCCCACGACATGGGCGCGCTGCGGGCGGACGCGGCGAAGGTTGTGCTAGAGAAAATCGAGGGCTACACGGCGCTCCTGCTCGGCCCCGGCCTGGGGCAAGAACCCGGCACCGAAGAGCTTGTCCACCGCCTGCTCATCGGCAAGCAGGCCGAAGCTCAGCGCGCCCGCCGCATCGGCTTTGCGACGGAGCCGACGCCAGAGGAGGCCGCGCCGGAGACGCCCAAGCTCCCGCCGACGGTCATCGACGCGGACGCGCTGAACGCCCTCGCCAAGGCCGAGAACTGGAGCGCCTCGCTGACGGCCGCGAGCGCCGTTCTCACGCCTCATCCCGGTGAGATGGCGCGGCTGCTCGGCTCAACGACGGAGGAGGTGCAGGCGGATCGCGTGGCAACGGCTAAGGCAGCGGCGGAAAAGTTCGGCCAGGTCGTCGTCCTCAAGGGGGCGAACACAGTGATTGCAGCGCCCGACGGCCAAATGGCCGTTAGCCCCTTTGCCAATCCGGCGCTGGCTACGGCTGGCAGCGGCGATGTCCTGGCGGGCGCGATTGTGGGCTTCCTTGCGCAGGGGCTGTCGGCGTTCGACGCGGCGGCGTGCGGCGTCTACGTTCATGGACTGGCGGGGGAGCGGGCGCGGGCCGAGATGGGGGACGCGGGCGTCATAGCGGGAGACCTGCTGCCGCAACTGCCGCTGGCGATCCAGGGCATCCGCTACGAGGGGGAGATGTAGCGAAGATTGGAGAGGGTTTGGACCACGAAGGGCACGAAAGGAACGAAAGGCGCGAAAAGCACTTTTTGGATGACAACCTTTCGCGTCCTTCGCGTCTTTTCCTGGTTTTCGTGGTCCAGAGGTTCGGCTATCTGGCTATCATCTAGCGCTGGTTGGGGCGGCGGAACAGAGCGCGCACCGTCTCGACAGCGCCCGTCGCGTAGCTCTGCGTCTTGATGACCGGGTTGACGGCGGTATCGCGCAGGAAGCCGGTCGTGTCCTTCATCGTCGTCAGGGTGACGTTCACGTTCTCTAGAACCGGCTTGACTTCGGTGTTCATGTACAGGATGAGCGCCCGCACCTGGAAGACGAGCCAGGCCATCAGGCCCAGCACGACAATCGACTCGATTGCCAGTAGGATGACCAGTACATCGCGCACAACCGTCGTCGGCAGGAGCCGGAACGGCTGGCCGAAGACGAACAAAATGATGACGAGGATAAGCAGAACGACGATGATGCCGACGAGGATCAAGATAAGGCGGGTGTTGCTCTCGCGGGGCGGCGGGCTATACGTGTAATTCGCCCGCGCCATCTCATCGTACAGCGAAGCGGTATCCACGGGCCGAGCGCCACCGGGTGTCCCTTGAGATGCCGTCTGTCCGGCCGCCACGGCCGCGGCCACCGTTTGCTGGGCTGCTTGCGTTGCCTGGGGTGTACCTGCCCGGGGTGTTTGAGCGCCGTTCGACCCGGTGGGTGATGCGCTTCTCGGGGTCGGATTGTCCACGGTGTGATCTCCTGCAATGGGAGCAAGATGGCTCGAATTGTATCATATCTTAAGGCGGGCCGCAACCAATAACGCAGCCCAGGCCCCCACTGTTCCTGCGAGCACGGGCGCAGCGCCGATGCGTCCCCAGTCCCAGCCAAAGTAGAGGGCCGCGCCGGCGGCACAGGCAAAACCAAGCCACCCCGCGACCCAGTAGCGCGGCATGTCGCCCCACGTCCGGCCAAACAAAAAGTGCGCCAGAGCCGCGTAGGCTCCGGCCAGCAGGACGGAAAGGAGCACGGCAGGAATCACGCCGTAGCCCCGGCGAGCCGACGGAAGTGGGCGCTACGGTCGTGGTCGTCCATGTCGTCGATGATGCCGCCGCCGAGCACCTCATCACCGCGATAGAACACCGCGCCCTGGCCCGGCGTGATGGCGCGCTGCGGCTCGGCCAGCGCGACCTCGACCCGGCTATCCGGCAGCGGGATCACGACGGCTGGTACGGGCGTCGCCTTGTAGCGGACCTTGACCTCAACTTCGATAGGCGCATCCGGCGCGCCGTTCGTCCAGCTCACATTGCGGGCGACGAAGCGCTCCTGGTACAGGCGGCTCGCGTCGCCGACGATGACCGCGTTGCGCGTCGCGTCTGTCCCAACAACGTACAGCGGCTCACCGGCGGCGATGCCCAGGCCCTTGCGCTGCCCGATGGTATACAAAGGGAGGCCGCCGTGCTCGCCGAGGGTCTGGCCTGCGGTCGAAACGATAGGCCCTGGGACGAGGGCGTCGGGCGCGTGCTCCTGGAGGAAACGGCGGTAGTTGTTGTCGGCCAGGAAGCACAGCTCCATGCTATCGTGCTTGCTGGCGACGGGCAAGCCACGCTCCTCCGCCAAGTGCCGCACCTGGGGCTTGGTGTAGCCGCCGATGGGAAACATGACGTGGGACAATTCCTGCTGCGTCAGCATGTGCAGGACGTACGACTGGTCCTTGGCAGGGTCGATGCCCTTGAGCAGCCGGTAGCGCCCGTCCACCTGGTCGACGCGGGCATAGTGCCCAGTCGCCATCGCCTCCGCGCCCAGGCTCAGCGCGTGTTGAAGGAGGAAGCGGAAGCGAATGTGGCGGTTGCAGGCCAGGCACGGGTTCGGCGTGCGCCCGGCGGCATATTCCTGGGTGAAGAAGTCGACCACCCACTGCTTGAAGACGGTCTCGAAGTTGAGCAGGTAGAAGGGGATGCCGAGGCCGTAGGCGACGCGGCGCGCGTCGTCCACCGCTTCCAGTGAGCAGCACTTGTTCTCGGCCGTCGGCTCCGGCTCGGACCACAGCCGCATCATGATGCCGATGACGTCGTACCCTTGCTCCACCAGTAGCGCCGCCGCCACCGAGCTATCCACGCCGCCGCTCATGGCGACGACCACCCGCTTACCCTTCTCCTGGGACATCATTCTCTACTCCACCGACGCCTGTCGCGTGCTAACCATAATTATAGACGACTTACCGATATTCAGACGCGCAGCACACTAGCCCCTTACTTGGCCGCAAGGTTGTTCTTAGTCAGGCCCGCAGCTTTGCACTTCAGAACACTTGTGCTTGCCTTGCAGCCGGATTCGGAGTAGAATCGGACAAAATGCGTTGCGAGGAGCCTGTGCTAGTCGAGCTAAGCATCCGGGATTTTGCGATTATCGACCGCTTGGACCTGCGCCTTTCCCCAGGCTTCAACGTGTTAACCGGGGAGACGGGCGCGGGCAAGTCCATCATTATCGACGCGGTGAGCATTCTTCTGGGCGCGCGCGCCGATAGCAGCTGGGTGCGCGCTGGCGCCGACCGCACCCGCGTCGAGGGCATCTTCTCCCTCACCGACACGCAGCGCGCCGCCCTCGCGCCGATCATCGCCGAGTATGGCCTGGACGACGACGCCGAGGACCTCATCCTGACCCGTGAGATCACGGTGGCCGGCCGCAGCCAGGGCCGCGTCAATGGCCGCGCCGTCACGGCTGGCGTTCTAAGCGCCGTTGGCGAGCTGCTGGTGGACATCCACGGCCAGACCGAGCATCTGTCCCTGTTGCGCGTTCGGCAGCACATCGAGATGCTGGACCGCTATGCGGGCCTAGGCCAGCAGCGTGCCCAACTGGCCGAGCTTGTGCGCCAGGTACGCGCCGTGCGGGGTGAACTGGCTGGACTGCTGCGGGACGAGCGCGAGCTGGCGCGTCGCCAGGAGATGCTGCGCTACCAGGTGGACGAGATCGAGGAGGCGGCGCTCGAGGTGGGCGAGGATGAGGCGCTGCTCCAGGAGCGGGTGCGCCTGGTCAACGCCCAGAAGCTCATGGACCTGGCCGAGATGGTTCACGCGACGTTGTACGACCCGGGCGACGACCAGCGTGGCGCGATAGACCTGCTGAGCGAGGCGACCGGCAGCCTCCACGCCCTTATCAAGCTCGACCCGCGCCTGGCCGCCCAGGAAGGCGCGCTGCTCGCCGCCCTGGACAGTCTCGAAGAGATTGGCCGCGCCATGCGCGACTACCGCGACGAGATCGAGGGCAACCCGGATCGCCTGGACGAAGTCGAGGAGCGCCTGACGCTCCTCAACTCCCTCAAGCGCAAGTACGGTGACACCATCGCCGAGATCCTGGCTTTCGCCGAGCGCGCCTCCACTGAGCTAGAGACCATCGAGCATCGCTCCGAGCGCATGGAGGCGCTGGGCGCGCAGGAAGCGAAGCTGCTCAAACAGATCGGCCAGGCGGCGGAAGCCCTGTCCGCCGCGCGGCGCGAAGCGGGCGACCGGCTGGCCCGCGCCGTCGAGACGGAGCTAACCGAGCTGCGCATGGAGCGCACGCAATTCTATGTGGAGCTAGGGCGGAGCGAGGCCGAAGACGGCTGCCCGGTGGGGAATGCGCGCTATGCCTTCGACGCGACCGGCATCGACCGCGTCGAGTTCCTCATCTCGCCCAACCCCGGCGAGCCGCTGCGCCCGCTGGTGAAAATTGCCTCCGGCGGTGAGACCTCGCGGCTGATGCTGGCGCTCAAGTCCGTCCTGGCGGCGGGCGATGCCGTCCCGACGCTCATCTTCGACGAGATCGACCAGGGCATCGGCGGGCGCGTCGGCGAGATTGTCGGCCGCAAGCTCTGGGGGCTGACCGTCGCCAACGGCCACGTCGACCACCAGGTCATCTGCATCACCCACCTGCCCCAGATCGCTACCTATGGCGACGCCCACTACAACGTCAGCAAGCGCCTCGTCGGAGATCGCACTTCGACGCTTATCCGCCCTATCGACGGCGAGGAGCGCGTCGCCGAAATCAGCACGATGCTCGGCGCGGAGACCGACCTGACCCGACAGACCGCCATCGAGATGCTGGAACATACCGTTGCCGTAAAGAATGGCGCGGCCCAGAGGACGCCGGCATGACCGAACCGAACGACGAGATGTGCTTCCTGCCGCTGGTCACCGGCGGTCTGCTCCTGCTGCGCTGGGTCGAGTACGACACCGATCAAGACGCTATTCGCTTGAGTGAGAAGATGGACGACATCGCCCAGGCGCAGGAAGCCGAGACCATCGGCCAACTGGCGTTCCAGGGCCTCGCCACGCTCCAGACGGTCAAGCTCATCCGCGACATTCCCCCCTACACGCGCCTCGTCTGCGTCACCCAGCACCCCGAAAACGAGACTCGCTACGCCCTGGTGTCTGACAACAACCGCAGGTGACCACGAACAGGAGGTATCTACTGTGAAGTTCCAGGTTGTGCTTGAGCCAAGTGACGAAGGTGGTTACACTGTCTATGTACCGTCTCTGCCCGGCTGCATTAGTGAAGGCGATACCCTTGAAGAAGCTTTGGTGAATATCCGCAAGGCCATCGAGTTGTATCTAGAACCTGTAGATGATGATACGGCGCTTGCGGACGGCGCGATTGTACAAGAGCTGGTGTTGTGAGCAAAGTTCCTAGCCTGCCCTACACGAAAATAGTCAACGCTCTGCAGCGGGATGGGTGGGTAATTGTGCGGCAAGAGAGCAGTCATATACGAATGCAAAAGCGTCTTGGCAACGAGGTTCTCAAGATTACTGTACCGGCTCATCGACCAGTGAAGCGAAGCACGTTATCACATATCCTAAAGCAAGCGCGTATTGATCTCGACCGCTTTCTTGAGTTGGTATAGAGTATAGTTGACCTGGCACAGAGTGAAGGAGGACGGATGATCGTAACGTCAGTATGCAAGATGCTTGGGATTCAGCACCCGGTGTTTCTCGGCCCGATGGCGGGCGGCACGAACCCGGAGCTTGTCGCCGCCGTGTCCAACGCGGGCGGCCTGGGCGCGATGGGCTGCGCCCGCCTCGCCCCGAACGTGGTGACACAGCTGGCGGCGGACATCCGCCAGCGCACCGACCGCCCCTTCGCCATGAACCTCCTGCTGTTCGAGGCCGACGACGCGGCCATCGACGCTGTGATGACGGCCCGGCCGCCGGTCTTCTCCACGGCCTGGGCCAAGCCGACGCAGGCGCTCAATCCCCTGTTCGACCGCGCCCATGAAGGCGGCGCGAAGGTCATGCACATGGTCTCGACGCTGCAAGAGGCAATGCGCGCCGTGGAAGATGGGGCCGACATCATCGTCGCGCAGGGGACGGAGGGCGGCGGGCACGTCGGCGTCATGAGCACGCTCGTCCTTGTGCCGCAGGTCGTCCGAGCCGTCGCGCCGGTTCCGGTCATCGCAGCGGGCGGCTTCGCCGATGGTGCGGGCCTCGCCGCCGCCCTGGCCCTCGGCGCGCAGGGCGTCCTGATGGGGACGCACTTCCTGGCGACGCCGGAGGGGCCGTGGCCGGCCGGTTTCAAGGACGCCGTTGTGCGCAGCAACGGCCACGATACCCTGCTCAGCGAGATTCCCGACGTCATCACCGGCCGCGTGTGGCCCGGGGCTTACGCCCGCGTTATCCGTAACCGCATGATGGAGATGTGGCTGGGACGCATGGGCGATTTGCGCTACAAGCAGCGCGACGCCCTGGCCCAGACGCTCGCAGCGCGGGAGACGGGCGACGCCGACATGGGCACGGTGTATAGCGGCCAGACGGCGGGCCTGGTCAGCGCCATTGAGCCGGCGGCGCACATCGTCCAGCGCGTCGTCGAGGAAGCGGAGGAGATTATCCGCGACACACTGCCCTCCCTCGTCCGCGAAAACGCGCCCTTGACCAAGTAGACCAATAGCTCCTCTCGGCCTAGAATTACCCAATACTTGAGGGGTGATCATCCCTCAAAGGTCAAGAGGAGCTATTGCTATGGCTATTGAAACTCCGACGTCGAGCGCGACAGGCATTCGCTGGGACCTGAGCGACCTGTTCGCCGGGCCAGATGACCCGCGCCTGTCGGCCGACCTGGACCGCGTTACCCAGGACGCGGAGGCGTTTGCTGCGAGCTATCGCGGCAAGATCAATATTGCCGGTGGGCCGAATGTTGAGACGCTGCTCGCGGCGCTCCAGGCGCTTGGCGCGCTGGAAGTGCTGGCGGCGCATATCGGCTACTACCCCCACCTGGCCTTCGAGGCTGACACCCAGGACGACCGCATTCGCAACCTGCTCCAGCGCGTGGAGCAGCGCCTGACCCAAGTCGAGAACACCACGCTGTTCTTCCGCCTGGAGTGGCAGGCCGTCGCCGACGAGGCCGCCGACGTGCTGCTAGCCGATGAGCGCCTGGCCGAGTACGCCCACTATCTCCACGTGTTGCGCCTCACTCGCCCGCACACGTTGACGGAGCCGGAGGAGAAGGTCGTCAACGAGAAGGACCAGTCGGGCGTCCGCGCCTGGCAGCGGCTGTTCACGGAGCAGACCGGCGCCCTGGTCATCCCGGTTCAGCGCGACGGCAAGACCGAGAACCTCCCGCTGGATGCGGCGTTGACGCTGATGCGTGACCCGGAGCGAACGACGCGCAAGGCGGCCCACGATGCCATCTACGACGTGCTGTCGGGGCAGGAGCAGCTGCGCGCTTACATCTACGATACGATTATCCAGGACCGCCTGACGATGGACCGCCTGCGCCACTTCCCAGACCCGATGGCCGAGCGTCACATGGCGAACGAGATCGACCCGGAAGCTGTGGCGCAGATGCTCGACGTGGTCGAAGCGAACTATGGGCTGGCCCACGAGTACTGGCGGCTCAAGGGGCGGCTGCTCGGTCTCGACCGGCCGACGATCTACGACCAGTACGCGCCGCTTCCCCAGGCATCGCACGCGCTCCCCTACGACGAGGGCAAGACCATCGTGTTGGAGGCGCTCGGCCAGTTCTCGCCGCGCTTCGCCGACATCGCTCGGCGCTTCTTCGACCGCCACTGGATCGACGCCGAGGTACGACCAGGCAAGCGGGGTGGAGCGTTTTGCGCTGGTGTCACGCCGGACCTGCACCCGTACATCCTGTGCAACTACACCGACACGCAGCGCGACGCCCTGACCGTCGCCCACGAGCTGGGCCACGGCATCCACGATGTGTTGTCCGGCGAGCGCCAGAACATCTTCAACTTTTACCCTAGCCTGCCGGTGGCGGAAACGGCGTCGGTGTTCGCGGAGATGACGGTCTTCGACTACCTCATTGAGCGCCAGGCGACCCCCGCCGACCAGCTCGCCCTGCTGGCGGGCACGATTGAGGACATCTTCGCCACGGCGTTCCGCCAGACCGTCCTGACACGCTACGAGCAGAAGGCGTATGCCGCGCGGGCGACGGACCGCCTGACGCCGGAGATGCTCAAGACGTTCTGGTGGGATGCCAACGCGCCCTACTACGGCGACGCGCTCCAGATGACCGACGGCTACCGCTGGGGCTGGTCTTACATCCCGCACTTCATCGGCACGCGCTTCTACACCTACGCCTACGTGTTCGGCGAGCTGCTCGTCCTGGCGCTGTACGGCATGTACCGCGAGCAAGGGCAAGCGTTCGTCCCCGGCTACATCGAGCTGCTGTCGCGGGGGGGCAGCGCGGCGCCAGCCGACCTGGTCAAGCCGCTGGGCATCGATTTCAAGGACAGGGCATTCTGGCAGAAGGGCTTCGACGAGCTGGCGCGTCTCGTTCACTGGGCGACGCGCCTGGCCGACGAAGTCGCGGCGGCGACTGGGGACTAAGTGCCTATCCGAATAACGCAAGATAATGTATACTTGGGAGCATGAGTACACCATCGACGACTAAACGGACACGGGCGCGAACGCCCAACAATCGGACGACCACCGGGTTCCGCA
>JBDHWG010000011.1:0-185610 GCA_039810085.1 Anaerolineae bacterium
GGCTGGGGGCATGTGGGCAGGTCGGAGAGCTGTCCCCATGTCCCCAGCCCTCTGGCCCCCTACGTTAACAGTCGACATCAGGATACCCCTGACCCTTTTACAGAACGCACTTGACGCGATCGGCGCACAAATGGCGAAAAGGGATACAAAATGTGTCACATCCGTGTCTGTTCTAGTGTATAATTCAAGACATTAATCCGCCCAGTTGTGAGGGAGGACCAATGAGTTCCCCACGTGTTATCGCCATCACCGGCGCATCCAGCTATCTCGGCCGCTCGCTGGCCGTTCGCCTCGTTCAATCAGGCCACCGCGTCATCGCCATGGACCGGCAGCCGCCCAAGTACCCCATCGCCGACGCCGAAGTTGTCGAAATTGATCTCCAGAACCCGTTGATGCCCGACATTCTTCGCCACTACCAGGTTGAGCAACTCGTCCACACGGACTTTGTGTGGGAGCGCCAGGAGACCCGCGCGGGCCGTGAGCGCAATGTGGAGGGGGCCAAGAACGTCATCGGGGCCGGTGTGGCGGCGCGGGTGCGGCAAATCGTCATTCCAAGCAGCAATATCGTCTATGGCGCGCGCCCCGACAATCCGGCCTTCCTCGCGGAGACCGCCCGGTTGCGGCCCGGCAAAATGGGCTCGGCGCGCTATCTCGAAGAGATCGAGGACTACGTGCAGTCGCTGCGGGATGAGGCCGATGTGCCCGTGCTGACCGTGCTGCGCTTTGCCTTCATTGTCGGGCCAAACGTCCGCGCGCCCCTCAATGAGATGCTCAAGCAGCGCGCCGTCGTCACACTGCTCGGCTTCGACCCGCAGTTCCAGATTATCCACGAAGACGACGCCGTCGCCGCGCTTGTCGCAGCGCTCGGCGACGGCACGCCGGACACGCTGTTCGACGGGGTCATCAACGTGGCGGCTGACCCGCCGGCGCCTCTCGCGCGCCTGTTACACATGGCCGGGGTCATGCTGGTGCCCATTGTACACCCCCTCGCGTACGCCGGCGCCTATCTCGGCCCCGCGAAAGGGCTGGTGGGTGAGGAGCAGCCCCTCGACTGGGAGTATCTACGCTACCCGGTGGTGATGGACACAAAGCGCATGGTGGTTCGCCTCGGGTTCGTACCGGAGCGCGACAGCGAAACTATCCTTGCCTCTCTCCGCGAGGATAACGAGCATCCTGCTCCATCGAACGGAGCGTCGAGCGAAACACGGGAGCAATCCAATGCCTAGGAAAAAGAAATTGCCTCTTGATGAGGCTCCAACCGACGCCGAGCCGTTGACCCTGAAAGATGCGGAAGCCTCCACGGAGACATCGGCTAAGGCATCGCCTCGGCCAAGACGCCGGCGCACAAAGACCGTGAGCACAGACGAGTCGGAGGTGCTCGCCGATCTGTCCTCCTCCGAGGTTCACAGCGAAGCAGCCGGCGAGATCGTGTCAGACGCCGCCGGGCTAGAGGTCAAGACAGAGCCGGCTGCGGAAACTACTCCCGCCATCCAGGCGGCCACAGAGACGGCCGAGGAAACAGCCGCCAACGCCGAGGCGCTGGAAGCCGAGCTTGTGCGGCAGTTGGAGGACGTCGGGCGTCGTATCGATGAGCAGCAACCAGCAGATCAGGCGGGCGCTGGCGGGAGCAGCCCGACGCGTCGCGCGTGGGGCCTGTTCTCGCCGCGCAAGAATATAGGCCGTTTGCGACGCGCCAGCGACTCAGTCGCTGGCGGCGAGCTAACGGACTTTGATACCTGGAAAGGGATGTGGAATCTTCTCAACGATACGGTAGACTACCAGCGCGACCTGGTGCAGCGCCGCTTCACAGGCGACTATTCCACAGACGCCTACGGCTACGATTCCGACTTCGTTGAACTCGTCAAGCCGCTGTTCGACTTCCTCTACGGGAGCTACTGGCGCGTCCAGGCCGTCGGCGTGAACAATCTCCCAGAAGAAGGCGGCGCGCTCCTGGTTGCCAACAGCAGCGGCTTGTTCCCGTGGGACAGCCTCATGGTGATGACGGCGGTACAGAAAGAGCACGATACGCCGCGCCTGGTGCGCGGCCTTTACGCCAGCTGGATGTCGCCCCTCCCCTTCGCGTCGGACTTTTTCAAGAAGACAGGCATGGTCATGGGCGTAACGGAAAATGCCCGCCGCCTTCTCGCCGAGGGCGAGCCGGTGCTCGTCTTCCCCGAAACGTCCAAGCCGACGGGCAAGCTGTTCAAGGACCGCTACCGCGTCGAACCCTTCGGCAAGGCTGCTCTCGTGAACCTGGCGGTCAAGGCCAACGCGCCGATTATCCCCGTCGCCATCATCGGCGCGGAGGAGGCGTATCCGGTCGTCGCGCGCTCAACGAAGCTAGGGCGGCCGCTGGGTCTGCCGTACTTCCCATTCACATTGACATGGCCGTGGACCGGGCCGCTGGGGCTGCTGCCGCTACCTAGCAAGTGGACCATCGAGTTCGGCGCGCCCATGACACCGGACGAATGGCCGCCGGACGCGGCGTACGACCCGGATGCCATCGAGGAAATCACGGAGGGCGTGCGCCGTCGCATCCAGGCGATGCTCTACGACCGGCTCAAAGAGCGCAAGTCCATCCTGCTGGGTTAGCAGGAATCACCGGAGATCGGCATGAGTGTCTACAAGTCGAGCGAGCAGCTTCAAGGCGTGCTGGCGACGCTGTTCCAGCGGATGACCGATGAGGGCCTGCTGAGCGCCGACGGCCACAAGATGCGCCTCAAGATCAACCTGACGGACCCATCGGTCACGGCGATTCTCGACCTGCGGCGCGACCCTGCCCGCGTCCTGTTCACTGCTGCGCCTGGCCCGTTCGACTTGGAGATTACCCTGGCGGCCGACACCATTCACCGCATCTGGACCGGCCAGGCTGGCGTCCGCCAGTCCATGGCCGCCGGCGACCTCAAGGTGAAGGGCAACCCCATCCGTGCGCTCGCCCTGCGACCGATCTTCGACAACGCCAAGCAGGTTTACCCGGCTATTGCCGCGAAGGAGGGCATTGGCGCGGGCAACTGAAGCTCAAGGCTTTGACAAACACAGCGGGGCGCTCCACCAAGGGATGCGCCCCGCTTCTTGCGTGTCCACTGCGGCTATGATGAGCACTTCGGCCAGTCCAGACCGCCCACGGCGAACTCCTTGCCGAGATAGCGCAGCTGCTGGCCGTCCTTGGCATCAATGAGATACATCCCCAGGTCGCCCATGAACGCGATCCACTTCCCGTCTGGCGACCACGCGGTGACCGGGCTATCGATCTCCAGGTCGTTGGTCAGGCGCGTGAGGTTGCTACCGTCGGCGTTGACCGTCCAAAGATTATACGGGACGGCGTGCGCCTCAGCGACGGGCGGCTGGAGCCAGGCGAGCCAATCGAAACGCGACGCCTGCGGGCGCTGAACGGGCGGGCGCTGCGGACCGCCAACCGCGACGAAGACGATGCGCTGGCTGTCCGGCGCGAAGCGTGGCGCGACGAGGGAGGTAAAGTCCGGGTCGCCAAGCAGCCGCTTCGCCTCGCTGCCGTCGAGGTTGGCGACCCAGAGGTCCTGGGTAAACGCCTGCGGATCGGTCTTGAGATAGGCGATGCGCTTGCCGTCCGGCGAAATCGTCGGCGTGGCAGCATCCTGCATCACCACCTGGGTCTTGCCTGTGGCAACATCCGCGCGCTCGATGGTCTCCGCGCCGTGGGCGTCGCGCCGAGTGAAGTAGACGCTCTTGCCGTCGGGCGTCCAGGCTGGCTCGCCTAGCCATGACCCGACCTGGCCGTGGTCCACCAGTAGACGCGAATTCTGTCCGTCTGCGCCGATGAGGTACAGGTCCGTGCCGTTGTCGCGCTTCTCAGTCGCCTTGACCGTGTCGTTGAGGCTGTAGACAATCTGCTTACCATCCGGTGAAACAACGGGCGAACCGGCGAATGTTTGCGGCTTGAGCGGTGCAAGGGACTGCCGGGTCCCCGTCGACGGCTCATACCAGAAGAAGCCCGCGTCGTTGACGTACACCATCCTGCACTTGGCGGTCGCTTCCGGGCCACTCGCCTGGGGTGTTGGGTAGCTCAATGCGCCGGCGGCTGGCGCCAGGCCACCGGACGCGGCTCCTGGCTGCCCTGCGGCTTGCCCGGCCGCAGGGCGTGCTGGCTGCGCTGCTGGCGCGCTTGCCTGGCAGGCCGCTACGGTCATGGCGATCAACATCCATACAGTAACGCCCACAACTTTCCACATGACTTTCAACATCGTCCTCGTCCAACCAGGCCGCTACTTCGGCGGCGCAAACGTGCGAATGTAGTTGATGACATCCCAGCGCTCATCCAGCGATAATCCCGCCGAAAAAGGTGGCATGCCCGACCCTTGCACGCCATTGGTAATCCAGTCGAACAACTGCGCATCGGTGTGGCCCGCCGCCATATGCACGCGAAAATCGGCCGGGCGCGGATTGAGGCTCACCGCCATTGGCCCGTCGCCACGGCCACGCGCCCCGTGACACAGCAGGCAGTCGCGCTCGTACACGGCGCGGCCGCGGGCAATTGAGTCGTCCGTGGGCGGGAATGGGTTCACCTGGGCCGTGTTGTCCAACGAGGCCAGCGTCGGGTTAGGCCCGGCCTGAACGATGAGAAACGCTGATAGCCCAATCAGCACGACGCCGACGCCTTCCACGGCGATGCCCTCCAGGCTGCGCCACCCGAACTTACGCAGGGCGAAGATGACCAGGGCCAGCCCAAGCAGCACGAGCGCCAGGGCTGCGAGGCTCAGCGGGTTAAGCGCGGGCAGCGCAAGACCAGGCGTTGCCGCCGCCTGGCCCTCGGCCTGTCCGCCCTGGGGCGTTACATAGAAGCGGTATGCCGTGCGGCTGTCATCCTGCCCAGGACGGCGCACAAGCAACTCGACCTGCCAGCGTCCCTCAACGCTCAGGAACGGCCCTGATGCTGTGTACCGACCGCCCCCCTGCGATGTCGCCGACTGTGTGGTTGTCCCAAGGGCATCGTCCAGGTAGGTGAAGCGCAGGTCCACGCGCTCGGCATCGGCGACCGTCCGGCCCTGGCCGTCGCTTAAGTTGAGCGTGAATGTGTTGAAGCCGGGACGCGCCGGCGCAACCGAGAGCGTGGCCGCCAGATTCTGGCCCTGGGCTATCATCTCTAGTGGGCGCGTCTGAAGAATCTGGTCATAAATCTGGCGTGCGGGCGACAGCGCCGTCAGCAAGCCGACGACGAGCAGCACGACCACCGCGAGAATGGCCTCAGTGCTTACAGCGCGGCGGAATGACCGTGTCGCAACGCCCGCGACGGCTTCATCACCCGCTTCTGCCGCCCTGGTAAGGCGCGGCCCAATGAAGCGTTGGTTCAGCCCGCCCAGCGCAACCAGCACGACGAACAACGTCACCTTGACGACGAGGCTGCGGCCGTAGAGCGTCTCGACAAGCGCCGGCAGGCTGCCCACTTGCAGCCAGGTGAGATACACTCCCGTGACGAACAGGACGCCGACGCTCGCCATCGCCAGCGGTGAGAACTGCCCGATCAGACCGGCCGCCAGGCGATAGCGCTCGGGCAGCCCCAGCGTACGCATCACAGGCGGCATCAGAAGCGCCAGGGCGAACAGCCCACCGACCCACACAGCCACCGCCATGAAATGCGCCCAATCGATCACGGTTGGGCCGAGGCCGATGCCCGCGTTGTGGCTGTTGAGGCTCGACGTGAGCATGAGCGCTGCGGCCAGGCCGACGGCGACCCAGGCAAGCCGCGGATGGCGGGGCACGAAAGGGATGACAGCAGCCAGAAGGCCGATGAGCGCCAGGCGCGCCAGCCAGAGCATGCCGTAGCGCGTCCCGCTGAGGAGTTGTGCTGCCACAGCGAGAGGGCCGCTGTCGCCCCCACTCACGGTGAACACCTGGACGGCCAGGGAGAGAATCGCGCCGAGCAGCAGCAAGAGAAGGCTCAGCCAGAGCAGGCGCATTCGGCCACGCTCAAGAGCGGGCGCGAGACGCTGGGTGAGACGCTGCCGACGGGCCAGGGGGACGAAGACAAGAAGCTCAAAGAGCAGGCCGCCGAAGATGGCCGCCGCGCCGAGATAGCCGAGCCAGCGCGCGGGGGCTTCGAAGGCGGCGGCGCCTACGCTGTCGACTGGCGCTGCGGCCTCTGGCGCTGTCTGCACACCAATAGCCAGGCTATACGCGCCACTGGCCGGGTGGCCGTCTACGGCCGACAACGTGCGCCATGCGACGGTGTAAACACCTGGCTCCAGAGTCGGCAGGGAGATCGTTAAGGAGGTTCGGTCATCGATCGCGACGCGGCTGTCGCCCTTGTCAACTTGCTGTCGCGCCGCGTTGAGCACACGCACGTCGGAGAAGCCCGGCTCCAGGGCCTCCGAGAACCAAAGACGGAGGCTCGGTGGCGACGTCGCCACCACCGAGTCGGCGGGCGGCTCGGCGCGCACCAGGTTGGCGTGAGCATAGGCGGCCCGCGCCGTAACGAGAAGCGCCAGGCACGCAACGGCGACTACCGCCAGGCGCCTCGCCATGAATGCTAGCCGCCCATGTTGTCGCATGACTCGCCTGCTATTCATCCCTGGCTTGTGACCGACCGCTCGCTTCGGGGAGGGGCAGAGGTCGGCCGGCTGCGCAGCAGCGCCACGAGGCCAAGCAGAAGGCCCATGATGCCAACCACCAGGGCAGCTATCGCCAATGTCTGCGCCGCCGAACTGCTGCCAGCAGCGATGGCCGGGGCAGAGGCTGTTGGCGCGAACTGGGATGAGATAGGCGCATCCCCTGGAAACAGAATCGCCTGGGACGACTTCACGCCGTCGAACTTCCCGTCCGCCGAGTCGAACGTCTCGTCAATCTGCGTCCCCTCGACGGCGCCGAAGAACCGGAAGCGATAGTCGCCTTCCTTCGTCGGCACAACGTCGGCGGCGTAGACACCGGGCTGGCGGAACACGGCGCGCAGGGGCAACTCGCGCTTCTGCGCCCCCTGGATAATTTCCACCTTCAGGGTCTTCTCCAGGCCCTCCACCGGCGCTTTGGTCTCGGTATTCGTCACATTGAGGCTCACACCGTTCATCTGCCCGGCGTAGGCCGGCTCGCCGCTCCACCCCACCACGAAGGTATATTTCCCTGCCACGTCGCGCCGCTCGTGGGCCAGAGCAAGGCCGGCGAGCATTGTGACGAGAACCAGCGCGGCCACGAATCCAACGGTCAATCTCTGAATGAATCTGCGCATCGAAGTCTCCAACTGCTAACTCCACATGTACAACCGTAATAATAGGCAGAAATGCGCATG
Organism: Anaerolineae bacterium; assembly: GCA_039810085.1. GTDB lineage: Bacteria > Chloroflexota > Anaerolineae > Epilineales > JAHCIE01 > JBDHWG01. Next base: position 7,256 of record JBDHWG010000011.1, read on the forward strand.
GGAGAGAAACGCAACGGGGCGGCCCATGCCGAGCCGCCCCCCTCTTCTATCCGATTTGTACCTGACTAGGACCCGAGTACCCTGCGCACGTCGTTGGCGATGTTCTCTGCGCCATACTCAGCGGGAAAACCATCCTGGATTAGCCCTTTGGCATCGACGATAAACGTCAAACTGGTGTGGCCCAGCAGGTAGTCTGACGGGGCCACCTGACCTGACGGCGCCGGTGTAGCAAATGAGTCGACGCGAATGGTGTACGCCTTCCACACGGGCCGCATCGCCGTCGCCGCGCCCGTGACGCCGATGAAGGTCGGGTCGAACGCCCCGAGATACGTTCGCAGCCGCTCGGGCGTGTCTCGTTGCGGATCGATGGTGACAAAGACGACTTCGACGCGATTGGCGTCCGCGCCAAGGAGCTGCCGCGCCTTTGCCAGGTCGGCCAGGGTCACCGGGCACACGTCCGGACAGTTGGTGTAGCCGAAGTTGAGCAACACGACCTTGCCGCGCTGGTCGCTGAGGCGGAACGGTTGACCGTTCTGGTCGGTCAGAGTGAAGTCCGGAGCGGTGCGGTCGGATGCGCTCGCCGGCGCCGTGGGACTCGCGCCCTGGCAGCCGGCCAGGGCAAGCAGGCAAAGCGCCGTCAAAGCGAAGACCGCCCGCCGCCATCCGTATGTCATAGTTGATTCATCTCCCAAATCAGTCGCAGGCCAATCAGAGCCAGCGACGGCGCTACGAAATCAATGGCGTCCGTGAGCGGCGCGATCAAGTTTACCATCCCCCCCGTCGCAACCACAGGCGCGCGGCGTCCGTCAGCAGGCAGCGTGGCGCGCACACGGTTCAGCAATCCCTCGATCATTCCTACGTAGCCATAGATCGCGCCGGATTGAAGCGATTGCTGGGTTGTTCGGCCGATGACTGAGGCAGGCGTGTGAAGGTCGATGCGGGTGAGCCGCGCAGCCGAGCGGCTAAGAGCATCGGCCGCTGTGCGAACGCCGGGTAGAATTGCGCCGCCCAGAAAGGCGCGTTCCTCGGCGATCACATTCAGGACAGTCGCCGTCCCGAAATCCAGGGTGATGACGGGCGTGCCGTGCAGGGCCACGGCGGCGACAGCGTCGACCACGCGGTCCGCGCCAAGGGTGGTGGGCGTCTCGTAGCGAATTTCTAGCCCGGTACGCACACCGTAACGCACGACAAGCGGCTCGACACCGAGATACTGCCGAATCGCGTGCGCCAGTGTCGCCGTCACTGGTGGAACGACCGACGCAATCACTGCCGCGTGGATGCCTCCGTTCCGCTTATCGTCGAGGATCGCGTCAGAACCAGACAAGTCAGCAGGCGGAAGCGCGCCCGCCATGCGGAGAAGGTACAGCAGCGTCACACCATACTCATCGGCGGTCTGGTTGTGATCTGTGGCGACGCGGTAGTGCCGCGTGAGATGCTCGCCGTCAAACAGCCCGTAGTGAACGTTCGTATTGCCGACGTTAATGGTCAGGAGCATCAGGGTATCTGGGCTGGCACGAAGTCGTTGGTGTAGGCCGTCTTGGGATCGACCGGTTTCTGTATCAGTCCGGCGTCCTGCATAAAACGTGCCGACGTCTCCCAGGCCTTGGGGTCGCTCTGACCCAGGCTGTCGCCGCGCCAGAACGCGGTTGACGCATCCAGGACCGCCTTCTGCGTGTCCGGCGTCTTGGCCGTCTCGGGAATAGCCTGAACCACAGCGCCAAATGCCCCCTCGGTATCATACGTGGAGTCGCGGATGCCGCGCAGTGTCGCGCGCACCATGCGCTTGATGAGGTCGGGATTCTCCTTGATGGTCTTCTCGTTGGTCACGAGGCCGTTGGCGACAAGGTTGATGTAATCCGACACCTCGATGACGCTGGGCGATTGGCCCGCGCGCCGGATCTGGAGCGGCTCGTTGGTCGAGTAGCCGACCGCCGCATCGACCTTCTTTGCCAGGACGCTCTCCGCCTGCGTGAAGCCAATGCTCTGGAGGTTCACGTCCTTGGGGTCGATGCCGGTCGCGTAGAGCAGGCCGCGCAGGCCAATGTAAGTCGCGCCGAATAGCCCCGGCACGCCAACGGTCTTGCCCTTGAGGTCCTTCGGTGAGCCAAGCGGCTGAAGCGAAAAGATGGCGACCGGGTACTTCCTGTACCAGCTCATGACGTAGACGAGCGGCAGCCCCTGGGAGCGGCCCAGGATCACCTGGTCGCCGCTGCCGATGGCAAACTGCGCCTTGTCTGTCGCCAGGAGCTGCATCAGGTCGTTTTCCATGCCGTAGTCGAGGGTGAGATCGATGCCCTCGTCGCGGTAGTACCCCTTTTGCTGGGCCAGGTAGAACGGCGCAAACTGTACGTTGGGGATGTAGCCCATATACAGCGTCACCTTGGTGAGGGCGCCGCCTGTTGCAGCCGGCGCCGGGGCGCTGGCCGTGTTAGGCTGCGCCGGTGTGCCGCCTGCCTGAGCGCAGCCCGCCAGGAGGATCATCGGGACGAGAAGAAGGAGCAGACGCCAACGAAGCATGCTCAGAAAGCTCCTTGTATCATCACGGCCGCGTCACGACACGCTCGAGAGCCGTCACCAGCAGATAGAGGCTCATCGCCAGGGCAATCAGCGTGAACAACGCGACGAACATCAACGCTGTATCGAACATGCCCCGCGCCAGGTTGACCAGCGCTCCAAGACCAGTGTCCGCGCCGACGAACTCGCCGACGACAGCGCCGATCACGCACAGGGTCACGCCCATGCGAACGCCGCCGAATAGGATGGGTAGCGACGCCGGCAGCTCCAGCTTGCTGAACGTCTGCCACGCCGAGGCATTGAGGGAGCGCATCAGCTCGCGGCTCTGGGTGTCAACGCTACGCAGGGCCACGACAGTATTCACGAGGATGGGGAAAAACACGACAAGGGCGCATACCAGCACCTTGCTCGACAGGCCGTGCCCGAACCAGAGGATGAGGAGCGGGGCCAGCGCCACAATCGGGACGGCCTGCGAGGCGACGACGTAGGGCGAAACCACGCGCTCGATGAGCGGGTGCTTGGCGATGCCATAGCCGAGGACAACGGCCACGACGAAACCGACGGCGAAGCCGAGCAGCGCCTCGACAAGAGTCACCGACAGGTGGCGCAAAAGCGTGCCGTCGGCGACCGCCTGGACGAAGCGCGCGGCCACGTCGTCTGGGCCGGGCAGGATGAACGGCGGGTACAGACGCGACAGCCCTGTCCACAATACGAGAATGACGGCAAGACCGAGGGGCAGCGATAGCCAGCCAGCCCAGCGCGGCCCAGCAGCGCCCGCAGCGCTCGACCGTGCCCCCGCTTCACCCGTCTTCCCCAACGGAACCGAATGAGTTTCCAGCACAGGCCACTCTCCCTGCTTATCACGCATAGACAAGCAAAAACCCCATGGCATCGATCCACGGGGCAGGGAGAGCGAACCGGACGCGCGCAAGAACGCGGCGTCGGTGCGCTACAACAGGCTCGTCCAAAACACAAAGTCCCCAAGTATTCTCAAGGACTTCGGGGACTGACGCAGGCACGCATCGGGAGAAACGGCCAGCGTTACACCCCGTCGTTGGAGCCTGTCAACCTTCTCTCATCCGGACTGTACCGTCGGCTCTGGCGTCTGACCAGATCCTGCCAATCATGGCTCGCGGGCTTGGCGCATCGCGCCCCACCGCCGATCGGGAATTGGCTCCTAGGAGCCTCACCCTGCCCCGAAGGTTCGTGTATTCTTTTGCGCAACAACCGAATAGAGTATAGAGCAGTTAGGGTCAGTTGTCAATGAAAAACCAGGCAAGAAAAGGGGCGATGGGTGTAGATTTCGCTACTCGCGGCACGAAGGTTGCGTGGGGTACATAGGGGGAAGGGCGCGACGAAGGTGAGTGACATTCTAAACGCGAAATTTGGCCCCGACAGCGAAGGTGTGCTAAGCTAAGTATTGTTAAGGGGAGCCTCGCCGCCAGGAACGGCGGGGGTCTCAGCATGGAGATTGAACACACGTGACTTCTTTGGTCGTTATCCCAACCTACAATGAGCGCGAGAACATCCAGCGTCTCATCCCCGTCATTCTTGGCTTGCCGCAGGGCTTCGATGTCCTTGTCATCGACGACGCCTCGCCTGATGGCACTGGGGAGGCTGCCGAAGAGTTGGCGCGGCAGAACCCGGGCTGCGTGCGCGTTATCCACCGGGCAGGCAAGCAAGGACTGGGCAGCGCCTACGTCCAGGGGTTCAAGTTCGCCCTGACCCAGACCTACGATCTCATCTTCCAGATGGATGCCGACTTCCAGCATGACCCGCTGGACCTGCCGCGCTTCGCGGCGGCTGCGCAAGACGCCGACGTTGTTATCGGCTCGCGCTACGTTGAGGGCGGCACGACAACTGACTGGTCGCTGTTTCGTCGCATGATCAGCCAGGGCGGCGCGGCATACACACGCGCCTTGCTCGGTCTCCCGTACCATGACGTGACGACAGGCTATCGCTGCTTCCGCCGCCAGGTCTTGCAGCGCCTCAACCTCGACGACATTACCACAACGGGCTTCGGTTTCCAGGTCGAGATGCTGTATCGCTGCTATCAGCTCGGGGCGCGCGTGACCGAGCTACCCATCGTCTTTCACGTGCGGCGAGTCGGCGAGTCGAAGATGAATTCGAGCATCTTCGTGGAAGCGATGACGCTTGTCTGGCGACTGCGCCGCGACGGCGCTCAGCATCGTAGGCCCTCGGTTAGCACAATCGGCCAGTAAATAAATAAAAGTGACGAAGTGACGGGGTGACGATGTGATTTGCTTCACCTCGTCACCCCGTCACTCCGTCACCTTATCACCCCATCACTCCTTCGCCCCTTCTCTCCATCAGCAGCACCACCCACAGCGCCAAGAGCAGCCCGTTCCGCGTCACCTGTGCGACGATGGCTTCAGGCTGCAACGCTGTGAGCGTGTTCCAGCCATGGGGGTAGAGATACTGAGTCAAAATAACCGCACATAGATAGAGTGTCCACGCAGCGTAACGCCGCCCTGCAACTAGCGGGACCAGCGGGTAGAGCCAGACCACGTACTGCGCCGACAGCACCTTGTTGAACAGCATGAACGCTAGAATAGCTGCCGCCGCATACCTCAGCCGCCGCTCGCGTGTCGCCGGACCCCGCCGGTACCGCCACAGCACAAGCGCCAGGGCGGCGATGATGAACGGCAGCGCCAGGCGGGCGGGCCAAATGCTCCAGTCGGACGAGACTTCCTGCGATCCGAAGGCAAACTCGCTCGTCACTTTGTGGCCCAACAGATGCCCGATCAAGAGAAACGACGCGGGCAGGCTCTCGATCTGAACGCCGCGCCCGCCATGATAGGCGAGCAACTGGCTCAGCCCTTGGGGGGCCGCCAGGAAGAACGCCACACCGGGCAAAATAACCGCGGCCGCAAACGCCAGAATGCCAATGCCCAACAGCCGCCAGCGACGGTTGCGAATGTCCTCCAGCGCCGGTATCGGCGCGACAACGGCCGGGAACAGCTTGATGCCCGTGCCGAGACCCAGCATAGTCCACGCCCAGCCCCAGCGCCCCATTTGCCACAAGAACAGGCCCGCTAGCGTGAGCACCGCCGGGGCCAGGTCGAAGCGCTCCAGGACAACCATTGTGCCAAGACCGGCCAGGAAGGCCGTCTGCGCCGCCAGAGGCGCAAGGGCCGGGCAATGGGTGCGGCGCAGCCACAGCCATGTCAGCCACACGCCGACCAGATCGACGAGACCCATCTCGACAGCGAACGCCGCGCGAAACGTCTCGACGGTCGAGCCGAACAGTCGCGGCACACCATAGAACAACGCCGCGAGAGGCGGGTACTCGAATGCGAAATCGCGGTACAGCAAGCCGGACTGGATAATGTGGGTCGCGCGGCCGAGGTCAGCCGGGATCGTCGAGAGGTCAGCGCGGTAGATGGGAGAGAAGTACAGAGCAAGCAGCACAAGCACGTGGGCCACCAGCGCCAATCCTAGCACGGGCAGGGTGGCGCTGGCATACCAGCGGCTTCGCTCTTTAGAAGCGGGATGAGGGACGGGGAGTGTTTGCGAATTCTGCTGCGCCACGTCCTAAGCGACCCAGTACCATAGAGCGTACATGACGCTCAGGACGGCAAGCAGACCGACGCTCACGACGACGATAACCTGGTCGAGCCACTTGTGACGCCCGTAGAAGCCCAGGGTCATGAACAGCGGGAACGCGCCCATCGTGTGGCGGACCATCGAGGTGAGGGTGCCCGTAGAGATGGACGAGAACAACACCAGAGTCGCAAAAATTGTGTAGCGCAAGGGGAGCTTGCGTATCCCCAGCGCCAGCAGCACCAGGGCGACTGTCGTAATCGTCAGGTCGAGCAGCGAGCCGCGGAACGCATGCGCCGCGACCGGCTCGCGCAGATAGTTCAGGAAAGCATCCCACGGATAGGCCACCTCGCGCTTCCACGCTTCCTGCACGTGGATGAACGCCAGGGGGTCGCCGAAGCGCAGGAACAGGTAGACCGGGAACATGAGCGCGCCGATGATAGGCAGCCAGCCCGTAACGAATGAGCCGTCCAGGCGGCGCGTGGACCGCCAGTGGTCGATGGCTTCGGCCAGGAACGGAATGACGGCGAACGCGCCGACCAGGCGGCTCAACGCTGCCAGGAAGCCGGCGTAGGCCCCCGCCGCCCAGAAGTGCCGCCGCGCCAGGTAGAAGCTCAGGATGATGAGCGCGAGAAAGACAGGTTCAGCGTAGGGCGCGGAGAGGAAGATGCTGCCGGGGAAGACCGCCAGATACCAGACGGCGCGTTCGGCTGTGCCCTCGTCGAACTCGAGCGCCGCCAGGCGGTAGAGGAAGGTGAGCGCGAACAGAAATGCGACGTTGGAAATAATCAGCCCGGCGATAGTATAGTCGGCGATGTTGGCTTCGCGGCCAAGCGTCAGCAGGGCGGTCAGTCCTCGCAATAGCGCCGGGTATAGGGGGTAGAAGGCAATCGTCGACTCCTGCCCTGGTATGAAGTAGTACCCCAGCGTCGCCACTTTGATGTACCACATCGCATCCCAACGCGACCACATGTCTAGCCAGGGGTAAGGCGAGACATGATACACGATCCCCAGGCTATTCTCGGGCATGACATACATGGCGAGAACACCAGCGACGAGGATGAGCAGGCGGCTGACACTGAACGGCAAGGCAATGGTGGTAAGCCAGGTGCGGGAGATCGTCAGGCGACGGCTGGTCACAGCCGGCGCAACCATCTCTCGTCCTAGCTGCTCAGGGACCTGGGCCATACTAACTCCTGAACACTAACGAAATAGGCAAGGAAACTATCGAACTACACTCGCCAAAACAATTGCCTGCGGGGACAATGTCACCCGCAGGCAATGACGCTATTGCCACGCGAGGCTAACCCAATGCCTGAGCTAGAAGGTCAGATACTTCTGCCAGACATCGTGTCTCCCCCGCTCACCCAGCAAGACATATGCCAGGTAGCGCGGGCGGGCCGGAATGCTCATCAATGCCATGTTGGCGGCTTCCGGCGTGCGGTTGCCCTTGCGCCGGTTGCACGGCGCGCAGGCTGCCACGACGTTGTCCCATGTCGTCCCGCCGCCCTTGCTGCGCGGGACAACGTGGTCGATGGTCAGCTGCGCCTTGCCCGGTTGGCTGCCGCAGTACTGGCACGTGTAGTTGTCGCGCGCCAGAACGGTGCGACGCGATACGGGCAGCGGCAGGCGCGGCGGCACCGGCACGTAGGTCACTAGGCGGATGACCGACGGGACCGACATGTGCAGGTGTTCAGCGCGCAGACGCGCCTCCGTCGCCTCGACCACCTCAGCCTTCTCCTTGAGAAGCAGCAGAATGGCGCGGCGCAGGGGAATAACGTTTAGCGGCTCATACGTCGCATTTAGCACCAGAACATTCATCATGGCTGCACTGCTCTACTTAGCACGCCCGCCCCGTCCCCTAAGACCCGCGCCCTATCCCTCACAACAGGGTCGCTTTGTGTCCGGGCCGAGGGTCGTAGCGGAGCGCGAACTGCTCTAGAAAATCTCGCTCCACAAACCACTTGTTGCCTATCTTGAGCGCGGGCAGCTTGCCCTGTCGGATCAACCGCTTCACCGACTCGGGGTGAATATGCAAGCGCGCGCCCGCGCCTTCGACGTCGATATACGCATCAAACGGGTTCACTCTTGGGACCCTCGCAAATGTTTACTATCGCAACAATTATAGAGTAACTTTTTCGTCGCTGTCAAGATATTTTAGCGCAACCGACGCACAAATCAGAATATTGATGGACTGCTGCATCCCCTGAACGATGGATAATCTAGGCGTCCTCGAGGAAAGCGCCGGCGAGCGGATCGTCCGGCAGGTGGCGGGCGTCGTTCCAGATGAGCAGGTCCCAGTCGCCGTCTGGCTCGCGGGCTAAGACGCTGACGGCGGTGTTGGATGCCACGTGGAAGTAGGGGAGGCGCGCCATGTCGATACCCAGCACACCCGCGACGAACAGCTTGATGGCCGCGCCGTGGGAAACCACACCCAACGTCGCCCCATCGTGCGCGCGCACCAGGCGGTCGAGCGTCGCCATGATGCGCGTCTGGAGGTCGACGTAGTTCTCGCCGCCGCCTCGGCGCAAGTCTTCGCCGCGCCGCCACGCCGCCCACTCATCGGGGAACTGCTGCGCGACCTCGTTGTAGCTCAAGCCCTGCCACGCGCCGAGGAAAACCTCCCGCAGCCCTAGCTCCGGAATGGGCGTCATGCCGAGGCGCTGCCCAACAATTTCTGCCGTTTCCCAGGCGCGCTGGAGGTCGGAACTGTAGAGGGCGTCGAGATGGACGTTAGCCGCGGCCAGGCGCTCGGCGAGCAGATGGGCCTGGGCCTGGCCGCGAGCGTTCAGCCCGGCGCCCATCTGGCCCTGAAAGACGCGGCTGCGGTTGGCGTCCGTCTGGCCGTGGCGGATCAAAAGGACTTTAGTTGTCGGCATAGGGATGGCTCAAGGTGAGGAACAGGGTTACAGGTATTGCAGACAGGTCTGATACATGACATCGGTGGGAGGCTCGACGCCGGTCCACATCTTGAAGGCAATGGCCCCCTGGTAGACCAGCATCCCCAGCCCGTCAACGGCTCGCGCCCCTGCCGCCTTTGCCCCTTTGAGGAAGCGCGTCGCCAGGGGATTGTACACCAGATCATATGCGGTGGCGCCGACTGGTACAGGCACATCCGAGGGCCAGGGGTTTTGCTCGATGCGCGGCGCCATCCCCAGCGATGTTGTGTTAACGATCAAGGATGGCCGCAGCCTGGTTTCCTGGCTCAGAGCGTCCATGCCGTAGGCTTCGAGGGAAACACCGCGAAATGATGGGCGCAGGTCGCGTACCAGGCTATCGGCGCGCTCGTCGTGGCGGTTGTAGACGGCCACATCGGCGCCTACCGAGGCAAGGGCGTAGACGACGGAGCGCGCGGCGCCCCCCGCCCCCAGCACGACGGCCCGCTGTCCGGCTGGATTGCAGCCTACATCACGCAGCGCCCAGAGAAAGCCCGTCCAGTCCGTGTTATCGCCAACGATGCGCTCGCCGATCACCAGGGTGTTGACCGCTCCAATCACGTCTGCGGCCGGCGTCACATCGTCCACAAGCGCCATCACTGCCTGTTTGTGGGGAATTGTGATGTTTGCGCCTACGAAGCCGAGGGCGCGCAGTCCGGCGATACCGGCGCGTAGATTTTCGGGCGGTACGGCGAAGGGCACGTAAACCCAGTCCAGGCGCAGAGCCTCGAACGCCGCGTTGTGCATCGCCGGCGACAGGCTGTGGGCAATCGGCCAGCCAAGGACACCGGCCACGCGTGTGCGGCCCGTGATGGTCATCGGTCGTTCACTCCAGCACCTCAATCTCTGCGCCCAGGGAGCGCAGGACGGCGACGAAATTGGGGAATGAGTCGGCGATGCATTCGGTATCGTTCACGGTCGTTGCACCGCTTGCGCCCAGCCCGGCCACAGCCAGCGCCATTGCCAGGCGGTGATCCCCGTGGCTGTCTACGTCAGCGCCGCTCAGCGCCGTCGGGCCGTGAACGACGAAGCCGTCGGGGGTCTCGTCGATGTGCGCGCCGAGTTTGCGCAGTTCAGCGACCGTCGTTGCGATGCGGTCGGTCTCCTTCACGCGCAGCTCCGCCGCGTCGCGGACGATTGTGCCGCCCCTTGCCTGTGTCGCCGCGACCGCCAGGATGGGCAGCTCGTCGATGAGGCGGGGGATCAGGCTTCCGCCAACCTCGGCGCCCGTCAAGGGTGAGTAACGCGCCGCGATATCGGCGACAGGCTCACCGGCCTGGTCGGCCTTGCGTAGGTCGAGCGTCAAGCCCATTGCGCCGAACACGTCCAGCAAGCCCGTCCGCGTCGGGTTGATGCCGATGTTATCCAGGCAGATGTCAGAGCCGGGGACGATGGCGGCAGCAACCAGAGGGAAGGCAGCCGATGAGATGTCCCCCGGCACGTTGAGGTTGAGAGATTGCAGCGGCGCGGTCAGCGGCGTCACCTGCACGGCCTTGCCGTCACGCTCGACGGACGCGCCCATTGCGCCTAGCATGCGCTCGGTGTGGTCCCGCGTTGCCTCCGGCTCGCGCACAATCGTCGGCTCAGTGGCGAACAGGCCCGCCAGCAAGATGGCCGACTTCACCTGGGCGCTGGCGACTGGGAGCGTGTAGTCGATGCCGTGGAGACTGCCACCCCGTATCGCCAGGGGCAGGAGCGTATCGCCCGCCCGCCCCATGATGGCCGCGCCCATCTGCCGCAGGGGATCGACTACACGGCGCATGGGACGGCGCGTGAGCTGCGGCGCGCCGGTCATGATGGACAGGAACGGCTGGCCGGCGAGAAGTCCGGCGAGCAGACGCGCCGTCGTTCCCGACGTGCCACAGTCGAGAATAGTGGATGGTTCGCGCCAACCCGCCGCGCCGACGCCGGAGATTGTAAGCTCGGTGGGTGAATGCACCTCGACTTCAGCGCCGAGGGCGCGAACGATAGCAACACTCGTCAGCGTATCCGTGGCGGGTAGGAAGTTGCGGACATGCGTTGTACCTTCCGCCAAGGACCCAAGCAGCACAGCGCGGTGTGAGATTGACTTGTCGCCATCTACGGCGGCTGAACCCCGCAGAAGGCGTTGCTGACGAATACGCAGGCGCTGCATTAGCTCTCCTCGACGCAGCTACTCAAGAACTTCACGCTGGGTGTCATGCTGAACGAAGTGAAGCATCTCGGTACTCCTGGCGGCCCCTGTTATGATCAGGGCGACAGCAAAGCCCTTCTAAGAAAACTCTAAGAATCGCCCTCGACTCTGTCAAGCACGACATGGGTCTATCGAAACAACACGATGCCAGCGATGGCCGCCATAGCGAGCAGGACGACCACCGGGATGCGCTGGGTCAGCGCGAGCAGGAACACGATCAGGGCGATAGCGACCGCTCGCCAGTCCGGAATCGGGCCGGGCATGAGCCGCGACAGCACGATGAGAAAGACGCCGATGACGGCCAGGCTCAGGCCGCGAATCATGCCACGCACGAACGGGTGGCCGCCAATATGTTGGTGGGCGACGCTGATCGCCAGCACGAGCAGCGGCGGCAGGGTGATGGCGACCGCCGCCAGGACCGAGCCAACGACGCCATAGACCAGGTAGCCCAGGCTGATGACCCACAGCCCGGTCGGGCCTGGCGTGAGTTGGCCGATGGCGAGCGCCTCGGCAAACATCTGGTCGGTCGCCCAGCCGCGTGTGAGAAGGTCCTGGTAGAGCAGGGGCAGATTGCCCGTGCCGCCGGTCGAGAAGAGGGATGCCTTGAGGAACAGCCAGAATAGGGTAATCGGATCGATCGGCGTCATGTGTCAGACGCCTCGGACAATCGCAAGGCGCTGCCCCACTGGTAGATGCCGCCCAGCACCCCGCCAAGCAGCAGCGTCAGCAGCACCGGCCACTTCAACCAGAACGTGGCCCCCATCGCGCCGACGACCAGGGCCAGGCTCACCGCCACGCTCACCCGCCCCTCACGACGGCTGACGGACAGAGTGGGCATGAGCAGGCGGTAGGAGAGGAACAGGCCGAGGCCAACCGTGGCCGGGATGACGCCTTGGAGCGCGGCTTCGACGATGGGGAGCGCGCTGACGCTGGCGTATGTGGCCGAGACCAGGATGGTGATGGCAATGCTGGGGAGCAGTAGCCCCCCGAGGGCGGCAACGATACCGGGCGCGCCCGCAATCTTCCACCCTATGAGTATCGTAATCGCCAGAAGGTTGATGCCCGGCGCGAGTTGCACCATAGCCCAGTTGTGGGCGAACTCCTCAGCGGACATCCAGCGCTGCTGGTCCACCACCGCCCGCTGAATAAGATAGAGGGTGGCTGTACCACCCCCAAAAGATTGTAACCCTAACCCTACCCAGACGCGGAAGAAGCGCGTCCACGACGGCCGTTCGGTCATGCTGAATCCTCATCCCCCTTCGTCTCGCTGCGTGCGGCTCGAGCCGCCTCACGTTTCAGCGCCGCCTTCCACTCGCCCCACCAGATGCGCTTGTCCCGCGCCGCCTCCAGCCGAGGGCGCAAATCGGCGACCTCGGCGTCGTCGCCCGCCTCGAGCGCCACGATGAGCTGACCCAGGCGACGATGAAACCGGCCGGCCATTGCGGCCACATAGCGGCGATTCGTCGCCAGGATATCCAGCATCATCGCCATGTCGCTCGCCGCCAGGCGGCTGGTATCGCGGAAGCCGCTGGCCGCCAGCGCCCACACCAGGTCATCCTGATCGGCCACTTCATCGACGACGCCCGTCAGGGCAACGGCCAGCAGGTACGGCAGGTGGCTGATGGCAGCCACAAGGCGGTCGTGGCGATCTGGCTCGATCATGATGGGACGCGCGCCCACCGCCTGCACCAGGGCGCGCATTCCGGCTGTGGCCGCTGGGTCGGTGCGCTCTAGCGGGGTCAGGGGCCACGTCGCCCCTTCGTACAGTGTCGCCTCGGCTGCGTCCAGCCCGGCGACTTCCTTACCGCACATGGGGTGGCCGCCGACAGGCTGAATGCTCCACGAAACCCCGGCCATGGCGCGCATGATGGCCGCCTTGGTGCTGCCCATGTCGGTCAGCACCGCGCCTGGCTGCATGTGGGCCGCGACCTCGGGAATCTGGCGGATGAGGGTGCGTACGGGCGTCGATAGGACGACCAGGTCGGCCTGGCGTACCCCCTCGGCCATGTCAGTCGTCGCCTCGTCCGCCGCTCCCATGCGCAGCGCCAGGTCCACGACGCTGGCTCGACGCGCAATCCCCACGACTGTCGTGCGGGGGCAGCGCTCCTTCAAGGCCAGGCCGAGCGAGCCGCCCATCAGCCCCATGCCGACAATAGCGACGCGGCGAAAGGGAATATCGTCGGCCTTCGCCTCCCGCGACGATTCTACGGACGACGCAGCCATGCTACACCGTCCGCCCAACCGCGGGGGCAAGCATTTTCAGGTCCCGCATGAGCTGCGCGAAGGTATCCGGCTTGAGCTGCTGCGCGGCGTCGCTCAACGCCTCGCTCGGGTTCGGGTGGACCTCAATGAGCAAGCCATCCGCGCCTGCTGCAACGGCTGCCTTGCTCATCGCCGGCACCAGGTCCCACTTGCCCGTCGCCTGGCTCGGATCGACGACGACCGGCAGGTGGCTGAGCTGCTTGATGAGCGGAACCGCGTTGAGGTCGAGGGTGAAGCGCGTGGCCGGCTCGAAGGTGCGAATGCCGCGCTCGCAGAGAATGACGCGAGGATTGCCAGCGGCCAGGATGTACTCGGCCGCCATGAGCAGCTCCTCGATAGTGTTGCTCATGCCGCGCTTGAGGAGGACCGGCCGACCCGAGCTGCCGACTGCCGTTAGCAGGGCGAAGTTCTGCATGTTGCGCGTGCCGATCTGGAGAATGTCGGCGTAGTGGGCGACGAGAGGCGCATCCCGCGTCGAGAGCACCTCGGTGATGACGGGCAGCCCGGTGGCCTGGCTGGCCTCTTTGAGCAGTTGCAGGCCGTACTCGCCGAGACCCTGGAACGAGTAGGGCGACGTGCGCGGCTTGAACGCCCCGCCGCGCAGAATGGTCGCGCCTGCTTCTTTGACGGCGTGGGCCGCCTCCATGATCTGCTCGCGGCTCTCGACCGAGCACGGGCCGGCCATGACGATGACCTCGGTCCCGCCGATAGCGTGACCGTTGAGCTGAATCACGCTGTCGTCGGGGTGGAACTCGCGGCCGGCGAGCTTGAAGGGGCGCAGCACGCGGTCGACGCGCTCCACGCCGGGCATGCGCTCGTAGGTGTCAGGCCGCTTGGCTCGGTCGTCGCCGATGACGCCGATGACGGTGCGCTCCACGCCGTAGATAGGGTGGGAGCGGAAGCCGTCCGCCTCGATTTTGTGCAGAACGTCCGCGATTTCCTGTTGGCTCGCGCCCATGCGCATGATGATGATCACGATGGTCTCCTCTCGCTCGAACGTTTCTCCCCCTAAGCCACAGCGAGGCTACGGCGCGACGGCCAGGGGCGCCTTCTCAGCGATGTCCAGCTTGCGGTCAACCGCTTCCGCCACGCGTGCCAGGCGCGCCATCATGTGGGCGAACTGGTCGGGCGTGAGGGACTGGGCGCCATCAGACAGAGCGCGGTCGGGGTGGGTGTGGACCTCGACGATCAGCCCATCCGCGCCTGCGGCAATACCCGCCAGCGACGCCGCCTCCACCAGCTCCCGTCGTCCCGTTGCGTGGCTTGGGTCCACGATGACTGGTAAATGAGTGAGGGTCTTGAGCGCCGGCACGGCGTTGATGTCCAGGGTGTTGCGCGTGTACGTCTCGAACGTGCGGATGCCGCGCTCGCACAGCATGACGCGGTAGTTGCCGTGGGAGAGGATGTACTCAGCCGCCATCAGCAGCTCCTCGATGGTCGAGGACATGCCGCGCTTGAGAAGGACGGGGCGGTGCGCCTCGCCGACGGCGTGGAGCAGGGCGTAGTTCTGCATGTTGCGCGTGCCGATCTGGAGGATGTCGGCATACTGCGAGACAAGCGAGACCTCGGCCGGCGACATGACCTCGGTGACGACGAGCAGGCCCGTGGCGTCGGCGGCCTCGCGGAGCAGCTTCAGCCCCGGCTCACCCATGCCCTGGAAAGCGTAGGGCGACGTTCGCGGTTTGAAAGCGCCTCCCCGCAGAATCGTCGCCCCAGCCTCACGCACCGCCTGGGCCGCCTCCGTGATCTGTTCCCGACTCTCCACGGAACACGGCCCGGCCATGACCACAATCTCTTCGCCGCCAATCCGCAACCCATTCAAGGTGATGACCGTGTTGTCCGGGTGGAACTCGCGGCTCGCCAGCTTGTAGGGCTTCAAGATGCGCACGACGTTCTCGACGCCCGGCAGCATCTCCCACGCCACGGGATCGAGCGGCCGCTCGTCGCCGATAACGCCGATAATGGTGCGCTCGACACCCTGAGACAGGTGAGCGCGGTAGCCTAGCTCCTCGATGCGCGAGACAATCGCGCCCACTTCACCCTGGCTTGCCCCTGACCGCATGACGATGACCATGATACCCTCCTGTGATGGCTGTGACTCTTACCTAACGATGCTTATCGACTGAGTTTAGCCCGTCAGCCCTGGCGAGCGACTCGGTCCGGGCGGAGACGTTCCGCCCCGCGCAGGTAGACGTGCACAATCTCCTGCGCCGTTCGGGTTGTGTTCCAGTGGATGAGGACGCGAATGCACCGGGCCAGTGCGCCTGGCACATCAATCTCAATCGTATCCAGCAAAGCTACGTCGTGCCAGCCAAGCTGGCGCGCCGCGACGGCGGGGAACTCCGCCGTGAGATCGGGCGTGACGGAGAAGATGATGCTGGCGACATCGTCGGGCTGCAGGTCGTTGGCGAGCGTCAGACGGCTCAGCAATTCCCGCGTCGCCTCCAGAATGGCCTCGCGCGTGTTCTCCTCCGCCACGGTTGCGCCACGCACGCCACGGCACATCAGCACCTTGTCCTCCTTGCGGTCCGCCCTTGGCGGCCTGCGTCGTTGATGTCATGAGGCGTCAGACTGCAATAAAAAAGCGTGGGGCTTGTCGCGCCCACGCTTCTGCAGCTTTTGTATCGTCTTTGACTTAGCGTCTCGGTCCGGCGTGGGGCATGCCAATAAGCGGCTTGTAAAAGTAAAAGCCGCTAAAGTAGTAGCCGCCGTACCAGCACTGACTCATCATGGCATCATCCCCATGCCGAACAGCTTACCACACCCGCTGCGATCTGTCAAGCATTCCCGGGGACGAATTTCTGACGTCGCAGACCGTAGACCTGACAGGTTTCGGAAACCTGTCAGGTCTACGGTCTGCCCTGGCAATATGGACCTGACTACGACTCGACCCCAACCGAATTTCCTTGCACCCACTGAACCTTTATGTTATAGTATCGTGCTAGACTGTTGGATTCTTTGAGGACACATGGCGATGACCCCCAACTCGATCATCCTGTGGGCTGCCGTGGTCGTGTACGCGGTTGCCCAGGCCCTCATCATTATCCAGGCGCTCCGCTTCCGCCGTGTTGAGAACGGGCAGGAAACGCGCTGGCACGGCAGCGTTCGCGTCGATCTCCTCTGGACGCTCATCCCGGCGATTCTATTGCTCGCCGTGGTCATCTACACCATTCGCACGACCGGCTTCGGAACCTTCTAGGATATTACCCGAGTTCGCGTAGACCTGAAAGGGAGTCATGGCTCGCTTGACCCGCTTCGCCACGTTCGTTATCCCGCTCTTCTATGCCCTCATTGTTCTCGTCGCCGTGATGAATATCGCCGCCGAGGGCCTCGGTTGCGCCCATTGGCCGCTGTGCTCAGCAGGCGCTCTGTCAGCTCCCGGCCTCGGCGCGCTCGTCGATGCGAGTCATGCCGCAGTCAATGGGCTGGCAACAATTCTGATTGCTGCCACATCCGTTGTGCTCATCTGGCGCTTCCCCCGGCGTCCGTGGGTCGCGTGGCCGGCCGCCATTGCTGGGGCGCTGCTTCTGCTGGAGATCATTCTCGGCGCAGCGCCCATCCCGGCCGCGCAACCAGTCCCGATGACCGCGCAGTTCGCCATCGCCATGCTCGTCGTCGGAAGCATCCTGGCAGCGGGAACAAGTGTCACGGCTGGGGATCCCCTCTCCCGCCGTGGTCCGCTGGCCCCAGCCCGCCGCGACAGCTACCCGCGTGTTGTCCTGGCGACGACACTCGCCATGTACGTCCTCCTCATCAGCGGCGCGATTGCCACCGCCACGGCAGGCACTCAGGCATGCCCCTCGTGGCCGTTCTGCCCGGTGAACGACCCATACGCCGCCGTTCAGATGGTGCATCGCTGGGCCGTAGCCGCCGTCGGTGTGCTCCTGCTCTACCTCCTCGCCGCGACGTATCGCACTCGGCGCGAGACGCCACTGATGCCCATCGCCTGGGTGGCCGCCGGTGTATACTTGGTCCAGATTGTCTTCGGCGCGTTGGACGTCGCGTGGCAGACGCCGCCCGCAACGCGCGTCCTGCACCTCGGTGCGGGGGCGCTTGTCTGGGGCGCGCTGGTGGTCATGACGATGGCCGCGTATGCTCTTCCGACACCACGTCGTGTAGCGCCTCAGGCGACTGACGCGACAACTGAGAAGCGGGGCATTGGGCGCACTATTGGCCTCTATGTGAGCCTGACCAAGCCGCGCGTCATCAGCCTGTTGCTCGTGACGACGTGGGCCGCGCTCTGGATCGCGTCGCCGACACCGCCCTCGTGGGCGCTCGTCTTCTGGACGCTGCTGGGCGGCTACCTGGCCGCTGGCGGCGCAAACGCCATCAACCAGTACATGGACCGCGACATCGACCTGCTCATGGGCCGCACGGCCCGCCGTCCGATCCCGAGCCGCCAGATCGCGCCACTCAATGCCCTGGTGTTCGGCATCGCCCTCGGCGTCCTGGCCTTCGCCGTCTACGCCGTGTTCGTCAACGTGCTGAGCGGCATCTTGTCGATGATCGGCCTGCTGTTCTACGTGTTCATCTACACGCGCTGGCTAAAGCGCACGAGCACGCAGAACATCGTCATCGGCGGCGCGGCGGGCGCGATTCCGCCGCTCGTCGGCTGGGCGGCGGCGACCGGCAGCCTCAACCTGGCGGCCATTTTCCTGTTCATCATCATCTTCTACTGGACACCGCCCCACTTCTGGGCGCTGGCTCTGGTCAAGCAGAAGGACTACGCCCGCGCCGGTGTGCCGATGCTGCCGGTCATCGCGGGCGACCACGAGACCTACCGCCAGATTCTATTCTACTCGGTGATGCTGGTGGCCCTGAGCGTGATGCTCGTCCCGATTGGCGCGATGGGCTGGCTCTACCTCGTCTCGGCGGTCGTGCTCGGCGGCATCCTGGTCTACTACGCCGTGCGCCTCATCCAGCAAGGTGGGCACGCTGCGGCGTGGAAGCTGTACAAGTACTCGCTGCTCTACCTGGCGCTGCTGTTCGTGGCGATGGTGGTTGATCACGCCCTGGGCTTCGCAGCGTTCCTGCCCCGGTAACCTAATCGCAACAGAGTGTTGGATCGCGAAAAGCATGAAAGAGACGCGAAAGACACGAAAAAGAACGCCTGCGTCTACCTTTCGTGCTTTTCGCGCACTTTCGCGTCCTTCGTGGTCCGAAACGCCATAGGAGAACACCGTTATGCCTGAGCGACTCCGTGTCTCGACCGGCACGCCCTGGGAGGCCAAGGTCGGTTACTCCCGCGCCATCCGCGTCGGCAACATGGTCTGGACGGCGGGCACGACGGCGAGCGACGCCGACGGCAACGTCATCGGCGAGGGCGACGCCTACACCCAGATGCGCGCTTGCTTGACGAAGATCCAGGGCGCGCTGGAGCAGGCTGGGGCGCGGCTGGAGGATGTGGTGCGGGTGGAGATTTTCGTCACCGACATGAGCCGCTGGGAGGACGTTGGGCGGGCGCATGCCGAGTTCTTCCGCGACATCCGCCCCGCCAACTTCCTGGTCGAAGTCAAGGGGCTGGTGGACCCACGGATGCTGGTCGAGGTGGCGGTCACGGCGGTGGTTGACGGCTGAGCAGCCCTGTTTGTTGAAGGCGATGATGTCGCTTTTCGTGAGCTTGAAGGAGAAAGGAAACGCAAAGACGCAGAGACACAGAGAACAAAGATCACATTTCTATTCTCTCTCTGCGCCTCTGCGCCTCTGCGTTCCTAACTCCTCTACGCGGAAGACCGCGATTCCCGTTGTCTTCGCTATCGCTGCTCTCGCCCTGCTCGTCGTGGCTTGCGAAGCCTCGCCGGGGCCCCTGGCGACACCCTACCCCACCCTGGCCGGCCCTCTACCCACCCTTACACCCGGGCCGACACCCTACGCCCAGAATGTCCCGCCCGCGCAGCCCAGCGTCAGCCGAGGCGCGGCGCTCTACGGCCCCAACTGTGCCAGCTGCCACGGCGACAGCGGACGCGGGGATACGGCATTGGCGCGCACCCTCTCCCCCCGCCCGGTCAACTTCCATGACGCCGAATTCATGCGCTCGCGCACACCCGTCAGCCTCTACACCTCCATCACCAAGGGCGTGCTCGGCTCGGGGATGCTGGCGTTCGACGGCAAGCTCAGCGAGCAAGAGCGCTGGGACGTTTTGTTCTACGTCTGGTCCTTGAGGACAACCGACGATGACCTGGCGCGGGGCCGGACGCTGTACCAACAGAACTGCGCGTCGTGCCACGGCGCGAACGGCCAGGGCGGGAGCGCGTCGTCGCTATCTAATCCCTCGACCATGCTGGCTCGGACGGGCCGCAGCCTTGCCGCTTCCCTGAGTGGGCTGCCGGGCGACCCGCAGCACCGCTTCGACACCCTCTCCGACGCCGACCGCTGGGCCATCATCGACTACCTTTGGACGTTCATGTACGACCGCTAGAGCTTGTCCTCACAACCCGGTCGTTGCGAGGAGGACGATAGGACGACGAAGCAACCTCCTGCCCTTGTGACAGACTTCCCAATCCGCGCATCCGAGGGCCATTCGCCTGACGGGAGATTGCTTCGCCAGCGGGGGCGGAGTACCGCCCCCGCACCCCCAATGCTATGCTCGCAATGACCGTTTTGCTACCAGGCGTAGGCCTCGGGGGCGGCACCACCGGGGCCGGGGAAGATGCTGTCCAGGCGCTTCATGAGGTCGTCGGACAGCTTTATATCGAGCGCGCGTAAGGAGCCATCGAGCTGCTCCATCGTGCGCGGGCCGATGATGGGTGCAGTCACGGCGGGGTTGGCGAGCAGCCACGCCAGCGCCACATCGGCGGGCGACTCACCCATCTCCTTGCACAGCCCCTCGTACGCCTCGAGTTGTGGACGCATCTTCTCGATCCGCTGAGCCACGTCGGGGTTGGCGCGGCGGCCGGTCGTCGCCTGCTTTTCGAGGATGCCGCCGAGCAGACCGCCGGCCAGCGGACTCCAGGGGATGACACCGAGACCGTAGGCCCGGCAGGCGGGCAGAACTTCCAGCTCGACCGTTCGGGCCGCGAGGTTATAGAGACTCTGCTCTGAGACCAGACCGTAGAAGTGACGCGCCTTCGCCGCCTCATTCGCCTGGACGATGTGCCAACCGGCGAAGTTGCTCGACCCAACGTAGACGATCTTGCCCTCGTAAACGAGAGTCTCCATCGCCTGCCAGATCTCATCCCACGGCGTGTCACGGTCGACGTGGTGCATCTGGTACATGTCGATGTAGTCGGTTTGCAGGCGGCGCAAGCTGTCCTCGCAAGCGCGCTTGATGTTCACCGCCGAGAGGCGCGACTGGTTGGGCCACTCGCCCATCTTGCCAAACACCTTCGTCGCCAGCACAACTTTCTCGCGCCGACCGCCGCCCTGCTTCCACCAACGGCCGATGATTTGCTCAGTCACGCCCTCGCCCAGCTTCCAACCGTACACGTTAGCCGTGTCGAAGAAGTTGATGCCCAACTCGAGGGCGTGGTCCATGATGGCGTAGGAATCCTGCTCACTCGTTTGCGGGCCGAAGTTCATGGTGCCCAGGCACAAACGGCTTACCTGCAATCCAGTACGTCCCAGTCGCGTATATTCCATTGTCGCTCTCCTATGCTATAATGCTCTCCACGTCAATTGGGTTTCGACGTGGTCAATAAAAGATGGGCAAAACGTCCTGGCTTACTAGAGCAGACACAGTACCATGAATACATCCCCAACACACCAAACAGCCACCGAACTGCACCACCTGAGCGTACAAGCGCCGGACGGCGCATACGATGTGCTGGTCGGCCGCGGCCTCCTGGCCGGGCTGGGAGAGCGGCTGGTGGAGCGCGGGCTGGCGGGGCCGGTTGCCCTCGTCACTGATGAGTCAGTCGCACCGCTCCACGCGCCAATAGCCCAGAGCAGTCTGAAGCGCGCGGGGCTGGCGCATACGCTGGTCGTCCTCCCGGCTGGCGAAACCGCGAAAACGCTCGACACCGTGCGCCTCGCTTACGACGCCTTCCTCGCGGCGGGCCTGGGGAGAGACGCCACGGTGGTCGCACTGGGCGGCGGTGTCATCGGCGATCTGGTCGGCTTCGCCGCCGCCACCTACCTGCGTGGCGTGGCGTTCGTCCAGGCGCCCACGACGCTGCTGAGCATGGTGGATGCCTCAGTGGGTGGGAAGGTAGGCGTCGACTTGCCCCAGGGCAAGAATCTCGTCGGCGCGTTCAAAACGCCGCGCCTTGTCCTGGCCGACCTGGCGGCCCTCGATACTCTCCCACAGGCGGAAGTCACGGCGGGGCTGGCCGAGGTCGTCAAAGCGGGCATCATCGACGATCCGGCGTTGCTGGCGCACCTGGAGACGGATGGGCCGGAGCCGCTGGCCTGGACGGTCACGCGGGCCATCGCCGTCAAGCAGCGCGTCGTCGAAGCGGACCCGTATGAGAGTGGCCGCCGCGTCGTGCTCAACCTGGGTCACACGTTCGGCCATGCCTTGGAGAGCGTTAGCGGCTTCCGCCTGCGCCACGGTGAGTGCGTCGCCGTCGGCATGGTCGCGGCAGCCCACCTCGCGGCGCGCCTGGGCTACGCCGACGCGACGCTTGAAGAGCGCATCCGCGCGGTGCTGGTGAAGCTTGGCCTGCCAACGAACGCGCCCGGCTACGCGCCCGACGAGATCTATGCACAGATGGCCGTGGACAAGAAGAAGGCGGCGGGTAAGCTGCGCTTCATCCTGCCGCGCTCCGTGGGCAATGTCGTTGTGGTCGGCGATGTGCCGGTGGACGCTGTGATGGAGGCGATTGCGGTCATCACCGGATAAGTATCAATTGCACAGATATCAATATCCATCAAGTATTCCAGCGTTTCATTCTGTTTCAGCGAGGCTGTTCAATGCGCATTCTTGTCCTGCATGGGCCGAATTTGAACCTGCTGGGGACGCGGGAGCCGGGTGTATACGGCTCTACGACACTCGAAGAAATCAACACCATGCTCCAGGAGCGGGCGGCGGCGGCGGGCAGCGAACTGCGCATCCTGCAATCGAATCACGAGGGCGCGCTCATCGACGCCCTCCACGACGCGCGCGGCTGGGCGGACGCGGTGCTCATCAACCCCGGCGCGTTCACCCACACCTCCTATGCCCTGCGGGATGCCATCGCCGCCGTCGGCCTGCCGACCGTCGAAGTCCACCTGTCCAACGTCCACGCCCGCGAGGCGTTTCGCCACCAGTCGCTCTTAGCGCCCGTCTGCGTCGGGCAGATTCTTGGCTTCGGCCCGCGCTCGTACCTGCTTGGTTTAGCCGCACTGTTGCAGCAAGTTTAAGGGGAGGATATCCTTATGCCATCGTCGCCCGGAATGATTGTATTCGTGAATAGTTGGCAGACGTACCAGCACCACCTGGTCGAAGCCATTAGCCATCTCACCGATGAGCAGCTCACGCTCCGCGTCGCCCCCAACCAGCGCAGCGTGGGCGAGCTTGTCACCCACATCATCGCCACGCGCGCCAACTGGTTCCACACCGCACTAGGCCAGAGTGGCGACAAGATGGCCGCGTTCGGGGGCTGGCAAGCCCCAGACGCGCCGACGCGCTCGGCGGCCGAGTTAGTAGACGGATTGAACGCCACATGGGAAGTGGTTGGCTCCGCCGTCGGCATGTGGAAAGCGGAGGAGATGGTGGAAATGGTGAGCGGCGTGTGGCACGGCCAACCGTACAGCTTCTCCCGGGCGTGGGTCGTCTGGCACGTCCTGGAGCATGACCTGCACCACGGCGGCGAGCTTTCGCTGACCCTGGGCGCGCATGGATTACCCGGTCTAGGTATCTAGACCCTAGCAAGGCTTCTCAATGTTCGCGCGATTGTCTCTTGTGGCCGTCCTCGCGGCGATGTTGTTGGCGGTCGTCGCTGCTCATCCTCGCCCTGCCGCCGCCGACGGCCCGCTTGCCCTCGCTTTCTACTACGCCTGGTACGATGACAACACCTGGACTCCGAACCAGGTGCCCGACTTCCCCACCCCGCGCTACGTCTCCGCCGACCGAGGCGCTATCGAGCGCCACGTCGACCAGGCGCGAGGCGCGGGCATCGACGCCTTTGTCCAGAGCTGGTGGGGCGCAGGCAACCCAACCGACGACAACTTCAAGACGCTCCTCGACGTGGCGAAGTCGCGCGGCTTCCACGCCGCCGTCGACCTGGAGCTAACGTCGCCGTTCATCAACGGCGGCCAGGGCGCCGCCACTGAGGCTCTACGCTACCTCATCCAGAACTATACGGGCCACCCAGGCTACCTCAGGTGGAACGGCAAGCCGGTCATCTTCTTCTGGCGGCAGAACATGCTCTCGCCCGGCACGTGGGCTGCCATTCGGGCGTCCGTCGATCCCAATCACAATACGCTCTGGATCGCGGAAGGCACCGACACGTCCTACCTGTCGCAGTTCGACGGCCTCCACGGCTACTCCGTGGCGTGGACGGGCGACCCGGCCTCGACCCTCGTGCGCTGGGGGAACAACGTGCGGGGCGCGGGCGACAAGATTTTCGTGGCGACAGCCATGCCCGGCTACGACGACACCCACATCGCCGGGCGGGGGGGTACGTTCCGCCGCGACCGGGCGGGCGGCGCGTTCTACCGCGAGACCTTCCGCGGGGCGCAGGCGAGCGGCGCAAACTGGGTCATCATCACGTCGTTCAACGAGTGGCCCGAAGGGACTTACATCGAGCCGAGCGAGGCCTACGGCGATTTCTACCTGAAGCTGACGCGCGACCTGATCGCCGCGTGGAAGTCGGGCGCGCCGCCGGCTGGGAACGCTAATCCACCCGCCGGGAACAGCGCCGTATCATCTGGGCCGCTGGTGGCTGAGGCGCAGAACAAGCAGGTCATCCAGTTCAACCCGAACGCCGCGCTCCAGAAGCGCATTTTCGCCGACGGCTTCGTCCCCAACTCCGGCGAGTTCAGCATCTCTAGCGACGGAGCACAGGTCACCGGCCAGCGCGCTGAGAACCTGCGCAACGGCCGCGTTCGGGTCTACTACGTCCGCAACGGCGATTGGGGCAACGTCCAGTTCATGGACGGCGGGGCGTCCGGAGACCCGCTGGTGGCTGAGGCGCAGAATAAGCAGGTCATCCAGTTCAACCCGAACGCCGCACTCCAGAAGCGCATCTTCGCCGATGGTTTCGTGCCCAACTCTGGCGAGTTCAGCATCAGCGTGGATGGGGCGCAAGTCACCGGCCAGCGCGCCGAGAACCTGCGCGACGGCCGCGTCCGCGTCTACTACGTGCGCAATGGCGATTGGGGCAACGTCCAGTTCACCCAGGTGAGTTAGCACGCGACCCAATCAATCGTCTGGCAAGCAAGCATCCACCGCCCGAGGGACTTTTCATCCCTCGGGCGTCATTCATTCGACGGATTGTCTATGAATTGTCGGGTAAGGCCATTGACTCACATTGCGTCTCTATGGTAGACTGTTGTCGGTGAGAAACAACGCGGCAACCGCGCCGGATTGAGTCAGAAGGGGTTCGTTATGAGTTACCTGTGGATAATGCGCAGAGAACACCCGAATACGGGGCTACTTACAGTCAATAGTATCCAGAGGCTTGCCGCGCGCCGCTGACTCAGCCGTGCCGTCTGCACGACTACCTTGGCGCGTGGCCTCACGGCGACGCGCTTTCTTTTTGTGCGTCCCCAAGAAGGGTAGATCGTGTGACAGCTAAATTGACGGCGAAGCGCTGCCGCTGCTGCGGCTGGATCTGCATCGAGGTGGTCATGCCCCTGGAGTGCCCCATCTGCCGCGCAGCCGGTTGCAACAAGGGACGATTGGAGACGATTGACGGCCAGGGCGAGATCAAGGCGTACCTAATGTGGGACTACATCGAGGAGAAGGCGCCCAAGAGCGTGATCGAGCTGGTCGACATCTACGCAGTATAACAGACTGAGAAAGGAGTGCGCTCATGGCATTACCCGATAATGCCAGTCACATCGAGGCTGAAACGAGTCGACAGTGTTGGCCGCACTCCACGCGTCGGGCGTGACACACGCCTGGTGAACCTCCCGACGCGTGGATGCCAGCGGCCATGCGTCATCAACCGCCCCATGAGCGGGCGACACAAGGGGAGGATACCATGACCGGCACCCTGACCGGGACCTACTGCCGCACCTGCGGCTACATCTACACCGAGCCTGTCACCGGCGGCACTTGCCCCATCTGCAAGTACTACGGCCGGGAGGGCTACCTGGTGCGCTACGACGACACGCGATGGCTGCGGGTCGTCACTCTGATGACCTACATCGAGGACGAGCAGCTGAAGCAGAGCCGCCGCCCGAGAGCCGTGAAGACGGACGCAAAGATGCTCAAGCCGACCGAAACAACCGGCGAGACTGAGCAACCGGGCGAGGTTTCTCGCGTCAAGCGTCCTGTCCCCGTGTGGCTCATGTGGCTGCTCATCCTCAAGATGATGCTCA
Source organism: Anaerolineae bacterium (assembly GCA_039810085.1). Taxonomy (GTDB): domain Bacteria; phylum Chloroflexota; class Anaerolineae; order Epilineales; family JAHCIE01; genus JBDHWG01. Next base: position 33,110 of record JBDHWG010000011.1, read on the forward strand.
CCAGGGGTAAGATCGAATAACAGGCGGCATCCCACGGGTGAAAGAGGCTGCCTCGACATCTTTGGGATGCCGCTTGTATCGGACTTGACATCCATTCGAGGCTGGGGTATAATAAGCCCCACGGTTGAACAACGCAGAGCGTGCTGGAGCTGAACATCAGTGACCTTGACCGCAAATCGGCTTAACCCTATCATGACCACGGGTGCTTCTGCGCCAGGTATCTGGCGCGGTGCGACCGATTTGCCTCAAAACCAGCGTGTTCGCGCCGACGGAGCGAGTATCGTCTAAGGCCCCTGTGCCTCGACCCCTCCGGCGGCGTGAGACCCCAGCGGTCACACGCCGTTTTGATTTCTGACAATGTGAAACACGTCCCCGTAGCTCAGTGGATAGAGCGTTGGGTTGCGGACCCAAAGGTCGCAGGTTCAAGTCCTGCCGGGGATGCCTGACAGTGGGGTTTCCCCCTTTCAGCCCCCATAGCTCAGTGGATAGAGCACTGGCCTCCGGAGCCAGGGGCGCAGGTTCGAGTCCTGCTGGGGGTACCAGATGCACATGCCCAGGTGGCGGAACTGGCAGACGCGCTACGTTCAGGGCGTAGTTCCCGTACGGGAGTGGAGGTTCAAATCCTCTCCTGGGCACTGGTCGAGGTTTCGGCCGCGCTGCAACATGCAAGCGGACGTGGCGGAATGGCAGACGCGCTAGGTTGAGGGCCTAGTTCCCGCAAGGGAGTGGAGGTTCAAGTCCTCTCGTCCGCACCTTAACAACCGATAGTGGGTGTCGCGTAACACGGCGATCAAAAGCGTCATGGGCCTCTTGATGGATCAGAGCGCCTGGGGCGCACACCGCGACAACGAGAGGTACACCGCCGCTGAGCGTTCGCGCTCAGAGGAACTTCCCGACTCCTCGCCGCCGCCATGCGGCGGCAGGCCACCCGCTGAAACAGCAAGGCGGGGCGCTCGGCGAGCAATCACCGGGCGACGCAAGGCGACAACAGAGAGTAGACCCGCTGGGCAACCAGTGAGGGGTGAAAGGGTGCGGTAAGAGCGCACCAGCGTCGGCAGCGATGTCGGCGGCTAGGTGACTGCGCTGGCTGATGGGGAGCAAGGCGGGTGGGGTGGGCCTGATGCCAGGTTCGCTCCCGCCGCAGCGGCAACGGCAAGGCGAGATTACACCTCGCACGCTAGGCGCCGCCACCCAATGGGTGAGATAGATGGCGGTCTCGACAGAATCGGGGGTACGACCCTCTCGTCGTCCTTGCCCCTGTAGCTCAGTGGATAGAGCAGCTGCCTTCTAAGCAGCTGGTCGGGGGTTCGAGTCCCTCCAGGGGCGCCTCCTTCGACAAGCCCCCGTAGCTCAACAGGAAGAGCAAGCCCGTCCTAAGGGTTAGGTTGGGGGTTCAAGTCCCTCCGGGGGTACTCAGAGACAGGGTCCGAAATTGGACCGCGCGGTGTGTAAGAAAGAGTGATAGGGCGCGTCAGATACAAGGTTATCAACGATGCGGGGTAGAGCAGAGGCAGCTCGTCAGGCTCATAACCTGAAGGTCATGGGTTCGAATCCCATCCCCGCTACCTAAACACCTCCGTAGCTCAATTGGCAGAGCAGGCGGCTCTTAACCGCTTGGTTGTAGGTTCGAGTCCTACCGGGGGTACCTGTTCCAAGGCGCATTCGTCTAGAGGCCCAGGACACGGCCCTCTCAAGGCCGAGACACGGGTTCGAATCCCGTATGCGCTACTACTGGGGGATCGTCTAGCGGTAGGACAGCTGACTCTGGATCAGCCAGCCGAGGTTCGAATCCTCGTCCCCCAGCCTCTCGCCGAGGTAGCTCAGTAGGTAGAGCACACGACTGAAAATTGTGGTGTCGGCAGTTCGATTCTGCCCCTCGGCACCTGATCGCCCCCACGCCGTTTCGGCGGCGCTGTTTTCTTCCGGGGCGCGGGATTTCCTCCCCATCGTCTAGAGGCCTAGGACGCGGCCCTTTCAAGGCTGAAACAGGGGTTCGAATCCCCTTGGGGGGACCACGTCCGTCGTGTTCTTGTGTTTTTTGATCCGCGGTAGCTCAGTCGGTAGAGCGGTCGGCTGTTAACCGATTGGTCGCAGGTTCGAGTCCTGCCCGCGGAGCTGGATGCCGAAGATTCCAGTCTCGGCGTCAGCCCTGCTTACCTTAACAAAGTAAGTTTGTTTGAATACGCCCTCGCAGAGCAGGTTGGAGTGCTCATCACACTGTCAATGTGAAGATCGCGGGTTCAAGTCCCGTCGAGGGCGCCTGCGGCGGCCATAGCTCAATTGGCAGAGCGCCAGGTTGTGGCCCTGGAGGCTGTGGGATCGTGCCCCACTGGTCGCCCTGCGGGCGGTTAGCTCAGTTGGTTAGAGCGCAGCGTTGACATCGCTGAGGTCACAAGTTCAAGTCTTGTACCGCCCACTTTGTCCCTTGCCCAGGTGGCGGAACTGGCAGACGCGCTACGTTCAGGGCGTAGTTCCCGTACGGGAGTGGAGGTTCAAATCCTCTCCTGGGCACCTTGTCAGAAGTCCCTTCGCAGTGGTCCATCCGTCAAATGGCCCACTTTCGGAGCGCCGACGACCGACAGCGGGGCTGTAGCTCAGCTGGGAGAGCGCTTCAATGGCATTGAAGAGGTCAGGGGTTCGATTCCCCTCAGCTCCACTGATGTGGATGTTTGTGAATGCGGGCGTGGCTCAGCGGTAGAGCGTCTCCTTGCCAAGGAGAAGGTCGTGGGTTCAAATCCCATCGCCCGCTCTGATCTGTTTAACAGATCGTTGCCATCGTAGCTCAGTCGGTAGAGCAGCTCACTCGTAATGAGCAGGTCGTCGGTTCAAGTCCGACCGATGGCTTTTCGATACCAAAGGGGAGTAGCTCAATTGGCAGAGTCCCCGTCTCCAAAACGGGTGGTTGCAGGTTCGAGTCCTGTCTCCCCTGCCTTGCGGGTGTAGCTCAGCGGTAGAGCATCTGCTTCCCAAGCAGAGGGCCGTGGGTTCGAATCCCATCACCCGCTTTGGTTCGCGGCAATCATCGGGGCGTAGCGCAGCTTGGTTAGCGCGCAGCGTTCGGGACGCTGAGGTCGGTGGTTCAAATCCACTCGCCCCGACCTACAAGTTCGGATTTTAGATTGGACTTCAGTCTAAAATCCAAAATCGGAAATCTAAAATCTCTTGGGCGCGTAGTTCAGCTGGTTAGAACGCACGGTTCACATCCGTGAGGTCATAGGTTCAAGTCCTATCGCGCCCACTGATGCGGGATAGAGCAGAGGCAGCTCGTCAGGCTCATAACCTGAAGGTCATGGGTTCGAATCCCATTCCCGCTACCTTGGTCCAGGTGGTCCCCCTTGCAGCGGCGTCCGGCTGCCGAGGACCGTGAGGCGGAGTAGCTCAGTAGGTAGAGCAAGCGGCTCATAATCGCTGTGTCGGCAGTTCGAGTCTGCCCTCCGCCACCTCACCCACTTCGGTAGACACGAACGTTTCTCGGGGCGTAGCGCAGCCTGGTAGCGCACTTGAATGGGGTTCAAGAGGTCGCTGGTTCGAATCCAGTCGCCCCGACTTTGCCCATGTAGCTCAGTCGGTAGAGCACACCCTTGGTAAGGGTGAGGTCACCGGTTCAATCCCGGTCATGGGCTTTCTTCGATTTGCCGGGGTGGCGGAACTGGCAGACGCGCACGACTCAAACTCGTGTTCCGAAAGGAGTGTGGGTTCGACTCCCACCCTCGGCACTATAAACAGACGGCGGCGGCTCGTTGAGCCGCCGCTTTTCTATTTCCCGCCCCTCAGTCCGGAACAAACTCCAGTTTCCAGCGATATGCCGTGCGCCGCACGAACTCCCCGTGCTGGTGGACAAGCTGCGCATCACGGTCGGCCATGAGGCGCGTCAGCCAGGCGCGCTCCGGCGGCCGCCACGTCAGAAACTCGATGTACACCGGGTAGACCTTCGCCATGCTCCGCTCGATCTTGCGCGACAGCGAGGCCGGCGCCCGCGCCATGAGGTAGTCGGCATATGCCAGGCCGGAGCCGTGGTGAATGCCGTCGTCCACCGCGAGGCGGAAACACAGCTCACCTAGAATGCTCTGCCGCGCGAGCCGCCGAATGTCCTGGAACAGCGGGATGACGAGCGCCTCAAAGAAGCCCTGAATGCCGACAACCCGCTCTTCCAGCGTCTCGAAGTCCCAGACCATCTCGGCTAACTCGTCGAGGTACGGGTTGCGCTGCCCTAGCTCCCCGACCTCCTGGGCCACGCGCCGTAGTGCCTCGACGTGGCGCGCCTCGTCCTGCACCATCGTGGTGTAGTATAGCTTGGCCGACGGATGCTCCGCCATCAGCAGGAGCTGCACCGAGGCATTGACCGCCATCTCGTCCGCCTGGAGCAACTGCGTCAGAATCGAGCGCCAAACACCCTGCCAGCGCTCGGACTTGAGGTGGCGCTCCGGCAGCGCGGGTAGAGTTTCCCACCCCAGGTCCGCCACGCTCCACATCTGCCGCTTGGCGAGGTCGTAGTAGCGCGTCAACTGCCGCAAGGCAAGCTCGGCCGACGGATCGCCCTCCCCCTCCCTCAGCCCCACTTCCCGCTCGACCTGCGCGAGTGGCCCCGACAACTGGACGACGGGCCGGTCAAGCATCTCCATTCCTCCTATGGTGTGGCGTTTTCGACGATAGGCCGCCGCCCCCAATGGGAACGCAAGCAATATTCAATGACGCGGCCGTGGTACTCGCGGATGTCAGGAAGGATGACGCCAGTTCCGGCCAGAGCCGTCTGCGCCGCCGTATTCTCGAAGGACTTGGGCAGCGACTGATGCGGCACGAAAACCGCCAGCGCGCCCAACGCTTGGGCCAGGCGATGCTGCCCGCGCTGTTCCGTCTCGCGCACTAATTCAAGGTAGTCTTCGAAACTTAGCAGCGCAGGCGGAGACGGCAAGGCTCGCCCAGGGTAGACGGCCATGAACTGCTCATATGTCGCCACGAGCAGTTCGGTCAGCGTATACGACCGCTGCGGCCCGGAGCATAGGTGGAGTGTTGCGCCGGGCGTGAAGCGCGTATCGAACAAGGCGGTCAGCGCATCCGCCAGCCAGTCGGATGCAATCATGTCGAGGGTACTATGCGGCTCGCCGGGCAGAGCAGGCAGCAGGTTCCCCCACAACAGCCGTAGAGTCTGATGCAGAAAATTGAACTGGCGCACGATCCCCGTCCGCGCATCCCCCAGCACGCTGCTCATGCGGTAGATGCTGATGGGCAAATCGTTCATTTGCTCGCGCAGCCAGACCTCGGCCTCGTACTTCGTCTGCTCATAGGTATTCAACCAGCCGGCATCGTGGTGCAGTTCCGACTCCAGGATCGGGCCGGTGCGCTTCCCGGCGACGTACACCGTGCTGACGTGCCCAATCTGAAGCAGGCGCGGCGCAGCGCGGGCCAGCTCGATGACGCGCCTGGTTCCACCGAAGTTCACGTTGCGCGCAAACTCCAGCGGCCGCCCGAAGTTAATGTCGGTCCCCGCATGCAGCACGTCGGTAATGTCACCGGCCACTGTCCTCCACGTCGCCTCATCGAGGCCCAGATGGTCAGCCGTTAAATCTCCGGCAACGGCTGTCACCCACGGCGGCAACGGCCCGCCCAGCCGCGCCGCGAGACGCTCCTGCGCCACTGTGGGTGACGGCGCGCGGACGAGCGCGTACACCCGCGCCCTTTGGTCCATATACTTGCGAACCAGGTCGCCGCCAACCAGCCCCGTTGTGCCGGTAATGAACAGCGCGCGATCAGAAGCCGCAGTATCCCTCGTTGCCTTGGTCGTCACGAATCACTCCGTTGCCTTGTTGTTGGTCACCTGGTCGTTTATCCCAGAGAGCCGCCCGACGCGGTCCAGCTCGGCCCAAACGGCGGCATAGGACGCCACGGGCGAAAGCTCTTCGTAGTCCAGGCCATGCGCCAGGCAGAACGGCATCACGATGGCGCGGGCGCGGCTGAAGTTGACGCGCGGCATGGTCGGGAACAGGTGGTGCTCGATCTGGTAGTTCAGGCCGCCGTACATATAGTCGGTAATCGGGCCGGGCTTGACGTTGCGCGAGCTAAGCACCTGCCGCTCCAGGAACGACGGCTGGCTCCCGGTCGCCCAGACCGGCATCCCCTTGTGGTTCGGGGCCACAATCAGCGACAGGTAGACGCCCGCGACGGCCTGGCTGACCAGGAATATCCCGCGCCACGGGTGGGGCGCCCAGATGAGGACGATCACCCAGATGAGCGTGTTCACGCCCAGCACGCCTAGCTCAATGGCCCGCCGGCTCCCGCGCAGCTCTCGACCCGCGAACAGCCAGCTCTCGACGCGGAACGCAATGACGGCCAGCGCGCTGAAGACCAGGAGCAGCACGGGCGCGACGACAGCCTGGTAGCGGACGGCCACGCGCTGCCAGCCGGTGCGCTGGCGCGCGTCTTCCTCCGTGAACGCGACAAGGCTCATGCCGCGGATCTCCGGGTCGCCTTGAGCATCGTTGGTGTGGGCATGGTGGGCGTTGTGACGCGCTCGCCAGTACCAGAAACCCACGCCGAGGGTCAGGCTCCAACACAGGATGCCGAAGGCGTAGTTAGCGCGGGAGGAGCGAAACACCGCCAGGTGGCCCGCGTCGTGGCCGAGCATGCCGATCTGCACGCTGACGAAGCCCAGGGTGAATGCGGCGAGAAGCGTCAACGCCAGCGTCGGCGGTGCGACGATGGGGAGCGCGAGCGCCACGGCCAGGAGGGCATAGCAGCCGAGCGTACGCATCGCATAGTAGCCATAGCGCCGCTCCAGCAGCCCCGCGTCCACGACCGTCCGGCGCAGCTCGGCGTAGGCCGTCGATGCGGGTCGGCGTGGGGAAGTGACAGCGGCAATTCCCTCGTGATGCATCGGCAGGACAATCTGTGCATCCATCACTGCTCTCCGAGACTATACACTGCGAACCGACGTGCTCTGCCGCAGAGCGCGGTAGGCGATAATCAGCGCGAGCGGGCCAACGACGAAGTGGAAGACGTTCTCACCGATGCCCAGTTGCAGGCCAAACGGGTGGTAGACCAGCGTCCCGAGAAAGGCCAGGCCCGTGTAGAAGATGCCGAACACGAGCGCCAGCAGCGCCTGGGCGTACTCGGTAATGGGAAGGAAGAGGGCAAGGAGCAGGACCACGCCCCAGGTGATGTGGATCACCGCGTGCAGGGGGTCGGCGTTCGTAAAGTCCAGCACAAGCTCTGGCGCCGAGATCGACAGCGCGGCGCGCAACAAGGACGCGCTCCCCTGGAGGAGGAGCAGCGCGCCAGCAATTCCCAGAAACAGGCGGACAGAACGGGCAGGGGAAGGCATGATCACTCCCTCCACACTATAGCGCGAGGAACGTGTGTTGGATATTGCTCCCGATGGCAAAGACTAAACACGCATGAGCCAAACACCAAAAGGACGCTTGGCGAGGCTCTTCAGGAGACACCGGCGCTAGAGACCGCCGCGCCCGGTGAGCGGCGAACACGCCGCCGCCACAGCAGCAAGCCCAGGCCAACCGCTTCTAGCCCAAAGAACGCAAACCATATCCACGTCGATGGGTTCGACTTGAAGCGGTCGAAGTGAATCACCGAGGCCACCAGAATGAGCAGCGCCAGCGCCATGATCGTGACGACCATGATGCGCACCGCCTCCCAGCGCGGCTCGCGCACGGCAAACGCGCTCACAATCGCCAGGGTCAGGAAGTGGCCGCTATAAAGCTGTGACAGCGGGCTTGTCATGGCCCACGGCCAGAGGGAGATGGCGAGGTTCGGCAGCAAAAGCAGGAGTAGCCCGAGAACGCCAAAGATGATCGCCTCTGTCCCCCAGAGCCAGCCCAGCGGGTTCGGCGCATCCGGCGCGGTATCCTGCCCACGGAAGCGCCACAGCGTGTAGATGACGACGAGGGGATCGATGATGTAGAAGAGCGTCCAGCCGACCGGAAACTTGTCCGGTAGGGCCAACTCGCCCATGCCGAATACCGACAGGCGATAGAGCGTGATGAACAGCAGACTGGCCGTGGCGACGCCAATTCCGATGGTAATCAAGCGCACCTCGCGGAACCAGTGCGTGCGGAGACAAAAGAGAACGCCGATACCCAACCCAGTGTACAAAGCGCCGATGAAGCGGGCATTCAGGGGGCTGGCAGGCCATGGCTCGACGATGTTGATGAGCGTGGGCTGGAACAGAGCCAGGGTCACAAGAAAGGCTTGTACGGCGACGATCACGAAGAAGGCGCGGAGCCAACGCGGAATGGGGACGTCCATAGCGACTCCTTCTCCCTAGTAAGGGGGGAGACAGCGGCTTCCGACACCAAATGAGGACCAGATTATACACGATATCGGCGACGGGCGATAGGGGATATGCGTGAATATTGGCGTCGGCTGTGGCATGCCGTCGGTCGAAGCCAGCGCATTTGCTGTAAATTGCCTCTTGCGCAACGAACAATTATGCAGTACAATGTGAGAAGATGACGCAATGCGCCATGAACATGGCACGCTATCGAAGGAAGGCCCACCATGATTGGTTTTGAAATGTCCGAGCATCAAAGGATGCTCCGCGACGTCGCTCACGAGTTCGCTGAAAACGAAATAATCCCGGTCGCTGCGCGCTATGATAAAGACAGCGCGTTCCCCTGGCCCGTGATCCGCAAGGCCCAGGAAGTTGGGTTGATCAACCTCAACATCCCCGAAGAGTACGGCGGGCCGGGTCTGAACGCCCTGGATGAGTGCATTGTCACTGAGGAGCTGGCGTGGGGTTGCTCCGGTATCTCCACCTCCCTGGGCATCAACGCCCTGGCCTCCTGGCCGATCATCATCGGCGGCAGTGACGAGCAGAAGAAGGAGTGGCTGGGCCGCTTGTGCGAGGGTCAGCTTGCCTCCTACTGCGTCACCGAGCCGGGCGTCGGCTCCGACGTGGTTCACATGAGCACCCGCGCGCGGCACGTCGGCGACCACTACATCCTGACTGGCCGCAAGACCTTCATCAGTAACGCGACCGTTGCCAACTTCTACGTCGTCTTCGCCAAGACCGACCCGGTCGCCGGCCATCGCGGCATCAGCGTCTTCGTCGTCGAGCGGGAGCAGCAGGGCGTCAGCACGTCGCCCCACTTCGACAAGCTCGGTCAGCGCGCGAGCGACACTGCCGAGGTCACGTTCGAGGATGTTGAGGTTCCGTGCAGCCGCCTCATCGGGCGCGAGGGCCAGGGCTTCAACATTGCCATGGGCGTGTTCGACCACAGCCGGCCGGGCGTCGCTATCTCCGCCGTGGGCGTGGCCCGCCGCGCGATGGAGCTGGCGCTCGACTATGCCAAGGAGCGCGAGACGTTCGGCGCGCCTATCATCCAGCACCAGGCCGTCGGCCACATGCTCGCCAACGCGGCGATGGACATCCAGGCCGCTCGGCTCCTGGCGTGGCAGGCGGCGTGGCTGTGCGACAACGGCAAGCGCAACACGAGTGAGGCCGCCTTCGCCAAGGCGTTCGCCGCCGACATGGCGATGCGGATCACGACAGACGCCGTCCAGGTCTTCGGCGGCTACGGCTACATGAAGGAGTACCCGGTCGAGAAGCTCATGCGTGACTGCAAGGTGTTCCAGATTTACGAGGGCACGTCGCAGATCCAGCGCAACATCATCATGCGCGAGCTTTCCCGCAACGGACATTAACCGACGATAGCGCCCCCGACCACCGTCGCATCCGCATGCAACTCCCTCTGCGACGGTGTGGCGCATCGCGTCAGCCCACCTTCCGAGCGCAGAGGCAGCTTTCTTTTCGCCTCTGCGCTCTCCTGTTATAATTCCTCCACGCCGTTCCCCAAAGCCGAGGTTCTATGATGTCCAGTCCAGCACCGAGTCCCTATCCACTCGCCGGTGTCCGCGTCCTCGACCTGACCCGCCTCCTGCCCGGCGGCTTCTGCACGCTGATGCTGGCCGACATGGGCGCGGACGTGGTCAAGGTCGAGGACCCGCACGGCGGTGACTACAGCCGCAGCATGCCCCCTTTCACCCGTCTGACGCCGGACGGACCGCTCGTCGGCGCAGTGTATGCGGCGCTCAACCGCGGCAAGCGCTCCGTGGTACTGGACCTGAAGAGTGACACGGGGCGTGCTGCGCTGCTCTACCTGTCAGGGGCGGCGGATGTGCTGGTCGAGGGCTTCCGGCCAGGCGTCATGTCCCGCCTTGGCGTAGGGTCTGAAACGTTGCTGGCGCACAATCCCCGCCTGGTGTATTGCGCCCTGACTGGCTATGGGCAAACTGGCCCCCTCGCGTCCGCCTCGGGCCACGACATCAACTACATCGGCACCGTCGGCGTGCTCGACCTCAACGGCATCGCTGGCGGACCGCCTGCCATTCCCGGCGTGCAGACCGCCGACCTGAGCGGCGCCTTCGTCGCCACGCTCGGCATCGTCAGCGCCTTATTGCGTCGGAGCGCCACCGGACGCGGCGGGTTCGTGGACACGAGCATGGCTGAGGCCGCCTTCGCCCTGACGTTCCTGCCCTGGTCGGAGTGGGCCGCCACGCGGCAACCCGTGAGTCGCGGCGAACACATCCTCAGCGGCGGCTGGGCGTGCTACAACGTCTACCGCGCCAGCGACGAGCGCTACCTCGCGCTCGGCTGCCTCGAAGCCAAGTTCTGGGCCACGTTCGCTGCGGCTGTCGATCACCCTGAGTGGGTCGGGCGTCAGTTCGATCCGGCCGAACAGCCTGCGCTCCGCGCCGCCGTCGCCGACCTGTTCGCCGGGCGCCCGTCGGACACCTGGCTGGCCCTGGCCCAGCAGCACGACATTCCACTGACCCTGGTCAATCGCCTGGACGAAGTCGCCGACGACCCGCAGCTCACGTCACGCGGCGTTTTCTTCGACGTGGACGGCCAGCTGACGGCGCGCACGCCGGTGCGCATCGACGACCTGCCGCCCGCCGCCACGACGACTCCGCCGGGCCAGGGTGAGCACACTGTGGCCGACATCCTCGCGGAGTGGCAGTCGCAGCAGAAAGAGGTCCTGACAGGCTCCTGACTTTATTTGAGGGGAGGTAACAAGGTCATGAGCAAGCCCAAGTTCAACTTCTACCGCTCGGCGGGCGGCTTCGTGTTGCGTGACGGCCAATTCCTGCTTGTCCACAAGGTCGTCAACGGCGAGATCCGCATGCCCAAGGGCCACATCGAGCCGGGCGAAGCGCGGGCCACGGCGGCCATGCGCGAGGTGCGCGAGGAAACGGGCTATGCGGCCGTGAGCGTGCTGGCCGACCTGGGGACGCAGACCGCCCAGTTCATGCGCTACGAGCGCCCGACTATCCGTGAGGAGTCAGCTTTCTTGCTCAAGCTGGATAGCGACACGATGGCTCCCCGGGCGCCGGACGACGAGGACCGCTTCGAGCCGTTCTGGGCGCCGGCCGCCGAAGCGCCCACACTCCTCACGTTCGAGACGGAGCAGGAGTTTGCGCGGCGCGCCCTGGCCTGGCTGGCTGAACACCCTCAGTCCTGATTCTGAAGGTAAAGGCAACACAGAGGCGCAGAGAAAGAACTTACGTCTTTTTCCTCTGCGTCTCAGCGGCGCTGCGTTGCCCACCCGTTTTGAGGCCAGGGGCAGCGAGGTTATAATTATGCGAGTGCCACAAGACTTGTGACACAACGCTGACGAATGAGGAGTGATTGTGTTTTTTCGGCGACCTAAAGAGCACGAGAAAGTCGAAGAGAGCCTGCAAAAAACGCGGCAGGGCGGCCTTTTCAGTCGAATTGGCGAATTGTTCGGCCAGGGTGACCTCACGCCCGAGACGTGGGATGAGCTAGAAGAGCTGCTGATTCGCGCTGATCTGGGCGTCGGCCTGGCGAGCGAGCTGGTCGAGCGGCTCCGCGACGACGTCAACCGGCTGGGCATTCGCCGCACGGATCAAATCCGTGCCATGCTCAAGGACCGCCTGGTGGCGATTCTGGAGGAGCCAAAGCGCGAGTTCGCCGAGGGGGACCGGATGCTCACCGTGATCCTCGTTGTCGGCGTCAACGGCTCTGGCAAGACGACATTCATCGGCAAGCTGTCGAAGTGGTATAAAGACCAGGGGCGCAAGGTCATGGTGGCGGCGGGCGACACGTTCCGCGCTGCCGCGATTGACCAGCTGAAGGTGTGGGCGAGTCGCGCGGGCGTCGAGATTATCGCGACGAGCCAGGGCGCGGATCCCGGCGCGGTGGTCTACGACGCCATCAATGCGGCGCTGGCGCGGCGCATGGACCTGCTCATCATCGACACGGCGGGCCGCCTGCACACCAAGTTCAACCTCATGAAAGAGTTGGAGAAGGTGCGCTCGGTCGCCAACAAGCAGGTGCACCGCGCGCCCCACGAGACGCTGCTCGTCCTGGATGCCACAACCGGCCAGAACGGCCTCACCCAAGCCAAGGTCTTCGCCGAATCGACGCCGCTCACTGGCCTCGTCCTGACCAAGCTCGACAGCACGGCCAAGGGCGGCATCGCCTTTGCCATTGTGCGCGAGATCAAGGTGCCTATCCAGTTTATCGGCGTTGGCGAAGGCATCGACGACCTGGCGGTCTTCGATCCGCGCGAGTATGTGGACGCCCTGTTCGAGCAGCCGACGCCCAGCCGGGCCTGACATCAACCGATTGAGGACGAGGACGGCGCGCAGCAGCGCTCGTCCCGTCCTTTTGTTTTGCAGTCCAAAGGAGACAGCATGATTAGTGACCCTGGAACCTACCTGGCTGATTTGCGCGACCGCATCGAGCATATCTGGGGGCGTCTTTGACGTAGAGGGGACTGAAAAGCAGGCGGAGGCTCTGGAAGCCCAGAGCCAGGCCCCTGACTTCTGGGACGACCCCCAGGCGGCGCAGAGCGTAATGCGCAAGATCGCCGACTTGCGCGAGACGGTCGATACGTGGCAGACGATGCGACGCAACGTCGATGACGCCCTGCTGCTATGGGAAATGGCGGCCGAAGAGGACGACGCCGCCATGCGCGACGAAGTGACCGCCGAAGCCGAGCGCCTGGGCCAGCGCATGGAGGAGCTGGAGTTTCAGCTTCTCCTGTCGGGTGAGTACGACCGCCACAATGCCATCCTCTCGATTCACGCTGGCGCGGGCGGCACTGAAGCCCAGGATTGGGCGTCGATGCTGCTGCGCATGTATCTCCGCTGGTGTGAGCGCCGCCGCTATAAAGCGGACATCGTCGAGGAGACGCCGGGTGAGGAGGCGGGTATCCTGAGCGCCCGCGTCGAGGTCGTGGGGCCGTGGGCGTATGGCTACCTCAAGGCCGAGCGTGGCGTCCACCGCCTGGTGCGCATCTCCCCGTTCGACGCCAACAAGCGCCGCCACACATCGTTTGCCCTGGTCGAGGTCGTGCCCGAAATCGAGGATGACGTCCAAGTCAGCATCAACCCGGACGATATCAAGATGGACGTGTTCCGTGCCCAAGGGGCTGGCGGCCAGAACGTCCAGAAGAACAGCACCGCAGTCCGCATCACCCACATCCCGAGCGGCATCGTCGTGTCAGTGCAGAACGAGCGCTCGCAGCTTCAGAACAAGGAGATGGCGCTCAAGATTCTCAAGGGCAAGCTCCTGGACATCGAGCTTGAGAAGCGCGAGCAGGAGCGCGCGCGGCTGAAAGGCGTACACAAAGAAGCGGGCTGGGGCAACCAGATCCGCTCTTACGTCCTCCAACCGTATCAGATGGTCAAGGACCTGCGCACGGGCTGCGAGACGAGCCAGACGGCGGCCGTCCTCGACGGCGAGCTAGACGAGTTCATCGAAGCGTACCTCAAGGACCAGGTCGGCGCCGAAGTGACATCATAGATGCTTATGTCATGCTGAGTGGAACGAAGCATCCCGGCGCATTAGGGACGCTTCGCTCCGCTCAGCGTGACAGCCTTACGATGACTGATCGAGCTCCCACTCCCGCATCTCAACGAGGATGCGTCGCTCCATCTCCGCTAAGGCCGGTCGCTCGTCCCCCTGCCACTCGAAGTGCAAGGGTGAAACGCTAGCAACCGGCCATGCCTGGTCCTTCACCTCGAACACCGCCAATTCCACCATTGAGATTGGGAAGGCCGCCGCCGCTAGCTGGGCCTCGACGGTCCGCGCCCGCCCTTTGATAAGGAACACGAGATTCTCCGGCCCGAGAATTTGGAGCGTTGCCATGCCGTTGCGCTCGATGTTGCCCTGCGTCGTGCTGCCCACGTCCACGGCGATACGTACCGTCCGCTCGTCCCGCGCCACAGCCCACGTCATCACCATGTGCGGCCATCCGTCGACGCCCACGCTCGCCAGGATCGCCGGCGCGCCCTGACCCAAAAAGGCTAGTAGAGACGATGGGAGACTAGCCACCAAACCGCTCATCAACTCCTCCATCCATCTGATTCACAATCAATTTTGGTCGAACTGCGCAGCAAACGCCATTTCAAACGTGTGCGGTGATTGACGTAGCTCTCGCCGGACGGTAGAGTTTGAGCGTCGTCCGGAGACGGGCGCGCTCAACATGACGCTTTTGCGATAGCCGCTTTACGCGGCTCCCAGGAAAGGATGCAGGACATGGGCAAAGTACGCGTTGCGATTATCGGTGTTGGAAACTGCGCTTCCTCGCTCGTCCAGGGCGTGCATTATTACCAGAACGCCGCTGCGGATGAGTTCGTCCCCGGCTTGATGCACGTTGACCTTGGCGGCTACCACATCCGCGACATCGAGTTCAGCGCCGCCTTCGACATCGACGCCAATAAGGTTGGCCACGACCTGAGCGAAGCCATCTTCACCGCCCCCAACAACACCATCAAGTTCAGCGATGTGCCGCATCTTGGCGTGCCGGTGCAGCGCGGCATGACCCACGACGGCCTGGGCAAGTACCTCAAGGACGTCATCCACAAAGCGCCGGGCAGCACGGACGACGTCGTCCACATCCTGCGCGACACGGGCACCGACGTGGTCATCAACTATCTGCCCGTCGGCAGCGAGATGGCGACGAAGTGGTACGTGGAGCAAATTCTGGAGGCGGGCTGCGGCTTCGTCAACTGCATCCCGGTGTTCATCGCCCGCGAGCCGTACTGGCAGCGGCGCTTCCAGGAGCGCGGCCTGCCGATGATCGGCGACGACATCAAGTCCCAGGTCGGCGCGACCATCACCCACCGCGTTCTGACCCACTTATTCAAGGAGCGCGGCGTCCGCCTCGACCGCACCTACCAGCTCAACTTCGGCGGCAACATGGACTTCTACAACATGCTGGAGCGCGAGCGCCTGGAGTCGAAGAAGATTTCGAAGACCAATGCCGTCACGTCACAGCTCGACTATGGCCTGCCGCCAGAGCAGGTCCACGTCGGCCCCAGCGACTACGTGCCGTGGCTAACCGACCGCAAGTGGTGCTATATCCGCATGGAAGGCACAACGTTCGGCGGCGTGCCGCTGAACATGGAGGTCAAGCTCGAAGTGTGGGACTCGCCCAACTCGGCGGGCGTGGTCATCGACGCCGTGCGCCTGGTGAAGCTGGCGCTAGACCGCGGCGTCAGCGGCACGCTCGAAGGGCCGTCGTCTTACCTGATGAAGTCGCCGCCGGTGCAATACGCGGACGATGAAGCCCACGAGCTGACGGAGCGTTTCATCAAGGGGGCCGAGGTGGCGCCCGCCCACGAGGCGGCGCCCGCCAACGGCCACGCAAGCTAACCTGCACTTCAGGAGTCATGCTTGAACCGCGAAGAGTCGTCTTATTACAGCTGGCGAGCGTTCCACTGGCTGGCGAATCAGCTCCCCCCCTGGCTGGGGGAGCCTTTGATTCGCTGGCTGGCGGGCGTCGCGTTCACCTTCACCGGCGCCACCCGTCGCAACGCCGTGGCGAACATGCGCCACATGCTGGGGTCACAGGCGAGCGAGGCCGAGGTCGAGGCGGCAGCGCGCGTCGCCTTCCAGCACGCCATGGTCAACTACTACCTGTTCTTCCGGCCGCTGCCCGACGAGGCCGAGTGGGCGCGGATACTCTCGGTCGATGGGCGGGAGAACGTCGACGCGGCGCTGGCGCTGGGCCGCGGCCTCATCGTTGTCAGCGCCCACTTCGGCGGCATGGAGATCATCGCCCAGTATCTCCGCCGCACGCTGGGCATCGCCTTCACGTCGCCCGCCGAGCTGCTCCAGCCCGACAGCCTCTACCGCTTCATGGTCGAGCAGCGCGAGAAGCACGGCGGGCGCGCGATCCCTGCGGACGGTGGCGCGATGGAGCTGGCGCGCGTTCTGCGCAAGCGCGGCGCGATTGCCGTAACCGTTGACTTCGACGCCACACGTAGCGGCCTCCCCACGCCGCTGTTCGACGCTCCGGCCCGGATCGCCCAGGGCCCGGCGCGACTGGCAATGATCAGCCGCGCGCCGATTGTCCCGTTCTGGATCGTGCGTCGGCCGGATGGCGGCTACCACCTGACTATCGAGCCGCCGATTATCTACACGCCCACCCGCGACAAGGAGGCCGATGCCGAGCGGCTTACACACATCATCGCTGCCCGCATGGAAGTCTGGCTGGGGCGCTACCCGACCCAGTGGATGCAATTCAACCCCATTTGGAACTGGGCTGAAGACCGCACCACTGAGACGTGACAAAACATCCTCTTCGGGGTATGATTGAGATAACTTGTCAGGGTCAGGAGACGGCCATGCGGATTGCCCTGGTCACGCCATACGACTACTCATACCCCGGCGGCGTGACCATGCACATTAGATGCCTGGGCGACGAGCTGCGCAAGATGGGCCACTCCGTGACCGTTGTCGCCCCATCCTCAGCCAACGTTGACAGCCTCGAAGAAAACGTCGTCCGCATTAGCCGCAGCATCTGGCCGGTCCCCTTCAACGGCTCATCCGCGCGTATCAGCTTATCGCCCCAGGTCTACCAGCGTGTCAAGGGCGTCCTTCGAGCCGGTCAGTTCGACGTCGTGCACGTCCACGAGCCGACGGTGCCGGTGCTACCCCTGGCGATGCTACATCACTCGAATGCCCTGAACATCGGGACTTTTCACGCGTACCGCGAAGCCGTTCACCTGGGCTACGAGTACGGGAAGGCCATCCTCGATCCATTCCTCGACCGCCTGGATGGGCGCATCGCCGTGTCCCCCGCTGCTCGCGATTACATCTCGGAGTATTTCCCCGCCGAGTACACCATCATCCCCAACGGCGTCGACATCGAGCGCTTTGGCGGCGCGCATGTCACACCCATCGAGCGCTTCATGGACGGCAAGCTGAATATCCTCTTCGTCGGGCGGCTCGACCGGCGCAAGGGGTTCCGCTATCTGCTGCGCGCCTACCCCGCCATCAAAGCCGCTGTGCCAGACGCGCGGCTCATCGTCGTCGGCGCGTTTAGTAAGGCCGACCGAGCGGCCTACCTGCATTATGTTCGACTCAACAAGCTGCGCGACGTGCGCTTCGTCGGCTACGCCTCCACGGCGGACCTGGCTCGCTACTACCGCACAGCCCACGTCTTCGTCGCGCCCTCTACGGGATTTGAGAGCTTCGGGCTGGTGCTGCTCGAAGCGATGGCGGCCGGCGCTCCCGTCGTGGCGTCGTCCATCGCCGGCTATCGGTCCGTCATTACGGATGGCGTCGATGGGCTTCTGGTCATGCCGGGCAGTGAGATTGCCCTGGCTGAGACGGTAAGTCAGCTGCTCAAGAACGCGGAGCAGCGGGCCCAGTTGAGCGCGGCCGGCCGATTGACCGCCGCGCGCTATGCCTGGCCCCGGGTTGCCCGCGAGGTTGCCGACTATTACGCCGCCTGCCTTGCTCATCCCAGTGGCGTTCAGCGCGCTAGCGCCGCGACGGCTGGGGGAACAGGCCGCGGGCAGATTGGCTCTCGCTGAAGCCAACGACTCGCAGGTTCGCATCGTTTGGAGGAAGGCACATGCTGACGGAGTGGGCGCGCAGGTGGTCCCGCAACATCATCACCCCCATGGCCCAGGGACTCGGGCGAGTCGGCCTGACGCCGGACATGCTGACGGTCATCGGCTTCTTCTTCAACGTTGTCGTCGCCGTCGTCCTGGCGTTGGGGGAAAGTTGGTGGGTGTGGGGCGGCATTTTGCTCGTCGCCTCGTCGGCGTTCGACGCGCTCGATGGAACCCTGGCGCGCACAACGGGCAAAGTGACGGTATTCGGCGGGTTTCTGGACTCGACCCTCGACCGCTTTTCCGAGGCGGTTATCTACCTGGGCATCCTATACGCCTACCTGACCACGGAGACGCCTCACACCCTGGAGCCGATCCTCATCTACCTGACCATCGTCGGCTCGCTCATGGTCAGCTACACCCGCGCCCGTGCCGAGGGCCTGGGGCTGCAACTCAAGGAAGGGCTGTTCACGCGCCTGGAACGCATCGTCGTTCTCGTGCTCGGCCTGGTCCTAACGCCCTTCTTCGGCACCTCGGCCGTCCTGGTCGTGCTCTTTATCCTCGCCATCGGCGCCAACATCACCGCCGTCCAGCGCCTGCTCATCGTGCGCGGCAAGCTCGTCCGCCGCGACACATCCAACCAGGGCTAAAAGGACGGCGGCGACTCTCAGTCGAGGGAGCGCAGAGCCACTCGCGCCCGGTCGAAGTTGCGGTTGTTGGCGAGCGCCTGGTTGAACGCCTCGCGGGCCGAGGCGTAGTCGCCTAGCCCCTGGTACGCCAGGCCGCGATAGAAGTACATCTCCTCGTGCATCGGCGCTTTCGCTAGGACCGTGTCCGTCAGGTCGAGCAGGCGCTGCCAACGCCCCAACCGCGCCAGGGCCTCGAAGTGGCCGAACTGATACCAGTAGTAGCGCCAGGGTAGACCAAGGGCGTAAGCCTTCTCATAGGCTTGCAGCGCTTCGTACGTTCGTCCCTCATTCAGCAATGCGTCGCCGAGGCCGAACCACACGTGGCCGTCATACGAGAAGGCTTCCAGGTTGGCGCGAGCGCCAGCCTCAGCGCGGGACCACATCTCGTCGTCGTCGGCATCCGGCCCCAGGATAGCGCGCACAAGCGGCGCTTGGCTGCGGCGGTAGATGGGGATGTAGATGCGGTTGATGTTGAACTCCATCCAATGCCCCTCGAACTCGTCGAACGACCACGTGCGATTCGGGCCGTAGTAGGAGTCATCGAACATGACCGTCCCGTTGGCCTTGTCGTAGCCAATGGCGAGGCGGTAATGCCCCATGCCCTCGTAGTCCGGAATCCACTGCTCGACAATCACCGGAATGTTGTTGCTGAGAAGGGCCATGACGATGTCGCGGTTGCCGTTGACACGCACCTGAGCCTGTAGCCCCTGGTTGCGAACGTAGTTTGCAATCTGATCTGGGCTGACGTTGACGTCCTGCGGGTTGGGCTTCAACACCGATGCGATGGTGAGCTGGGGGATGTTGACGCCGAAGTAGCTGAGCGCCATGCTCGTGGTCGTCGGGCCGCAGTTGTTCCACTTCTGCCAGTCATGACGCACGCCGTTCAGGAAGACCTCGTCGGCGATGGGGTTCGGCGTGACTCCATCGTCGGCGCCGCCCTGCTGAACGACTCGCCGCGCCGGCGTATCGTCGCCAGTTCGCGCCGCGTAGGTCGGCTGAGCGGCCAACGTCATGAATAGGAGCAGGAGCGCCCCCCAGAAGGCCAGAGGCCGCAAATGTCGCATGATCCCTCCATAGCAATCGCGTAGGCTGTGCATGCCTCGCGCCGGGCCACATCCCCGGCTAGTATATCACAAACAGGAAGGGCAGCACAAGCCCCTGACGGGCCAAAGGACGTGATACCAGATTGACCATGCTTTCGCGCTGTGGTACTATAGTGCCGCACAAGCTGCCCTTGCGCGGCATGCCAACCCAGCGACAGCCTGATACAACGGTGAGCGCCGCCACGATGGGAGAGACACTATGATGTGGAATCCTGAGATCGAAACGATGCCCCGTCCCGAGCTCGAGAAGCTCCAACTTGAGCGGCTCCAGACGACCGTGCACCGCGTGTATGAGTGTGTTCCGTTCTACCGCCAGAAGTTCGATCAGGCCGGCATCAAACCTGACGACATCAAAGGCCTGCTCGACCTGGCAAAGCTCCCGTTCACCCGCAAAACCGATCTCCGCGACAATTACCCCTTCGGCCTGTTCGCCGTGCCTCGGAGCGAGGTGGTGCGCGTCCATGCCTCCTCCGGCACGACCGGCAAGCCGACGGTCGTCGGCTACACCCGCAATGACCTCGACATGTGGGCCGAGGTATGCGCACGAGCCTTCGGCTGCGCGGGCGCCGAGCCGGGCCAGGTGTTCCAGAACGCCTACGGCTACGGTCTGTTCACCGGCGGCCTGGGCATGCACTACGGCGCGGAAAAGATGGGCCTCACCGTTGTCCCCATCTCCGGCGGCAACACCGAGCGCCAGATTCTGCTCATCCAGGACTTCAAGCCCACGGTCATCGCGTGTACACCCTCGTATGCCCTCACCCTGGCGGAGTCGATGCGCGCACGCGGCATCGACCCGCGCTCGACCAGCCTGCGCGTCGGCATCCTGGGCGCTGAGCCATGGACCGAGGAGATGCGCAGCGAGATCGAGGAGAGCCTGAACATCCACGCCGTGGACATCTACGGGTTGAGCGAAATCATCGGGCCTGGCGTGTCGTGCGAGAGCGTGGCGAGCAAGACGGGCGCCCATATCTGCGAGGACCACTTCCTGCCCGAAATCGTCGATCCCGCGACGGGCGAGCCGCTGCCGTGGGGCGAGCAGGGCGAGCTTGTGTTTACCTGCATCACCAAGGAGGCGATGCCGCTCATCCGCTACCGCACTGGCGACATTACGCGCCTGGACCCCACGCCGAGCAGCGATGGCCGCACCCATTGCCGCATGAGCCGCATCGTCGGCCGCACCGACGACATGCTCATCATTCGCGGTGTCAACGTCTACCCGTCCCAGATCGAGGCGGCGCTCGTGGGCATTCCTAACCTGACGCCTCACTACCAACTCGTGGTACGGCGCGAGCGAACCCTGGATGAGCTAGAGATTCGCATCGAGGTTACGGAGAATTTCTTCCGCCACGTTGGTGAGGAACTGCTCGAGGATGACGCGCTCGAGGCGGACCATGCCGTGCGTCGTCTGCGCGACCGCATCCGCCACGCCATCTATGGCACGATTGGCCTCAACACCCAGGTGGTGGTCGCCCCTCCGAACTCGGTTCCCCGCAGCGAGGGCGGCAAGCTCAAGCGCGTAATGGACGAGCGCAAGCTGTGACCTGTATTGACATCTGATTCTATTCTTAAGGAGACATCTGAATGGCGAACCCCATCAAACCTGTTTTCTACATTATTCTCGGCGCGGCGGGCGGCGCTATGGCAGGTCGTGTTGTGCGCCCATACGCGCAGCAGTTGGTAGGCGGCAAGGAAGAGAATCCGACCGAAGAGCGGTCGAGTGACGCGATTGCGGACCAGCCGGGCGATGTCACGCTCATGATGGATGTGCGTGGCGCTATCGTCGGCGGCGGCGTCGCCTTCGCCCTGCGCCCCTTCCTCGGCAACTACCCGAAACTGCTGCTCCTCGTCGCGTTCCTGGTCGCGCTGATCTCGAATGCATCGCGCGGCACCAAATACGAAGAAGACGTGAACAAGACGGTGAGCAAAGTCGCTCCCTCGAGCGTAGAGAGTTTCATCACATGAACGAACGACGCTACGTCGGCCAACCACCTGAAAGTTTTGGCTTTACAAGCATTCTCTACACCAAACAGGATGGCGTCGCAACGGTCACATTCAATCGACCCCAGGCGCTGAACGCCGTCAACTACCCAATGCTGAGCGAGCTGGCGACGGCCTTCGAGGACGCCGCGTGGGATGACACGGTTTCGGTTCTTGTCTTGACCGGCGCAGGTGAGCGCGCGTTCTGCACCGGGGCGGACATGAAGGAGCAGCAGAACTTCGTCCAGCGCCCGCGTGACTACTGGAAGTGGATGGGCGCGTTCATCCACGCCCACGAGCGCCTGCGCGATGTTGGCAAGCCAACCATCGCCCGTCTCAATGGGATCGTCGTGGGGGGCGGCAATGAGTTCAACATGAGCTGCGACCTTGCTATCGCCGCCGACGACATCTACATTCGGCAGGTCGGCGCGACCCACGGCTCCGTGGCCGCGGCGGGCGCGACACAGTGGCTGCCGCTGATCGTCGGCGAGCGGCGTGCGCGCGAGATTCTCCTGCTGAACGAGGAGATTCCCGCCGCGAAGGCGCTGGAGTGGGGGTTGGTCAACCTGGTCGTGCCGCGCGCCGAGCTAGACAACGCCGTGGCCGAGATGGTCGCCAAGCTCAAGGCGAAGTTCCCGGAGATCATGCGCTACACCCGCCAGCAGCTCAACTTCTGGAAGGACTTCTCGTGGTATCTGACCGTCGGCCACGCGCGGGACTGGCTCGCCATCCACAACATGTCGCCCGAGACCTACGAAGGCGTGCGAGCCTTCGCGGAGCGCCGCCGACCGGACCACGCCCGCATCCGCGAGCAGATCGCCAACGATGACTCGCCGGAGTATCTCTGGGGGCCGCCGACGCGGGGCTGCCCGTCCTGCGGTGCGCAGGGGCTGCCGGCGAAGTTCACCCGCTGCGGCGTATGCGGAGCGGCGCTTGAGTAGAAGCGAACCGCCAGGCGCGGCCTCCGCCCATTCCGCTGCCATTGTTACCGGCGCGGGACGAGGCATCGGTCGCGCCATTGCCCGCGCCTTTGCTGTGACAGGTTACGCCGTGCTGGTCAACGACATAGACACAGCAAGCGCCGAAAGCGCGGCGGACGAGGTTCGGGCGGCCGGAGGTGACGCGCTCGCATTTCCCGCCGACGTCGCAGACACCGCCGATGTCGGGCGGATGGTCGCAGCAACTGTGGAACACTGGGGGCGCGTGGATGCTCTTGTCAACAACGCGGGCATCGAGCCACGCGCCTCCATCCTGGACATGGACCCGACCGAGTGGGACCGCGTCATGGCTGTCAACCTGCGCAGTGTCTTCCTCTGCACCCAGGCGGCCGGCCGGGTGATGCGCGACGCCGGACGTGGTGCGATTGTCAATATCGCAAGCATTGCGGGCAAGGCGTCGCCCCTACCGATGCGCTCGGCGTACGCAGCCAGCAAAGCCGGCGTGGTGGGCTTCACCAAGGAGGCGGCGCGCGAGTTCGCCGCCTACGGCATCCGCGTCAATGCCATCTGCCCCGGCGTGATTGTCACCGAGATGACGGCGCATGCCCGCTCCGACCCGGCCCAAATGAATGCGTGGTTGTCGGGCATCCCTCTCGCGCGGCTGGGCGAGCCAGCGGAGGTGGCGGCGCTGGCAGTTTTCCTATGCTCTGACGCGGCGTCCTACATCACGGGCCAGGCCATCCACGTCGACGGTGGGCGAATCATGGCGTAGGACAGCATCATACACTTGTGAGGGTTAATGTACACTCTACTTCGCCAGGACTCACCCGCGATGCGCGACTACCACAAGGCAAAGCGCCTCTTGTGGGACCCACGCGATGTGGACCTGAGCCGCGACATTGCCGAGTGGCCCGCGCTGAGCGCCGACGAGCGCGACGTCATCTTGCGCACGTGCTCGCTGTTCGTCGCCGGCGAGGAGGCCGTCACGGCAGACCTCGCGCCCCTCATGCTGGCGCTACGCCAGTCGGGAACGCTGGAAGAGCAGATGTTTGTGACAACGCAGCTGTTTGAGGAGGCGAAGCACGTCGAGATGTTCGACCGCTACTTCGCCGAGGTCTTCCGCGTCCCCGTCGATATCAGCCAGTACCACAGCGACGCCTACCACCGCATCTTCTACGCAGAGCTGCCCCAGGCGTTGGACCGACTGCTGGTCGATCCCTCGCCGCGCGCGCAGGTTGCCGCCGTCGCAACGTACCACATGATCGTCGAGGGCGTCCTCGCCGAAACAGGCTACTACGCCACCCAGCGTGCCGTTCAAGCCTCCGGGCATCTTCCTGGTCTCGTGCAGGCCATGCAGCTCATCCAGCGCGACGAGTCGCGCCACATCGCTTTTGGCATCTCGCTGCTCCAACGGCTGGTCGCCGACGACCCGGCGATCTGGGACGCGCTGATGGAGCGCATGAACAAGCTCCTCCCCATCGCATTAGAGGTTATCGCCGACTCCTTCGCGCCCTATGGCGACCACGTTCCCTTCGGCCTCAATCCGGTCGAGATGGTCGAGTACGGGGCCACCCAATTCAACCACCGCCTCAACGCCCTCGAGCGGGCACGCGCCTGACGCGGGGCGTGTGGCGCGCCAGACAGGAGAGCCAAATGGATTACCAATATATTGTCGTCGAGCCGGATCCGCCTATTGCCGTCGTGCGGCTCAACCGCCCCAAGGTGCTCAACGCGCTCAACAACGACCTGATTCGCGAGGTCGTGGACGCTTTCGAAGCCCTCGACGCCGACGATGGCATTCGCTGCATGATCCTCACCGGCAACGACCGCGCCTTCGCGGCGGGCGCCGACATTGGTGAGATGGCCGACGCGAGTGTCGTCAAGTACCTCCGAAACGACCAGTTTGCCCACTGGGACCGCATGCGCCGCATTCGGAAGCCCATCATCGCGGCGGTCAGCGGCTACGCCCTGGGCGGCGGCTGCGAGATTGCGCTGACGTGCGACATGATCGTCGCCTCGGAGACGGCGCGCTTCGGCCAGCCGGAAATCAACATCGGCGTCATCCCCGGCGCGGGCGGGACGCAGCGCTGGGCGCAGGCGGTCGGCAAGGCGCGGGCGATGGAGATTGCACTGACGGGCGACATGATTACCGCGCAAGAGGCGCTGGAGTGGGGCCTGATCAACAAGGTCGTGCCGCCGGAGCTGTATCTGGAAGAAGCCAAAGCCCTGGCGCGCAAAATCGCCACCAAGCCGCCGCTCGCCGTCCTCGCCGCGAAAGAAGCCGTCAACAACGTCTTCAACGACTACCTTGACAAAGGGCTGGCGTTCGAGCGCAAGAATTTCTACGCCCTCTTCGCCAGTGAGGACCAGAAGGAAGGCATGCGCGCCTTCCTGGAGAAGCGCCCGGCCGAGTGGCAAGGCCGCTAACGGGAGAAACCCATGGACCAATCAATTGTCTACGCGGTTGACAGCGGCGTAGCGACGATCACCCTCAATCGCCCCGAGGTCCTGAATGCCTTCACGGACCCAATGCTCGACGCGCTCAACGAGGCGCTGACGAAGGCCGAGCGCGACGCCGCCGTTCGCTGTGTCATCCTCACCGGCGCGGGGCGCGGTTTCAGCGCGGGCCAGGACCTCGGCGACATGAAGCGCCGGGAACAGGAAACCGGGCACGCCGTCTCGTTCGCTGAGCATCTGCGCACGAAGTACAACCCGGTGATTCGCCGCATCCGCACGATGGAAAAGCCGGTCATTGCCGCCGTCAACGGCGTCGCCGCGGGGGCGGGCGCGAGCCTCGCCCTGGCGTGCGATTTGCGCATCGCCGCCGACAAAGCGAGCTTCATTCTCGCCTTCGTCAAGGTCGGCCTGGTGCCGGACTCGGGCATGAACTACTTCCTGGTGCAGATGCTCGGCTTGCCGCGCGCGTTCGAGTTGGCCGCGACGGGCGGGCGCATGACGGCGGATGAGGCGCAGCGCCTTGGCGTCGTCAACCGCGTTGTCCCGGTTGACGAATTGCAGACGGCAGCGCAGGCGTGGGCTAAGGAGCTGGCCCAGGCCCCAACGCGAGCCATCGGCCTGACGAAGCGCGCCATGAACCGGGCGCTCGTCGCAGGTGTCGAAGAGGTGCTGGATTACGAGGCGTGGCTGCAAGAGATCGCCGGACGGACTGCCGACCACAAGGAGGGTGTTGCGGCCTTCTTGGAGAAGCGCCCGCCGCAGTTTACCGGACAGTGAGCTCGTGTCACTGCGAGAAGGACGTTAGGACGACGAAGCAGTCTCCCGGTCAACGAAAGTAACGCTATTCCCGAATAGACTGTCAATCGCAAGGGCGGGAGATTGCTTCGCTGTGCTCGCAATGACAAGGTTGCATAATGGAGCAACGCATGGATTTGGAAGTCAAGAAGCGGGTGTTGCGCTTGTTTACGTATGGTCTTTACGCGGTTACGGCGGCGCACAACGGCGAAGTCGCCGGCATGACCGCCAACTGGCTTGGGCAGGCCGCCTTCGAGCCGCCGATGCTCATGGCCGCCTTCGAGGCCGACTCGCGCACCCTGGCCGTCGTGCGCGCCAGCGGGATGTTCGCCGTGAACGTCTACGAGAGTGGACAGCGCGAGTTGGCGGGCCAGCTCGGCCGGGCGAGCGTCAAGCGGCCGGATAAGCTAGAGAGCATCGCGAACCATCCCGGCCCGATGACCGGCGCGCCCCTACTCGATGCCGCCCTGGGCTGGATCGAGTGCCGCGTGACCGGCGAGCTTCCCGCCGGGGACCACGTAGTCGTCGTTGCTGAGATCATCAACGCGGGCCAGAACCGCGAAGGCCAGCCCCTCACGATGGCCGAGGCGGGCTTCCGCTACTTTGGGTAAATACGGGGAGAGTTGTTATGCGCGAAGCAGTGATTGTGGACGCGCTCCGAACACCGGTCGGGCGCTATGGGGGGGCGCTTGCCGCCGTCCGCCCGGACGACCTGGCCGCGCTCGTCATCAAGTGCGTCGTGGCCCGTTCGGGCGTGAATGCCGCCGATATCGAGGACGTCATCTTCGGCTGCGCGAACCAGGCCGGCGAAGATAACCGCAACGTGGCGCGCATGGCGCTGCTGCTGGCCGGGTTGCCCGTCGAGGTGGCAGGCTGCAC
Organism: Anaerolineae bacterium; assembly: GCA_039810085.1. GTDB lineage: Bacteria > Chloroflexota > Anaerolineae > Epilineales > JAHCIE01 > JBDHWG01. Next base: position 59,771 of record JBDHWG010000011.1, read on the forward strand.
CGTCAACCGACTTTGTGGCTCAGGGTTGGAGGCAGCGATTCAGGCGGGCCGCGCCATTCAGGTCGGCGAGGGTGACCTGTTCGTCGCGGGCGGCGTCGAGAGCATGACCCGTGCGCCGTTCGTCATGGGTAAGCCCGAGACGGCGTATCCGCGCGGTAACCAGACGATATACGACACGACGCTGGGCTGGCGCTTCACCAACCCACGCCTTGCCGCCATGCACTACCCCTACAGCATGGGCGAGACGGCGGAGAACGTCGCCGAGCGATGGAACGTCTCACGCCAGGCGCAGGATGAGTTTGCCCTGGTCAGCCAGCAGCGGGCTACGGCGGCTATCCAGTCGGGCCGCTTCAAGGACGAGATCGTCCCCGTCGAAGTACCGCAGCCGAAAGGTCCGCCGATTGTGGTGGACACCGATGAGCACCCTCGCGCCGACACGACGCTGGCCGGGCTGGCTCGCCTCCGTCCCGCCTTCCGCCGCCATGCTGAGTCGTCGAATGGTGGCGGGCAAACGGCGGTGGCGGTGGCCGAGGGACCAAGTGTGACAGCGGGCAACTCGTCGGGCATCAACGATGGGGCGGCGGCGCTCGTCATGGCGAGCCGCGAGTACGCCGAGGCGCACGACCTACCGATGATGGCGCGAGTCGTCAGCGCAGCGGTCGCCGGCGTCGATCCAGCCATCATGGGTGTCGGCCCAATCCCTGCGGCGCGCAAGGCCCTGCAGCGGGCCGGACTAACCGTGGCTGACCTCGATCTTGTCGAGCTAAACGAGGCGTTCGCGGCACAGAGCCTGGCCGTCGTCAACGACCTTGGGCTGGATATAGAGAAGGTCAACGTCAATGGCGGGGCGATTGCCCTGGGCCATCCCCTCGGCTCCAGCGGCGCTCGGCTCCTGACCACCCTGACGCACGAGCTACGCCGACGTGGCGGGCGCTATGGTCTCGCCACCATGTGCATCGGCGTCGGCCAGGGGATTGCGATGATTGTGGAGAATGAGGCAAAGTGACGAAGTGAAGAGGTGACGACGTGGCGGGGTGACACGGCAGGTCACTTCGTCCCTTCGTCACCTCTTCACACCATCACATTATCACTTCGTCACCTTCCTCACTCCGTCACCTTCCTCACTTCGCCACTTTCCTCACGCCTCTTCGTCCGGATGCCGGTGCGGTGTCGGCGTCGGCGCTGTGATGTCCGGCAGAGCTTCCAGAACGAGGCGAGCGTATTCAAGGTAGTTGCCGTAACGCTCGTCAGCATCGCGTCGCAGCGCCTTGACCATGTCGCTCTCGAAGTACCGCGCCAGGTCGTCCAGGTCGTCCGCTGCATAGAACGTGTAGAAGGATGGCTGGGGCACAGGGTCACCCGCCACGACGCGATACTTGCTGGCCCCGCTAAAGCAGCCAGTCCCAACAACCTGGGGCATGTGCGCGGCCGAGTGCCACTCGTTCCACTCGGCCGCGATGTTTTCCTCGGCCTGAACCAGCACGACGTACAGCACGCCGGCTTCAGTCGGATCACTCACAGCGGCGCTCCCTTCCCCCTCCCCTGCGTCACTCCGCCACTTCGCCACCCCGTCACTTCGCCACTCCGTCATTCCGCCACTTCGTCACCCCGCCACTCCGTCACTTCCTCACCTACTCCCCAAGCTTCTCGATAACCGTCGCCGTCGCCATGCCGTGGCCGATGCACATCGTCTGCAAGCCGTAGCGCCCGCCGTCCGTTTCCAGGCGGTCCAACAGTGTCGCCATCAGGCGGCCGCCGCTCGCGCCGAGTGGGTGCCCCACGGCAATGGCGCCGCCCCAGGCGTTCACGCGAGCCATGTCGGCCTCCAGCTCCTTCGCCCACGCCAAGACGACCGACGCGAATGCTTCGTTGATCTCGACGGCGTCGATGTCCTCCAGCTTCAGCCCCGCCCGGCTCAGCGCCTTGCGCGTGCCCGGAATCGGCCCCGACAGCATGAGCACCGGATCGTCACCGACGACGACGCGGCTGAGGAACCTGGCGCGTGGGCGCAGTCCGTAGCGCCTGACGGCCTCCTTCGACGCCAGGAGAAGCGCCGACGCGCCGTCGCTGATCTGGCTGGAGTTGCCCGCCGTGACTTTGCCGTCGGGCTTGAACGCGGGCGGCAAGACAGCCATCTTGCGGCGGTCCGGCTCGAAGCGGATGCCCTCGTCGTAGTCGATCTCCATCGGCACGATCTCCGGGCAGAACTTTTGCGCCTTCGTCGCCTGGGCTGCCTGGTAGTGGCTGCGGTAGGCGTAGTCGTCTAGCTCCTCGCGTGACAGGTCCCACTTCTCGGCCATCATCTCGGCCGAGATGCCCTGGGGCACAAGGTCGAACGGGACGTCGGGGGTGAACGGGTTGGGCCAGTCCGCGCCCATCGTGACGCGGCTCATAACCTCGACGCCGCCCGCGACAGCCAGGTCCATGTCACCGGCGGCAATCGCCTGCGCCACCTGGTGCAGCGCCTGCTGCGAGCTGCCGCACATGCGATTTACGCTCGTCCCCGGCACTGTCACCGGCCAGCCCGCGCTCATGACGGCCAGACGGGCGATGTTCGCCCCTTGCTCGCCGGTCTGGGTCACGCAGCCCATGACCACGTCCTCGACCGCTTCCGGATCCATATCGGCGCGCTCGACGAGGGCGTTCAGCACATGCGCGGCCAGCGTTTCCGGCCGCAGATGGGCCAGCTTGCCATCGGGTCGGCCCCGGCCGATAGGCGACCGCACCGCTTCCACAATGTATACATCACTCATGGCCTGCTCCTTCCCAGTAGACCAGGATACTCAACTCACTGTCTCAAGTATAGTCGGTGTGCCGCAGCGCGTCCATGTGTGCTATAATTCCCTGACCATCGTAAGGAGCCATCTGTGACCGACGAGCCGCGCCTCTCTCACCTCGACGAACAGGGCCGCGCCCGCATGGTGGACGTAGGCGACAAAGCCGAGACATCGCGGGCGGCCGTCGCCCGGGGCGAGGTCCACATGCGCGCCGAAACGCTACGCCTCATCCAAGCCGAGGAATTGCCCAAGGGTGACGTCCTGGCCGTCGCGCGCGTGGCGGGCATCATGGCGGCCAAGCGCACCCACGAGCTGATCCCCATGTGCCACCAGCTCCTCCTGACCCTGGTGCAGATCGACTTCGACCTTCGCCCGCCATCATCACCCGATGCGTCCGCTGTTATTGCTATCGAAGCGACGGTCAAGACGCGCGGACAGACGGGCGTCGAAATGGAGGCGCTCACCGCTGTCAGTGTCGCCGCCTTGACCATTTACGACATGGCGAAGGCCGTTGACCGGGGCATGCGCATCGAAGGTGTGCGGGTGGCGGAGAAGCGCGGCGGCAAGAGCGGTGACCTGGTGCTGGAATGACTGACCTACACTACTACGATTCGGCGACACACGAAACCTATCCGTTTGATACGCGGCGCTGGCGTGGCGAGTCGGGCGCTCCGCTGGAGATGGCGGGGCTGCCGCCGTTCGACCCGGCGCTCATCCAGCAGGATGTCTGGAGCGTGTGGCGCTACCGCGCGTTCCTGCCCCTCCCGTCTGGCGCCGAGCCGGTCAGCCTGGGCGAGGGCATGACGCCCCTCGTCCCGCTCTCTGTCGATGGCCGCACGCTCCACTTCAAGCTCGAGTTCATGGCCCCGACCGGCTCGTACAAGGACCGCGGCGTCACGACGCTGATTACCGGGCTGCGCGCCATCGGTGTGACCGAAGTGCTCGAAGATTCGTCGGGCAACGCTGGCGTGGCCGTGGCCGCGTATGCGGCGGCGGGCGGCATCAAGGCGCGCATCTTTGTGCCGGACTATGCCTCGCCGGCTAAAAAGGCCCAGGTGCGCGTGTACGGCGCAGAGCTTGTCGAGGCGCCAGGTGGCCGCGCAGCGACAACCGAAGCCGCCATCAAGGCCGCCGAGACGAGTGTCTACGCCTCTCACGCCTGGCATCCGCTGTTCACGAGTGGCCTGCGCACGGCCGCCTGGGAGATGTGGGAGGCGCTGGGGCGGCGAGCGCCGGATGCCATTGTTCTGCCGGCCGGGCAGGGCGGGCTGCTGCTTGGTCTCTTCAATGGTTTCCTGGACTTGCAACGCGTCGGCCTCATCGACCGGCTGCCAAGACTGCATGCCGTTCAGGCGGCCGCCGTCGCGCCGCTGTATGCGGCGTGGCAGGCCGACAAGCCGGAGGTCGCCGCTGTGCCAGAGGGCGGCTCGGTCGCCGAGGGCGTCCTCATTCGCCAGCCGGTGCGGGGCAAGGCGCTGCTCGACGCCATCCGCCAGAGTGGGGGCAGCGTCACCGTCGCCGACGAGGAGAGCATCCAGACATCGCGGACGGACCTGGCACGCCACGGCCTGTTCGTGGAACCAACCTCGGCGCTCGCCCTCGCCGGGCTGCGGGCCCTTGGCGATGCGATCCCACGCGACGCCCTGGTCGTACTGCCCCTGACTGGCTCCGGCCTCAAAGCCCCGCCGACAGCGTAAGCGAGTGACGAACGCTTTTGGGCAGCCAAGCGTTATCATAGATAGTGGCAAAGGCGAAGCGAGCGGAAGAGGAGACGAGTGTGGCTACGGCGATGACCCCCAACACCGCGATATCGAGCAACGGCCAGGAGCGCGGGCCGGTGTACTCCGTCGTCGCGCCGGTCTATAACGAGGGCCAGACCCTGCCGGAGTTCTATCGGCGGATGACCGCCGTCATGGACGGCCAGGGTGAGCCTTATGAGATCGTCCTCGTCAACGACGGCAGCCGCGACAACTCGCTCCAGGTCATGCACGAGCTGCGCGAGCGCGACCCACGCATCAAAATCCTGAACTTCTCCCGCAACTTCGGCCACCAGGTCGCCATCACGGCCGGCATGGACTATGCCCAGGGCAGGGCGGTTGTGGTCATTGACTCCGACCTGCAGGACCCGCCAGAGGTCATCCCCGACATGATTGCGGCGTGGAAGGCCGGCGCGGACGTCGTCTACGGTGTCCGCGAGCAGCGCGAGGGCGAGACGTGGTTCAAGCTCACCACGGCCAAGCTGTTCTACCGCATCATCGACCGCATCACGTCCATCCAGATCCCCGTCGATACGGGTGATTTTCGCCTGATGGACCGCCGCGTCATCGACGTGATGAAGCAGTTGCGCGAGCACCACCGCTTCATGCGCGGCCTCTCAGCGTGGACCGGCTTCCGCCAGACCGGCGTCAAGTACAAGCGCCAGCCGCGCTACGCGGGCAGCACCAACTACCCGCTGCGCAAGATGATCAAGCTCGCCTGGGACGCCATCACGTCGTTCTCGTTTGCGCCGCTACAGCTTGCCACGAGCTTCGGCTTCATCATCGCGCTCCTGGCCCTGTTCGGCATCGTCCTCAGCATTATCCTGCGTCTGTTCGGCCACGCCATCGTTGGCCAGGCGACGACCCTCATTAGCGTGCTCTTCCTGGGCGGCATCCAGCTCATCTTCCTCGGCATCATCGGCGAGTACCTGGGCCGCATCTACGACGAGGTCAAGCGGCGGCCGCTGTACATCGTTGCCGACTCGGAAGGCTTCGGCTCATCCGATGTCGGGCGCACGCCGCGTCCGGACGCCGCAGCCCACGTTCCCACACTCCGCGCATGAGCGACACCATTCGCGCTCGCCCCATCTGGGTCGATCTTCTCATCCACCTGCGGCTCAACTTCCAGATCATCCTGGCGCCGATCTTCCTGTGGGGCTTCGTGCTGGCGGGTGGCGCGTGGGGCTGGCGGCTCATCGTCGGCTTCCTGGCCGTTCACATTGGCCTGTACGGCGGTGTGACCGCGCTCAACTCGTACTATGACCGCGATACAGGGCCAGTCGGTGGGCTGTGGAATCCGCCGAAGTGGCAGGCCGCGATGTTGCCCTTTGCCTGGGCTGTGCAGCTTGTCGGGCTGGCGATAGTCATTCCCCTGGGGCTGGGCATCAGCCTGACCTACATCGCCATCATGCTCCTCTCCGTCGCCTACTCCCACCCGGCCATCCGCCTTAAGGGCCACCCCATCGGCGCGCTGTTGGTCGTCGCCATCGGCCAGGGCATGGGTGGGTTCTTGACCGGCTGGTTCAGCGCCACGCCCGCGCCCGATGGCCTCCTGACGCCGACCATCTTGGTTGCCATCGTCGGCATCAGCCTAGCGACGGTCGGCCTCTACCCGCTCACTCATATCTACCAAACGGAGGAAGACGCGGCGCGGGGCGACTCGACCTTCGCGGTCCGCTGGGGGACGAACGCCGCCTTCGTCTTCACCCTGGTGACGTTCTTCACCGCCATGTTGTGCATCGGCTGGACCGTCTGGCGCGTCTTCAGCCCACCGGAAGGCGCGCTCATTGTCGTGTGCTATCTCGCCGTCCTGGCTGATATCGAGCGCTGGCGGCGGCATTTCGACCTGCAAGCCGTACGCGCCAACTATAACCACGTGATGCACCTCAGTTATGTCACGTCGTTAGGCTTCGCCGCCTACCTGTGCCTGCGCCTGCTCCTGAAATTCTGAAACAATCTATCAGCCTGGGAACTCTCGTGACGCCGCAGACCATCCTCCAGATTCTCCTCATCGGCCTGTCGAACGGGGCCATCATCGCCTTCAACGCCATCGCCGTTACGTTGGTCTACAGCGTTGTGCGAACGCTCAACCTGGCTCAGGGTGACATCTTCGCCCTCAGCACAGTCGCCGCCGTCACCCTCGTTCGCGCTCTGCGCCTCAATCTCCTGGTGCCGTGGCCGCTCTTAGTGCTCGGCATCGTCGTCGCCGTCGCCGGCACGATGCTGTTCGGCCTGCTGCTGAACGTCGTCGTCGAGCGGCTGGCGTTCCGCCCGTTTCGCGGCCGCTCGCAGCTTGCGCCCTTCATCGCCACGCTCGGCCTGTCGTTCATCTTCTACCAGATGGCCCTTGTCTGGCGGCGCTACGAGCCGAGCTTCATTCCCCAGGAGCACCGCAGCGTGCCCGGCCTGCCCGAATTCCCCGGCGACGGCATTCCCCCGCTCATCCCCAGGCTTAATCTCCTGGGTTTCGTGGGCAGCGGCACGGACCTCATCTTCCTGCTCAAAGACCTGTTGGCGCTGGTGCTCGCCGTCCTCTGCGCGATCCTCGTGGCGCGCTTCCTCAACCGCAGCCGCATCGGGCGCTCCATCCGCGCCATCGCCCAAGAGCCGCACCTCGCCGTCATCCTGGGCATCCCCTTCGACCGGACCGTCCTGCTTACGTTCGCCATCAGCGGCGCTCTGACCGGCGTCGCCGCCTTTGCCTTCGCCGGGTACTACGAAGTCCCATACACCCACTATGGCGCAGAGAGCGGCCTGACTGCCTTCGTCGCCGCCATCATCGGCGGCATCGGCAGCCCGGTCGGCGCGCTGCTCGGCGCACTTATTGTCGGCGAGCTGACGGCGCTCAGCGACTACTTCCTGGCCGCCCAGTGGACGCCGGTCGTGGTCGAAGGCATCCTGATCATCCTGCTCCTCATCCGCCCCACGGGCCTGGCCCCCGACGAGGACACGGAGGACCTCTATACCGCGCCGGGCCGCGACGCCATCACCGCTGCCGGCCGCGCTAACCACGGCCAAGCGCGCCGCTGGCTGCCTATCGCGCTGCTCGTCCTCGGCGTCGCCTTTCCCTTTATCGACGCCACCCTGGACCTTGGGCGGCAGTATGCCCTCACCGGCATCCTGGTCTTCGTTCTGCTGGCGCTTGGCGTCAACGTCCTGCTCGGTTTCTCCGGCGTCCTCGACCTGGGCTACGCGGCGAGTTTCGGCATCGGGGCGTACGCCTCAGCCATCCTGACCGCGCCCTACGGGCCGCTCAGCGCGCTCCTGCCGGGTGCGCCGAACTTCCTGGTCGTCGCCGCTGTCGGGGCCGCTGCCTCCGGACTGTATGGCCTGCTGCTGAGCGGTTTCGCCCTGCGCCTGCGCCGCGACTACCTCGCCATCATCACCCTCGCTGCCTCGCTGATCGTTCGCCAGCTCATCCTGAACCTGGACAAGCTGACGGGCGGCGTGCGCGGCATGTCCGGCCTGCCCGACCCGGTCGCGCTCGTCGACCCGCTCCAGTCGTCCACGGCGAAGTATTATCTAGCCCTGGCCTTCGTCGTCGCCGCCGCCGTCGTCAGCTACCGCCTCCTCTACGCCCGCATCGGACGCGCCTGGCTGGCGAGCGCCGACGACGAGCTGGCGGCGCAGAGCAGTGGCGTGGCCGTCGGGCGCGTGCGCGGCGCGGCGTTCATCCTGAGCGCAGCCCTGGCCGGGATCGCCGGCGCGCTGTTCGCCAGCATCTTCAGTTATGTAGACCCCGAGCAGCTCAACTTCCAGCTCACGGTGATGATCCTGGCGTCGGTCATTATCGGCGGCCCCGGCAATATCGTAGGCGTCATCCTCGGCGCGTTCGCCGTCTCGCTGTACGACCGCGTCGCCATCCCGGTGCTCAACAGCTGGCTGGCCGGGCTGCCGCTGCCCGCCATCAGCGGCGCGGGCTTCAACCTGCGCGAGTTCAGCTACCTCGCCTTCGGCCTCATCCTCTACCTGACCGTCCTCTACCGCGGCCGCCGCTCGTCCGGGTGACAGCCGCGCTGTAATGCTGAGTGGAACGAAGCATCCTGGCTGCGCCGCGAGATCCTTCGCGCTACTTAGGGCGACAGCGACACATAGACGCAGACAGCGCAACTTCCGCTCCCTCACGGTGTTACACAATAGGACGATTGCGGCTCTTTCGCATGATTGATGCGTTGCGTAATGTCCAGCGTTGGAATGGCATCAAAGTAGAGATTGTCTGAAACAGGATTGCGACTGGATTGACAAAGAGAGTAACATGACAGAGACAACGATTCGATTGACGACGCTCGCTCACTGCGCCGGCTGAGCATCCAAGATGGGTCCAGAGACCCTGGCGCACGTGTTGCGCCCTATAAAACAGGTTTTCGGCGCACCAGGCGCGTTCCCGGACCTGCTCGTCGGCCTGGAGACCAGCGACGACGCCGCCGTGTATCGCCTCAACCCTGAGATGGCGCTCATCCTGACCACGGACTTCTTCCCGCCGGTGGTGGATGACCCGTACACCTACGGGGCTGTCGCGGCCGCCAACTCGATGAGCGATGTCTACGCCATGGGCGGCGACGTGCTGCTCGCCATCAACGTCGCCGGCTTCCCCAGCGGACTGCCGTCGGACATCCTGGCCGACATCTTCAAGGGCGGTGCGGAGAAAGTCGCCGAGGCGGGCGGCATCATCGCTGGCGGCCACACGGTCTCCGACGATGAGCCGAAGTATGGGCTGGCGGTCGTCGGCCTGGTGCATCCGGAGCGCGTGGTCACCAAGGGCGGGGCGCAGCCCGGCGACAAGCTCGTTCTGACGAAGCCTCTGGGCAGCGGCATCATCACCACAGCAGCGCGGGCGCTCGGCGCGAAGGCGGAGCACCTGGATGAAGCCGTGCATTGGATGACGACGCTGAACCAGGGGGCGGCGCATGCCATGCAGCGCGCGAGCGTCCACGCGGCAACGGACATCACCGGCTTCGCACTGCTCGGCCACGCCTACGAGATGGCAAGCGCCAGTGGTGTTGCCTTCTGCTTCTCAGTCGGATCGCTGCCCCTGATGGCTGGCGCGCTAGAGTACGCTCACCTAGGTTTCCTAACCGGTGGCGCCGGACGCAATCGCTCCTGGCTCAAGGACCACGTCCAGGTCGAAACCAGCCTGTCGTCCGAGCTGGAGCACATCCTGTACGACCCTCAGACCTCCGGCGGCCTGCTTATCGCCGTCGCCCCGGAACGCCATGACGTTCTTCTCAGCGAGTTGATGCACCGCGACCTGGCCGCCTGGACGGTCGGTGAGGTCGTTACTGGCGAAGGGCTAATCTTGGCGGATTAACCGATTCGTGATAATATTCCCACTTGGCCTACCGGCAGCCTCTGGGCGCTCAGCCATTCGGCCAACTGCTTACAAGAGGACACAGATGCACAACGGGTTCAAGCGCGTCGTCATCACCGGCATGGGATTGATTACTCCCATCGGTCAAGACGTCACTGCATTCTGGAATAATCTGATTGCCGGCAAGAGCGGCACTGGCCCCATCACCTTCTTCGACGCGAGCAATTATGCTGTGCGCATCGCGGCCGAGGTCAAGGATTTTGACCCTGAGCAGTGGGTGGACCGCAAAGATGCGCGCAAGATGGACCGCTTCGTTCAATTTGCCGTTGCGGCCTCGGAGCAAGCCCTCAAAGACAGCGGGCTGAAGATCGACGAGTCCAACGCCGACGATATCGGCGTGCTATTCGGTTCGGGCATTGGCGGCCTCGGCACCATCGAGGAAGGCTGCGTCGTCCTGCACACCAAAGGCCCGATGCGTGTCAGCCCCCTCATCTCGACCATGCTCATCGTGGACATTGCCTCGGGACAGATTTCCATTCGCAACAAGCTGCGCGGCCCCAACTTCGCCATTACGTCGGCGTGCGCCACGGGCGCTAATTCCATCGGCGAGGCGTTCGAGATGATTCGGCGCGGGGATGCCCTGGCGATGGTCACCGGCGCAAGCGAGTGCGCGATTACGCCTCTGGGGATGGCGGCGTTCCACCGCACGGGCGCACTGTCGACGCGCAACGACGACGGCGAGCACGCCAGCCGCCCCTTCGAAGCGAACCGCGACGGCTTCGTCTTCGGCGAGGGCGCCGGCTGCCTTATCTTGGAAGAGCTGGAGTTTGCCAAAGCGCGCGGCGCGAATATCCTCGCCGAGATGATCAGCTACGGCGCGAGTGCGGACGCTTACCACGTGACTGCGCCGGATGACAGCGGCGACGGGCAAGTCCTATCCATGCAGCGCGCGCTCCGCAAGGGCGGCCTGAAGCCTGAAGACATCGACTACATCAACGCCCACGGCACATCCACACCGCTCAACGACAAGACCGAGACCATCGCCATCAAGAGCGTGTTCGGCGAGCACGCCTACAAGATTCCCATCTCCTCCACCAAGTCGATGACTGGCCACCTCATTGGCGCGGCGGGGGCGGTCGAGGCAATCGCCAGCATCATGACGATTCGCAACGGCATCATCCATCCGACCATCAACTACGAGACGCCGGACCCCGACTGCGACCTGGACTACGTGCCCAACCGCGCGCGCTGCGTCCCGGTTCGCACCGTCCTGTCCAACTCGTTCGGGTTCGGCGGCCATAACGCGACCCTCGTGTTCCGCGCCTACGAAGCGTAGGGCGACTACTTTCGGGCGCGGCCTGTTGGCCGCGCCCTAGCTATATCCGTCCCTCCATCCACTGATTCGGTAGTTTGAGCCGTATGAACGATCTTGATGATCTCCAAGAGCGTATCCAGGTTGTCTTCAACGAACCTAACCTTCTTGCCCAGGCCCTGACGCATCGATCCTATCTTAACGAGAACCCGGCCCCCGGCGGTTCCGACAACGAACGCCTCGAATTCCTGGGCGACGCCCTGCTCGATTTCGTCACCGCCGAGTACGCCTACCGCCGCTTCCCCCAGATGAGCGAGGGCGAGCTGACGAGCCTTCGCTCGGCGCTGGTCAAGGAGAAGAGCCTGGCGGAGTTCGCGCGCAACATCAGCCTCGGCCCCCATATCTACATGGGACGGGGTGAGGCGGCCAGTGGCGGGGCCGACCGTGCGCCGCTGCTGTGTGGCACGTTCGAGGCGCTGGTTGGGGCCATCTACCTTGACCAGGGCATGGACGCGGCCCGCGAGTTCATCCTGCGCTATCTAGCGCCAGCAGCGGAAGCGATGGTCACCGACCAGATGCTCAAGGACGGCAAGAGCCGCCTCCAGGAGTGGAGCCAGGGCGCGTGGCAGCTGACGCCGGTCTACCGCACCGTCGCCCAGCACGGTCCAGACCACGCCAAAGAATTCACGGTGCAGGTGCTCATCGGCGGGCGCGTCTTCGGCATCGGCGTCGGCCGCAGCAAACAGATCGCCGAGCAGGAAGCGGCGCGCGACGCATTGCTGCGCGGCGGCCCGATTGAGGTCTCGCCGGATGGGGGATCGACTCTTCCTGATCAGCCGCCAGCGTGAGTTCCGCGCCTGTCCTCCTCGTGACAGGCGGCACGGGTTACGCCGCCCGTCATCTGATGCGCCGGGCGCAGGGCTGGCGAATGATTGCTACATTCCACCACCAGCCGCCCAATAACCCCGATCCAGCTTTTCCCCTCCCGTTAGCTGTTGCTCCGTATTGACTCCTGCCCTTTTCCACGCTATACTAGCCGTAGGATGAACACAGGATTCCCCCCTATATCTTGTATATCCCTTTTCTAAGCGTCTGCCGCGCCGCCAATGAACGGTAACTCGCCCATGAGATTGAAGCGCCTGGAAATTCTCGGCTACAAGAGCTTCGCCAACCGCACCGAGATTCTCTTCGAGGAGGGAGTCACGGCGGTTGTCGGCCCAAACGGTTCGGGCAAGAGCAACGTTGCCGACGCGCTGCGCTGGGTACTGGGCGAGACGAACGTCCGCCACCTGCGCGGCAAGAAGAGCGACGACCTTATTTTCGCGGGCAGCAACGGGCGCGGCCAGCTGGGCATGGCCCAGGTCTCCCTCACCCTCGACAACAGCGCTGGCTGGTATCGTCCCGTTATCGAGAGCAGCCGCAGCCGGGCCAAGCTCGCCGAAAGCGTGCTTGCCAGCGCCCCCGCCGAGGTCACCATCACCCGCCGTCTGTATCGGGACGGCAGCGGCGAGTACTGGATCAACGGCCAGCGTGCTCGGCTGGGCGACGTCTATCAGCTTCTCGCGCAGGGCGGAATCAGCGGCGAGACCTATGTTGTCGTCGGTCAGGGCCTCGTGGACCAGGCGCTCTCACTCCGCCCGGACGAGCGCCGCGCCATGCTTGACGAAGCGGCGGGTGTGAAGCCCTTGCAGTCCAAGCGCGAGCGCGCCCTCGCCCGGCTCGACGAGACGCGCGCCAACCTCCTCCGCGTGAACGACATCCTCAGCGAGATTACGCCGCAGCTTCGGCGGCTGGAGCGCCAGGCCGGCCGCGTCCAGGAAGCGCGGCGGCTGAGCGGCGAGTTGGAGGGCTTGCTCGTTACCTGGTATGGCTATCAGTGGGGCGCCGTCCAGACTGAGGTCGAAACCACAACCGCTGTCGTCGAGGAGCAGCGCCAGGCGGCCCTCGAGGCGGAGGCGCGACTCAACGAGGCGACGGCGCATCTGGAGCAGGTGCGCGCTGACCGCGACCGTCAGCGTTCCATCCTGGACGGCCACCGCCGCCACGCCGGGCGACTGCGCGACAGCGCCGACACGATCCGCCGCGACCTCGCCGTTGTCGAGGAGCGGGCGCGGCAACTTGCAACGCGGCGCGCTGAGGCCGAGACCGAAGCAGCCGGATTCACCCAAAGCGTCGGCGCTACTGCGCAACGGCTGAGCGAGGCGCAAAAGGCCGTCACCACGACCCAGCAGGACGCCGAGGCTGCCAAGCTGGCCCTCCGCGAGGCTCAAACTGAGCTTGATCGTCTGCGCAACGAGCGTCAGACGCAGGCGGCAACCCTGGACCGGGCTCGACAGGCAGCCTTGAAAGCAAGCGGCGTCGCCAACGAGCGTCGGGCACGGGCGCGCGCCCTCACTGAGCGCCTCGCCGATGTCCAGCGTCTGGTGGGTGAGGCGGCTGCCGCACTGCAAGAGCACCGGGCGGACGCCCAGGTGGCCCGTACTCGTCATGCGGAGCGCCTGGAAGAGCTGCGGCAAGGCGAGGCGGCGGTCGCCGATGCCGAGAGCATTGTCGCCCAGGCCCGCGCCGCTGTGCGGGATGCCGAGACCGGCGTCCGCGAGGCGATGGCGGCGGTCGAGATGGCGCGCACCCGCCAGCGCGAAGCGGCTCACCGACGGGCAATGCTGGCCCAGGTACGGCGCGCCGACCTTGGCCCGGCCGTCCAATCTATCCTCGATAACAACTTGCTGACGGGCATTGTGGGGCCGCTGGTGCAGCTTATGCGCGTCGAGCCAGGGCTAGAAGGCGCAGTGGCGGCGGCGCTAGGGCCGTGGCTGCACGCCGTGGTGGTCGAGCGGTGGGATGATGCCCGCCGTGTCGTAGCCCATCTTGCCGCCCAGCGCCACAATCCCGTCACCCTGTTTGTGCGCGAGGCAGCGCCCGGCAGCCAAGACGTGTTGAGGCAGAGCACAGGGCTGCCCGACGACGTGGATTGGCTGTCGCATCACGTGACACCCGCCAACGGCACGGCGCCCGTTGTGCAAGCGGCGCTCGGCGACGTTGCTCTGGCCGAGACACTGGATAACGCTGTCGCGCTGGTCTCGGCATCCTCTACAGCGTATCACTGCATGCGTGTCGTGACGCGGGATGGTGTCGTCGTGAGTGGGCGCGGCGCAGTGACCGGCGGCGCGACGGAAGGGGCCGAGGTCCTGACCCGCGAGCGCGAGTGGTCTGCCCTTCCAGAGCCAGCGACTTTGGAAGCGATGGTGGCCGGGGCGCAGCAGGGTGTGGAGTTGGCGCGGGTAGACGTCAGCCGGGCGCGAGCAGCGTTGACCCAGGCGGAGGAAGCGCGGGACAAGCGGCGGCAAGCTCGGGATGCAGCGCAGACAGCCTGTCACGCTGCCGAAGCCGCCGTCGAACGAGCGGCCACAGCAGAAGCCTGGCACGTGCGCAATCACCGACAACAGTCCGAAGAAGCTGACCGCCTCGGCCGGCAGGGTATGGCGATTGAGGCTGAAGCAGCGGCAGCAGAAAGCGAAGCCGCGCAAGCCGAAGCCGTCCTCACCGCGCTCCAGGCGCCACCACTGCCCGACCTGAGTTCGGCGCAGATGACGCTAGCACAGGCGCAAACGCGCGTCACAGCCATTGAGCAGGCGCGGCAGTCGGCGATGCGACAACTGGAAGCCGCCCGCCGCGAGCACGACCAGGCCCAGCGCGCTGCGCAGGAGCGCACTCAGCGCGTTGCGAACTTAGTGGCGGAAGCAGCGGCCAGCGAGAAGCGCCTGACCGACTTGCACCGCGAGCTAGAGCGGGTCGAGGGGGAGCGAACGAAAGTCCGCGCGGTCATCGAGCCGATTCAGACGCAGGTCATGGCGCTGGAGGAAGAGGCGCGCAAGCTAGAGAAAGGGTTGGCCGGACTGCGGAGCGCTGCTATGGCCGCCGAGCGGGCGGCGACAGCGGCTCAGAACGAGGCGCACGCGGCTCGCCAACGGATGCAGCGGCTGGCCGACGAGATGAGCGCGGACCTGGAGCTGCTGCCGCCGATGCCAGAGGGTGCGCCGATGCAGCTTCGCCTCGGCTTCGAGGGCCAGCTGACCCTGCCGCCAGTGCCCCAGATTCCGGCCGACCTCGAGGAGCGCGTGCGGACGCTGCGAGCGCAGCTCAAGCGGCTGGGGCCGCCGGACAGCGACGCCATGACCGAGTTCAACACACTCAGCGAGCGCCACGCTTTCCTGACGACGCAGATGGACGACTTGGAACAGGCGGCGAACGATCTACGGACGGTGATCGCCGAGCTTGACAACGCGATGGCGACGCGCTTCGACGACATCTTCGCCCAGGTCGCCAGGTTGTTCAGCCGCAACTTCAGCCTGCTATTTGGTGGGGGAACGGCCAAGCTCGCGTTGATGGAAGACGGCGGGCTGGAGATACACGCGCGGCCGCCAGGCAAGCGCCCGCAGCCCCTGTCCCTGCTCTCCGGCGGCGAGCGCGCGCTCACAGCAAGCGCCCTGGTGTTCGCGCTGCTCGAAGTCAGCCGCACACCCTTCTGCATGCTGGACGAGGTGGACGCCGCGCTCGACGAGGCGAATGTCGGGCGCTTCCGCGCCGCTGTCGAGCGACTCGCCACTCGCACCCAGGTTATCCTGGTGACGCACAACCGGGGGACAGTTGAAGCGGCGCAGGCACTCTACGGCATCACGATGAACGGCCAGGGCATCTCACAGGCCATCTCTCTGCGCACCCGCGACTACTTCTCCGACGCGAAAGCCTCCGACGCCGCCGCCGACTAATCCTTAGAAGCGGAACACCTGCAACAGGCGCTTCTCCGTCTCGCCCTCGACGTGAGCCTCGACCTCGACATACTTCTCGATGCCCGACCCGCGCAGCTTGTCTTTGAGCAACTCATCCACCTGGAAGATGCCCGCCGAGTTGCTCATCACAATCTCGATGCGGATAGGCTTCTCGTCGCCTGGCTCGATGCTCACCTGCTCTACCGCCGCCGCCGACAAGGAATGGATGTTGACCTGGCCCGCCTCGAACGGGATACGCGAGCGGCCCTTTGCCATGTCCAGGGCGTCGGCCACGCGCACGACACCGGCCTCCAGGGTCAGCGGCTTGCCCTTCGAGCGGTGGCCGATGATGGCGTGCAATACCTCGGAGCGAATGACAGTAGCCTGGAACGCGGGATAGACGCCCTCCAGAAGAGACTTGAGCTTCTCCTGGGCGATGAAGAGGCTGAAGTGCTCGTGGTCATTGCGATGAATCGACATGCCCACGTCGTGAAGCAGAGCCGCCAGGGTGACGATGACCTCCGCATCATTCGGCGTCATGTCGAAGTCGCTGACAATGTTGGGCACAGCGCCCGCTGCCATGATAGTGCGCAGCAACTTCAGGGCGATGTTGGCAATCAGCTGTACATGCACCGGGCCGTGGTCGCTCATGCCAAGCCGCTTGACGGCGTTGACGTTGGCGACATGCCACAAGGCAAACAGTTCGGGGTCAGCGTTGACGCGGTCGACGACCGCCTTCAACCGAGGGTTGCCTTCGACGGGGATGACGAGGGGCCTCAGCTCCACATCGCCCACATCACCAAGCGCCGGCGCGGGGACACTGAAGTCCCCGTCGGCAGATTTTATCATGTCATGAACAGTATCCACATGCTCTCCTTGAACAATATCGTCGGGCCGGGCAAGGTATCGGTGGTTAGCGTTCTGAATCGGCCCAGCGCGCGCCCGACGGTTCGAGAGCGTTCACCTCGGTCTCCTCTGCCGCAATGATGCGATGAAAGGCCCGCAGGCCCGTAATTAGCGCCGCGCGATCCGGCTCGTTCATCTGAGCCACAATCCCCGCCAGGCGTTCCCTGACCTGCTCGTTCATCGTCTCGAACACGTTCTGTCCCGCGCCGGTCAAATTCAGGCGGACGACGCGTCGGTCTAGCTCGTCCACCTGGCGCTCCACCAGGCCCCGCTCCACCAGCCCGGCCACCATCTTCGTCATCGTCGGCAGCGTCACACTATGCCGCTCCGCCAGTCGCCCCATTGAGTCAGAGCCGTGAAAATACAGATAACCCAGGATGCGATACTGCGGCATGGTACACTGGCCCGGCTGCATAGAGCGCATATCGTGTGCCAAGGTGCGCATGGCGCGCGGGAAAGTCGCCAAAATCAAGCTCGCGCATTCGAGATCCGCCTCTGACATGAAATATCCTATCCCCTCGCGTCACCTCAAGGTGACAATGTTATGATTGCTAGAATACTTAGCTTATCTAATCATACCGACACAGGCCGATTCTGTCAAGAATGTTGAAGTTGGCGAGAGCGGCTACGGGCGCGTGATTTGAACGCGCGTCGGGAGAAGGACGTGGTCGGCGCCATCGGCGGTGTGAACGCGCTCACCAGTCGTCGGGTTGTACAACCCCACCTCGATGCTGGCCTCGCCCGTGTAACCCGCGCCGACGGCCATCTCGTGGGCGTCGGTCACAAACTCGCCCGGCGTCCAGCCAGTCGTCGGCCGCGCGCCGTTGACAGGCGGCGAGTCGTGCTGGGCAATCACACGCCCGCCAGCGTCGAGAAGATGGACGAAGACCGTCAGAGGCGTCGCGCCGGGCTTGTCGGTCGCCTGCCAGGTGAGTGTCACGCCAAGCCTCTCGCCAGGCGCAGCCGTCTGCCGCGAGAGATCATACCCCTGGAGGCAAATGCCCGGCGGGAAGTCCACGCCGAGCGCGTGCTGCACCGCCGGCGCTTGCATGACCCGCTGCGGAGCCTGGATTTGCAGCGTCGTGAGTTGAATCGGGCTGTTCTCACCGACCTGGACCTGGAGCGTCGCTGGTCCCGCGACGGCGTCAGCGGACACGCGCAGCGTTCGCCGGTCGAGAACGACTTCGTTCGCCACCCAGCGCGATGTAGGGTAAGCCCCATCAGCCGGCGCCCCCACCGCCTCGGCGATCACTTTACCATCCTGCACCAGTTGCACACGAATCGGCGCGTCGGGCGGCGCGTCCCGCGTTGCCCGCCAGCGCAGACGCGCCTCGACCGCCTCGCCAGGGGCGGCGCTCGGACGGTCCACGGCGTACTGCTCCAGTGTCAGGCCTTCGCCCGCCGCTGCGTTGACTGTCGTCATCTTGGCGTCGGGGTTGCTTGGGAAACGCTGCGCTCGGCTCAAGGTCACTTGGCCGACGGTTGCGCGCGTTCCTGTCGGCGCACCCGCCGCGTCTAGCACATCCACAGGGCGCAGGGTCGCGCCGTCGTACACCGAGACCGCGACGTTGTATGCGACTGGCGGAGCGCCCGGCGGGACCGAGAGTGAGTAAACATTGACGACGTCCCGGCCCGGCTCCCAAAGCGCAGGCGGCCGGCCGGTGGCGTCGAGCAAGAAAGCGTCCTGGCTTGCGATGGTGCGGCCCGTGATGTCCAGAAGCGTGATGGCGACTTTGGGGCTGTCCAATTTCACTGTTGTCTCGGGATCGGCCTGCCAGCGCAGCGCCAGCGCGACGGCGCCATCGGCCGGGGAGGGCGGTGGGGTATGCACGCCGGTCAGCGTCAGCCCCCCGAAGCGCTCTTGCGCCGCATCGAAGGCGGGCAGCGCCACCGGGCGCTCCAGGTCGTACTCGCGCACCAGCAGATCGGAGACGCTCCACGTCCGCACGCGGCGGCCGCTGCTTTCCAGAAGCCAGGCGAGGAAGCCGCGATGATCCGAGTGGGCCTGCGCCCATGAGACAAGGGCCACGCGCCGGCGGCCCTGGGTGTCCTCGGCCACCTGCTGGATGATGGACTCGTCCGTGTCATTCATTTCAATCGTATGGGATGGCGCGGGGCCATTGTAGTAGAAATCCACGGCGTAGTCCGGGTGGTCCAACAATACCACGTCATCAGCGCCCAGGCTACGCTCCAAGCGCGACGTGACGGCGCGCACGTCGTCGCGCTGGTAATGCGGGTCCTGGTAGAAGGCGGACGCGCCGCTTGCGGAGGCGGCGACGAACACGGCTGCCGTAGCGACACTGACGGGCCACCACCATCGCCCCGCTCGCCCGAAGAACGCAATGACGCGGCCGACGAGAATGAGCAGCGGCGCCGAGAGCAGGACGACGTAGCGCGGGTGGAAGCCGGGCCGCAGCCACATTGTCACGAAGATGAGCGACAAGGGAACGAGGACATACGCCAGCAGGAGCAGGTCGGTGCGACGCGCCGGGTCACGCCAGAGGAGCAGGGCGACGCTTGCAACAAAGACGACGGCGGCGGCGGCGGCCAGCGCATCGAACGTCGGCACGTGGCCGACAACGGCGAGCGTGCCGCCCATATATGCGCCCCACACCTGGGTCAAGAAATCAACGATGCCGAGCCGCTGAGCGCCAGGCGGGACATAGCCGCGCACCTGACTGAGAGCGAGCGGCGCAAAGGGCAGAGCCAGGGCGACGGCGAGCGCCTGGGCCAGCAGCCAGCGCCACAGCGCGGTCCGGTCCCGCCGCAGCATGAGTACAACCAGCACAACCACGTTCACCCAGGCGACGACGAGGATGGCGAGGTACTGGGTGTAGACCATGCTCCACTCGAGGACGCCGATGACCACCCAGATCGGCCACCGCTGGCGCGACGCCCTAAGCAGGCGCTGGACGAGGATCAGGAGCAAGAGCGTCTGACACGCAATAAGGGTGTACATCCGCAGCTCCTGGGAGTACCAGAGCTGGATGGCAGACAGAGCGACAAGCGCCGATGCAGCGATGCCGGTAGCGGCGTCGAACAGGCGGCGTGCAAGACTGAAGCTCAGAGCTACGGCAAGGACGCCGAAAGCCACCGACAGGAAACGCGTGGCGAACTCGCCGCTGCCGACTAGCGCCACCCACGGCTTGAGGATGAAGTAGTCATACAGGGGCGGGTGACCGGCGTCCGTGGGTCGAAGCGCCAGGCCCGGCGCGAGCGCGAGCTTGAGGCTGAGCGCCTCGTCCCACCAAAAGCTCTGGGCATCGAGCCGGAAGACCCGCAGCCCGAATGCCAGGAGCAGAAGCGCCAGGACAATCAGGATGACGCCAAAAGGCAGGCGGGCGGACGTTGAGGTCTTCGAGCGAGCTGTCATAGAAACCGATGAGTGCGCGCATAATTCGTAAGGGCGAGATAGCCGCGAAATTATGACACGCGTCGCCCGCGAAGGCGAATTCCGGCCACAACCCTGGGAACGCTCCCGCCACCAAAAACAAACGTCCGAGGCATGTAGCCTCGGACGTTTTTATGGACTGGGGTTGACTAGCTTGTGTGAAGCACCGACTGCAGCCGCTTGAGGCGGCTTCGCCAGCCTGACCACCACTCACAGAAGCTTCTGGCTCGCTTCAAGCTTGGGCCGTGGTCCGCCAGACGGTAGAAGACGCTGCCAGCGATTTCCTGCGTCACCACCACGCCTTCGTCGGTGAGAACAGACAGGGCCTTGAGGAGCGCATCTTCGGATGCGCCAATGTAGTAGGCCAGGTCGCGCGCTGTCATGGAAACGCTAGGATGCTTGAGCAGGAAATCCAACAGCTGCGTCCCCAATGTGGCCGACATCACCTTCCGCGCAAACTCCAACGTATCCGCGGGCACCTCGCTCAACAACGCTCCGAGAATCTGCGCATCGTCGTCCAGCCAGGCCAGACTCGGCGCACGCTTCAGGACCCCCTCAGACACCGAAGGCCGCGCCGTTTTGCGGTAAGCGGTCACCATCGTGTCCTCCTTATCCACGACATCTGAAAACTGCCACTTGAGTAAACGGAATGCTGGGTGAATTGTAAGGTGTACTGAGAGCACGGACTCAAAGTTACGGGCGGGACCGGATCGGCATGCTGCCAATACGCCGACGATATGCCCTCTCCCTATGTGGCTTCACAACCAGGTGCTTA
The DNA here is from genome assembly GCA_039810085.1 of Anaerolineae bacterium. Classification (GTDB taxonomy): domain Bacteria; phylum Chloroflexota; class Anaerolineae; order Epilineales; family JAHCIE01; genus JBDHWG01. The sequence continues at coordinate 80,766 of JBDHWG010000011.1, forward strand.
GGGCGGCGGAGTTAAAACCGAAACTAGAAGGTAATGAATAATTATACAATGCGCCTTACAGGAGTCAAGAAACTGTTAGGGGCAAAACGCCAGAATTTGGAGAATCGGTAAATGAAAATACAATCTTTGACTTGGAAACGCGCACAACAGGAGATGTTCGATGCTTGAGCGTATCCCGGCTCTGCTGGCTCTGGAGGACGGCGCGGTCTTCGAGGGAGTCGCTTTTGGCGCTGTTGGCGAGCGCCCCGGTGAGGTCGTCTTCAACACCGGCCTCATGGGTTACTCCGAAATCCTCACAGATCCCTCCTACAAAGGTCAGATTGTGGTGATGACCTATCCCCACATCGGCAATTATGGAATCTCCCCGTCCGACTTTGAATCATGGGAGCCGCACGTCGAGGGCTTCGTCGTGCGCGAGCTAAGCGGCGTGACGAGCAACTGGCGCTCGCAAGTTGACCTCGAAGACTTTCTCCGCCAGCACAATATCATCGGCGTGTCCGAGATCGACACCCGCGCCCTGACGCGCCACATTCGCCTGCACGGCGCGTTGCGCGGCTACATCTCAACGGCGGACACAAACCCCGACGACGTGGTGGACAAGGCGCGCGCCTCGCAAGGCATGCTTGGCCGCGACCTCGTCCAGGTCGTGACGGCGAACGCGCCCTTTACCTGGGAGGAAGGCACCCAGGATTGGGAAACGGGCCGACCGATGCGGCAGCCCGACGGCCCCACGCTGCACGTTGTGGCCTACGACTACGGTATCAAGCATAACCTGCTGCGCGAGCTGTGCGACCGCGGCTGCCGTATCACCGTCGTTCCGGCGACGACGCCAGCGTCCGAGGTTCTGACGCTGAATCCAGACGGTGTCTTCCTCTCCAACGGCCCCGGCGACCCGGCGGCGCTTGAGTACGCCGTCGCCAACGTGCGCAGACTGCTCGGTCGGACGCCCATGTTCGGCGTGTGCCTCGGCCACCAGCTTATGGGCCTGGCAGTCGGCGGGTCAACCTACAAGCTCAAGTTCGGCCACCACGGCGTCAACCATCCGGTCAAGAACCTGGCGACCGGGCAAGTTGAGATTACGTCGCAGAACCACGGCTTCGCCGTCGCGGCCGACTCGCTGCCACCGTCCGTCGAAGTCACTCACGTCAATCTCAACGACGGCACTGTCGAAGGGCTGCGGCACCGCGAGGCGGCGGCGTTCAGCGTCCAGTATCACCCGGAGGCTGCGCCCGGCCCACACGACGCGCAATACTTGTTCGACGAGTTCCGCGCCCTGATGCTAGACAAGCGCGAGCCGGCTTAGCGGGAGAAGGTGAATGCCCAAGCGAACTGATATTCACACGATTCTCGTCCTCGGCAGCGGTCCGATCGTCATCGGGCAGGCCGCCGAGTTTGACTATTCAGGGGCCCAGGCGTGCAAGGCGCTGCGGGCGGACGGCTACCGCGTCGTGCTCGTCAACTCCAACCCGGCCACCATCATGACTGATCCGGAGCTAGCCGACCAGACCTACATCGAGCCACTGACGGTAGACGTGGTAACTCAGATTATCGACCAAGAGCGCCCCGATGCGCTCCTGCCGACTGTTGGCGGACAGACGGCCCTCAACCTGGCCGTAGACCTGGCCGAGGCCGGCGTTCTGGAGAAATACAGTGTCGAGCTGATTGGGGCCAGCGTACCGGTCGTCCGCCTGGCCGAAGACCGCCTGCTGTTCCGGGAGGCGATGCAGGAAATTGGCGTCGCCACGCCTAAGAGTGGTCTGGCGAGCACACTTGAGGAGGCGCTCGCCATCGGCGACGAGGTCGGTTACCCGGTCATTGTCCGCCCATCGTTCACGCTTGGCGGGCGAGGCGGCGGCATCGCGTACAGCAAGCCAGAGCTAGAGGCGCTAGCCGACCGCGCCCTACGCGCCAGCCCGGTGCATCAGACGCTCATTGAGGAGTCGGTGCTGGGGTGGAAAGAGTTCGAGCTGGAGGTGATGCGCGACAAGGCCGACAACTTCGTCGTGGTCTGCTCCATCGAGAACTTCGACCCGATGGGCGTCCACACTGGCGACAGCATCACCGTCGCCCCAATTCAGACGCTCACTGACCGGGAGTACCAGACGATGCGCGACATGGCGCGGCGCATCATCCGCCGCGTCGGTGTCGAGACCGGCGGCTCGAATATCCAGTTTGCGGTGAACCCGAAGGACGGGCGGCAGGTGGTCATCGAGATGAACCCGCGTGTCTCGCGCAGCTCGGCCCTCGCCTCCAAGGCGACCGGCTTCCCCATCGCCAAGATCGCGGCGCGCCTGGCCGTCGGCTATCACCTGGACGAGATCCGCAACGACATCACGCGCGAGACGCCCGCGTCCTTCGAGCCGACCATCGACTACGTGGTCACGAAGATTCCGCGCTGGGACTTTGCCAAGTTTCCCGGCGCTGACCCGACCCTCACCACGTCCATGAAATCGGTCGGCGAGGTCATGGCGATGGGACGCACGTTCAAGGAGTCGCTCCAAAAGGCGCTGCGCTCCCTCGAAATCGGCGCGGACGGCCTGACGCCTGGCCCGCTACGCGACTGCGACGCGCTCCTCAAGCTCATCGAGACGCCGACGCCAGAGCGCATGTTTCAGATTGGCGACGCCTTGCGCGCCGGGGCGAGCACCGCTGAGATCCACGCCCACACAAGCATCGACCCCTGGTTTCTCGGTCAGCTCGCCGAGATCGTCGCTTTCGAGAGCGAGCTGGCGCGCGCAAGCCAGGTGGGCGATCCGCTGGCGGACCGGGCGCTGTTGCGACGGGCCAAGCGCATGGGCTTCAGCGACCGCCAGATTGCTCGCATTGTCCTCGGGGATGCGCGGCGTGAGATGGACGTGCGAGCGGCCCGCCTCGCCCTGGGCGTAACGCCGGTCTACGAGCGGGTGGACACGTGCGCGGCTGAGTTCGAGGCGTACACACCGTATCTCTATTCGACTTACGAAACCCACGACGAGGCCGAGCCGACGACACGCCAGAAGATCATGATTCTCGGCAGTGGACCGAACCGCATCGGCCAAGGCATCGAGTTCGACTACTGCTGCTGTCATGCCGCGTTCAGCCTGCGTGACCTGGGCTACGAGACCATCATGGTCAACTGCAACCCAGAGACCGTGTCCACCGACTACGACACGTCGGACCGCCTCTACTTCGAGCCGATTACCGCCGAAGACGTGCTCAACATCGTGGAGCGCGAGAAGCCGATGGGCGTCATCCTGCAACTCGGCGGTCAGACGCCGCTCAAGCTGGCGCTGCCGCTCCAGGCCGCCGGCGTCCCCATCCTCGGCACGTCCCCCGACGCCATCGACCTGGCGGAGGACCGCGAGCGATTTGGCCGCCTGCTCGAGCGGCTTGGCATCCCGCAGCCGCCCAACGGCACGGCGCGCTCGCTGGCGGAGGCGCGTCACGTTGCCCGCGCCATCGGCTACCCGGTGCTCGTCCGTCCCTCGTACGTTCTCGGCGGGCGGGCGATGGCAATTGTATACGACGACGCGGAGCTAGAGCAGTTCGGGCGCGAGGCGCTGTCCGTCGCCCCCGACCATCCCCTGCTCATCGACCGCTTCCTGGACGACGCCTACGAAGTGGACGTGGACGCCGTCGCCGACGGCGAGCGCGTGGTCATCGGCGGCATCCTGGAACACATCGAGGCCGCTGGCATCCACAGCGGCGACTCAGCCGCCGTCCTCCCGCCCTACAAAGTCAGCGCCTACCACCTGAGCATCATGCGCGAGTACACGGAGGCGCTGGGGCTGGCGCTCGGCGTGCGCGGCCTGATGAACGTCCAGTTCGCCATCCAGGACGACATCGTGTACGTGCTGGAGGTGAACCCGCGCGCGTCGCGCACGGTTCCCTTCGTGAGCAAGGCGACGGGCGTTCCCCTCGCCAAGATCGCGTCGCACATCATGGTGGGCAAGACGCTGGCGGAGATTGGCTTCGTGGAAGAACCGGCGGTCGATGGCTTCTTCGTCAAGGAAGCCGTTCTGCCGTTCGAGCGCTTTCCCGGCGTCGACCCGGCCCTCGGCCCTGAGATGCGCAGCACGGGCGAGGTCATGGGCCACGCGTCGCGCTTCGGCCATGCCTTCGCCAAGGCGGAAATCGCGGCGGGCGATCACCTGCCCACGTCGGGCAAGGCGCTTATCAGCGTCAACGACTATGACAAGAGCAACATCCTGAAGATTGCCCGCGACCTGCACAGCATGGGCTTCGACCTGCTGGCGACGGCAGGCACGGCGGAGTGGCTGCGCCGCGTCGGCTTGCCGGCCGACGTGATACCAAAGGTCAGCGACGGCTCGCAGGCCATTCTGGACGCCATGCGCACACACCAGGTGGACCTGGTCATTAACACGCCGCTTGGCCGCAGCGCCATCAGCGATGGGCGGCTCATGCGCATGACCGCGCGCCAGCACGGCGTCCCGCTGTTCACGACGCTCTCCGCAGCGGCAGCGGCGGTCAACGCCATCCGCGCGCTCAAGTCGAAGCAATTGCGCGTGCGCAGCCTCCAGACCCACCACGCGACGGAGGCGTAGTTTTATAGCAAGCGTTGCGCCGGAACATTGCACACTCGAAGGGCGCAGCGCTTGTTGTCGTTGTACGAAAAGAACGATGGATTGTCAACGGAGATGGCGGTAAACCCCGCCAGGTATCACTCGACCTTCCCCTCGTCGACGAGCTTATTCCAAAGCTCTTGAGCGTCGATGCCAGTGGTAGGGTCAACTTTCCACTCAGAATAGGCAGCAGCGGCGTCGCGCGTCCTGCAGGTCCTCCAGCTTTTCCCGTAAGCGCCATGTAGTCTTCATACGGAATGACCGCCGCCACAGGCCGCTTGTAACGCATCAATATCACCGTTCCGCTATGTGCAATCACTCGTTCGAATATGCCGTCTGGCCGTAGATACTCGTGCGACGGACGTGCAGGTCCGGGGTAAGCACGACGATGTCGGCGTCGTAGCCCGGCGCGAGACGTCCCTTGCGCTCTAGGCCCAGGATATCGGCCGGCACACCCGTCGCCATCCAGATGGCCTCGCTGGGCGTGCAGCCTGTGAAAGCCACCATGTTGCGCAGCGCCTCGTCCATGCTCAGAATACTGCCCGCCAGCGTTCCGCTGGCTCGCCGCGCCGACACCGCATCTACAATGACGTCATCGTCGCCCAGGTGATACACGCCCGGTGGCATGCCCAGCGCCGCCATCGCGTCGGTCACCAGGCTGATGCCGTTCACGCCCTTGGCCCGCCAGGCCAGCCGCACCACCGACGGGTGAACATGAACGCCGTCCACGATGAGGCCCACCGGCGGTGTATTCCGCTCCAGCAGCGCGCCGACGAGTCCCGGCTCGCGGTGACCGAGGGTCGGCATCGCATTGAACAGGTGTGTCCCCCACCCGGCGCCAGCATCCAGCGCCGCCCGCGCCGTCGCATAATTCGACTCGGAGTGGCCCAGGCTGACGACGACATCGTTCTCGCGCAGAAAAGCGATGCTCTCGGCTGCGCCCGGCAGCTCCGGGGCAAGTGTCATCAGGCGGACATTGCCAACGGCCAGCAGGGGCTTCAGCGCCTCGACACTCGGCGTGCGAAGATAGGCCGGGTTGTGGGCGCCGCGCTTGCCGTAGCTCAGGAACGGCCCCTCGACGTGAACACCTAGAATAGCCGCGGACAATGGAACGCGGCGTTCGGCAATCTGAGCCAGGACACGTAGGCGCTCGGGATACGTGTCCAGGGGGGAGGTGATGAGCGTGGGCAGAAAGGCCGTCACACCGTAGCGCGGTAGACCCTCGGCGACGGCCGCTGCCGAGGCAGGGTCGAGGGTGAAGTCGTGGCCGAACGCGCCGTTGAGCTGCAAGTCGATCAGACCCGGCGCGACGATGTTGTCGCCCACATCCTCGACGGTAACACCGGCCGGCGGCTGCGGCGTGACCTCCACGATGCGCTCCCCCTCCACCACCACGACAGCCCGCTGTAGTTCGCCATTCTCGCTGACAACGCGACCCAGCAACCCCCACGCGTTCATGACCTACTCCTTCCGTCTTGCTCGCGCGAGACCCTCAAATAACAATGGAAGGCAAACCACGGCGGGGGGACGGTCCGTGATTTGCCTTCCTTGAGATGTATTCACGAATTCATACGGGGAAGCGCGGGAAAAGTTACGGCGCAATGTGAAAGATTTGCGAATTTAGAAAAAGAGGGTCGACGTTAGCATGTTGCTGGTCCCCCCAGACTTCAGCAACGTCCCAACGCCGACCATATGTTATAACGGAATTCGACCCCAAAACGCAACGGCCTGTGACGTGAAATGCGAAAAATTTCGCGTTTTTGCCCGCCTCCCATCGGCGGGCTATAATGGTGTCAGTGGGAGGTGCGCTATGCCTCTCTCAATGGATATTTCAGGGACCGCATTGAGCCGCATGTCATCCGCCAGCAATTCCCTATCCGCCAGCCCATCGCCTGCCACACCAAGCGCGCCCCTCTCCATGCGTGGCCGCGCTGCTGTGGCCGCCGGCAAGAGCGCTGCGCGTCTCATCCGGGCATTGGGGCGCGGCGCAGGCACGACGATGCCGGGTGAGGTCGCCTTGCGTGTGGAGCCGTCGCTGCTGCGCCAGTTGGCGGCCCAGATCCGCTATGGAGTCATCCTCGTCGCGGGCACGAACGGCAAGACAACGACGACCAAGATGCTGGCGCAGCTTCTGGAGCAGCAAGGCTATCGCGTCATCACCAACGCCAGCGGCGCTAACCTCGTCAGCGGCCTGACCACGTCCCTGCTGCTGAACGCCAACGCCAGCGGACGGCTAGAGTACGACTTCGGCCTGTTCGAGGTAGACGAGGCTACGCTTCCCCACGTGTTGAATGCCGTCCAGCCGCGGGCGCTGCTCCTACTCAACCTGTTCCGCGACCAACTCGACCGCTATGGCGAGGTCAACCTCGTCGCGGAGTTATGGTCCAAGAGCCTGGCGACATTGCCGCCGGAGACGGTCCTGGTGCTCAACGCCGACGACCCGACGATTGCCGGGCTGGGCATCGGCGTCGCGCCGCGCACTTTCACGTTCGGCCTGGGCGACCGCTCCCTCCTCCACCACGAGATGGAGCACACCGCCGACTCGATCTACTGTCCGGCGTGCGATGCGCCGCTAGAATTCGAAGGCATCTACTACTCGCACCTCGGCGTCTGGCGCTGCCCAAACTGTGGCCTGCAGCAGCCGCCGCTAGACCTGGACAGCGAAGGCGTCGATTTCCCCCTGCCCGGCATCTACAACCGCTACAACACCCTGGCGGCGCTGGCCATGGCGCGTGCCCTGGGTGTCGGCGGCGCGAACCCGGACAAGGCGCTGCGCTCGTTCAAGCCCGCGTTCGGGCGGCTCGAGGAAGTCACCATTCCGGGGCCGGATGGCAAGACCTACCCGGCGCGCATCATTCTCGCCAAGAACCCAACGGGTTTCAACCAGAGCTTGCGCCTGCTGGGCGAATTTCCGGGCCGCAAGGTGGTGCTGCTGGCGTTGAATGACTTGACACCTGACGGAACTGATGTATCCTGGATATGGGACATCGACTTCGAGCATCTTGTCGGCCAGGCGAGCGCCGTGGTGGTCAGCGGGCTTCGCGCGTACGACATGGCGGTGCGCGTGAAGTACGCCGGCTGGGACCCGGTGCGCCATCCGATGTACGTCACTGAGGACCTGGGCGAGGCCATCAACAAGGCCATCACCTACCTTGGCTCTGGGCAGGAGTTATTCATCCTGCCGACGTACTCGGCGATGCTCGATATTCGTGGACTTATTCGCGGCGAGCGCATCCTGTGACGCGCCCGCTGCTCAGCGAAGGATAACGTTATGCGGCGGCTCACCGTTGGCTGGCTCTACCCGCGCCTGATGGGGACGTATGGCGACCGGGGCAACATCACCACTCTTGTCAACCGCGCCCGCTGGCGCGGCATCACCGTTGAGGTGCGGCAAATCGAGCTGAACACAGTCGAGCGCGAGATCATGGGCTGCGACCTCATCTTCATGGGCGGCGCCCAAGACCGCGAGCAGAAGATCGCTGCCACCGACCTGCGCCTGCGCAAAGGCCCGGCGATCCGCGCCGCCATTGCCGACGGCACGCCGGCGCTGTTTGTCTGCGCCGCGTATCAGTTCATGGGCCACTACTACCGACCGGCCGAAGGCGCGGACCTGCCCGGCGTCGGTCTGTTCGACATCATCACCCACCACCCCGGCGTCCAGGTTCCTCGCTGCATCGGCAACATCGCCATCCAGCTGTCATCCACCATTGCCGACTGGCCGGTGCATACGCTGGTCGGGTTCGAGAACCACGGTGGACGCACGTACCTGGGCGACCGGGCCACCCCTCTCGGCACGACCATCGCCGGCTTTGGGAACAACGGCGTGGACCACACCGAGGGCGCGGTGTACAAGAACGCCTTGGGCTGCTACCTGCACGGCCCTGTCCTGCCCAAGAACCCCCACCTGGCCGACCACCTGCTGCGCCTTGCCCTGCGCCACAGCCACCAGGACGACACCCTCGCGCCCCTGGACGACAGCCTGGAATGGAGCGCCCACGAAGCCGCCCTCCGCCGCGCGGGCATCCGCGATGTGGCCGTGCCGGCCGAAGCTCGCCGCCCCGCCGACGTCATCCCCTACCCGCGACGCGCCCAGGAAGAAGTGCAGAAACGCGTCGGATAGATTGCCCCATCGCCGCTTCGGGGTATCTCAGAAAGGAGCGCCCCCAGTGAGCGAAAAAGTTGCCACAATTGACTTTCACGTCACGGCTGCCTGCACCCAGGAGTGCGAGTACTGCTGGGGGCCGCCGCGACGCATGGCGGCAGTAGACACGGTCGCTGCGCGCGCCATCATCGACCGCGTCCGCGCCTTCGGCGTGCGGCGCATCGTGTTCACTGGCGGCGATCCCTTGCTGCGCCGCGACATTGTTCCCCTCATCCGCCACGCCCACGACGTGGGTTTAGCGGTCGCCCTCTCCACCACGGGCGACCGCCTGACGCGCGACTTCCTGGATGCCACGCGGGGCTGCATCGCCCTCATCTCCCTGCCCCTGGACGGCTCAGACGAGGCGCGCAACGCGCGCACCAAGCGCCCTGGTCACTTCGCCGCCATCATGGCGGCCCTGGACCTTCTGCGCGGCTACCCCGACATCGACGTGAAGCTCTGCACGCCGGTCACACGCGAGGGCGTGGACGACGTGGTCAACATCGCCGCGCTTGCTCAGGCATTTGCCGAGACGACGGGCAACCGCGTGTTCTATAACGTCTTCCAGGTGTTCCCGCGTTCCTGGGAGCCGTGCAACTGGGATGGCCTCATCGTGTCCGATGAGGCCTGGGCAGAGATGGTGCGGCAGGTGGAGGCGCGGCGCTTCCACATCCGCATCAACTTCTTGTCGACTAAAGTCCTGGACCAACTCTACGTCCTCATCCTGCCCGACGGCGGGCTGTACGTGCCGAGCGGCCCGATCTACCACTACTTCGGCCAGGTGTTAGAGATCGACAACCTTGACGCTATCCTGAACGCCAGCACGTTCGACAGCATCAAGCACCTGGCCCACTCCAAAGCGTGGGGCAGGGTACAGATGAGTGACGAAGTGACGAGGTGACGCAGTGTAGTCCCGCATCATCATAGTCGCTCCGCCGTGACAACAGACGTCAGCCTCACCTCGCGCTTCGCGCCTCCAACCCAACTGCCGATCACGTCTGGCACGCGCAGCCGATTGTCGTTCTCATATAAACGGCGCACGCGCTCGAAGTCCGGCACGTCCCCGGCCGTTAATTCGGCCAGTTCGTCCAGGAATGCCAGGTCTGCGGCGGAGTTGTCTTCGTCCGGATAGGGCATCAGCCCCCAGACGTCCCACGGCAGCAGCTCCATCTTGTTGAGGGATGCCACGTCGCGCACGAAGTTACCCTGGACGAACCACAGCCCGTGCATGTCGGCGATGCCAAACGCCTGCGGGTCCGCCTCGCCGTTGCGGCATATCTGCCACGCCTTCCCGCCGACAATGAACTGGTCGCGCGGCACGTCGAGCGGGTCGAACATGAGGCCCAGCACCTCGTGTTGTAGCGCGTCAAGCTGGGCGTCCACCAGCACCCAGCGCCTCTCCCCCTGATTCCAGTACTCCGCAACCCAGTGATCCTCGAATTGGCCCGGCTCGAAGTACGCGCCAAAGCCGCAGCGGGCGCGGGCGGGTACACCCTGGTGGCGCAGCATCGTGGTCAGCATGACCGAGAAATCACGGCAGTTGCCGACGAGACGCCGCGACGGCGGGCGCGCCTCCGTCAGCGAGCGCGGGTCGAGGGCAACGATGCGCTCGAGTTGCGGCTGCACGAAGCGCAATTGCACCTCCTCCTGCCGCTCCTCAGAAAGCTGCACGCCGTACTGGTCGGCCCAGAAGATGTGCAACACCAGCCCCTGCACCACTCGACAGAGTTCGCCAACATCCGTCGGCAGGTTATCGAGCAGATAGCCCCAATTGCCCGGCTCAGTTATCGGTCCGGGCGTCGCATAGAAGTCTTGCATCTGCGTGTCTCCTCGCCCTGCACAGTCTGCCACCACGATGTGACCCACGTGCAGCGCCACTTTCCCCGAGTCTACTCCCACGCCCTACCTCTGGTCAAGCCACTCCAACCTCAATGCGCGGCATGGAAATTGCGACTTTGAGGCCGAACGATAGCGTCCGGGGACAGGGCCGCTTATCCTGTCTCACATCCATGCCAAAGGAAGCATCATGTCCGACAAGCACGTGGTCATCATCACCGGCGCGGCCAGCGGAATCGGGCGTGCGCTCGCCGAAGCCTACCGCCGCCGTGGATCCGACGTTGTCCTCGCAGATATCGTCTCCGAGAAACTGCACGCCCTCGCCCACGAGCTAGGCTGTGTCGCCATGCCCACCGACGTGCGCCGTGAATACGATCTGAAAACGCTGGTTAGCCGGACGCGCAAGCGGTTCGGCCAACTCGATGTCTATGTCAATAACGCTGGCGTGGGCTACGATGGCCCCGTCGCTCAGGGAAACTTGGGCGAGTGGCGCGACATGATCGACACCAATCTGTGGGGCGTGATGATCGGCACGCGCGAGGCGTTGAAGGTCATGCGGCGGCAGCGGCGCGGCGACATCGTCTTCATCGACAGCCAGGCTGGCCGGAACCCCCTGCCGAACATGGCGGTGTACGCCGCGACGAAGTACGGCATGCGCGGCTTTGCCGAGGTCGTCTGGCGCGAGTCGCTCGTCACCAACGTCCGCGTCATCATGGTCGAGCCGGGCAGCGTCGAGACGCACTTCTTCGACAACATCAGCGCCCAGGGCCGCGCGCAGCTTGCGGATGGCCCGATGCTCACGCCCGCGCAGATCGCAGACATGGTCGTGTTCGCCACAAGCCAGGACAGCCGCGTTCTGGTGCATGAAATCAAGGCGGGCGCTGTCAGCCGCAATGGAGGAGAGTAATGGGCGCGCTGGACGGTAAGGTGGCGGTGGTGACAGGCTCCTCGATGGGCAACGGCGAGGCTATCGCCCGGGCGTTGCACAGTGAGGGCGCTCGCGTCGTGCTCAACTCGCGGGACATGGGCGACCTGCGGGACGTGGCGAAGGAACTCGGGAACGAGCGCGTGCTACTGGTCGAAGCCGACCTGGTGGAAGAAGGGCACATGGAAACGCTCATCAATGCAACCCTCGACCGCTGGGGGCAGATCGACATCTTTGTGAACAACGCCGGCACCATCAAGATTGGCTGGGCGCACCGAGGCAAGACGTCGGATTGGCAGTACCAGTTCAACATCAACCTGTGGGCGTACCTGACGGGCACGCGCCTCATCCTGCCCCACATGCTCGCACGCGGCCAGGGCGACCTCGTCTTCATCGACAGCATCGCCGGCCGCCATGCCGTGCCGCTGTGGAGCTGCTACACCGCGACGAAGTTCGCCGTGCGCGGCTTCGCCGAGTCGCTGCGGGAAGAGTTGAAGGGCAGCGGCATCCGGGTCACCATTGTGGAGCCGGGCCTGGTCGCCACAAACCTGCTGTCGCAAGGCCCGACCGTTGTGAGCCGCGTGTTCGAGAAGACGGCCAAGCTGCTGCGGCCGGAGGACATCGGCGCCGCCGTGCAGTACGCCGTCACGCGCCCGCCCGACGTCTCCATCCAAGAAATCGTCATCCAGCACCGAGGGTTGAAACTATAGGGTGATTGACACGCCAATTGACAAACAGCCTTCCTTGGGTATAGTTCGGCGGGAAACACAAAGCGCCGCCGAGTGCGCTGGCGGCCTACCACCCAGGAGGCAAACCGATGTCAACTGTGACACCCCACCCCGCTTCCGAAACGACCCTGCTGCCCCGTTACGAGGATTTTGTTCGGGATTTTCGCCCGGAGGATATCGCCGCCATGCTCTCGGGCAATTTCGACAGCGGCATCAATGTCTGCCATGAGGCGTGCGACCGCCACGCCGCGAGCGGACGCATCGCCCTGCGCTGGGAGGGCGTCAACGGCGAGAGCGCCGAGTTCACTTACGCCCAGCTTCAAGAGCAGGCGGCGCGCTTCGCCAACTTCCTCCATTCCCAGGGCATCGGCCCCGGCGACCGGGTCGCGTGCCTGCTGCCCCGCATCCCGGAGCTGATCATCGTCGCCCTTGGCACATGGCGCGTGGGCGGCGTCTATCTTCCCCTATTCACCGCCTTTGGCCCCAAGGCCATCGAGTATCGCCTGGAGCGCAGTGGCGCTAAGCTCGTTGTCACGGATGCCGCCAACCGCGCGAAGCTCGACGGCATCGCCCAGCTGCCGCCGGTGCTGATGGTTGCGCCATCCAACGCCGACATTCCCAATGGCGACATCCCCTTTGCCGCGAGCATGGCTGCCCAGCCAACGACCTTCGAGCCGGTCATGCGCCGAGGCGAGGACCCGTTCCTGTTGCTGTTTACCTCGGGCACGGTCGGCCTGGCGAAAGGCGTCGCCGTGCCCATCAAGGCGCTTATGGCGTTCATCGTCTACGTCAAATATGCGATGGGCGTGACCGCCGAGGACCGCTACTGGAACGTCGCCGACCCCGGCTGGGCCTACGGTCTGTACTACGCCGTCACCACACCCCTGGTGCTGGGCTACACGACGCATTTCTACCAGGGTGGCTTCACGCCCGAGAGCACGTACCGCATGCTGGAGAAGTATGGTATCACGCTGTTGGCCGCCGCGCCGACGGCGTATCGCATGCTCATGGCGGCGGGGCCAGAGATGCCGAAGCGATACAACCTCCAACTCCGCGCGGCATGCAGCGCGGGCGAGCCGCTCAACCCGGAGGCCATCCGCTGGATCGCCGATACCCTGGGCATCTCCGTGTTCGACCAGTACGGGCAGACGGAGATTGGCATGGTCGTGTGCAACTACAATGGTTTGCAGGCCGACGTCATCCCTGGCTCGATGGGGCTGCCCATGCCCGGCTTCGACATGCTGGCCGTGGACAACAACCTCCAGCCGGTCGGGAGGGGCACGCCGGGCCAAGTCGCCGTGAGGCTTGCCACGTCGCCGCTGTACTTCTTCCAGGGTTATTGGGAGCATGAGACGCGCGCCATCCGCGATGGCTACTACCTGACGGGGGATGTGGCCGAGCTGGATGAGAAGGGCTACTTCTTCTTCACCGGGCGCAACGACGACATCATCACCTCGGCCGGCTACCGCATCGGGCCGTTCGACGTGGAGAGCGCCCTCATCGAGCACCCGTCGGTCGCCGAGGCCGCCGTCGTCGGTAAGCCGGACCCGGAGCGCGGCGAGATTGTCAAGGCGTTCGTCGTCCTGCGTTCGAGCTATGAAGCAAGCGACGCCCTGGCCGCTGAGTTGCAGCAATACGTGCGCCAGCGCCTATCGGCCCACGCCTTCCCGCGCGAGATCAGCTTCGTCGAGGAGTTGCCGAAGACGCCCAGCGGCAAGATCCAGCGCTTCATGCTGCGCCAGCAAAGCGGCTGAAAAACCGTTCGATGTGCGACGGCCACGGCCTCCCCATGCGCATGGGGAGGCCGCTCGTTTTCCGATGTGGAGTTCAGTTACTTGCCTTAGTGATCCTCGTGGCGTACGCGATGTCGCCGATACCGAGAGGATCATCCGTGGCGACCCTCGTCTTCGAGAGACTCCTGATGCTGCGGCTACTTCCCGTCCGTGACGGCCCACGTCTCCGCGTTGTTGCGCATGCCCACGGCCTTGGGCTCTAGGTTGACCACGCGCTTGTTGACGGCAGCCAGGGTTTTGGGGAAGTCAAGGATGACCGAGGGTACGTCGCGCATGAGAATCTCCTGCATCTGGAAGTACATCTCTTTGCGCTTGGTCACGTCGGTCGTGTTCAGCGCGTCATCCAGAATCTTATCAAGCTCCTTGTTGCTGTACTTGTTCATGTTCTGGCCGCCATTGTACGAGTCGGTGTGCCACATTGCCTTCTGGTTTGGGTCCACTCCCCAGGGGAAGCCGACGAGGAAGCACTCGAAATCGTGGGTCTTGAGAATGCGGTCGAGCATGACGCCAAGCTCCTCGGTCTTAGGTGTCATGTCAACGCCGATCTTGCGCCACTGCTCCTGCATCACGGTAAGATAGTTCTCGCGCACCTTGTTGCCGGCGTTCGTGTAGCACGTGAATTTGAGCTTCTGGCCGTCCTTCTCACGCACGCCGTCGGCGCCCTTCTTCCAGCCGGCCTCGTCGAGGAGCTGCTCGGCCTTCTGGGCGTCATAGGTGTATTTCTGATTCACGTCTGGCTTGTATGCCCATGAGAGCACCGGCTCCGTGGTATTGGCGACGACCGCCTGTCCAGACATGATCGAGTCAACCATAGCTTGTCGGTCGAGGGCGTAGAGTAGCGCCTGGCGTACTCGCACGTCCTGAAACAGCGTGGTCCTTGCCGGGTCAAGCTGGTAGGAGTAGAAAGTGAAGACAAAGGTCGGGTAGGCGAATATCTTCAGATTGGCTTGCTTCTGCAACTCTGACAACAGGGGTGGCTCGAACTGGCCGAAGTCCGCTTCGCCGGTCTTCAATTGCGCTGCGACGACGTTGGCATCCTTGACAACCTTAAAGACATACTCATCAATCTTGGGCTTGCCGCGGAAGTAGTCCGGATTTGCGACGAGCGTGATGTGGTCGTCTTTGACCCACTCCTTGAATTTGAAGGGGCCGGTATAGATCGGGGTTTTTGTGTTGAAGTCGTGGCTGCTAATCGCCTCCGGCGGAACATTGCCCAGGACACTCTTGGGTACAATCTGATAGGTGGCGTGGGTTACGAGGAAGTCCGCCGTCACCTTCTTTAGCTTGAACTCGATCTCGGTCGGACTTTTCACTGTGATAGAGTCGATAATGCTGAGAGGGGCGCGGCGCGGCGAGTTGACCTTCTCGTTGAGCATCAGCTCATACGTGAATTTGACGTCATCGGCCGTAAACTTGGAACCATCATGGAACTTCACGTCGTTACGTAGCGTGAAGGTGTAGGTCAGGTTGTCGGGCGAGACGCTCCACTGAGTGGCAAGGTCCGGGATTGGGAGCAGGTTGTCCGGATTAAGCCGGACCAGGCCGTTGCCGAGCATCGAGATAACAGCGCCAGAATACGAGTCGACGGCCAGCACGGAGTTAAGCGACTTGGCGTCAGCGAAGTTGACCTCCGTAATGTGCCCGCCGGCGGCGGCTTGGGCTGCGGTCGGAGCGCTGGTGGGTTGAGCGGCTGCTTGCGGCGTTGGCGCCGATGTCGGCTGCGCCACCTGGGGCGGGGCTTGGGTCGGAGCCGGTTGTGGAACCGAGGCCTGTGGAGCCGTCGGCTGGGCGGGTGTGGCGCTGCTGCACGCCACGACTACAATGAGCATGCAGATGAGCATGGTGCTGAGGGCCAGACGTTGCATCTCCTATCCTCCTTGGTTATTCATTGGCAGCTTTGTACTTGCCCACCGCCGTCTCCGCGTTAACCAGACCTGCGACCATGTTGGCCGACGTCACCGCCAGGGACCAATAGATGTCGAGGGGCAGCACGACGACCCCAGCTAACAGCGCCGCTCGCATCCATCGGGCAATGGTGAAGCTGCGTTCCTGTGTGCGGTCCAGGTCCGCTGCTACCTCTATCAGCCACCCGAATTGATCCAGGCTCTGGTCCATCAACACAATTTGCGCAGCGTCCATCGCCACCGTCGTCGCTCCGCGCAGCGAGACCGAGACGTGGGCCGTCTTGAGTGCAATCGCATCGTTGATGCCATCTCCAACGAAACACACCGACTTGCCTTGCGCCTGTAGCCGCTCGATCACCTCCGCTTTGCCGCCAGGTAGTACGTTCGCCGAATAGTGATCCATCCCTAGCTCGCGCGCCAGGCGCTGTGTCGGCGCGTCCTGGTCACCCGAGAGAATGTGGAGCTCCAGGCCCCGCTTCTTCAGTTCTGCAATCAGTGCCTTGGCGTCTGGCCGCACCGTGGCATGCAATTCCAGCGCCCCGATCACGGCATTGCCAGCTGCTATATAGACCAGCGAGTGACCCTCTGCAGCGCACCGCGCCTGCACCGAGCGTAGGGTACTCGGAACCGGAATGGCCTCCATCTCCATGAAGCGTTCACTGCCGACACGGATCTCCGCGTCGGCCACATGAACCTTGATACCGAAACCGACCTCATAATGCGCCTCATCGATCGCCCGCAGCGCCAGGCCGCGCTCCTTTGCCGCCGCCAGGATTGCCCGCGCAATTGGATGAGTTTGCCGCTGCTCGGCGATGGCGGCCCACGTCAGCACATCGTCCTCAGGAGTCACCCCGACGGCATGAATAGCGGCGACATGGGGCTGCTCAAGGGTGAGCGTGCCTGTCTTGTCGAAGACAATCGTATCGACCTTAGCCAGCAACTCGAGAGAGCGGCCATCTTTGACGAGAACACCCCGGTGCGCCAGGACGTTCAAGTAGTTGAGCATGGCAATCGGAGCTGTCATCCGCAGGCTGGATGCCAGGGGTAGCCGCATCAGCGCCACGGCCACAGGGAACCCCAAGAGCGGCCAGGCCAGCCCGCCGAGGACGAGGGAGGGGACCACAGCCCTATCGCCGAATTCTAGCGCCTTGGCCTGGACGGAGAGTTGGTAGCTGTCAACCTGGTTGAACAGCCGCTCGATCTCTGCCGCCGCCGTGTCGCGGCCTGCCTTCTCGACCTTTACCTGAATCGAGCCGGTGAGGACGACGGTAGTTGCCAGCACTGCATCGCCCACTCCACGTTCCACTGGCTGAGCTTCGCCGGTTAACATGTGCTGATCAATGCTGGCGATGCCTTTGACGATCACGCCGTCAATTGGGATAGTCTGGCCGGCCTGAATGGCGACAATGTCGCCCACGCACACCTGATCCAGCGGCGCCTCCATCTCGACCCCGTCGACGAGTAGCCAGGCGGTGCGTGTCTGTTCGCCATAGACCGAGACCAGGCTTTGGCGCGCGCGGTTCTGGGAGAGGAACAACAGCTTTTCGCTGACGCTGAACAGCACACCGCCCAACGCGGCGGCGAAGTAGTAACCGCCTGCCCAGGCGCCCAGCAGACTCAGCGTCGCCGTAAAGGCTGCGTTGAGCTTACGCCGCTTGACCAGGGCTTGGTACGCAGAAATAGCTGGGTCCAGGGCTGTCAGGGGCACAGCGAGCGCGCCAAGCGGCAACAGCATAGGCGCTACGGTTAGCCCAGCTGTGATAATCCCTAGAATCCCCAACGATACGACAAGGTTCCGGTTGAGCGCCCGCTCCCGTGGGTGGATAGCGGTCTCGTCTACGGCCAGGCCCAGCTCCTGCAGATGCCGATCCCCCCGCTCCCCAAACAGCGGGTCAATCCAGCGTCGAGCGAAGGCTTGTATCCTCGGCTCTGCGGCGCGATATGAATAGGAAGTGGAAAGCGCCAAGTGGCCGTCTGCCATGCTTTGCAGGCGGCCATCACCGAAGGTGAGCCAGGGTCTGAGTTCAAGGTTCCAGAACTCCCGCACCTCGGTGAGAAGGGCCGGTTCTGTGCCATTAACAGCCAGACCCTTAGTGGAGATCGTCTCGCTGGCGACGAACTTACCTGCTTTGACATGCGTTCGCACTCTCATGATGTATAGTATACAACCCAATCGTTTCAAAACTGTTTCAAACGGGCGTATAATGACCTGGCATCCTTCGATAATGGAGTGACGGTCCAGCCATGCGGATCAAATTCTACGCTCACGCCTGTTTTCGCCTTGAGGCGATGGTGAATGACCGCTCGAGCACGAGCGGCGAACTTACGCGCACAATATCCATCATCACCGACCCGTACACACCGTCCGTCGCCCAGTTCGACCCGGTCGGCGAGACGGCGGACATTGTGTTGATGTCGTCGGGAAATGACCGCTTTCACAGCGACTATACGCAGATACCAGGTGATCCCCACATCATCAATGCCCTGGACATTGGCTCAGCCGGGCTGACGGTGGAGGGCATTCGAATTCAGAGCTTCCCCAACCGAGAGAACAAAAGCGAAGATGCCGCCGATAACGCCATGTACGGCGTGTATCTTGACGGCATCACCCTCGTGCATATGGGAGACGCGGGGCATCTGCCGGCGCCGGAGCAGATTCGTTTCCTCGCCGACCAGGTGGATGTCCTGCTGGCCCTCGTGGGCGGGCCGCCGACGATCACCCTCGACGACCTCGACCGCTTTATTGCAGCGGTCAAGCCGCGCCTGGTCATCCCGATGCACTACTACAACTCGCGCGGCGTGCTCAATATCCTGCCTGTGACGGCGTACACCGACCGCTACCCGCCGGAGCAGGTCACCTGGCTGGATACGTCGGAGATGGAGATTACGCCGGCGACGCTGCCGGAAATCATGCAGATCGTCGTGCTGCAGCAATCGCGCTAGGGAACGAAAGGCGTTACTACGGGTCGCAGACTTATTTGAGGATGGCGGCGACGCCGACGGCGCCCGGTCCCGCGTGAGTGCCGATGGCCGGACCGGCCTCGGCGTAGAACATCTTCTCGGTCGGGAAGACGTCCGAGAGGCGCGAGCGCACCTCGTTTGCCAGGTCCTGGGAGCCGGCGTGGAGGATGCACATCTCCGCCGCCGGACCGGCCGTCTTGACCAGCTCGACGAGCTTGTCCAGCGCTTTGCGCATCGTGCGGATGCGCTCCACCACGGCCACCTCCGAGTTGTGGACGTGCAGGATGGGCTTCACTTGGAGGAGTGAGCCGACGAACGCCTGTGTCGCGCTCAGGCGACCGCCGCGATGCAGGAACTCCAGGGTGTTCAGCGCGGCCCAAACGTGGGTCTTGGGCGCAAGCTGGCGGCACAGCGCAGCGACCTCCTCCAACGATGCGCCCTTCTGCGCGGCGCGGGCTGCCTGAATGGCGATCAGCCCCTCGCCCATCGTCGCGTTCGTCGAGTCCACCACAACCACCCGATCCCCGAACTCCTGCGCCCCAATGCGCGCCGAGTTGTAGATGCCGCTCAGGCTGGCTGCCACAGTCGTGGATAGAACTGCATCGCCGCCAGCCGTCAGGCGCTCGAACGTCTCAGTGTACAGGCCAGGCGCGTTGGCGGCGGTCTTCGGCGCGATCTTGCTGCTCACCACCCGCTGGTAGAACTCCGACGGCTGGAGGTCAACCCGGTCGCGGAATGTCTCATCGCCTAGTTGGACCAGAACTGGGACCTGGATGATACCCAGCATCTCGGCCACGACGGGCGGGATATCGGAGGCGCTATCGGCGACGACGTGTACGGTCATGACCCCTCACTCAACTGACAAGATATAGAAGTAGTGCGGCTGCCCACCTGGATGCAGCTCGATGCGCAGGGTGCCGAATGGCAGCGGCGTACTACCCGCATGACTGTTCGCCGGGAAAACGGCGACCGGCATGTCGTACCGCTGGCGCAAGGCGTCCGCCAGGGCATTGGCGAAGCTCTCGGCGCTATCGGACGCGATGTCTTCGCCATAGTAGGCGGCGATGACCTCGTAGTCCTCGATTCCGAGCATCCCCAACACGTCAGCCGCGACGATGACCACGTCGTCGCCCGCATCGACGACCTCGTCGTTGAGGATGCCGATGGTCTGGCCCTCGCCGACTTCTAGCTCATCGATTTTGACCGACCGAACGGCGCGAGCCAGCTCAACCGTCTGCACGTTGCCGAGGGCGTCCGTCATGGCCCCAATATTCTCATCAACTGTGCCATCTGGCCGCAGGGCCAGCATGGCGCTGATACCCTGGGGGATGGTTTTGCTCGGTACGACGAAAACGCTCTTCTCCGTTAGCTCTTGGGCCTGCTGCGCTGTCATGATAATGTTCTTGTTGTTGGGCAATACGATGACGTTGTGCGGCTTGACACTCTCAATCGCGGTCAGAAGGTCCTGAACGCTCGGATTCATGGTCTGACCGCCGGAAATGATACTGCTCGCGCCCATGCTGGCGAAAATCTCCTGGAAGCCCTCGCCCGGCGCGACGACCACCACGGCCAGATCGTGCAGCGCCTCCGACGCGGCCGTTGTACGCTCAGCGACCGGGGCGGTGGCGCTTTGCTTGCGAGCGGCGAAGTCCTGGTGCTGGCGGTCCATGTTGTCGATCTTGACCTTCAACAGACTGCCACGCT
Organism: Anaerolineae bacterium; assembly: GCA_039810085.1. Taxonomy (GTDB): domain Bacteria; phylum Chloroflexota; class Anaerolineae; order Epilineales; family JAHCIE01; genus JBDHWG01. The sequence goes on from JBDHWG010000011.1 coordinate 101,320, forward strand.
GCGTCGCATAACTCAGCGCCGCGCCAGGGTCGGTGGTGTGGATGTGAACCTTGATCATCTCGTCGTCGCCCACCACCACCGCTGAGTTTCCCAGGGCAAGCATGTCAATGCGGAACTGCTCGAAGTTCAACCGCCCCTCGACGATGAACTCGGTGCAGTAGCCGAAGCCGCCAAGCTCATCCTCACCCTCTGCGAAATCAAGGTTGAACGCCGGAGCTGCCGTTGTTTCCTGCACTGTCACCCCCGGCTCAATATGCGCTTTCTCGCCGCGTAGATAGCGCACCATGCCTTCGAGGAAGAACACATAGCCCTTGCCGCCCGCGTCGACCACACCCGCATCGCGCAGCACCTTGAGCATCGTTGGCGTGCGCGCCAGGGCATCCTGCGCGCCGCGCAGCCCGCGCTCCAACACCGCCGCAACATCCGCGCCATCGTCTATCGACGCGACGGCCTGGCCCGCCTCGCGCGCGACGGTAAGGATCGTTCCCTCGACAGGCTTGGTCACACCTTGATAGGCAAACTCGGCGGCCTGGCGCAGGGCATTCGCAAAGTCTCGTCCACCGAACTCATGCTTATCCTTGAGGGCACTGGCATAGCCCCGCAGAAGCTGGGAGAGGATGACGCCGGAGTTGCCCCGGGAGCCGAACTGAGCGCCACGGTAGACGCGCTGCGAAATCTCGCTTGCAGACTTGCTGCTGTTCGAGGCCACCTCGTCGTAAGCTGCGCGCGCTGTGAGCATCATATTGGTGCCTGTGTCGCCGTCCGGTACAGGGAACACGTTGAGGGCATTGACTTCGGGAGCGTTGTGCTCCAGCCATGCCGTTCCCGCGCCAATCATCCGTCGGAATTCCTGCCCATCGTAGGTCCGGCTCATCGCTTCCCCCCGCGGCCAGGTTCGGTCATTCGCAGTCCCTGGACGTGGACATTGACGCGGGCCACCGGAATTCCCAGGGACTTCTCGACACGGTACTTGACGTTGCGCATGATGTTCAGGGCCACCTCGGAGATCCGCGTCCCATATTGGATGATGACGTAGAGGTCAATCGTGAATTGCTCGTTGACGTGCTGCACACGCACCCCGCGATGCAGGTCACGGTTGAGTAACTCGGCAATCCCACCCCGTAGGTCCGGCGAAGCCATGCCGACGACGCCGTAGCAACTCAACACGGCGGCGCTCGCCAGGTGGGCCACGGCCGTCGGCGAGATTTCAATGCGGCCGAGGGGGGTCTTGCTCAGGGAGGTTTCTTCAGGCATCTTTATCTCGCTTAGATTTGCCTCACGGCGGTCGAAGCGGTATACTTTGGCTTCGTGCAGGAGGTCATATGGCAAAATGCGAAGTTTGCGGCAAGGGCGTGCAGCACGGCCACAATGTGAGCTTCTCGAAGCGCCGCACCAATCGAGTCTGGAAAGCGAATGTTCGCACCGCGACGCTCACCGTCGACGGTGAGCGCAAGCGCGTGAAAGTTTGCGCCCAGTGTCTCAAGACGCTGAGCAAGACCGTCAAGGTGTAGACAAGCGCTCGCTGTTGCGCCAGAACGCCGGCCCGATGAGGGTCGGCGTTTTGTTTTGAGCCACGCAGCGCGCTGTTGCCTTCAACTCTGCCAGCGGCGGATGCGCAAATATACACCAGTCGGACGACCTAGCGCAAATTCACCCTATCTCCCTGGCCGCCTTAAGTGGGTGTCAGCGTCCGGTCCGGGCCGTGCCTCGGCCAGCGTGGCAGCTCGATGGTGAAGACGGACCCTTCGCCGGGCGTACTCGCCACGCGAATACGGCCGCCATGCGCTTCCACGAACTGACGGCTGATGTAAAGCCCCATCCCTAGCCCACTCACTCCATTCTCTGGAACGGCGCGCTCGAAGCGGTCGAAAATGCGCTCCATGTCGGCTGGCGCGATTCCGATCCCGTGGTCCCGCACGCTCACGCGCACCCACTCCCCATCGCCCTCGATACCAACGTCTATCGTCTGACCCCGTCCGTATTTCAGCGCATTCGAGACAATATTCGTGAGAGCCTGGTCGATATGGAAACGGTCCCAGCGCCCAACCCACCCACCGTCGACGTGGAGTGCGACAGGGCAGCCTTGTGCTGTCGCCTCATCCGCAAATCGCTCCACGACATCGCGCACGATGCCCGTCAGGTCAACGTCCTCAAGCGTTAGCGACACGCGGCCCGCTGAGATGCGCGAGACGTCGAGCAGGTCCTGGACGATGTGGGTGAGCTGATCGAGCTGCTTGTCGCCCTTTTTCAGTAGCATTACCAGACGCTCCGGCGGCATGTTCGTGAGGTTGCCCGCTTCAGCACGGCGCAGAAGGTATTGAGAATGAAGCCGCATCGATGTCAGCGGGGTCTTCAACTCGTGGGAAGCTATGGCGAGGAATTCGTCCCGCGCCGCAATGGCCTGCTGAGCGCGGCGATACAGGCGCGCGTTGTCGATGGCGACGGCCGCGCGCCGCGCCAGGTCCTCGGCGAACGACAGGTCGGCGGTGGTGTAGCGACGGCTCGACGCGCCCATGACCATGGTCAAGGTTCCCAGTAGGCGGTCCCGGGAGAGCATGGGAATGACCATTTCAGAGGCGAAACCCAGGCGTTGGAGGACCTCCAGGTGGTGCGCGTCGCGCGCTTCGCGAGCGAGGCGCTCTGGTGACACATCGCTGTCGAGCCAGGCGCGGCCCGACGTGAGAACCTTGGTGATGGTATGAGACGAGTCGAGCAAGAGGCGTGGATACTGACTTTGTAGCTCCCAGGCTGCATCTGTTCTGGACGGGTCAGCATGCAACACGACGAGGCGTCGAATGGCGCCATCCTGCTCGATGAGGTCGATAGAGCACCAGTCGGCGAGAGTCGGGACGACAAGCCGCGCCAGGTTGTTGAGGCGTTCTTCATACTCAATCGACCCTGCCAGCACGGTACTAGCCCGGGTCAGGAACTCTAGCTGCGCCCGTGAGCGTTCGGCGTCAACCCGCGCAGCCTCCTCGGCTTGACGGAGGCGCGCGTTGTCGGCAACAAGCCTGGATACCACATCCAGCAAGGTTTGCAGAACAGCCTTGGGCGGTGAGATGCCCTGGCGCGGAACGTCCGGCTGGCCCTGCGCTACATCGCTCGCTCCGTCAAACACGAATGCCGCGTCCTCTTGCTCGGACGCGGTCGTAGGGGGGCGAGCGCCTTCTGCCTCCACCATGTCTCCCTCCTCGGCCGACCGCGTCAAGCAACGACAGAACAACCGCGAGGTGGCGCGGAGAGCCGACCACAGAAAGTGCAGCAAGATATATGCCGTTACGCCATGCACCGCAGCATCTCGCCAATCTCCAATTGCTTGAACACGACCACGCGCCCCGCACCTTGTACAAATCATTCATGCACACCGTCGGCGAGGCGCCCGGCGATTTTAGTCCAATTCGCGCAAGATGAGAGTCTTATGAGAGTGAAGAGACCCTAACATGACGTATCCTCCCTTTGGAAAACACCAATCCAAGGGGAGGATAACGTATGGCCGCTCAAATCTATTCCCAACAACGCAATACGACCGGACCCGAAACATTGGACTGGCGCTGTTACGAGATTGCGTATGCCAATCTCACCCGTTACCACGTATCCCACGACGCCGCCAGCGACAAAGCCTTCTACTTCGCGCGGCGCGGGGAGCTGCCTGACCCCCGCTACTGGCCGTTCATCGCCTCGCGGGTGCGTATCAACGAATTTCGCCGGGCTGCCAATCAGCGCTCAGTGTCTCTGACAACGCCGGTCGGAAACCCAACTGAGACCGATGCATTGACGCTTGGCGACGCCCTGGCCGATCACGCCTCGGCCGATTCCGAGACGCTGCTTCTCTTGCACGAAGAGCTGCGCGCCGTCCCTGACGACATCATGGTCCTGTTCGTGAACTGCCCGCGGCCCTTGACGAATGCTGAGCATGGCCGCATCTGCGGCTTCCGCCGCCGCAACGCTACCCGTCAGGGTGTGGAGTAGTACTGCCCATTGTTGTCGTCCACAGCAACAGCGTCCGACGCGCCGACGGCCTGAACGAGGTAGGTCACGGGCTGCGCCGTCGGGAGCAGGCCGACCCACTCATCACCCTGCCGCTGCAACTCGACACTCTGCCACACGCCGATACCCTGCGCGTTGGGCCCGGCAGTATACGTCACTAGCACGCGCTGCACACCGGTTGCGCTGCTCGCCTGAACATGTACCCGAATGTTGCTGCCCTCCCATTGGACACTCGGTGCGCTCAATGTCGGCGGCGCGCTCGCCGCGTGCGTCGAGTAAATTACCTCGAACCTGGCCTGAGTAAGACGTCGCTCTTGCACGCTTGTGGCTGAAAGACGTTGCGCTGAGGTCAGCGCCAGCACAAGCTGGGTTTGTTGGTTACTCGCCACGTTCAGCGCCTGCGGAATAGACGGATACCAGCCGCCCCATGAATTCAGCGGGCGTGCCTGGTTCGCCTCGGCAACCACGGGCGAAGCGACCAGCGGCGTCATGGTTTCGCTCGTGTAACGCCCGCCCAGGAAGAGAGTTCCGCGCGGGACAGCGCCATCTGCCAAGGTGTTGTAAGTCGCCCACGTGAGCCGCGGCAGGATCGGGTAGCCGGGTGCAGCGTGAATGTTGAGCAGACCGGCGTAGCTGTAGTAGTCGCCCGCGCTGCCACGGTGCGGCTCATACTCGCCCAGGTTCTCCCACAAATAGATAACTCTATTCATGTCAGAGATGATGATGGGCGTGGAATCCTGAGGCGTTTGGAGGCGGACGCTTGGCTCTACCTTGCTCGCACCGGCGCGCTGTAAGGGCTGCCCCAGCGACCAGTGGAACGCGAGCATGGGCAGGCCGTAGAGCGTCAGCTGGTCGGCGACTTTCGCGTCGTAGTCGTTCCACGCGCGGCTTGCCAGGCGGAGCTGGGTTCGCGCCTCGCGCAACGCCTGGCCGACGGTGATAGGACCTGTAGACGCGCTCGGCTGCCGCCCCAACGCCTCCAGGAACGCCAGGCCCAACGCCTCGCTCAAGCCGACGACATCCCGCTGCGCCCAGGCGTAGCCGGTCGGCGCAACCAGCGTGACGCCACGGCCGGCGATGGCCTGCGGCAAGTCAGGGCGGACGACACCTTTGTTATCGGGCACGCTCAGGCCGCTGTGGTCGCCCAGACTGAGGATGAGGTGGGACGAAGAAGGCTTGTCCGGCAGACTCGTCGTAACCGCTGTCGTATCCAAAATACTGTCCGCAGTGGCGACAGAATTGTGCGTCGTGCGGGCCAGGATGACAGCCACATCGGGGAGCGAGACGAGCATGTCGTCTCGAACCTTGTCGGTAGACCACGCTGTCCCAAGGGCGGTTGTGGTAGACAGATGGGCGCGCGTAGAGAGATCGTCGGCCATAAGCGGCGCGGCGTCCATCAGGTAATCTACGTTCCCGCCGACAACGGCATTGTGTGCATCTTTGATGACTAGGAAGCGGGTGAAGGTGGTCACCTGGGTTATAATCTCGGTCGGCGTCTCGACCAGGCGCCCCACCGCCAGCTCCCGCGCGTCGGGTAGGGCGCCCAATCGCCCATAGGGCGCATCGCTGAGGGTCATGTTGTCGTTAAGGGCGGTGCTCACGCTGGCTGTGATGACGCCAGGCGGTGGCAGATTGGCCGTGCGGAGGTAATTCCGTTCGGGGTAATCCGTGCCGTCCGCCTCTCGGTAGAACGGGATCATGGTATCGGCGCCGACGAGGACGAGGTATTCGAGGTTGGGGTACTGCTGCGCCTGCTGCGCGATGACAGCCTGAACCGCCGAGGCGACGGCGTTCGCATTCGCCGTGGTCGGCGCCGCCTCCCACGCCGCGTAAGCGCGATCTACATCCTCATGTGTGCCATCGGTGACATCGAGCAGCACGCCATCGACGGCAACCGCGTCTTGACCTGATGCCATCGTCAAGTCGTGGAGCTTGTTTTTCAGTTTCTCCGTCTCCTCCCGACTATAGATTTTCAGGAAGCGCTGCTGAGGCCAGAGGACGAGGGTGCGAACAGTGTCCTTCTGAATCTCCGTCAGGATGCGCGCACCGTTGTTGAGGCCGGCGAAGAGTGTCCTGTCATTGCTGTAATTGGGGGAGAGCTTGAGCGCGCGAATCATGGCCCAGCGGGTGTCGAGGCCCGCGTTAAAGGCGTCCCAGGTATCGCCGCCATCGGTCGAGCGGAAGACGCCGTAGCCACACAGGCAGTCGTAGCTGCCCGTTCCAAGGAAGATTGTGTGGTCCTGGTTGTACATCGGCGAGATGGCGAGCGCCAGGCCCAGGCGAAACCAGGTATTGCCGATCTGCAAAGACGTCCACGTCAAGCCGCCGTCGGTCGAACGCGCCACGCCGCCGGGTGTGTTGGGCTCGAACAATGACAGCCCAAAATCGCTGCTGGCCGCAAAGAGGGTGTGGTCTTCCGCAAACGTCGGCGAGATCGCCAGGGCATCGACGCTCGTGAAGACCAGCCCCGTCGTGTGCGCTTGCCAGTTCAACCCGCCGTCGGTCGAGCGCATCGGTCCCCACGACGTGCCGATGAAGAGGGTCTTGTCGTGGGCAAAGTCGGGCGACAGGGCGATGGCGTTGACGGCGACACTGGACAGAATCTCCCAGTGCCTGCCGCCGTCTGTCGAGCGGAACAATCCACCGTCGCGGCTGCCGGCAAAGATGGTATAGCTGGTCTCATCCGCTGGCGAGTAGGCGATGACGTGGATCGGCCAGTTCGGCGGAAGACCATCTTGAACCAACGACCAGCTATTGGCTTGCGTCGTGGAGGTATACAAACCCTTTGCTGTTCCGGCAAGTATTATGTTGTCTGATTGAGAGAGCGGCAAGACGGCGACGGCATACGCCTTGATGTCAGCCCCAACAAGCTGTCCCCAGCCATCGCTGGTGAGCTTCTGAATACCACCGCCCTCGGTCGCGGCAAAGATAGCGGCCGACGACCCACTGGCGCTATAACCTGGCTCAAAGGCGAAATCGTTGATGGCCAGGTCCGTCGTTCCCTTAGTCTGAGCACTCCAACTGCTACCGCCGTTTTCTGAACGATAAACACCGGCCCCATCGGTACCCACGTAAATGTCGCGCACGCCTTCGGCATCCGCTGGACCAAGTGCGAGAGATGTCACCGCATGGCCGTTGAGTGTTTCATCGACGAGCTCCCATTGGCCGCCGTGATCCGTCGAACGATATAAACCGGCACGTGTTCCTGCGTAGATCACGTGGTTGATGTCGTTTGAGACTAGCAGCGCTCGAACATCGAGGGCAGTGTCCGAGAGGCCGGCGTTGACTTGCTGCCAGTTGGCGCCCCCGTCGGTGGACCGGAACACGCCCTTGCGCTCGCGGCTCGCCGTAGCGTTCACTGCACCCGGCGCCGCCGGCGCTTCGGGCTGGCGCTTGGGGAAGTAGGTCCACGCCTCGCTCACGCTGTACTCGCGCGGGTCCATGTCGCTCGTCCCGGCGAAGACCGTGCCATCGCTGGCAAAATCCGGCGACACGGCCAGGGCGCGGATGGAGTAGTTGTTCAGCGTGCGTGTGGTCTCGGTCAGGTAGTAACCCGCGTCGATGCCCCAGGTCATGCCCTGGTCGGTACCGATGAAAACGGCGGTTCGGCCATCACCGCGTCGCGCCACGGCGAGGGAAAGCGTTGTCGGCACAACCTGGAAGAATTGCCAGCGCTCGCCGCCGTCGGTCGACTTAAACACGATGCTCTCTGGGAAGCAATTCTGTGACGGACCCGGCGGACCGAAAGCCACCTGCGCCATGTTCGTGATGGCATAGATGGTGTGGTCCTGGGTATACGTCGGCGACAGGACAATGCCCCACACTTCCGGCGGCTTACCCGAACACAGCCCGCCGAAGAGGTTGCGCTCTTCCCACGTCGCGCCGCCGTCGTGGGTCACGAACGCGCCGCCGCCGACACCAATCATGAAGCTGCGCCCGGTAGGATCGTCGGGCAGCATGACCACGCTGTGGGCCTGATCCTCGGTCGAGGTCCGATATAACTCCGATAGTCGTGTGTGGACAGGCGACCACTCCTCACCGCGATCCGACGTCTTGAACACGCCGTTGAAGCGGGTTCCGGCGTAGACGGCGTGGTCTGTCACGTATTGGGGTGAGACCGCCAACGAGAGAATGTAGCCGCCATAAGGGCCGCTGGTCGTCCACACGCCGCGCCCTGCCTCGACCGGGTGTGGGCCGAGGAGCATCAGCCCGGCCAGGAGAACGAGGAGGACGGCGAGGCACGGACCCACAAAACGTTTCATAACGCCTCCTTGAACGTCGCTGCATGACGGGTCTGGTCAAGTGTTCTACGGTCCGGCGGTCGGCGTGACCGTCGGCGTCGGGAACCGCACAGGATAGCGGTCGCGCGCCTGGCCCGCACCCGCCGGTGTGGTGACATCGACCGTCCAGGCGAACGTCGTGCCGCTGTCCCACCCGTCGGGCAGCGTCGTCAGCGTGTACTGCCCGACGTGACCCAGGTCAGGCGAGGTAAATTCGCGCGAGCTGACCGATGGATCAATCAGGTGGAAACGGTAACTCTCGCCAGCCTCGCCCGGCGTGCCGCTGCGCGGCGTCCACCGGAACGTTACAGGGAGAGACCGAACCGGCGGAGTCGGCCCCGGCTCACCGAGCGGCACATCGGCGATGTCGAAGTCGCCGCCCGCGACGGCGGCCCCCTGCGACAGGTGGTACACCGGCGCGGCACGCCACTTTGCCAGCCGCCCGGCGAGGGCGAACGGGTTGCGGTAGTCGACAGCGTAAGACGCCGGGCCGGGTGGTGTCGGAGTCTCCCAGGGGAAGAGTGGAATCGGAGTCGGGAGCTGGATGGCCTCTGGCAGCGGCACGTTGTCGAACGTGTAGCGTCCCTGGGCATCGGTGCGCGTAGACGCGACCACAGGCTCATCATCGCCACCCAGCAGGCTCAGCTCCAGCGGAAGGTCAGGGACGGGCGTTCCCGAGAGAGTCACCCAGCCGGTGAGCGCGCCGACAGCGGTGGTGGGTGTCGCGGTCGGCGTCGGCGTCAGGCTTGGCGTCGGACTCGGCGTAGATGATGTGGCCGAGGCCGTGGCGGTGGGCGTCGGCGTCGGCCCGGGCATGTGCACTGTCTCGCCCTGGATGAGCAAGGGCAGGAAGATGCCGTAGGCAGCGGCTCGGTAATACTGGCCGTTGTTGTCGTCCACTGCGACGTTGCCGGCCGCGTTGACCGCCTGGATGTAGTACTCCAGAACATTGGGCGCGGAGGGCAGCGGTAGCTTCGCCTGCCACTGGCCGCCGTCGCCCTGGGTCAAGTTCGTTTCCTGCCACTGCCCCTGGCCGTCGGTCCACGTCGCGATGACTTTGTAGAGGGTCGTGGTGTCGGTGACGGTCGCCGTCACAGCGACGTCAATTTTATCCACCACATGGCTATCCACCACATGGCTGACCGAAGTAATGCTGGGCGGAGTCTTGTTGGGGTTGGTGGACGAGAATACGCGGAAGGAGACACGCTTGCCGTAGTCGTTGAGGCGGTAAGTTACGCCGCCGTCAGGATTCTCGGCAACCTGGCCCACGGCAAAAGCAAGCATGGCTTTGTCCTGGTCATCCCCCGCCTCGACCTGATTGACAACCTGCGGAATCGCCGGATACCACCCCGTCACGGGCCGAGTGTGGCTCGGGGCCGGCGAGGGTAGATCGGTTCGGGCGTCAGTTGGCACATCGCTCGCCGTTGTCACAATACGATACTCGGCCTGGCGCATGGTTGTTCCCTTGACCGAACCCGTGCTGCCACCCAGCGGAATGAAGAACTTGGGAACGAGCGGCAGATCCGGGCTAGGCTGGACTCCCTCGCCGATTTCTTCCATTCGCCCGGCCGGCCCCGCCAGCTTTGCGCCGTCGAGTGTCTCTTCCATGCGGCCATTGCCCATCGTCCGCGCCTCAAAGAACGTTCCCGTGCGGCCACTCATCGGGCGGTCACCGCTTCGCGCCCCGAGTTCGACGGTGTGCGTGATAAGCCCCGGCGCTGGAACATCAATGACAAGCTCGGTCAGGCCCTCCGGCATGTCGGGGGTCTCGATGACATCTGCGTCGGCCGGGTGCGGGCCTTTGTTCGTGTAGTAGATGCGCTTGATCTGGGCCGCGTCCGGGACGGTCGGTTGGGCCGGTTGCGCGCTCTGCGCGGCCTGCGTGCTCGGCGGGGCGGTGAGCTTAGCCATCGGCAGGCCGTACAGGGTAAGCTCGTTCATGACTTTGGCATCATACGCGCTAAACGTGCGGCTAGTGAGGAAGTAGCGCGCTTTGGCGTCGCGCAAAACCTGGCCCAGGACGGCTGTGCCGTTCGCCGTATGCAGTTGCTCGTCGAGAATGAGGAAGAACTGGTTCTCCAGCAGCTCCGACAGGCCAATTGTGTCGCTCGTCGCCCAGCCAAAGCCGGTATTGGCGATGAAATTGACCCGCTGGTGGGCGAACGCCTGCGGCAAATCCAGCGCATTGTGCCCGTTGGCGTCAGGAATGTTCAGCCCCGCGTGGCAGGCGATGGCGATGACGAGGCCGTGCCCCAGGTCGACGCCGGTTGTGCCGCTCATCACATCATGCGCCGTAAGACTCGTTACATCGGATTGTAGACCGGTCGGGAGCATGAGACGGTCGTGATAGCCGTGCTGGTTGATGCTGACGAGGTCATTGCGGCGGCCCAGGAGACTGGCACGGAACTGCTCGAAATTCCAACTCCCACTTAACGCTGTCGGATCAAGTCCCATGTCCTGGATACTCGCCGCGACTCGGCTCGCGCCATCCGACAGGTAGTCGCTGTCGCTGGTGACCAGGGCAACCTTGGAGGTGATAATCCGGTCACCGCCGTTGTCCAGGAAAGCATCGATAAAGGCGCTCATGTCCGCCGGCGTCTCGACCAGACGACCGACCGCCAGTCTGGATACGTACGGCGGCGCGTCGGCATACCCGGCGTAGTAGTCATCGGTGAGCGTCTGGTTGTCGTCGAGCGCCGTTAGAACGGTGGACGTGATCGTTCCGGAGGGAGCCAAGTCGGTAACGGAGCCGCGATAGCGCCCTTCGGGCGTGCGCGTCAGGTCGGGCGTGCGGAAGAAGGGGATGATCTGGTCGCCGCCGACGATCACGAGATACTTGAGGTTGATGAAGGTGCGCATCTGACCGGCGACGACAGTGCGAATAGCTGTCGCAACGGCATTGGCTTTCACCGTCGTCGGGTGCGTCGTCCAGTCGGCGTAGGCGGCTGCCACAGCGGGATAGGCGGCGGCGTCACTCAGGTCGATGACCATCCCATAAGCATCCGGATAGGATGCCAGGCGGGCCAGGTGGCTCTGCAAGTCGGCTTCAGCTGCGTCGCCGTAGAAGTGGCGCAGGCGCTCGCGGTGGGTGAGAATCAACGTGGCGACCTTTGCCGGACCGGGGATGACATACTCCCACACGCCGGCATCCGTTCCGGCCAGCAAGGTCGTCACATCGCCCTCGACCGCCATGCCGATGGCATGGACGTTGGCATTGCCCAGACCATCCGACATCGCCTTCCACGTCTCCCCCTTGTTTGGGGAGGCGTAGACGCCATTGACGGTCGCGGCGTAGAGCTTGCCCTGCGTAGGATAGGCCGGACCAAAGGTCACACTGCGGCTTTCCGAGGTTAGTACACGGCGGCAGCTCTGCGCGTCGCGTTTGTACAGACCATCAGCGGTGCTGATGAAAAGCGTGTTGTCGTGAAGGGCATCCGGTGAGTACGCCAGACCCTCCACCGCCCCGTTCTGGCAGCCTGCCGTCTGCGGCGACCAGGTCGTCCCGCCGTCTGTGGAAATATAGACTTTGCCGTCGGTCGCGCCGGCTACCAGCGCATGATCTATGGAGAAGTTGGGTGAGACAGCCAGGGCCGAGACCTGGACACCGGCGAGACCGACGGCCGCCCAGAGATTCCCGCCATTTGTCGATCGGTAGACGCCGTCGCGCGTGCCGAGGAAGAGCGTCCGCCGGCCGGTGACGCCATCGTCGTAGTTTGGCTGGAGAGCCAGGCTCAGGGGCGTGACGCCTGTTGGCAGGCCGTTGGTGTAGGGCGACCAGCAACTGCCGCTGGACGTATAGCGAGCGACGCCTGTGGTGGTCGCGGCAAAGAGGATACGCCCATTAGAGCCACTCGACCCGAGGGCAAGGGCCTGAATAGCAGGCTGACTGGCTAGGCCGCAGTTCATCGCCGTCCAGCTCCGGTCATTGAGGGTCGAAACGTAGGCGCCGTTCGCTCCGGCGTAGATTGTGCTGCCATTTGTCGTATTCGCCACGGCGACAGTGTTGATCTGGACGCCCTGCGGCCCGCGCGTCGTCCACAGTCCCACGGCGGCTTGGGCTGGTAGGGATGCCGACGACAGTAGCCCCAGCCCACAGAAGCACGCCAAGTACAAGACGATTCGCCATGCGAGGGTTGTCGATTGCCCGTTTTTCATTTTTCCCCCTTTACGACAAGTAAGTCTGGGCGCGGGCTAGATCACGTTTCGCGTCGATTCGCGCAAATAGGTCGGCGGCGCGTTGGAAATGTTGTTGGGCGTGCGCCACCAGGGCCGCCTGGTCATCGCCCGCGTCTCGACGTGCCAGGCAATGCAGCCCCCAGGCGTAATGCGCGCGTCCGAGCGCATACGGGTCTCGAAGCGCGTCGGCGAGGCGCAGCGCCTTGTCAAGCTCTGCTTCCCCCTCATCCCATCGTCCCTCGGCAGTGTACACCATCCCTCGCACACGGTGGGTCAGCGCGATCTCATGCGGCATTCCCTGAGCTGTGGCTTCGGACAGCGAACGGTTGGCCCAATGCTCGGCCCGGCTAAGCGCGCCTTGGCCGAGGCGTATCTGCGCTGCCAGGCGGAACACCTCGGGCCAGTAGCGCCGCCCACGTACCTGGCGTAACGTCGCCAGGCTGCGCGCCAGCAAGCTCACGGCAGTGGCCCACTCCTCGCGCTCAATGTACACAATCGCCGTGTTCATGTCGGCAGCGGCCACAGCGTAGGGCGACTGGCTGCGCGCCCAGATGGTGCGACAGCGACCAAGATAGCTCAGCGCTTCCGCGTCATCTCCGCGTTCGGTGTACAGCGAGCCAAGATTGAACATGACGTTCGCCAGGCCGAGACTATCGCCAATGCGCTCTTTCAAGCGAATGCTCTCCTTATAGTCATTGAGAGCCTCTGTCACGTTGCCCAGGTCGAGCAAGACATTCGCCAGGTTGGTGTAGCTCATCGAGGCGTGGTAGTCGTCCCGCGCTAGCCGACTCATGTCGAGGGCCGCCTGGTAGTGCTGTCGGGCGTGCGTAAGGTCGCCACGCCGATAGTAGGCGTGGCCGAGGAAGTTCTCGCCCCGCGCCCGCCAGAATGCAGCGCTCTCAGCCGGTAGGAGAGCCAGGCCCTTCAAGCACCACGTCTCGCTTTCCTCGTAGTCTGCCTGCTGGTAGAGAACCCCGGCGCCATCAATGTATATACCCGCGGCAACGTCAGAATCTTCGTTCGTGTTGTTCAACCCCTCCAATCCACGCTTGTACCACCCTAGCGCCTGGCGCTGATCACCCTTCCGCTGGACACGCCCCAGCCGGTGACAGAGCATGGCGATCCGCCGCGACTGCCTGGGGGTTGCAGCGGCTTCGGCCCGCGCCAAACTGGAGCGATACACCTGCATCGCGGCGTCTGCCTCGCCCACCAAGGCCAGGGCATCCCCGCGCGCATCCTGCACGGTGTTCCAGACGTCAGAATCCAGCTCGTCCTCGTTGAAGCGGTTCAGGATGTCAAGCATCTGGCGAGCCTGTCCGGCATACAAGCCCGCGCCGAGATGCTCAGTCATCAGCAAGGCCGCATAGCGATGCTCGCCACTCTCGTACCAGTGATGGGCGGCTTCGATGAGATTCTGTCGTCGCGTCTCATAGTAGATGGCGACCTCGCGGTGCAGGCGAACTGCCTCAGAGCGCCGCCCTTTCACCTGGCTATAGAAGTAGCCCCGAATGACCGGCGCAGCAATCCTCGTCTGGTCATCGCGTGGACGCGCCAGCAGGTGCAGCGCCAGCAGGGATTGGACGGCCGCCTGAACATCGTTCACACCTGCCCGCGCCAGGATATCGACCAGCGCCGTGTCCTCGTCGTCGAAAGGCTCGCGGAAAAGCGAGGCAAATTCGAGCACCTTGCGCTGAGCCTTTTTGAGACGGCGATACACGCGCGTGAGGAGATACTGGGCGATGTCGGGCACGCGCCACAGTGAATGCACGAAGCGCTCTACCTTGGAGAGCGCTTCGTCATCGGCCGGGTCAGGAACGTTTTGCGTCACCCACAGGGCGAACAATTCGAGCCACATGGGGTTTCCCTGGGTGAGGGCGTACAACTCGGACCACAACTCAGGCCGAAACTCAGGCATCGCCAGCCGAGTCAGGAACTCCTGCGCATCACCAGGGTTGAGGCCACCGAGCGTCGGGTCGCCCTGGCCGAAGACGAATGGCGGTCGGTCAAGGCCGACCAGCAGCACGCGCAAGTTCTTGGAGCGGAGCGCCGTGTCCCACAGCTCCTTGAGGAAACCGACGATTGCGGGCTTGGTTAACGCCAGCTCGATGTTATCGAAGCAGACGACAAACGGCTGGCTTTGAAGCACGCGCAGGAGATGCTGCACACGTCCTGGCTGGCCCAGGTCATTCGCATTTTGGTCGCGCCTGCCCAGGATGAGACGCGCGTCCGGGACGTTCCATGCGACGAGCTGCTCGCCCAAGGCTTGGAGCAGCACGTCAATGCTTATGCTGCGGTCGGGCAGAAAATCGTACCACAGGAGCCGACGCGCGCCCGTGTAACCGTTGGTGACAAGCTCAGCGGCAAGACTCGTTTTGCCGATACCGGCTGGCCCCACTATGGCGACGGCATGTTGCACTGCGAGGCGGTCCGCGTAACTCTGCAAGTCCGCTCGGCGCCCGACAAACTGGCTGACGCGCGGCGCTTCCGTCCTCAGCCCCAGCGCCAGGCGGCCTATGAGTGCGTCAGCACTTGGCTCCAGCTCAGCCGCAACCGAGAGCCGCCTGGCCGCCGCCTGCTCCATCTCCCACAGCTTGTCCCACAATAACTTCAGAGCTGCGCGCTGCCAGCGGTAGTATTGGGCGGCGCTCAGACCAACCAACCCGGCTACAGCCTGCGTCGTGCGTCGGTTGCGGTAACGCTCCACAAGGATGGTGTAGGCACGCGTCTCGCGCTCGCTCAGGCGATGCTCGCTGGTGGGCTTGAGCTGTTCTAGGGCGGCGGCCAGGACATTCTGCAGCGCCAGGCCCCGGTTGTGGAGTGTATCGGGAGTTTGATCATTGCGCAGGCGCTCTTCAGCAAGCGCCATTTGCGCATAGGAGTGCTGACCGAGCGCGGCGAGGTCGTGCCAGGATAGGAGGGCTCGCTCAAGTGCTGCGACAGCAGGGTCCAGGTTCGCCTTGGTCATGCGAGTGCGGCGAAACGACTCAATAGCCAGGGCTGAAAAAGGATATCTGCCCCCTGGCGGGTATAGAACGTGGGACAGTATGATGCCGTAGCCTGCAATGCCTGTCAAGTTTTGTTTATCAGAACATCCGAGGGGAGACTATGTGGACGTGAGCGAAGAGGCGATACGGCTGCAACTGCTGGCAAATCTCGCCCAAATCTGTGATAACCTCACGGCCCTCAACCGGGCGGAGGAAGCGGCATGGTTGGATCAGCAAGTGAGTGCCCTGTCAGGGATATCACTCGGAAATATCCGCTTCGTGGAAGACGCGATTCATCTCATCAGTCACGTTTTCTTCCAAACAGACGCGTCGCAGCGAGGTCGCGTGTTTGCCGGGTATAAGCGGGTTGCGCGTCTGCCGCCAGGGTTTGCGTATGCGCCGAAGGCCGAAGTCCATTATTTCGGCGAACAAATCGAACCGCTCATTCTTAAAGTTGTAGAGGATACACCGCCCACGGCATAACAGCGAGCGTGAAGCTCATGACCAGAGGCGCACCATTGTGGGGTGCGCCTCTGGTGTCGAATACGACCTAGACATGGGTCTGACGGCTGGAGGCTATCTTCGGCTCAAGGTCTGCAAGGCGTGACGGGGCGCCAGGCAGTTCAATCTGTCACGGCGCCGACGCTGGCGCTGGAGACGAGTTTGGCGTACTTCGCCAGGACACCGGTGGTATAGTTGGGCGCAGGCGGCTGCCACGCGGCGCGACGGCGGGCCAGCTCCTCGTCCGAGACGTTGAGCTGCAACAGGCGCTTGTCGGCGTCGATAGTGACTGAGTCGTCCTCCTGCACCAGCGCGATGTTCCCGCCCACCGCCGCCTCCGGCGCGACGTGGCCGACGACCATGCCATACGTGCCGCCGGAGAAACGCCCGTCTGTGATGAGGCCCACCGAGTCGCCCAGGCCCGCGCCGATAATGGCCGACGTTGGCGCGAGCATCTCGCGCATGCCGGGGCCGCCCTTCGGCCCCTCGTAGCGGATGATGATGACGTCGCCAGGCTTGATCTGGTTGGCGAGGATCGCCTGGAGGCACACCTCCTCGGAGTCGAAGACGCGCGCCGGGCCGGTGATGCTGTGCTGATTGATGCCGGTGATCTTGGCGACACAGCCCTCGGTTGCCAGGTTGCCGCGTAGGATCGCCAGGTGGCCCTCGGCATAGACCGGGGCGTTCCACGGGTGAATGACGTCCTGACCGGTTGGCGGCTCGTCTGGCACGTCGGCCAGGTTCTCGGCGATGGTCTTGCCGGTGATAGTCATGCACTCCCCGTCGATGAGGCCGTGAACGAGCAGCATCTTCATCACCTGCGGAACGCCGCCAACCTGATGGAGGTCGGTGGCGACGTACTTGCCAGACGGCTTGAGGTCGCACAAGACGGGCACGCGGGCGCGGATGCGCTCGAAGTCGTCAATGGTCAGGTCAACGCCCGCCGCGTGGGCGATGGCGAGCAGGTGCAGCACGGCGTTGGTCGAGCCGCCGACGGCCATGACCACGGCAATGGCGTTCTCGAACGCCCGGCGCGTCATGATGTCGCGCGGCAGACGCTGATCGCGGATCGCCTCGACCAGAACGCGGGCTGACTCGGCGGCGCTCATCGCCTTCTCCTCATCCTCCGCCGCCATCGTCGAGGAATACGGCAGGCTCATGCCCATTGCCTCAATGGCCGATGACATCGTGTTGGCGGTGTACATGCCGCCGCACGAGCCAGGGCCAGGGCAAGCGTGACGCTCGACTTCCATCAGCTCCTCGCGGCCAATCCGGTGGGCGCTGTACTGGCCTACAGCCTCAAAGGCGCTGACGATGGTGAGGGCGCGGCCCTCGTACCATCCAGGCTTTATGGTTCCCCCGTACACGAAGATGGCGGGGATGTTGAGGCGGGCAATACCGATCATGGCGCCGGGCATGTTCTTGTCACACCCGCCAATCGCCACGATACCGTCCATGCTCTGGCCGCGACACACCGTCTCAATCGAGTCGGCAATGACCTCACGCGACACAAGCGAGAGCTTCATGCCCTCGGTGCCCATCGAGATGCCGTCGCTGACGGTGATGGTGCCGAACGTCTGGGGCATCGCGCCAGACGCATAGAGAGCGTCTACCGCACTTTGCGCCAGGATGTTGAGGCCGACGTTGCACGGCGTGATGTTGCTGTAGCCATTCGCGACGCCGACGATGGGCTTGTTGAAGTCCTCATCGCTGAAGCCGACGGCGCGGAGCATGGCGCGGTTGGGCGAGCGCTCGACGCCCTGGGTGACGGTGCGGCTGCGCTGGTTGAGGCCGTTACCACTCATGGGAGTTCTCCTGGTTCCTGCGTCTGGATGCCCCTCATTCTAGCGCCGCATAGGGATTATGCAAGTTTGGCGCGCCGCCCATTCTTTCGCCTTTCGGTTCTGCGCGGTATAATTCGGGTGGGACAGAGAGGAGAAGCCCCGCTGTGGATGAGTCCAGCCTGATACGCCAGGCCCAGAAAGGCGATGTCCGCGCCTTCAACGTCCTGGTGCGCGCCCATCAGACGACGGTGTACAACGTCGCCTACCGCGTGCTCGGCGACAGCGACGCCGCCGCCGATGTCACCCAGGAGGCGTTTGTCCACGCCTACAAGGCGCTGGCCGACTTCAAAGGCGGCTCATTCCGCGCCTGGCTCGTCCGCATCGTAACCAACGCCTGCTACGACCAGCTTCGCTACGACAAGCGCCGTCCCGCGACCTCGCTTGAAGAGATGACCCCGGAACCTGACTCGGGCGACCCTGGCCCGCCCTTACCCGACCCTGGTGAGGGGCCGGAGGATTATGTCCTGCGGCAAGAGCTTGGGCACGTCGTCGCGCGCGGGCTGGAGACTTTGCCCACTGAGCAGCGCGTCACGCTGGTGCTGTCGGACATTCAGGGCTTCTCATACGAGGAGATTGCCAACGTGACCGGCGTCGAGTTGGGCACGGTGAAGTCACGTCTCAGCCGCGCCCGCGCTCGCATGCGCGATTTTCTGTTGAACCAGCAGGAACTTTTGCCTTCCGCATATCGTCTAGGAAGCTAGGTAACCAGAAGATGTGGAGCTTACCGCCGTATCCGGCATCCGGGTTACCTCTGGAGTGGGGACTGTTGAATGGACTCTGTAGAGCGGCAACCCGTCGACCTTGAGGCCCTCTCGGCCTACCTCGACGGCGAGCTGAGCGAGACTGAGCGCGCCACCGTCGAAGCGCGGTTGGCCGTCGACCCAGCATGGCAGGCGGAGCTGAATAGCCTGCGCTGGAGCGTCGCGCTCACGCGCAATACGCCCGACGCGCCTCTGCCGCGCTCGTTCGAGCTGCCAATACCGGCTGGCGCGCCAGCCATGCGCGCCGAAGCCGCAGACTCCGTCCGTCGCACGTGGTCGTGGCTCTATGGCGCGCTCCGCGTGAGCGCCGGTGTTGCAGCACTACTCCTGGTCGCCGTGGTCGCGGCTGATCTTTTCGGAAATTTCCAGTCCGCCCGTCCCACGGCCGCCTCCCTCCCCGCGATTCCGCAGGCGGCGGCGCGTAGTGCCCCTGCTGCGCCGCAAGCGCCGGCCGGCGCAGCGGCTGCAAGTGCTGGCGCAGGCGGTGGCCCGTCGGTTGCCGCAGCGCCGCAGCCAACCGCCGCGGCAAAGGCAGCGGCAGCTGCCGCTGCTCCCCAGGCAGCCCCCCAAGGAACACGAGCCGCGCCCGCCGCGGCAGCCGCGCAGGCAGCCCAAGCGCCACCGGCGGCGGATACCCAGCAAAGCGCACCGGAAGCAGCTAAGCGATCAGTCGGTGCGACAGGCACACCGTCGCCCCTTGCGGCGCTGCCAGCGCCGTCACCAATGGCCCCGGACGTGTCCGGCCGTTCGGCCAAGCAGCCGTCGGTTCAGCCGCCGGGCGCTGCAGAAACCATCCCGGTCATCTCCATAGTGCCGGCCCCGGAGCCGCAGCCGGCCTTCCCCTGGCGAACGGTGGAGATTGCGCTTGCTGCGCTTGTCGCGGGCCTGATTGCAGCGGCCTGGCTGGTGCGGCGGCAAATGTAAAAAAGACCTGGCAGGTCTTGTGAACCCGCCAGGTCTTTTTTTGTCCCACACCGTCGACTAGGTGTAGATGGACTTCTCGGTCTTGGGATCGAACAGTTTCATGGTATCCATGTTGAAGACGGCGTCGAACGTATCGCCGGTCTTCACGCGGACGCGCGGGTCAACGCGGGCGACGAAGGACTTCTTGCCCGAAGCCAGATACAGGTAGATCTCGCTACCCATCATTTCGGTCACTTCGACGTTGGCCGTGACCGGCGCGGCGACGATGTTGGCCGGCTCGAAGCCCTTGGCGTGGATGTCCTCTGGGCGCATGCCGAAGATGACTTCCTTGCCAAGATACTGCGCGACGTCCGAGGCACACTTCTCGGGCACCCGCACGCGGAACGTGCCGCAGTCGATGTACATCTCCTGGGGCGAGCCAGTGACGGTCGCGTCGAAGAAGTTCATCGCCGGGCTGCCGATGAAACCGGCCACGAAGATGTTTGCCGGGTGATCGTACAGCGTTTGCGGCGTGTCGAGCTGCTGCAAAACGCCGTCACGCATGACTGCGATGCGGTCGGCCATCGTCATCGCCTCCACCTGGTCGTGGGTAACGTAGATGAAGGTGGTCTTGAGGCGCTGATGCAGCTTGCTGATGTCGGCGCGGGTCTGGACGCGGAGCTTGGCGTCCAGGTTCGACAGCGGCTCGTCGAAGAGGAAAACCGCTGGCTCGCGGACGATGGCGCGCCCGACGGCGACGCGCTGGCGCTGACCGCCGGAGAGCTGCTTCGGCTTGCGCTCGAGAAGCTTCTGGAGGCCGAGCACGTCGGCCGCGTCGTGGACGCGCTTGTCGATCTCGTTCTTGGGGGTCTTGCGGAGCTTGAGGCCGAACGCCATGTTGTCGTAGACGCTCATGTGGGGATACAGAGCGTAGGACTGGAACACCATGGCGATGTCCCGGTCCTTGGGCGGCACATCATTGACGACGCGGTCGCCAATGCGGATCGTGCCATCGCTGATCTCTTCCAAGCCCGCCAGCATTCGGAGCGCCGTGGACTTGCCGCAGCCCGATGGCCCGACCAACACCAGGAACTCGCCGTCCTTGATGTCGAAGCTCAGGTCATTGACCGCAGTCACTTCACTGTACCGCTTGAACACATGATCAAAGGTCACGCTAGCCATGCGACTTTTCCTCCATTTCTACGCATGTATAGTGAAGAAACTATAACGGACCGGCGGGCGGCTGTCAAGGGCGATCGGTCCTTTTTCGGGTCGAAGTGAGGGACGAGAATCTATCGGCAGCGCGGTTTGGGCTATAATTGAGGACAAGTGCAAAGTGCATGCCACAGACTGAAGCGAGAGATCTATGCCCGACGAGTCGGCCCAGCGGCCGCGCCTTATCCTCATCGACGGCCACGCCCTGGCCTACCGCGCCTTCCACGCCCTCAGCGAATCCCAGCTTGCCACATCCACCGGCGAGTTGACCGGCGGCATTTTCGGCTTCGTCCAGATGCTGCTCGTCGTCCTGCGCGAGCACACGCCGGACTATATCGCTGTGACGTGGGATGCCGGCTTGTCTGGCCGCCGCGAGGAGTTCGCCGAGTACAAGACTAACCGCGTGTCCATGCCGTCGGACCTGGGGCGGCAGATTGGCCGCATCCGCGAGGTACTGGACGCTTTCCGCATCCGGTCCCTGGAAGTCCCAGGCTACGAGGCCGACGACCTTATTGGCACCCTGGCCCTCCGCGCCAGCGAGGACGGCTTCGAGACCCTTATCGTGACCGGCGACAGCGACACGTTCCAGCTCGTCGGACCGCACGTCCGCATCCTCACGACGCGCGGCCGATTCAGCGAGACCATCATCTACGACGAAGGGGCGCTACACGCGCGCTTCGGCCTCGCGCCGGCCCAGCTCATCGACTTCAAGGCGCTCAAGGGCGACACGTCGGACAACGTGCCCGGTGTGCCCGGCGTCGGCGACAAGACGGCGACAGCATTGCTCCAGAAGCATCACACCATCGAGGGCATCCTGGCGCACCTGGACGAGGTCAAGCCACCTAAGGTGCGTGAGAACATCGGCGCCCAGCGCGAACAACTCCTCGTCAACAAGAAGCTGATTACCATTCAATGCGATGTCCCGCTGGATGTGCCGTGGGACGAGCTGCGTTATGTCCAGTACGATAACGAGCGCGTCACGGAGCTGTTCCGCGAGCTGGAGTTTCGCTCGCTCCTCACCCGTCTGCCCGATCGCACCGCTGGCGCGCCCGTCCATGCATCGCAACCCGGCTTGTTCGAGGCGGAAACACCCGACGGCGTGGAAGGCCCCACGACCGGCGACTATATGCTCGTCAATACGCCCAAAGCCCTGCGGGAGCTAGGCAAGCAGCTCAAGAGCGCACCCGTCATTTCCTTCGACACGGAGACGACCAGCATCGACGCCATGCGCGCTGACCTGGTCGGCCTGGCGCTCTCGACGGCAGAAGGCGCGGGCGTCTATATCCCTATCTATCACCATGACGCCGACACCATCGACGTGGACGACGTCGTCGCGGCCATCGGCCCCGCTCTGGCCGACCCAGCCATCCCGAAGGTGGCTCACAACGCCAACTACGACCTGATGGTGCTGTGGAACCACGGCTTCGACGTGCAGGGCGAGCTGTTCGACACGATGATTGGGGCGTGGCTGCTGGACCCGAGCCGACAGGCATACGGCCTGAAGGACATGGCCTGGAACCGCCTCGGCGTCGAAATGACCAATATCGAGGAGCTGATCGGCAAGGGCAAGGACCAGCGTACCATGGCCGAGGTCCACCCGGAGCGCGTCACGGCCTATGCTGGCGCCGACGTCGACATGACGCTGCGCCTGTCGCACCTCCAGGAAAAGGAGCTGCACGAGAAGGCGTTGTGGGACCTGTTCCGCGACGTCGAGATGCCGCTGACGCCCATCCTGACGCGCATGGAGCAGGCGGGCATTCTCCTGGACGTGGACTACCTGATGGAAATGTCGCGCGAGTTCCACGTGCGGTTGCAAGCCCTCGAAGCCGAGATCTACGACCTGGCAGGCTACCCGTTCAACATCGGTTCGACGAAGCAGCTCGCCTCCATCCTGTTCGACCAGCTTGGCCTGCCACCCCAGAAGCGCACCTCGACCGGCTACTCGACGGACATCTCCGTCCTGGAGGCGCTGCGCGGCCAGCACCCCATCATCGACAAGCTCGTCGAGCACCGCCAGCTTGCCAAGCTCAAGTCCACCTACATCGACGCCCTGCCGCTGCTGGTCAACCCGCGCACGGGCCGCGTCCACACCGACTTCAACCAGAACGGCTCGGCGACGGGCCGCATCTCCAGCAGCAACCCGAACCTCCAGAACATCCCGATTCGCACCGAGGAGGGCCGCCGCATCCGCCGCGCCTTCATCGCCCCACCCGACCACGTCCTGCTCACGGCCGACTACTCCCAGATCGAGCTACGCATCCTGGCGTCCATGTCCCAGGAGCCGACGCTGCTGGAGTCCTTCGAGCGCGGCGAGGACATCCACGCCCGTACGGCAGCGCTCCTGTTCAACATCCCCATCGACCAGGTGACGTCGGCGCAGCGCCGCATCGCCAAGACGACCAACTTCGGCATCATCTACGGCATCTCCGGCTTCGGCCTGGCCGCCCGCACCGACCTGACCAACGAGGAAGCGCGCGAGTTCATTCAGAACTACTTCGCCAAGCTGCCCCACGTTGCCGCCTTACAGGAGGAGTTCAAGAAGGACGCTCGCCGCGACGGCTACGTCAACACCCTCCTGGGACGGCGGCGCTACTTCCCGGCCCTCAAGAGCGGCGCGCGCATCACCCTGGCCGAGCGGCAGCGGCTGGAGCGCGAGGCTATCAACGCGCCGGTGCAGGGAACAGCGGCCGACATCGTGAAGATTGCTATGATCCGGCTGGCTAAGGCGCTGCGCGAGCATAAGCTAGTCGGGCGGATGCTGCTCCAGGTACACGATGAGTTGGTGCTGGAAGTCCCAAAGGCGGAGCTAGAGGAGACCATCGCGGTCGTTTGCGACGCGATGGAAAATGCCTTTGCGCTCAAAGTGCCGCTGAAGGTGGACGTAGCTGTGGGCGAGAACTGGTCCGAGGTCGAGGACATTCGCACCGGAGGCTAGACGGTGGACGAGCCAACCTTAACACCCGACGGGGCGATGGCGCCGACGCATGGCGGATTGATGCCTACGGCTCTCGCGGGGCAGCCCACCACCACGATCATCCTCCACAACTATAACGCAGCTGGCTATGATGCGCGGGTGGCGACGTCCGTTGATGAATGCTACGCCATTCTCAACAACTCGTCGGTTACGTGGATCGATGTCACCTCGATGGCGCAGCCGGAGCGTGTCGCCGAGCTGTGCGACCGCTTCGGCATCGACCCGCTGGTTCAGGAAGACATCCTGGATATCGAGCAGCGTCCAAAGGTCGAGAACTATGGTGAGTATATCTACATAGTGCTGAAGATGCTACGCTACGACAGCATCAGTGGCGGGGTCATCATCGAGCAGTTCAGCCTCATCCTGGGATCGACATACGTAATGAGCTTCCAGGAGGGCATTGAGGGTGACGTGTTCGAGGGTGTTCGGAGGCGCGTGCGCGTCGGCACGGGCCGGATTCGGAGCCAGGGTGCGGATTACCTGGCGTATGCTCTGCTGGACGCCATCGTCGACAACTACTTTCTGGTGCTTGACCGCTACCTGGATGCTGTGACGAAGCTGCGCGTGGAGATTGTCGAAGACCCGGCGAGAAATCCAGCGCCGAAGTTATTCGCCCTGGAGAGCGAGGTCATGGCGGTTCGCCGCGCCGTGTGGCCCCTTATCGAGGCGATGGGCGGTCTGCGCAAGGACAAGACGCACCTCGTCCGGCGCACTACGGACAAGTATCTGCGTGACGTTAACGACCATGTCCTACGCGTCATCGACGAGACTCAGACGGCCATCGACATGTTGGACAGGCTGCAAGACTACTATCTGAGCGTTGTCAGCAATCGCCAGAATGAGATTCTGAAGGTCTTGACCATCGTCTCGACCATTTTCATCCCGCTGACCTTCATCGCCGGTGTCTATGGCATGAACTTCGAGTACATGCCGGAGCTTGGACATCGCTATGGCTATCCTGTAGCGTTGTTGATGATGGCCGTCATAGCTATAGGAATGTTGATTTACTTCAAACGCAAGAGGTGGTTGTAAATGACTCTGCAAGAGCAATTGGCCGCGCTGATTCGCACCAGCCTGGCGGAAGCGCAACAAGGCGGCGATTTGCCGTCGTTCGACCTGCCCGCCGACATTGTCATCCAGCGGCCCAAACCGGGCTTCGGCGACTTTGCGACGCCTGTGGCGATGGCCCTCGCCAAGCCCGCCCGCATGGCCCCGCTCCAGATTGCCCAGCGCATTGCCGGACGGCTGCCCCAGGACGGACTGATCGGCAAGGTAGAGGTCGCGCCGCCTGGCTTCGTCAACATCTGGCTCTCGCCGCTGTGGCTTGGCAAGCAGGTTGCGCGCATCCTGGGCGAAGGGACAACCGTGGGCAATGTCGACATCGGTGTGGGACAGACGGCCCAGGTGGAGTTCGTCAGCGCCAACCCGACCGGCCCGCTGACCGTCGGCCACGGGCGTAACGCCGTCATCGGCGACACCCTGGCGCGGGTTCTGGAAGCCGCCCGCTACGCTGTCACGCGCGAGTACTACTACAACGACGCCGGCCGCCAGATGCAGCTTCTCGGCGAGTCGGTGCGCGGCCGCTATCTCCAGCTTCTTGGCCGTCCTGTCGAATGGTCTGAGGACTACTACCAGGGCGAGGACATCGTCGAGATTGCCCAGGGCCTTGTGGACGAGTGCGGGGACAGCCTGGTGGACGAGCCGGCCAACGGCCTGTTCCGCGCCCGCGCCCAGGCAATCATCACCGAGACGCAGCAGGCCGCGCTGAATCGCCTCGGCATCCACTTCGACATCCTCTTCAACGAGAACAGCCTGACAACGAGCGGCGCCGTGTGGGAGGTGGTGGACAAGCTCAAGGAGAAGGGCTACGCCTACGACGCAGACGGCGCGGTGTGGTTCAAGGCGACGGCGTTTGGCGCGGAGAAGGACCGCGTCCTAGTACGCTCCAACGGCGAGCCGACGTACCGCCTGCCCGACATCGCCTATCACAAGGACAAGCTCGACCGGGGCTTCGATCTCATCGTGAACGTCCTAGGCAGTGACCACGCCGTGCAGTACCCCGACATCGCGTCGGCGCTCAAGGCGCTCGGCTACAACCCCGGCCGCATCCACGTGGTCATTTACCAGTTCGTCACGCTGATGCGTGATGGCGAAGTGGTCAAGATGAGCAAGCGCAAGGCGAACTACGTCACACTCAACGAGCTGGTTGACGAGGTCGGCCCAGATGCCCTGCGCTACTTCATGCTCATGCGCTCGTCCGACAGCCACCTGGAGTTCGACCTGAACCTGGCCGTGAAGCAAAGCGACGAGAACCCGGTTTTCTACGTCCAGTACGCCCACACGCGCATCGCTGGCGTTCTGCGCCAGGCCGCCGAGCGCGGCATCGAAATGGCCCCGACGGCGGACCTGTCGCTTCTGACGGATCCCTCAGAGATGGCGCTGATTCGGGAGATGCTGCGGCTGGAAGAGGTTGTGGCGCTGGTGACGCGGCAACTCGCCCCGCACCACTTGACGTACTACGCCCATGACCTGGCGACGGCGTTCCATACCTTCTACGACCGCTGCCCGATCCTGCCGCCGCGCCAGACGGACCCGACGCTGACTCAGGCGCGCCTGCACCTGGCCGCCGCCGCTAAAGCCACTCTCGCCCGCGCCCTGGACCTCGTTGGCGTCAGCGCGCCAGAGCGAATGTAGCCCATTTTGCGGCAGAGGCGCAGAGGACACAGAGAAAAGGCGACTTTGTTTCTCCTCTCTGTGTTTCTGCGCCTCTGCGTTGCCTAGCTCTTAGGCCGGTTCCGCCTCGTAGCCCGTCTCTTGAATCGTTGCGAGAATATCGTCCAGGCTTGTCTTCGCCGGGTCGTACGTCACAACCGTCGTGGACTTGGCGAAGTTTGTCTTCGCCTCCTTGACGCCGGCCACGTCCTCCAGGTCCATGTCGATTGCCATGGCGCAATTGGTGCAGTGCATCCCCTTGATCTTGAACGTTTGTTGAATCACGACTCCACCTCGATCACGCCGCGATACATCCCCATGCTGCACGTGAAGGGAATCTTGCGCGGCTGGTCCGTCGGAATATCGAACACCGCCTGCTGGTTCTTGCCCAGGATTTTCTGCACACCCAGCGACGGGATGAGGAACGAGCTTGTGCAGCCCAGGCGGTCGCCCGTGGTCAACTTCAGCTTGGCCGGTGTGCCAGTCTTGAATACGATGCGGTTGGGGACGTAGGCCGTCGGGTCCGCTCGCAGCGTCACTTCCTGCACCGACCCACTCGCGGGCGCAGCGGCCTGGGGTGCTCCATTTGCCTGGCCCTGGCGCGCGGGGGCCGCAGCAGGCGCGACTGTCGCCGCGCGCGTCTCACTTCGCCCCAGCGTCGCAACATCTGGCACGGGGACGCCCAGCAGCGCCAGGCCCGCCGTGATGGACAGCACTGCGAGGAAGATGATGGCGACGGCAGCGACTTTTGCAAATGCGCCGCGCAAGGCCGCGCCAAGCTGCGTCGCCAGGTAGCCCAGCGAGAAGAACAACGGAATCGTGCCAAGAGTGTAGGCGAACATGAGCAACCCGCCCCACACCGGGCTGCCTGTGCCCATCGCCCCAATCATCATCGCCTGGGTCGTCGCGCAGGGGATGAACACCGTCAGCGCGCCAAGCACGGCGGCGGACAGTAGGCTGCCTTTGCGGGATTCGTTGCGGATGCGGCGCTGGATGAACTTGGGCGGCTGGAGGGCGAAGTAGCGAAAGATGGGGTGCAGATTGAGCATCTGCGCCGCGACGCCGAGCATGAACAGACCGGCGGTGACCTGGAGCCAGCCCTGCATGCTGGGTGTCAGGCCGATGAGCGCGCCAAACAGCCCGAGCAGGATGCCCAGGAGCGTGTAGGCCGCCAGCTTTGCCGCCAGGAAAATGGCGATGGGCGCGGCGCGCCCCTTGGCGCCCTCGTCGGCTTCGTGCTGCGCGATGGCCGTCGCCAGCAGACCGCCTTGCACCGCCAGGCACGTGAGGCCGCCAGCGGTGAGGCCGGTCAGGAATACGATCAGCAGGCTCGATCCGCTTGCGGCGCTCGCTGGCACATCCTGGCTTACGGTGATGAAGCCCAGGAAGAGCAGGAGAATTGCCAGGGCCAGCGCGCCAGCCAGCGCCAGTTGGTTCGGCCTGACGGTCACAGTCACGTCCCGCGAGGAGCTAGACGGTTGGGGCGTCTGCTCACGCGTCTGATGTCGTTTCGTGGGTTGAGCCATATATCCTCATCTCTCACTTCCCTTGACCATGTGTGGACATTATAACGCAAGATCGGATTAATGGGTGCGAAACCAGGTGGAGACGTCACCACCCACAGTCAAGGCTTCTCCACGCTGTTGCCCAACGGGAATGCCGCCAATTGGGTGTACAGCGCGCCCTCGCGCCGCAGGTCACTCCGCATCAGGGCGACCTCGTGTACGTCAATCTGGCCGAGCCGCCGGACCTCGGCGCGGCGAACCGTGTCGCCAATCATTCGCAGGTCGGCGGACGGTGCGTCCTTGATGCGGGCCAACGTCAGGTGCGGCTGGAACGGGCGGCGCTCGGTCGGGAAGCCCAGGGGTGCGATGACCGCCTCCACATCGTCGCGCAGCCGCTGGAGCGGCACAAGCTGTCCTTCCAGACCAATCCACAGGACGTTCGGTCGCGACAGGTTGGGAAACGCGCCCACTCCGGCGACGGCTACGCTAAACGCAGCGTGCTGCGGGACGACGGCGGCGAGCGCCTCGGTAATCGCAGGCATCTGCGACGGCAGCACGTCGCCCAGGAACTTGAGCGTGATGTGGATACTGTCCGGGTTGACCCAGCGGAGCGAGCGCATCGTCAGGTCACGCTTGAGGCTCGCCTGGGCGCCCGCCAATGCCTCTCGGATATCGGGCGGCAGCTCGACGGCGATGAACGTGCGAATCGGCGTCTCAGCTTGCGACATCAGGCGCTCCTTTCCTCGGCCATGCGCCAGTAGCGCTCCCAGGCGTCCTGCCCATCCGGTGCAATAGAGGTCGCGTACTCGCGCACCACGGCCTGCCAGTCGTCGTGCTCGAAAATGGCCGAGAGCTGGCTAGGGTAGCGCCCGATGGCCGCGATTTTGGCGTCTACGTCGATAAGCTCCCACACCGGCTGCCAGCGCACAGGAACCTCGGCCAGCGCCTCGTTCAACCCGCCCCAGCGAGCGACGTAGGGGAAATCCTCGTAGAAAAGGACGCTCGCGTCCTGGCACGCAAGATCAAGCGCCGCGTCCCGCACCAGACGGTGGTCCACGTGGCCGCCGACGGCGAGCGGCGCGTAATACACCGTGTCCGACGCACGTTCGCGTAGGGCCGCCAACCGTTGCGTGAGAGTTGCTACCAAGGGGCGCTCGGCCGGGTGAACTGGCCCGAAGGTCGTATCGTGGTCCGTGTAGAGAAACTGG
The DNA here is from genome assembly GCA_039810085.1 of Anaerolineae bacterium. GTDB lineage: Bacteria > Chloroflexota > Anaerolineae > Epilineales > JAHCIE01 > JBDHWG01. Next base: position 130,370 of record JBDHWG010000011.1, read on the forward strand.
CCGTCGGCTTCGCGGTAGATGGCGTCGTACCACTCCCAGTAGTCGACGGCGACACCCAGCGGCGCAAGAGCCGCCTGGTCCTCGGCGCGGCGCATCCCGACCGGATCAGCCGGACGGCCCCACTTCGTATGCTGGCGCTCCGCGTAGGCCGACAGGCGACGATAGGTCGGGATGCCGGCGAACACGTTCACCACATGCACCGGCTCGCCCTGCGCCAGCTTCGCCGCCATGAGACCGCCGCAAGACAGAACAGCGTCGTCCATGTGAGGTGAAAGAACAATATGAATTGACATCCTATACCCTCGGCGTTATAATGCCGGCTTGGTCAAGTAGAAGCATAGCAGCATGAGGCGCAAAACGTCAATCGCAAGGGGCCAACGAGACGAATGCTAGGACAGGGGGGGCAAGGGCGGTATACCCTCTACGCCCTGCTGGCGGTCGTCGTCCTCGGCGCATTCCTGCGTTTCTGGGGCTTGGGCGCTGTGCCGCCAGGCCTCTACCGCGATGAAGCGTACTACGCCCTGGATGCGGTCGATGTGCTGAACGGCGCGCATCCCATCTTCTTCGAAGCCAACAACGGACGCGAACCGCTGTTCATCTACCTGGCCGCGCTGAGCATCGCCGCCCTCGGCCGCACGCCGGTCGCCATCCGTCTCGTCGCCGCGATCCTGGGCACGCTGACCATACCGGCCACGTTCCTGATGGGCCGCGCGTTCTTCTCCGACCGCGTCGGGTTGCTGGCCGCCGCTGTGTGCGCTGTCACCGTCTGGACCATCAACCTGAGCCGCATCGGGCTGCGCGTCGGGAGCTTTCCGCTCGTCGCCGCGCTGTGTCTCTGGCAAGGGGCGGTCGCGTTTCGCACGCGTCGCAGGCGGCACTGGGTCGCCGCCGGCGTCCTGTACGGTCTGCTCTTTTACACGTATCTCGTCGCCCGCGTCACGCCGCTTGCCCTCGCTGCGGCCTTGCTGCTCTCGCTTGCCGGCGCGCTCTGGCGACGGCCCAGGACGAAGCCGCTGGACTTTCCGTGGCGCGGCCTCAGCGTTGCAGCCCTGAGTGCGCTCATCGTCGCCGCCCCGCTCGGCATCTACCTTCTGAGCCACACAGGCGACCTGGCCGAGCGCGGTGAGCAGGTCTCCATCCTCAACCCCGCCATCAACCACGGCGACCCGATGGGGCTGGCGCTACGGCAAACCGTCGCGACGCTGGGCATGTTCAACCTTCGCGGCGACTTCATCCCACGCCACAACGTTCCCCTGCGCCCGGTCTTTGATCCCTTGCTCGGCCTGGCCTTCCTGGACGGCGTCGCTCTCGCGCTGATAGGGTGGCGTCGTGGTCCGAACGCTTTCATCCTGGCCTGGACGGCGACGATGCTCCTGCCCACGATCCTGGCCGAGGACGCGCCCCACTTCCTGCGCGGGGCAGGCATCCTACCGGTCGTGTTTCTCTTCCCGGCCCTGGGTCTCGACAGAGCATGGACGTGGCTGAGCGCGCGAGGCTGGCGCTACGCGGGGGTGGGGCTGGCACTGGTCGTTCTGATGGTCGGGCTAGGGTGGACGTGGCACGACTACTTTGACAACCATGTCCACAGCGACGCGGTCTACTATGAGTTCGACACGGGGGCGACGCAGCTGGCCGCCGAACTGAACCGCTTTCTAGGCGTCGGCTGGGATGGGCAGGCGTGGGCGGCCAGCGCGGGCGAGCGCCGCGACGGCTATCGCGGCTATATCGACTCGCGCCTATGGGACAACTGGCCGAACGTCCGCTACCTGGTAGCGCCAGGGAGCGTGCGTGTTCTGCGCAGTGAGCGTGCCCTGACGGGCGACTCGATTATACTCGCGCTGTGGCCGTTCGAGGACCACCGCGAGATCCTGGCGCAGCTCCCCATCGGCCGACTCATCCAGGGACAGCCGGGCGCGTACGAGCGGGGCGATTTGGAGGCAACGCCGCGCCTGCTGTATTATACGGTGCGGGCAACCCCGGATGTTCCGACTGCCAACGTCGAGGCGGATTTCGGCGTGGCCGGCCTGCGGCGCGCCGAGTGGCAGCGCGATGGCGACACGATTCGCGTTCGCCTCGTCTGGGACGCACGCGGCCCGCTGTCGCCGGATCTCGCCGCCTTTGTCCACGTCGTCGGGCCACAGGGAGTCGTCGGCCAGGCGGATGCCCCGCCGGGCGGCCAATACTATCCGGCCGCGATCTGGCGCGACGGCGACCACGTCGCTGAGGAGCGCACAATTGCAGTGCCCGCTGATGCTGCCCCCAACCCTACCGTCGAGGTCGGGTTATATAATTCTCGGACCCTCGCGCGCCTGCCCACTCAACAGGGCGCCGAGACAGTAACCGCGCCAGAGGCCAACTGGCGCTCACCAGAATGAGGAGAAAGACGTATGGAACACATGCGAATCCGTTGGATCAACCTGTTCATGCTCGTCGCGCTGCTGGCGGTGATGCTTCCGTTTGGAGCATTCCAGGCCAGCGCTGCCCCCGACGCGCAAGGCCAGGACCCGTGCCCCGGCAACCTGCTGGCGAATCCGGGCTTTGAGGGCGGCTCACGGAAGACCGAGAGCATCGGTACAAGCCTCTCGTCGGCTGTGGCCGACGGCTGGTATCCGTGGCTGCTGCGCGGCGACGAACGCAACAACCGCGAGCCAGAGTACAAGCTCGAAGACACGAATCTGTCGCAGACACGCTTCCGTGCCCACAGCGGCCGCTACTCCCAGAAGTGGTTCACCACCTGGGGGACGCACACCGCCGGCATCTACCAGCAAGTTTCAGTCACGCCTGGCACTCCCCTCACCTTTAGCATCTGGTCGCAGGTCTACACAGGCCAGGCTGACGGATTCGACGGCGTGGTGTTCCGCTCGGACCCCAAGGAAGATGGCAAGTATCGGGTGTGGGTGGGCATCGACCCGACCGGCGCTGTTCCGGCCGGTGTGGGCGCGCCGCCGCCTGATAGCGTCATCTGGTCCGAACCCGACATCCACTATGACGACTGGGTTCAACACTCCATCAGCGCCGTTGCCCAGGGCAACAGCGTCACGGTCTACGTGAAGGGCCAGCCGGAGTTCTCGGTCAAGCACAACGACTCGTTCTGGGATGATGGATGCCTCGTGCCCGACTCGTCCCTGCGAGCCGCGCCCGGCAAGGCTGCCCCAACGCCCGCCCCCAGCGCCAACACGTCGGCAGCCCAGCCCACACCTGCCGCACCCGTTGCGCCCGCCCCGGCGCCCGCTGTCGTCGCGCCCGTGACAGCGCCAGCCGGTGGCGCAGCCGACTTCGCCATCCCCAACGGCCACTTCTACACCCAGGCCGCCAACAGTCAAGGTGGCTATCGTGTCGTGGACAACGACCAGGCGAAGATGTGGACGGAGTTCCAGCGCCTCGGCGGCGTGCCCGTGGTGGGCTACCCCATCTCCCAGGTCTTCGTGTATGACACCTTCCCCACCCAGGTGTTCCAGAAACTGGCGCTCCAGTGGCGGCCTGAGATGAACATGGCCGTGCCGATGAACCTCTTCGACCTCATGTCGCAGCTCGGCCGCGATCCGCAGCTCAAGGAGAACCGCCAGGTGCCGCTGCCGCTAGTCGGCTTCGACCAGCCGGGCGATACGTTCCCCACCATCGTCAAGAACCGCCAGGCGCTAATGGACGCCTACCCGGCGATCAAGGCCGCCTACTTTGCGGCGGGTGACCCGGTTACGGTGTACGGCCTGCCGACGTCGAAGGTCGAGGACATGGGCAACCACTACGCCCTCCGCACCCAGCGCGCCGTCTTCCAGCAGTGGAAGGAGAACGTGCCGTGGGCGAAGGCCGGCGAGGTTACAGTCGCTAACGGCGGTGACATCGCCAAGGAGCAAGGCATCTTCCCGGCGACGGCCACGACACCTGAGGCGCTGGCGCAGTAGTCGCGCCGTCTATCGTGTTCGAGACTGAGTCTCCGAGGACATCCCCGGAGAACGACAGGAGCGTGGGGCGCGCTAGGTGCGTCTCACGCTCCGCCTTGTACGTCCTGGCCGCCATCCTACTTGCCGTGCCAGCCGCGTGGCCGCTGCTTCAGCCCGGCTTCATTGCGACACGAGCAGGTGGCGATAGCCCCTTCCTGCTGATTCGCCTCCAGGAGATGATCGCCGCGCTGGGAGTCAGCTTCCCGCCCCGCTGGATGCCAGACGCCAACTACGGCCTCGGCTACCCCTTCTGGAACTTCTACGCCCCTCTGCCCTACTATTTCGCCGCGCTCTTGACACAGCTTGGCATCGGCCCCATCGCCGCCATCAAGACGACGCAGACGCTCGGTCTGGTGGTGGCCGCCCTTGGCATGTTCGCCCTGGCGCGGCGGATGTGGGCTTCTGTTCCGGCGGGCCTTCTCGCCGCCGTTGCCTACACCTATGCCCCGTTTCACCTCGTCAACATCTACGTCCGAGGCGACTCGCTCGGCGAGTTCTGGGCCTTCGCCTTCTACCCGCTGACCTGGCTCGCCGCCCGCGCCGTCGTCCAGCGGCCAACACCGGCGCGAGTGGCGGCGCTCGCCCTCTCCTACGCCGGCCTCGTCCTGTGCCACAACATCTCGGCCCTCATCTTCAGCCCGTTCCTGGCGCTCTACATTGTGGCCGCCTGGCGGCAGACCGGCCCGTCATGGCGAGAAGGACAGCAGTCCGACGAAGCAATCCCCCGGGCGGGAACGGCAACGCCAGCCGCGCATGAGACGGGTATTCGCACCGGCGCAGGATTGCTTCGCTTCGCTCGCAATGACGGTTTACCAGGCGGATTGCCGACTAGCTCTGCGAGCCTCGCCCTGGCGCTGCTCGCCCTGATTCTGGGGCTGGCGCTGAGCGCGTGGTTCTGGTGGCCCGCATTGGCCGACCGCACCCGGGTCCGCCTGGACGTCAACCTGACAGGCTTCTTCAGCTACACCGGCCACTTTCGTGGGATCAACCTGGCCCAGTTTGGGGCCGCCTTCGACTACGATCCGGCGGGCGGCGCAGCCTTCGCCCTGGGCCTGGCTCAGAGCGCGGCGATCTTGCTCGGTTTATTGGTGATGCTGGCCTGGCGTCGCGGCCGTCGCCCCGAGGCGCTCGCGGCCGCCGCTACCCTCCTCATCGCCCTCTTCTTCGTGACACCCCTGTCGCAGCCGCTGTGGGACCATCTCCCGCTGCTGCCCTTCGCGCAATTCCCGTGGCGCTTCCTGTCGGTTGTCGCCTTCGCGGGCGCGCTGCTGACCGGCGCAGTTCCAGCCCGCCTTGAACAACGCGGTCCGCGCACTGCATGGCTTGCTGCCGGTGTCCTGAGCGTTAGCCTAGCTGTGGCGGCCCTGTGGCAGCTCGACCCGCCGCGCATGCCCCTGGTAGATTCGGAGGTCACGGCTCATCGCAGTGCGTGGTATGAGATATTCACCGGCAACATCGGCACGACGATTCGCGGCGAGTACCTGCCCACCGCCGTGGACCCGCGCCCGTACATCGCGCCCACCCAGCCCGTGCGTGACTTCGTGCCGCACCTCATTCCGCAAGCGGTCCTTATCTCCGGATCCGCTCGGGTGGAGACGCAGGCGGACCGAGAGTGGCAGGTGACGGTGGACACACCGGAAGCGGTGATCGCCCTCCCCACCATTGCTTTCCCCGGCTGGCAGGTCTGGGTGGATAACGATTCAGCGCCGACAGAAGTAGCGCCCAGCATTGGCTATCTCAGCGCCCGCATTCCCCAGGGGACGCACGCCGTCTCGCTGCGCTTCGCGCATGTAGGTGGGACGCTCGTCGCGGAGGTCGTCGGGCTTATCGCGCTGGCGCTTCTCGCGGCGCTCCTTCTCCTCGATCAGCGCTGGCTGCGTTACATCCCGGCGGCGCTCATCGCCGTCGCCGTCGTCTGGCTGGTTGGCGCGGCATTCCAGACGCAGAGCACGTGGTCAGCGCGGGGAATCACAGCCGATGCGCCCCTCGTCGAGGACTTCCTGCGCTACCCCTGGCTGCACCGCGCCCCCGACGGCGTCCGCTACGCGAGTGGGTCGCTGTTGAGCGGGTACACCGTCAGCGGACGTTCGGGTGACTACGTGGTCGTCTATCAAGGCGCTACGCTAGAAGCGCAGCTCACGTGGGCGGAGTTCGACGGCGGCCAGGTAGACGTCGTTCTCGAAAGCCCGGCCGAGCATCTGCAAGACATCTCATACCAGATCGCTAACGAGCGCGTGCGCCTCGCCCCAACGACGACGCACCGGCTGACAGTTCCCCAGGACACGACGCCGGGCCTATACTGGCTCCGCCTGCGCGTGCAGGATGCGACCAACGACGAGGTTCCCCCGCTCGATGACCAGGGCCAGGCAATGGGCCGTCTCTACCTTCTGCCCGTGTATGTGCTGCCATACCCGGCGCCGCCGGTCACGCCCGCCGAACGCTACCCGATGGGAGACGGCGTGAGCCTGGCAGACGTGCGGTGGGAGCAGCGCGGCCGACGGCTGTTCGTCGATATGACTTGGCTGACCGAGCACCCACTCGCCCAGAATTATGTCACATCCATCCGGCTGTTAGGATCAGATGGAAGGCAGATCATGGGCGTGGACCAACCGCCGGGCTACGGCTTCTTCCCGACCGTGGCCTGGCAGCCCGGCCAACCTATCTACGACCGGCGTCAGCTCAACCTACCCGACAACCTGCCGGCGGGGCAGTATCGGCTGGAGATTATCCTGTACGAGAAGCCCACGCTTCAAGAGCTTGGGCATGCGATCATCGAGGGGGTGAAGATTGGCAGCTAACTGATCCGTCATTGCGAGACCCCCAAGCCATAGTACGGCATGCGCCGACACAAGAAACTTCCGAATGTCACCCCGACGGAGGAGGGGTCTGGACTGCGGCAGCCCAGATGCCTCGTTCCTCGGCATGACAGCGAGTGTGAAGTCTATAATCAGCTTCAATCAACCACGAGAATAGCAGGTTCCTCAGCCTGGCCGAGGCGCAGCAGGCGGTCGTCCAGAACGGTCAGCGGCGTCGTCGTGAACGCATCGTAGAGGCCAACTGTGACCGTGATGGGGCCTTGCGCGTCCTTGGGCAGCGTCAAGCGGTGGCGGTCGTGGACGAGCATCCCGCCAACCCACTTGAACGTGGGAATCGCGCCCTCGGCGGGCGTACCGTCGTTCGCCTGGCTCCAGCCGTCGCCGCGCGCCTTGACGGTGACACTATAGTCGTTGAGAAGTGGCTGAAGGCCGAGCCAAGTCAGGTCCACTACCAGATCGCGGCCCTCGCGGTAGGCGCTGGCGTCGACCAACGCCGCCTTCCCGCCGTAGTTGATCCACCGCTCACCCTCACTCGGCTCGCCCAGAAACACGCGCTGCCCGTCCACCACGACTGCCACCTCACCTTCAGGTGGCAAGTCGGCAGCCGTCGTGATCACGCTTCCAGACGACGCATCGGGCACAGCAACCTCTGCCACCGTCTGCCCAGCGACTTCTAGATGCACCGTTGTGAGCGCGCCGGACACATCACGCTGCCAGTGCAGATAGAGGCGGCGCCCGTTGGGAACTGTCGAGTCCCAGTCGAAGCCGAGGAGAGTGACGCCGCCCTCCAGCGCGCGGCGCAGTGGGTGGTTCGTCACGAGCGGCTGCGATGAGGGCGCCACCTGAACCTCGGCCAGCGGCACGGGGTTGGCGGCCAGAGCCACCGGGCCGTCGGGCGTCGGCTGGTACGCGCCAGCCACGAGGCGATAGGTTCCTGGCGCGGTCGTCGGCAATACCGATACAGTGTGGCGCGTCACGAATGTTCGTTCCGCACCCAGCGCGCTCGCCGGTCGGCCCACATCCGCCTGCCCGACAACGCGGCCGTCATCGTCAATGAGATGCACGTAGAACGCCAGGTCGGACGGTGCAGCCTCAACCATTCGCCAGTAAAGGTCAATGGTCATAGCATCGCCGGCTTCGACAGTGACGCCGCCCAGCGGCACGGGAGACGATGGCTCACCGGCGGTGTTCGGTGGCTGCCCCCACTGCGCGGTGGCGAGGACTGGACCACCCTCGAAGGCAGCATCCACCGCATGGGCGCCGTCCGGGATCGGCGGGTCGCCCTGTTGTACCATGAAGCCAGAGCCGGCCGGCGCAAGGGTAAAAGGCGCGTCGGCATAGGTCGGGTAGCGGTTGGTCGCCAGGGCAGGGTCGCGCTGCGCGGCGTCCTCTAGCAACCGCCGCCACGTCGTCGGGTAATACTCCGCCCCCGCTGGCGTCACGTACTCGACATTGACGTCTTGCCGCAGACCATCGACGTACTGGAGATACCACAAAGGCGTCGCCTGGTGCCAGCCCGCGAACGCAGGCGCGTCCGGCGGGGCGGCAGCCAGGAACGCTTGGGCAGCCTGGCGCGTGGTGTCGTCGTGGTGAAGCGCCGCGTAGCTCGGCCAGAGCGCAATGATGTTCACCACCGCTAGAATGACCGCGCCCAGCAAGGCAACCACCTGTCCGACGCGCATAGTCATTGTCACATAGCGACGGCCCGCCAGCTTCAGGTGCGGCAGAATACTCGCCCAGTCGCCCGTCAGGGCCGCGCCGACAAGGAGTGCGAAGGCTACGTACGCGGGCATGAGGTACTCTACCGTTTGCGGCGCGCGGTAGGTGATGGCGACGAAGGCGGGCAAAGCGAAGCCGCCGCCCAGGAGTAGCCCGACACGCCCACGCAGGATGACGCGAACGAAGCCCACGGCAGCCAGCGCGACCAGCGGCCAGCCGAACTCGATGCGTAGGATGTCGGCCAGGATGCGCAGGCGGTCCGGCAAGAGCGACGGGCGGGCAAAGGCGAACATGTCGCCGCCGAAGCCGCGCGCCAGGGCATGATTCAGCACCGCATCCAGGCCGACGAGCGCCTCAGGGTGAGGCGGCACGCCCGGTGCGCCTCGCAGCGGCAGATACAGCACGGGCAGCAGGCCAACAATGCCAGCGACGACGACGACGCCGATGTTCCGGCCTAGCCTGCGTCGGCCTTGCCGCGCCTGTCTGGCGCGCGCCTCCCTGATCCACGACCAGGCGACTGACCCCCAGACCGGGAGGGCAACAAAGGCAAGGCTGCCGTGGTGACTTAGCCCCAGGCCGGTGACGAGGGCGAGCCACACGAGCCGCCCGAGCGTCGGCTGCACCATTGCCCGCAAGCCAAGCCAGAAGAGAAGGGCGCTGAAAAGGGCGACGAGGATGCGAATGTTCGCCGTAGTCGCCTGGGCCCAGAACGTCGTTGCGCCCACGAGCGTGAGAGTGGCGGCGAGGGAAGCGACGAGACGCGTGAATGGCGTCCTTGGGCCAAGAGGCAGGGCGCGCACAGCCACCACGACAACAGTCAGCGTGGCCGCCGCAATGAGTGTCGAGAACAGGTTCAGGCCCCAGGCCGGATTGTCGAGTGTCAGGCGGGTGAACGCCCAGCCAAGCATAATGTAGAGGGGATAGCCCGGCGGGTGGGCAATGCCGAGGGTCGCCGCCGCGAGCTGAAACTCACCGCTGTCGGCGGGCAGAACGCCGGGCGCGACCGTCGCGACGTACAGCGCGAGGGCGGCGACTGCCACCATGGTGGGCAGCAGCCAGTGAGACCGCCTTCTTTTCAGAGGGGCGTGAGCGTTTCTCATCAGTTAGGGCACATTCAGGGCGGGCGGGAAAGTGCGCCCGACAGCGCAAGTATATGCGACACGCTATTGAGGACCAAGATCAGGAACAGAGATTGAGAGTTGTTGAGTCAGACTGAATAACGTAGGGCGCTCAACAACGTCATATATGATAGACCAACCTGTCGTGGTCACGCTGTTCGGCGTCGCCTCACCCTATGCCGTGGAGACCCTTGTGTCCCGATTGTCTCTTCGTTACCTGAGTGCTCTTGTCGGCCTTGCGTTCCTGGGCGCAATCATCGCTCTCCTGGCTGGGCAGCCAATCACATGGCTGGCCGCAGCAGGACCGGCCGCCATACCCACCACCGAGCGCCCTTTCACCGAGATCTACCTGCCGCTCATCATGCGCGGCGTCGGCCGGCCCTTCCCCACCGACCCGCCACCTGCACCCACCATGACGCCGACAGTGACGGCGACCCGCCGTCCGACGATTACGCTGACGGCCATGCCGAGCGAGACTGTCACGCCAACACAGACGCCATCCTCAACCGTGCTAGCCACTACCACACCGACCGGAACGAGCGCTGCCACTGGCACGCCCACGGCCACGAACGTCACTGACGCTACAGGCACGGCGTCACCAAGCACGACAGCGACCGCTACTCCCCTGTCGAGCCTGACGCCGACGGCGACGAGATCGACGCCAAGTGCGACTCCTACCCCCGGTGGTCAGGTGGTCATTCTGAATGCACGCTCCTTGACGTACACTCTCTCCGGCCAAACCTGGCTGACCGTGGTCGGGGAGGTTCAGAACCAGAGCAGCGCGGCCGTGACAGACGTCGTTGTGACGATAAACCTGCGGCGGGATGACTTGCTCGTGCTTGCCACGTACCAGGCCGAAGTTTTCGCGGACCGCCTCGGGCCGATGCAGACCGCGCCGTTCCGACTCGTCGTCGCCCCGCCCAATGACTATGACAACAACGAGAGCCGAGTCACGGACTGGCGGTGGAGCGCGAAGCCATCATTGCCCACCCTGGCCCCGCCAACAGGGACGTATCAAAGTAGCGATGGGTACTTGTACGGCCAGATTACCAATACGGCCAACGCCCCCATCCAGCACACCCGCGTCGTCGCCGTCTATCGCAGCATCGACGGTGCTATCGCCAATGTCGCCGATAGCGGAGGGGGTAGCGCCTCACCCTTTGGCCTGACGCTGGTGTCCGGCCAGACCACACCCTTTCGCATGACGTTGACGGGTGGCGCCTTTCCCGGCGAGCCAAGCTACACAATCCTGTATGAACCGGCGACAGCGCCCGCGCCCTCTCCGCTCCCGACACGGGGCCTTAGAGTCGCCACAGGCAACGGCAACGCCGAGATCTACGGTGAATTGACCAACACAACCGCCGGACCAATCGACGAAACCCAGGTCACCGGCACGTTCTACGACGCGACGAACCGGGTCGTTGCGGCAGGTTGGGTCTGGAGCAGCGAGAACGCCGACCGAATTCTCAATCCGGGCGTCACCGCACCCTTCGTCCTCACACTTAGCGGACCAGGCGCGAACAGTTGGACGCGCTATACGATCCAGACGGCGTATCGGTTAGTGCCCCAGCCGCTCCCCAGTGGCGTGAGCATCGACAACCCGAGCTTCAGCGTCAGTCTCGACGACCGCACCCTCACCCTGCGCGGCACGGTCGTCAACGGGGCGAATGTGGCGCTCGCTCGCCCGCGCCTCGTGGTGACGTTCTACCAGGGCAATGTCGTCTACTATGCCGTGGTCGCCGAATTGACTGACGCCGTGAACCTCGCCCCAGGCAGGAACGCGCCTTGCATCGTGACGGCTCCACTGCCACCGGGCATCGGGGCGGGGCTGGCCGGCGCGTCGGCCAGCTACGCGATTGACTATCTCCCGAACTGAGCGTATGCCTCGCCGAGCGCCGTTTCGGTCACAGCGGCGGCACGCTCCCACGTGAACATGCGGGCGCGAACCAGACCCCGCTGCCTCATCTTGCGCCGCAAGGTCTCGTTGACGGCTACCTGGGTGATAGTCGATGCCCACGCGAGCGGCTCCCTCGGCGGCAGGAGAAGACCAGCATCGCCGACAACCTCAGGCAGCGACGATGTGTTGGCGGCCAGTGTCGGCGTGCCGCACGCCATCGCCTCGGCGAGCGGCATGCCGAACCCCTCGTGCAGGCTGGGTAGGGCCAGGGCCAACGCCTGGCGCATCAGCCCCGGCAGGTCGGCGGCGGGCGTGTGGCCGAGGAAGTGTACCCGCTCGATAAGGCCCCAACGTTGCGTGAGCGCCTGCAGCCGATCCACCTCGCCCCCCCAACCGGGTCGCCCGACCAGCACCAGACTGATATCCTCTGGCACGTGAGGTAACGCCTCGATCAGCACACCCGCATTCTTACGCGGCTGGAGCGTGCCGACAAAGAGCACGTAGCGATCCGGTAGACCGTAGCGCCTGCGGAGCAAGGCGGCTTCGTCGGGCACGGCATTCGGCGTGTACTGCGGGTCAACGGCGGGGTAGGCGACCAGAATGCGCTCCGGCGCCACGCCATAGAGCCGCATCACGTCACGTTTCGTCGCCTCTGAGTCCGCCAGGAGCCGCGCCGCGCGCCGCGCTGCCCAGAGAGTGGACAGCTCCAGGTAGGCGCGCTGGCGGCGCGTGTGGGCAGCGGGGAAATAGCGGAACCCTACGTCGTGAACCGTAACGACAGTCGCCGGCGGGTGCGTTAGCGGCAGAACATGGGCCGGCACGAGAAGGGCATCGGGGGAATGGCGCAGCACCTCGGCCGCAAGGCGCGTGTGCGTCCACAGTCGAAGCGCGGGCATGAGGCGCATTTCAACGCCCGGTCTGGACAGCGCGGCAAGTTCTGGTGGCGGCGCGTCTCGAAAATAGAGGCGGTAATCGAAGCGACGCCGCTCCAGGAGGGCGCGGATAAGCCCCAGGGAGTAGTTCTCGGTGCCGGTGCGCGGCCCCGCGATGGCCCGGCTGGCGTCGATGCCGACCAGCACAGGTTTACACCCGGGGCCGCGTAAACGCGCTCACGAGCACACCCAGTCCAACCAGGATGAGCAAGATCGGCACGAACAGGGGCAGGACAAGAGCGGCAATCGTCGCGCCCAGGACGCCGAACGCGAACAGGTAGCCCACGACGCCGACGATGATGGTGATTGCGCCGACGATGAACAGGCCCACGTCGCGCCTGCCCTCAACGAGAAACGCCACCATGAAGCCAATGCCGGCGATCAGCGGGAAGGTCGGCCAGAGCTGGGCCAGCGTGCCCCAATCGAGACGGCCGATGCTGTAGGGGAGAAAGAACAGCCCCAGCAAAAGCCCCCACATCCCAAACATCGCCATCGCCCCATCGCGGAAGCCTTCCTTGCGCGGTGCGAGCAGACCGGCGACCAGCAGGATTAGCCCCACCCCCGCGAGAACGGCGGGCCAGACGTTGAACAGGCTGACGGTCAGGTAGCCGAGCGCCTCCAGCAGCATCCAGACGCCGATGAGGATGAGAATGAGACCGATGATGACTCCAAAGACGCGGCGGGATCGCATGGCGACCTCCTTGGTCAAGGATGGCTAACGAGATCCGGATCGAGGGTGAGGGGTCCAGGGCGCAAGATGCGCGGTGGTGAAACGGTCGCATCGACAACGGTAGACGCCTCGCCGCCCAGCGAGTGCCCATTATCGAGAATCAGGGCCACGGCATCGCCGAGCATGGCGACTGCATCGGACGCCGTGAGGGCGGGTGAAACACCGGACAGGTTGGCGCTTGTCGCCGCCAGCGGCGCGCCGAGGGCGCGAATCAGAGCGCGTGTCACGTCACAGTCAGGAATACGTACAGCCACGGTATTTCCACCGGCCGTGAGCGAGGGCGGCAATTCCGGGCGCGCGGGGATCACGACGGTTAACGCGCCCGGCCAGTAGCGCGCCATCAGCGTGCGCGCCAGCGCGCCGACGCCTATTCCCACGTGCTCCACGTCAGCAGGGTCGGCCAGGAGTAGTGGGATGGCCTTGTCGCGCGGGCGGAGTTTGGCGTCGTACAACTTCGCCACTGCTGCCTCGCGCAGGCCATGCGCCGCCACGCCGTAGACCGTATCCGTCGGGACGACGATGAGCTTGTCCGCCAGGAGCGCGCGCACCGATTCGTCTAGTGCGCCGAGCGCGTCGGCGCGAATGACGGGCGGCATTACACGCGCCTCCCCAGCGCGAACCGTTCGAGGGCGACCGCCGCCCCATCCTCGGCCTGTCCAGGCGCGACCCAATCAGCGACGGCTTGCAGGCTGGGCGCGCCGCTGCCCATCGCCACGCCTATCCCGGCCCACTCGACCATGCTGCGGTCATTGTCGTTGTCGCCAACGGCCATGACGCCCTCGCGGGGTACACCCAGGCGCGCGGCCAGCCAGGCCAGCGCCGTTCCCTTGGATGCGCCAGGCGGGTTGCCCTCGACAAACAGACGGTGCGAGCGAACGATGTGCAGTGGACCGTTGAACAGCCGCTTCCAGCGCGTCTCGATAATGTCGGCCTCGGCCGGCTCAGCGATGATGATGAACTTCAAGGGTTGGGCATAGTCGAGGATGCGGCGCAGGCGCGGCTCGTGGACGATGCGCAGACCGAACCAACGCTCGTAGAACTCCTGGGGCCACAGCAGCTTGCGGAAGTAGATGACATCCTCGCCGTACAGGCTGATGTCCAGGTCCTCCCGGTCAGCTTGCTCGATGACTCTCTCGGCGATCTCGGCGCTCATCGTCACCTCGTGGAGCACCCGGCCCGTACACGGGTCGCCAATCACGCCGCCCTGGTAGCAGATGAGCGGCGTCGTGATGCCCAGGCGCTCGGCGAATGGGCGGGTCGAGACGAACCCGCGGCCCGTGGCGAGGGTGACGTGGACGCCAGCAGTAGTGGCGTCGCGGATAGCGTTGATGGTGCGCGGTGTAATGTGCAGCTCCTCGTTCAACAGTGTCCCATCGAGGTCGAGGGCGACAAGGCGAATCGGCTCAGACATCTCCCAATCTTATCTCCACCAGACGGTCATGGCCGGCCAGGTCCGGCGTGACCGTCACTTGACTCGGACGGAGCGCCTGGGCAAGCACAGCCACAGCTGCGCCCTGCCCCGCCCCGACTTCTAGCAAGAATACGGCCTCTGAGGAAACCCGGCCCGGCGCCTGGGCGAACAGGCGGCGGAACAGGTCGAGGCCGTCCGGTCCGCCGTCGAGGGCCAGCCGCGGCTCGCACTGCACCTCCGGCTGGAGCGTCGCCAGGTCACCTTGCGGAATGTACGGCAGGTTCGCCAGCACAACGTCCACCGGCGCGTCGAGGGGCAAGAGCAGGTCACCGTGGCGGAAATCAATGTGGTAGGCCCCATCCACGCGAGCTGCGTTCAGCTCAGCCACGGCGAGGGCATCCAGCGAGATATCCACGGCTGTGAGAGTCAGTAAATCGGGCAGGGCCGCAGCGACCGTAACCGCAATCGCGCCCGACCCCGTGCCGATGTCTGCCACACGCGGCCAGATGCCGTGAGCCTCATGCCAGCCCCCTATGACGTCCAGGGCGCGGTCGACCAGCATCTCCGTCTCCGGACGCGGCATCAGGACGCGCTCGTCCACTACAAAATCCAGGCCATAGAACTCGCGCCGCTTGAGAATGTAAGCCAGCGGGCGGCGCTCTTCCCGCATCCTTGCCCATCCCTCGACCGTTCTGCCGAGTCCACCCGGCACCTCTGCCTCGGGATGCGCCAGCAGCCAGGCGCGGTTGACGCGGAGGACGTGCGCCAGGATGACCTGGGCATCCAGCGCCGGTGTATCGATACCGGCGCGGGCGAAGCGAGCCGTCAACTGCCGCAACAAAAAGCCCACGGTCGACTCGCGCGAGCCGAGTCGGTCCATGGGCTGGGTGTCGTGCTTACGGGACATGGCGGCCAACAGGTCAGGCAACAGCGGCCTGCAGGCGGGTCGTCTGATCCTCCAGGCCGAGGGCATCGATGAACTCGTCCAGCGCGCCTTGCATCACCATGTCGAGATTGTAGACCGTCATGTTGATGCGGTGGTCGGTGACGCGGTTCTGGGGGAAGTTGTACGTGCGAATCTTCTCCGCCCGCTCCCCCGTCCCCACCTGGGAACGGCGCGCTTCGGTCAATTCGGCCTGGCGCTTCTCTTCCTCGATGGCGTACAGCCGGGCGCGCAGCACAGACATTGCCTTGAGCTTGTTCTTGAGCTGCGACTTCTCGTCCTGACACGTCACGACGAGGCCGGTCGGGAGGTGCGTGATGCGGACGGCCGAGTCCGTTGTGTTGACGCTCTGCCCGCCGTGGCCCGACGAGCGGTAGACGTCGATGCGCAGGTCGTTCGGGTCGATCTTCACGTCAACCTCGTCCACCTCCGGCAGCACCGCGACGGTTGCCGTCGAGGTGTGAATGCGGCCCTGCGCCTCGGTGTCCGGCACACGCTGCACACGGTGGACGCCGCTCTCGTACTTCAGGCGCGAGTAAGCGCCGTCGCCCTTGACCTCGAAAATGATTTCCTTGAAGCCGCCGATGCCAGTGTCGCTGGCGCTGATGATGTCCACCTTCCAGCGGTGAACCTCGGCGTAGCGCTGGTACATGCGGAACAGGTCCGCCGCGAACAGCGCCGCCTCGTCGCCCCCTGTGCCGGCCCGAATCTCCACAATCACGTTGCGCTTGTCGTTCGGGTCCGTGGGCAGCAGCAGGCGCTTGAGCTGCTCCTGGAGTCGGGCGTCCTCGGCCTCCAGCTCAGGCAACTCGGCCTGGGCCAGTTCGGCCAGCTCCGGGTCGTCGCCGACCGCCAGTTCCTGCGCCTCGGCCAGATGCTTCGCCACACCCTGGTACTGTCGGTACGTATCGACGACCTCTTGCAGCTCCGCCTGCTCCTGCCCAAGCGTGCGCAGACGGTCCATATCCGCGAGCACCACCGGATCGGACAACAAGGTGTTTATCTCTTCGTATCGCTTCTCAATCTGGTCCAGCTTTTCCAACATACACCCTCAACAGCAACGCGTAGTCGCGCCAGTGTAATACCATCTAAAGTAAGACACGCCTGTCCGCACTATCCTTACGAGACACAAGTCATTGCGAGCAGAGCGAAGCAATCCCCCGCCCTTGCGATAGCAACTCTAGCGCACAGCGTAGCGCCTCTCACAGCGTGAGATTGCTTCGTCGGGCTATCGCCCACCTCGCAATGACGCCTCTATCGAGCAACCGAGCCTAAACCGGCACGCTCATCCGCCGGCTCAACCGGATGCCTTCTGGGAGGGCGTCGCCGTGGGCTGCGATGAGGTCGGTGACCATCGCCTGGATCTGGCCCAGGGTCAGCGCCGAGGACGCCGCCGGATCGAGATACGCGGCATAGTAGACGTCGTCGCGATTGCCTTCCAAGGCCGCCTTGACCGCCAGACGCTGAACGTCGATGTTGGAGCGGTTCAGCGCTGCGAGTTGCGGCGGGAGAGCGCCAAAGGGCAGCGGATGGATGCCGTCCTTATCGACCGTGCAGCGCACTTCGACGCACGCATCCTGGGCCAGATTGTCGATCAGACCGTGGTTCGCAACGTTGCCGTAGAACGTGGACGGAACGCCCGTCTCCATCGCATGGATGATGAACGCGCCGTACTCCTCGCTGCGCTTGACGGTGAACGACGCGCCGTTGTGGAGGCGCTTGTAGGTGTGCTGGAACTCGCGCAAGTTGTTGGCGCTGCGGCGGACGTACTCGTCCAGCGGGATGTCGAGGCGGTCGATCTCGGTCGGGCTTTTGAGGAAGTACGGGACGTACTCCGACATATGCTCGCTGGACTCAGTCACGAAGTAGCCGAAGTGCTTGAAGATTTCGAAGCGCACCTTGTCGTGGGCGAAGATGAAGCGGTGCTGCATCGCCTCGCGCAGCATGGGGTAGAGGTCCTGCCCCTCCCACTCCAGCTTCATGAACCATGCCATGTGGTTGATGCCCGCTGTGTCGTAGACCAGTTCCTTGTACGGTATATCGAGATAGCCGGCAAGCTGGTGCGACGTGCCCTGGACGCTATGGCA
This sequence comes from Anaerolineae bacterium, assembly GCA_039810085.1. Classification (GTDB taxonomy): domain Bacteria; phylum Chloroflexota; class Anaerolineae; order Epilineales; family JAHCIE01; genus JBDHWG01. The sequence continues at coordinate 147,964 of JBDHWG010000011.1, forward strand.
CAAACCGACGGACTTGATGGGCGTGGCGGCGTTGATGGCCCACATCAGCATCGCCATCGGGTTGGTGTAGTTCAGGAGCCAGGCATCCGGGCAGACCGCCTGCATGTCGCGGCAGATCTCCAGGATCACCGGGATGGTGCGCAGGGCACGGAAGATGCCGCCAATGCCCATCGTATCGCCGATGGTCTGGCGCAGCCCGTACTGGCGTGGAATGTCAAAGTCGAGGAGCGTCGCTGCGTGGCCGCCGACCTGGACCATGTTGATAACGTAGTCGGCGCCGTCCAACGCCGCGCGGCGGTCGGCGTGGGCCTCGAGATTCGGGTGCGCCGCCAGGGCGTTGGCCGTCCACTGGGCCATGCGATACCCGGCGTCGAGACGCTCCGGGTCGATGTCGTGGAGGGCGATTGTGCTCTCGGCGAGGGCAGGGAAGCTCAGGATATCCCCAAGCAGATTTTTGGTGAAGACAACACTCCCCGCGCCAATCATGGCAATCTTTGGCATGATTTCGAACCTTTCTAGGACAATTGAATGGCTGCCACATTGACCTCTTTGCGGGCGTGAGCAGACACGTCTATAATACACCCAGGCTGCACAAGGAGGCTACCCCATGCGAGATAAACGAGCAAACCTGCGAGACGTAGTCACAAGCGTGCCTGACGGCGCGTCCATTGCTCTCGGCGGCAATACTTTGCATCGCGCGCCGTGCGCGTTCGTTCACGAGCTTGTGCGCCAGCAGAAGCACAGCCTGACGGTCATCAAGACCGCTGCCTCCTACGACGTGGACCTGCTGGCCGGAACCGGCTGCATCGCTCGCGCCGAGGTCGCCTTCGTCGGCTTCGAGAACGTCTTCGGGCTGGCCCCGCGCTACCGCCGTGCCATCGAGACCGGCCAACTGCAACTCAAGGAGCACGCCTGCTACACCGTCATCAGTGGGTTGCGCGCATCGGCCCAGGGCGTGCCGTTCATGCCGGTCGCGGGCATGTTCGGCTCCGACGTAGTCGCCAAGAGCGACTTCCGCACCATCGAGGACCCGTTCACCGGCCACCCGGTCGTTGCTGTTCCCGCGCTTCGACCCGACGTCGCCGTTGTCCACGTCCAGGAGGCCGACGCCGAGGGCAACGCCCGCATCTACGGGACGCGCTTCGAGGACGCCCTCATTGCCCAGGCAGCGCAGCGGGTCATCATCACCTGCGAGCGCATCGTGGACGGCAGCGTACTGGCGACGCGTCCGGAGTTGACGGCCATCCCCGGCTACCTTGTCGAAGCCGTTGTCGAAGCGCCGCGCGGCGCGTGGCCGCTCAGCTGCGCGGACGAGTACGACTACGACCACGAATTCCTCGCCGCCTACATTCGGGCCGCCCAGGATGACGCGGTGTACGCGGCGTTCGTCGAGCAACATGTCCTCGCGCCGACGGTGGCCGCATGACGGTCCGGCCCGCGCTCCCCAGCGCCGAGCAGCAGGCCGATATGATGGCCGTCGTCCTGGCCCGGCGGCTGCGCGATGGCGAGCGCGTCTTTCACGGCGTGGCATCGCCGCTGCCCATGGTCGCCTGCCTTGTCGCGCAGCGCCTTCACGCGCCCAACCTCGTCTATCTGAACATCACCGGTAGCGCCAACCCCGTCCCCGAGACCCTTCCGGCGTCCACTGTGGACCCGCGCCTGCTGCGGGAGACGCGCAGCCTGGTAACCCTGGCCGAGCTATTCGACCTGTCGGCGCGCGGCGAGCTCGATACGGTGTTTCTGTCCGGCGTCCAGATCGACGCCGGGGGCCGCATCAACATGAGCGCCATCGGACCCTACGATCACCCGAAAGTGCGCCTGCCCGGCGGCGCGGGATCGGCGGCGCTCATGCCAACTGCGCGGCGGACACTCCTGTGGCGTACCAAGCACGATCCGCGCACCTTCGTCGAGAGGGTGGAGTTCGTCACCGCCGTCGGCAACGTCGACCGCGTCGTCACGCCGCTGTGTGTCTTCAAACGGGTGGACGGTCGGCTACGCGTTGAGGAGATTTACCCCTACACGACACCCGAGGCGGTGCGCGCTGCCACCGGCTTCGCGGTTGACGCGGACGAGACGACACCGGTCGCTCCACCGGTCTCCGATACCGAGCGCGCTGCGCTCGATGCGGTTGACCCCCACCACGTGCGGCTCATCGAGTTCGCCTAATCAGGTAGGACAACGCAGAATGGCCCACCTGAGTGTCAGCGAAATTCTCCCGCCTAGAGAACAATGATCTCTTCGGGCGAGACGCACAGGCTTTCGAGGCCGTTGTCCGTCACAACGGTGACGTTCTCGATGCCGACGCCGCCGACGCCGGGGAAGATTGCCTTGGGTTCCAGCGCCAGCACCATGCCCGGCTCCAGCGCCCCCTTGTAGCCCTTCGCCAGCAGTGGCAGCTCGTCCACCTCCAGGCCGATGCCGTGGGCGACAAAGCCCACCCGCCCCTCCCCCGACCCCATGAACACATCCGCCATGCCTAGCTCGGCGGCGCGCGCTACCGCGATGTCATACACGTCCCCGCCCTTGACGCCCGGCACAGCGGCCCGGGCGACGGTCGCGTACACGTCGCGCATGGCTTCATGAGCGTCCACGAGATACTGCGGCAGCGGCCCGAGGCTGAAGATGCGCGTCTGGTCGGACAGGTAGCCGTCGACGCCGACCATGTAGTCGATGACAATCGGCTCGCCACGACGAATCATGCGCATCCCGGCGTTGATGGGCGACGCCACACTCACCCCCAACCCGCCAATAGGCCCATCGAAGTACGTGGCCTCGGCGGCGCTAGGGCCGGTCACAAGCGCGCCGTAAAACGGTTGCTGGTTCCAGTGACGCATCGGTGTGAGGCCCTGGTTGCCCAGCGCCCGTCCAACTGCCTCCAGCCGCCCGGCAAACTCGACCTCGGTCATGCCTTCACGAAGGATACCTGGCACCGCCTGGAGCATCCTGTCGATGAGGAGGCCCGCCTCGCGGATGCGGTCCAACTCCCACACGGACTTGACGGCGCGCAGCTCGCGCAGGATCCCGCCCACGTCCAACGCCTCCGCTCCGGCCCACAGACCCTCGTACTGCCGAAAGACCATGACCGGCATCACGTCCAGTTCCAGCCCGACGCGGCGGGGAGACTCACCTATCAGCTCGGCGACGATTTTGGGCAGGTCACGCAGCGAGCGCAGCGGCTGCGTCGGCCATGGCGATTCGCGCTCGGCGCGGCTCAGGCTCTTACGGGCCAGAAGCAGAGGCTTGCCCTCGGCCGGCACAATCAAGTGCGCCTGCTGGCGCGTGCCTGCCAAGTAGATGAGATCCGCACCCTGGATGATCAGGGCCACGTCAATCTCGGCGGCGCGCAGGCGAGCCTGAAATCGCGCGACACGATTTTCGAGTTCCTCACGCGGCACCAGGCGCAGCATCGTTGTCGTCGCTTCCATTGGAATCGTCCTTGTCGTGGAGTTACACAGCCAGAGCTTTGCGGCGGGGACGCACCGGCGCAGCCACCGGATCGAGCGGACGGCCCAGCAGGTCGTAGTCCATCGCGCCGGTAATCTCGACGGCGATCCGTTGCCCGACCGGCATCTCGCGCTGGATGAGCACCATGCCGTCCACCTCTGGGGCGTCGCGGTACGTGCGGCCTACGCTCAGCCCGTCGCCCGCGCCCTCGATGAGCACGTCCAGCGTCCGGCCCACCTGGGCGCGATTGCGCTTCAGGCTGATAGTCTGTTGGCGCTCCATAGCCCGCGCCCGCCGCTCCTCCTTCACCTCTTGGGGAATCTGCTCGCCCATCGCCCCGGCCGGCGTCCCTTCCTCGCGGCAGTAGGTGAACACGCCGACCTTGTCCAGCTCGTGCTCGCTCAGGAAGTCCAGCAAGCCCTGGAACTCCTCCTCTGTCTCGCCCGGATAGCCGACGATGAAGCCGGAGCGGATGGCAATGTCAGGCATGGCGTCGCGCAGGTCGCGGATGTTGCGGCCCGCCACGCTCGGCGACGGACGGCGCATGCGCGCCAGGGTCGTCGCGTGGCCGTGCTGCAACGGCATGTCCAGGTAGTGGACGATCTGGGGATGCCGCGCCATCGTCTCGATGAGCTTCGGCGTCACCCGGCCGGGGAAGGCATACATCAGGCGCAGCCAGACGCTCGTTGGTAACTCGGCGCACAGGCGGTCGAGAAGCGGCGCGAGCTGATCCCGTTGGCCCCAATCGTAGCCATAGGCCGTTGTGTCCTGGGCAACGAGAATTAGCTCCTGCACCCCTTGCTCCACGAGCGTCAGGGCTTCCTGGACGACAGCATCCGCAGGCTTGCTGCGCCACGGACCTTTGATGCCGGGGATGGTGCAGAAGGCGCACGGCGCTGAGCAGCCGTCAGCGATCTTGAGGTAGGCGCTGACGCCCACGTGCCGACGGCGCACCGGGTTGATGATGGCCTCGGCGGGCATGGCCTCGTCACGATTGGGGACGAGGGCAATCGTCGGCTGGAGCAGGTCGGGCATCACGACAAAGCCGGCGTCGGGAATGTCGCCGTAGCGGTCGCGGCGCAAGCCGGCGACGAGATTGGCGATCTCGTACCAGCGCCGCGTGCTGAGAACGGCATCGACGGCGGGAACCTCCCGCTGGAGCGCCTCGCCGGCGCGTTGCACGAGGCAGCCGGTGGCGATGAGAAGCTGGCCGGGACGTTTTTTCGCGCCAAGGTCTTTCAGAACAGCGAGCGACTCGTCCTTGGCGGGACCAATGAAGCCGCAGGTATTGACAATTAACACGTCGGCGCGGTCCGGGCGCTGCGTCGGACGGTAGCCCGCGTTGGCCAGCAGCCCTGACATGCCCTCCGAGTCGACAACATTCTTTGGACAACCAAGTGTCACCAGGTGATAGCGCATCGTTTGTTCCTCGTTTGCATAACCGTCCAATTATAGACGCTCGACTCGTCGTGGTCAAAGGCACGTAACTTGATGTGCGCTAAGATAGAGGGACTTTGACTTTCGCATCAGGAGACTCACTATGAAAATGCCAGCCCTATCGATGCGCTGGAGCGCCGCGATTGCCCGCTGGCTCGACCACGTGCAGCCCTCCGGCGTCGTCGTCCTGGGAGCAGCGGCCCTCGCCGTGGGCGTCGCCACCGGGATGGGCGTGTGGCTGTACAAACAGATCATCTTGTGGGTGACACAGATCGCATTCGGCGGGCTGGGCGGCGCTCTATCCCCCCTGGGGCATTGGACGGTTGCGCTCGTCCCAGTCGTCGGCGGCCTCATCGTGGGCCTGCTGCTGCACTTCTTCATTGGCGAAGAGAGAAGTCACGGTGTCGCGGGCATCATGGAGGCCGTGGCCCTGGCGGGCGGGCGCCTCCGCTATCGGCGCATGCCCATCAAAGTCGGCATCTCCGGCGTCGCTATCGGCTTCGGCGCTTCCGTGGGGCCGGAGGATCCGTCCGTTCAGCTCGGCGCGAACCTCGGCTCGATGGTCGGTCAACTTGGCCGCCTCTCCGACGACAGCATTCGCACCCTCGTGGCGGCGGGCGCGGCAGCGGCCATCTCGGCCACGTTCAACGCGCCCATCGCGGGCGTGTTCTTCGCCCTGGAAATCATCCTGGGCGAACTCACCGGGCCAACGTTTGGCGTCGTTATCCTGGCATCGGTCGCCTCGGCGGTCTTCATGCAAGCCGTCGCGGGCAGCCAGCCTGCCTTCCACGTTCCCACCTACGAGTTCCGCTCGTGGGTGGACCTGCCGCTGTACGCCCTGCTGGGCGTGCTCGCAGGCGTCATCGCGGCCCTCTACATCTTCCTCATCTATCGCAGCCAGGCGGTTTTCCGCGAACTGGCGCTGCCCCGCTGGGCCAAGCCGGCCCTGGCGGGTCTGCTCGTCGGATGCGTCGGCCTCTTCCTACCCCAGATTTTCGGCGTGGGCTACGACACCATCGAGAAGCTCTTGAACGGCGAGCAAATAGGACTTCTGCTGGTCCTGGCGCTGCTAGCTGCGAAGATCATCATGACGCCGACGAGCCTGGCGGGCGGCTTCATCGGCGGCGTGTTCGCGCCTTCACTCTTCCTGGGCGCGACCCTGGGCAGCGCCTACGGCATGGCCGTTCACTACCTCATGCCGAACTATGCGGTTATTCCACCAGCCTTCGCCCTCGTCGGCATGGCCGCAGTTCTGAGCGGCACTGTGCGCGCGCCGCTGACGGCCATCCTGCTCCTGTTCGAGATGACCGGCGACTACCGCATCATCCTGCCAGTCATGTTTGCGGCGGGCCTGAGCCTCCTCGTCGCCCGCTGGCTCCAGCCCCACTCGGTCTATGAGTACGGCCTGGCGCTCAAAGGGATTCGCCTGGAGCGCGGGCGCGACGTGGAAGTCTTGGAGAGCATCACCGTCGGCGAGGTCATGCGCTCCAACCTGCCCACGCTGTCCCAGGACGCCACGCTCGCCACGGCTGCCGAGATGTTCACGACGACGCATCACCACGGCTTGCCCGTCGTCGATGCTCAGGGCAACCTCGTGGGCATCTTCACGGTGTCCGACCTGGAGCGAGCCGAAGCCCTAGACACTGCGGAGCCAGCCAAGATTGGGGCCGTCTGCACTCGTGACCTCGTCGTTGCCTACCCCGAGGAGAGCATCGGCAGCGCCTTGCGCCGGATGAGCGTGCGCGACATCGGGCGGCTGCCCGTCGTCGCGCAGGACAACCCGCGCCATCTCCTGGGCATGCTGCGGCGCAATGATCTTGTGCGCGCCTACGACCTGGCTCTGACGCGCCGCACGGCCATTCGCCACCAGGCGCACCAGATTCGCCTCGGCGCTTTCACGAATGTCGATGTCGAAGAGGTCACTGTTGCGCCGAATGCCGTGTGCGCGGGCAAGGCGCTCAAGGCGCTGCACTGGCCGCGCGAGTCGGTCATCGCTACAATTCGGCGCGGTCGCCAGATCGTCATTCCCCACGGCGACACGGTGGTCCAGCCAGGCGACGTCATCGTCATTGTCGCCGATGAGACAGCGAGCGCAGAGATACGCCGTTTGTGTGGCTCGTCGGGCTAACCTCGCACTCCGCTGCGGCTTGCCGCCAGGCGCACATGGTGGCACAATAGGCCCTACGCCTGACACCCACCCCGCCACAACGGAGATCCCCGATGACCTCACTCATTGTGCGCGACCTCGCGCCGGACCTGATCCTCTACAACGGCCAGATTACCACATTCTACGCCCCTATGCCGCGCGCCTCGGCCCTCGCTGCCAAGGATGGCCGCGTCGTGGCGCTTGGCAGTGACGCGGAGGTCCTGGCGCTGGCCGGGCCAGTCACGCAAACCGTGGACCTCGGCGACCGCACGGCCGTCCCCGGCTTCAACGACGCCCACAACCACCAGCTCGAGCTTGGTCTGAAGCTCAACCGCCTCCAAGTAGAGAACTGCCAGTCCATCGCCGAGATGGTGGAGATGGTGCGCGAGGCGGCAAAAGACACGCCACCCGGCGAATGGATTATCGGCGAGGGCTGGAACGAGTCGTACTTCGTCGAGAGCCGCCTGCCCACACGCCACGACCTGGACGCCGCCACGATCCGCCACCCGGTGCTCCTCAAGCGATTCTTCAACATGGATGTGGTCAACAGCCACGCCCTGGAATTGGGGCAGGTCACGGCCGAGACGCCGGACCCGCCGGGCGGAAAGATCGAGCATCTGCCGGACGGCTCGCCCTCCGGCATCCTGCGCGCGTCGGCCAAGCTGTTCTGCCGCTCGCTGCTGCCCGACCCAACGCCGGAGGAGGCCGTCGCCGCCCTCGACGCGGCGAGCTGCGCCTACCTTTCCTACGGCATCACCAGCATCCTGGATCCGGGGCTGCGCCCGTGGGAGATGCGCGCCTACCTCCAGGCGCGGCAGGCCGGTAAGCTGCACACCCGCTCTAGCCTGCTGGTCTCGTGGCACGGCTTCCGGGAAGACGAGACCGAGGAAGAGCTGGACCGCCGCGCCGCCGACCTGGGCGTGTTCAGTGGGCTGGGCGACGACTGGCTGCGCCTCGCCGGGCTGAAGATGGCCGTCGATGGCGGGACGACGAGCCGCACCGCCTGGATGTTCCAGCCGTTCCTCGGTGAGACCGAGGTGCGCGACTATAACCGCCTCAATCCGGCCGACCTGCGCCGCTACTTCGCCCGCGGCCACGCCCTTGGCTGGGACATCAGCATCCACGCCATCGGCGACCGAGCGCACCACGAGGCCGCGGCCGCCTTCGCCGACGTCATCGCCGCCGCGCCGCCCCGCGACCACCGTCACAACCTCATCCACGCCTACTTCGCCAGCGAGGAGAGCCTCCAGCACATGGCGCGGCACAATCTAGCGGCGGTCATCCAGCCGACGTTCATCTACTTCGAAGGTGACGACCTGTTCCGCGACGTTGGCCCTGGGCTGGCGCACCGCTACAAGCCGATGCGCACGTACCTGGATCGGGGCATTCGCGTCGTGGCGACGAGCGACATCCCCAGCACCGTCCACTACAACCCGATGATTAGCCTCTACAGCCTGGTCACACGCAAGACGCACAAGGGAACGCTCATCGCTCCACAGGAGGCGGTCAGCCGCGAGGAGGCGCTGTACGCCTACACTGTCGCAGGGGCGTGGCTGACGCGGGAGGAGGACCACAAGGGGCCACTCGCGCCGGGCTACCTGGCCGACATCGCCGTGTTGGATCGAGACTATTTCACGGTCCCGGAAGAGGAAATCAAGGACATCAAAGTCGACATGACCGTCATCGACGGGCGCGTTGTGTTTAGCCGCCAAGTCTGAAAAGGAGCTGCCATGCCCATCATCGACTTCCACAACCACGTCTACCCACCCCAGTACATCGAGGCGCTGCGCGTCGGGCCGAGCGCCTACCGTGTCACCTTCGACAGCGACAACAACCCGGTCCTCCACTCGCCCGGCGACTACAACGTGGCGGTGCCGGGCCATCGCCTGATGGACGTTCGCCAGGAAGTGCTGGACGCGGACGGCGTAGACATGCAGGTCATCTCGCTGACCGCGCCGGGAACGCTCCTGGAGACGCCGGCTCGTGGCGTCGAGTTAGCGCGCCTGGTCAATGATGCCTTCGCCGGCATCCAGCGCGACTACCCGACGCGCTTCGTGGCCCTGGCGACGCTGCCGCTGCACGATCCAGAAGCGTCGGTCGCTGAGCTTCAGCGGGCGGTAGGACAGTTGGGACTCAAGGGGGCGACGCTGTTTGGCAACATCAACGGCGTGGCGTTGAGCGACGAGCGCTTCTGGCCGCTGTACGAAGCGGCGAACGAGATGAGCCTCACGTTCTTCATCCACCCGACGTACCCGGTCGGCGTCGAGGCGATGCTCGACTACATGCTCATGCCGCTGGTCGGCTTCCTGGCCGACACGACCCTCGCCGCTGCCAGCCTTGTGTTCAGCGGCGTGGCGGAGCGCTTTCCCAACATTCGCTGGGTGCTGGGCCACCTCGGCGGCGCGATTCCCTACCTGGCCGAGCGCCTGGACCGCGGCTTCGAGGCGTATGACGTGTGCCGCCGCAACATCGACCGGCTGCCAAGCGAGATTCTGCGCGAGAACTTCTACTACGACACGGTCAACTTCGACCCGCGCTGCCTGAAGCTCGCCATCGACTTCGCGGGCGCCGACCACGTGGTCGCGGGCAGCGACTACCCGCACCTGATCGGCAGCATCCCCAAGATGATCGCCAGCATCAACGCCCTCGACATCTCGGTGGACGAGCGCGCGGCCATCCTGGGCGGCAACACGACGCGCCTCCTCGGCCTCAGCACTGTCGCGGCGTAGCCGCTTATCAGAGCCAAGACCCAGAGTTGCCACAGAGGCACAGAGAGCAGAAAGACAAAAAAAGTATGATGTAGGTCTCCCTCTGTGTCCTCTATGCCTTTGTAGCAGTCCCATGAGTGACCGTTGAAATAGCATCAGCCGCTCACCATATGGTGAACGGCTGATGTACTCTTTGCCCCGGCGACAGCATTACGGCTGCTTGGTCGGCTCCTGTGGCGGCGCTGTAGGCTGCGCCGCGTTCGAGTTACGCGGCTGGTTGTTGTTCGTGTTGCCGTTGTTATTGTTGTTGGCGGCGCCACTATTGTTGTTGAGCGTCACGATGTCACCCTGCGACAACTGCCACTCGCGCTCGACGACCATGCCGGGGTTGCCGAGCGGGCCGAGCTGCTGGCCGTTGATGAAGATGATGGTTCCGCCAGCGTTCCCCGTGCGCAGGTTGACACTGCGGTTGCCGCGCCACGAGCGATTCTGCCCCGGTTGCAGCAGACCGGCGAACAATTGCTTGCCATCCACCGTGACCTGGAGCCAACTCGGCTGGGTAATCTCGACGGCAACCTCCACCTCGTTCGGCGGTGTCGTCGGCGCGGGCGTCGGTGGCTGCGGCGTTGGTGTCGCGCCAACCGTAGGCAGCATCGTCGGCGTGGCCGCGACTGCGCTCACGGGCGTCGGCTGGAGAACGGGCGTTCGCGTCGGCGGCGCACTCGTCGCCACCGGCGACGCCTCTGCCTCCGGCGTCTCGTTGATCGCCACCGCCTGGGGGGGCACAGCCGTCGCACTGCTGGCGCTGGCCTCGGTCGGCGCTTTCGCTTGACTCGCCGCCTGCTGCAAGGGCAAGATGGAATAACGCCAAATGCCCAGGGCCAGAACCACCAGCACCAGGAGCGCCCCCGCGCCGAGCAGGATCTCCGCCCAGTCTGGGCCGCGCCGGTAGAGTGGCTCCTTCAGAATTGTCGGCATCGCTGGGCTGTGCTCGACAGCCGGCATCTGACCGCCGTAGAGATCGACAATCTCGTTGGCGTCGAGACCGAGGTACTCAGCATACTTCCGCAGCATGCCCCGGGCATACACCGACGGCACATCCAGCGGCTTGCCCTGCTCAAAGGCGGCAAGCTGTCGTTCAGGTATTCTTGTGTCAGCCGCGGCTTCCGCGAGGGTCAAACCCTTCTGCTCGCGCGCCGCGCGCAGCGTGTTTCCTAATTCAGTCATGCACTTCTCCAGACCCCACGAGGCGAAATGCTACCAACAGCAGCGTGAAAAGTCAACTTACTAAGCCCTACCATAAGTCGCCTCGACTAACTGTCACCACCACACATACCAATTCAGTGCCATCCCTAGGGGAGACGCGCCATTGCCCTACTGTCGGATCGACAACAACTGTGCCGCCTCACGCCTCCGTTCGCGCCTAATCTCCATTCGCCTGAAGCGTTCGCGGCGCTTGCTGCGACTCGGAGCGCGTCCCCCAACGCAGCCACTTGCGGGGGATGTGGCCGTCCCAGTCGGGCTGCCAGCGCAGGTAGAACACGACCATGAACGCCAGGAACAGCAGCTTGAGGTCGAAAGCCAAGCTGATGTGACGAATGTAGATGCGGTCGTAGCGCAGCTTCTGGAGCGGTGAGTAGTAGTAGCTGCCGACGACCTGGGCCAGGCCCGACAACCCAGGCCGCACCTGGTGGCGCACCGCCCACTGCGGGATTTCTTGCAGCCAACCGTAGACCTGGACCGTGCGCAGGGGGCGCGGGCCGACGAAGCTCATGTCCCCGCGCAGAATATTCAACATCTGCGGCAGCTCGTCCAGCGCCGTCTTGCGCAGGAAGACACCGACGACAAGAGCACGGTCGTCCTTCACCCGCGCCGGAATGGGGCCGGTCTCGGCCTCGGCGTTGCGGATCATGCTGCGAAACTTGAACTGGTGGAAGTTCTCGCCACCGCGCCCGACCGAGTTCTTGACGAACAATATCGGCCCCGGATCTTCAAGCCAGATAAGGGCCGTGATGATGAGGCACACCGGCGCGGAGACGATGAGGGCAATGGACGACAGGACAATATCGAAGATGCGCTTGATGCGCGGCCCTTCGACCATCGGCCCCATCCAGACGGCGTGATGCTGCCGCACCGCCTCGACTAGAGCCGGTGGCGGGGGCAGGCTCTCCTCCCATAGCGCGTCATCCAACGAGGTCGCCAGCACGCCGCCCAGGAGCGCCCCGACGACCACGCCGACGAGGTGATACCAGCGCAGGCCGATATCGAGGATAAGGGCGTGATTGATCCACAGGCCAACCGCCAGCCCCGCGCTCACCAGGAAAGCGAGGCGATAGCTCCACGAGCGCGACACGGGCAGCGGCGAACGGGCGATAATGCGCTGCACGACAACTGTGAATAGCATTTGAATGATGCCCAGGGCTATCGCCGCCGTGATGCCGCGCCCGTAGCGCAGGATGGGCGGGTTCACGGTCGCCAGGCGAATGAGAGACCAGAGCAGGACTACCCCACCTATAGCGGCGAGGAGCGAGACGCCAAAAGCGACGTAGCGAACGGTGAGAGACAGAGAACGTTGAGCTTGAAGGCTTCGCGGCTCGGAATCCGACATGGGCGCCTCGTCAGCGGGATAGTGGGGCCTGTTCAGCCCAGAGATTGAACATCAACAATGCCCACAGGTTGCGGCTGTAGTCCGCGCGGCCGGCCTGGTGGTCGGCGACGAGCCGCGACACCACCGCCGGTTGGAAGAATCCCTGACGCGCGACACAATCAGGCGCTAGATAATGCTCGACCAGGGGGCGCAAGTCCGTTTTCAGCCAGCGCGACATGGGGGCGTTGAAGCCGCGCTTCGGCTGGCGCAGAATCTCCGGCGGCAGGATGTCGCGCATCGTCTGCCTCAGGAAATGCTTGAGTTTCAGGCGCGGCATCTTGAGCGCGCCAGGCAATCGGAAAGCAAACTCAACCAGGCCCACGTCCAACAAGGGAACGCGCGCCTCCAAGGAGTGGGCCATGCTCATGCGGTCGACCTTGGTCAGCATATCGTCCGGCAGGGAGACCCGCGTGTCGGCATACTGGTAGCGGCTCAGCGCGTCCAGGTGCGCGGCAGCTTCGTACTGGCGGCGGAACGGGCCATAGCCGTCAAGCCCGCCGTTCAGCGCGGTTCGCACATCGGGCGCAAGCAGCGCCGCCTTGAGATCGTCGCTGAAGAACGCTTTCCAGGCATAGTGCCGCCGCCCCGGCTCGAGCAGCGCGTGCGCCACGAAGCGGCGAGCCTTGAGATCGAAGCTCACCTTCCGATCTGACACTGGCAATTGTCGTACCACGGCGGGCACGAGACCACGGCTGATAGGCCCCGGCAGATGCTCGTACACGGCCGCCAACTTGTCGGCCTGGTATGTGGCGTAGCCGGCGAAAAGCTCGTCGCCGCCGTCACCGCCGAGCGCGACGGTGACGTGCTGCCGCGTGAGCTGGGCCAGGTAGTACGTCGGGATGGCGGACGAGTCCGCGAACGGTTCGTCGAAATGCGTCACCAGCTTCGGGGCAAGGTCGGTCGCATCGGGGCGAACGGTCAGCTGGGTGTGGTCGGTCTCGAACCGCTCGGCGACGATGCGCGCCAGGTGGGTCTCATCGTAGGACGGGTCGTCGAAGCCGATGGAGAACGTCTTGAGCGGCCCGGTGTGGGACTGGTGGGCAAAGGCGACAATCGTGCTGGAGTCGAGACCGCCGCTCAGGAAGATGCCCAGGGGGACATCAGCGATAAGCTGCTGCTGGACCGCCGCCGCCAGCCGCGCCCGCAGCTCCGATTGGAGCCTGTCCACGTCATACGGCGGCTGCAATGGGGTGACGGAGGCCAGGTCCCAGTACGGGCGCACCTCGGTATGCCCCGCTTGCCACACGAGCGTGTGCCCGGGTTCGAGCTTGCGAATCTCGCGGTAGATGCTGTAGGGCGCGGGAATATAGAGCAGCGAGAGGTACACGCTCAGCGCGTCCAGGTCAAGGGTTGGGCGCAGGTCATCGGCCAGGATCGCCTTGATCTCTGAGCCGAACAGCAGCCGATCCGGCAGCGCGGCATAGTAGAGCGGCTTGATGCCGAGGTGGTCCCGCGCGAGCACCAGACGGCGCTCGACGGCATCCCACACGGCGATGGCGAACATGCCGTTGAGATGGCGCGGGAAGTCCACGCCGTACTCCTCATATAAGTGGACGATTACCTCGGTGTCGGTGTGGGTGTAGAAAACGTGGCCGCGCGCTTCGAGCCGTCGGCGAAGTTCGGCGAAGTTGTAAATCTCACCGTTGTAGACGGTCCAGACCGTGCGGGCCTCATTGTGGATGGGCTGGTGGCCGGTGGCGAGGTCAATGATGGCAAGGCGGCGCATCGCCAGGCCGAGCGCGCCGTCGGTGTACAGCCCCCAATCGTCCGGGCCACGGTGGACAAGCGTGTGGCACATGCGCAAAAGCCCCGCCTCATCAACGGGGTGCGCCGGATCGTCATACAGTTTGCCCGCGATGCCACACATGGAAGCCCTCGTGCGCGGGAAGTTTCGATGAACGCGTGAAGTGGGTTACTCTTAAAGGTATCCAGCTACGTGTCCAATGTCAAGTTGGAAGCAGCCGTCGACACTGTCGGCGCGCAGGCAAACAAAAACCGCTAGAGACAACCTAGCGGCTTTCTCTCAAACTGCCGTCGCGTGCTTCAGGCGTGAATTTCCGCCTCTGGAACCGCCTCGGCCGCGGTCACGTTGACATGACCCTCTGTTGCCTGGATAGGAGCTTTCTTCTGCCCTCGCCCGACAACCTTGAGACTCTTCTTCCCGACGGCCTTGCTTCCCTTCGCAGCGAGGCCCACGGCGCCACGGCCGGCGTGATAGCAGGCATAAACCGGCGTGAGCATGATGCGCCGCACACTCTTCTTGCCGTGCGGACCTGTGGGTGCGCTCTCGATGACCACCTCCGCAGTTGGCTCAGGGGTCTCAACAACAGTCTCGTGAAGCTCAGCGACTGCCTCAGGGGTCTCAACGGCTACCCCAAGGGTCTCGAGGTCTAGGGTCTCGTCTTTAGCTTTGGGCGTCTTGGTTTTCATTGATTTGTCCTTACCGCTAGCGCGGCTACACGTATTTGGCGGGCAGGTATGACGCACTGCGTCAATCAGTGTGACGCTCTGTGTCACGCATTCTTACGCATTTTCGGCTTCTGGATTCACTCCCAGCACGCAGTCTTGCAGCATCCCTCCAAGAGTTTGCACCCACTCGATGCCCCGCTTACACTCTAGCAATGGGGATCGCGGCAAACTCATGTCCGAGGAGGAAGCATGACCATCGCAACGACGAATCTTGTTCGCGCTGGGACGCTGGACGAACTACGTCAGAAGGGCTGCCTCGTCGTGTCCGGTGAGGGTCAGACCATCGCCCTCTTCCTCGATGGCGGAAAAGTCTACGCTGTCGACAACCGCTGCCCGCACATGGGGTTCCCGCTGAGCAAGGGCAGCGTGCGCAAGGGCATTCTGACCTGCCACTGGCACCACGCCCGCTTCGACCTCGCCAGTGGCGGTACCTTCGACCCCTTCGCCGACGATGTGCGCGTGTTCCCGGTTCACGTCGAGGATGGCGTCCTGTGGGTCGATCCCCACGGCGCGCCCAAGGATTGGACGGCGTACTGGCGGGGCCGCCTGCAAGACGGGCTGGAGCAGGCCCTCAACCTCATCATCGTCAAGTCTATCTTGTCGCTGCTCGACCAGGGCGTATCGCCGGGTGAGATGCTCGCCATCGGCGCGGATTTTGGCACGCGCTATCGCGGCGAAGGGTGGGGCCCCGGCCTCACCATCATGACGGCGATGGCAAACATCCTCCCGGCGCTCGACGCCGAGGACCGCGTGCTCGCCCTCTACCATGGCCTGTCCCACGTCTCCAGCAATACCGTAGGCCGTGCGCCGCGCTTCGACCTCGACCCGCTGCCCTCTGGCCCAGACGGCGCGACGATTCCCCTCGACCGTTTGAAGGAGTGGCTGCGCGGCTTCATCGAGGTGCGCGACGGCGACGGGGCAGAGCGCTGCCTACGCACGGCCCTGGCTCAAGGCGCCACCCCCGCCAATGCGTGCGACATGCTCATAGCCGCCGCGACCGACCACGCCTACATCGATGGCGGCCACCAGGTCGACTTTATCAACAAGGCGTTCGAGGCGCTCGATCTGATCGGCTGGGACCAAGCCGAGGCCGTCCTGCCCAGCCTCGTTGGTGGCATCGCCCGCGCCCGACGGAGCGAGGAGAGCAACGCGTGGCGTCACCCCATCGACCTTATCCACCTGATGGACGACGCCCTGGCAGCGGCGCTACCCGAAATGGGACAGGGTAGCTGGCGAGGCTTCGATACCCTCGTCGAGGTTTTGCTTCAGGAGGATCCGGCGGCCAGTGTTGAAGCCCTCAATCACGCCCTCGGCGAAGGCGCGTCTTATGTCGATCTCAGCGAGGCGGTCGCCTACGCCGCCGCGCTTCGCGTCGCCCGGTTCCATACCGCCAACGAATTCGGCGACTGGGATACCGTGCTGCACACCTTCACCTATGCCAACGCCATCGACCAGGCGATGCGACGCGCGCCCTCGCGCGACCTGCTGCGCGGGGTCTACCACGGCGCGATGAGCATCTACCTCGACCGCTTCCTCAACACACCGCCGGCGCGCCTGCCGGACGAGCGGAGTGTCGCGGGCCTCCCGAGCGACGCGGATACGCTCCTCGCCGAGCTTCTGAACCTGATGGACCGCCAGCAGCAGGTCAACCAGGCCGGCGCTATTGTCTACCGCTACCTGAGCCTGGGCCATCCGCCGGCCCGCCTCCTGGCGACGCTCGGCCACGCCCTGCTCCGCGAGGACACGCTGTTCCACACCTACCAGATGCTCGAAGCGGGCTACCGGCAATACAGTATCTTGGCGCAGTCGCGGCCCGACCTCGCGCCGAACGTTCTCGTCGGCGTGGCGCGCTACGTCGCGGCTCACTGCCCGACAGCGCGAGCGATGCTCCAGACGGCGCGCATCGCCATGCGCCTGCATCGCGGCGACGACTTGACCGTCGATGTAGGTTAGCTACACTAAAGCCAGGAGGACGCATGACCAACACACCCATCACCGGCCCATTTCGGATTCTTGGCGACTCGCCCGACACGGCTGTGCCGTGGTACATGATCCCCTTCGACGCCGACGGCCTCTGCACAGCGCCCCAGACGCGCCAGATGCTCATCAACGCCGTGCAGAACGACGACTACACCGACATTTTCCTGTTCTCCCACGGCTGGAACAACACCTGGAACAACGCCGTGGCGGCTTACGAGGAGTTCATGACCGGCTACGCCCGGATGGTGCGCGACCGCGGCCTGGCCTACCCGCGGCCGTTCCGCCCCCTCCTCGTCGGCGTCTACTGGCCGAGCATCGAGCTTGTCCGCGCCGACGAGCTGCCGCCGGACGTGCGCGACATCGAAACGCAGGGTAGCGGGCAGCCTGACCTCGCCATTGCCGACGCTAGTCCGCCTACAGCGTTCGCCGCCGACGACGTGCCGTCGGAGCAGCGCTCGCAGTTCAGCGAGCTTGTCAGCCGCGACCGGCTCACCGAGGCCGAGGCGCTCCAGCTGGCGCAGCTGCTGCTGCCGACGTACCAGGGCAACAGCGGCGGGCCGCAGGAGATTCCGTCCACCGACGCGGCCATCTCGGCGCAAGACCTGGTGGACCTCTGGCGCGATACGCTGGGGAGTGGTACGGCCGGCGAAGCAGCACCGACTGCAACAGATGCAACACAAGACGACGCCGAGCGAGGCATCATTGGCGACGTCCTCAGCTTCGATCCCCGCGATATCCTACGCGCCGTCACGATCTTCAAGATGAAGGACCGCGCGGGCGTGGTCGGCGTCAACGGCGTGGGGCCGCTGCTGGCCGACATCCTGGCCGCGAACGCGGCGCCGCGTGTCCACCTGCTCGGCCACTCGTTCGGCTGCCGCGTCGTGCTGTCGGCGCTGTGCGCGCAGCCGCTGGGCCGCAAGGTCAACTCCGCGCTTCTCTTGCAGCCGGCCGTGTCGTGCATGTGCTTCGCCGACGATGTCCTCGACACGGGCCAACCGGGCGGGTTCCGCGCTGCGATAGACCGGGTCGAGGGGCCCATCCTGACGACCTTCTCGGAGCGGGACCAGCCGCTGCACAACTTCTACCACTTCGCCGTGCGGCGGCCCGGCGACCTGGGCGAGATCGGGGGAGGCCGGGGGCTGGAGACGCCGCCCGATCCTCACGCGGCCCTCGGCGGCTACGGTCCCGTGGGGTGCGCGGGCGACTGCGACGACATGACGATGCCCGGCCCGAGCGAGGGCTACAGCTTGCCGGCCGGAGCCAAGGTCGTCGGGCTAAACGGCACGGCGTATATCTCTGGCCACGGCGACATCAGCAACGCGGCGACATGGTGGGCGCTGTACAGCCAGGTCGCGCAATAGGCCTACCGCCCCGGCGCGCCCTCGCCCGGCGGCAGGTCTGAGCACGTCTTGTGGTTTGGTCTCAGGATGCGTCTGGCGTGGCATCGTGACCGTCCGCTTCTTGGTACAGAGCAGGCTGACCACAACTCGTTGTAGTTATCGTCGCACGGCAGGGGCTACTGCTTGTGTTCACCGGTAGTTCTACCGACGACCGAACGATCACTCGGCATCGAGCATCTTTAGGAGCTCTTGCAAATAATTGCTGACTGAACTCCAGGAAACATGGCACCTCGAACCCCGTCGTATACGGTCTTGGAGATAGTCCATTTCCGCCTCGGTTGCTACTGGAGGCAGGACACACACACCTAGATCCTCCCACCGAGGAGACGTTCTGATCAATGCTGCGCTCAGACTACGAAATGGCCAATCCAGCGGGTTGAAACCAAACATTATGAGATAGTCGTGGAAGAAGACCTGACGCACTACTGGAAGCACGCAATCGCCTGGAGAACCTTGGTTCACCGCCACGTTGACTATGAACTCGAGATAGTCATCTTCGGTCAACACCAATGAGTCGGGATACTCATCTATCCCATGGAGATGATAGACCAGAGGTTGCGCGACAGATGGTCTATAGTCAGATGGGAGAGACGAGGGGATGTTATCCAATAGCTTCGACCAGCGACAGAAGTCGGTGCGAGGCACCTTGCCCGCCGCCTTGAGAGCATCTTCCATGAACGTGTAGGGGCTGGTCGTGAGATAGATGGACACGGGCAAGGCCGCCAGCACCAGAAGCGGATTGTCAATGCTGTCGGTCAGGTTTGGGTATCCCAACAAATTGGCGAACTTCGAAGGAGGCAACTCGTCCATTTGCTCGGCTGCCTCGCGAAGCGTAGCCTCCTCGTGTCCGGCCCTCTGGGCAGTTAGGTAGATGTAGTTACTCACCCAGTTCAGGTAATCATATTTGGCATCTGCAGCAGACAACTGCTCGTGCAACCAGTAATACTTTGAGACCTTGGCCAAGTTCTCCTTATCGGGCATGGGATAATATACAACTTTGTCTGCATAGCCATGTACCATTTTGGCGTAACCACCGAGGGCTAGGTCAACAATCGTCTCGTCGCTGATCACTGGCACTGCACGACCGGTTCGGATGCGATAACGTAAATCAAGAGCCAAACGCTTAGCTAGATTACTTCGTGGCATCTCACCTTCCTTTAGTTGCTTCTAGTTGCTCGGACTCAGGTGCTCGCTAGCTGATACAGCTCTTGCATATATTCCTGGATAGAGGTCCACAAAACGGTAAATCCAGCTGCCCGCCGCAAGCTGCTTTCCAGATAGAGCTTCTCCTCCTGGCTGGCTGGAGGTTCCAGAACAGAAACTCCTCGCTCCTCGCCCCATTGCGTAGACAGCTTGATTAATCCTGAGTACACGCTACGAAATGGCCAATCCAGCGGGTTGAAACCAAGCAGTATGAGATAGTCGATAAGGGCCTGACGCACTACTGGAAGCACGCGATCGCCTGGAGAACCTTGGTTCACCGCTACATTGACTATGAACTCGAGATAGTCATCTTCGGTTAACACCAATGAGTCGGGATACTCATCTATCCCGTGGAGATGATAGACCAGAGGTTCCCTGAGAGACGGTTCATAGTCAGGTGGGAGAGACGAGGAGATTCTATCCAATAGCTTCGACCAGCGACAGAAGTCGGTGCGGGGCATCTTGCCTGCCGCCTTGAGAGCATCTTCAATAAAAGTATACGGACTTGTAGTCACATAGACTCTCAAGGGGAGATTGGCCAGCACACGGAGGGGATTGTCGGCGCCGCCCTCCAGGTTTGGATACGCCAGGCGGTTGGCAACGGTGGATGCCTGCAGATTGTCCCACTGCTGCTCGACGTCATCCAGCGTCCCCTTGTCTCGTCCGGCGGCCTCAGCCGTGAGGTAAATGTAGTTCTTCACCCAGTTCAGGTAGTCAACCTTGAGCTCATTGTCCGAAAGGTAATAGTTGCGCTGGTGGAAATTGGCGACTTTGAACAGGTTGTTCTTGTCGGGCATCGGGTACTTGGCGACCTGATCAGCATACCCTTCCACCATACCTGCATAGTCTCCCAAAGTCATACTTACAAGAGCTTCGTCGCTAATTATCGGTACCACTTGCCCCGCCCTCATCCGTCGTTGCAGTCGAGTCTGACGCCGTCGACTGACGGCTACGAAGGTGGTTTCGATTGCACTAAAACGTTCGCGATGCTTTAGCAACTCTGCCTCGGCATTCTTTAGTTTCTGCCCCTGATACAGAAGTGTCTCGCTCCGATGGCTCGCTTCCCACGCCTCTGCATCGAGCGTGAGGCGCGACTGCTGCGCCTGATTGGCGCGCAGGATTGGTTCTATAAAGCGGTCATGCACAAGCTCGACCCACTCGCCGCCCGCCCGCGGCTCGGTGCGCAGCAAGAACTCGCTCTGCAGGCGGTCAATTACGGCATTGGGGATGCCGTCCGTCTCTGTCTCGCCGCGAAAGACGATGCCCCGCGTACCCGCTGGCGTAATCAGCCTGGTGGAGAACCAGCGGCGCAGCTCTGGCTCGGTGACGGTCAGCCCCGGCGTGGCGACGACGCGCCCGATGGCGGCGTTGTAGAAGTCGGTGAGCGCCGTGTCCACGTCGCCCGCCTTCGCCAGATCCTCGAAAGTGATTTCGCCCGCCTGCCCCGCCGCCACAGGAGCCAGACCCTCCCACAACTGGTAGCACACGACCTGGAGCTGCACCGGCTCGACGTACTCGCCTTCGACGAGCGCTTCTTGCCCCGGCATGCGCATCTGGCACAGGTTTTTGACCAACGCCTCCGCCACGTCGGGCGCGAAGGGACGCCCGGCCGCCTCAGCCGGCCGGCGAATGGCATCGAGGGCCGCCTTCGTGCCGAGGCGCTGCATGTAGTAGCGCGCGCGCAGCTTGTCGGACATGAGCGCCGCGTAGGGGTCCAGCGCCGCCACGTACTCCTCGCGCAGCGTCAGCACCACCCACAGTGACGGGTCCTCGCGCATGGCCTGGTCGAGCTGGCGGAAGAACTCCTCGCGGTCCTGGCGGCGGCTGGCGGGCTGGGTAAAAATCTCCTCGAACTGGTCAATGATAAGGACACGCGGCGCGACCTCGTCCTCGGCGATGGTGTCGCCGCCAACGGGGAAGGCGGGCTGTGGCGCGAGGGCAGCAACGGCCGTCGCAGGGTGCGCCTCGTACACCCAGCGGTGGCCGTCCGGCTGCGTCAGGCCCGCCAGGAAGTCGGGCAGCTTGACGTTGACCAGGCGCCCGGGGTCGCCGCCGCCCTGATCGAGATCGAGCATGAGGTTGTAGACGAAGACGTTGTTCACGGCGTCGATGCCCGGCGGTAGGCTGCCGCCGACGCGGGCGACGGGCAGCACCGTGAAGCCCTCCTCCGCCAGTCTCGGCGCCAGGCGCGTGTTGATGAGCGAGCTTTTGCCGGCGCCGGACTGGGCGTAGAAGAGCACCAGGCGCTGCGAGATGACCAGCGCCAGCAGGTCGCGCGCCTCGCGCTGGCGGCCGAAGAACAGGTGACGCTGGTCGTAGGTGAAGGTGCGCGGCCCAACGTAGGGGTTGCCGCCACTGTTGGGGTTATTCATCATTCTGCACCGCCTCGCTCAGCGCTACCATCGTCACCTGGGCGCTCCGCCAGTTGATGAAGAATTCGTACTTCCCCATGTATTTTTCCAGGTATTGCTGCTGCATGGCGCTCGACTCGAGCTGGATGGTGACCAGACTGGTGCGCGCCTTGGTGCGCTGCACGATCAAGCCCCAGAAGAGGGAGCGAAAGTCCCATTCCTGCAACTCGTAGCCGAGCAGGAGCAGTGACGAAGCCGACACAGCCTGGCGCACTCGGACGTTCACGGGATCCGTGGGCTTGCCGACGTTTTGCGAGCACGCCACCAGGAAGGTCAGGTAGTCGTCCTGGGTCAACACCAGGGAGTCGGGCACGCGGTCCACGCCGTGGAGGTGATACACCAGCGGCTCCTTGGCCGTCGGCTCGTAGTCCGTGTCGAACACCGTGTCGCCCTCGATATCCTTGTGCCACCGGCAATACTCAGTGCGGTACTTCTTCTTGGCTTCCTTGAGAGCCAGTTCCATTAGCTCGTGATAGGCGGTCGTGATGTAGATGGGCAAGTCCAGGTTGGCGAGGAGGAGCAGCGGATGCTGGGTCTTGTCGCCGTAGCCTGGATACCCAAGCGCGTCGCAGACCTGAGCAAAGCTCTTCTTGCCCAGGGCGCCCCTCACGTCGGCCAGGGTGGCGGGAGGGGTTCTTGCCGCTTCGGCCAGCTCATACAGGCGGCGCTTGGTGAACTTAACGTAGTCTTCCTTGAGCGCCAGCGTGTCGGTGATGGCGTCGTCGGTCAGGCTCTTGAACTGAGCCATCTCCGCCAGGCTCTTGCCGTCCAGGGGAGGCTGACTGCGCGTGGCGTAGGCCTGGATGACGGCGGCATTGCCGCCCAACGCCAATTCATTGCACAACCCGCCGCCGATGATGGGGAGCAGGTTGCCGGTGCGGGCGCGATCGGCGAGGACCCGCAGCCACTTGGATCGCTGTATCTGCTCAGACTGTGCCAGGCCCACATCAGACATCGCCGGTCTCCGTTCTGACTGTCCGCATCACTCCGGTGTAGAATGCGGGAACACACGCTACTGGAGCGTCATGGCGACGCGGAAGCCGCGGTGGCCGACCTTGTTGCCGGCGTGGGAGTTGCGGCGAACGGGGGCGCGCACAGCATCGGGCGTGTCCCGGAACGAGCCACCACGGCAGACGTGGAACGAGCGTACCAGGAACTGCGCCGCCTCGGTGTCCTCGCGACCATCGTCCGGCTTGTACGGGTAAGGGAAGGCGTTATCCTTCGGCGCTCCGCCCCAGACCGTGCTCGTCCACTCCTCGACGTTGCCGAGCATGTCGAGGACACCGTATGGGCTGGCGCCGTCGGGATAGGCCGTCACGGCTGTCGGACCGGCGCTCGCCACGTTGCAGCGGTTGTCCGCCCAGGCATCGCCCCACGGATAGCGCCGCCCATCTGTCCCCCGCGCGGCCTTCTCCCACTCGGCTTCGGTCGGCAGGCGGTAGCGCCGATTCGTCTTCTTGCTCAGCCACTCGCAGTACTGGGTGGCATCCGACCAGCTGACGAAGGTCACGGGATAGTCTTCCTTGCCCTTGGGCGGGTTTTTGAGGAACCAGCCATCCGGCTGCGGGAGGTCGGGCGTCTCGCGCAGGAACGCGGCGTACTGGCTATTCGTCACCGGGTACGTGCCGATGCGAAAGTCGGGCAGCGACATCTCGAACTGGGGCGTTTCTTCTGGCGGAATGTTGTCGCCTGGCATGCTCCCCATGCGGAACTTGCCCTGGGGAATCAACACGGTCTCCGGCTCAAACAACTGGTGCGGGATAATCGGTTTAGCGTCGCCCGTGCGCGGCGCAATCAGCTGCATGCCGGCGACGCGGCTGAACAGGATGGGCGTTCCCCACTCGCGGTTGTTGCCTGCGGCATTGAGGTCCTTCCGCGCCTCCGTCACGGCGATATCGACGGTCTTCCCGTCGGCTAGACCCTGGTAGAAAGACCGCGCCAGCGTCTTGGCGGCGCTATCGCTAATCGCAAACTGCATCGCCAGCACCATCGGCGCTTCCTGGCGCACCAGGACCTGCGCCAGCCCGCCGAAGGCATCGTCTGCCGCTCCCTCAGCGCCCTGGCAGGCGTTGAGGAAGACCAAACGCAGCGGCTTGTGGTCGTGCAGAAGCGGCGCGAGCTGGTCGGCGCTGACGAGGACGTGCCTGCCATTGTCGCCCTCGAAGACCAGCCCGCCCTGGCGCATGGTGGCGTTGTAGTCGCCGTGCCCGATGAAGTGGAGGACGTGGACGTCCTCCCGCCCAAGGTAATCGGCGAGGCTCGTCATTGTCGTTTGAGGGAGGCGCGTCAGGCGGACGAGACCGGCGCTTTGAAGCGGGTCCAGGGCGTCGTGGAGGCGCGTCCACTCGCCTTCCACATCGAGGCGCGGCAGCACATCATTGGGGTTCGAGACGACGCCAAGGACCTTCAGCGGCGGCGGCGCCGGGGTGTAATCGTCGGGTTCCGGCACATCCAGGTAGCGGACGAGCGGCGTGTCTGTGGAGAGCGCCAAGGGCCGGGCCAGCGGGGTCGCGTAGAGGTACTCCCAGGGCAACTGAGCCAGATCGGGCGTCTGGCTCATGTCGAGGCGAACGCATAGCGAGCGCCCCTTCCCGCGGGCCGCGTCGAGACTCCGCTGCAGCGCCTCACCGACCGCGCCGGCGAAGACCGCATTGAACAGGCCAGCGCCGAAATCCTGGACTGTGAGCGTTGGGGCGGCCGCCGCGACATCATCAACGTGAATCAACCCCCGGCTTGCCGGTGGGTAGAAGGCTGCCAGGTCACTGAAGGTGAACGGGAGAGTGAAATCAGTCGAGGGGCGGCCGACCTCGGATTGCATCACCTGGGCCCGATATTTGTTGTCGCCCAGTGGGCTGAAGAGGACGTCGAAGACACTGCTCGTGGCGGACGGGTCTGGCACAGCCATCGGGAGCACCTCCATAAGCAAGAGCGTTGGCCTGCATTATAGTAGGCGCTCTTCGCTCTGTCAATGAGGCGAAGGGCTTCTGCCATTCGCGGTGGAGGCGCTCGCCATGCCTTATCGCGTAGGCGTGAAGGGAGACCACAGAGTAGGCTCCTTCCCGCCTGTCCCGGCAAGCATGTCCTTCACAGGCATCGGGTACGCGAGGAGTGTTGACGTGAAGCTGATGCTGCGTTCACCGAAGGTTGCGCCATAGCCCTGGTTCCAGTCCCCGTTGGTGACCGCGTAAACGTACCAGGTATACGTCGTCCGCACGGTAAGGCCGCATGACTGCGCCTGTTGGCTCGTCAGGATGTAGGTTGCGCCTGTTGTGAGGGGCGACAGACACACCTCGGTTCCCGCCTGATTGCTCAGGCCCCACGCGTATTGCTCGCCTGGCAAGTGGTTCGCTCGCCGCGTCCAGCCAAACTGAACCGGTATCGACGTGCTCGTGCCGTTGGCAGGGAAATTTAGCGCAAAGTCTGCGATATCGAAATCCATGCCAGTAACGTTCTGCCCGGCGACGTAGGCGGAGATGCGGGCGCTCATCCAGAACGACACGTACCGGCTATCGTTGTTGGGATTGACGAAGGCCACGTAGTACACCTGGCCGACGCCAAGCGGGGGCGGGTTACTGAAAGTGTAGGTTCCGTCGAACGCCGTCGTCGTCTGCTGAATGCGGAGCGTCGGCGTCGGGCTGCACTGGCTCAAGTTGGTGTTCCCGCAGACATACAGCCCCAGGGGGATGTTGGCGAAGGGCGCGCCCGTCCCATATTGTATCGTGCCGCTGATGCTCCCAGGGCCAACTGTCGATGTAGCCGTCGGAGTCGCTGTGTTGGTCGCCGTGGGCGTGTTGGTTGGCGTGTTCGTCGGCGTATTTGTGACGGTCGGCGTATTGGTTCGTGTCGCCGTGGCCGTGGCGGTGTTGGTCGGCGTGTTCGTGACTGTCGGCGTGCTGGTCGGCGGGAGTGTCGCGGTAGCGGTGCTCGTCGGCGTGTTCGTGACTGTCGGTGTGTTAGTCGGCGTGTTTGTGACTGTTGGCGTGTTGGTCGGCGTGTTCGTGACTGTGGGTGTGTTAGTCGGCGTGTTCGTGACTGTGGGTGTGTTAGTCGGCGTATTCGTGACCGTCGGGGTGTTGGGCCGCGTGGCCGTCGCCGTAGCTGTCGGCGTGTTAGTGACCGTCGGCGTATTCGTCGGCGTGCTTGTCGCCGTAGCGGTATTGGTCGGCGTGTTGGTGACGGTTGGTGTATTGGTCGGTGTCGATGTTATGGTCGGGGTATGGGTCGGCGGGAGTGTGCCGGTCGGCGTGTTGGTCGAAGTACCCGTAATTGTTGGCGTGCTCGTCACCGTCGGCGTGTTGGTGGCCGTCGCGGTGTTGGTCGCCGTGTTCGTCACCGTTGGCGTGTTGGTCGGGGTGTTCGTCACCGTCGGCGTGTTGGTCGGCGGCAGCGTCCCTGTGGGGGTATTGGTGACAGTCGCAGAATTCGTCGGCGTAAGGGTGACAGTCGGTGTGCGCGTCACCGTCGGGGTGTTGCTCGCGGTGGGCGTAGCAGAGGGCGTGTCGGTTGCCGTCACTGTGGCAGTCGGCGTGCGGGATGGCCGGGGGGTCGGGGTATCTGGGCAGGCCGTGGCGACAGCCTCAAGGCTGTTGGTTTGCCCACCGGTGTCATCCGCCCACGCAGAAGGTGTGGCATCGCCTTGAGCAAAGATGAAGAATGCCAGGCGCAAGCCAAGAGACAGCGTCACCAGGATAATCGCCAGCCGTAGCCCTCGTGTGAGCATATCAATTCATCCTAGCTTGTCGCCTTGAGTGCCAAGTGGGGCATAGGATAGCATGAGCGGCAGCAAGCTGCAAATGGGTTTGCGATATTGGGCAAATCGTGGCATAGTTAGTCGCCCGGCGACAAGACCGCCCCTGCAACAGCCTGGCCTAGATGTTCAAGACCGCCCAGGCTGATCGGCATGATATACGAGATTGAGGTTGCATGATGTCTGCCCCTTTCGAGCGGCGGCCGGTTTCACGCTCAGACATGCTTCTGGCGCTGCGTGGCGGATTCCCCAACGTCGATGATGCAGAGCTGAACACTCTGTGTGATCTGGCGACGACCTGTACCTATCCGCCCAATACCCGCCTGGTTCACGAAGACGCTATCGAAGACACATTCTACTTCATCATCAAGGGTGAAGTTTCCGTCACAGTGTGCGTCGGGGACAACGCCGAACACGAGTTGACGCGACGCATTGCCGGCCAGTTTTTCGGTGAGATGGCGCTAATCGACCGTGGGCCGCGCTCGGCCAGCGTCACCACGCTGACTGAGACCACGGCGCTCGAGCTCTCAAGCTCTCACTTCGTCTCGGCCTTGGCGCTCTGCCCGCACGTCACCGTGCATATCATGCAGCATATCGTCTCGCAACTACGCAACGCTGTTGAGGAGAACGCGCGATACTACGAAGCAGAGCTGTCGGCGGCCCGAGAACGAGAGAAGCAGCTCGCTCAGCAAGTGGAGATGCTCCGCATCCAGATTGATCAGGCTAGGCTCCAGCTTGACGTTCACAAAGTCACAGACACCGACTACTTTCGTGACTTACAGGGTAAAGCTGGGGCCATGCGCGAACGGCTGAACCGCGACAGCCCAGATCGCAAGAAGCCGTGACTGCGGACAACGTGGGCGCAACTGCCATTGCTGTAACGTCGCGGCCAACCTGCCGCTAGACTCAGGGGACGACATGGATAGACTGCAGAAGGTGCGGGCCATGGGCCGCCCCTCCCTCCCCTCGATTGTAGGCGTCGTTCTGCTGGCGCTTCTCTACCTGCCATTTAGCATTCGCCTTGCACCTGAGATAGCCGCTGCGCCCGCTGTCACCCTCCTTGTCACGACCACAGCTGACACTGGCCCCGGCACGCTGCGCCAGGCCATCCTCGATGCCAACACCAGCGGCGGCGCGGATGTCATCAGTTTCAACATTCCAGGCTGCACGGGCGTGAGCGTCTGTACAATCCAGCCGGTGACGCCCCTGCCGGATATCACTGCGCCGATTACGATAGACGGCGGGCTTAAGATCGAGCTGAATGGCGCCCGTCTGAGTAGCGGCAGTGGACTGACGATCAGAAGTGGCGGCAGCGGCAGTGTCATCCGCGGCCTGGTCATCAACGGCTTCAACGTATTCGGACAGGCCGGCATTGTCATCTCCGACGCATCCAACGTCGTCGTTGCCGGCAACTACCTCGGCACAGACGCGGCGGGCCGGACCGCCAAACCCAACTGGCAGGGGGTGCGCGTCGTCTGCCCAAGCTGTAATGACGCCACGCACGTCACCGGCATCATGGTCGGTGGCGCGGCGTCTGCCGACCGCAAC
Source organism: Anaerolineae bacterium (assembly GCA_039810085.1). Classification (GTDB taxonomy): domain Bacteria; phylum Chloroflexota; class Anaerolineae; order Epilineales; family JAHCIE01; genus JBDHWG01. The sequence continues at coordinate 176,104 of JBDHWG010000011.1, forward strand.
GTCATTTCGGGCAACCTCAATGCTGGCGTATATGCCTCCTGCCTGACCGGCACAAGTACGGCTGCGATATCCGGTAACTACGTCGGCGTTGATGCGACGGGAGCGGCCGCGCTCCCCAATGGCGCAAGTGGGGTCTGGCTCGACATGGCGCAGGGTGTCCAGATTGGCGGAACATCCTCCGGTCAGGGCAATGTCATTTCCGGCAACGGCGTCAACGGCATCTTCATCAACGACCTCGGCCCCAATCTGGTGGTGGGCAACTTCGTGGGCACGAACGCCACCGGCACAGGCGCCATCGGCAACGGCGAGATTGGTATCTACCTCGAAGACGCCTTCGGCATCACCATTGGCGGAACGGCGGCCGGCGCGCGCAACATTGTCTCCGGCAACGTCTCGCATGGCATCGAGCTGTGGGATGTGCATTCGTCTGGCAACATCATCCAGGGCAACACCATCGGCGCTGACGTCAACGGCGCGCCCCAGCTCGGCAATGGACGCTGCGGCGTGTTCATCCACTTTGGCGCGGGGACTCCGCTCACCGTCGGTGGCGTCACATACCAGGGGAACATTGTCGGGGGGATCAACGCCGGCGAAGGGAACCTCATCGCGGGCAATGCCTGCTCAGCGGTAGCGTTGCAGGACGCAGGGACAATCGGCGCGCAGATTCGCGGCAACTCCATCTTCAACAACGGCGGCCTCGCCATCGACCTGGGCCTCGATGGCCCGGACACAAACGATTTCGGCGAGGCGTCATCGGGACCGCAGGCCGGCCCGAACCGCCGCCAGAACTCCCCCGTGCTGTACGCCGCCGTCCGCGATCAGGCGCACTCGACGACAACGGTCAATGGGCTATTCAGCAGCACGCCCAACACGACCTTTCAACTCGACTTCTACGCCAGCGACCAGTGCGACGCCTCCGGCTACGGTCCCGGCAAGACCTATCTGGGAAGTACAACGGCTACCACCACAAGCCAGGCCAAAGGCTCGTTCTCCGTACCCCTACCAAGGCTTGTGCTGGAAAACACCTCCATCACGGCGACGCTAACGCACCCCGACGGCAGCACGTCGGAGTTCTCGGCGTGCGTTCGCGCTGAGACGAACAACACGAGTTGGCCGCTCGCGGAGCCGCTGAGCCTGTCCGCGCCGAAGACAAGTGGCAGCGCTTCTGTCACTCAGTACCTGGACCGCCTTGGCCAGTCGCGGTGGTACAAGTTTCCCATCCAGCCCGGCGGTAAGGTGGTGATCGCACTCACCGGCGTGAACTCGGACAGTCTGCCCGCCGACTATGACCTCACCCTGTACAAAGATGTCGCCAACGCCTACTCGACGCTCACGTCCCCAGCGGACCTGGTGCGCCTAAATGCTGAGCAAGCGCCCAGCGTGTACTCCAACCCGGATGTCTATTCCAACCCGGATGTCTACTCCAACCCGGATGTCTACTCCAACCCGGATGTCTACTCCAACCCGGATGTCTATTCCAACCCGGATGTCTATTCCAACCCGGATGTCTATTCCAACCCGGATGTCTATTCCAACCCGGATGTCTATTCCAACCCGGATGTCTACTCCAACCCGGATGTCTACTCCAACCCGGATGCGTTCACCGACCCGAACTCGCTGGCGACCGATGGCCCGTTTGGCCAGCTTTCCCAGCAAGAGAACCAGTCCTACACCCATGCGCAGTTGCAGAGCCTCATCGGAGTGTCCGCCCGGACCGGCACAGCCTCCGAACATATCACCCTCAATACCTGGAACAACACCGGCTTCTTCTATGTCCGGGTGAAGGGGCGCAACGGGGTCTTCGACCGCGGAACGCCCTTCAAACTCACTGTCACCGTGCTCAACGAGCAGTGCGCCAATGTGGACCCGAACCTGCCCGTGGGGAGCCTCACGGCAACCGGAAGTACGTACAAAACCATCATCCTGCACGACATCAGCCGCATGGTTGGCAGCGACGACGACAAGGCTCTCCTGCGGAACCGCCTCACACAACTGGCGGCGCGGCCCGAAGTCCAGGGTGTCGTCGTGGACATCAGCGGCGACGCCCGTGTGAATGCTGCGCGCGCCCAACTCGACAACAACCGCGGCTGCCCCTACGCCGCGAATCTCTTGGCATACGCCATCAAAGACATCGTGGACCGCTACCGGGCCGCGAACAATCCGCTTGAGTACGTCGTGCTCGTTGGCAACGACAGCGTCATCCCGTTCTTCCGCTACCCCGATCCGTCGTCCGTCTCGAAGGAATCGCAGTACATTCCGCCCGTGTTGGACAATACGATCTCCCAGGCCAGCTTGAAGCTGGACTATATTCTGTCCCAGGACACGTACGGGTCGAAGATCGAACTCTCGCTGCAAGCCAGCACTCTCCCCTTGCCGGACCTTGCCGTCGGCCGTCTGGTCGAAACGGCGAGCGAAGCCGTCACCGTCATCGACGCGTACATGGGCGCACCCGCTGGTATCGTGCGGCCAGGCTCAGCGTTCGTTTCGGGCTATAGCTTCCTGTCTGACGGCGCACAGGCAGCGCAGAACGAACTGGCAGCCGGGCTGCCCAGCGGCTCCAAGGTCGACAGCCTGATCTCGAACACCTGGACGGCGGATGATCTCAAAGCGAAGTTCCTCGGCAGCCGCCATGACCTGGCCTATCTGGCAGGCCACTTCAGCGCCTACACAGCCGTCGCGGCCGACGATGCGACACGCATGCTCACCTCGGACGTAGAGCTTTCGTCCCTGGACATGCGCAACATGATCATTTATAGCGCGGGCTGTCACGCCAGCTACAACACCGTTGACACGGATGGCGTCCTGGCGTCGCCCAAGACCCTCCTCGACTGGCCGCAAGTGATGGCGCGCAAGGGCGCGCTCATCATCGGTGGGACCGGCTACCAGTATGGCGACGGCGACGGGATGGAGTACTCCGAGCGCCTGTATCTCAACTTCACGAAGGAACTGCGGCGAGGCGGCGTAGGCCCAGTGGCTGTCGGCAAGGCCCTGGTATGGGCGAAGCAGGATTACCTGTCAGCCTCCGGCGTTGAGATCGACGGGGTTGTCGAGAAAACGCTCCTCGTCCCAACGCTATTTGGTCTGCCAATGCTCCGCGTCGATGGTCTCACTCCCGGCGCATCGACGCCGACCGTGCCCGTCGTCACGGCGACGACACCGATCACGAGCGGTCCAGGCGCGACCCTGGGCTTGAAGATGGCAGATGTCAATTTCCCGCGACCCGGCGACCCGGCTCTCGCCATATCTGCGACGAAAGCGTTGACCAGCACCGAGGGCGGCTCGCTGACCGCGACCTATTACCATGGGAAGGACGGCTCGGCCTATCGACCCAGCCAGCCCATCCTTCCGCTTGACGCCTACAACGTGAGCGCGCCCGGTGGACTGGCGGAGGGTGTCTTGCGTGGTGTCGGCTTCCGCAGCGGGACATATACGGACACACCCAACATCTTCCCGCTCACGAGCGCTCCTGGTACGGACCTGCCGGGCGTCCACCCGAGCTTCCGCTCGTCGGTGTTCTTCCCCATCATGCCGTGGACGGTCAACTATTACGGCGCTCTCATGAACCCCGCCACGGGACCAACAAGCCTGATGCTGACACCGGCCCAGTTCCGTTCCGACTCGCAGACCTCGATCTATGGCACGATGCGGACATTCAACACAATGTCCTTCCGCCTGTTCTACAGCGCCAGCCTTAAGCCGGATGTCGCCAACGACGCTGCCCCTGCCATCGCCCAAGTAGAATCTACGCCGAACTCGGCGAACAACACGGTTCGGTTCCAGATCAGTGTGAGCGACCCAAGAGCGGGCATTCAGGGCGTCTGGGTGACGTACACGGCTCTCAGCGGACCATGGGCAGGACGATGGCAATCGTTGGACCTAGGCCCACAAGTGGGCACGACCTCATCCTGGATAGGTACGCTCCCGCTTCCGCCGGGCTTTACGGATGTGAGCAAGATTCGCTATATGGTTCAGGCCGTCAACGGCATCGGCCTGGTCACGCTCGTGTCCAACGAGGGCAACTTCTTCACGATTGGCGTCGACCCAGGTGAACCAGCGCTTCCAACGGCGGAAGACACCACCCTGACCCTGGATCCGACCACCCCCACGTCCGCCGCCTATGGCACAACGGTCACAGTGAAAGCGAAGCTGACGACGAGCAGCGGCCAGCCTGTGCCCGATCAAGTCGTTCAGATCAGCGTGGCGGGACAGAAGTTCGAGGGCAAGACCGATAGCAGCGGGGCCGTCAACAGCGCCAGTGGACATCCGGGCATTTCCTTCGTCCTGTTGACGCCGCCAGGCGATTATACTATCCAAGCCGCTTTCGCAGGCACACCGACCTACGTCGAGTCAGCAGTCAGCAAGCCGTTCACCTTGACAAAGCAAGCCACCCAACTTGTCCTCACTCCGAAGTCGGTCAGCGCAACGTCAGGCGGGGCCTGGGCAATGATGGCAACACTTACCGACAGCACCGGCGTGGGTATCCGCAACCGTAGCGTTATCTTCGTCGTCAGTGGGCGAAACCGCACTGATATCCGCACAGTTGTCACTGATGGGGCAGGCCGTGCGCCGCTCGTGTCGGATCCGAAAGACCCCCTCCCGCCCGGCACGTACAGCGTCACTGCCTACTTCGGCGTGATCGTTCAGACGCCGGATGGCCCAGTGAACTCGGTGGACCCACTCTACAACGCGCCAACGCCGACATCGCCGACATCCAACGTGGGCCAACTCGTCATCACCCCCGGCAACGCGCCCCCGACCGTCGTCAACGACGACGCCTCAGCCAAGCCGGGCATCCCGACGCTCATTGATGTGACAGCAAACGACAGCGACGTGGACGGCAACTTGAATAAGGCGTCGGTCACCATCACAAGACCACCCGTTAATGGGAATGCTGCCGTGAACCCAGCCAACGGCGTCGTGACGTACACGTCCAACCTTACCTACTCCGGCGTCGACAGCTTCGTCTACCAGGTGTGCGACACGGCTAACCTGTGCGCGTCCGCCGCCGTGTACGTCACGGTCAGCAAGCCAACCCAATTGCTGACGGTATACCTGCCGCTGCTCATCCGGGAGGCCATCCTGCCACCGGCGCGTTAACAAGTGGAAAGACCTATGGAAACCTCGGCCGCTTATGTCCCTGTGGATCGACGCCTGGCTCTACGGCGCGGCGTCCCACTCCCTGAGAAAACAGTCGGCGCCGCTCTGTTCGCCGATATTTCCGGCTTCACGCCACTCACCGAAGCGCTGGCCATGGAGTTTGGACCGAAGCGCGGCGCGGAAGAGCTGGCGGGCTACCTGAACCTGATCTACGACGCGAGCATCGCCGAGCTGTACCGCTATGGCGGCAGCGTTATCGGGTTTGCCGGTGACGGCATGACGTGCTGGCTCGACGGTGACGACGGCCGCCGCGCTGTCGCAGCGGGGTTGGCGATGCAGGCCGTGATGCGGCAATTCACGGAGATCCGAACTCATTCAGGCCGGGTCATCCCTTTGAGCCTCAAAGTCGGTATTGCAATTGGGCCGGTGCGGCGCTTTCCCGTCGGTGATCCCGATTACTTGCTCGTCGACACCCTTGTCGGTCGGACACTGGAGCGCATGGCCCTGGCTGAAGAACACGCGGCGCGGGGCGAGGTCGTGCTCGCCGAAGCCGACCTGGCGGCTCTGCAAGATATCGTCCACGTCTCGCAGTGGCGGCAGGACGATGGAAATGGTGCACGGTTCGGTATCGCCACCGCGATCAATATCGACGTACCGGAGATGTCGTGGCAAGAGACGGAGACGGACACGGCGGACGAGCCGCAGTGGGATTCTTGGTTGTTGCCTGCCGTCCGCCGTCGGCTGCACGCGGGTGAGGGTGAGTTCCTGGCCGAGCTGCGCCCGGCCATCACCCTGTTCCTGCGCTTCAGCGGCATCGACTACGACGAGGACGACGACGCCCCGCAGAAGCTCGACCGCTTCATCCGCGAGGCGCAGCAGATTCTCATGCGCTACGACGGCAGCCTGCTCCAGTTGACCATCGGCGACAAAGGCAGTTACCTCTACGCCGCCTTTGGGGCGCCGACGGCGCATGAAGATGACGCCGTGCGGGGCGTATCGGCGGCGCTCGATTTGCAGGCTATGGCCGCCCGCCTGACTTACCTGGAGCCGGTGCAGATTGGTGTGACCCAGGGCCGCCTGCGCACCGGCGCCTATGGCAGCCGCAAGTGCCGCACCTATGGTGTCCTTGGTGACACGGTGAACCTGGCCGCCCGCCTCATGGCGGCTGCTCCACCGGGCCAAATCCTCGTCAGCGAGGTCACTCGGGCGGCGACCGGCGACGCGTTCACCTGGGAGAGCATGCCCAGCTTGCGCGTGAAGGGCAAGAGCGAGCCAGTGGCTGTGTCGCGCCTGGTCGGGCGCAAGACCTCCCAGGCGACGCGCCTCCAGGAGCCGCGCTACCGTGTGCCAATGGTCGGTCGGGTCGAGGAGGTGGCCGTCGTCGACGAGAAGCTGCGGCTCGTGCGCCAGAGCAAGGGTCAGATTGTTGGGATCACGGCTGAAGCCGGCATGGGCAAGTCACGCCTCGCCGCCGAGATTATTCGCCGCGCCAACGACGAGGGCCTCGTCGGGTTGGCCGGCGAGTGCCAGTCCTACGGCACCCACACGAGCTACCTGGTCTGGCAAGGCATCTGGCGCTCGTTCTTTGGCCTAGACTCAGCCGCTCCCATTGAAGAGCAGATTGCCACCGCCGAAGTCGAGCTGACGCGCCTCGACCCCTCTCTCGCGCCGCGCTTCCCACTGCTCGGCGCTATCCTCAACCTACCTATCCCAGACAACGACCTGACCGCTTCCTTCGACGCTAAGCTGCGGAAGTCCGCGCTTGAGGGGCTGCTCATCGATGCCCTCCGCGCTCGGGCGAAGATGCAGCCCATGCTCGTTGTCCTGGAAGACTGCCACTGGATCGACCCGCTTTCCATGGACCTGCTCGGCGTCATCGCGCGCGCCATTGCCGACTTGCCCGTGCTGCTCCTCGTCCTCTACCGGCCACCAGAGCGCAACCAGCAGAGAGCGCTGCCGTTCGACAACCTTCCGTACTTCACTGAGTTGGCCCTGGCGAACTTCAGCCCGGAGGAGGCCAAGCGCCTGATCGACCTCAAATTGCGACAGTTCTTTGGCGAGGATAGCATCGTGCCCGCCGATGTCGTCGCCGAAATTACTCAGCGCGCCAGCGGCAACCCCTTCTATATCGAGGAGACACTGAACTACCTGCGTTCCCTCGATATCGACCCACGGGACGTGGCGCGGCTGCGCGAAGTGGACTTGCCAACGAGCATCTACAGCCTCATCCTCAGCCGCATCGACAAATTGGACGAGCAGCAGCAGATCGCCATTCGCGTCGCCAGCGTTATTGGACGGCTATTCCCGGCAGCCATGCTATGGGGCGTCGCGCGGGAACTACGTGATGCAGCGAGCGTGCGTCGCGCCCTGGACATGCTCAGCGAGCTTGAGCTAACGCCCCTCGACACGCCGGACCCGGAGCTGACCTACCTGTTCAAGCACATCATGACGCAGCAGGTCGCCTACGAGAGCCTGCCCTACGTCACACGGGCTGTGCTGCATGGGCAAATCGGCCAGTACATCGAGACGACGCGCAACGACACGCTAGACCAGTACCTCGATCTGCTCGCGTTCCACTTCGACCGCAGCGCGAACACAGCCAAGCGGCGCGAATACCTGCTGCGTGCAGGCCAGGCGGCCCAGGCCGCCTACGCCAATGTCTCGGCCATCGACTACTACTCCCGAGCGCTGCCGCTGTTGGACACGCAGGAGCGGCCATCAGTGCTCTTGCGGCTCGGCGAGGTGCTAGACCTGGTCGGAAACTGGCAGCGCGCTGAGCAAATCTATCGCGAAGCTCTCGCGGCGGCACAGGAGATGAATCAGCCAAAGATTCAGGCACAGAGCGAGGTTGCGCTAGGGGAGCTTCAGCGCAAGCGTGGCAATTACGCCGACGCAAAAGTTTGGTATGACCAGTCCCTCACCACAGCGGAACGGAGCGGTGACCGGGCGGGAGTCGCAAAGGCCAGCATTAGCGCTGGCACTCTCGCGTCGCAACAGGGCGACTACGCGACGGCAATGGCACTCTATGAGAAAAGTCTGGCGATTCGGCGCGAACTGGGCGACCGCGACAACAGCGCTCGCGTCCTCAACAACATGGGCATAGTCGCTCGCGCTCAGGGTGACGACGCCCGAGCACGAGCCTTACACAAGGAGGCCCTTGCCATTCGCCGCGAGCTTGGCGACAAGCGCGGCTTGGCGACTTCCCTCGCCAACCTTGGCAATTTGGCGCTCGATGAGAAAGCATACGATGAGGCGAATGCCTACATGGAAGAAACGCTTGCCCTCTGGCGCCAGGTTGGCGACCACTGGCTCATCGCCAATGCCCTGGACAACCTGGGCAACCTGGCGCGCGAGCGGGAGGAGCTTGCGAGGGCGCGCGATCTCTACCGCGAGAGTCTCCAGATCAACCGTCAGTTGGGCGACAAGTGGACACTGGCCTACTTGTTAGAGGACATCGCGTGCCTTGCAGTGAAGCAGGGCCACATGGAGCGTGCAATGCAGCTTGTCGGCGCCGCCGCCAGTCTTCGCGCCGACATCGGCGCTCCGCTCTCATCAGCCGAGCGCGCGAAACTTGACGGTCAGCTCGCCCCCGCTCGCCAGGCGCTTGGCGACAAAGCAGCCAGTGCCCTCGACGTAGGACGTAGCCTTGGCCTGGATAGCGCCATCGAGGAAGCGCTGGCGGAGGTGGCGTAGCCTCGCGCCCAGTATTATTGCAGAGGGTGTGCTGAGGAGTGTGCCTACGCCGTCGTAGAAAGCGGTGGGAGAGTGTCTTTTCGCTCGCGTGTGGCAAAGCGCGAAAGCGGCATAGGCCCGGGGCCAAGCTCGACGACCTTTACAGCAACATTGCGGCCCGACAACTCGGCCTCAAATTGAAGCTCGTCCTGCAGCGCCTGCATGATCTCCGCTGGCGAAACGCCCTGGCTGCGAGCGGCACAGAGCAGCGCCTCCAGCTCAGCCCGGAGATTGCCGCGAAACGACGCTCGCCCCATGTCCGAAAGGTTGGCGGCGCTCACGTGCGCATGGCAGACCGGGCATTCGTGAGGAAGGACGCCATGTCCGCGCTCCCGACCGAACGTGACGGAGAACTGCGTACCGCACTGATCGCACTTTAGGAATAAACATCGACGGCTCATGACTACGACCCTCTTCTGTGGGGCCAGCAAAGAACTAGTCGAAACGGAGCGGCCCGACTCCATATTACACCGCGCTAGTGGTGGAAGGAATGGCCCACCACCCGCCCATAACCATGCAAGGTATATGCCACGCCAGCGCCTTTTTAGTTCTATTTTGGTACTAAGAGCCTATCCGAATAACCCTGCGGCGCGCAGGGCGATGAGGGCGCAGGCGAAGTGCAGAAAGGCGATGTAGTGTTCAGGCTTCTTGTCCCAGCGCACCAGAATACGCCGAAAG
>JBDHWG010000012.1:0-181454 GCA_039810085.1 Anaerolineae bacterium
CGTCCGAGATGCGAAACCCGGTGGTCGTCCGATTGTTGGGCGTTCGCGCCCGTGTCCGTTTAGTCGTCGATGGTGTACTCATGCTCCCAAGTATACATTATCTTGCGTTATTCGGATAGGCACTAACTATTCCTCATCGGACAGCTTTGCCTGCTGCTGTTGCGTTCGGTACTCGCGGGTCGCACCCATGAGGGTATCGAGGGAGAGTAGCGCACAACGCGGGCGAGTCATCACCACGTCGCGCCCCAGGGTGTCGAGCAGATCGTCGTGGGACAGCGCCTCGATCTCGGCCAGGGTTTTACCCTGCACCATCTCGGTGAGGATGGAGGTTGACGCCTGGCTGATGGTACAGCCTTCGCCCTCGAACGAGATGTCTGTGACGCGCTCGGTGACCGGATCGACCTTGAGATACAGGGTAATCACGTCGCCGCAGCCGGGGTTGCCGCCGGGGCGGACCACGTCGGCGTCACTCATCGCGTGGCGGTTGCGCGGGTTCTGATAGTGGTCGAGAAGGAACTCGATATATTCCTGGCGCGAGTACACAGCTTCGTTTCCTAGTGATGTTAGAGGGGCCGCACCGTGACGCGCGGCCCTCGGTCTTACTTCTCGATAGGCGCGCCGACCAGGTTGCCCCACTCTGTCCACGAACCGTCGTAGTTGCGGACACTGGGGTAGCCCAGCAGATAGGTCAGCACGAACCAGGTGTGGCTGGACCGCTCGCCGATGCGGCAGTAGGCGATCACGTCCTTGGCGGGCGATAGGCCCTGCTCGCCCTCGTAGATGGCGCGCAGATCCTCCGGCGACTTGAACGTGCCGTCGGCATTCACGGCGCGGCCCCACGGAACGTTGCGCGCGCCCGGAATGTGGCCGCCGCGCAGCGCGCCCTCCTGGGGGTAGCTCGGCATGTGCAGTAGCTCGCCGGAGTACTCCTGGGGGGAGCGCACGTCGACGAGGGGCGCGCGACCTTCCAGATGCTTGAACACGTCATCGCGGAAGGCGCGGATTTTCGCGTCGTCGCGCTCGGCGGCATGGTACTGAGTCGCCGGGTATGACGGAACCTCGCGGGTCAGGGGGCGGCCCTCGTCGATCCACTTCTGCCGGCCGCCGTCCATGATGCGACAGTCGGCGTGGCCGAAGAGCTTGAATACCCAGAAGGCGTAGGTCGCCCACCAGTTGTTTTTGTCGCCGTAGAACACGACGGTCGTGTCGTTACCGATGCCCTTGCTCGAGAGCAGGGCTTTGAAGTGCGCCTTGTCCAGATAGTCGCGCCGCACGGGGTCCTGGAGGTCAGTGTGCCAGTCGATCTTGACGGCGCCGGGAACATGGCCCAGTTCGTACAGCAGCACGTCCTCATCCGACTCGACGATGCGTACCTTTGGGTCCTCCAGGTGCTCGGCCACCCACTGCGTCGAGACGAGAACCTCCGGATGGGCGAAGCCCGACGTGGTTTGGGTAGGGGTAGCGGTCTGCTGGCTCATCGTCATGTCTCCTTATTCGAAGTGGCGGCTGCCCATCTTCTGGTCGAAGGCCCGCCACAGACGCTGCTTGACGCCCTCGAGGGTGATGCGCTGCATGATGGGTTCGAAGAACGCGTCTACAATGGTGCGAATGGCCTCCGCTCGGTTCAGGCCGCGCGTCTGAAGGTAGAAGATCCAGTCTTCGTCTACCTGGCTCACGGTCGCGCCGTGGGAGGCGCGGACCTGGTTGGCCTCGATCTCCAGGCTGGGAATTGAGTCGGCGCGGCATTCCTCGCTGAGCAGGAGAGTGTTGTCATGCAGGTACGAGTTGCTGTCCTGCGCGCCGGGGTGAATTTTGATCAGCCCCTCGAAGACGCTGCGCGCCGTGTCCTGCAACACGCCACGGAACAGCAAGTCGCCATCGGTCAGCGGCGCGATGTGATTGAGCAAGGTGTAGATGTCGTGGTGCTGCGAGTCGCTGCCGAACTGGACGCCGAGGAACTGCGTGCTCGCGCCCTCGCCCTGGAGCTTGGTCTCGCTGTAAGAGCGCATCAGTTTCGCGCCGATGTGGCCCAGGGTCCAGCCGACCGATGCATTGGCCTCAGCCTCGGCGCGCTGGGTCACGAACGTCTGGACGCGGCTGCCCCAGCTCTGGATGTGGATAAACTTCACCTGGGCGTTTTCGCCAGCAACGACCTCCGTCACGGGAACCGTCAGCGTCGGCGCGTCCGTCTCAGGCGACATGTACTCTTCGAGAACTGTGCAGGCGGCGCTCTCCTCAGCGACGACAAGACAGCGCGGGAAGGCGCTGCCGCCGGGCGCGTCGGCGTGGAACACAACCTGGATGGGCGTCTCGACGATGACGTTGCGCGGCACATACAGGAACATGCCGCCCGTCCAGAACGCCGCGTTGAGGGCGACGAACTTGGTCTCGGTGGCAGGGATCAGGCGGCCCAGGTGCTTTTCGACAATCTCAGGATGCGCGCGCGCCGCTTCGGCAAGCGAGCTAAGGATGACGCCACGCTTGGCAAGCGCTTCGTCTAGGGCGACGTGAACGACGGCGTTGTTGGACTGGACGAACAGACCGGCCCGCTCGGCGCCGTCGCTGCCCTCGATGGCCGCCACAACGTCGGTCGGAAGCTCGCCATGCGCGTTGACAGGCAGCCCGAAGCTCTCGAAATGGAACTTGCTCAGGTCGGTGCGCTCGTACCTCGGCATCTCGGCCGCCGCGAAGGCATCCCACGCCGCCAGGCGCGTCGTCTGAAGCCAGGTGCTGTCTTGCTGAGCCGCGCTCAACTCGGCGACGGCGTCGCGGGCGAACCCGGCCGTCGTGGAGACAGAGTTGGCAATCGTCATGCGTGCTCCTCCGCCGCCAGTTCCTCCGGCGGCAGCGGCTCGCTGATGCCGACCTGCTCGCGGACCCAGTCGTAGCCCTTCTCTTCCAGCTCCAAGGCCAGCTCCGGGCCGCCTTCCATCACGATGCGCCCGTTCAACATCACGTGGGTCACGTCGGGCTTGATGTAGTTAAGGAGGCGCTGGTAGTGGGTGATGACGAGGGTGCCCATGTTCGGGTTCATCACCGAGTTGACGCCCTGGGCGACGATCTTGAGCGCGTCGATGTCGAGGCCAGAGTCGGTCTCGTCGAGGACGGCGATCTCAGGGTTCAGCACGGCCATCTGGAGAATCTCGGCGCGCTTCTTCTCGCCACCGGAGAACCCTTCGTTGAGGTAGCGGCCGGCGAACGCCGGATCCATGTCGAGCATCTTCATCTTCTCGACCAGGATTTTGCGCATCTCCGGGATCGGCACCTTCTGGCCGCGCCGTGCACTGAGCGCCAGGCGCAGGAAGTTCGCCACCGAGACGCCGGGAATTGTCACCGGATACTGGAAGGCGAGGAAGATGCCGAGCTTGGCGCGGTCGTCCGGCTCCAGCTCGAGGATGTTCTCGCCCTTGAACCACACCTCGCCCTCATCCACATCATAGAGCGGGTGCCCCATCAGCGTGTAAGCGAGCGTCGACTTGCCGGAGCCGTTCGGCCCCATCAACGCGTGGACACGGCCCTTCTCAATCGTCAGATCGACCCCCTTGAGAATGGGCTTGCCCTCGACGCTCACGTGTAAATTGCGAATCTCAAGATCGTCACTCATCGAACGGTTCACTCCCTGGGGTTTTTATGATATCTTTCATAGAAAGTATAGCGAAACAACACGGGCCTGTCAACGTGCGCGTGGATTTTCGGGCGGGAGGCGGTACTACAGGGGACGGCGCCCAGCGTAGCCCGAATCCATGTCGTGCCAGAAGGCAACGCGCGGCTCGCCTTTGCGCCAGCACAGGTACACTTCACGCCCGTCGCGGCGCGAAGGAAAGTCGACCAGGCCCATGTCGATGTCTTTGAGCAGCACGCCCAGCCCTTTAAGCTCCAGGACGATGCTCTGAAACTGCTCGAACTCCTCGACAGCCAGGCTTGCCGGTCGGTTGCCGCCATTCTCCGCCGACTTCTTCAATGCCGCATTGACATCTGGCCGGCGCGCCACAAGGTTATCCCGCACCTGGATGAGGTGGTCCAGGAGCCGCGTCAGAGCGGGCAGCAGAGCGTTAGCCTGGTCGACAGTGAAGAAGCGCGGCACGCTGCCTCCCTATGGCCGTGGCGCACACATGGAAAGGCGCGGGGGCCAAGGGCTGGCTACCCCGCGCCCGATATGCGAGAGTTTAGTGGCCGCAGCCGCAGCCGCCACCGGCCGGCGCAGCGCCCTGCGAGGCCGTGCGGAACGAGTGGCCGCAGCCGCAGCTCGACACGGCATTCGGGTTGTCGATCTTGAAGCCGCCGCCCATCAGGCTGTCAACATAGTCGATGACCGCGCCGCTCAGATACATGGCGCTGATTTGATCAACGTACACATTGACGCCGTCGGTGGTGACAATCTCGTCGCCATCTTCGACTTGGTCCTCGAAGGCCATCCCGTACGACAGACCGCTACAGCCGCCGCCCTGTACGAAAACGCGAAGGCCGTAACCATCCAGCCCCTTCGACTCCATGAGCTTGCGGATCATCGAGGCGGCCGCTGGGGTGAGAGAGACGACTTGCTCTTGCACCATGTCCATCAGATTCTCCTCTGATACTTAAAAATTTGCCACGGTTGGGACACCGGTTGAGTACGGGGAATAAGAAAATTATAACACATCGGAATTTCCCCGTCAATATAGATGATGAACATGATAATAAATTACGTTCGTGGCACATCCCATGCTGTAATTCGCTCGTAGTATAATAAGGTACGGTGTTCGGGGCTAGCTCTCTCGTCCCTCGACGTGTAGTGTTGAATGTCGACGCAAACCGTTACAAAACAATTAAGAACGGTTAGATTGGTCTAGAGAACGGTAAGCCGTAGGCAGGTCGTGGCATCTGACGAGTAAGGGTGAGCGAGGTCACGGACTCTGAAGCTCATGAGCAGGGTTAGTGAGGAGGACGGAATGTCCGAACGCAAAGAGTGGCGCTGTAAGGTTTGTGGGCACGTCGAGGCAGCTGGGAAAGGCGTTCGGGAGTGCCCGGAGTGTGGCGCGGATTTGATGGCGCTGGAGATGGAAGACGAGGAAGTTGGCCTTGAAGCCGATCTGGACGATGTGGATATTGACAATGCCGTGATCCTGTACTTCCGAGAAATTGACCGCGTTCCCCTACTGACGGCTGAACAAGAGGTTGAGTTGGCGATGCAGATCGAGTGCGGCGAGGAAGCCTTCGTCAAGCTCGACGCGGCTGACTTGACTGATGACCAGCGCGAGCGCTTGATTGCCGACATCCAGGCCGGCGAGCGCGCTCGAACCTGGTTGACCGAAGCCAACTCTCGTCTCGTCGTGAGCATCGCCAAGCGCTACATGGGCCAGGGCGTCCCGTTCCTCGACCTGATCCAGGAAGGGAACATGGGCTTGATGCAGGCTGTGGAGCGCTTCGACTACCGCCGCGGTTGCCGGTTCAGCACCTACGCGACATGGTGGATTCGCCAGGCGGTTGTGCGTGCGCTCGCCGAGCAGGGGCGTGTCGTGCGTCTACCTGCCCACGCCAACCAGCAACTGCGCAAGCTCGCCAGCGTCACCGGGCGGCTGCGCCAGGAGCTTGGCCGCGAGCCAACCGAGGAAGAAGTTGCTACGCGCGCCGAGACCAGCACGTCGAAGGTGCGCTGGGCGCAGGAGGCGTGGCAGTCGCCGCTGTCCCTCGAAGATATCACCTTCCACGAGGACGAGGACGGCGGCTGGGCGGACCACATCGAGAACCCGGAAGATGTCAGCCCGACGGAGTTGGTGGAGTATACCCAGCTTCAGAAGGACCTCCGTCAGGCGCTGCATGGTTTGACGCCGCGCGAGGAGCGGGTGCTGGAGTTGCGCTTTGGCCTGAAGGATGGCTATCCGCACAAGCTCATGGAAGTGGCCGACCGTTTCGGCCTGACCCGTGAGCGCATCCGCCAGATCGAGGGCCAGGCGCTCGCCAAGCTGCGGACGCCGGAGCGCGCGCGCCGCCTACGCGAGTACCTGTCGTAGGGCAAGCAGGAAGAAACAGTTGGCGCGAGACGCCACCTGGTTCGACATAAAAATACTGAGGCGGGCCGCAAGGCCCGCCTCTTGCTATTGTTAGGTCAGGCGAGCGTCCCGAAAAATTACGTGCGGTCGGCGAAACAGGGTATAATACCGTCTTGGGCCGGTTCTAGGGCCTGAGACGGGAGGGCATGCGCATGAAGTCAGGGGGACGTCGAGTAGACATTGCGGGGCTGGTCGGGCTGGCTATCCTGATTGGTCTTGCCGCCTGGCTGGTCTTTGGGAATGTCGTCATGACGTGGCCGCCTGATCCATCGAGTCTCATGCCTGTGGGGTGGATGTAAGGATAACCGTGAACAAGAACTACGCCCGATTGCGGGCCATTGCATACTCTCGACGCCGCGAACGACGGCAAATCCATCCGAGCCAGCCGTGGTGGCTGTATCTCGGGTTGGGGTTCCTCGGCGTCGTCATCCTCGTTCCGCTGCTTGTGTTTCTGACCACGACGGCTTTGGCCGCCGGCAGCGCCTTGGTCGTCTACAACCGCTATGCCGGCGAGCTACGTGACGGCATCGACAAAGTCAGCTCCGTCCGGGATCGTGACCTGTTCCAGAGCACGCGCATCTACGACCGCAACGGCGTCCTGCTCTACGAGATTGTGGACCAGGGCCGGCGCACGCCGGTGTCCATCGATGACATGCCGAAGGCGCTGCTCGACGCGACCGTGGCGACGGAAGATGATACGTTCTGGGACAACCCCGGCTTCGACCCGGTGTCCCTGGTTCGCGCCGTCGGGCAGAACTTCCTAGGCGGCCGGACCCTGTCTGGCGCCAGCACCATTACGCAGCAGCTTGTCCGCCATGTGGCCTTCCCCTACGAGGAGCGCGTCAGTCAGACGTACGAGCGCAAAATCAAGGAGATCGTGCTCGCCTGGGTGATGACGCAGCGCATGGGCAAGCGCGAGATCCTGCAAACGTATCTGAACGAGATTTATTACGGTAACCTGTCCTACGGCATCGAGGCGGCGGCCAAGACGTTCTTTGGAAAGTCGGCCAAGGACCTGACGCCGGCTGAGTCGGCCTTCCTGGCGGGTTTGCCCCAGGCGCCGCTCGACCTCGACCCCTTCTCACCCTCGGGTTTCGAGCGCGCCCGGGCGCGACAGAAGGTGGTGCTGGGGCTGATGGCTCGTCACGGCTACATCACAGATAAAGAGGCGGATGACCTCTACAACCAGGGTGTCAATCTGGTTCCAGAGGACAAGCGCCAGGTGAGCTTGCTTGCGCCCCACTTCGTGAACTACATCCGACGCGAGCTTGAGGACCGCTTCGGCCCGGACAAGGTCAACCGCGGCGGCTTGCAGGTCATCACCAGCCTGGACATTCGCATGCAGTCGGTGGCCGAGGAGGTCGCCCGCCGCCGTGTCGCCGAGCTGAAGGCACAGAACGTCACCAATTCCGCCCTTGTCGCCCTCAAGAACGATACGGGCGAGATCCTGGCGATGCTCGGTAGCGTTGACTACTGGGACAACAGCATCGATGGCCGCGTGAACGTATCCGTGCGTGAGCGTCAGCCCGGCTCCTCGATGAAGCCGATCACCTATGCGGCAGCTCTAGAGCGCGGTATCTCCCCAGCCGAGATTTTGTGGGATGTACCGATGAAGGAGAAGATGACCGACGGCACATTCTATGAGCCGCACAACTACGATGAGAAGTGGCACGGTCCGGTGCGGATGCGCGATGCCCTCGCCAACTCGTACAACATCCCCGCTGTCAAGGTCATCAAGCAGGTCGGGGTGCAGGAGACGATTGACGCCGCCCACCGTCTGGGCATCACCGGGCTTAACCGCGGTCCCCAATGGTATGGCCTGTCGTTGACGCTTGGCGGCGGCGAAGTGACATTGCTCGACATGGCGACGGCATACTCTACCCTGGCGCGCGAGGGACAGCTCATTCCGCCTGAAGGGTTGCTCAAGGTGACCGACGGCGACAAGAATGTGCTCTATGAGTACAAGCCGCCCCAGCCGCAGCTTGTGATGAACCCGGCGGCGACGTACATTGTCACCAACTATCTAAGTGACGAGAACGCGCGCATCCCTGCTTTCGGGCCGAACAGTGCGTTGAAGCTGACGCAGCCGGCCGCGGTCAAGACCGGGACGACCAACGACTACCGCGACAACTGGACGTTGGGCTACACGCCGTACATGACTGTCGGCGTGTGGGCCGGTAATAGCGACAACTCCCCCATGATTAAAAGCTCCGGCGTGACGGGCGCGGCGCCCATCTGGCACGACTTCTTCGAGGCGATTTTCGCGTCGCCGGAACTGCTGGAGGTGCTGCGGCCCACGCCTGGCGCGCCGCTCAAGCAGACGTTCGACCGCCCGGCGGACGTGGTCGAGGCCAACATCTGCGCCGTCGGCCCAACGTGCAGCCGTCAGATCAAGGAACTGTTCATCAAGGGCACTGAGCCGAAAAGCCCTTATGACGGCTGGCAGACAGTGCGCACTTTGTCTGTGGAGACCCAGACGGATACGGACCAGGGGCCGCAGAAGAAGGTGCTCATGTGCGCAGCGCCATCCAGCATGGTGACCGGCACATCCCAGGTGAGCATGCTTACCATGCCTAAAGACCCGGAGGAGGCCAAGCAGGTCTCAGGCTGGCTTCAGACGGCCAAGTGGCCGACAGCCTCGCTGCCGCCATGCAGCGAGGACTGGCTGGCGCTGGCCCAGGCGGGCGCCAACCCGAATAATCCTCAAGCGGTCGCAACAGCGGCAGCAACTCCGACGCGTGTAGCGCCACCGGACGCCCCAAGCGCCGCTAGTCGCGTGGCGGCCCTCCCGCCGCAGAACCAGGGCGGCGGCATGGCGCTGCAACAAGCGCCGGTCGCGGGTATCACTTCGCCGGCGAATGAGAGCGTGGTGAACGGGGCGGTCGCCGTCACAGGAGGGGCGCAGTTCAATCCGGCGGAGGTCCAGTTCTACAAAGTAGAATACCGACCGATGGGCGGGGACTGGATTACGATTGGCGATGTTCACAAGCGGCCGACCTCTGGTAACCTCGAAACCTGGCACACAGAAGCGCTGGCGCCGGGCGTTTATCAACTCAGGTTGGTCCTGGTCAAGGCGGACGGTAACTTCATGGTCCCGTCTCAGGTCACGGTGCGCGTCGAGAAGTAGTGCAGCGGTGGAAGAGGGTCTCTATTCCGTTGCCGACTTATGCCTCATGTGGAGAATGCATCATGGATAACAAGAACGAGGTGATGCGGAGCCAGGCCGAAGTCGTTGACGCGGCAGCGCAAGCGGCGAAAGCGGCAGCGGACGCAGCGGCGGCGCAGGCGATGGCAGCCCAGGCGGCGGCCATGCAGGCTGAGGTTCGCGGGGACCAGATTCAGGCAGCTGTGAAGAAGGCGACAGAGAAGCAGTCGAACTACTTCGGTCTGGGCTTCTTCGTTGGGCTGGCAGCGGGCTTGGCAGCGGCGGCAGTCTTTGCTCCGCGCACTGGGGAGGAGACGCGTAGCCTCATCCAGCATCGCCTCCGTGAGCGCGGGCAGGCGCTGCCCATGACCCCGCCGACGCCTGACGTAGCTGCGGCATATGGTGTGGAGATGCCTGGAGCCGGTCGTCCCTCGATGACGGCGGGCCTGGAAGTGGGCGCTCCACCGCAGCAGGAGACGGGTGTGCCGACGACGCCCCCCCAGGGCGGATGAGAGGCAAGGAAACATTGAAAGAAACAACCCGCCCCTCAAAGGGCGGGTTGTCGTTTTCCGTCGGAGCCATGTTGGGTTAGCGCGAGTAGAACTCGACGATGAGCTGCTCGTGAATCTCCGCGTCCATGTGCTCGCGGCGCGGCATGCTGATCATGCGGCCGCCCTGCTCGGCCTTCGCCAGCCAGTCGGGCGTGCGAACGATCGGGTTGCGCTGGAGCTCGATGATCTGGGGGAAGTCACGCGCCTCTTGCGTCAGCTCGACAATGTCGCCCTCGTTGACAAGGTGGGATGGGATGCTGACGCGCTTGCCGTTGACCAGGACGTGGCCGTGGCCGACGAGCTGGCGCGCCATAGGGCGTGTCTGCGCGAGGCCGAGGCGGTATACCACGTTGTCCAGGCGGCGTTCCAGGGTTTGTAGCAAGGCCAAGCCGGTGAGGCCGCGCGTGCGCTGGGCCATCGAGAAGTACCGGCGGAACTGGGCCTCCTGCACGCCGTACATGCGCTTCACCTTCTGCTTCTCACGCAGCTGGCGCGCATATTCGGACTGCTTGCGCGGCGGCTTCTGGCCGTGCTGGCCGGGGGGCTGATGCAGGCGGCGCTCAAGCTGCGGCCCACCCTGCCCGAAAAGATCGACGCCTTCTCGGCGTGATAGTTTGTTCTTTGGTCCGCGGTAGCGTCCCATGTGTAGCTTTCCCTCCACGGTGCAGGTACGGTCGAACGGATATGTGTAAGTTTCCGATTCATCCGTCGTGTCTAATCAACAATAGCGCCTAATAATAGCACGGAACGCCGCAAAGTCCAAAAAAATCCATTGGCAAGACAACCGAGGGGCTGTATCAGCAGCCCCTCGGTTGTCACAAAAGTGATGAAGGACGATTATCCCTGGGCGATTGCCAGCAAGCCCAGATAGACTACAATAGCCGCGCTGCCCGCAGCCATGCCCAGGAACGCCAGCCAGCGCAGCCGCGTGCCATCGAGTATCGCCCCAACGCCCAGAGCCACACTCAATGCTGCGGCGTACGCGCCGCCCGCAGCGATGACATCAGCCGTCGCCGCCTCGATCTGTATGGGCGCTAAGGACGCCAGCACACTCCCAGCGAGCGAGACGGTGAGGAGGAGAGTACCTAGAGCGCCGAGCAGGACGGCGGCCCAGGCTAGCATGGGCGTACTGGTGCGGAGTTCCTTTGAACGGTAGGCGCCGACACTAGCGGCCACGGCAGCCAGCGCACCGACGCTGAATAGCAGACCCGATGTCACGTGGCCGAAGAAGAGACTGATGAGGCCAATCCAGGCGAGGGCGACAGCCAGGATGCCCATGCCCGGCGCAGCCGCGACGCGGGTTAGCACAAGACCAACAATGACGAGAAAGGCGCTCCAGATAGGATCGCCGCTGCCAGGACGCAAAAATGTAACCAGACCCAGGCCCACAAGGCACCAGCCGGTCAAGCGGGAAGTTGTTGACCAGGATGTTCGCGTCACGGCTTGAGGTGTGTCCAGGCGTTCGACTTGTGCGCTCATCTAGCCCCCTCATGATACCACAGTCGATGAGAGAATATCCAGTTGTATCTAATAGTGCTGGCTGGTGCTGCTGGCAACTGCGCCGCATGCTGTCTATGATGACGCTAGCACGGCGGAAAAGTTACGCGCTATAGACGCTTTTTTGAGCGACTTGACTATCCTTCCCATAATAAGCATATTCCAGGCCACGAACGTTGGAAATGGATAGGAGAAAGACCGTGTATAGCTTCAGTTCTCGCCGTTCCGTTGTTATGGCCCCGAATGGCGCCGTCGCCACTAGCCAACCTCTCGCTGCCCAGGCCGGCTTGCGCATTCTACAAGCGGGCGGCAACGCCGTGGATGCGGCGATCGCAACCGCTGCCGTCCTTAATGTCGTTGAGCCTGTCTCGACCGGCATGGGCGGCGATGTCTTCGCGCTGATTTGGAATGGCAGTGGCCCCTATGCCCTGAACGCCAGCGGGCGCGCTCCGGCGGCGCTTACGCTCGACCTCTTGCGCTCGCGTGGTTTCACAAGCATGCCCTCCCTCGGCCCGCTTGCCATTACGGCGCCCGGCGCCGTGGGGGGGTGGTGCGAAGCGGTAGAGCGCTTCGGGCGGATGAGCATGGCGGATGTTCTCGCCCCGGCTATCCAGTACGCGGAGCAGGGTTTCCCAGTCTCGCCCATTATTGCTCGCGGCTGGGCGAACCAGGTCGCCAAGCTGCGCGAGTATAGCGGCGTCGGCGGTGGCGGCTACTTGATGGATGGACGTGCGCCACGAGCGGGGGAAGTCTGGCGCCAGCCGGCGCTGGCGCGGTCGCTCCGCGCGATTGCTGAGGGCGGGCGCGACGCTTACTATCGCGGTCCTATTGCGCGCGCCATCGCCCAGACGGTGCAGGCGGCGGGCGGTGTGCTGACCGAGGAAGACCTGGCCGCGAACCGGCCGACGTGGGACGAGCCAATCAGCGTCGATTATCGAGGCGTAGAACTGGTTGAGACGCCGCCCAACGGGCAGGGTCTGGCGGCGCTCATTGCATTGGGCGTCGCACGTGGCTGGGACTTGGCAAAGCTGGGGTTTGGGACGCGCGAGGCGATACACTTGATGGCGGAAGCGATGAAAATCGGCTGGGCCGACGCGCTCGAGTACGTGGCCGATCCTGCCTTCGCGCCCGCGCCGCTCACCGAGATGCTCAGCGCGGACTACACCGCGCGGCGAGCGGGTGAGGTGCAGCACAGCCGAGCGTCTGCCTATCCGTCCGGCCGCTTTGCGTCGGCGAGCGACACGGTCTATCTTACTGTGGTGGATGCTGAGCGCAACGCCGTCTCGTTCATCAATAGCAACTACGCCGGCATCGGCTCTGGCGTGGTCGTGCGCGACTGGGGGATCGCCTTGCAAAACCGGGGCGCCAACTTCAGCCTGGACCCGACTCACGCCAACGTGGTCGCGCCGGGCAAGCGCCCCTATCACACCATCATCCCCGCGATGGCGCTGCGCGACGGACGGCCCTGGCTCTCATACGGGGTGATGGGCGGCTTCATGCAGCCCCAGGGACACGTTCAGGTGCTCTGCAATATGGTGGACTTCGACATGGACCCCCAAACGGCCCTGGACGCCCCGCGCTGGAGCGTTGATCCGCTGACGGGGGAACTGACCCTGGAGAGCGGCCTGGCCGACCTCGCGGATGGTCTGGCGGCCCTCGGCCACCGCGTAACTGTCGCCCGTCCAGAGGAGAGGGCGCTGTTTGGCGGCGGGCAAGTCATCATGATCGACCCGGAAACGAACATGCTGCATGCCGGGTCAGACCCGCGCAAGGATGGCTGCGCCGTCGGCTATTAAGGCTCACCGGCCTCCTGGGCGAGATATGGAAGGAAGGCGCGCCAGACGGGCGGCGGGGTTGGCGTCTTCGTGGCTGTTAGCGTCGCGGTCGGCGTCTCGGTTGCTGTCGGCGTTGCTGTCGGGGTCCAGGTGGCTGTCGCCACCGCTGTTGGCATCTCGGTTGCTGTCGGCGTCGCTGTCGGGGTCCAGGTGGCCGTCACCATCGCTGTCGGCGTCTCCGTACGGGTTGGCGTGAGTGTCGCAGAAACGGTCATGCTTGGCGTAGCCGTCGTCGTGTTGGCTGGGCCGACGGTCGCTGAGGGTGTTCCCGTTGTCGTGACGGCACTGACGATGGTGGCGGTTGGCGAAGCAGTCGGCGATGGCGTGCTCGTCCGCGTGCGCGTCGGTGACAGGGTGGTTGTCGGTGTCGCTGAGGGTGTCGCCGCGCGCGTGCTGGTCGGGGAGGGCGTGGCAGTCGGCGATGGGGTGGCGGTTCGCGTGCGTGTCGGCGACGGGGTGGTCGTCGGTGTCGCTGACGGTGTCGCCGTGCGCGTGCTGGTCGGGGAGGGTGTGGCCGTGGCTGATGGTGTCGCTGTACGCGTGTTCGTCGGTGACGGGCTGGCCGTGACCGACGCCGTTGCGGTCGTTGTCGCCGTCGATGCAGCGACGGTCCATGTCAGGTAGATGGCGTCCGCCCCGGTTGTGGGATTGGTCTGGGTGTAGGCGACAAACAGCGTGCCATCGCTGGCCGCAGCCACGGTCGGCGATCCGATGACGGCGCCAACAGGCAAAGTGATGGGCGCGCTCCAAGTGATCATGTCGGTCGGATTGACGTTGCTTTCGCTGAGACGAAGCGTCGCCCCGGACGCGCCTTCGGCCCACACGGCGTAGACGCGGTGGCTGTCATATGTTAGCGCCGGGCGGATAGGCGCTCGGTTGGTGGTCGGCCCAGGGCTATCCGGTGTCCAGAACGGTGCGACGTAGGCGGCGTAGTAGAGGGCATCACTTACCCCGTCGGAGCCACCCCAGAGTGTGTAGACGGTGTCGTCTGAACCCAGGGTGATGCCGGGCGCGCTGAGGATGGTTTCTGGAGCGAGATTCGGGGTATTGATGGGGTCGGAGAACCAGTTCGGCACAGGCGCAGGGTTAGGCGGGCAGCCCGTCCACTCAGCCCACATGACCTGCATCTGTCCACTAGAAGGTTGAAGCCAGACTAACGCCGGACAGCCGTCCGTCGAAGCGGCGATTCGAGGCAGAGCGCCCGCCGAGCTGACACCCGTATCGCTGCCCTCGAAGAGCGTCAGCCCTCCCTGCAGTTGGGTTGTGCCCGTCGGCGCAAACGCAAAGTGGATGAGCGACGTCTCCGGCACTCCGTGGCGTTGGGGCCAGACCAGCCAGGTTCCAAGGGATGATGCGAGAACCGTCGGTCCGCCATCGTCGGCGCTTGCGCGCACGTTGGGTTGTCTATAGCGAAGGCGATAGCCGTCAGCGCTTGGCTCGACCAATTGAACGGTGGTTGTGTAAACGCTGTTTGCCGCATACGCTCCACTGTAGGAAAGCCAGGCAATTTCAGGGGCGCCGTCTGGCGCTAGGCCGACATCCGGCAGAAACCCGTTGTCGAGGAATGTGGCGTCAGATGGAACTCCGCTGCCGACGCTGTACTTGAGGTACATGACGCGCCGTTGCGAGGCATCGACATCGCTGACCTGGTCCCACACCACGTGAATGTCGCTGCCCGTGGGTGACACAGCGAGGCGCGGGTTGGCGGCGCTGAAGTTGGCGTTGGAGAGCAAAACAGGCGTCGCCCAGGCGAGGGACACGCCCTGAGCCCTCGCGGGGATGGTGGCAAAAGCGTCGAACGCAAGAAGAGCGCCGGCCGCAGCCAGGCCGGCGAGGACACCCAGGACGCGCCATAGACGCTGGCGTTGAAAAGGGCGGTTAGACTTCAAAAGCATAGCCTGGTGGGCGAAGATACAGCTTCGTCCATTAGCGCGTCGGGTCGGCTGGGCGAACAAATACCTGTGCGCTGGACGGCGTCTCCGTTGGTGTCGCCGTGTCGGCGGGGGTTGCCGTCTCAGTGGGTGTCGCCGTTTCAGTAGGAGTAGCCGTTGCGGTATCGACGGGCGTGGCGGTCTCGGTCATCGTCGCCGTTGGTGTGTCCGGGGGCGTCGGCGTGTCCGTGGCCGTCGCTGTCGGCGTCTCAGTCGGCGTGAGAGTCGCCGTCGGGGTGTCCGAGGGCGACTGAGTAGCGGTGGGTGTGTCGGTCGGCGTCGGCGTAGAGGTTGACGTAGGTGTCGCCGAGGGTGAAGGCGGCAGTGTTGAGGTTGGTGTCAGGGTCGCGTGGGCTGGCTCGACGACTTCGACTCGGTCGGCCAGAATGCGCGCGCCGTCGGCGCTTGGCACGCCGGACACGCTTACCCGCGCGCCGACGGTGGCCCAGGAGCGCGGCAGCCCCACGAAGCGCGTCTGACGGCTGTCGTTGCTGACTCGAACGTCAACCTGGGCGCCACTATCGACAAGAGTAAGCGTCCACAGCACTGCGTTGTCAATGGGCAAGAGCGAGCGGCTGGCCTGGATGACGCCGTTCACGTCGTCGAAACGCGTTGCTTGACTGGATAAGAAAACGTCGCCTTTTAGAGTTGTTCCGTCGCATTGAGCGCGTACTTCGACGATGGACTCTGGTAGGATCATCGGCGGTAGCGGCGTCCTACTCTCGACGTTTTGCCCGGCGACAACAATACGCGTTGCGCTCGTTCGCCGCTCGACTGGTCCCTTCAGAATGACGCTCAGGTTTGTAGGGAATGACCCTGGTGCGTTTAGGGTCACGAATTGGCCCTGAAGCGCGTCCGTGTCGGCGCGGTGGGATATAGTGATGGTCACAATCGTGCCAACAGCTGGCGCTACGGCGATCTGCTGTCCCACCGTCACGGGCACGCAACCCACCGTCCACTGGTCGTTCTTAGCATCGGTCAGGACGCCTTGCAGGCTAATACTATCTTCCGGCGAGGTTGGGACGGCGATATCAATCTTGTGTGCAAAGAACACGCCCCCCCGAATCTCGGCTTGCACCGTCGCAACATTGTGCAGAGCGATGAGCGAGCGCGTGCTCGGCAGCGTCGTATGCAGGTCGACGATGACCGAGCGGCCACCAACAGTCCACAGGCCGAGGAAAGGAGCCGGTGGGAGTTGCTGGATTAGCCCGTTAAAGCTAGTTTGGTCCGGCGGCGGCGATAGGAACTCGACCGTGTCGGCGAACCATTCGCCGCTGGTGGTCGAGTGGGCGCGCACGTGGGCGAGGGCGCCTATTCCCGCAGAGGTGGGGCCGTCAACTTGCGTGCAGTTGCTGGTGTCAGTCGTGCAGGCCAGCACCCGGACGGGGAACGAGCCTGTCGGCGTGCTGAACGTGACGATGCCATCGGTTTTCCAGGGAGAAGCGAGTTGGCCGATGAAATCGCGTACTGTGGAGACGGGTGTGGGCGTGTTTGCGGAGGCCAGTCGGGTGACGATGTGAGCTTTGAACGCGCGCGACGGAGTCTGTCCACCCGGTGTCGTGGTGGGGGTGGGGGGGAGGTCGGCCGAGCGCGGCACGCGCATCTCGACGCGCATCGGGGCCGAGAATGCCGAACACGGCAAGTCTGGGCCGTTGAAGGCCCCATCCTTGAACTGCGTATAGCCGTCCTCGACATAGAAATAGTACGACGTCTGATTGTATAAACCGATCCACCAGCCTGTCGGACACGCGCCGACACTTTGCAGGTTCACGGTCAGGGCCTGGTCGGAGGCGTCGTTGGCGTCCGCTGCCAACGTGGTGGCGCTTGCCTTCAGAAGATCGACCGCGAGGATGGCGAGAATGATGAGAAAAGCGAGCGAGCGGAGGTGTGACCCCCTCATAATCCAGTCCTTTCAGAAGCGCGAGGGAGGCAGAGCGTCTGCCGTCTCTCGTTGTCTACACTCATGACGCAGAAAGCGCCGCTGAAGATACTGGCGTGGCGGGGCAACGATGTGATTGTGAACATACTCTTATATGCCGACGGCCTGATGCAGGATAGGGTCATTTCTATATTGAGACTCTTGCTTGTACCCGACTACCTGGGGTATATTTTTCCATATTGGCTTCGGAAAGACAAGTTAGGCTTATGCAAACCCTCATCAGCGCGTACGAACGGCTCCTCGCCGAGGTTGCGACAGACTTGCATGCGGCATGCGGTATCATGGAAGTCGTGGCCGGTGATGGCGCAGCGCCCAAGGCCATCGCCACCTATGGTGAGGTGCAAGCGCCGTCCCAAAATCTCACCTGGCTTGTATTGCCGGTGTATGAGGAGGAGGTGCTCATTGCGGTCCTGCGGCTCGGCTTCCCACCATCGGTGCCACTGCCCGACACCGAACAGCAGCGCCTGGCCCAGGCGCTTGTGGAGTTGGCCGTCTTGCTCAGCCGCGCCCGCTCCCAGGGCGACTCAGCGCGGCAGGCCAGCCGCCGCATCCTGTCGGTGACGGAAGAGGAATTACAGCGCGTGATTTTGGATATTCACGATGGGCCGGTCCAGAAACTCTTCGCCGCCTCATCTCAAATCGCCTTGATGCAGAGCCGTCTCGCCCACGTCCCTGAGCCGCTGCGGACAAGCATGGAAACCGAGCTTGGACGGATTGCGATGCTTCTGGAAACGTCTCTGAACGAGATCAAGACAAGCGTCGGCACGATGCGTCCGCCGGAATTCCGCCGGCGCCCTCTCGTCTCCGTGCTCCAGGGGTTGATCATGCAGCATGAGGCGATGACCGGCATGCGCGTCGAATTGTTGGTGCGCGGCGAAATCCCGCCGGTCAGCCCGCCGGTCAAGATCGCCCTCTACCGGATTCTCCAGGAAGCCCTCTCCAACGCCTACCGCCACGCTGGCGTTGACCAGTTGGATGTGAGCTTGGCCTGCGAGGAGGGCTGGGTCACCCTCGATATCCAGGACACGGGGCGAGGCTTCGAGCCGCCGCCCCTCGAAGGCCCGTCGGCGACCGAACGCGAAGAGCACATCGGGCTGCGCGGAATGCGCGAACGCGCGCAGCTGGTGGGCGGCTACCTGCGACTGACAAGCTATCCGGGCCACGGAACCCACATTCAAGTGAAAGCGCCAAGCGATGTCTGACACGAACGCTACCGAGCCTCCCATTCGCGTCATTCTGGCCGACGACCACGCCCTCGTGCTGGAAGGTCTGCGCGGGCTGCTTCAGAATGAGCCTGACATTCAGATTGTGACAACGGTCTCCGACGGTGAGAGCCTGATGGATGCCGTGCGTCGTCTCCGCCCCGACCTCGTCATCATGGACCTGCAGATGCCCATTAAGGGTGGCTTGAGCTGCCTGGAGGAGATTCGCCGCGAGAACCTGCCGGTCAAGGTGTTGGTGCTGACGGCATTCGGCGATGGCGAGTCCCTTCAATTGGCCTGGGAGCGCGAGGCGGATGGCTTCGCGCTCAAGACCGACCCGCCCCGGCAGACCATCGCCGCCATCCGTAACGTCGCGCACGGCCACGTCGTTTTCCCGCGCGGCGCGCTCCGCGCGCGACCGCAGCCAGATCCCCAGGCAAATCCACTGTCTACTCTGTCAGATCGCGAGCGCGAATTCCTGGCCCTAGTGGCCGAGGGACTGACCAACGCCCAGATTGCCGAGCGCTTGTCTGTCACGGAGCATACGGTCAAGTTCCACCTCCAGAACATCTTCCAGAAGCTCGGCGCTGCCAACCGAACCGAGGCTGCCCGCCTGTATCACCAATACAGCCGCCGTATCTAGCGGCATCGAACTTGCATGCCCGGCCCCTAACGTATCGTTTTCCTGAGCTTGTGGCGAAAGATAGTGGCGCGTCGCAGACTCAATGAGGTCAATCGTTAGCAGCGGAGGTGTCATGCGCTGGTTGTCCTTCGTGCTTCCCCTCGTGCTCCTGGTCGGCCTGTGGCCCGGATCGGTGGCGAACGCGAGTGCGCCCCAGGACCTGGATCGGCCGGCTGCAATGCCGTGCTATTCCCTGCGCCTGTCGGACATCAAGACCCAGCCCTGGGTGAGCTACACGTGCATCGAGACGCGGGGTGTTGTGGTGAACGTGCGTCCCAACACTTACGACGGACACGAGCAGGTTCACCTGCGGCTGCGTGATGGGGATAGCCAGTACGTCGCCTTCTGGCCGGCCGAGCGAGGTCCCCTTGCGGATGGTCAGTGGGTCAAAGTGCAAGCGATGCTTGTCCCGCTGGTGCAAAACGACACGGTTCTAGGCTGGGGGCTGCTCATCATCAGCTGGGAGCCGACAACGCCGCTACTTCAAGATACCCTCGAGGGGTAATTGGGGGCCTCCCTGGCCGTTTCTCACATAAAACGAGGGAACTTTAGTAAGATTTATACGTCCGAACCATCTATTGTGTAGTGAGTGAGGTAACCGTGATTTGACAAAACGGCTGACCTGTGCTGCGCTTTGAGGTGGCCTAGCAAGCATCCCGCCGACGACGTGCGTTGAACCTCGGCGGGGCTTTTTTTGAAGCCGCTGAACATAAATTAGGCGCAGCCATTTGCCGTGTCTTCGAAAGTTGACCTAAACGCGGTCTCGCTCTTCTTGGGGTAAAACTCGGTCAGTTGCCGCCGCATCGGGCCGCGCCTCATCCACTCGAGTAGGATAGTTGTTTTGGATGCGAGCGCAAGGAGAGGGTACGTGGTAATGGACGTAGACGACATTCAAGCCGCCGAAACGCCAACAGAAGCGACGATCAGCCCGCAGCTGCAGGCGCTCATTGACCAGGGCCGCCAGCAGGGCTACGTCACGTATGACGATATCCTCGACCTGTTGCCGGAGGCGGAAGATAGCCTGGATCAGCTCGAAGAGCTGTACGTTCGTCTGCAAGAGCAAGGCGTGCAGGTTTTTGACGCCGACCTGGCCCTCGAAGAAGAGGAAGTTGAAGAGCCTAGCAAGATCATTGACTTCAGCGGCGTGGATGAGGATGACGCTGTTCGCCTCTACATGCTAGAGGTTGGCCGCGTTCCGCTGCTGTCTGGCGACGAAGAGATCGAGCTGGCGCAGCAGATGGAGCGGGGCCTGGCCGCCCGCAAGCTGTTGGGGGACCGGGTGCATGCGCCTGACCGCCGTGTGCAGCTTGAGGCGGCCATGCGTGAGGGCGAAGCAGCCCGCCGCCACCTCGTGCAGGCGAATGCGCGTCTTGTGATGAGCATCGCTAAAAAGTATCTCGGCCAGGGTGTGCCGTTCCTCGATCTGGTTCAAGAGGGCAACCTCGGCCTCATGAAGGCGGCTGAGAAGTTCGACTATCGCCGTGGCTTCAAGTTCTCGACCTACGCGACGTGGTGGGTGCGGCAGTCGATTACCCGCGCCCTCGCCGACCAGGGACGGACCATCCGCGTGCCGGTGCACATGAACGACCGCATTCGCAAGGTGTACCGCGCCGCCCAGGACCTGGAGCAGGAGCTTGGCCGCCAGCCCACGCCTGAGGAAATCGCCTCGGTCGTCGACCTGCCGGCTCACAAGGTTCAGCGCGCGCTCAAGGTGTCGCGGCGGTCCCTGTCGTTGGAGAAGCCCGTCGGCGAAGAAGGCGACAGCGAGCTGGGCGAGTTCATCGAGGACGAGACCAGCCCCAGCCCCTCGGAGAACGCGGCGCAGCGGATGTTGCGGGAGCAATTGGAAGAGATGTTCATGTCGCTCTCGCCGCGCGAAGCGCGTATTCTTGAGATGCGCTTCGGTCTACGCGACGGCCACAGCTACACGCTCAAGGAGACGGGCCAGAAGTTCGGCCTGACCCGCGAGCGCATTCGACAGATCGAGCAGGAGGCGCTCGCCAAGCTGCGCCAGCCCAATCGGTCGTCCAAGCTGCGGGAATACCTGCACTAATTCACAGTTCTCAATGAGCGTACAAGCCCGCCTTCACGTGAAAGCGGGCTTGTTTGCATTTGTCGGCCTCCCAGGCCCTCTGGCTAATTGTGCGCGCCATTGGTCAGCGCCGCCAGGAGCCGCCGCCGCTGGGCTTCAGTCAGTCCCGGTAGTTCCTCGATCGGCGGGCCGGCATACGGCAGGCTGGCATAGCGGCGGAGAAGCAGCTGCTCGCTCAGCCCGGCCTGGGCGAGCGCATCAACGTACTTTTGGCGGAAGACCTGGTAGAAGGCATGGCGCACCACGGCGTTTGTGAGGGGCCGGGGCGCGTTCCCATTGGGCATCGCACGCTCAGTCGCCTGGACCACCGGCTGGCGTGTGTGCAAGGCATTGTTGAGGCGCTGCTTGTCCTCGTCCGACAGCAGCGGCAGATCGGCGATGGGCGGTCCCGCGTAGATGAGCCGCCGGTTGGCGTTGGGGATCGCCATCCAGCCCAGGCCAAGCTGGTGAATGACGTCCCAGGAGCGGTCGCCATACACCGTGGCGAACGCATCGAGCATCGCCTGATTGGTGACCCCAGGCAAGCGCAGCCACCAGTTCAATTCGTCCACCGTGCCGCCGAATCGGTCCAGGTCCACCGCTGCTGCCACACCGGGCACGCGGCCAGCGCCGCTATACTGCCAGAACACCCACAGGCTCCAGCCATTCGGGATATACGGCAAGGGGGCCGACGTGTAGTTGGCGACCCAGAGATAGTAGCTCGGCGTCCACGCCGGCCAGCTGCCGGTGGCGTCGCGGACGTAGGCATTCCAGAAGCCCGCCGACGTATAGATGATGGGCCTTTTCTTCAACAGCGCCTCGACCAATACCAGCACGCGGAGAACGCGCTCGACAAGGGCTGGTCCGGTAACGCCATCCGTCGCCTCGACATCGACGGCCGGCGGCATGTCATTTGGCTCAAGCGGTCCGACGGTTTGCGCGAAGATCGACGCCTGGGCTTGCGGGTCCTCGCGGGGCCGAAAGTAGTGGTACGCACCCCGGGCAATGCCCGCCGCTTTCATGCCCGCCCAATTGGCCGCGAATGTCGGGTCGATGAAACCTGTGCCCTCGGTCGCTTTCGCGTAAGCGAAGACGACGCCGTTTGCTGCCACAGTCGGCCAGTCAACTTTTCCCTGGTAGTTTGAGACGTCAATACCGAAGGCGAGGTTTTCTTCCTGCGCCATTCACCCTCCAGACCCGTAATTGTGGAACTACATTCATAAATAGTCGCGCCGAAGCCGGCATGATTGCCATTCCGTGAACACTTCTTTACAGAGACCTGCGCGATAAATCTATCTCGGTTCGCCTCGGATAGCAATTCTGCGGCCACGCCCTGGCGCTGGACTTTTAGCCTCATCCCTCTTTCAGTGCTATACTTTTTGCGGCTTTTTGTCTTGAGGCGATACCATGACTGAGACTGGTCTGCTCACCGTCAACGAAGCGTTGGCGCATATTCTGGAGTTCTTCGCGCCCCTGCCGGCCGAGCGTGTCCCCTTGCTGGAGTCTCTCGACCGAGTGTTGGCCGAAGATGTGCGCGCGCCCCAGGACATACCGCCGTTCACCAACTCGGCCATGGACGGCTTTGCGGTGCGGAGCGCCGACGTGGTCGGGGCCAGCCCGGCTCAGCCGGTGCAGCTGCGGGTGATTGGGCAGATCGCCGCTGGCGACGCGCCTGCGGTCTGCGTGCAGCCTGGTACGGCTGTGCGCATCATGACCGGCGCGCCGCTGCCCGAGGGAGCCGATGCGGTTGTTCGCTTCGAGCTGACCGAGTCGTCAGCGAATAGTGTGCTCGTATGCGCTGCGGCGGCGCCGGGCGAGAACGTCCGCCCGGCTGGCGAGGATGTCCGCGCGGGTGATGTGGCGATTGCTCGCGGGACTCCCATTCGCCCCCACGTCATTGGCCTATTGGCGTCTTTAGGATGCAGCGACGTGGCGTGCCACCGGCGGCCGCGGGTAGCGGTTCTGGCGACGGGTGATGAGCTTGTGCCGCTTGGCGAGCCGCTGCGGCCGGGACAGATTCGCAATAGTAACGAGTACACGCTGGCTGCGCTGGTGGAAGAGGCGGGGGGCGCGCCAGTGTGCCTGGGTATCGCCCGCGACAACGCCGCGCATCTCAAGGCGAAGCTGGCGGAGGGTTTGGCGCAGAACGTGGATCTCTTTCTGACGTCAGCCGGGGTATCCATCGGCGACTACGATATCGTCAAGGATGTGCTGGCCGAAGAGGGTGTAGTTCACTTCTGGCAGGTCGCTATCAAGCCGGGCAAGCCGCTGGCCTTTGGCCGAATACACGGCGTCCCTCTTATCGGGCTGCCGGGTAATCCGGTGGCGACAGCCGTCGCGTTCGAGGCGTTTGCCCGACCAGCGATATTGACGATGCTGGGACGGCCGCGTCCCTATCGGGTGGAGTTGCCGGCCATCCTCGACGAGGATGTCCATAATAGCGGCCGCCGCCACTACATGCGCGCGTGGGTCCACCGCGTCGGCAACGAATTCCATGTGGCAACGCGGGGGTACGGCGTGAGCACGCAGGGATCGGGCATCATGTCGTCCCTCGTTTGGGCGAACTGTTTGCTGATCGTGCCGGAAGATGTGACCCATCTACCGGCTGGCTCGCGGGTGGAAGTCCAACTTACGGTCGATGCCCTGGAAGTCTGACCATGGGCTGCAAGGTCAGGTTCACTTTCACGGAACAGCAGCCGACCTGACAGCGTTACTTGTACACGAAGATAATGATGCAGAGGTGGAGGAACCTTGGCTAAGCAAAGCTCGTCTCGTTCGAACCAGAAAGGCAGCAATCGGCCGCCGCAGTCGACGAATATCGTGACGCCGACGAACACGACCGAGAAGCCATCTGGCGCGCCGCCCAGCGCGAAGAAGTCCGTAGGGCCAGCGCCGCGCGGTCGACGAACCGCGCCGCCCCCCAAGCAGCGCATTTCCCCTGTGACAATTGGTGTTGTCGCACTCCTGGCCGCCGCTGTCGTCATGTTCCTGGTCTTCTGGAACCAGCAGCGCACAGCGACGCCCGCCGCGCCCCTCCCCTTGGCGACGGGCGTGGTCAAGGATGCGCAGCGCTTCAATGTCGGCGTCACACCAGAGGGCTACCCCTTCAAGGGGAACCCTGATGCGAAGGTGACTATCGAGGACTTCTCGGATTACCAGTGTCCGTACTGCGCGGCCTTTGCGACGGGCGTAGAGCCGAGGATTGAAGACGATTTTGTGAAGACTGGCCGCGTCAAGTTCGTCTTCCGGGATTTCCAATTCCTGGACCGCAACAGCGATGGCACCCCGAATTTGGATGGCGAGTCCCATCGGGCAGCCCTGGCGGCTCACTGTGCTCTTGACCAGGGCATGTTCTGGGCTTACCACGACTCACTGTACCGCAACCAGCCCAAGGCTGAGAACAGCGGCGGCTTCTCCGACGACAAGCTCCAGGCACTCGCGGCGCAGCTTGGCCTCGACATGGATGCCTT
The DNA here is from genome assembly GCA_039810085.1 of Anaerolineae bacterium. Classification (GTDB taxonomy): domain Bacteria; phylum Chloroflexota; class Anaerolineae; order Epilineales; family JAHCIE01; genus JBDHWG01. The sequence goes on from JBDHWG010000012.1 coordinate 24,353, forward strand.
CAACTCTTGCATGAAGAGCAAGGCCAGCTCGGTGAATGCTATCCTCAACAAGAGCCTCAACGATCCGCCAGCGAAGCAAGTGCAGGGGACGCCGACCTTGTTCATCAATGGGCGCAAGATCGAGAACCCCGACTACGACAGTGTCAAGGCAGCCGTCGAGCTGTCGGAGCGTAACCCGTGAAATACTCTTTAAGTCGTGTGAGGGCCTTAGCGGCGGCGGCCTCGAGCCTCTTCCTGGCTGTGTTCGTGCTCGGCGCATGCGCGCCTCAAGCTGCGCCGCCGCAGGTCGCCTCGGCGCCCACCAACGCACCGACACAGGCGCCAGCGGCGGCGGTGGCGGCGACTGCGCCCGTACCGCAGGCAGGCGCGACAGGGGCGGCGGGGACGCCGGCGCCGAAGGCAACCCTGGTACAGCCGCCGGAGTTCCCGTCGAAAGGGCCGAAGGATGCCCCGGTCACGGTCATCGAGTTCTCCGACTTCCAATGACCGTTCTGCCAGCGCTTCGCGCTTGAGACGGCCCGTGAGGTCGAGAAGAACTATGTCACGCAGGGCAAAGTCCATCTGGTCTACATCGATTTTGCGTTTCTGGGGCAGGAGTCAGTAGACGCTGCACTAGCGGCTCACTGTGCTGGCGACCAGAACAAGTTCTGGGAATACCACGACTTGCTATTCGCCGCCCGGACGGGCGAGAACGTCGGCGATTTCAAGCGCGAGAACCTGGACAAGTTCGCCCAGCAGCTTAACTTGAACATGGACCAGTTCAAGGGGTGCGTCGATTCCAAGAAGTATGCGGACTTTGTGGCGGCCGAGCGGCAGTACGGGCAGCGCAACGGCGTCTCGTCCACGCCAACTATCTTTGTCAATGGTACGTCCAACGCTGGCTTCGTCCCGTACGAGAGCCAGAAGGCGGACGCCGATCTCACGATTGCTCCAGGCGCGAAGATGACCGGCGAAGACCTTGCCAAGGCAGGGCAGCAGATGTGCATTAGCGGCAAGACCGACGATCAGCGGCGCGTGACCGAAGGGACGTTCGCGGCTCCGCCTGGTAATGATCAGGCTCTCTGTGGAACGCTCAATGCGTATCAAGCGCCGACGGCCGACAAGGCGGGCCGCCTGCAGATGACGTACGAGCAGCCCGGCATGAAGCAGATGATCGAGGACGAGTTGAAGAAAGCGAAATAAGCATGCAAGATGTCGATGTGATGGAGGGACACGAAGCTGCGCCCCGAGCGCTGCCGCTTGGGCTGTCGGGGCTAGAGTGGGCGATGGCTGTCCTGGCCGGACTAGGCGCTCTCGATGCGATCTATCTCACCTGGGTCAAGCTGGCGCACACGCAGGCGATTTGCGCTGGGCTGGGGGATTGTGAACGTGTCCAGACGAGTGTCTACTCGACCCTGTTCGGCATTCCGGTCGCGATTCTGGGTCTCGGCGCGTACCTGGTGATCCTGGCGCTCTTCTTGTTCGGCAATCGCCTACCGGAGACGCTGGCCGCTTACAACCCGTTGCTAATCTTTGGCGTAGCGTTCATTGGTTTCCTGTTCTCTGCCTACCTGACCTATGTGGAGCTGTTCGTCATTGAAGCCATTTGCCCCTACTGTGTAGTCTCGGCAGTTCTGATAACCCTTATCTGGCTGCTGTCGATCTGGAATCTGGTGCGCGTCTCGCGCGCCGAGTAGTCCCAGCTATTCTGTCGCCCTGCGCTCATCTCGCAGTGCAGGGCGACTTCTGCTTTGGAAAACCCCATGCCCCAATACCCGCCCGCTGCGAAATTGCCCCCTGGCTTCCAGATCCGCCGCCTATCGCACACCGAGGAGTACCACGCGGCCGAGGAGTTGCAGTGCGCCGCGTGGGGCATCCTCGACCGGGTTGACGTCACGCCAAGCCACGTGCTCGTCACAGCGCAGAAGAACGGCGGCGTCGTGATGGGCGTATTCGCGCCAGATGGGGAGATGGCTGGCTTCGTCTGGGGCTTCCTGGGCGCTGGCGCGGATGGCAAGCTCAAGCACGTCTCCCACCAGATGGGTGTCTTGCCGAAGTATCGCGGCCTACACCTGGGCTATTTACTCAAGCGGGCGCAGCGTGGCGAGATTCGGCGGCAGGGTCTCGACCTGATGACCTGGACCTATGACCCACTCGAAACGGTCAACGCCACCTTGAACTTGACGTGGTTGGGCGCGGTGTGCAACACGTTCATGCGCAACGTGTATGGTGAAATCCGCGACGAGTTGAACAAGGGACTGCCATCGGACCGCTTCCAGGTGGACTGGTGGGTGCGCTCTCAGTGGGTTCACGAGCGCCTGGCCCTGGCGCACCCGTGGGACTTTGCCGAGACCATCTCCGCCCTGCCCATCGTGAACCCGGCGCAACCCCGCGCCCACGGGCCTGCCGCTCCTGGCCGCCTGGACACATCCAGCGACGCGCCTGAGATTCTCATCCAGCTCCCGTACAACTTCCAGTCGGTGAAAGCGGCCGACCTCGACCTGGCTCGGACGTGGCGTCTGCATGCGCGCGAAGCGTTCGAGCATTTCTTTGCCCGCGACTACTCGGCTGTAGCCATGCTGCGTGGCGAAGGGCCACATGGCAAGGCTGCGTACTACCGCCTGCGGCGGTCGGCTCACGCTCGCACCGACGAGTACGACGCCGTCACGGGCGCGGACCCGTGGCTCGTCCCAGAACATCGCGCAGCGCCGACAGCGCCTGCCATGCGCGAAGCCTTGGCGCAGTTTGCGGAGCTGTACAACGCGGGCTACTACTGGCAAGCCCATGAGACGCTGGAGCCAGTCTGGAGCGTCTCTGAGGGCCAGGACAGGCTGTTCCTTCAGGCGCTCATCCGCGCGGCGGCGGCTTTCCAAAAGCTGCTGGCTCACGATAATCCACGCGGCGCGGCGCGCCACCTCGCCTGGGTTGTCGAGACGCTGACGCCCTTAGGGGCGTCGTACGCCGGCATCGACCTGAGCGCGCTCGTGCCGGCTTTGCAGCGCGCGGGCGAGACGGCCTCGACGCTCTCTGAGACTTCAACATTCGATGGTGGGCTTATCCCGCGCATCGAAATTGCCGATGGACGATAAACACCTGATCCTACAGGAGCATAGCCATGCGCATCGACCGCGTCGAAATGTACCAGATTACCATGCCCCTTGTGGCGCCCTTCGAGACGAGCGGGTGGGTGAAGACCCACGAAGAGCGGATTCTGGTCGCCCTGTATAGTGATGGCGTTGTGGGCTGGGGCGAATTCCCCGGCGATGGCCCGTGGTATTCGTACGAGACGCCCGAGGTGTCGTGGATCATCATCGAGCAATACCTGGTCCCAATGCTTCTGGGGCGTCCGGTTGCGGCGACGACGATGCAGTACGCGCCGCTGGAACATCCCCGCGACGTTCGGACGCGTTTCGCGCCCGTGCGTGGCTACCCCTTCGCCAAGCACGCGGTCGAGGCGGCGGTCTGGGACCTCTGGGCGAAGCAGCAGGGGGTGAGCCTGTCGCAAGCGCTTGGCGGTGCCCGGGACCGCGTGTCGGTCGGCGTGAGCGTTGGTATTCAACCCTCGCTGCCGGCCCTGGTGGATCGCGTCGGCGGCTACCTGGCCGATGGCTACAAGCGCATCAAGATCAAAATCAAGCCGGGGTACGATCTAGCCGCCGTCGAGGCGCTGCGCGCTGCCTACCCCGATCTGCTGCTCCAGGTGGACGCCAACTCCGTCTATCACCTTGAGGATGCCCCGATCTTTATTGCCATGGACCCGTACGACCTGCTTCTTATCGAGCAGCCCCTGGACTACGACGATATCCCTGACCACGCCAAGCTCCAGGCGCAGCTCAAGACGCCCATCTGCCTGGATGAGAGCATCCACACAGCAGCGAATGCGCGCTGGGCGATTGAGGGCGGGAGCTGCCGCATCATCAACATCAAGCCCGCCCGGTTAGGCGGCTTCACCGAGTCGATTGACGTGCATGACCTGTGCGCTGCCCACGGTGTACCCGTATGGTGTGGTGGGATGCTGGAGACGGGGATCGGGCGCGCTGGTAATGTTGCCCTGGCGAGCTTGCCTAACTTCAAGCTGCCGGGCGATATCTCGGCCTCGCGGCGCTACTATGCCGAGGACATTGTCGAGCCGGAGTTCGTCCTCAACCCTGATAGCACACTCTCGGTACCACAGGGGCCTGGCATCGGCGTTGAGGTTTGCATGGATCGCATCCGCGCGCGCACGAACCGCGCGACGGCGATTGACAACTCATGAGACGCCAGGTAAGCCTTACAATATGCGGCCCGTACCTTAAAATAGCGTGAACTGAGCCGATATTGTGCTAGAATCAAGGCTATACCCATAACGGCACGTGGCCGTCATTCGTCTTTATAGTAAGGACGGCAGATTGTGCCGCCTTCGGTCCTGCCTGCCTGGCTCCACGTTTGAGAAGCTGCGCGGTTGGTAATTGCTGCCTGGGGGGCTTCAATTGCAACCGCAGCAAGTTGATTGAATGGTGGGTCGGCTGCGTCACTCTACCGCCGCTTTCCCATGGAAAGGAGTGCCCTATGCAACGAGTTCCCAAGACGCCGAAGATATGGGCAGCGCTCGCTGTTGTCCTCATCCTCATGGTCTGGGTATCGTTTGCTCTGGCTTACGATAGTCAGGGCGCCGCCACGACCCGTCCGGGCAACAATATCTCCCCAAGCGCTCAGATAGTTTCCGGACAGGTGATTGTTCGCTTCAAGAGCGGAATATCGAAGAGCAGTGTCGAGAAACTCACAAGTGACAACGGCTTCAAGATTGTGTCGGCCGTCGATGCGCTCGACCTGTATGTCCTGAGCGTGCCCGACGGCGCTGAAAAGGACGCGGTTGACAAGCTGAGTGGGGACGCCAGTGTCGCCTATGCAGAAGTCAACAGCGTTCAGGCCGAGAACGTGCCCGCTCCGCGCGCGGGCCGTCCGGAGTCGGCGCCCAGTGCCCCCAGTGCTGGGTTCAACGACCCCTATTTCGGCTATCAATGGAACCTGCGCGATGTCCAGGCTCCGGCTGCCCTGGCCTCGGTCAAGGGCAGTGGTGTTACTGTGGCCGTCATCGGCTCCGGTGTCGCCCTGGACAACCGTGAACTGACCGACCGCCTCGTGCCGGGCTACAACTTCATCAACAACACCGACCAGCCGTGGGACGATCACGGCTTCGGCACGTTCGACGCGGGCCTCATCGCGGCGACGGCGAACAACAACATCGGTGTGGTCGGTGTTGCGCCGGAAGTCCGGCTCATGCCCATCAAGGCGCTGCGCCGCAACGGCGACTACCTTGAGATCACACCTGCCGACGTGGTCAAGGCGGTGACGTTCGCCCTCGATCACGGGGCCAGCGTCATTCACCTGGAGGCGGCGTGGGACGCGCCATCCCAGGCCGTGGCCGATGTCATGGCGCTCGCCCGCAGCCGTGGTGCGGTTGTCGTCGCGCCAGCTCACCGCGCGTACCCCGCCTCCTATGATGGCGTGGTGGGCGTCAGCGCCCTCAATCAGGATGACACCCATCCGGACTGGACGGGTAGCGGCGCGTGGGTGAAGCTGAGCGCGCCAGGCGCGTCCGGCATGGTCAGCACCTGGCCTTCGCCGGTCAGCTGTCCCATCGAAACGTGCCCCTACTACGGTGACGGACAGACGCCGTTTGCCTCAGCGCACGTCGCTGGCGTCGCCGCCTTGGTCAAGTCGGCGCATCCAGACTGGTCGCCCGACCAGGTTGTGTCTGCGATGACAAGCACCGCGACCCACCTGGGCGCCGGGACAGGCTGGAACGCTGATTACGGGTACGGCAAGGTCAATGCAGCCGCGGCCCTTGGCGTGAGCGCGCCCGAACCGACGGCCACGCCGACCGCCACGGACATTGCCCCTGACCCACAGCCGACAACCGCCGTTAGCACCTGTACGGACCCTGCAGGCAACAAGGTCGAGGGCTGTGTCGGCTCGAACAGCGGGCGTCTCTTCATCCTGACGTATGTGGATGTCAACAACAACGCCATCAATGATGCCAGCGACCAGGGGCTGCCTGGTGTCCTGGTCGAGTTGCTGGATGTCAACGGCAATGTCGTTGCCAGTCAGGTGTCGCAGCTCGGCACGAACTGGTACCAGGCTTGGGCCTCGTTCCTCGGCATCGACTCGAACAAGTCGTACCTGGTCCGGGTGACGCCGCCGGCCGGCTTTGCCCTGAAGGCAGGCTACCCGAATCCGACGCTCATTGAGTCCTCTCGCTTTGCCTGGTGCTGTACGGTCGTCCAGAACTTCGGGTTTGTGCCTATCAGCTACAATACCCCGACACCAACCTCGACCTACGGTACCAACTACCAGTCGCCGACGCCGACGCAAACTCCCCGACCTGGCAGCTTCACGTCGACACCGACGGCGACCGGCACACGCCCCACCTCGACTCCGACGGTGACCGGTACACCCGCTACCTCGACTCCGACGGTGACGCGGACACCCATGCCTTCGCCGACGCCGACGCTGCCGTTCAACCGCCCTGGCGGCCGCATTCAGCTTCCGGCGCTCAACTATCCCACTGTACCGGGCGAGACGGTTGAGCCGTGGATCTCGATCCAGAACGTGGGGAGTTACGCGACGAAGGCCGTGCTCTTCCTGTGGGGCCCATACTCAGGCTTCTGCGAACCGCAGGCGCCCGGCCCCTTCAAGATTGAGTGTACGGGCTACCTGGCGCCAGGCTCCTCCTGGGAATTCCGCGCGGCGCAGCTGCCAGTGCAGGCTGTTGGCGGCATCGCCTACTCGGTCCCGGTCGATCAGGCTGACGCGGCCTGCCGCGCCGCCGACCAGGCCCGCCGCAACAACAACTGGTGGGGCTGGGAGCAGCAGTGGATGAACGGGCAGTGGGGCCAGGGCGCGCCGCTGGCGATCTCCGTGAACCGCCGCTTCACCAACACCGCTACTGGCCTGTCGTACGCCGACGCCTACACGGGCATCTCGGAGTACATGGAAGGCCAGCGCGACGTGCGCTTCGGCAGCTACACCTTCTACGCGCCGATCAACTACGTGGACTACGGCGGCTGCAACACAACGCTCACCATCCAGAACTCGGGCGACGAGTGTACGTCCATCGAAATCTGGTACAAGGAGCAGGACAACTGTCTCCGCGCCCAGATTGACAGTGTACCGCAGCTCGCCCCCGGCGAATCGGTGACCATCACCCCGCCCTCTAACCTCGGGCCAGGCTGGATTGGCTCCGCCTGGATCCGCTCATCGCAGCCGTTGGGCATCGTCGCCGACATCCGCTGCACCAACAATGGCATCACGACACTGTCGACGTACACCGGCATCCCGGCTGAGTACTACGACACGCTGAACCATATCTTCCAGCCCGGCTCGCTGTTCGCCTACGGGCCGTTGACCTACCGTGAAGAGTACGGTTGGGACACGATCGTTCAGGTTCAGAACATGAGCTCGGTCACCAACGCCAAGGTGAAGGTGTACTTCTTCGACAACTCCGGCGACATCATTCGCACGATGGTCGACTGGGTCTGCCCGCGCGGCTCCCAGACCTTCACCCTCAGCGCGATCAACACCCTGCCGGGCCGCTACGTCGGCTCTATCCGCGTCGAGTCCCAGGACTGGTGGTCGCCGGGCGATCCGCCGGTGGATGCGCCGTACATCAACGCGGTCGTCCAGCTGCGGAACCGCACAACGGGTGAGGCGACAGCCTACAACGCTCTGACCGGCGGCGCCGAGGCGTTGGCAATTCCGCTGGCTGTGAAGAACGTCAGGCAGCCAGGTACACCGCCCAACGTGACGTGGACGTCGGAGATCTCGCTCCAGAACGTCAACTTCCATCCAGGGATCACGAACGTCCGGCTCGACTTCTACGACCAGAACGGCTACGTGACCTCCGTCTGCCAGGCGTTGAACTCGATGGACGTTGACTACATCCGTTTGCAGGACATGGGCATCCTGCCGGATGGCTTTGATGGCTCAGTGGTCATTGTGGCGACATGTACGGACCAGGAGGGTGGCGCGCAGTTGGCTGCGGTCGCGGTCGAGCGCGGTACGTCCTCCACCGGCGGGCCAGTGCCGCAGGACCTGTTCAAGTCGTTCGAGGCCGTTCCGTTCGACGCGGGCTTGTACAAACCGGCTGTCGATACGCTGGCCTGCCCTGGCTGCCAGCTCACCAGTTGCCCGAACGCCCAGGTGGTCTTCACCCTGTGTGACGGCACGAACTCTGTGTATCAGGGCGCGCCGATCCTGGTGAGGAACTCGGCGGGCGTCGTCGTCGCCAGCGGTTACGTGGATGCTTCGGGCCGCTTCACAGCCCCGAGCATCAAGTCCGGCCAGAGCTACACCATCGAGGTCAGCTCGGTTGACCGCCGCGTGCCGTTTGGAGCGACAGCGGGTGACACTGTCCAGATGGGTGGCTTTGTCAACACTGTGACCGTGCCGTGTCAGGCGTACGAGGGTGCGACGGCCGTCGTCAGCCTCGCGCCGCCGTCGGGCCAGGTCCAGGGCTACGTGACGAGCGCGTGCAACATCCTCAACCCGATCAACGGGCGCGTTGTCCAGCTCTGGCTGCCGCCGACCTCGGCCAATCCGTCTGGTACGCTCCTGTCTGAGCGCGTCACCAATCAGGACGGCTACTTCCAGTTCGGCAACGTGCCGCCGTGCGGCGTGTACGAGCTGAAGATGGTCGCGGGCAGCCGTGTCACAGTGGCAGGCGGCATCGTTGCCGGCAGCCCGTTGGTTCAGTCTGGCGCGAACGCGGGCAAGCCCCAGCTGTACGTGCTGAACGACGCGACGGGCGCGATCTGCAACGTCTTGCCAGACCAGCCGTAACCCCAGCGACACAGTCTCGTCAATCGTCTGAGACGCAACAGCGCCTGCCCAACCGGGCAGGCGCTGTTCGTTCTGAATAAAGTCGTCAATCTTTTGACCCTACCGCGTACCTGTGGTAGAACAGGTTCATTATCATTCGATGAGGTCTGATGCGAGCACTCTATCTTGATGGGCCGCTATCCCTGCGCGATCTGCCGCGCCCAACGCCAGCGGCTGGCGAAGCCCTCATTCGCGTCACCCTGGCCGGCATCTGCAACACCGACGTCGAGCTGGCGCGGGGCTACATGGCGTTCCAAGGCGTGCCCGGCCATGAGTTTGTCGGCGTGGTCGAAGCCGCGCCCGACCCGACGTGGGTAGGCGTGCGCGTCGTCGGCGAAATCAACGCCTTTTGCGGGGATTGCGAGACGTGCTACGCTGGCCGCCCGACCCACTGCCCCCATCGGACCACCCTGGGCATTGCCGGCCGCGACGGCGCTTTTGCCGAGTACCTTTGCCTGCCCCTGCGCAACTTGCACCGCGTTCCCGACAACGTGAGTGACGAGCAGGCCGTGTTCACGGAGCCATTAGCGGCAGCCTTGGAAATCCTGGAACAGATTCACCTCCGACCTACCGACCGCGTGATCGTCCTGGGTGATGGCAAGCTCGGTCTGCTCGTGGCCCAGGTTCTCGCCGCCGCCGCCGATGTGACGGCTATCGGGCGTCACCCCAATAAGCTCGACATCCTCGCGCGGCAAGGCATCCGAGTGAGTGTCGGCGGCGAAGGCGTCGCGCCGGGCGCGGATGTCGTGGTCGAGGCCACGGGCAACGTGGATGGCTTCCGCCTGGCGCGACGCCTCGTTCGACCGCGCGGCACGCTTGTTCTGAAGAGCACCTTCGCCGGCAACCTGGCGTCGCTGTTGAATGGCGAGGGCATGAACTTCCTGAGTGCCCTTGTCGTCGACGAGATCGCTCTGATCGGCTCGCGTTGCGGACCGTTCGCGCCCGCGCTGCGTCTCCTGGCGGATGGCCGCGTCGACGTCGAGTCGCTGATCCACGCGCGCTATCCGCTCGCGGACGGGCTGGCTGCCTTCAACCACGCGCAGCAGCCGGGCGTCTTGAAAGTGCTGGTACGCCCATGAGGAGGCGGCTATGAGCGACCAACCTCTTGTCGAATGCGTTCCCAACTTCAGCGAGGGCCGGCGCGCCGACGTTGTGGAGAAGATTCTGGCGGCCATTCGCGGCGTGGCAGGGGTCGAAATCCTGCGCAGCGAGATGGACGCCGACCATAACCGTGCGGTCGTGACGTTCGTTGGCGCGCCGGGAGCAGTGGCGGAGGCGGCGGTGCGCGCCACAGCCAGGGCAGCCGAGCTTATCAACCTGGACGAGCATCAGGGCCAGCACCCTCGCATGGGCGCGACCGACGTGATCCCCTTTGTTCCACTGCGCGGAACAAGCCTCGACGATTGCGTGGCTCTCGCGCGGACGGTGGGGCGACGTATCGGGGAGGAATTGGGCATACCGGTCTACCTGTACGAAGCGGCGGCGACACGGTCGGATCGCGTCAATCTGGCGGACGTTCGCCGTGGGGAGTACGAGGGATTGCAGAAAGACATCGCACTGCCAAAACGCGCGCCTGACTTCGGCCCGACGCGCGTCGGTCCGGCGGGAGCGACGGCGGTCGGCGCGCGTGCCCCGCTTGTCGCCTACAACATCTACTTGAACACGACCGATATCGAGGTGGCGAAGGAGATTGCGCGGGCAGTGCGCTTTTCCAGCGGCGGTCTGCGCTTCGTCAAGGCGCTGGGGTTGCTCGTCGGCGGACGCGCCCAGGTGAGCATGAATTTGACCGACGTAACGCACACGCCCCTGCACCGCGCTTTCGAGCTTGTGCGCAGTGAGGCCGAACGCTATGGCGTGGCCGTGGCCGAATCGGAGATCGTCGGGTTGACGCCTGAGGCCACCTTGCTCGACGCCGCTGAGCATTATCTTCGCCTCAATCGCTTCGAGCGCGACCAGATTCTTGACCGCCGTCTGGCGGCCCTGGACCGCGCTTCGCCGGTCGGCTTCGTCGAGCGTATCGCGGAGGCGACCCCAACACCGGCCGGCGGGAGTGTCGTCGCCCTGGCTGGATCGCTTGCCGCGGCGCTGGCACAGATGATGGCCGGATTGACGGTGGGGCGGAAGCGCTTCGTTGCTGTGGACCAGGAGATGCGCGAGATTCTGGCGCAGGCGCACGAGGTGCGCGCCGAGCTACTCCGCCTGGTGGATGAAGACGCCACCGCCTACCAGACCGTCATGGGCGCGTATCGCCTGCCGCGCAATACAGAGGCGGAAGTCGAGGCGCGCCAGGCGGCCATCCAGCAAACCCTCACGGAAGCCGCCCGAACGCAGCTTGCCGTGGCTGAAAACGCCGTCAAGGCGCTGCGCCTGCTGCGGCGGGCTGCGCCCATCGGCAACCCCAATGCCCGGCCAGACGTCGGCGTCGGCGCACTACTGGCCGAGGCGGCAGCGCGCGGCGCCGTTCTTAACGTCAACGTCAATGCCCGCAGCCTGACCGACCCCGACGCCGCTCGTCGCCTATGCGAGACGGCGGAGGCAGCGGAGAATGAAGCGCGACAGCTAGCCGCCGAAATCGTAGAGTTAGTGAAGACTGGTCATCCTTAGGAGAACGTATGTTGATTGCCAGGAGACTTTCTGGCCTGGGTGTAAGCGCACTGCTCATTCTTGCCGCCTGCGCCTCGCCCGCCACGCCAACGGTTTCAACACAGTCTACGGCTGCGCCTACGACCGCCCCTACTGTTGTGGTACGCCTCCCGCTTAGTGTACCGACAGCCCCGCCAACGTCCGCTCCATCTGCCGCAAGCAAGGCGACCCCGGTGTCTCCTGTCCAGGGGGCGCTTCCCCCGGTCCCACCAGTGTCCGATGCAATGAAGGCGTCCTTGCGCTTCGACGGTCAGCAGGCGTACAAGTATGCGCTGGACCAGTGCGCGATTGGGCCGCGCCCGCCGGGTACACCGGCCATCCAGAAGACGCGGGACTATATTGTCCAGAATCTCCAAGCGAACGGTTGGACGGTGGAGCAGCAGAAGTTTACCTACCAGGGTGTAGACGGCGTCAACATCATCGGCAAGCGGGGCAGTGGGCCGGTGACTATTCTCGGCGCTCACTATGACACGCGCCCCGTCGCCGACCAGGACCCTGACCCCGCCAAGCAGAAGACGCCCATCATGGGTGGCAACGATGGGGCCAGCGGCGTGGCTGTGCTGCTCGAGCTGGCGCGCGCCTGGCGCGACGCGCCGCCACCCGGCGAGACCTGGCTGGCGTTCTTCGACCTGGAGGATAGCGGGGAGCTAAACGGCTGGCCGTGGGGCGTTGGCTCGGACTACATGGCGGGCCATCTCACGACGAAGCCACAGCGGATGATTCTGGTTGACATGGTTGGAGACTCGGACCAGCAGATTTACCTGGAGCGCACCTCGGACCAGAAGCTCCTCAACCAGATTTTCGATGTAGCGCAGGGATTAGGCTACGGCCAATGGTTTATCCGCCAGCCGCGCCATGCGTTGCTGGACGACCACACGCCGTTCTTGCAGCGCCAGATTCCGGCCGTGGACATCATCGACTTCGACTACCCCTACCACCACACAACCGCCGACGACTGCACGAAGATCGCAGCCGACAGCATGGGGCGCGTGGGGAAGACCCTCGAGTTGTTCATGAAGGGAGGCAGCTAGAGCGTAATGCCTGCTGTCGTAACCCACGCCGAGGTTTCAGACGACGAGGCGGAACTGGATGCGGCCCAGGGCAATCTGATCGCCAGGGCTGACGGACAGTGGGCGCATCACGCGCACGCCGTTGAGGTACGTGCCGTTGCGGCTGCCCAGGTCTTCGAGCCACCACTGGCCGTCGCGCAGCGAGAGCAGGCAATGTTCGCCGGAGATGGCGGCATCCGACAACACGATGGTATTGGAGAGGTCGCGGCCAACGGCAGTGACCGGGAGGACGTTGAAGCTCTCGCCGGCGTGAAGCTGACTGCCGCCCCCGTCCTCGACCACAAGCCGCGCCAGGGCGCGCCGTGGCTGCTCGACGCGCTGCACGGTCGCGCGCAAGTCGCGCCAGATGAGCCAGAACACAGCGCCGATGAACAAATAGAGCAAGACCAGGAGGCCCATCCGCAGAGAGAGGATGAGCGCGGCGGATGCGGCTTCGGGCACGCTTAGTGGCCTCCTGGGGCTGCGCCTGTGGGGAGCGTGGGGTCGTCATTGGTGGGCGCGGCCTGGAGGCGGAACGTGAGGCGCTGGCCCCCTAGCGTGAGGGTATCGCCGTCACGCAACACAACCTCCTGGATGGGTTGGCCGTTGATGAGCGTACCGTGCGTGCTGTTGAGGTCGCGCAGGATGTAGCGGCCGTGGCGGTGCTCGATCTGGGCATGGTGGCGGGACACGCCAACGCCTTCCAGGACCAGGTCGTTGTCCAGGGCGCGGCCCAGGCTGAAGCGGGCGCTGCGCACCGGAATCTGGCGTTGCCCATCGTACAGCCAGGCGGTGATCGTTCCGGCGGCCGCCGCAGCGGAGCGGATGGCCGCGACCTGCAACTCCTGCGTCATGTTGGCGGCGCCTAGCTCTGCGCCCTGGGCGTCGGTCAGCTGCGAGGATACACGCACGTCACCAGGACGCACGCCGGATTCTTCCTCCAGCGTGACGCGCGGGCGATCCACGAAGCTGAACTGGCGGCGGTCTGCCACCTCGACCAGATAGTTGCCCAGTTCGTCTTCCAAAGCCGTCTTGAACGGCTGGAACTCCTTGAGCGTCGCCCCATTGAGATACACCTGGTATCGGTTCGGGACGAATACCTTTCCTGCGCCCACCTGCTGATGCGCGTCCATCTCCCGCGCCAGCCGCTTGGCGATTTCCACCGGCTCCAGACGGCCGCCTGCCCACCGCGATAGTGACCCCTCGAGCAATTGCTCCGCGAACGCCTCGAATCTTTCCAGTCCCTTCATACGCCGCGCCTCACCATCAAGCCATTCGTCCTGCTACTGATGGTAGTATACTCGGTGTGGCACGTTTTGCGCAAGAGACCGTTGTTAGCGCGGCGATATGTCCGTCGGCGATGGGGCCGAACGGCGCCAACGGTACACCAGCCAGCCCACTGCGAGGGCCGCAATCACCAGGCTGGTAAAGCACACCGCCGCCATGACGACGAGGGCCGCAAGGGCAGCCAGGCTGTTGGAGATGGAGAAGGCTGGCGCAGTCGTCGGCAGGGGCGTGTCGGGGGGCCGGGTGGCATTGATGACTGTGACGCCGCCGTCCGGCATCAACCCAAGCTGCCCTTCCTTCATTTCCGGCGGCATGTCGCTCGCGGCCTCGCTCAAGGCCAGGACGGCGTATACGGCGTGGCGCTGCCCTGCGCTTGATGGCGTTGCAACGATCTGGGGCGTCTTGACCTTGATTGTACCGACCTGGATGCGTGAGATGCCGTCCGGCTCGGCGCTGCCGATACCTGAGTCATCGGGAATCGCGATCTCGAAGCGGCACGCGCCGCTGTCACATTGCGTCTCGCCACGGCCGATTTCGTGACTGTTCAAGAAGACGACCACCAGGGTGTTCTGCGCTGGCTGGCCTGCGGTATCGACAACGTTGCCGTCCAGCACGACAACCGGGGCCTGGGCATGCGCCGCGCTCGCCACGCCTATAGCAAAGACAAGAGCCAGGGCAATCTTCCATAACTTCGACATTCATCCTCCACTGGATAAAGCTCTGCACATCGCCTTCGAAACATTCCGTGGTATAAACGCGCTAGACAGCGCCAGGTTACGCGCGAGCTTAGGACGCGGTTGTGAAAGAGGTTTTATTTTTCTAAGAATTCCGGCATGCTTCTTGCTAACGCAATAGATGCGAACCTGTGCCACAATCTCCCCTGGTTCGGCTTTACCCTAAACCCATCAGTTTGATAGTCCGTGGTACCCTTAGAAAGGACGAGAACGATGAAGTTGTCGCGCGTAATTCTGGCAGCCCTTGCTACGCTCATGCTGTTCGTGGCAGGGGCGATGGTCGTTTCTGCCGACCCGCCAACACCCGAAGCGACGAAGACCAAGCCGCAGGTCCAGCCGGCGGCGCCCAACGAGAAGACTGACCAGTCAACTTATCAGGATATCCAGCCCAACGACGCGCCGACGGCGACTGGACCGCTCGCTATCCGAGTCCAGTCGGCAAATGGTACGGCACAGAGCACGTTTACCGTCGGCGAGACCCAGCGAATCTGCTACGACGTACCTGGGCCGGGTAACATCCAGATTATCACCAGCGCGCCGGGCTACTATGACCGCACCATCGTCTACGGCTGGGATAACGGCACTGGCGGCTGTTTCTACGCCTCCGTTGGTTATCCGACAGGCCAACACACGCTGACCATCTACCGTTGGGATCCCGTCACGGGCGCTATGACCCAGGCTTCGACCACGTTCACTGTGAACGCGCCAGCGCCGCAGTCGAATGTGATCGTGCGCGGCCAGGTCCAGACCGTGGAGGCCAATAGGATCACCGTCACCCTCACGCAACTTGTTGCGGGCGTGTGGGTTCCCGCGGGGACCTATACTGTTATCACCGGTGGGACGCCCGGCACCTGCACCCAGATTAACGGTATCCTCGCGGTGGGTAGCTATGTGGAGATCCGGGGCCGGTATACTGGCCCGTATAACATCGAGGTCTGCGGCGTTCAGGGCAGCTACATCACCGTCCTGCAGCCCAATACCCAGGGCAGCGGCCAGGTGTTCGTGAACCGTGGCTGCGGCGCGGCGTACGGTGTGGGCGCACCGATCTATATCTACATGCAGATTACCCAACCTGGCAACTACACCCTGACCAACCAGGGCCCCAACACGGGTGGCAGCGAGGTCGTCATGTGGCAGGGCTACCTGACCCCTGGCCTGTGGGTGATTGCCGGCCAGGTTGGGATGCCGACGGGCGCACGCACGCTGCGCCTGCGCTCGGGCCTTGGCCTCGGCGGCACGGTCCTGGATACGTGCGGCTATACCTCCCAGACTGGCATTGCGGCGGCCCCGCAGGGCAAGTCGCAGGCGGACGGCGTTGACGCGCCGAACGCCCAGTCGGAGAAGGCTAAGGACGCCAAGCGGCCGGATGCCAAGCCTATCGACGCGAAGGACAAGGGCTGGTAACACTTCGACCAACACCAAGGTCGGCATGAGGATTGAGTGAGATGGGACGTTGGCGCAGTTGCACGCGCCAACGTCCCACGTCTATACTGTCACTCTGCGGAAGTGAGATGAGTTCAATCCCCGAATGACACGCCCCTGAAGCTCAGGAGGGACATATGGAACAATCGCAAGACAGCTCGTTTCCCTCGAACGCGGCGCCCTCGACGCCGCATGCCTCGCACGCCGATGGTGCGCATGCTCATCACGACCACGACCATGACCACGAGCATGAGCACGAGCATGACCATGATCATGCGCACGACCATGAGCATGACCATGACCACGGCCACGCGGATGGGCCGCTTGGCTGGCTGCAGGAAGCGATTCCATTTCTCCACGGGCACAGCCACGGTGAGGCATCGGTCGATCAGGCTCTAGAAGGCAGCGAGCGCGGCATCTGGGCCATCAAAGTCTCGCTGCTCATCATGGGCGCGACGGCCCTGTTTCAAGTTGTCATCGCCTTGATGAGCGGCAGCGTGGGCCTGCTTGCCGACACCATCCACAACTTCGCCGATGCGCTCACGGCTGTGCCGCTATGGATCGCCTTCGTCATCGGCCGCCGCCCAGCCAATCGCCGCTACACCTACGGTTATGGGCGCGCCGAGGATATCGCCGGCGTCGCGATTGTCCTCATCATCTTCATCAGCGCGGCTGTCGCTGCCTATGAAACCGTCCAGAAGCTCCTGCATCCTGAGCCGCTGACGAACATTGGCTGGGTCATCGTGGCCGCCATCGTCGGCTTCATTGGCAACGAGGCTGTCGCCCTGGTACGAATTCGCGTCGGCAAGGAGATTGGCTCGGCGGCGCTCATCGCTGACGGTCAGCACGCGCGCATTGATGGGCTGACGTCCCTTGCCGTGCTCATTGGCGCGGTGGGCAGCCTGTTAGGCTTTCCGCTGGCTGACCCGTTGGTGGGCCTGGGCATCACCGTCGCCATCCTTTTCATCGCGCGAGACGCGGCGCGCACCATGTGGCGGCGCTTGATGGATGCCGTCGATGAAAAACTGGTGGCGAGCGTGGAGAAGGTGGCGGCTGAGACACCCGGCGTCGAGGAAGTCCACGACGTGCGTATGCGCTGGATTGGTCACCGGCTGTACGCCGAGCTGCACATCACAGTGAACGAGGAACTCAGCACGCGCCAGAGTCACGATATTGCCGAGACCGTGCGCCACGAGCTATTGCACGACCAGCCACGGCTCAGTGTTGTCACCGTGCATGTCGATCCGTGCGGCCACAGCGGCGGTGATCCGCATGGCGCTACACTCCATCATACAGCTGTAAACAGGTCGTAAGGAACAAAACAGGGCATTCATGGACGCTACGTGAAGCGAGCATGAATGCCCTGTCTCTGTCTTGCCTCTCCGGCTGCCTACTATTGCGGGCGCACGTAGGCGGTGATGTGGAAGCTGGCCGACGGGCGGAGCGGGTCGTTCGAGGCGATCTTGACCTCACGCGTCACGCGCGTACCGGCGATCTGCTCCGTTGTCGGATCGAAGGATACCTTGAGCGTTGTCTGCCCACCGGGCGGAACAGTCTTGTCGCTGACCAGCGACGCTGTACACCCTCAGAGGCTTTTGACGCTGTCAATGACGAGCGGCTTTGTGCCGTCGTTCTTGAGAGTCAGCGTCTTCTCGACTTTCTCGTTCGGTCCAACCTCTCCAAAATCGTAGATGTACTTCGAGGCGACCAGTTCGGGCAGCGCCAGGCGCGGGTTATCCCCAATCGGCGTCGTCTCGGCGCTCACAGGCGCAAGGGACGGCGGCACGGGTATTGGTGGATCCGAGGGGCTGCCGCCGAGTTGATACGGCGCTTTCGCGGCAGCGGGCGGTGGGTTCGCGCCAGCGGCCGGCGCAGCGGGGTTAGCGCCCGCCGGAAGAGCCGCGGGATTCTGGCCGCCGACCACGGCGCTCTGACCGCTCGTTCCTCCCCCGCTCGCTGTGGTCGCGCCGCCGCCCGCTACGATGCGACCGACGGCAAAGGCAAGGCCGAAGATGACGATAGCCGCCAGAATGCCACCGCCAATCAGGAGCGCGCGCATGTCAAGCCGAATCTGGACATTGTCGTTATTCGGCGTACGCCTCTGACTCAAGGGTGCTTCTCCTCTCTTACACGTCGTAAGACCTATGGATTCAACACAATAAACGTCCAAGCGGGGCGGAAGATACGGCCCGCGCCGAACGGGGTGCAACTCGAGACCGGCTCCGTCACAGAAATGCGTATCTTTTTGCGGCCCGCTACGTTTATCATTCCGACAGCGCACGCTGCCCACATGAGAGCCACGTCGCGTCGATGCTAGGGGGTAACAAGCCTGTGGTAAAGCGCGTGATTCAGAATTTCAAGCTTGACCAGCGAGGCCTGGCCCGGGTGCTTGGTGAGCTAGAGGCGCGCATCGTCGAGGCCGTGTGGGAGATTGGGCCTTCCACGGTACAGGACGTGTGCGACCGGCTCGGCAAGGACCAGAATTACAAGACAGTCATGACGGTGATGAACCGCTTGGTGGAGAAGCGCATCCTCCTACGCCGCAGGGAGTCGCGCGCTTTCGTGTATGAGGCGGCTGCCTCACGAGAAGACTTCATGCAGGATGTCTCGCGCTATGTGGTCGAGGGACTGTTGCAGGACTTTGGCCCCGCTGCTATCGCTCAATTTCTGGCCGCCATGGACGCCTCGCCGGAAAGCCTGGCGGCATTGCAGCGCCTCATAGAGTCGGGACGCCCTACGGAGGAATAAGCGTGATCGAGATACACTGGCGCGGCGGTCGGCCCGGCGCCGATGGGCCATTCTATGCCCTTGTCATAATCGGCCTGGGGTTGCTGGCCGGTCTAGCGGGCTTCATTGTGCGCTATGCGCCGGCGGTGGCCGAGCGCGCTACCGACGCGTGCCTGACCGTGGCCGAGAGCGCGGCGACGATGGGCACAGCCTTGATCGTTCCGTGGTCGATGACCAGCATCATCGTCGGTTTTGCCGCTGTCACTGTCCTGTGGCAGCTTGCGGCGACGCGGCTCATGATGCGCCGTCTGCTCGACAACCGCCTTGCTCCCCCCGCGTGCCTTCTAGAAGCGGCCCAAAGCGCCGACCTTTCGGACATCGACTTCGTGGCGGATGAGCGCGCCTTCGCCTTTTGCTACGGCGTCTTGAAGCCGAGGGTGTGTGTGTCGTCAGGGTTGGTCGATTTGCTGTCGCCGGTCGAGCTCCACGCCGTCCTCTTGCACGAACGTCACCACTTAATGAGCCGTGATCCGCTCAAAGTCCTCATCAGCCGCGCCCTCGGCACGGGGCTGTTCTTCCTGCCCGCGGCCCATGACCTCCGCGACCGCTATCTCGTCGGCAAAGAAATTGCGGCTGATGCCAGCGCGGCTGAGGCCGTGAACAGCGAGTTGCCCCTTGCCAGCGCCCTCCTCAAGCTTCTCTGCCAGGGCGACCAGGGGTTACCCTCGACGGTAGCGGCGATTGGCGCGTTCAACGTGACGGAGGAGCGCATTCAGCGTATCCTACAGGGCGGCGCGGGTGGCCGAGCCTGCGTCGAGGGACGCCGCTTGCTTGCCAGCGCCGTCGTCGTCGCCGCCATTTTCGCCGCGAGCTATCTACCGCTCGCCCTCAACAATGCGAGCGCCATGCCCGGTGAGTGTTCGCAGGTCAGCATCGCCTCCAACTTGTCGGGAAACACGCGCTGAAGCCGTATCTGACGGCCTCTCAGCGCGTTATCTAAGCTGGTTAGTCTTACATCGCGTAAGAGACAAGCACATGACGGAGTTCGTAATGGTCAAACGACTCATGCTGGGTCTGGCCCTCCTAGGGGCTGTGACTCTGAGCGCATGCACACAAACCCCCGCAACGGCCCCAGCCCCGGCGCCCGCCGCTGTGAGCGACAGCGCCGGCAAGCCGGCGCAGAGCGCGCCGCCGGCCGGCCAACCTCCTGCTCCGGCTGGTCAGCCTCAGACAGCGAACCCCGCCCTCCCGGCTGGGACCCTATCGCCTTCGGAGCAGGTACGCGGGCAGGTGATCGCGCCACCGAAAAACCCGGACACAGGGTTGAACGGCGAGATTCGGCCCACGACCGAGCCTGATCGTGTCGTGGCGCTCGGCCCAGCGACGACTTCGAAGGATCGCCTGCTGTACGTGCGCGGCGGCGCGTTGTGGGTTGCGTCGGCCGATGGCAAGGAGCACCGCAAGCTGCTTCCTGACACCGCGCCAGCCGTCTGGTCGCCGCCGAAGGACCCGGGCCGTGTCTGGCTGTCGCCGTCGAGCGGGAAGATTCTGTACATCACGTCGCCCAAGGGCAGCGCGGTGGTCATGGACATCGACGGCCAGAACAGCCGCCAGGTCCTCGACAACGTGACGCCGATGGAGAACGCCCTCGACGACAAGTCGCGGCAGAAAGTCGAGCGTAAGCTCATCGATCAGGAAGTTGCGTGGAGTGCGGACGAGAGCAAGGTGGCGCTGATCGCAGCTCCCAAGGGACAGCCTGACCTATATGTCGTCGACCTCAAGGCGAACAACTCGGCGCAGGTGACGAACGATGGTCTTATCGAGGATACCCCCACCTGGTCGCCTCGCGGGGACATGCTCCTGTTCAAGAGCCGCGACGATGTCACCGGCCAGGAAAGAGCATTTGTGTTGCGTGGCTCGCAGCTGACTGAGATTCCGACGGATAAGATTGCTGCGACCGTCAACGAGCGTAGTCTGGGCACCATTGCCTCCGCTGATTGGTACGACAGTGACCGCGTGTTCTTCTATCCATTCAGTACGAACTCGTCTTCCCTCGGTTTGTGGATGTACGATACGCGGGATGGTAGTCTCAAGCAGCTCTATAAAGATGCGCTCGTCAATCCGCTGTTCGACAAGGCCAACCGACGCTGGCTGTTCACGGGCGGCGCCGCGAAGGACACGATCTACGTCCTGGATAATCCGGACACTCAGCCGAAGGTCGTCGTGCCGCAGAAGGCGGATGCCCCAATCTGGACGCCAGACGGCAAGCAGATTGTCTATTCGTCTGACAACGGGCAGATGTACGATATCCACATTGTGAATGCTGACGGCTCCAACGACCGCGTGCTAGCGCCAAACATCAACCTGATTGGCGACAACCCGGCGAACCAGACCCCGGCCGGCAAGCGCTACTTCTCGCCGGATGGGAAGCTGCTGATCTACGCGGCTGTTGGGGCTGACTATGGCATGACGGGCGACAACCTCGAGAACTGGTGGGCGGCGCCGCTGGATGGCAGCCGTCCGGCCTCGCCCCTGACTGATATCCCGAAGGTTTTCTACATCCGCCAGTTGTCGTTCTCGCCGGACAAGAACTCCTTTGCCTTCACCGGCCTGCGCTATGCCGACCGAGCGACGCACCTATGGACGGCAAGCCCCAATGGCGGCAACACTGTCAAGGTGGACGCCGAAGTCCGCTGGTATCGCTGGCTCGATCCAACTGCCGCCGCGAAGGCAGCGACCAACTAACGTATCCTATCGCGCACGTGTTTCGCGCTAGAAGACCTACACTCCAGGGAGGATAGATATGAGTAATCGTTCGGACAATCAGGTTGTCATCCGCCTCGATCAGCGCGTGTTTTATGCGGCGGTCGCCATCGTCGGTATCCTGGCTCTCTTCGGCATCGGCCTCTATATCGGGCAGCTCACCGCCGGCGGCAACCGCACCACGACGACCGCAGCGTCCCAGCCGCCCCTCGCGCTGAACGTACCGCCGCCCCAGGCCGGCTCGTCACAGGCGCAGCCCATCACCAGCCAGCAGACGGGCGGCCAGAACCCGTTCACGCAGAGCAACGGCAGTAGCCCGAACGCGACAGGTCCGATCGATCCGTTTGGCACGGACGCGCGCGTGAGCATTCCTGAGATTAAGGACAAGGGCTACACCTGGGACTTTGGCAACGTGCCGGCGCAGCAGAAGGTCGAGAAAGTGCTGCAGCTGTCCAATAACGGTAACAGCCAGATGATTATCGACAACGTGACGGCGTCCTGCGGCTGTACGGCCGCTGTCGTCAGCCAGGACAAAATCGACGCGGGCCAGTCGGCGGACCTGCGCGTGGGGTACGATCCCCGCGTGAACAAGGACGCGGGCAAGTTCATCAGCCGCAAGGTGCAGGTCAAGTATCACTTCTCCGACGACCCAGCGCCGAAGACGCAGGAGTTCACGATTACGGCCAACGTCGCCAACCAGTAGGCAAGGCGCGGTCACGGGCAGGGCGATGCTTGCATCGCCCTGCCCCACCGCACGAGGGAGTTCGATGAGCAAGACTAAGCAAACAATGGCTCCGCGCCCGGCTGGCTCTGCTACGGCGGCGCCCAAGCGCGAGGTTGTCGTCAACGTCAATAAGAACGTATTATTTGCGATAGCGCTGGTGCTGGGCGCGCTGGTGATGCTGGGCGGCGGCTTCTTCATCGGGCAGGCGTTGTTCCGCCCGCGCGGCGCCGATACTGTAGCCCAGACGTCTTCCGCGCCAGCGAGTAATCTGCCCGATAGCGTACCGGCCAACGTCCAGGGCGCGCCGTCCGGCTTGCAGGTGAAGCCTCGGTCTTCGGATCCGAACGCGCTCCACCCGAACCTGGAGGGCTTCGTGCCGGTCAGCCCGGACGCCGTGCCCGTCGCCGATGGCGCGCCACGGCTGGCGGTGACGGGGATTGACGACAAAGCCACCTACGACATGGGTGATGTACAGAGCGGCGAGAAGAAGGTGAGCAACTTCACCATTAAGAATGTCGGTAAGGGCGACCTCGTCATCAACCAGATGTACACGTCGTGCGGATGTACCGTCGCCGAGTTCGCCGGCCGCCAGGTTACCGACGATCCCTTTAATCCGCCGATTGTCATCAAGCCGGGTGAGTCGCAGCCGCTGAACATTACCTATGACCCGAAAGTCATCCAGGATGAGGGCAAGGTCGATAAGTTCATCCAGATATTCTCGAACGACCCGAGCGCCAAGAAGATCGAGGGTGAATGGCTCGAAAGCCGGTTCCGCCTGACGGCCAACGTTGTTGCCGCCGCCGCGAAGTAATGCCTGGGATGCCGCCGTGCGGCTGGAGTTGCGCGACGGCGGGAGCAGCAGGAGGAGTGTCAGATGCCGAAGTGGATTAGCATCGAAGTCAGCGACGGGGATCAACCCGAACGTCCTGCGGAGCGGAAGCTCGGCGGTGGCGAGCCATCTCAGGAAACGAAGTCCGGCGGTTCGTCGTCGGCGTGGATCATCAGTATCATCGCCACGCTCCTGGTGCTGGTCATTGCGGGCGCCGCCTGGTTTCTCTGGGTGCGCCCGCACCAGGCGACGGGTGTAACGGCTGCTGGTGGCCCTAGTGTTCCATCGGCGCCCGGCGTTCCCGCGCCGTATGATGACCTGCCGCCGGTCGTTGCGACAGTGAACGGCGATCCCATCACGCGCGAGCAGCTCACCCAGCTCATCCGCATCAACCAGGCCGTCTACCCGCTGACGAACGGCACAGAGCTGCCCATTGACGCGGTCGCGCTCCAGCAGATGCGCACGTCGCTCCTCGACCAGATCGTGAACTCGCGTCTCCAGCTCAGGCAAGCAAAGCTGGACGGGGTGGTCGCCGCAGACGCCGACGTGGAGAAGGACCTTGCGGCCTTCGAGTCCAACTACAAGATGGACCAGGGCAAGCTGCAAGCGTCTCTGGCGCGCTATGGCCTGACCGTCGATGACCTGCGCAACTGGATCCGCGACTCTTCCACGGTCAACAAGTGGGTGGTCATCAAGGGCCAGGAAGCCGCTCAGCAAGGCAAGCCGTTTAGCCCGGAAAGCTGGCTCAATGACCAGCTCGTCAGCGCCGATATTCAGTACAACATCCAGGGTGGCGGTGGCGGCCAGCCGCTACGCGTCGGCGAGATACCGCCGGACTTCACCCTCAAGGACCTCAACGGCAAGACGTGGACGGTCAGCGAGCTGAAGGGCAAGCCCGTCGTCCTCAACTTCTGGGCGACGTGGTGCGCGCCGTGCAAGTTCGAGATGCCCGCCTTGGAGAGCATCTACCAGAAGTATAAGGACAAGGGCCTGGTGATTCTGGCGGTCGACATCAAGACCGACAACGGCGAGGCCGCCGTCCGCAAGTACCAGCAGGACATGGGTCTGAGCTTCCCTGTCGTCATGGACACAACGGGCGAGACTGAGAACAACTACCGCGTCCGCGCCTATCCCACATCCTTCTTTATCGGGAAGGATGGCAAGTTGCGCGAGGTCAAGCGCGGCGCGTTCATGTCGGCGGACCAGATTGCTGCGTCAGTAGACAAGATTGTCAACTAGAGGGTCCACGTAGGCGATTGTGAAAGAGCGTCTGTTCTTCTCACAGCGTGTCTCGGTGGCGCTGCTGGTGGCGCTGGGGCTGATAGCGGTTCTCGCTCCCTTCTCGGCTGATACGAAAATGCGGGCGTTGGGGTTCGGTCTCGATCCTCAACGCCCGCTTCACTCGTTCATTTTCAACGGCGAGCCAATGCCTGTCGAGGCGCGCAAAGTCGGCATCTACGGCGGCTTTGCCCTGGCGACCCTCTGGCTGGCGTGGCGGGCGCCGCGAGCCGAGCGTCTGGCGCGTCCGGCGGGCTACATCGCCGCCGTCGCCGGCATTGCCGTGATGGGCTTCGACGGCTTCAACGCCTTTTTCTATGATCTCGGCGTGCCGCATCTGTATGCGCCGCGTCTCGACGTGCGGCTAGGCACGGGGCTGCTGGCGGGGCTGGGCATGGCCGCCCTCCTCTGGCCGATCTGGGGCGCGACGGCGTGGGCGCCGCCGAGGACGGCGGTCCACGCGCGCGACTTTCTGGTTCCGGTGCTCCTCTCAGCGGTTGTGTTTCTCGCGCTGGTGACGGGGCAGGCATGGCTGGCGCTGCCCATCGCCTTCATCGCCACGCTCGGGCTGGTCCTCATTGTGGCCATGCTCAACGCTGTCCCCATCCTCGTTCTCCACAAGCGTGAGAGTCTCGCCGTAAATTGGGCGGATGTGCTGGATGGCATGACCCTGGCAGCCTGTCTGTCGGTGCTGGAACTGCTGATCCTGGCGGGAACGCGCTACGCCTTGATCGGGACGACGCCACTGCCCTAGCATGGCACATCCAGCGGGCTTCCGGCGTCGTAGTAGTAGATGCACACGTTGCAGCGTTTGGACCGAACCATAACCTTTGTTCGTTGACAAAGGCGGCCTGCTGACCCTATAATTCCGAAGCTGGATACACGCTGCTGGTCCGATTGGCCGCACTGCCCGCTGCGGCTGCCGCTCGACGATGGGCGGGGTGGCGTGTCTCCCCAGGAGGCATTCCATGATTCCGACTCGTTTTCTCATCGGCGGCCTGGTTATCATCGCGGCCATTGCCTTCATGACGTTTCGCAGCTTTCAGGCAAACGCGACGTACTACGTGACTTCGGACGAGATGGTGCAGAAGGTCCAGGCAGGCCAGATTACGCCCGGCAAGACCGTGCGCCTGGCCGGTAACATCGACAAGTCCTCGGTCAAGTGGGACTCGAGCAAGCTGGACCTGCAATTCAACGCCAGCAACAAGGATGTCAACGTCCCGGTGCACTACACTGGCCCGCTCCCCGATAGCTTCCACATGGCGGACAGCGTCGTCGTCGAAGGCACATATAACGCCGACGGCAGCGTCACGGCCAACAACCTCTTCGTGCAGTGCCCCTCGAAGTACGAGGCGGAAATCAAGCAGGGCAACTGAGGGACGGATTGAATGGCGGATATCGGCTATCTGTGTATCTGGCTGGCGATTGCTTCGGCGGTTTTCGCCATCGCCGCTAACCTGCTCGGCGTTCGACGGCGCTACCCTGAGCTGGTTGCCAGCGGCGAGCAGGCGGTGGTCGCAGCGGCGGGCCTGACCTCGCTGGCGGCAGGCTTCCTCGTCCTGCTGTTTCTGATGCAGGACTATCAAGTCAACTACGTCGCGGCGCACTCCAGCCGGGCTATGCCGCTGCTATTTCGCCTATCGGCGCTGTGGAGCGGGCAGGAAGGCTCACTGCTGTTCTGGGCCTGGATCCTGTCGCTGTACTCTCTGGTCGTCGTTTACTTCAACCGCAACCAGCACCGCGCCATCATGCCGTATACCCTGGCGACGCTGATGACCGTGCTGGCGTTTTTCCTCAGTCTCGTCGCGCTCATCGAGAACCCCTTCAAAATGCTGGACTTCGTGCCCCAGGATGGCAACGGGCTTAACCCGCTGCTGCAACACTGGGCGATGGCGATTCACCCGCCGATGCTCTACATCGGCTTCGTCGGCACAACTGTACCGTTTGCCTTCGCAATGGGGGCGCTGGCGGCTAACCGCACCGGCAGCGAGTGGGTGCAGCTGGCCCGCCGCTGGGCGCTCCTGGTGTGGACGTTCCTGACCATCGGCATCATGCTCGGCGGCGCGTGGGCGTACATGGAGCTTGGGTGGGGCGGCTACTGGGGCTGGGACCCGGTCGAGAATGCCTCGTTCCTGCCCTGGCTGGCGGGCACGGCGTTCGTCCACTCCATCATCGTCCAGGAACGGCGGGGCATGCTCAAGATCTGGAACTTTATCTTGGTCGGGCTGTTCTTCGGCCTGGCGATCTTTGGCACGTTCCTGACCCGCAGCGGCGTCGTCTCGTCCGTCCACTCCTTTGCCCAGTCGCCCCTGGGGCCGTACTTCGTCGGCTTCATCACCTTCATCATGCTCGTCTTCCTGGGGCTGCTGATCATGCGCTGGGAGGAGCTGCGTAGCCCGAATAAGCTCGAAAGCCCGGTGTCCCGCGAGACGGCGTTCCTCATGAACAACCTCGTCCTGCTGGCGATTATCTTCGCCGTGTTCTGGGGCACAATCTTTCCGATGATCTCCGAGATTGTGGTAGGCGACAAGATTACCGTCGGCCCGCCCTACTTCAACCAGATCACGATCCCGCTGTTCGGCGCGCTCCTGGTGCTCATGGGTATCGCGCCGATGACGAGCTGGGGGCGCGCGACGCTCAGCAAGCTCGTGCGTAACCTCGCCTTGCCGTTCATCGCCTCAGGCGTCATTACCCTCGTCTTGTTCCTGTTGGGCCTGCACGGGCCGGCGCTCATCGCCTACGCCATCATCCTCTTCGTTCTGGCCGTCCACGTGGACGAGTTCTACAGCGGCTCGCGCGTCTACCACGCTGCGACGGGCGCGAACTGGCCCAAGTCGCTTGTCGCTACTGTGCGCCGCAACCGCCGCCGCTACGGCGGCTACATCGTCCACCTGGGCATCCTGGTCATCGCCATCGGCGTCGTCGCCTCCAACGTCTTCCAGTTGGAGCGGCAGGCGACGCTGAAGAAGGGCGAGACGATGACCGTGGGCGACTTCAGCGTGCAGTACCAGGACATGCAGGGCCTCGCCTTCCCCGACCGGGACGTCACCGTTGCTCTGGTGCGCGCCAGCCAGAACGGGCGCGACCTGGGCTTGCTGATGCCTTCCCAGGACCTTTACCGCGCCACCAACCAGCCGCAGACCGAGGTTGCCATCCGCCGCTCGCCCACCGAAGACCTGTATATCGTTCTCGGCGGCTGGGAGGCCAAAGGCGACACGGCGACGTTCAAAGTGTTCGTCAACCCGCTGGTAAGCTGGGTGTGGGGCGGGGGCCTGGTGGTCGTGCTGGGCATCCTGGTCGCCGCCTGGCCGGATGGACGCCGACGCACCAGCACCGTTCGCATTCCCGAAGCGGTGCCGGCCAAGTGACCTATGCGTAAAGTTTCGCTGACTGCTGTTCTTCTGTTGCTGCTGGCGCTGGCCGGGGCAGCCGTCGCCACTGCGCAAGGCGGTCTTAGCAACGACGAGATCGACCGCCGCATGCGCGCTATCACCGACCGCCTTAACTGCCCGCTCTGTCAGAACACGACGTTGACCGAGTGCCCTCTCCAGGTATGCGACGAGATGCGTGACCTCATCCGCCAGAAGCTCATCGCCGGCGAGAATGAGGACCAGATTCGCGCCTACTTCGTCGAGCGCTATGGCGACCGCGTGCTCAACGAGCCACCCAAGCAAGGCTTTGCCCTCCTCGGTTGGGTCATGCCCCTCGTGGGCATCATGGTCGGCGTGGTCCTGCTCGGCCTGGTGCTGCGGGCCATGCTGCACCGCGAGCCGAAACAGAGCGCGCCTAGAGCCGCGACTGTCGCCGCAACGTCACCAGAGTTGCCGTCCGAGTACGTCGACCGGCTCGAGCGCGACCTGCGCCAGATGGAGTGAGGCGCATGGCGAATGAGCTTCCCCTGGAGGGGACGGCCCCGGTCACGTCGCGCGGGCGCGGTAAGCTGCTGGCGCTGGCGGCTGGTGTGATTCTCGTGCTGGTGCTCGCGGGCATCTCGGCGCTGGGTGTGCGCCAGGCGTCCACCGACCGGCCGGCCGTCGGGAGCACCGCGCCGACCTTCAGCATGCCCCTGTTCGACGGTCCGCAGGTGGACCTGGCCGCCCTGCGCGGCAAGCCCGTGGTCATCAACTTCTGGGCGTCATGGTGCGTGCCATGCGAGGACGAAGCCGGCGACCTGGAGCGGACGTGGCAGAAGTACAAGGATCGCGCCATGTTCCTGGGCGTGGACTACGTGGATACCGAGCCGAAGGCGCGCGAGTTCCTGAAGCGCTTCGGCATCACGTACCCCAACGGCCCCGACCTCGGCTCGCGCATCAGCTACCAGTACCGCATCAAGGGCGTGCCGGAGACGTTTGTCATTGACAAGAACGGGCAGGTGCGCCTGGTGAAAATCGGGCCGACGACCGAAGCCGAGCTGTCGGCGACCCTGGACGAGTTGCTCAAGTAAGGGCTGATTGTGACTATTCTGATTGGTATCATTGCGCTTGGCCTGGTCGCGCTCACCGTGGTCTGGATTGTGGCGCCTCTGGTGCGCGGCATCGAGGCGCGGCCGGAGCGTAGCCCGGAGGTACGCGCCCTGGCGGAGTTGGCCGCCCAGCACGAGGTTGTTCTCAAGAGCCTGCGCGACCTGGACGCCGACTTCGCCGCCAACAAATTGAATGAGGAAGACTACCAGCAGCAGCGCGCCCTGTTCCTGGCCGACGGTGTGGCCGTGCTGAAGCGCATGGATGCCCTCAAGGCGCGGAGCCAGGCCCAGGACCCGGCGCTGGACGCAGCGATTGAGGCGGCTGTCGCAGAACGGCGACGCAAGCTGGAAGCGGAGGAGGCGGCGCGGCGCTGTCCGACCTGCGGCAGCCTCACGCGCCAGGGCGCTCGTTTCTGCGACCAGTGCGGTGCGCCTCTGCAACCCGCGCCCCTAACCTCTGCCTCACCGCAGAGCTAGAAGAGTGACAGCGGCGTGGCCGGGCTATTAGCCTGGGGCCAAAGCGCCGCGTGATGTTTATGCCGACGAACTTTACCCCCCGCCTGTCCCGACGCGGGTTCTTCGTGATATGTCTCCTGGCCCTGGCGCTCACCGCGCTCATGGCGCAGGTCGCGTCGGCGCAAGGCCCGAACCCACCATCGGTTCCCCCGCCGAGCGGCCGTCCGTCTGCCGTGCGCGGCAAAGACCTCTTTACCCAGAACTGCCAGCCGTGTCACGGTGCGCTCGGCCGCGGCGACGGCGAGACGATGCAGGCGCAAGGGGCGCAGGCCGCCAACTTCGCGGACCCGGCGTTCAAGCAGGCCATGTCGCCCGCCGACGCCTACATTGTCATCAGCGAGGGCCGTATCGGCAAGCTGATGCCGCCGTGGAAGAACCGTCTGACGCCCGACCAGATGTGGGATGCGGCGTTCTACGCCTGGTGGCTCGGCGCTGGTCCCCGCTCGATTGCCCGAGGCAAGGTTGTGTGGGAGGCGAACTGCGCCAGCTGCCACGGCGCGAACGGCGCAGGCGTCGCGTCAGCCGACTTGAGCCAGGCGAACCAGACGATTCGTCAGAGTCAGAGTGATCTGGCGGCCCAGTCGGCGAAGACGCCGGAGCACGCCTCGGTGTGGGCGAAGCTCTCGCCGGACGATGCCCAGGCGGCCCTCGACTACACGCGCGCGCTGGGCTTCGAGACGCCGCCACTGCCTGCGGTAAACGGTGTGATCACGGGCAGCCTCCGCCAAGGCACGCCGGGCGCCAGCCTGGATGTGAGCAAGGCCGTCAGCATGACGTTGCTCTCCCTGGTCGGCCAGTCGCCGGAGGGCGAGATTCCAGGCAAGCTGGCGGCGGATGGCTCCTTCAAATTCGACAACCTCATCACCGACGCCGATCACGGCTATGGCGTGGCCGTTAGTTACAACGGCGTCAACTACTATAGTCCGCTGGTGCGCCTCGATTCGAGCAAGCCCGATCAGACGACGACGCTCAACGTTTACGAGACGACAACCACGGATCCCGGTATGCAGCTGTCGCGGGCGCACATCCTCGTCGATTTCGTGGACAGCAACACGCTTCGCATCGGCGAGCTGTACCAGATCGACAACCAGGGCGACCGCACGTTTGTCGCGCCCCCGAATGGCGCGACGATGATCATGCCGCTGCCGCCCGGCGCGAAGAACCTCCAGTTCCAGAACCAGGACCTAGACGCGGCGGCCCAGATTAGCGGGACGACTATTCGCCTCGATACGCCCTGGTCGCCCGGTCCGCACCAGGTTGTGCTGTCGTATGACCTGCCCTACAACGGCTCGCTTGATCTCAAGCGCAGCTTCCCGTACCCAGTTGGCGAAATCAACGTTCTCGTCGCCGACCGGGGGCTTCAGCTGACCCCGACAGGCATAGAGCCGAAGCCCTCGACCAGCACCCCGCAGGGCGAAACGTTCCAGACGTACCAGGCTCAGAACATCGCCGTGGGCCAGACCATCGGCCTGGGGCTGTCAGGGACGCCTAAGAACGTGCCAGCGCCATCGGCTGCCGCGCCTGCCGCGCCACCCGCTGGTGCGCAGGGCGCGGCGGCTCCCTCCACGTCGGCGTCAGGCGCGCGCGCGGCGTCCGCCGCCGTTCTCCTGGCGCCCACGTACCAGACCTGGGTTGTGTGGGTTGGGGTGGTTCTGGTCGCCCTGGCCCTCCTGGCCGTTCTGCTGTGGCCGCGCCTCCGCTCGCCCTACGCACGGCGGCAGGAGGACAGCCTGCACGCGACGGAGGAAACGCTGCTGGACCAGATCGCGGCGTTGGATGAGGCGTACGCGGCGGGCCAGGTGAGCGAGGTGGATTATACCGTGCGGCGGGCCGACGCCAAGGCGCGCCTCATCAGCGTCATGCGTCTGCGAAAGGCGCAGGAGTAACCAATGCCGCCCTTTGTCGTTATTGTATATGTTGGAACGTTGGCCGGCGTGCTTCTGTACGCGGGCAGCATCTGGATGCGCCGCCGCCGCCTGCAGCAAGGGGCCGAGGAGTCGCAGCGCCGCTCTTGAGAGTGATTTTTCTGGTCGTGGAGGATGTTGGATGACTATTGACCCGAGTCATATTACCGCCGTCGCCATCGTCCTGGCGTTCGCCGCCGGGCTGGTCTCGTTCCTCTCGCCGTGCGTTCTGCCCCTCGTGCCGGCGTATATCAGTTACCTGGGCGCGATGGCATTGGGTGGCGGGACAGCGAGCGCCGCGACACCAGGCGGGGGTGGCGTGGCTGTCGCGTCGCGCCGCGCGACGTTCACCCTGGCCGTCTTCTTCGTGCTCGGCTTTTCCCTGGTGTTCATCGCCCTGGGGGCGACAGTTGGCCTGGTCGGATTCGCGTTTCAGGACATGATTAGCGGCCTGATTCGAGCCGGCGCTGCCCTGCTGCTCGTGTTCGGCCTGCGGGTCGCCCAGGTGCGGCTCGGTCTCAGCCGCTGGCTCTTGCTCGCCCTGGGTGCGGCGCTGGTCATGTTCATCATCGACGTGCGCCCGATTGTCCCGCGCGTCCTGGACAGCCTGATGGTGTTTACCATCGTGCTGGCTGGGGCGGAGATGCAGACGGCCTACCGCCTACCGCTGTCGGTGACAGCGGGCGTTCTCAACGTGTTCGCCAGCCCCACGGGGCAGCAGATCATCGCCGGGCGGGCGGTCGAGCCGCTCCAGGTGTTGGCGCTCCTCATCGAGACTGTCCTCATCGTGCTCATCGTGCTTTTCCTCTCGCGGACCGACATGTTCTACATGGAGAAGCGCTTCCACATGCAGCCGACGGGGGGCCAGGGCGGCGTGGGGGGGGCGATGCTGATGGGTGCCATCTTCGCGGCGGGCTGGACGCCGTGCGTCGGCCCCAACCTGGCGGCCATCCTGACCCTCGGCTCGGAGAGTCAGACGGCGGCCCTGGCCGCCATTCTGCTCGCGTTCTACTCGGCGGGCCTGGCCGTGCCGTTCCTCATCGTCGCGCTGGCGTTCAACCAGGCGGCCGGCTTGCTCCAGGCGATGAAGCGCCACATGAATACCATTACCCTCATCAACGGCGCGCTACTCATGTTCATGGGCATTCTGCTGTTGAGCGGCCGTCTCGCGTATCTCGCCCAAATTGGGTCGTTCATCAACATAAATCTATGATACAATGGTGGTATGGGACATCCAAGCTCCTGCGCGGCCTCATCATCGCCTTCGTCGTGGTGAGCATCCTTGTCGCTGGTCTGTGGGTCGGCGAGGCCATATCGCAGCGCAGCAAGGGCGGCATGGTCGCCGCAGCCGGCCGGCCGGCGAGTGTCGAGCGCGACCAGCTCGCCCCGCTGTTCGACCTGCCGACGATCACCGGCCAGCACATGGCGCTTGGCGACACGGCGGGGGACGTGGTTCTCGTGAACTTCTGGGCGACGTGGTGTGCGCCCTGCCGCGAGGAAATGCCGGTCATCGAGGCGGCGCAGCAGAAGTACGGGCCGCGCGGGTTCAAAGTGCTCTCGGTCAACGTCCAGGAGCCGTCCGGCGTCGTGACCGACTATATTCGTGAGGTGGGTGTGACCTTCCCCATCCTGCTCGACCAGGAGGGGAGCGTCACGCGCTCCTACCGCGTGCAGACCCTGCCGCGTAACTTCTTCCTGGCCCGCGATGGGCGCGTGGTGCGCATCCATCCGGGCGAGCTCACACCTGAAACTATCGAGCGGTATCTCCAGGAGCTTCTCTAACGCTGACGGAGGGGCGTGGCCGTGCGCTACCTGTGGGTGTGCTTGTTGGTGGTCGGCTGCTTGCTTCTCGCGCGCCCTGTGTCTGCCGAGGGGCCGTCGAGTCTTCCACCGCAGTGGTATCTCCCGGCGCGCCACTTCTGGCAGTCGCTCAACAACTGCGGGCCGACGTCCGTCGCCATGGCGGCCAGCGTGTT
The DNA here is from genome assembly GCA_039810085.1 of Anaerolineae bacterium. Lineage (GTDB taxonomy): Bacteria > Chloroflexota > Anaerolineae > Epilineales > JAHCIE01 > JBDHWG01. The sequence continues at coordinate 57,505 of JBDHWG010000012.1, forward strand.
TGGCATCTCGGTCGATCCAGAGACCGCGCGGCGCGTGCTGCGTCCGGAGCCGGAGAGCATCGGCATGGACCCGATTCGCGTGCCGGGCTACGTCCAAAGCCTGGGTCTGGCGGCGCGGCCCAGGGTCAACGGCAACCTGGATACTCTGCGAGGGCTGATCGCGGCGGACGTGCCGGTCATCGTCCTCCAGTGGCTCACCCTGTCGCAGCACATCGACCACTACCGCCTCGTCGTCGGCTACGATGCGACGGCCCACGTGCTCCTCATCAACGACTCCACATACGGTGCGTATCTGCGTGTGCCCGAGGATGAGTTCATGGCGCTCTGGACGCCTAGCGGTCGTCAATACATCCCGGTCTACCGCCCGCAGCAGGCCGACCGCGTCGCCGCCGTCATCGGGGCGGATTGGGATGACACACCGATGTATCGGCGGGCATTCGATACGGCGCTGAAGGACTTGCAGCAGTCGCCCAACGACCCGTGGATCTGGTCGCGCCTGGGCACGTATGCCTACTTCCTGAACAACCCACGCACCGCTGTGACTTGCTGGCTGGCCGCGTGGGACCTGGGCTTGCCGGAGGCGGACGTTGTGATTCCGGGCCGCCTGGCCCTGGCCGAGCTTGACCTGTCTGAGTATACGTCGGCGCTCGCGTATGGGCAGATGGGCTTGACGCGCAGCCCGTCGGCGGCCGGGTTATACTACGTCATCGGCCGCGCCTACGCCGGTATGGGGGCTGCGTCGCAGGCGGCTGACGCATACCGCCACGCTCTACAGTTGGAGCCGGGCTTCAGTCCAGCAAAGAGTGCGTTGGAGATGTTATCGACCAAGGGGGCAGCACAACCGTGAAGGGAGCAAGGCATGGGGTCTCAGCCTTCAAGTGTATCCGGGGCTGACGCGGCGGGCGACTTCGTTAATCGCGCCGTGGCGTGGTTTGCGCGTCACTGGCTGTTCTTCCTCAACGGTTTTGTCGCGCTCTACATCGGCGTCGCCTTCAGCGCGCCGCTCATGATGATCGTCGGCTGGACCGGACCGGCGAACGTCATCTACTTCCTCTACCGCTTCTCGTGCCACCAGCTCCCCCAGCGCTCGTTCTTCCTGGATGGGCCGAAGATTGCCTACTCGTTCCCCGAGATCGCAGCCGTCACGGGCGCTCAGGACCGCTTGGACCTATTTTGGCATCCCCTCCACGACGCCGCCCTCGGCCTCGGCTACCAGGTGGCGTTCTGTGAGCGCGATACGGCAATGTATGGCTCCATTTTGCTGGCCGGGTTGCTCTTCGGCCTGATGGGGCGGCGCTGGCGGCCGTTGCCCTGGTGGGGCCTGGTCCTGTTCAGCATCCCCATCGCCGTCGATGGGCTGTCGCAGTTGCCCGGTTGGCGCGAGAGCACGCCACTGTTGCGCGTAATCACCGGCGCGATCTTCGGGTTCGGCGTTGTCTGGTTTGCCTACCCACGCTTGCAGAGCGCCATGAGGGACATCGGGCGCTCGCTGCCGCCGGGCACGATAGCCGCGCCCCGTCCACCGCAGCCTGGCTGATTATTCGCCTTTCGCGTCAACCTCCGCTATACTTGGCCGAGACGTGCAGGGGAGGCGCAACGCGGGAGACGACTATGTGGCATCTGATCCTGGCCGGGCCACCCGGTTCGGGGAAAAGTACCCAAGGGCAGCAGTTGGCGGAAGAGTGGAGCCTGGTGAACCTGTCAACGGGGCAGATGCTCCGCGACGAGGTGGCGCGGGGCACAGCGATGGGGCAGGAAGCCGCGCGCTACATGGCCCAGGGTCAATTGGTGCCGCCAGAGTTAGCCAACACTCTGATGCGCGAGACGCTGACCAAGATGCGCGACCGGGGCTTCATCCTCGATGGCTATCCCCGGAGCATCCCCCAGGCAGAAGCGTTGGACCAAATCTTGCGAGACCTATCTTTGAGCCTCGACGCGGCTGTTCTGGTGGATGTGGCAGAGGAGATGGCGGTCGCGCGGCTCGCCAGCCGCTTGGTCTGCCTGTCCTGCCGCCGAGGGTACGCCGAGGCCGAGCTTGCCCCCAACGAGACGACGTGTCGCGCGTGTGGCGGGCAGTTGGTGCGCCGCAATGACGATGATCCGGCGGTGGTGCGCGAGCGTTTCAAAGTGTACCATGCCGAAATGAAACCAGTTCTTGAGCATTATGAAGAGCAGGGCCTTCTGGTTGTCGTAGACGGGAACGGAACGCAGGCAGAAGTATTCGAGCGCCTGAAGGCCGCTTTGCTCGCCCGCCGCATGGCGCAGGTTTAGCGCCAAGGGTTGGGCAAGGGAGACATCGACATGAAACGCTGGCTCAAAAGCCTGGCATTCGCTTTGTTCGCATCCGTCTTGATTATATTAACCGTCGCGGCTGTGCAGGTCATCGACAACCCGCCGCTCTGGGAAGCGTCGAGCGCCTGGGCGCAAGGGTCCAACCCCACGCCCACAGCGATCAACCTGGCTCAGGCGACGGTCACGACCGCTCCAACAGTGACGAGCGCGCCGACGATTACCCCCTCGACACCCACGGTCACACGGACGAATACCCCGGTCACGCCGTCGGTAACCCCAGGAGCGCCGGCGACAGTGACGCCCGTGTTCGTGCCGCCCGCGACCGTTGTGTCTGCCATCCAGACGTTGCAGCCCATCGGGCGGCCCGGCTTGCCCGTTCCCGGCGCGGGCGACCGCCTGCCGACCACGGGCGGCTCCGAGCTTCCCCTGTTGTGGGCGCTGCTGACGTCGGGCGGTCTAGGTGGGGTCCTGTTCGTGCTGGGGCGAGCCTTGCGACGGCGCTAGCCTCTGCGGTTCCAGAAGATGTCGTCTATCACACGCTCTCGGGGCATCTTTGGGGATGCCCTGAGTGTTTTAGGGCTGCTGCTCATTGCATTCAGTGTCTTCGTCGTGTGGCAGGAAGGCTTCACGGCGCTGTTTGTGACTCTGAACCCCAACCCGTCCGCGTACTCGCGCCACATTGGGAGCATGCCTTCCTCGCCTGATCCGAAGAAGCAGGCGCTCCTGGCCGAGCTGTACCCGCGCACTCCGACGCCAGTGCCTCCGGTGACAGCAACGCCGCTCCCGGACGCCCCCCTGCCAGCGCAACCTGACGCAGCCGAAGCGCCGCCGTTGGCAGCGGTTGTTCCAGCCCCATTGCCGACGCCGACGCCCGCCCCCAGCGTCGAGCCACCCAAGCGGCTCATCATTCCCAGCCTGGGGGTGGATACCGACGTCGTGCCGGTCGGTTTCAAGCTCGTGGACGAGAACGGCGAGCTAACCCGCGAGTGGGAGACGGCCGACTACGCCGCCGGTTACCACCAGGGTAGCGGGCTGCCGGGCGAGAAGGGCAACCTTGTTATCTCCGGCCACAACAATATCCGAGGCCGCGTGTTCAGGCTCCTGGAACGCGCCAAGCCCGGCGACGCCGTCTACATCGACACCGCCAGCGGGCGGCGCTATGTCTACATGGTGCGCGAGCAGGTCATTGTCCCGGAGGCGGGCGTGAGCGACGAGCAGCACCGCCAGAATGCGCGCTATCTCGCTCCGACCAACGACTCCCGTCTCACCCTGATTAGCTGCTGGCCGTACTGGACCAACACCCATCGTGTCATCGTCGTCGCCGAGTTCATCGGTATCGTATAGGAAGTCTCATGGCCCAGACACCCGTCGTCGCCCTCGTGGGGCGGCCCAACGTAGGCAAATCGACCCTGTTCAACCGGCTCGTCGGCGAACGCCTGGCGATTGTGGAAGACGTGCCGGGCACGACCCGCGACCGCCTCTACGGCGAGACCGAGTGGGCCGGCGTGCCGTTCATCGTCGTGGACACCGGCGGCCTGGCCGACGATCCGCAAGACCAGATGGTATCCGCCATCCGCGCCCAGGCCGAGCTGGCGATGCGCGAGGCGGACGTCATCGTCCTGCTGGTGGATGCCGTGGCGGGTCTGACCGGGGCGGACGAGGACGTGGCGGAGCAGCTGCGGGTCACCAAAAAGCCGGTCGTCCTGGCCGTCAACAAGGCCGACAATCCGGAGCGCCGCCTCAACGCCGTGGAGTTCTACAGCCTTGGCCTGGGTGAGCCGATGCCCATCTCCGCCATCCACGGCATGGGCACAGGCGACTTGCTGGACCGCGTCGTCGAGATGCTGCCGGTCACGCCGGAAGCCGAGGAAGACACGTCCATCAAGATCGCCATCGTAGGGCGGCCCAACGTGGGCAAGTCCTCGCTGCTCAACCGGCTCATCGGCCAGGAGCGCTCCATCGTCAGCGACATTCCCGGCACGACGCGGGACGCCATCGACACGCGCATCCGCTTCCAGGAGGAGGACATCACCCTTATCGACACAGCGGGCATCCGACGGCGCGGCAAGGTCGAGCCGGGCATCGAGAAGTACAGTGTGCTGCGCTCGATGCGCGCGATTGAGCGCGCCGACGTCTCGCTGCTGCTCCTGGACGCTGTGGACGGCATCACCGCCCAGGACAGCCACGTGGCGGGCTATATCATCCAGGAGGGCAAGAGCGTCGTTGTCATCGTCAACAAGTGGGACCTCATCGAAAAGGACTCCAACACGCTGCACGAGTACGCCAAGCAAGTGCGCCAGGAGCTTAACTTCCTGGACTACGTGCCGGTGCTGTTCATCTCCGCGCGCAGCGGCCAGCGCGTAAACACGGTGTTGCCCACGGCGCTACGGGTGTACGAGGCGCGCTTCCAGCGCGTCCCGACCTCAGAGTTGAACCGCCTGCTGCAAGATGCCGTAGCGCACCACCCGCCGCCCAGCAAGGGCACCGCCCGCCTCAAGTTCTACTACGCGACCCAGGTCGGCGTCGATCCGCCGCGCTTCGTGTTCTTTGTCAACGACCACCGCCTGGTTCACTTCAGCTACGAGCGCTATCTAGAGAATCTGCTGCGCGAGCGCTACAGCTTCGAAGGTACGCCGATCCGCATCGCGTTCCGGACGCGGGAGCGCGAAGATCGCAAGAAAAGCTAAAGCGCCGCTCTTGTGCGAGAGCGGCGCTGACATGGCGAGAAGCGATGGAGACGCCATATGTGGCGGGCGTGGTAAAGACGCCATATATGGCGTCTCTACTTGAGAGTCAGGAGGTAGGCGACGAGGTCTTGGAGGTCGCTCGGCTTGAGCGTCTGGCCGTAGGTCTTGGGCATCAGGCCGTCCTGGTAGCCAGGGACGACGTAGGCGCTTGGGTTCGTGATCGACTCGACGATGTACTGACCCGCCGAGTAGCCCGGCTTGCGTGTCGCCGCGGCCGTGCCGATGTTCGCCAGACTCGGGCCAATAGCTCCCTGGGCAACATTGGGAATAGCATGGCACGCGCCGCAGCCGCTAGAGGTGAAGACAGTCTGGCCGTTGGCGGCGTTGCCGCCGCTTGGCTCAGCGGGCGGACCGGCCGGTTGGGCGGCCTTCGCCGCCGCCTCGGTCGCGGCGTCATTGGGGCGGCCGACAATGGCTGCGCCACCCACGATGAGAGCGATGACAAACGCGAGGAAGATACTGATGACGACTTTTGCGCCTGGAGTAGCGTAATCGCTCGATTCCTGAATCTCTGGGACCACGGCGTGAGCCTCCGGGATGACAATAGTGGGCAGCGTCAGACAGGGCTGGCGCGGCCCCATTATATCACACGGCCCACGCGGAGACAACAAAAATGCGCTTCGACATTTTCACGCTGTTCCCGGCCATGTTCGACGGCCCGTTTGGTGACAGCATCATCAAGCGCGCCGTCGAGGCCGGGCAGCTTGAGATTCACGTCCACAACATCCGCGACCACGCCGAGGGCCGCCACCGCATCACCGACGACTACCCCTACGGCGGCGGCGGCGGGATGGTGATGAAGCCGGAGCCGATCTTCGCTTCGGTCGAGGCGGTTCTCGGCCCTGACGTGGCGACTGGCGCGGTTGGTCCACTCATTCTCATGGACCCGCAGGGCGCGCTGTTCACCCAGCAGACCGCCGAACGTCTGGCCCATCTGCCCCGCGTCAGCCTGCTGTGCGGCCACTACGAGGGCATTGACGAGCGCGTGCGCGAGCACCTGGTCACCGAAGAGTTGTCTATCGGCGACTACGTTCTGACCGGCGGCGAGCTGCCCGCGATGGTGGTCGTCGATGCCGTGGCGCGCCTCCTACCCGGTGTCCTGGGCAACCCGGTCGGCGCGATCCAGGACTCGATTGCGTCGGGCCTACTCGAAGGCCCGCAGTACACCCGGCCGGTCGAGTATCGCGGCTGGCGCGTGCCCAACATCCTGCTGTCCGGCCACCATGCCCAGGTGGCGCGCTGGCGGCGGCAGGAGGCGCTGCGCCGCACCTGGGAGCGGCGCCCCGACCTGCTCCAGCGCACGGACTTGAGCGACGCCGACCAGCGCTACCTGGACGATCTCAAGCGGGAGGCGTGAAGAAAGATTTGGCTCTCAGGGGCAACCGTGTTATACTTAGCGCTTGCGAAACGGCACCAGAGGATATACCCATGAGCTCTAATCTGCTACAATCGGTCGAAAATAGCGTCGCCGCGAATACCAACGTCCCGACCCTCGAGTCGGGCGATACCGTGCGCGTCTTCTTCCGGATCATCGAAGGCAACCGCGAGCGCATCCAGCGCTTCGATGGCGTGGTCATGCGCATTCGTCGTGGCGGGCCAAACGCCAGCTTCACCGTCCGCCGCATCGGCGCCGATGGTGTCGGCGTCGAGCGCACCTTCCCGATGCGCTCCCCCCGCATTGACCGCGTCGAGATCGTGCGCCATGCCCACGTGCGCCGCAAGAACCTGTATTATCTGCGCGAGCGGCGCGGCAAGGCGGCCCGCCTCAAGGAGCGCCGCGTGGACACGAAGCCGACGAAGGCCGCTGCGGCTTCCGCCGCAACCCCGCCTCCCGCCCCTGTCGCAGCGGCGCCTGCTGTGACGCCTACGGTCCCACCACCGGCTGTGGAGCCTGGGACGGCGACGGACACCGGGACCGACACGCCCGAGGCGTAAACTCCCTCAGGCCCGAAATGTCTGTGTTCGAGCAGGTAGGATTTCCTACCTGCTCGAACTGCGTTGAAGGAGCGCAGCGTGGCGGACGAGGTGTGGGAGGGTGAGGACGGCGGGGAGGAGGGGCAGGAGGCATCGCCTAAGCCCGCACCGACGCTGAGCGAGGAGCTTGCCTGGGTCGCCCACGGCTATGCCCTCGTCACGGGCATCGACGAAGTCGGGCGGGGGGCGTGGGCCGGGCCGGTTCTCGCCGCCGCTGTCATTCTGCCCCTCGATGCGCCTGACCTCCTAGAACGCCTGGCAGGCGTTCGTGACAGCAAGCTCATGACGCCGGCAGCGCGGGAGGAAGCCCTGCCGCGCATCCAGGCAGTGGCGCTTGCTGTGGCCGTCGGAAGCGCGTCGGTCGATGAGATCGACCGCCTCGGCATCCTGGCCGCTACGCGCCAGGCAATGGGGCGCGCCATCGACGGCCTCGCGGTCCATCCCCAGGCCCTTATCCTCGACCATGTGACCCTGCCTATCCCTATTCCGCAGCGCGCCTTCCCTCGCGCCGACCAGACCAGCCTGAGCGTCGCGGCAGCCTCCATAGTGGCGAAAGTCACGCGGGACCGCGAGATGGTCGAACTCGACGCTCTCTATCCCGGCTACGGCTTTGCGCAACACAAAGGCTACGGCACGGCCGCCCATGCTGCGGCCCTGGCGCGCCTGGGGCCGACTCCAGTTCACCGCGCCTCCTTTGCGCCGATCCAGGCGGCCCAGTTGTCCCTCGGTCTGACGCCCACACCGCAGCCGCGTGACCCTCGGCGCGGCCTGGGGCGGACAGGCGAGGACCTGGCCATTCGTGCGCTGGTCGAGCGTGGCTACGTAGTGGTCGAGCGGAACTGGCGCTGCGAGGTTGGGGAGCTGGACATCGTCGCACGACATAATGAATGTCTTGTGTTTGTCGAGGTGCGCACGCGGCGGGGCGGCTGGCGCGGCGCAGCCGAGGATTCCATCGGGCCGGCCAAGCGGCGCAAGCTCGCCGCCCTGGCCGACGCCTACCTCCAGGCGCACGAGGCACCCGTCGCCGACTGGCGTATCGACGTTGTGACGGTCGAGCTGGATGGGGGTGGACGGCTGCGCGCCGTCGAGATATTCGAGGACGCGGTCGGCTGGCGCTGATTTGACATGTCAAGCGACGCGCTATATCATTAACGGAACAATCGAATCCACTCTTATCGAGAGAGGCGGAGGGACCGGCCCTGTGAAGCCTCGGCAGCGGGCTAGCGCCAGGATGGCGTTAGTGCTGTGCCAAATCCGGCAGGATGCACTGGAAGATAAGAGCGAAGCCCGACCAGTCACGGATTGTGGCCTCCTCTCACTTCGAGAGGAGGCTTTTTTGTTTTTACCCGTCTCTCATCTCTAAGGAGTCATTGACGATGTCCAATCCATCCCACGTCCTTGGATTGCGCTGTCGCGAGTGCGGCGCTCGCTACCCCGACTCGCCGCAGTATGTTTGCGAGGACTGCTTCGGCCCGTTGGAGGTCGAGTACGATTACGATGTCATCAAGTCGCGGGTGAGCCGCGAGCGCATCGCCGCCGGGCCGTGGAACCTCTGGCGCTACGCGGACCTGTTGCCCGTGGCTGCCGAGAACGCCCAGGGCATTCCGTCTGGCTTCACGCCGCTGCTGCGCGCCGACCGCCTGGGCGCTGTCCTGGGCTTGAAGAACCTCTACATCAAGAATGACACCGTCAACCCCACGTACTCCTTCAAGGACCGCGTCGTCAGCATGGCGGTCAGCAAGGCGGTCGAGTTCGGCTTCGACACCATTGGCTGCCCCTCGACCGGCAACCTGGCGAACTCCGTCGCGGCGCACGCGGCGAAGGCCGGGCTGCGCGCCTATGTCTTTGTGCCCAGCGACCTGGAGGAGGCGAAGCTCGTTGCGTCCGCCGTGTATGGGCCGACGTTGGTCACGGTGGACGGCACGTACGACGACGCCAACCGCCTGTGCGCCATGATCGCCGACAACTACGGTTGGGCGTTCGCCAACGTCAACATGCGCCCGTACTACTCCGAGGGCGGCAAGACGCTGGGCTTCGAAGTCGCCGAGCAGCTCGGCTGGCGCGCCCCCGACCACGTCGTCGTGCCGATGGCGTCTGGCTCGGTGCTGACGAAGATCAAGAAGGGCCTGGACGAGTTCAAGAAGCTGGGGCTGATTGAGGACCGTCCCACGCGCGTGTCGGGCGCGCAGGCGGCGGGTTGCTCGCCCATCGTGACGGCTTTCCGGCGTGGTGCAGCTTTTGCCGAGCCGGTCAAGCCCAACACCATCGCCAAGTCCCTGGCGATTGGCGCGCCCGCCGACGCGCCATATGCCCTGCGCATCTTCAAGGAGACGGGCGGCGTGGCCGAGTCGGTGACGGACGACGAGGTGATTGACGGCATTCGCCTGCTCGCTGAGACCGAGGGCATCTTCGCCGAGACGGCCGGCGGTGTGACGGTCGGCGTGTTGAAAAAGCTGGCTGAGAGTGGTAGAATTGCGCCCGACGAGGTGACGGTGGCCTACATCACGGGCAACGGCCTCAAGACCAGCGTCGTGCTGGAGGGCCGCCTGCCGCACAGCATCCACATCGCGCCGACGCTGCGCGCTTTCGAGGCGGCGCTGGCGGAGCGCGATACGCGGCAGGTTGCCTAAGACGAGGTGAGGACGTGGCGCGAGGCAGTCTGCCGCCGGTAAGACGCATCAACTTTGCGCAGGGACGGGCGGGTGATGTCGCCGATCTGGATTACCTGTACTTCCTGGGCATGATGCTCGCGCCGGAGGATTTGGAGAACCTGGAAGGGTTGCGGCGCGGCGACATCGAGTGGCGCTTCCTGGCGCTGCAAGACGCGGCCGGCGAAACCGTCCTGGTCGCCTTCACTTCGATGAACGCTGTGATGGGGTTCACCAAGATCGGCGGCGGCGCGCCCGAACTGCCGCGCTCCACCGAGATCATCCGCACCGAGGTGGCGATACTGCGGCATGGGCCTTGCCCGTATGATATCTGGCTCGATCCGACGGCGGACGACTTCCGCTCGCTTCAAAGGGTGGGGGCGTACACGCTGTTGGGGGAGGGAGTGGAGTCGTTGTTATGACTGAGACAGTTGAGGGCATTGTCAAGCGGCTGCTGAGCTGGGACGAGATTGAGCATCTGGTGCAGGAGCTTGTCGCCAAGTTGCCCCACGACTTCGACGCGCTGCTCGTCATCACGCGGGGTGGCATGGTGCCGGGGGGGCTGGTGAGCGAGGCGCTGGACTTGCGCAACGTTCTGGTTGCGGCGGTACAGTTTTACACGGGCGTTGGGCAGACCCTCGATCACCCGATCTTCTTCCAGTTCCCCGCCGATCCTATTCTATATGGCAAGCGCATCCTCATCGTCGACGATGTGTGGGATAGCGGACGTACCGCCGTGGCGGTGCGGGACAGGGTGCGCGAAGTCGGCGGCCTACCGGCTGTGGCCGTGCTGCACTACAAGCCGCTCCGCTCGCGTTTCCCCGACCAGCGCCCAGACTATTTCGTCGAGGAGACCGACGACTGGATCGTCTACCCGTGGGACCGGGCTGAGTTTACTTAATCGCTTTGTCGTGTAGGAATTCAAGAGTCGTACAGCTATGGAAGATTTGTCTCGCTACGCCCGCCAGGTCGTGTTTCCGGGCATTGGAGAGGAAGGGCAGCGCCGCCTGTTGCGGTCGCGGGTCACGATTGTCGGCGTCGGCGCAACGGGGACAGTCCTCGCCAACAACCTGGCGCGGGCCGGTGTCGGCTATCTGCGCCTGGTAGACCGCGACTACGTCGAGTGGCACAACCTTCAGCGCCAAACCCTGTTTGGCGAGCGCGAAGCGCGCGACGGCATGCCCAAGGCGATTGCCGCCGCCGAGCATCTACGTCGCGTCAACTCGCAGGTTCAGATTGAGCCTGTCGTGGCCGACGTGACAACGGAGAATGTCGAAGAGCTTGTCGCCGACGTGGACCTCGTCATGGACGGGACGGACAACTTCGAGACACGGTATCTTCTGAATGATATCTGCGTTAAGTTAGGCAAGCCGTGGGTGTACACCGGCGTTGTCGCCAGCTATGGCATGACCATGACCATCGTGCCGGGTGAGACGCCGTGCCTGCGCTGTCTTTACCCGCAGCCCGCGCCATCTGGCGGCGACACGTGCGACATCGCCGGGGTTCTGAACGGCGCGGCAGGCGTCATGGCGTCCCTAGCGTCTGTCGAGGCAATCAAGCTCATCGTCGGGCAGGGGACACGCAACGCTGGCGTCATTCACATCGACGTGTGGAATAACAGCTTCGATGCGTTCCAGGTCGCCCGCCACCCGGATTGCCCCGCCTGCACCCGTCGCGAGTTTCCGTTCCTGGAAGCCTCGGTCGACACAAGCGTCTCGCTCTGTGGGCGGGATGCCGTCCAGGTGCGCCCAATCGGGCGGCGCCAGCTCGACCTGACGGCGTTGGGCACGCGCCTCGCGCCGGTCGGCGCCGTCCACGTCACGCCGTACCTGCTGCGGCTGACGGTCAACGGGTATGAGCTGACCGTGTTCCCGGATGCCCGCGCCATCATCAAGGGCACGGACGAGCCAAGCGTCGCCCGCAGCCTGTACGCGAAGTATATCGGCATGTAACCCCTGGGCCGGGGCGCGCGGCTGGGAGTACTCTCAGCCCGCGCTGCGGCTTGTTCACGTAAGGAGCTTGGATGCGTCTCACGATGAAATTCGGCGGCACCTCGGTCGGCGCACCGCAGCGGATCCGCGACGTGGCGGGCCTTGTCGCGGCGTCGGTCCGCGATGGCAACCAGGTCGCCGTCGTCGTCTCAGCCATGAGCGGCGTGACCGACTCCCTTATCAAAGCGGCGCGCACCGCAGCGGATGGCGACGCCTCGACCTATCGCGTTATCCGCGATGACCTGCTGGTGCGCCACTGGCAGGTGGTGAACGAGGTGGCCGCGCCCGCCGAGCGCACCGCGCTGCACGAGGAGATTCGTGCCGCCCTGGACAACCTCGAAAACCTGTGCCGCGCCATGAACGTCCTGGGCGAGGTCACGCCGCGCGCCATGGACCTCGTCTCGAGCATGGGCGAGCGCTTCACGGCGGCCCTCACAGCGGCGGCCTTGCGTGCCCTCGGCCAGCCGGCTGAGGCCATCCTGGCGACGGACATCATCGTCACGGATAGCACGTTCGGCAACGCCAGCCCCCTCATGGATGTGACAACTGAGCGCGTGCGCGCCCGCCTGCTGCCCTTGCTAGAACAGGGTGTGACGCCGGTTGTAACCGGCTTCATGGCGGCGAATGCCGAAGGTCATGTGACGACGCTCGGACGCGGCGGCAGCGACTACTCCGGCGCGATCCTGGGTATCTCCATCGAGAGCGACGAAATCTGGATCTGGACTGACGTGGACGGCATCCTGACCGCCGACCCGCGCGTCGTGCCGGACGCCCAAACACTGCCCATGGTCTCGTTCGGCGAGGCCGCCGACCTGGCATATTACGGCGCGAAGGTGCTGCACCCCAAGACCATCCAGCCGGCCGTGGACCGGGGCATCCCCATTCGCATCAAGAACACGTTCAACCCGACGCACCCCGGCACGCTCGTCGTCAAGGAGCGCGTGGCAAGCGAGCGCACCGTCAAGGCCATCACGGCCATCAAGGGCTTGAGCCAGATCATGGTCGAAGGCACGGGCATGCTCGGCGTGCCGGGCGTCGCCGCGCGCGTCTTCGGCGCGGTCGCCAACGCCGGCGTCAACATCCTCATGATTAGCCAGTCGTCGTCGGAGCAGAGCATCTGCTTCACCGTCGTCGCCGATAGCAGCAAGAGGGTGATTCCGGCGCTGGAGGATGCGTTCGAGCTGGAGCTGGCTCGCCGCAACATCGACCGCATCTGGGCGATGGACAACGTCGGCATCGTCTCGGTCGTCGGCTCCGGGATGAAGGGTGTACCGGGCATTGCTGCCAAGGTGTTCGGCGCGCTCGGCAAAGCGAACATCAACGTCATCTCCATCGCCCAGGGGTCGTCGGAGCACACCATGTCGATGGTGCTCGACGAGGGCGACCTGCATGACGCGATCCGCGCCATTCACGCCGAGTTCGCGCTGGCGCAGCCGGCCGACGAAGCCGTCGTCGCGCCGTAGCCCAACGACACCACCCTGCGAGATGGACTATGCCTGCTCCCTTGATTGCCTCCGTTAGCGCGTTCAGCGACTACTGGCAGGGGATTCACCGCCGCACCCGTGAGGTTGTCGCTGCGCTGCCGCCCGACCGTCTGGACTGGCGGCCCGCGCCTGACGAGTTCAGCGCCGCCGACCTGGTGCGCCATGTCGCCTCGGCGCGGCGCATGAACGTCCTCGCGGCCACCCTGGGTGAGGGCGCGTACCCCGGCCACGACGAGCGCTTCGGGACGACGCTGCGCGACCTGCTGCACTATCTCGACGCGAGCCACGCCGAGGTCTCCAACCGCCTAGCGGGAATGCCGGACGAGGAGCTGACCGAGCCGCGCCAGGGCGCGAGCGGACGCGCTTACCCGGCGTGGGATATCTTGATGGCGATGGTGGAGCACGAAATCCACCACCGCAGCCAGCTGACCATGTATCTCACCTTGATGGGGGAGACTCCACCGCCCCTCTACGGCCTCCACGTGGAGGACTTGCCGCAAGGGGACTAAGCCAGGAGCCTCACACCGGAGATTTTCATGCCTGATTGGGTTCCGGTTATCATTCTAGGCGCTGGCAACGTTGGCCGCGCCCTGGTCAAAGAAATCATCCAGTGTCGGCCCCTCCACACGGAGAGGCTTCGCGTGCGTTTGGAGGTCATCACCCTCGCCGACCGAGACGGCGCGGTCTTCGAGCCGGCGGGCTTGACGGATGCGCAACTCCATGACATCCTTAACTGGAAGGAGGCGGGCCGGCCGCTGCGCCAGCATGAGTTGGGCGCGTACCAGGACGACCTGGTTGCTCTGGTGGACATAGCGGGCCAGGACGGCGCGATTGTCGTCGATCTGACGGCGACGGCCGAGACGATACCCGCCCTGGAGAGCGCCCTCGACCGCGGCTATGGGGCTGTCACAGCGAACAAGCTGCCCCTGGCCGCCGACCTGGCGACGTTCCGCCGTCTGGTGGACCACCGCCGTTTTCGTTGGGAGGCGACCGTAGGCGCGGGGCTGCCGGTCATTGTCACGCTGGCCGGTCTGGTGAACACCGGCGACACGGTGCGGCGCATCGAGGGCGCGCTGAGCGGGACGTTGGGCTACCTGTCGAGCCAGCTAGAAGCCGGTCAGCCGTTCTCGGCAATCGTCCGCGAGGCGAAGCGGTTGGGGTACACCGAGCCGGACCCGCGCCAGGACCTCGGCGGTCTCGACGCGGCGCGCAAGGCGCTTATCATGGCGCGCATGATCGGCTACCCTCTAGAGCTGACGGATGTGTCCGTGGAGAGCCTGTACCCGGCTGAGATGGACACGCTGAGTGTGGATGAGTTCATGGCTGCGCTGCCATCTTTGGATGAGCAGTACGAGGTGCGCGTGGCCGAGGCCAGGGCGGCGGGTCACACGCTGCGCTATGTGGCCGAGGTGGCAGACGGCGCGGCGCGCGTCGGTCTCCAGCCGCTCGACCCGGAGAGCCGCCTGGCGCGGGTGCGCAGTTCCGACAGCATCGTCATCTTCCACACCGAACGCTACAGCGAGAACCCGCTCGTCGTCAGCGGACGCGGCGCGGGCGCGTACAACACGGCGGCCGGTGTGCTGGGCGATATTCTTAGCTTGACTTAGGAAAGACGCCGCCTGCGGTTGGCGCAGGGCGTGGGAGGGATTCGTCATGTCGAAAATCAAGTGCGGCGTCCTGGGCGCGACAGGCGCCGTCGGCCAGCGCTTCATCCAGCTTCTCGCCAATCACCCGTGGTTCGAGGTGACTGTCGTCGCCGCCTCGGACAACTCGGTCGGCAAGACGTACGGCCAGGCGGCGAAGTGGCACGTCTCGTCGGACATGCCGGCGGCAGTGCGCGACTTGCTGGTTGTCCCGACGGAGCCGGGCATGGAGTGCGACCTGATCTTCTCAGCGTTGCCAGGGGACATGGCCGGGCCGGTCGAGTTGGCGTTTGCCGACGCGGGCTATATCGTCTCGACGAATGCCAGCGCCCACCGCATGGCGCCCGACGTGCCGCTGCTCATTCCGGAAGTTAACGCCGACCACCTCGACCTGATTCCGGTCCAGCGAAAGAAGCGCGGCTGGGATCGCGGCTTCATCGTCGCCAACCCCAACTGTTCCACTATCCACCTGACCCTCGCGCTGAAGCCGCTGCACGAGCGTTTCGGCCTGAGCAAGCTCATCGTCAGCACGATGCAGGCCGTCTCCGGCGCGGGCTATCCTGGCGTGCCGAGCCTCGACATCATCGACAACGTCATCCCCTACATCGGCGGTGAGGAGCCGAAGATGGAGAGCGAGCCGCTGAAGCTCCTGGGTACGCTCAAGGACGGCGCTGTCATCCCGGCGGACATCCGCATCAGCGCCCACTGCAACCGCGTTACCGTGCGCGACGGGCATACGGAGACCGTATCGGTCGAGCTGCGCCACAAGCCGAGCCTGGAGGAGTTCGTGGACGCTCTGGCTCAGTTCCAGGGCGAGCCGCAGGTCCTCAACTTGCCGAGCGCGCCGACGTCGCCTATTGTTGTCCGTACCGAGGCCAACCGTCCGCAGCCGATGCTAGATCGGGATGTCCAGCAGGGCATGGCCTCGGTCGTGGGCCGCGTCCGCCCCGACTCTGTCCTGGACTACAAGTTCGTCGTCCTGGGCCACAATACAATTCGTGGCGCGGCGGGCGGCGCTATCCTTAACGCCGAGCTGCTTGTGGCGAAAGGCTACCTGACGCTCGAGTCGACGCTGTTCCGCCAGAGCACGCGTCCGTCGGTCCGCCTGCCGCAACCCATCGTCGAGCGCATCCTGATGCACGCGCGCCAGGGTGTGCCCAACGAGGTTGGCGGCGTGCTGGCGACCTCGGGTAAGGGCAGTGGGCCGATGCAATTGTTCGTCGCGCGCAACAGCGCGGCACAGCCCGACGAAGGGTACGCCATGGCGACCGACGATCAGCAGCGCATCCTGGCCGAGATCGACGACCAGGGGCTTGACATCTTTGCCGTGTATCACACGCACCCTAGCGCCCCGGCGTATCCGGCGGCGGAAGAGGTGCGCAATGCTTACTACAGCAACGCTTACTACATCGTCGTCTCCCTGGCCGACGCGGATCGCCCGGCCTTCCGCGCGTATAAAATCGACCAGGTGAAGGGGGATGTGGTAGAATACCCTGTGGAAGTCGACTAGCAAGGAGACTGTATGGACGTCCGAATTGCCCTACTGCCGGGCGACGGCATCGGGGTGGAAGTCACCCAGGCGGCGACGCGCGTCCTGGATGCCGTCGCGCAGCGCTTCGGCCACACGGTGGCGTATACGCAGGGTGTGATTGGCGGCGCGGCCATCGACGCGACGGGGGCGGCGCTGCCCGACGAAACCGTGGCGCTGTGCCGCGAGGCCGACGCGGTTCTGATGGGCGCAGTGGGTGGCCCAAAGTGGGATAATCCCAAGGCGGCCGTCCGGCCAGAGCAGGGCTTGCTTGGCATCCGCGCTGCCCTCGGTGTGTTTGCCAACCTACGGCCGGTGCGCGTGCATCCATCCCTGGCCGACGCGACGCCCCTCAAAGAGCGTTATCTCAAGGGCGTGGACCTGCTCGTCGTGCGCGAGCTGACCGGCGGGCTGTACTTCGGAAAGCCCCAGGAGCGCCGCGAGACGGAAACCGGCCGCGCTGCCGTCGATACCCTGTACTACACCGAGCCTGAGATTCGCCGCACCCTGGAGATGGCGTACAATCTCGCCCGCCAGCGCCGCCGCCACGTTACCCACGTCGACAAGCAGAATGTCCTGGCAAGCTCGCGGCTGTGGCGCGAAATGCACACTGAGATTGCAGCCCAGTACCCCGATGTGAAGCACGAAGACATCCTGGTGGATGCGATGGCAATGCACCTCATCCGTCGCCCGGCCGACTTCGATGTCATCGTGACCGAGAACCTGTTCGGCGACATCCTGACGGACGAGGCGGCGGTACTGGCCGGTAGCCTCGGTCTGCTGCCGTCGGCGTCGCTGGGTGAGACCCTCAACCGCCACGGGTTCCCGCGTGGCCTGTACGAGCCGGTGCATGGCTCGGCGCCGGATATCGTCGGTAAGGGCATCGCTAACCCTATCGGCGCGATCCTGAGTGTGGCTATGCTGCTGTTCCATTCCCTCGGCCTGACGACTGAAGCTGCCGTCGTCGAGAATGCCGTGGATAGTGTTCTGACTGTGGGCTACCGCACGCCCGATCTCGCTGCCGCTGGCGGTGAGCCTGTCAGCACGGAGGTGATGACCAATGAGATCGTTCGACGCGTCGTCGGGGAAGGAATCCCCGTCCACAGCAGTTGACGGTTCTCGAGGCAGTACACGCTCTGTGCGCCGCTCTTTGCTCTTCATCCTTCTCTGCGCGGCGCTTCTTTCCCTCACCGGCGTGTGTGTTCAGGCCGCCGGTCCTGATCATGACGACGCAGCGGATGCGCAGTCGCTGCGCGACCTGCGCCCAACTCATTCAGCCCGCGGTGTCGATCCCCTGGCGCTGCTGACCGCCTCTCGAATCCCGCTCAGCGCGCCGCTGGCCGCCGAGGCCGTTCCGCATCCGACGGAATGGCTCTTCCCCGACAGCGAAATCGTGAACGGCCCGACGGCGGGTGACTTCAACACGCGCGCCTACATCGAGGCCTTCCCCGGCTACCTCAAGTCGGTGCATGAGACCGTCGAGGGCATCGACATGGATGGCCCCGACATCGTCGAGTTGATTTCCCACCGCTTCAGCGTCAACCCGCGCATGCTCCTGGCGCTCCTGGAGTGGCACGGCGGCTGGCTGTCGCAGCCGGAAATCCCGGACACCACGCAGGCTTTCACCTTCAACCGCCAGGCGTACTGGGCGAAAGGGCTGTACCACCAGCTAGAGTGGGCAGCGGATATCCTCAACGCGGGCTTCTATGCGCCGACGACGCGCAACTACTGGCGCATCCAATTCATCGATGGCGCGCTGCCGCATGGTCCAGATGGTCTCAATTCTGGCACCTATGCCGTAGACTACCTGCTGGCGAGGATGTCGAAGAAGGACGAGTGGGATGCGGCGCGTGGCGACGGCGACGGCGCGTTCGTGCGTACCTATCGCGCGCTGTTCGGCGATCCCTGGCGGCGCGCGTACGAGCCTCTCCTGCCGCCCAGGTTGCGCCAGCCGACACTGCATCTGCCGTGGGGCGATGGCGAGACGTGGTGGTTTACCGGCTCCGCTCACGGCGGCTGGGGCTCCGGCTCAGCCTGGGGCGCGATTGATTTTGGCCCAGGCGAGCCGGGGGGCGAGGTCGGCCGCCATCAGTCGGGCTGTTTCGACGCCTCCGACTACTGGGTGCGTGCTGCCGCGCCGGGCCGTATCCTGGTCTCTCGACGCGGTGAAATCATCGAAGGGTTGGAAAACCAGTCCGACTATCACGTCGGCTGGGTCTTGATTTATGACCACCTGATCAACCAGGACCGAATTGCACAAGGGGCATGGGTCAAGCCGGGCGATGCGCTGGGACATCCCGGTTGCGAGGGCGGCTACAGCTCGGGGACGCACCTGCATCTGGCGCGGCGATACAACGGCGTCTGGATTCCGCTTTCTGGCCCGACAGGAGTCCCGTTCACTCTATCGGGCTGGACCGCCACCAGCTTCGGCGAGGAGTATCGTGGCACGTTGGTGCGTGGTGATGCGAAACCGTTGTTGGCGGCGCCGTGGCGGGTGGTCGGCCAGAACGATCTCGTCGCCGACGACGGTCCGTAACGCGGTGTTGACCTTTTAGACGCAAGGGGATACATCGCAGCGTGAGATGTATCCCCTTTGACGTATCCGATTATGTGCCTGACGTCGTGGTCAGGCCGGTGCAGTCCTACTGGCGATAGCGGGTTGAGTCGCCTCCACCGCTGCTGCGGCTGCCGCCGTCGTTGCCCGAGCTGCCCCGTCCGCCGTAGCCGCCACCGCGCGGCTGCGATTCGTTGACGCGCAACTGTCTGCCCAGGAGCGTGTAGCCGTCGAACTGAGCGATGGCCGCCTGCGCCGTTGCGACGTCAGCCATCTCAACAAAAGCAAAACCGCGGGGGCGGCCGGTTTCGCGGTCCACCGGGACCGCGACGTCGACAACCTCCCCAGCCTGACTGAATAGCTCGCGCAGATCGTCAGCGGTTGTGCGGTAGGGTAGATTGCCGATATACAGTCTGGTTTGGGGCATGCTTCGTCTCCTCGAAACGCTACAGCAAACATCAGCGCCCTCATGCATAGGGTCGCGGCGGCAGCGGCCAGGCGCAACACATGCAGAGGGAACTGGGCGGAGAAGCTCTCCGCGCACATTGTCAAAATACCATAAGTTATCTAATTTGTCAATAGCATCTGAACATTTCTTGAACAGGCCAAACGTTTGCGTGGCGAAAAAACTTAGCGGAGCGTGAAAATGCCCGAAATATATAACCAAAGCGATCTCTTGCGGGCGCGCCAGTTCGCGGCGCGGGGGAGACAAGACTCGCTGAGCGGCGCGCAGTTAACACGCGCAGACCTTCGCCGGGTCGATCTCGCTGGCGCGAATCTCTCCGTTGCGACACTGCGCGACGCCCAGTTGAACGAGGCTGATCTGACGAAGGCCAACCTACGCGGGGCGGATTTGCGCGGGGCGGACTTACGCGGCGCGCAGATAGAAGGGGCATGTCTGGAGGGGGCGCTGCTGACGGGAGCAAAACTGGCCGAAGCGGACCTCAGCGGCGCCGACCTGAGTGGCGCCCATCTCGCAGAGGCGGATGCGACGCGGGCGCGGCTCGACGGCGCGCTGCTGGCGGGGGCGACGCTGCACCAGACAAACCTGACGCACGCCAGTCTCGTGGAAGCCGATCTGCGCGAGGCAAAGCTGTTGTGGACGAATTTGCGCGACGCCGACCTCTCTCACGCCGACTTGCGTGGGGCGACGCTGTGGTGGCCGACATTAGACGGAGCGAAGTTGACTGGCGCGCAGATCGAGGGTGTGGAGAGGGTGGGCGTGGGCGTAGACCTGCTAGCTCTAACCCAGGGTGAGCTTCAATAGCGCCGCATCGCCGGATCGACCTCGAATGCCCAGCGGTCGATGCCGCCGGTCAGGTTCTTGACGTTGGTGAACCCGGCGCGGGCGAGCATCATGCAGGCGTAGGCCGAGCGCTGCCCACTGTGGCACTGGAAGACAAGTTCTTCGTCCGGGTCTAGATCGCGCCACCACTCCGCGATCGCGGGGAGCGGCTTTAGCTCAGCGCCGTCGATGTGGCAGATGGCGTATTCATAAGGCTCGCGGACGTCGATGATGCGCGGGGCTGCGCCAGCGTCCATCCGCGCTTTCAGCTCTTTGGGCGTTATCTCGCCATACGGCGGGTTCATGGGACCTCCGGACTCCAAAATCGTGGGGGTAAGTCGATGGCCGTGGTCGTGGCCTCGTCTATGATACCCGCCGCGCGCTCCATCCGCAAGTAAGCGAGGCTTGGCATGGCTGATGTACTTCTCCTGGTCGACGATCTGTTCTTCAGTGTGCAGATAGAGAACGCGGCGCGCGCCGTCGGACTCCAGCCGGTCAACGCTCCGGGGCCAGCTGTAGCCCGGGCGCTGACCAGCGGCGACCTCCGCCTTGTCGTGCTGGACCTGGCCTTACGAGAGGTATCGTGGGCAGACTTGCTGGCGCAGGTCCGGACGGCGCGCCCCGACGTGCCGGTACTTGCTTACGGCCCGCACGTGGACGTAACATCGCGGCGGGCGGCGGAGGCGAAGGGGGCAACGCGGGTGGTCACGAAGCAGCAGCTCGTCGCTGACCTGCCCGGCCTCCTCCGCCGCTACGCTGCGCCATCGCCCGATTCGGACTAACAACTTCGGTGTTCGTCTTCGCCATCTATGGCAGCGCGTGGTATAATTAATGGATGCGGCAACGCAGGTAGGCAGTCGGGAGCGGTTGAGGCCGCTGGGTCGAGGAGTTGCAGTGGTGAAGCGTTATCATACGACATTCTGGGGTTGCCAGATGAACGAGGCGGACACGCAGCGTGTGGCCGCCGAGCTAGAGAAGCTAGGCTATACCTACACCGACACGGCGGAGGACGCCGATGTCGTGGTGCTAAATACATGCGTCGTGCGCCAGAGCGCCGAGGACAAGGTCTACGGCAAGCTCGGCGCGCTCAAGCCGGTCAAGGCGGCGCGGCCCGACATGGTGATTAGCGTGATGGGCTGCCTGGTCGGGCAGAATGGCAAGCAGGCCGAGTCGTTGCGCAAGGCATGGCCGATGGTTGATGTCTTCATGGCCCCATCGGAGACCCGTCCGCTGGTGGATTTCCTGCGGGCGCGGGAGATGGACCGCCAGGCCGAGGAGCTGGATCTGTCGGCGCTGACGACGGCGTATGGCGTCCAGGATGAGGAGCTTATTCTGCCCGCCTACGAGCGCGGCAAGCGCGTTGTCGCCAACATTCCGATCATGTACGGCTGCGACCACGTCTGCACGTTCTGCATCATTCCCTACCGTCGCGGCCGCGAGCGCAGCCGCTCGGCGGACGAGATCGTGCGCGAGGTGCGCGGGCTGACGCGCCAGGGCGTGCGCGAGGTGATGCTCCTGGGCCAGATCGTGGACCGCTACGGCTACGACAGCGGCGACGACGCCGGCCTGCCGAAGCTGCTGCGCCGCCTCAACGATATCGATGAGCTGGCGCGCATCCGTTTCCTGACGTCGCACCCGAACTACATGACCGACGAGCTGCTAGAGACGGTCGCCGCGCTGCCCAAGGTCATGGAGCACATCAACGTACCGGTGCAGGCAGGCCACGACGAGACCCTGGCGCGCATGAAGCGCGGCTACACGGTGGACGACTACCGCCGTCTGGTGGAGCGCATCCGCGCCACGATCCCGAACGTCGCTGTGCATACCGACATCATCGTCGGCTTCGCGGGTGAGACTGAGGCGCATTTCGATGCGACGGCGGACATGCTCGCGGAGCTTAAACTCGACAAGGTTCACCTGGCGATGTACTCGCCCCGGCCCGGCACTGTGTCTGCTAAAGTGATGGCCGACGACGTGCCCCAGGCGGAGAAGGAACGCCGCCTGCAAGTGCTCAACGACCAGCAGGCGGGCATCAGCGCCGCGCTGAACGCGCGTTACATGGGTGAAACGGTCGAGGTGCTTGTCGAGGGGCTGCACAAGGGGAAGTGGCGCGGTCGGGCGCGCAACGACCGGCTCGTGTTCTTTGAGGACACAACCCAGGATTGGACCGGGCGGGTGGCACAGGTCAAAGTCACGTGGGCCGGGCCGTGGTCCCTACAGGCGCGCCTCCCCCAGCGAGCCACGCCCGCCCGCGAGATCATCCCTCTGCTATCGCTCTAGGTCGTGCCGCGAAGACAAGCAAATCGTAGCGCCGACGGCAGTCGTCTCCCACTCAAGAGCCTGCTGAAGTCGGCGCTCTCCATATGGTCTTCACTTATGCGAAACACGTGGCAGGGACTTAGTCTTTCTGCCCTTGTGAGGGGTATCCCATCCACTGCTCGGCTGACAATTGCCCTGACATGGCTTGTCGTTGTCGGCGCCGGGCTGGTTGACCTGGGGCGTTTTCGAGCGGTGAGCAATGGGGGCTTGCAGCAGGCCCTTGTCGGCCACGGCTATCTCTCGCCCAGAACGTTTGCCATTGTGGTGGCGGCCCTGGCGCTCATGGCCGTGCTTGCCGTATTGGTGCGATCCCGGCCACGAGATGTGCTTCCGGCGATATTGATTGCCGTCATCGTGATCTGTACGACCTTGCTCGCGACGAGCGGTCAACTCGGGGCTGGCTTTGTTGTCCTGGCGCTTGGGCTGACCGCCGAATTGTTAGGTCTGGTGATTCTGGATCAGTTGAGAATCACGGCTGACGCGGTGTTGGCAGCGGCTATTGCCCTGCCCCTCGGACTGGGCCTTCTCGCGCTGGTCATCCTCGGCATTGGGTTGATCAGCGGGCTGACAACTCCAATCATTACAACTCTTATCGTCGTCGTCGCTGGCTCGTCCGTTTACCTCCAGCGGCGCAGGCTGCGGGGTCTCAGAGCAACTTTGATCGCTGGCTGGAATAATCGGCCGGAGGTGGGGCCGCTAGCAACCGGCTGCTTGGTCATCCTGGCCCTGTTCTTCGTCCTCACCTGGATTGGCGCTTTGGCCCCCGAGACCGGCGCGGACCCCCTTCAGGACCACCTTCAGCTCGCCCGCCGCTTTGCCGCCGAAGGTCGGGTCATTGCCATCCCGACGATGGTCAAGTACTACTGGTCGCTCAACGCCGAGATGATTTACACAGCAGCGTACAGCCTGGCGGGTGAGACAGCCGCGAAGCTGGTCCACTTTTGGGCAGCGGCGGCCACGGCGTTCCTTGTCTTTGCCATGGGCCGCACCCTGTCTAGTCCACGCCTTGGGCTTCTGGCGGCCACGGTGTTCTATACTACGCCCGTTGTCTCGTGGGAGGCGGGAAGCACAGATATTGACCTGATGGTCACTCTCTTCTGCGCGGCTGCTCTCGCGCTGCTTTTGCTACGGCAGGCAGGGCAGCGAACCAGGGGCGTCACTGTGGCTATCGGCGTGAGTCTTGGCCTGGGCGTCGGCGCCAAGTGGTCAGCCGGTTTCTTTGCTGTGGCCGTTGTGGTCTGGCTGCTCGTGGATGCTTATCGTTCGCGGGATTATCGGTCGTTTCTCGCGGCGCTCAGCGTGGGTAGCGTGGCGCTTCTCGTCGCTCTGCCCTGGCTCCTGCGGGCGTATGTGTTGGCGGGCAACCCGGTGTTCCCTTTCCTGAATGGTGTCTTCCGCAGCCCTTTATGGTATCCGTCGTCCGAGTTCTTCAATCTCAGCGACTTCGGGACCGAAAGGTCACTCGCTGGGATTGCCTCGCTGCCCTGGCAGATCACATATCATACCAGCCTGTTCATGGAAGCGCCAGACGGTATCGTGGGGATTGTCTATCTTGGCTTCGTTCCTCTCGTCCTGCTCGCTATCAAATCCGCGGCTCGGTATGCCGCCGTCGCTTTTGTCACCATCCTGTTTGCCGTGCTCATGATTGCCTTCACTGAGTATCTGCGCTACATGCTGCCTGCCCTTGTCGGACTGGCTCTCCTGGCGGCGTGGGGGGCAGCCACTGCCCAGAATATGGGCCGCCAGAGCGCGCCACGGCTTGCCGCCATCATCCCCCTGGCGTTTCTTGTCTTCGTATGGCTTAATCTGCCGCTGGCCCTGCGCGAGGCCGGCTACAACGTCCCGCTGGACGTCGTTCTTGGCCGCGTCCCCCGCGAAACGTACCGCGCGCTGCAGCTGAGAGGCTACCGCACCTTCCAGTACATCAATGCCCATCTCAGCTCGACGGACCGCATCTATGTTGTGCGCGAGAATTACGACTACCTCTCGGATGTGCCGCTCATTGAGCCGTTCTATTCTCTCGATGCCAATCGCATCTTTCGCGCGGCGTCACCCGATGCTTTGCGCGAGGCGCTCGCGCAAGCGTGTCCAACCTATCTCCTTATCACCAACCCCGACCGTCTGCTGCCAAACGACGCCGTCCTGCCCCACACCCGCCTTCTGCTGGACTACGCCCACCAGAATGCCGTGCTCGTATACAGTGACGACGCTGAAGAGCTATACAGGACGCCCAGTGAGATCGGGGATGCTCCGGGATGTCGCGGGAACTAGGACTACCTCAGCAGAAATGAATGCAGCCAGATAGGTTCCCCCGGTTGTCACGGCAGGAAGCCAAGGAGCAGTCGCGCGCCCCAGACGGCCACGACTCCGACCGCCATAGCCACAAACAAGTTGCCCGTGCGCCAGGCAGCCAACCCTGTTGCGAGGGCGGCCAACGCGGCCGGCAAGCCGCCCTCGACAATGGCAGGCGCGACGATGGCGATGAGGATTGCGCCTGGGATGTGGCCCAGCCAGGCTTCGACGCGCCGCGTCGGCCGGACCTGGCCCATCAGCCACAGCCCGCCGACGCGGGTCGCGTAGGTCGCGGCGGCCATGCCCAGGATGGTCACAAAGGGGATGAGATTAATTTCCATCTTGCCACGCTCCGACAAGACTCCCGGTTAGGCCGCCGAGCAGGATGTACCACTTGCCCGGCACAAAGTGCCAGACTGCGATTGCCACGGCAGCCGCCGTCAGCCAGGGCAGCAGGTTCGCGCGGCCCTGGCGCATGGCGACGAGCAGCGCCACGAATACTGCCGTGGAGACGAAGTCCAGGCCCCAGTGGGCGGGGTCGGCGACGATAGCGCCGACCACCTGCCCGACCAGCGTCGCGCTGACCCAGGTCACGAACAGCACCATGCCGCTGCCCATAAGGAACGCAGCGTCCTGCTCACCCCTGGCCCGGGCGCGCACGGCCAGCGCCCAGCTCTCATCGACCATGAAGAAGGCGGAGACGTAGCGCTCCCAACGGGGGAGTTGAGACAGCCAGGGGTAGAGGGCCGCGCCCATGAGCAGGTGACGCAGGTTGATGACGAGCGTGGTCAGGATGATGCTGATGACCGGTAGCGGGGTCGTCCACATCTGGATGGCGACGAGCTGCGAGCCGCCCGCGAAGACAAGGCTGCTCATCAGACCCGCCTCGGCCGTCGTCAGCCCGGCTTGGCGCGCGAGCATTCCGTAGACGATGCCGAAGGCCATCGCTACCGGCACGAGGGCGAGGGCTTGCCGTGCTCCGGCCAGGGCGCCAACCGGGCTAAACCCCTTGCGCTCCTCAGCAAGAAGGCTCATCTCTCAAGCCACTCCTGGATCGACTGAATGTGTTCCGGCCAGTGGTCGTAGGTGTTGCCGCCGACGGCTTCGACGACCGGCTCGCGGGCCCACGGGAAACGCCCGGGCGTGAAAAGGTCCTCGTCGCGCATGCCGCGCAGCGTCGTGTACAGACGGCGATAGATTTGCTGCTCTTCCATGACCACCTCCGCCACGGGGCGATACCGGTTCCGCTCGTAGGCCCACGCGTTGAGTTGGTCCGTGTCCCAGTCCTTGGCCTCGGCTGGAATCTCGCCGGCAAACGGGCCGAGGATCGTGCTCTCCTCGCCCTCGAGGCTCGCCGAAATCTTCCCACCAACCCAGCGCTCCCAGAAGCCAACGTGGGCGATAAGATCTTTCACGCTCCACTCGCCAACGACGCCTGGCTCCTCCATGCGCCCTTCGCCGACTTTCGCCAACGTCTCTTCCCATGTCTTGCGCCCCTCGTCCAGGGTGCGCAGCAGGTCTGCCTTCGTGGTCATGCTCGTCGCCATTAGATCCTCCTTGACATTGGTGATATAACTGTTGATAATCGTTATGATGGTTAGATTCTATCAGAAGACGGGGCATTCGTCAATACGCGAAAAGGTGAAAGGTGTCATCCATAAGGATGATTTCCCGAAGGGGAGGCGGTGATGGGCGAGAAAGTGAATTCTCGGCCATCGGCGGTGGCTGGCTGTACCTCGACACCACGAAGAACCACAGCCGCCGCTGGCGCTCGATGCCGGAGTATGGCAACCGCGCCAAGGCACGCCGCTATCAGCGCAAGCAAGCGGGGGCCGCACGCTAGAATTGGCGCTACTGGGTCACGAAGTCACCACGAGGAGGGCTAGAGCGTCTATCGCAAGGGCGCGAGATTGCTTCGCTATGCTCGCAATGACGCATCGAGGGGAGAGCGCGTGCTCTCCCCTCGATGCTATGTCAGCTATCCGCCGCTCGATTACGGCTTGTAGCCAGTCTGGAGCTTGCCGGACTTCAGGCCGTCGGCGGCGGCCTGCACTGCGTCCTTGCACTTCTGGGAGATCTTGCTGTCCCAATCGTGGTAGGGGGCAAGGCCAATACCACCGTTGCTGATGTCCGACAGGCTGATGCCGCCCTTGATGGTGCCGGCCTGCGCGGCCTTGATGGCGTTGTACACCGCCACGTCGACGTTCTTCATGGCGCTCGTGATAAGGCTCGACTTGACCTCGGGGTAGGTGAGATACTGGTCCACGTCGACGCCGATTGCCATCTTGCCCGCCTGGTTCGCGGCGAGCAGACCGCCGTTGCCCGTGTTGCCGCCGACGCCGAACACAACGTCGCAGCCCTGGCCGATCATCGACGCGCCGGTTTCCTTACCCTTGGCCGGGTCGGTGAAGCTGGGGATGTAGACGTTCGGCGTTTTGACGTCGGACTTCTGCGACTTCGCGCCGTTCTGGTAGCCAATGACGTAGCGCTGCACCGGCGGGATTTCCATGCCGCTGACGGTACATACCGTGCCCGACTGGGTCATGCATCCGGCCAGGACGCCAGCCAGGTAGCCGACCTGGTCTTCGGCGAACATCAGGCTGGTGACGTTCTTTAGGTCACCAGCGTAGGGGTCAGGGTCGCCGGCCTTCTCCGGGAAGTAGGCGTTGTCGATGATGGCGAACTTCTGGTCTGGGTACTGCTTCGCCTTCTTCGCCGTCGCGTCGCCCATCAGGAAGCCGACGGCGATGATGAGGTCGTACTTGTCGGTAACGAACGCGTCGATGTTCTTCTCGTAGTCCGTTGGGGCCTTGGACTCGATGAACTTACCGTCGACGCCCAGCTCCTTCATGGCGCGCTGGACGCCTTCCCACGCCGACTGGTTGAAGCTCTTGTCGTTGACGCCGCCAACGTCGGTGACGAGGCCGACCTTAATTTTCTTGCCGGCTGCCGCTGCGGGAGCGGCGGTCGTCGCGCCTGCGGCCGGCGCAGCCGGCGCAGCCGCCTTCGCAGCGGCGGTGGGCGCGGTCGTGGCGGCGGCTGCGGGCGCAGTTGTCGCTGCGGCCTTAGCGGCCGGAGCGGTTGTGGGCGCGGCTGGCGCACTCGGCGCGGCGGTCTGGCCGCCGCACGCCGCGACGACGACCGCGACGAGCGCCAGCAAGACGGCTAGTTTCCAAATTTTCGACATTCTGTCTCCTCCGATTCGTTGAGCACGCGGACTCAATGTTGGGCTGGCATGTTTACTGCCTCTGCTATTATAGCATAGCTCTACAGATTTGCCTGATACAATGTGGGCGCTTCGCGTCCGTCGGCAGCAAACTTGTGCATGGCGGTGACGTGGCAGCGCAAGGGTAAGCCGATGAACGCGCCGCGTCTCTAAATAGCTGGATACACGACGTATTATGGGGAGTCATCGTCATGGATGGGAATGGACACGCGGGGGGGCAGGCGCCGATCATCCGCCTGGACAGGGTCACGAAGGTTTACGAGGAGGCGGGGCAGTCCCACACCGTGCTCGACCACGTGAGCGCCGACTTCGCGCCGGGCGAGTTCGTCGTTCTGCTGGGCAAGAGTGGCTCTGGCAAGAGCACGCTGCTCAACCTTGTCAGCGGCATCGACGCGCCGACGAGCGGCGACATCTGGGTCGGCGGCCAGGCGATCACGCGCATGGGCGACCGGGAGCGCACGATCTTCCGCCGTACCCACATTGGCTTCGTTTTCCAGTTCTTCAACCTCATCCCGACTCTGACGGTGCAGGAGAATGTCCTGCTGCCCGTCGATCTGGCGGGCGGCGGGAAGGCTGGCCGTCAGCGCGGGCTGGAGCTGCTGGAGCGCGTTGGCCTGGGCAACCGCCTGAGCGCCTATCCCGACCGCCTCTCTGGCGGCGAGCAGCAGCGTGTCGCCATCGCGCGGGCCCTGGCTCACGACCCGCCTCTGGTGCTTGCCGACGAGCCGACGGGTAACCTGGACGAGGACACGGGGCGGCAGGTGCTTTCGCTGCTGGATGACCTTGTGCGCGAGGCGGGCAAAAGCCTGCTCATGGTGACCCATAGCCCGGAGGTCGTCGGCCTGGCCGACCGTGTCTACCGCGTGCGTCACGGTCACCTGATCGAAGAGCCGGTCGGCGCGCAGTCTGCTCCAAGCGAAGCGCCGCTTGCGCCCGCTACCGGCGACGGCGTCGCGCCTAGCGCCAACGGGCGGAGTGGAAGCGCATGACCCAGAGCCTTTTGCGCGTCGGATTGCGCTACTGGCAGCGCCGCCGCTGGCAGAGCATCTTGGCGATCCTGGGCATCGCCCTGGGTGTCGCCGTTGTCGTCTCGATTGACATTGCCAACGACAGCGCCCGCCGCGCCTTCGGCCTCTCGACGGAGGCGGTCGCGGGCAAGGCAACGCACGTTATCGTCGGTGGGTCGCTCGGCCTGGACGAAGATATCTACCGGCAGGTGCGGCTCGACCTGGGGGTGCGCAACGCCGCGCCGGTGGTCGAGGGATACGCGACGGCGGTCGAGCTGCGCCGGGTGCCGCTGCGCATCCTAGGCGTGGACCCCTTCGCCGAAGGTCCGTTCCGCACGTATGCCGCTGCGCAAAGCGCCGGACCGGCTGCCGACCTCACGCGTTTCTTTGTCGAGCCTGGCGCGGCCCTTGTCAGCGCCAGCTTCGCCGACGCCCAGGGCCTCAAGCTCGGCGACACGCTCACCATGCGCGTCGGCGATGCGCTGCGTCCGCTGCACATCGTCGGCCTGCTTCAGCCGTCCGACAACGTCAGCGCGCGGGCGCTCGATGGCCTGGTCATCACCGACATCAGCACCGCCCAGGAAACCCTCGGCATGGTCGGCAAGCTTAGCCGCATCGACCTGCTCATCGACACAACGACGCCAGGCGGCCAGACGACCCTGGAGGCCATCCAGCAGATGTTGCCCCAGGGCGTGCGCGTCGAGGCGGCCCAGGCACGCAGCCAGGCGCTAGCGCAGCTCACGGCGGCATTCGAGCTGAACCTCCGCGCTCTGAGCCTGCTGGCCCTCGTGGTGGGCATGTTCCTCATCTACAACACCATGACGTTCTCTGTCATCCAGCGGCGGCCCCTCATCGGCACGCTCCGGGCGATGGGGGTGACGCGGCAGGAAATCGGCGCGCTGGTGTTGTCGGAGGCGC
Source organism: Anaerolineae bacterium (assembly GCA_039810085.1). GTDB lineage: Bacteria > Chloroflexota > Anaerolineae > Epilineales > JAHCIE01 > JBDHWG01. The sequence continues at coordinate 87,413 of JBDHWG010000012.1, forward strand.
TGACGCTTAGCATTGTCGGCGGTCTGCTGGGCGTCCTCCTTGGGATTGTCCTGGGGCGTGGCGCCGTCCGGCTGGTCACCCAGACCATCACAGACCTATATTTCGTGGTCACGGTGCAGGGCGTCGAGATTGCGCCGCTCACGCTGCTCAAAGGTCTTGCCCTCGGCGTTGGCGCGGCAATTGTCGCAGCCCTGGCGCCTGCGTTGGAGGCGACGTCAGTCCCGCCGCGCCTGGCGCTCTCTCGCTCGGACATGGAGGAACGCATCCGACGTATCCTGCCGTGGACCGTCGCCGTCGCCCTCGCGTTGCTTGTCGGCGCGGGCGTGTTGCTGGAATTCGGCGGACGGAACCTCGTGTTCAGCTTTGCCGGTGTGATGGCCGTCCTCCTCAGCATGGCCGCGCTTACGCCGGTAGTAACTGTATTTCTGATGCGTCTCGCTCGCCCGGTGACAAGCCTGGTCGGTGTCCTGGGGCGAATCGCACCCCAGACGGTGACGCGAGCGCTGAGTCGAACGTCAGTGGCGATTGCTGCGCTCATGGTGGCCGTGTCGGTGACCATCGGCGTTGGCGTCATGATTGCGTCGTTCCGCCTGACCGTCGAGCAGTGGCTCGGCTCGACGCTGCGCGCTGATGTCTACGTCAGCACGCCGAGCCTGTCGGCGACACGACCGACAGGTCAGATGGACCCGGCCATCGCTCGTGAGCTGGCCGGCTTGCCGGAAGTTGCGGAGGTGGAGACGGTGCGTTCTGTGACAGTGGACGCAAGCGACGGGACGACGGCGCTGCTCGCGGTGCAAGGAACCCATCGCCGCGATTCTTCCGTCTATCGGACATCCACCGGCACGCCGGACGAGATGTGGGCGAAGGTGCAGCAAGGGGCAGCGCTCGTCTCCGAGCCATACGCCTATCGACATAATATCACAGCAAAGACCTGGGTGCAGCAGAACGGGGAGTGGGTGCGCTCCGACGGTGTGCCGCTCGCACAGGATGCTGAGGCCAGCGTGACTCTGCGCAGCGACAAGGGCGATCTGAAGGTCCCGGTGGTGGGCGTCTACTATGACTACGCCTCGGACCAGGGCATCGTCATGATTGCGATGGACACGTACCGCCAGTGGTGGAACGACCCGTGGATCTCATCCGTCGCGCTCTACGTCAAGCCAGGCGTCGATACGGACGCCCTTGTGCGCGGCATCCAGACCCGCTACGCCGACCGCGACCTGGTGGTCTCGGCGAACGCAACGCTGCGGCGCGGCGCTCTCGACGTGTTCGACCGCACGTTTGCCATCACCTCGGCGCTACAACTTCTCGCCACGGTCGTCGCCTTCATCGGCGTCCTGAGCGCGCTGATGGCGCTCCAGCTCGAACGCACGCGCGAGCTAGGTACACTCCGCGCGTCCGGCGTCACCATGCCCCAGATGTGGGGGCTGACGATGCTGGAGAGCAGCCTCATCGGCGGGACGGCCGGTCTCCTCGCCGCGCCAACCGGATTGGCCCTCGCGGCCATCCTGGTCTACGTCATCAACCTGCGCTCGTTTGGCTGGACACTCCAGCTCATCATCCCGCCGCGCCTGTTCGTGGAGGCGTTCCTCGTCGCCGTTGTCGCCGCGCTTCTAGCAGGCGTCTACCCGGCGATCCGCTTAGGACGGATGCAGATTGCGGAGGCGCTGCGCGCCGAGTAGCAAGCTACCCGGCGCTGCCGCCGCTCGTTTCTTTGTCTAGCTCATTTTGCAACTCTTGAGCGGTCGTGTCGTCGAGGTTGGTATACAGGAGCGAGCCGCCATACTCAGCCAGGCGCTTGTGGAGGGCAACCGGGTCGCCTTGCAGCGCGACCAGGAACACCGCTGACGAGCCGGGCTGCATCTCGCGCGCCAGGTCCTTGACGAAGCCCTCGTCGAGGGAATAGTTGGCGGTATCCTCGTCGAAGGTGGCGGTGGTCGGCGCCACCTGCTCATACTGCGTGAAGCCCGGCACAACAATCGAGCCGAAGAACTTGTGCCACCAGCGGTTCCCATCCGCTGCACGGAAGCCGGCCGACTCGATGTTGAGCTTGCCGTCGGCGTCCTTGACCACGACGCGCCCGCTGCCGAACGTCGCTGCGTTCTCGGCTTGAAGCGCTTTCAGGCTGTCGATCACTTCCCTAGCGCGGCCCTCGTCGGGGTACACAATCGCGATGATTTCGGCCATGTCGCCTCCTGGTGTATGCTATCTTGCCCGTCTCTCATATGCCCACTATCATTTGACTAGCTTGTATCATAGTAAAGGATTCAGCATGCGTTTACTGGTACGCATCGCGGTCTTGGTTGCCGCGTTTGTTCTCACCGCCTGCTCCGCCAGTGGCGGAACAACGACGGCTCCCACCGCTGTCCCCACGCGTCCAACGTCACCAGCCCCCGCAGCACAGGCTCCGGTCGCGCCTTCGCCGGCTGCCACCGCCATTGCAGCGCCGAAGGCAGCTGCTACGACCGCGCCCACCGCTGCCGCTCAAGCAGCAACCTCCGTGCCGCCTACACGCGCCGCAGCGACGCCGGCATCGACAACCAAGCCAACTGCCAGCCCTGTCCAAACCTTCGATCCCAAGACGACCACAATCCGACTAAACAAAATCACCGGCGGCCTGCGCAATCCGGTGGGCATCGCCAACGCGGGCGACGGCAGCAACCGCCTGTTCATCGTCGAGAAGGCGGGGACGATTCGCATCGTGCGCGATGGAGCCGTCGCGTCCCAGCCGTTCCTGGACATCACGAACCTGGTTTACTCGGCTGGAACGGAGCAGGGCTTGCTCGGCCTGGCCTTTGCCCCGGACTACCGCACGGGCGGCGTCTTCTACGTCTACTACATCGGCCAGGACCGCAACTCGACCCTGGCGCGCTACAAGGTCTCCTCCGACCCCGACCGCGCCGACCCGGCGTCGGGCGCCGTCATCTTCACCGCCCAGCAGCCGCCGTACCCCAACCACAAGGGCGGCGAGCTGATCTTTGGGCCGGACGGCTATCTCTACCTCGGCCTGGGCGACGGCGGGAGCGCGGGCGATCCGCAGGGGAACGGGCAGAACTTGAATTCCCCGCTGGGCAAGATTTTGCGCTTCGACGTGAGCAAAGGCTCGCCCTACGCCATCCCCGCCGACAACCCCTTCAAAGATCGCCAGGGCGCTCGCCCGGAAATCTGGGCCTATGGTCTGCGCAACCCGTGGCGCTTCTCGTTCGACCGCGCGACGGGCGACCTCTACATCGCCGACGTCGGCCAGAACGTCTGGGAGGAGATCAACTTCCAGCCGCGCTCGTCGAAGGGCGGCGAGAACTACGGCTGGAATCGGATGGAAGGCAATCACTGCTTCCCCCCCGACAGCCAGTGCCAGACCACGGGCTTTGTCATGCCGGTGGCAGAGTACAGCCACAGCGAGGGCGGCTGTAGCGTGACCGGCGGCTATGTCTATCGCGGCAAGGCGCAACCCGCGCTCACGGGCGCCTATCTGTTCGCCGACTACTGCTCCGGCAAGTTCTGGGCGCTGTCGCGCGCGGCCGACGGCCCCTGGCAGAAGACGGCGCTGACCCAGGTCGCCATCTCGCCGTCGTCGTTTGGCGAGGACGAGGCGGGTGAGCTTTACGTCGCCGCCATCAACCAAGGCGAGCTGTACCGGGTCGCGCAGGCGTCGCTCAATGGGTCGTGAGGACGTTTGGGGGAGATGAGATGCTGGACAAGACGTTCGACGTGGCGATCATCGGCGCCGGTCCAGGCGGATCGGCCGCCGCCTACTACCTGGCTCAGCGCGGCCTCGCCGTGGCGCTACTGGACAAGGCCGACTTTCCCCGCGACAAGACGTGCGGCGATGGCCTCACGCCCCGCGCCGTGTCGGTGCTCCGAGACATGGGCTTGCTGGAACAGCTCTTGCAGGTAGGGCATCGGACGCCGCGTCTGGAAATCGTCGCCCCCCTGGGCTACTCAGTTGACTCCGACATCCCCAAGGTGGGAGACTGGCCTGAGTTCACCCTCGTTGTGCCGCGTCTCATCCTGGATGACCTGCTGCTACACAAGGCTATTGGCGCTGGGGCCGTGTTCCAGGGCGGGACGCGCGTCTCGAAGGTGGCGACATCGGCCGCAGGTGTCACGGTTCATGGCACGCGCAAGGGCGGCGTGGTCGAGGTCAAGGCGCGGGTCGCCATCGTCGCCACGGGGGCCAGCCCGACGCTGCTGATGGAGATGGGCATTCTCAAGCACAAGCCGGCGATGATGATTGCCTCGCGCGCGTACTTCGAGGATATGCGCGGATTGAAGGACGAGGTCTACCTGACCTTCGAGGGCGTCCCGCTGCCGGGCTACGGCTGGGTGTTCCCGACGTCGGAAACTTCGGCGAACATTGGGGCGGGCCTCGTGCGGCGGAGCTGGACGAGCCGCTGGCGCAAGGAGACATCGAGCCAGGTGTTCCAGAAGTTCATCGCCAGCCCGACCATCAAGGCCATGCTCGACGGCGGGCACCAGGTTGGACCGATCAAGGGCTACCCGCTGCGCATGGACTTCGCCCAGTCGCCGACATATGGCGAACGCACGCTCCTGGTGGGCGAGGCGGCGGGGCTGGTGAACCCGCTGACGGGCGAGGGCATAGACTACGCTCTGGAGTCCGGACGTCTAGCAGCGGAGCACCTGACGGCGCTCTTTGCCGCCAACGACCTGTCGCAGGCGCGGCTCGCCGAGTATGACACTATCCTCCGCGAGCGGTTTCAGCGATTGTTCGTCTTCTGCGACCGGGTGCGGGCGATCTGCCTGAACCCCCTGCTGCTCAACCCGCTTGTCGCGGTGGCTAACTATCGCACGGACTTGAAGCTGCGGCTGATCTACGCGGTGCTGGGGCTACACGGCGCGCCGCTGGAAAGTGCGGCGCAGCCGGCTGTGGAGATCGAGGTATAGAGAGGATTCGGACATGGCTTCTTCCAGTGGAGCGGCGATTGGTCCGTCGGCTGGCGGCCTGACCCGCTCGCAAATGATGGGCGCGCTCGCGGGTGTGCTGCTCGGCATTCTGTTGTCGGCGCTCGACCAGACGATTGTCGGCACGGCGCTGCCGAAGGTCATTGCCCAGCTTCAAGGGCTGGACCGCTACGCCTGGGTCTTCACCGCCTACATGCTGACCTCGACGGCGACAATGCCGATTTGGGGCAAGCTCTCCGACATCTATGGCCGCAAGTGGCTCTATATGCTTGGCATGGCAGTCTTCGTCCTCGGCTCGGCGCTGTCCGGCGCGTCCCAGTCGATGAATCAGCTCATCCTGTTCCGTGCCGTGCAGGGTCTCGGCGCGGGCGCGATGCTCCCCATCTCGCTCTCCATCATCGGCGACATCTTCCCGCCGGCTGAGCGCGGCAAGTACCAGGGCATCACGGGGGCTGTCTTCGGTATCGCCTCCATCTTCGGCCCGGCCCTTGGCGGCTACATTACCGACAGTCTCAACTGGCGCTGGGTGTTCTACATCAACCTGCCCGTGGGCATCGTCGCGTTGATTGTCGTCTACCTGACGCTGCCCAACTTCGGGCTGCGCACGCGCCACGCGGTTGACTACCTGGGCGCGGCGCTGCTCGTCGCCGGCATCGTGCCGCTGCTGCTGGCGTTCACCTGGGCCGGCGCCGAGTACCCCTGGCTGTCGGTCCCGATTCTCGGCCTGCTGGCCGCCAGCATCGTGTTGCTGGCATTCTTCATCTGGACTGAGCGGCGCGCCCAGGAGCCGATTCTTCCCCTGACGCTGTTCAGGAACGACATCTTCTCGGTATCCAGCTTCACCTCGTTCCTCATCGGCATCGGAATGTTCGGGCCGCTGCTGTTCATACCCCTGTTCGTCCAGGGCGTCCTCGGTCAGTCGGCGACGACGTCAGGCGCGGTGATTACCCCGACGATGCTCTCCTTCGTCGTCGCCAGCATCATCAGCGGCCAGCTCATGAGCCGCTGGGGCCGCTATCGCATCATCGCCGTGGTCGGGCTGAGCGTAGCCACGGTCGGCATCTTCCTGCTGTCGCGCATGACGGCTGAGACGAGCGTTCTGAACGTGACCATCAACATGGTCATCATGGGGCTTGGCCTCGGCAGCGTCATGTCGCCGTTCACCATCATCGTCCAGAACGCCGTCGAGTACCGCTTCATGGGCGTCGCAACATCGTCCATCACCTTCTTCCGGTCCATCGGCGGCACGATTGGCGCGGCCATTCTCGGCTCGTTCCTCAGCATGACCTTCGCATCGCAACTCGCGTCGGCCATGCCGCCCGCTGTGAAACAAGCTGTGCCGGCCGACCGCCTGGCGGACATTCACGACCCCCAGGCGCTGCTCGATCCCCAATCCATGACGATGCTCCGTAGTTTGTTTGCGGGTGCGGGCGCCCAGGCTGACGCGCTGCTCGCCCAGCTTCTCGATGCGATTCGCTTGGCGCTTGCCGTGGCGCTCCACGACGTATTCCTGGTCGCCACGGTCATCATGGCGATTGCGGTGGTGAGCGCGTTCTTCCTGCGCGAGATTCCGCTGCGGCGCTCCCACAGGGCGGGCCTGGCCGACGCCATGATGGAAGGCGGCGGCGAGATGGTGATGGACGCACACCCGGCGCCGGATCGCTCGGCAACACCGTAACGAACGACGACAACACTCAGACCCGCCGTCCGGGTTGTTTGATTCAATAATAAATCCCTGGTGATGGCCCGTCATTGCGAGCGAACGCGAAGCAATCCCGCGCCAGAGTGATGGAACGCTTATGACAGCGTGGCGCAGCAATCGCTCGGCGTGAGGTTGCTTCGCCAGCAGGGGCAGAGTACTGCACCCACACCCCAGTTGTCCTCCTCGCAACGACACTCCAACGTCGTGAGCTTGTGGGCTTCGGGACAAGAGCCAACGTGGTAAGGAAACTTTTATGCATCTATTGAGGCCGCGCGACTACGAGCGCGCCATACCCGTTCTCGCGCAGCGCGAGACGGAGAGCCACATGGCCCTGGTATACGCGGTCTTCGATGGGACGCTGCCGGGCAAGGTGTTCGTGGATGACCCCGACGCCGTTCACACTCTGCTCGTGTGCAACCTGACCGGGTTCTGGTTCGTCTTTGGTGAGCCGACGCCCGCCTTCTTCGACTTTGTCCCCGAGCTGTTACGGGTGCATCTCAACGATGAGCCGACGGCGCTGTTCGCCACCTCCCGTGCCTGGGAGACGGCTCTCGGCCCTCGTTTCAGCCACAAGTTCACCCGCATCGGCTTCCACTTTTCGCCCCACGATGGCGCACCGCCCACCGACTATCAGTCCCGCGTCCCCACTGGCTTCCGCCTCGTTCCCCTCGACCCGACGCTGGCGGCGCGGCTCGGCGCGGACGGCATGGACCCGTGGATCGTGCGCATCTGGGGCGGACCAGACGCCTTCGGGAAGCGTGTTTTCGGCTGGGCCTTGGCGACGGGGCCTCGACTCGTCAGTTTTTGCACCGCCTGTGGGCTGGGCGGGGGCGAAGCAGAGATCGAGATCGGCACAGCGCCCGCGTTCGAGGGGCGCGGCCTGGCGACGATTGTCGGCGCGGCATTCGTGGCGGAGGCTCTCGACCGGGGCCTGACGCCTGCCTGGACCTGCGACAGCCGCAACATTGGCTCTTTGGCGGTCGCGCGGAAGCTCGGATTCGTGCCTGTCGAGACCGTGGCGGGCTATTGGCTGCCGAGGACCTAGCGCCAGGGATTGCCAAGGGGGTGAGTAAGGATTGCAGGTGTCGGGCCTTCTGATTTATGACGATGAATGTAGTTTTCAACCGGGATCTGTGAGCCGACGATTCGAGGTCAACATGTGGAATTGGTCATACAGCATCGGCCGTGTGGCCGGTATTAACATAAAAATACACGTGACGTTCTTCCTGATCCTGCTCTTCGGCGCGGTTCAGTGGGGCGGGCTGTCTAGCGTCGCGGCCGCGGCCTTTGGCGTTCTGATAATGCTCCTCCTGTTCGTGTGCGTGACGCTGCACGAGCTGGGGCACAGCCTGGCCGCCCGAGCGTTCGGGATCAAGGTCAACGACATTGTTTTGTCGCCCCTGGGCGGCGTCGCGTTCCTGACGCGCCTGCCGGAGAAGCCGCTGCACGAGCTTATCATTGCGGCGGCAGGCCCGCTGGTGAACGTGGCGATTGCCGTGGCGCTGCTCGTGGCGGGCGCGTTGGCTGGTGTCGGCCCTGAGAGTGTCACCGGCATGGCGAGCGCCATCCGGCAGCCTTCGCTGAGCACGCTCTGGCTGTGGCTCATCCTGGCCAACGTCAGCCTTGTGTTGTTCAACCTGATCCCGGCCTTCCCGCTGGATGGCGGGCGTATCTTCCGCGCCCTGCTGGCGCTGGTCATCGGTAACGTGCGCGCTACTCGGGTCGCCGCGATGGTTGGGCAATTCATGGCGCTGTCGCTCGGACTGCTGGCCCTGTTCGGCGGTAACTTCCTGCTCCTGGCCGTGGCCGTGTTCATCTTCTTCGCCGCCGCGCAGGAGAACGCCTACGTGCGCGCCCAGGCGCGGCAGGCAGCGGCTCCAACGCCTGTGACACCGGCGCGGCTCGAAGCCACGCTGAGTCTTGAGGAGGCGCGGCGCATCGTCCTTGCTAGCGGACTGCCGGTGGGAGCGGTGTATGCGGGCGAGCGCTTCCTGGGCTTTGTGCGGCTCGAAGACCTGAACCGCATGATCGAGGCGCGCAAGGCAGGCGCAGGTTTCCCGCCCCACGCGCTGGGCGTGTAATAAGTGAGGCCGTGACAGGCTCTACAATGTGTGTTTCGTGTCGTTGAAAGAGGCGAGAGACTAACAAACTCTCGTCTCTCATTTTGCGGGTTGGTGATTGGTAAGGGAGGTCATCGGGCATGGCGCATGCGGAACGCACGCAGAAGCATCGCGAGGGTCTATTCGTCGGCTGTCTGGAGGTGATGCATGGCTAGTTCACCCGGTCGGGTGGTGCTTTTCGGCTCCGGTGAGACGGCGCCCGCCGCGCGCCGCGTCTATGAGAGTGTATTCGCCGGGCTGCCGAACCCCATCCAAGTGGCGGTGCTGGAGACGCCAGCCGGCTTCGAGCTGAATTCACCAATGGTCGCTGGCCGCGTCGGCGACTTCATCAAAGGGCGCGTCCAGAAATACCCGCTTGATGTAACGGTCGTCCCCGCTCGTAAGCGGGGCACAGCCTTCAGCCCCGATGATCCGGCGATTGTCGCGTCCGTCGCCGCGGCGGACGCCATCTTCCTGGGGCCGGGCAGCCCCACCTACGCTGTGCGGCAGCTGCGCGATAGCCTGGCCTGGCAGACCGTCGCCGCCCGGCACCGCCAGGGCGCTGCCTTGATCCTGGCGAGCGCCGCCACCATCGCCGTCGGCTGCCACGCGCTCCCCGTCTACGAAATCTACAAAGTCGGCGAGGATGTCCATTGGACGCATGGCCTGGACTTCTTCAGCCCGTATGGCCTGTGCCTGGTCTTCGTGCCCCACTGGGACAACAACGACGGCGGCACGGCGCTTGATACGAGTCATTGTTTCATGGGCCAGGCCCGCTATGAGACCCTGCGGACGATGCTCCCGCCCGGCCAGCGTATCGTCGGTATCGACGAGCAGACGGCGCTCATCATCGACCTCGCCGCCGAGAAGTGCCGCGTGATGGGGTTGGGAGGCGTGACTTTGGTAGCGGAGGGCACGGTTCGGCGTTTCGTGGCCGGGGATGCGTTCGACATCCGCGAGCTAGGGCCGTATCACTGCTGCAAAGATGCGCTTGAGATTCCGACGGACGTCCTGCACGCGCTCGAAGCGGCGCGCATGGTCGCGGAAGCTGAGGCAACCCTGGCCGCAACGCCGCCGCCCGAAGTGCTGGCTCTGGTCTCAGAGCGCGAGGCGAGCCGCACCCGGCGCGAGTGGAAAGCGGCGGATGCCCTGCGCGCGCAGGTCGCAGACCTGGGGTGGCGCGTCCTGGACACGCCCGCCGGTCCCATTGTTGAGCCAATCGGCAAGTGAAATAGAACGGACAAAGGTTTCTTACCCAGATGCGTTGGATAGTCGTGTTAGTTCTCGTGGGTGTCCTGGTCGGCGGCGCCGCCTGGGCTTTGCGGCCAGCCCCGCCGGAGACGGTTCAGGCGCGTCTAGCCGTCGCCGAGGCGCTTCAAGCTCCGTCGGACGCAGGCTATGCCCGCGCCACCGCGCCGCGTCCGTTCATATTTCCCCAGGACAACGGCCCACATCCGGAGTTCCGCACCGAGTGGTGGTATTACACCGGCAACCTGGAGAGTGACAAGGGGGAGCGGCTGGGGTACCAGTTCACCATCTTCCGCCAGGCGCTCGCGCCAGCGTCGTCGGAACGCGCGTCCGATTGGGCGACGCGGCAGGTCTACATGGCGCACTTCGCCGTGACCCGCGCGCCGGATGGCTTCGTCTCGCGCGAGCGCTTCAGCCGAGGGGCGGCAGGGCTGGCCGGAGCACAGGCCGACCCGTACCGCGTGTGGGTGGAGACGTGGGAGGCCGCCGACGCCGGACCGGGGCTGACGCGGCTGCGCGCAGCGGATGGTCCGATGGCGATTGACCTGACGCTGCACGACGGCAAGCCGGTCGTGCTCCAAGGCGATGCCGGATTGTCGCAGAAGAGCGAGGAAGCGGGCAACGCGTCGTACTATTACAGCCGGACACGGATGCCGACGCAGGGAACGGTGACGCTCAACGGCCAGACGTACACCGTGACCGGCTCGTCGTGGTTCGACCGGGAGTTTGGGACGAGCGCCCTGGGGCCGAACGTCGTCGGTTGGGACTGGTTCGCGCTCCAGCTCGACGATGGCCGCGATGTGATGTACTACCAGTTGCGCCGCAACGACGGAACGGTCGAGCCTGTGTCCAGCGGAACGCTGGTCATGCCCGACGGCTCGTCGCGCCGCCTGAGCCGCGACGAGGTGAACATCGAGACCCTGGCGACATGGAAAAGCCCGCGCACCGGCGCGGTCTACCCCGCCAAATGGCGCTTCCAGGTTCTGAGCGCCGGCATCGCGGTGGATATCACGCCGGTCGTCGCCGACCAGGAGCTAGACGTCTCCTTTGCGTACTGGGAGGGGGCCGTAAACCTGGCCGGGAGCGCGACAGGCCGCGGTTACGTCGAGATGACGGGCTACGCCGCAGCGAAAAATGGGCAGGACCGCGTCCAGCGTTAGCCGCGCCGGTAGCGTTCCTCCAACTCTTTCAGCCGCCGCATCTGCTTCTCGTTCCACTCGTCGTTGCTGTAGGGCGTTTCGAACGATGACATCGACAAGGTGCGTACGTTCGTCCGTGCTCACAGCGATCTTCACGGTGCTTCTCCTCAATCACCAGACGCAGCGGCCGGCGCCGTCAGCGGGAGGAACGTGGGAATCACGGCCACCAGGACGACGACCAGCAGTAGCGCGCCCAGGATGACGGCGCGCGGCGCGCCTGAGCCTGGCCCCAGCCACGCGGTTGCGCTATCGATGCCCAGGGCGTCGAATACGCCCAGGACTGCCTGCGACCACCAGCCCTGGTCATTCGTGCCCAGGGCTTTCGCCACGGCTGCGACGCCCAGCGCGCCGAGCGATGGCAGCCCGATGAGTGTCGTAGCGTATAGGCTCATCACCCGGCCGCGTAGCTGGTTCGGGACATGCAACTGAATGCTCGTCGCGATCATCGTGCCGAAGATGTTGGTGGCGATAGCGACGATGGTGATGGTAAAGAGGCCCAACAAAAACGTTCGGCTGAGCGAGAAGGCGACCAGCGCCGCCGACATGACGAACCCCGACAGCAGCAAGAGCTTGCCCTGGTGGCGGATCTCCTTGACCGACGAGAGGGCGAACGCCGCGAGGAGCGCGCCGCCACCACTCGCGGCCAGCAGCCAGCCATAGCCGTTGGAGCCGACGTGCCATACGTCGTCGGCGAAGACGGGGAGAAGCTGCTGGTAGGAGCGGGCGAACAGCGAGCCGAGCGCCGAGACGATGAGTAGCGCCAGGATGAGCTTATGCTGCCAGGCGTAGATGAAGCCGCCAAACAGGGCGTCGCGCACCGACGCGGCCACGTGGCGTTGGACCGGCACGTCGCGCATCAGGGCGAGAGCGCCGATCACGGCAAGGAAGCTGACCGCGTTGAGGAAGAACAGCCAGCCCGCCCCGACGATGTTGAGCAGGACGCCGGCGATGGCCGGGCCAACCAGCGCCGCCCCCGTATACGTCGCCGAGTTGAGCGCCAGGGCGTTGAGCAGGTCCTCGCGCGGCACGAGGTTGGGGATGAGGGACTGGCGCGCCGGGTTGTCGAAGGCCAGCAGGCACGACCAGGCGAAGCTCGACACAAGGATGTGCCACGGCTCGACGCGCCCCGTCCATGCGAGTATCGCCATGACGAACGCAGCGAGCAGGGAGCCTGTCTGCGTGATGTACAGGAGCTTGATGCGGTCGACGCGGTCGACGACCACGCCTCCAATGGGAGGCAGAAATGTCATGGGGATCGCAAAGGATAGGCCCAGGTAGCCCAGGTAAATCGGGTCGTTGCCGGTGAGCTTGTAGATGAGCCAGCTCTGGGCGACGTTCTGCATCCACGTGCCCATGTTCGAGACGAGCAGGCCCGTCCAGAGCAGGGTGAAGTTGCGGTGTCGCAGCGCCGGATAGCGTGCGCCACAGTTGACTGTCGCCGCCACGGTCTCTCCTATCGTGCTGTGAGTCCAGGTGCAGGTGACGTATAATACACCCTTACCCTTTGAAAGTCATGCTTCGGTGAGGACGTTGTGACCCACCCGCCCAATAACGTTCCGCTACAACTCAGTAGTTTTATCGGGCGCGAACATGAGCTGGCCGAGCTGAGACTTCTGCTTTCTAACACGCGCCTCCTGACGTTGACCGGCGCGGGCGGGAGCGGGAAGACGCGGCTCGCCCTGCAGTTGGCAGACGAGATTGTGCGCGCCGGCGGCTACACCGGCGGCGTGGTGTGGGTCGAACTGGCCGATGTGGCAGATGGGGAGCTTGTGTCTCAAGCTGTCGCCGCATCGCTGGCTGTCCGCGAGCAGTTTGGGCGGGCCATCCTCGACACGCTGGTGCATGAGCTGCGCGCGTCGGGCAAGGTTCTGCTCATCCTCGACAACTGCGAGCACCTGCTGCCGGCCTGTGTTTCACTGGCCGCTGCGCTTCTCCGTGGCTGCCCCGACCTGACAATTCTCACCACAAGCCGCGAGCCACTACGCATCGACGGTGAGGTTGTGTGGCAGGTCCCGCCGCTATCGGTTCCGGTAAATCGTTTTGACAGCGCGGCTGGAAGTATCACCGGCCGTGAGCTTGGGCAGTACGAGGGGGTTCAGCTCTTCGTCGCCCGCGCGACATCCACTCTTCCAACGTTTTGCCTCTCCGACGACAACGCCTTGCCGATTGCGCGGCTGTGCCAGCGCCTCGACGGGCTGCCCTTGGCGATTGAGCTGGCGGCGGCGCGGGTGCGTTTGCTGAGCGTGACCGAGATTGCCGCCAGATTGGATCGCGCGCTCGCGTTGCTGACGCGGGGGAGTGCCGTCGCGCCACCGCGCCACCAAACGCTCCGCGCCGCGATTGACTGGAGCTACTCGCTCCTGTCAATCGCTGAGCAAACGCTGTTCCATCGGCTGTCGGTCTTTGCCGGCGGCTTCTCCCTAGGGGCTGCCGAGAGCACATGCGCCGGTGGTCCCCTCGCGTCGGAAGCTATCCTCGATACACTGGCCGATCTGGTGGATAAGTCCCTCGTCGTCCTGGTGGCCCATCCTGGCGGCCCGGTGACCTCAGCCCGCTATCGCCTGTTGGAGATTATCCGGCAGTACGCGGGCGAGAAGCTGGAGGCATCGGGCGAGGGGGATGTCATTCGTGAGCGTCACCTTGCCTGGTATCTGGCGCTCGCCGAGCGGGCGGTGTCGGAACTGAAAGGGCCTGACTGTGCGCGCTGGCTGCGGCTGCTGGACGACGAACACGACAACATGCGCGCTGCTCTGCGCTGGAGCCAGACCAATCACCGGGTCGAGGAGGGTTTGCGGCTGGCCGCCGCTCTCCACTGGTATTGGGAGCGGCGCGGCTACTTCACCGAGGGGCGCGCCTGGCTGAACGCGGCGCTACAGCAGGTGGATATGGCTGACCAGGATGAAGGCATCCGGCATGCGCGCGCGAGTGCCCTGCTTGGCGCGGCAACGCTTGCCTTCGGCCAGGGTGATGGGGCTGCCGCTGTTCCCTACGCGCAGGAGAGCGTTTCGCTCTTTCGGACGCTTTCTGACGCGCCTGGCCTGACCCTGGCGTTGCTGCGTTTGGGCTTCGCCAGCGGGCCGATGAGCGAGCACGGTCGGGCAGCGTTGGCTGAGGCATTCGCAACTGGCGAGACGTCGGACGACAAGTGGGTGCGGGCAATCACCCGCTACGTTGTCGGGCAAGGCGCGTACTTCCGTGGTGACTACGCAGCGGCCCGCCCATCCCTTGAGACGGCGCTTCGTCTCATGCGGGAGGTGGGCGACAGGCTGATGCTGCCGCGTGTCCTGGCAACGCTGGGCGGCCTTGACCTTGCTGTCGGAGACTACGCACAGGCACGGGCCGGGTTGGAGGAGGCGCTGACGCTGGTGCGCGAGACAGCCGACCCGCGCGCTATTGCCCTGGTCGCCAGTGGGCTGGGCGATGTCGCGCGCTGTCAAGGCGACTATGCGCGGGCTGCCGAGGCCTACAACGAGAGCCTCGCCCTCTACCGACGCTTGCGCAACGACGCCGACATCCCCGCGCTCTTGCACAACCTCGGCTACGTCGCGCTGGGCCAGGGCGACGTGGAGGGCGCCCGCGCGCTGTTTGCTGAAAGCCTGAGGGCGCAACGGGACCGCAGCAATGAGGCCGGTGTCGCGGAGGGCCTGGCCGGACTGGGTGCTGTCGCCGAAGCGTGGGGGCAGCTTGAGCGGGCAGCGCGCTTGTTTGGAGCGACGGAAGCGCTGCGCGAGACGGCCCGACCCGTCATCTGGCCTGCCGAACGCTTCGAGTGGGAGCGTCACGTGGCTGCCTTGCAGAACCAACTCGACGCAGTACGCTTCAAGCGCGCTTGGGAGACTGGACGCGCAATGCCGGTCGAGGAAGCCGTGACGCATGCCCTGCGCCGGGAGGTCCTACAGCCAGAGGTGGCTGTTGTGGAGAACACGATGCAGCCCCAGGCGCCGCGAACGACAAGCACCGATAAGGAACACTACGGCGGGCTGACGTCACGCGAGCGTGAGGTAGCGGCGTTGATTGCTCAGGGGAAGTCCAACCGCGCTATCGCGGAGCAGCTCGTCATTGCGGAGCGAACCGCTGAGCGGCACGTGGCAAACATTCTGTCGAAGCTCGGCTTCAACTCTCGGTTGCAAATCGCCGCCTGGGCGGTGGAGAAGGGGCTGGCGCGAGCTGAATAAGGACTGAGGAGACGACAAAGCCGCAGGCAGCCCGCCTGCGGCTTCTTTGTGTAGCGCCCTGCTCAAGAATCTACATACTCGCGGCGGCCGATATGCGTACTTTCACCGATGGCAGGCCTCGCCCTTTCTGCTATAGTATGGAGCACAAGTCGGGATTGGTTTGCCTTTAGTAAAGGAGACAATGGTATGTCAGCCGAGTTCACAGGTGTTACCAGCAAGTCTATCGCTCGCAGCCCGTGGATGCTCATCCCGCCGCCGCTTTTGTTTGTCGTGCCCCTCGTTCTCGGAATTCTGCTTAACCGCTCGCTCCCGTTGCCTCTCCTGCCGGAGTCGCTGTCAAGCTCGCGGCCCTGGCTCGCCGGTGTCTTTCTCGCGCTCTTCCTGGCGACTGCGGCGCACGGCATTGGCCGCTTCGTTCGCGCCCACACGACGATCATCCCCCACGCCCGCCCGAACGCGCTCGTGACGTCGGGGCCGTACCGTCTCTCGCGCAATCCGATGTATATCGGGCTGACGTGTGTCTACCTTGGGCTGACGGTCCTGGCTAACACCCTATGGCCGCTGCCGTTCCTGCTGTTTCCCCTTTGGGTGCTCCAGACGAAGGTGATTCCCTACGAGGAGCAGATGCTCACGAGCGTCTTTGGGAGTGAGTACATCGCGTACACGGCGCGCGTGCGCCGCTGGCTGTAGGTATCTGGTAAATTGGGCAAGAGGACAGGAATAGGAGGAATGTCATGTCAGTTGAGCACAACATCGAGGTTTTTCGCCGGGTGATTGAAGAGGGCTTCAACAAGGGCAACGTGGACGCGCTCGACGATTGCTTCCCTCCCACCTACATTGAGCACCAGTTCGACCTGCCATCGACGCGGGAGGACTTCAAAAAGTCCATCCTCTATCTGTGCCGCACCTTCGAGGACTTCAGCCTGACGATTGAGGACATGGTTGTCGATGGCGACAAGCTGTGGGTACGCATGACAGGGCGAGGGAAAGACACCAGGGGGTTCATGGGGCGTCCACCGACAGGAAGGTCATTCGAGATCGCCGTGTTCGACGTGTGCCGCTTCGAGGATGGCAAGATCGTCGAGCACTGGGGCGCACCGGACAGGTTCCACATGCTGACCCAACTCGGCTTCCTCAGGGCGCCAGCACCACAGCCCGTAGCTCGGTAACGTCTATCAACACCTAAATGTAGTAGCAATAAGTGCGGCTCAGGCTGCCGTCGCCCCTTTGCGGAGCGCTCGGCAGCCTGAGGAAAGCCTGTCTAGGGTAATCGGACGCGGCTAGAAGACGCCGAACTGATCGAGCAGGTTGCCGTTCGTGACTTCGGCCTGCCAGGGCAGCCCGTAGAACGAGATGAACGGGTCCAGCTCGTATTCCTCGGTGGTTCGCGCGATGCGCAGTGAGATCAAGCCGCCGTCGCTCGCTAGGTCGAACTGCGCCTCGGCGCCCATCCCGTAGGCGGCCTCGTCATCGTACGGGTCCCACGGCCGCACCTGGATGTAGCCGCCGTGGTCGTCCGTTGTGATGTTGTCACACGCCTTGAATGGACGCAGCGCGCGCGCCAGGTCCACGGCATAGCGATGCGTCGTCGGATCGACGAACGGCGTCAGATGAATCCCGATCATCTGGCCGTCCTCGCTGAAATCCATGCTGAGCGGGGCCGACACGCTGCGCGTGGCTTGCTTACGGCGAGCCGGCTGCAAGACGATAATCACCTGGTCCGCTGGTACATCATAAATGAGTCTGAGGTCGCAATATCGCTCCGGCTCAATCTCGAAAAAATCGCGTCCTCGGCGGTTGCGGTCCTGGGAAGGCTGAGTTCTCATGCTTCTCCCGATGAAAGTTCTGAGTGGGACAGATTGGCGGAAGAGTCGCGGGACTGTCCTAGAAAATCCATGTAATATTCTAGCACGGTTCGATGCAACGCTCAAATCCGTCAACCTGGCATCAACCATTCGTGCTGGATTTAGGGGCCTCTATAAGACGTTTGATTGGCCCTATCGCTTACCCCCGTCCACGACAATCGTCTGGCCGATGATGTAGGGTTCAGTGGTTGACGACTTTGGCATCCAGCGCCTGGAGGAACTGGGCCGCCTCGCGCTGCGGCACGCCGAGCCAGCCGAGAATGAGGGGCGCGCGCACGGTCACGTCCACCTGCACCCCTGCCGTCTCCGGGCGGATGTTGGCGTCCAGGGTATCGTTCCACAGGCCGTACGGAATTTGGGCCTGGAAGACGCCGCCGCTAATGGGCGTCGTGCGCTGAACGACGATGCGCCAGGGTTGGCCGAAGTTCTGCTGAGCGCCCGCGACAACTACCGCATCGCGGTACACGTCATTCGGCGGCGCGCTATAGATGCGGGATTTCAGCTCAGGCGACGCGTCGGGCGAGGTGGCGACAGAGTAGGTTCCCGCGCCAGACAGCGAGCCTTGCCCCAGGGCGTACGCGCCGCCCAGAATGAGCGCCGCGCCGACAAGCCCTACGGTCCAGATAACAACGGGCGAGGCCGACTCGCGCACGAGCGCCCGCAGCAGCCACGCCAGCAGCCCGACCGCGATAAGCAGGAAAACAATCAACAGGATCCACGCAGGCATCGCGTCAATCTACCGTCAGGACGATCTTGCCGAAATGCTCGCCTTGGGTCAGGATGCGCTGCGCCTCGGCCATCTCGTCGAGCGGCATCACGCGGTCCACGACGGGCTTGAGCCGCCCCTGGAGCACCAGGTTCATCACGGCGTTGAACTCGGACTGCGACGCCATGGTCGAGCCGATGATGAAGGGCTGCTTCCAGAAGATGACGCGGATGTCGGTCTCACCCATCGGCCCGGTCGTCGCGCCGTAGGTAACGATGCGGCCGCCCTTGCGCACGGCGCGCAGGCTGCCTTTCCACGTCGCCGCCCCCGTGTTCTCTAGAACAACATCGACGCCACGTCGCTTGGTGCGCTGCCACACCTCGCGGCTGAAGTCGGTCGTCGTGCGGTCGATAATCTCGTCGGCGCCCAGCGCCCGTGCGGCCTCAGCCTTTTTCTCGGACGAGGTGACGGCGTAGACGTAGGCCCCGGCGAGCTTGGCAATCTGGATCGCGGCGCTGGCCCCACCGCCACTCGCGCCGAGGATGAGCACGGTCTCGCCCGCCCGCAGCGCCGCCTGCGTCATCAGCGCGCGCCACGCCGTCTGATAGACGAGCGGAACTGCGGCAGCGTCCACGAAGCTGAGGCTGTCGGGAATGGGCAGCACATTGCGCGCGGGGACGGCAATGAACTCAGCCATGCCACCGTGGCTATGCTCGCCGATGATGCCGAAGGTGTCACACAGGGAGTGCTCGCCGCGAATGCACGCTTCGCACTTGCCGCACCAAAGGGAGGGGTTGATGAGCGCCCGCTGCCCTGCGGTCAGGCCGGTCACGTTCGCGCCCACCTCTTCGACAACACCGGATATGTCGGAGCCGCCTATGTGGGGCATGGCGAGCTTCAGGCCGGGGATACCCTCGCGGACGAACAGGTCCAGGTGATTGAGGGCAACAGCTTTGACGCGCACCAGCACGTCGTCCGGCCCGGCGGTCGGCGTCGGAACGTCGGCGATGGTGAGTTTGTCCAGGCCACCGTGTTCGTAGAAAACTGCTGCGCGCATAAGGTCTCCTCGCTAAGCGCCGACGATGTCTTCGCCGCCATCGACGCCGATCACGTTACCCGTCAGCCAATGGCTGTCAATCTCGCTGAACAGCACAATATGGGCAGCGACATCTTCCGGTGTTGTCAGCCGGCCGGATGGATTGAACTTCATGGCCGCCTCGACGAACCGCTCGTGGCCGGGAATCTTCCGCAGAGCCGGTGTATCGGTGACGCCCGCGCGGATGCTGTTGGCGGCGATGCCGCGCGGCGCAAGCTCCATCGCCAACTGGCGGATGTTCGACTCTAGGGCAGCCTTAGCGGCGGACACAGCGCCGTACTGAGGCATGACCCGCGCCCCACCCGCGCTCGTCATCGCGTAAATCTTGCTGCCCGGGCCGAGCAGATCGGCGGCGACAAGCTCCTGCACCCAGAAGATGAGGCTACTCGCCATCACGTCCAGTGTCATCGCCACCTGGGCCGGGTTGACGGCGGGCAGGTCGGGCGTGGCGTTGAAGGGGAGCAGCGTCCCGAACGCCAGGGAGTGCATGAACACACGGATGGTCTCGCCGGGCGCCAGGCGCTCGCGCACCGCCTTGATGACCTCGGCGCGCTTGTCGGCGTCGGCGGCGTTGACGTTGAAGAAGACAGCCTCTCCGCCGGCCGCGACAATGCCGTCCTTGATGGCTTCAACCTGGGGCATCGTCGCCCGGCGGTCCAGGTGAACACCGAAGATGTTGTAGCCCGCCTGGGCCAGGGCGGTCGCGGTTGCCGCGCCGAAGCCGCTGGATGCGCCCAGAATCAACGCCCAGCGGCGACTCTTGTCTGTCATGTACATCCTCCTTGATTGGGTCGTCGCTATTATAACACGTCCGCGTTGCCGAGGATACGTTTGTCACGACCGCAGTGGCGTGATGGTCACACGGCGCATCTCCAGCCACTCGCGCTCCGGCGTGGCGAGGCGGTCCCACGTCAGGTCGCCGGACGGCGTCTCGCTGGCGCAGTTGTTGTCCAACCAGGCCACGAAGCCGAGGGGCACGCGGGGCGGCGTCGGCGAGCGCAGGACGTGAACGTCGTCCACCCAGAAATCGGCGCGGTCGACACGCCACTCGATGCGGTACAGGTGCGGCGCCTCGAGGGCGGTTGTGAGTGTCACCTCGGCGGCGGGAATGGAGCGGTTACGCGCGAGGCGGTATAGGAGGCTGCCCAGGATCGGGACCCGCAGCGCCTGTAAGCCGAGGGCGACCAGGGCCTCCGGCACGTTTCCCCCGTTCAACGTCGCCGCTTTCCAGCCATTGGGTGAGCCGCTGGGCACGAAGGGCATGCGCGCGGGCGGCGAGGCGAAGAAGAACCAGACGGCGTTGGGCGCGGCGGTCAGGCCCTGGGCCGGATTGAACGGATCGTTCCAGAAGCCGAAGCCCGCCGTGCCGACGAGCTTGTCCAGGCCGTGGGACGCGCAGGCCTCGACCTCCATGCGTAGCGGGGGCCGCCAGGGGAGATCGCGTCGATTGTACCCCCGCAGGTCGTTCAGTTCCGAGTCCGATAGGATGCCCGCCTGCGCGCCGTCCAGGACGAGGCGCAGGCCCGTCGGCGTCGGCTCCATCTCGCTGGCGCCGACCAGGATGCGGGTGAAGTATGTGATGCGCGTCGGGAAGCGCATGTCGATGGGCGATACGCTCGGCCGGGCCATGCTATTCGGTCGGCGCGGGGGCGTATCGCTGCCACCAGTCGAGGATGCGCCGCAGATGATCCACGCGGTGGCCCGGCTCGCCGGAGCGGGTCAGCTCGTGGCCCTCGCGTGGGTAGCGCACGAACTCGACCGTCCGCCCTAGTCGGCGCAGCACGCCGAAAAGCTGCTCGGCATCACTGATGGGCGCGCGGTAGTCCAGGTCGGCGTGCAGGATCAGCAGGGGCGTATGGATGTCGGGCGCGTAGGCCAGCGGCGAGTGCTGCCACAGTTTATCGACCTCTTGCCACGGCTCGCCGCTGAACTCGTTTTCGATAAGCTCGTAGGCGTCCGACGTGCCGTAGAACGACATCAGGTGATACACACCGCGCTGGGCGACAGCGGCGCGAAAGCGCCGGTCGTGGCCGATCAGCCAGGTCGTCATGAAGCCGCCGTAGGAGCCGCCGGTCACGCAGATGCGCTCGGTGTCGATGCCCCCGTGGGCGACGACGGTGTCGATGCCGGCGAGAATGTCGCGGTAGTCAGCCGCGCCCCAGCCGTCGTAGAGCGCCGCCTGGAACACCTGGCCGTAACCCTCGGAGCCGCGCGGGTTGCAGAAGAAGACCACGTAGCCCGCCCCCGCCGCCGCCTGCCAGTCCGGCCACAGCGTGCGGAACGACGGCCCCCACATGGTGTGTGGCCCGCCGTGAATGAACACGGCTAGGGGATACTTGCCGTTCGGGTCGAAGCCCGGCGGGTAGAGCACCCAGCCCTGGATCTCCAGCCCGTCTGGCGCCGAGTAGCGAATCTGCTGGGGGATAGTGACCTGGCGTTGGGTCAGCAGTTTGGCATGGATTTCGGTCAGGCGGCGCTCGCTGCCGTTGGCCGCGCGGAACCACAGGTCGGACGGCGAGTCGGGCGCAGCCGTCACGAATGCAACGCCGCCGTTTGAGGACGCCGAGAATGCCTCCACGATGCGCGTCCCGGCGACCACCGGCTCAACATCGCCGTCCAGTGGCACCCGGCGCACGCTCGTATCGCCGTTGTCTTCGACCAGCGCCAGGAGGTCGCCGTCGGCCGTCCACTGGTAGCCAAAAATGGATCGGTCCAGCGCCAGGGTGAGGTCACGCGGCTCGCCGCCCTCGGTAGGCAGGATGCACAGCCGCCCGTTCTGACTCGTGGCGCGCTCTTCCGGCTTGCGCAGCGCAGCAATCCACCGACCATCCGGCGACGCGCTCGGCCCAATCTGCGTGCCGCCCACGCCGAGACCGGCATAGGTAAACGGCGGCCCGGCGAGTTCGACCGGCTCAGTCCCGTCCAGTAGGACGCGAAAGACGGCGCGGCCGAGGAACAGGCTCTCCTTGGCCGGGTCGTGCTCCCGCGTCGAGAGCAGGGCGCTGCCGTCAGGCAGCCACGACGGCGCGCTCCAGTTGCCTGCGCCGCGCGTGATGCGGCGGGGTGTGCGGTCGTCGGCATCTGGGTCGCTGTCGATGATGTAGATATGGCTGGTCTTGTCGTCGATGAAGCTCACGCCGGTGCGGTAGGGCAGGCGCGTCAACAGGCGCGGGTCGGTAGTTTCTTCAGCCTGCTGCTTCTCGGCCAGCTTGCGCGCCTCGGCATCCCACTTATCTTTCGGCGGCTGGACTTCCCCGCGGTCCTCGCGCTCCTGCTCGTCGCTGTTGAGCCGTCCCAGGAATGCAATCTGCTTACCGTCTGGGCTCCATGCTGGCGAGCGCGCGCCATTAGGTAGCCGGGTGAGCGAGCGGGCTTCGCCGCCGTCGAACCGCATCACATAAATCTGGTCTTTGTCGCCGTCGCGGTTGGATTGGAAAGCGAGCCGCGCGCCGTCGGGGCTCCAACGCGGGCTAGTGTCCGACGCCGTGCCGCCTGTGAACTGGCGGGGCGGTGTCGCCCCATCGGTTGCCGCGACCCAGATGGCGCGGCGGTAGTTGTTCTTGAGGCGGTCGGCGGAGACGCGCACGTAGGCGACCCAGCGGCCATCCGGGCTGAGCTGGGCATCTTCGAGCCAATCGAGCTGGTAGATATCGTCGGGGGTAACGGGGAGGCGGTCCGTGGTCATGCAAACAATCCTTAGGCAGAGGTATTGGGCGCGCAGCGCCTCCCCGTATTCTAGTTGTCACGCGCCTAAAGGCAAGTCGCCCCGCTTCACTCGCTCTTGTCCGGCTTCTTCGGTGCAAAGGCGCGGATGGTGCGCGCAATCCAGAAGACGTTCCAGGCCGCCATGAGAATGCCGGCCAGGGAGATCAGGGTCGTGTCCATGATTGGCTCGTATTTCACATCGTCGGGCGTGATGCGCAGATAGCCCCGGGGTTGCAGGGTGCCAGCGCCACCGCCGCCCGCGCCTTCACCGGGCGTCGGCTGTGTGTTGCCGTCGTCACCCGGCTGCGGTGGCGCGGATCCCGCGCCGTAGCCGAAGCCCATTCTCAGCGATCCCACTGGGATGACCACCGTGTTACCCTCGTGAACCGGCTCGCCAAAGACAGCGCGCACATTCAAACGCTCCAGCCACTCGTTGAGCGGCTTGAGCGCCTTGTTGGATGCCATATCGTTCATGCAAAACCTCCTGGTCTCGCGTTACTTGCTGCGGCGTACGATGAGTCGGACGACAAGCCAGATGAGCGGGCCGCCAAGACCGGCGAGGAGAATACCCTTGAGCGCCGCGCCCGCCGCGTCCGGCGTCGGCACGCGCTGCTCCCGGTCATCCGCCTCATGCACGATAACTTCCAGCGGTGTGACACTCAAAAGTGCGCCACCGCCACTACCCTCTTCATTACCTCCTCCACCTATCCAGCCTGAGACCGAGGCAATGGGTTGCAGTGTGCGCCCGCCAATGGTCATCGGCTCGCCGGTCAGCCGCCGCTGGACACGACCTGGCCTGAATGTTCCTTCGGCCATTTAGCCCTCCCGCTGCAGAACGTCGCGGATTTGTGCGGCGTAAGCCTCGCTGTCCGGATCGCCTGTAACAATGTCAATGCGCTGGGGGCCGTCCACGCCAACGCCCATCTCGGCAGCACGGGCAATTTGGTCCAACGCGAAAATGCGCCCGTTGCTAACCTCCGGCGTCGTGCCGAACATGCGCAAGATGGCGACGCCGACAGCATCCAGGGCAACGCGGTCAGTCGCCGCCAGAATTGCTTCCGACCACACCTTCTTGCCGGTGTCCGGTCCGCCGTTGACGAACGCCTCGACGCCATCCATGACGATGATGGCGGGCTGATACATGGCGTTGATCTCGGCGATCATGCGGCGCTGGTGGGGCGAGCCGTGCAGCTCGTTCATGTAGTTGTAGGAATTGCCCGGCACGTACTTCCCGACGAGGCCGACGGAGTTTTTCAGCGACAGGGTAAAGTGGCCGCCGAAACGGTGGGTCTTCAGGCAGCACGTCTGGACGACGGCGTCACACGCCAGGCACGGGCGCGCCATGGGGAAGCCCTGTTGCCAGTGACTCCCTTGGGGTTGGACCAAGGCCCACTCGTTACGCGGTAATTCGTCAAGGACGAGCGTTTGGAAATTCAGCTCACGGCCCAGGTCGAACACGCCCCGCCGCGTCAGCACGTCGCGCGTGTTGCCCATGCCGCTGCGGTCGCCAAGGGTGATGCTCCTCGCGCCCATGCCCCACAGCGCCTCGACGAGGGCGCGTAGGGTGTCCGGATGTGTCGAACCCGGCGTGGGGTCGGCGCTGTTGAAGTTGGGCTTCAGGAACACCGTCTTCTGCTGCACCGGGTCGATGTTGAGCAGCTCCAGGGCGCGCTTGACGCCCGCTGCGCGGTCGCGTGTTTTGACCAACACGACCTGCGCGTTGCCCGACGCCGCTGTCGTGGGCGTCACAACGGTCGTTGGCGCCGTGGCGGTTGTGGCGGTGGGCGCGGTTGTAGCGGTCGGCGCAGTGGTGGCAGTGGGTGCGGTTGTTGCTGTGGCGGCAGGCGTCGCCGACGGCGCCGTTGTCGGCGCGGACGTCAGCGACGGGGCCGCGGTAGGTGAGGTTGGGTTGAGGGCTACGTTGTCGCCCTTGGGGGCGCAGCTTTCGAGGAAGGACGTCACCGCCGCAACGCTACCCACGCTCAACAGCAGGCGCAGAAAGCCCCTGCGGTTCAAACTCATACACTCTCCTTTCGCGGCGTGACTCACTCCCAAATTCTACATCAAGCGGTGGTTCCGCGCCATAGGTCGCGTAGGGCGCGGTAGCCGATGACGTGAATGCCCTGGTCGCGGACGAAATCGCGCAGGGCCGGGCTGAGGAACGCCTGGTAATCCGCGACGCGCGAGCGGTAGTCGGGCGCGATGGCGCGAATCTCGGGCGTGTCGGCCGACGGGTGCAGGATGAAGTAGCTCAGGCCCGGTGGCAGGCGGCTCAGCCGCTCCTTCGCCACCTCGACGCGATCCATATGGGAGTCGAGGGGCATGAAGTCGGCGTAGTCGAACAGCGGGATGCCGGCTTCCTCCATCTGGCGCAAGTAGGGGGCTAGGTCGCCACCCGTATCTCCGCCCGCTGCCGCTCGCGCGAAGCGCTCAGAGGAGGGGCGAAAGGCGAACGCGGGGAGCCGATAGCGGTGCGCCAGGTCGATGTAGCTCTGCACGAACGGGGGCGCAATGATGCTGAACATGTGGCTGTCGATGTGCGTCGCGTCGATGCCCGCATCCAGGACACGCTTGATTTGCGCGTCGGCTTCGGCGGCGACGGCCGTCGGCTGAGCGTGTTTCAACGTCTCGCGCCGGGTGCGCCACATGCAGCCGCGTCCGTCGATGAGGCCGCTCGCCGGATCGGCCGTAGACAGCGGCGCCCAGCCGTAGACGTACCACTCACAGTTGAGGGTGAGATGGACGCCCACGTCGAGGCCTGGGTGGTCGCGGCAGTACGCGACGATGGCGGGAAACCAGGGGCAGGGCGCCATGACTGCGGCGGAGGACACCAGGCCGAAATCGGTCAGATCCGCGAAAGCAGTGATAGTGGACTGGCACATCCCGATGTCGTCGGCGTGGATGATGACGACGCGGTCAGTGTCGGCGAAGCCGAGGCGCTTGAGGGCGGGATTCGGGGGCATGTAGGACGCTCCGAGGTAACGGGGTGAACAAGGAAATAAGCGGGCCTGACGGGCTTCGAGACCCGTCAGACCCGCTGTTGCCCGATCACCAGCGAGTGGGATGGGCTGCCTCGTCCGCCCCGTAGAGATAGTCCAGAATCGGCTCGGCGCTCGGATCCCAACCATCGTCGATGGCGTCCTCGACCTGCGACCGCCGCAGCCCACCCTCTGACAGGAGGCGCGCTGCCTCTTCGAGGCCAAACTTCACCTCGGCATCCGGGTCACCAAAGTACCGGCTCAGAATCGACAACCACTCGGCCTGCGACGTCTGCTCGGTGCTCATAAACCCTCCTCAATTTCGGGCTGAACAAGGTCGCCGGGCTGACGATTGCAACGCTGGACAGGCATCCAGACGACATTTCGCCAACCCGGCGTTTCGCAGGAGGTGAAGGCTACAGGTTCAAGGACTAGCCGGGGATCAGGCGCATCCGTCGGGCAACACGGTACAGGAGACACACATGGTTTGCCTCCTGCCCACGTTTATATTGTACGCCTGGCCGCGCAGCCTAGTGTTGAGATTGCGCAACGCACCGTGTAGGTTCACTCACTGATTTGTCCCTCTTGCTCTGCGCCGTTGTTATCCTCTTTGGGGAAAGGAGGTATTCCGGGCGAGAAGGGCGCGGACTTCAGCGTCCGTTGTCGGGGAGAAGTCGTCGTACCAGAGACCGACGGCGACGAAGGGCTCAGGCGTCATGACGGCCACGACATCATCGGCGAGGGAGCGCAAGGCGTTGATGGTCTCCCGCGCGCCGGTCGGCACGGCTACGACGAGCCGCCCCGGATCCTGCGCCCGAGCGGCGGCTATTGCCGCGCGTATCGTGGCCCCCGTCGCCAGCCCGTCGTCGACCAAGATTACAACACGATGCGTTAAGTCAAAGGGGGGACGGCTACCACGATACTCGGCCTCGCGCCGCTCGATCTCGTGCATCTCACGTCGTGTGACGGCCTCCACCGCTTCCCACGGAACGTCAGTCTCGGCCAGTACGTCCTCGTTCAAGACCCGCGCTCCACCGGCGGCCACCGCACCCATCGCCAGCTCCTCAAAGCCTGGGACGCCCAGCTTGCGCGCAACGAGCACATCGAGCGGGGCGTGCAGGGCTTTGGCGACTTCGTAGGCGACAGGAACCCCGCCGCGCGGAAGACCGAGGACCACGATATCGGGTCGGTCCGCGTAGGCCAGGAGTTTCTGGGCGAGCATCGTTCCCGCCTGGGCGCGGTGGGCAAAGCGCATGCGCTAATCTCCTGCCGTCATGGTCTCATTAGCGGAAGACTGCTCGTCCAGCGCGGCGGGCCGAATGACGACGAGCGGGAGCTTGCCGTGGCCCAGCACGTGCATCGCTACGCTGCCCATGATGACGCGCTTGACTCCAGTTCGCCCGTGGGTTGCCATGACAATAAGCCCCGCGCCCGCCGCCTCACTTTCGGCCAGGATTTCCTTGGCTGGCGACCCATTGCGCACGGCATTCGTCGCGTGAATGCCCTCGATGCGCAGCCGCTCGACCCAATCTTCGAGATACATCTTGGCCTCGAACTCGCCGTAGAGGGGACCGCTGACACCCGGCTCGCCCTGAGAAAGCGCTAAATCGGTCGTGAGGGTCGAGGGGATGACCACGTGCAGAAGCGTCAGGCTGGCGTTGAGAGTATAAGCCAGGGTCTTGGCAATCGGCAGCGCAGCTTCGCTCATGCGTGACCCGTCCAGTGGGACGAGAATGCGCGCCGGCTGGTCAAAGATCGAAGCAGCCGCGTCGCCGTCGGCGCGAACGAGCCAGATAGGAACAGGGCTGCGGGCCAGCACAGCCTCGGCGACGGAACCGAAGAGCCAGCGTCCAGGTCCCGAGCGTCCGCGCGTCGTCATGACGATGATATCGGCGTTGTGCGTGCCTATCTCTTCGAGAATGCCTCGGGCTGCGTCGTGGGAGACCACTGAGCGCGTGACCAAGATACCCTGCGCCGCCAGCGGCTTTGCAACATTATCTAGATACGCTTTGGCCTCAGCGATGTCATGAAACTGCGCCTGCACTGGATCGGCGGCGTGCGGATCCGGTTCGCCAATCGCTTGCACCAGCACGAGCTGGGCCTGCGTCTTGAGAGCTAAGCGTGCGGCCAGGGGCAAAGCCATCTCGCTTCGGGCTGAGCCGTCGAGTGGCGTCAGGATGGTGTGGTAGGCGGTGGGCATATGATCCTCCTCGAATGGGCGGCGGTTGTCGTTCAAGGCGACGGGTGAAAGCGTCCGTCACGCGTCATCGTGCGGCGCGTTGGGCGCTAGATAGTGTGTGAACCAGGCGCGCGCCAGCCGCGCGACCTCTTCCAGTGCGCCAGGTTCCTCGAACAGGTGGGTCGCTTCCGGCACAATGTCCAGCCGTTTCTCACACGTGAGGGCCTCGAAGGCCGACTGGTTCAGTGGGATCACCGGAATGTCGTAGCCACCTACAATAAGCAAAGTAGGGGCGCGCACGCTGGCGAGAGCGTTGCCGGCCAGGTCGGGCCGGCCGCCGCGCGAGACGACAGCAGCGACGACGTCGGGCCGCTGCGCGGCGGCGACAAGGGCTGCCGCTGCGCCCGTACTGGCGCCAAAGAGGCCGATGCGCAAAGGCGGCGTCTCCGCCGTCTGGCTGAGCCAATCTATGGCGGCAGTGAGTCGAGCGGCCAGGAATGGGATGTCGAAGCGCAGGCCGCGCGTGTGGCTGTCAACCGCTTCTTCCCGTTCAGTGAGCAGGTCTATCAGCAGCGTACCCAGGCCCCCAGCGCGCAAAAAGCGGGCGACGTACTGGTTGCGCGGGCTATAGCGGCTGCTGCCGCTGCCATGTGCAAACAGCACCACACCACGGGGATTGGGTGGAATGACAAGGTTTCCTTCGAGGGAAATAGAATCGATCTGGATGTGAGCCAGAACGCCTTCATCAGCCCGTGTATTTGAAGCAGACATCGCAGCTTGGTCTCCTTTCGGGCAGAGTCCCTCTATTTACCAGTATAGACCACTTCGTCGGGGGTGAGGATATGGGATTGTTCACGCTGGGTAGCCGTTCAATCACCCGCAAACTGTGTGCCAGTTGAAGCGACCTGAGACGGAGGAAGCGAGAAGAGGGCGGGAAGAAAGAGCGCCGGGCAATAGGCTATCCCATTGCCCAGCGCTTCAATATGTGGTCTTGGCGATAGATACAGGTTTAGGGGTGGGTTCCCTTTAGCTCGCAGCGGGCGCCTCGGGGGCCGTAGGGGTTTCAGGAGCCGCCGGGGCCGCCGGTATTGCGCTTGCAAAGGCAGCCTTGAGCTTCTCCTCGTCGGCTGTGCTCAGGTTGGTGCGCACGACCGACGGTTGATACGATGCGAGCATCTGTGTCACGCGCTCTTCGTTCCACTGCGCCACCAGGAGAAACAGCGCCGAGTCGCCCACCTGGACCGTCTCACCGACTTGCTTGATGAAGTCGTCGGGAATGCCAACGTCCATGAACTTGCCCATGATCGCGCCCGTCGCTGCGCCAATCGCCAGACCCAGGAAAGGCATGAAGAAGAGCAGGCCAATCAGCATGCCCCAAAATGCGCCGCCGAGCGCGCCTGCGCCAGTCAGGTTATGCATCTGGCGGATCTTAGGCTTGCCCTCCGTTTGCCGCTCGACCACAGCAGCATCGGCCATCTGGATCAGGTATTCCTTCTGCGCCTGTTCCAGCACTTTTGCGGCCTGGCTCGCGGTGTCAATGCCCTTGAACGCCAACACGATCAGTTCTGCCATGTCCGTTCTCCTTTGTAGCCACTTTCAGGCTGATGACACACACTGATGATTATAAGGACACGGTGACGGGGGAACAAGTCATGGCGAGGCGTCCAGGCTCACTTGAGCAGGTCTTCGATGCGCGCCGCAAGCCACCCCTCCTGCACCGCGCCGACGTGGCGCGCGACGATGCGCCCGTCGCGGTCGATGAGGACTGTCGTCGGCAGGCTGTCGGCGTGATAGAGAGGAGCGACCTCGCCCGCGTTGTCGCGGACGTTGGGATAGGTCACGGCGTATTCCTGGAGGTAAGCGCGGGCGGCGGTATCGTTGTCGGAGTTGTTGACGCCCAGAAAGACGACACCTTGGTCGCGGTACTTGTCCCAGACACGCTGCACGGTGGGCGCTTCGGCGCGGCAGGGCAGACACCATGACGCCCAGAAATTCAGCACAACCGGGTGGCCCCGATAGCTGGCGAGGTCGATGTCGCCGCCGGAGAAACTCAGCAGGCTGAAGTTTGGGGCGAGCCCGTTGTCACCCTTGTTGACGAGGCGGTCCAGGGGCAACCCGTTCGCCGCGCCGGCGTAGAGCAGGCTGGCGATAAAGGGCGCTAAGACAATCAGCAGCAGGCCGACGATGCGCGGCCAGCGCCGACGAGAGGGAAGCGGTTCATCAGCGAGAGGATACATTAATTTCAGGAAGCCAGTGCCTTGAGCGCTTTCTCCAGGCGCGCTTTGGCTTCGAGGGCGACCGGCTCCAGCGCCGGGTTGCCGACGACGCTCATCGCCGCGACGGGGTCCATGACCTCGACGACGCTGCCGTCCCCAGTTTCGTAGACGACGACGTTGCACGGCAAGAGCAGGCCGAGGTCCAACTCCGTCGTGAGCGCCCTATGCGCCAGGGGCGGGTTGCAGGCCCCGAGGATGACGTAGGGGCGGAAGTCGGCGTCGAGCTTTTGCTTCATCGTCGCTTTGACGTCGATCTCGGTCAGCACGCCGAAGCCTTGGTCCTTCAGCGCAGCCTTTGTGCGTTCAACAGCGTCGGTATAGGGAAGATTGACATGGACGCCGAATCCATACGCGAGCTTCATTTGTTCTGTCATGAGAGTCTCTCCTTCGTCTCAACCGGGTACTGGTTCGCCTGCCAGCCCGACATGCCATCTTTCATCTCTATGACCGACGGGTGGCCATGGGCCTGAAGGAGACTTGCGGCGATGGGCGAGCGGCCGCCAGACTGACAGTGAACAATCGTCTGCCGATCCACTGGGATGTCCGTCATGCGCTGGGTGAGGTGGCCCAGCGGGATGTTGCGGCTGCCGTGGATGTGGCCCTCGGCGTACTCTGACGTTGTGCGTACATCCAGGAGGAAGATACCGTTGCGCTCGATGATAGGCTTGACCTCTTGCGAGGTGAGGCGTTGGAACGTGCTCATCTCCCGTCCTTTTCCCCGCCATGCGTCCACGATGTCGGGACGCCAGTAGCCTGCGACGTTGTCCAGGCCAATGGCTGCGAGGTCATCCATCGCCGACGGCAGCACGCGGTCGTCGGCGATCAGGGCGAAGGGCTTGTCGTAGGGAAGCAGCCAGCCCGCCCACGTCAGGAAGTCACCCCCGGCGGGGATGTTCAAAAAGCCGGGGATGTGCGCGCTCGCAAACTCGTCCGCTGAGCGAGTGTCTACGATGATGGTCCCTGCCGCCATTTCCTGGTCGAGCTGGCTTGAGGGGAAGAGAGCAGGCAGCCCCTTCGGGCGCGGAGTCGGGCCAACCTTGTTGATGCGCTTCATCTGAGCGAAGTAGAATGGCGGGTCAGGTTGACCCTCCAGGACTGCTGTGACGAACTCATCCTCGCTTCCCATCTGGAACGCCCACCCGACGAGCTTCTCATAGCCGACCGTCGATTGCGGCACGGCGCCAAGCGATTTGCCACAGGCGCTGCCGGCGCCGTGGGCAGGCCACACCTGCAGGTAGTCCGGCAGCTCGCGGAAGCGCAGGAGCGAGCGGTACAGAGCGCGGGCGCCAGGGTCCATCGTGTTCGCTACTCCTGCCGCCCTCTCCAGCAGGTCCGGCCGACCGACGTCGCCCACGAACACGAAGTCGCCGGTGAAGATGCCCATCGGCCGCTGCGAGGCGGCGGTATCCGTCAGGAGGAACGAGATGTGCTCCGGCGTGTGGCCGGGCGTGTGCATGACGTCGATGCGAACGTTGCCGACCATGAAGTGGTCGCCGTCGTGGACGAGAACCGCGTTGGCGGCGTCGGCGAAAGCGTACTTCCACTCGGCCGGCCCCTCATCCGACAGGTAGAGGGTCGCGCCGGTTTTCGCCGCCAGCTCTCGCGCGCCTGATACAAAGTCGGCGTGGATGTGGGTCTCGGTGATGGCGGTAATCCGCAGTCCTTCGCGGTCGGCCGCCTCGATGTACTGGTCGATCAGGCGGTTGGGGTCTACGATCAGCGCTTCGCCGGTCTTCTGGCAGCCCACCATGTAGCTGGCCTGGGCGAGGGAGTCGTGGTAGAAGCGTCGCAACAACATCGGCGTTTCCTCCAATGACTAAGGTTGTGTATCCATCAGACAGGGTTTTCTGGGTCGCGTAATTTTAGATGCGTGCTCGGCCCGCAAGGTTACACAGTTGGTAGGCACTGGTCCAGCCTGTAACGGTTCGCTGCTGCCCCGCATCTAATCCAACGGCTGAGCCTGACTTCTTAAATTATGCGTCGGAGGCAACATTTTGATGAACCCGATGTGGTGGCTCTCGTCGGCGATGGCTGTCGCCATTGGCCTTTCCCTTGGATTGTTAGGTGGCGGCGGATCGATTCTGACAGTCCCGGTGCTGGTCTACCTTGTAGGGCAGTCGCCGGAGATGGCGGTCGGCACGTCGCTGGCGATTGTGGGCATGAACTCGCTGTTCGGCAGCTGGCTGCATTTCCGGCACGGCCGGGTCCAGCTCCGCGCGGCGCTTATCTTTGGCGGGGTCGGCATCGTCGGCG
This sequence comes from Anaerolineae bacterium, assembly GCA_039810085.1. Classification (GTDB taxonomy): domain Bacteria; phylum Chloroflexota; class Anaerolineae; order Epilineales; family JAHCIE01; genus JBDHWG01. The sequence continues at coordinate 119,814 of JBDHWG010000012.1, forward strand.
CGCTGCTTGGCTCGCGCTTCACGCACTTGCTGCCAGGCCCAGTCCTGCTGATTCTGTTTGCGATGCTGATGCTTGTTGTTGCGGCGCTGATGCTGCGCCCATCGAGGTCTGCGCTGCGCGTCACACCCCATGAGACGAACTGGCTGGTCGTGGCTGCCGTGGGCCTGGGGGTAGGTGTGCTGACCGGGTTTCTGGGCGTGGGCGGCGGCTTTCTCGTTGTGCCTGCCCTGGTCATCCTCATCGGGTTGCCCATGCCCGTTGCCGTCGGCACGTCGCTGCCAATTATCGCCATGAATAGTGCCGCTGGCCTTCTGGGCCATGTCTCGCAGTCTCCATTAAATTGGCTCGTGACGCTACAGTTCATCGCTTTCGGCGCCATTGGCATTCTGCTGGGCGTGGTGCTGGTGAAGCGCGTGTCCCCGGCGCAGCTGCGCGTGTATTTCGCCTGGTTCGTCATCGCCCTCGCAATTTACATGCTGACGCGCAGTGTGCCCCAAGCCATCCCATTAATCACGACCTGAGCCGCTCCGGCATTCCCATTTTCCCTGCCCGCTCGACGCCCTCGTATCATCAAGATCGAGGGCGCTTGACATTTTCCTTAATAAAAGTGAATATTTCTTACTATTACATGGACGGTTCGCCCCTACACAATATTTCAAACCTGAGTTATCATGTAGGACATGGCCTGCACACTACGGGAAAACAGGCTGTACATTACCGAGTCTTAGAGAAGGAGAGTGCCTATGGCCGGCTTTGATGCGGAAACCCTGGACATGATCCTCTCCACGCTGCAGGAGTACGCCGAGCGCGAGCTGACGCCGGAATACTTGCTTGAGCTGGATTATAAGGACGAATTCCCCACCCGCGTCCTTGAGGATCTCTACGGGCCTAACGTTGGTCTCCACTTGTTGTTCATCCCCGAGGAGTATGGTGGTCTAGGCGGCGGCGCATACGACATCTATCGCGTATCCGAAGTGATGGCGTCGATTGATCTTGGCATTGCCACCGGCGTGCTGGCGACGTTCCTGGGGACTGACCCAATTACCGTCGGCGCGACGGAAGAGCAAAAGAAACTATGGATGGGCCGCATTGCTGACGAGGGATTGCTCGTTGCTTACGGCGCTACCGAGCCTCAGGCGGGCAGCGACCTTGGCTCCCTGACCACAAAGGCGGTTCCCGTCGAAGAGGACGGCAAGATCGTCGGCTATAAGATTAATGGTCGCAAGCAGTGGATCAGCAACGGCGGCGTCGCTGCCATCTACACTGTCCTCGCCAACGCGCCCCACGGTCCGACGTGGTTCGTCGTCGAGAAGGATACCCCTGGCTTCACCCACGGCAAGCCCGAAGACAAGCACGGCATCCGCGCCAGCAATACGGCGGCGCTGTTCCTCGAAGACGTGTATGTGCCGGTTGACCGGCTGGTTGGTGGCGTCGAGGGTCAGGGTCTCGCCCAGGCGCAGGCCGTGTTCGGCTACACCCGCCTGATGGTCGCGGCTTTCGGTCTCGGCGCGGGCTGGGCGGCGCTCAAGCGCGCCATCCCCTACTCCCAGGATCGTATCCAGGGCGGTGGGCCGCTGAGCCAGAAGCAGGGTTATACCCACAAGCTCATCGTCCCCAACGCTGTGCGCCTCGAAGCCGCTCGCTCCTACATCGAGTGGACCGCCGAGCGCATCGACGGCGGCGACCCCGAGCAGCAGACCGAGGGCGCTGTGGCGAAGTACATGGCGACCGAGGGCGGCAACAAGGCGGCCGAGGACGCGATCCAGGCGCACGGCGGCTACGGTTACACCAAGGAGTACATGGTCGAGAAGATCAAGCGCGACGTCCGCATCACCTGTATCTACGAGGGCACCTCGGAGATTATGGAGTGGACGATTGCCCGTGACCGCTGGCAGTTCCACCTCAAGACCAAGGGCGCGTACTACCTCGACTGGGCCAAGAAGCTGGATGAGGTTGCGGCCAGGACTTCGGACACCGGCGCGGCGACGGCGGCCCTAGGGCTTCGCGCGCTGGCGACGCTGCTCGAGCAGGCGCGCATCGACCGCCTGACGCGCAACCAGCACATCCTGTTCCGCCTCGGCGAGTTGATCGCCTATGGTGAGACGGCGGCGGTCTTCTCCGAGCGCGTCATCGACAAGCCGACGCGCGCGATGCCGCTGAACCACGAGACGCAGAAGGCCATGGCGCGCATCCATGCCCGCGACGCGGCGATGAAGATCGCGAGCGACGGCCTCAAGTGGGCGGTCGCTGCGGGCCAGACCAATCCGAACCTGGCGAACGCATTGGGCCTGCCAGCCATCCTGCAGGCGCAGACCTGTCAGATCGAAGACATGAACTTTGTTGCCGCCAAACTCAACGAGGCGTTCCCGTCCAAGTGACGGCGTAGTGGGCGAGACGTCGGACTGGCTGACGTCTCACCCACACCCCAAAACGGCACAAGGAGTCGTTAGCATGGCATCATCTCCAGATCGAGCACTCGATCACGCAATAGCCATTGTGGGAGTAGGCGCAATACTCCCCGATGCGCCAAGCGCTCCGGCTTTCTGGGACAACATCTGTAACAAGGTTTACAGCATCATTGAAGTCCCACCAGAGCGCTGGCGCATCGCCGATTACTATGATCCCGACCCGACGGCCCCCGACAAGACTTACAGCAAGATTGGGGGCTTCGTGCGCGGTTTCAAGTTTGATTGGAAGCGATACAAGATTCCCCCCCGCGTCGCAGACGCCATGGACCAGGGGCAGCAGTGGGCCGTCACCATCGCCCAGCAGGCGCTGGACGACTACGGCTACCCGAACCGCCCCCTCGACACAGAGCGCACCGGCGTTGTCACCGGCACCGCGATGGGCGGCGAGCTGCACTACCTGACCAGCCTCCGCATCAGCTTCCCTGAGTTTGTCCACGCCCTGGAAAAGACGCCCGTGTTCCAGCGGCTGCCCCAGGACGCCCGCGAGCAGATGGTGGAAGCCTGGCGCAACGAGGTTGGCGCTGCTATTCCGCCCATCACCGAAGACACGATGCCAGGCGAATTGCCGAACATCGTGTCTGGCCGCGTCGCCAACGTCCTCAACCTGCGCGGGCCGAACTTCATTACCGACGCTGCATGCGCAGGCACTTTGGCTGCGATTGACGCGGCCTGCGACCTGTTGAACCAGCACCACTGCGACGCTGTCATCTGTAGCGGTGTTGACCGCAACATGGGCCCCAACACGTTCGTCAAGTTCTGCAAGATCGGCGCGCTCAGCCCCACCGGCACGCGCCCCTTTGGCGACGGCGCCGATGGCTTCGTCATGGGCGAAGGCTCGGCGAGCTTCCTCCTGAAGCGCCTGGCGGACGCGGAGCGCGACGGCGACCGTATCTACGCCGTGATTCGGGGCGTCGGCGGGTCGAGCGACGGGCGTGGCAAGGGGATCACTGCCCCTAACCCCATCGGCCAGCAGCTCGCGGCGATCCGCGCCTGGCAGGATGCCGGTCTGGATCCGGCGACCGCGACCCTCATCGAAGCCCACGGGACGAGCACGAAGGTTGGTGACGTTGTCGAGGTCGAGAGCCTGTCGTCGGTGTTCGGCGGCGCGGCCAAGCAGAGCATCGCCCTTGGCTCGGCCAAGAGCAACATCGGCCACCTCAAGGCCGGCGCGGGCGCGGCGGGTCTCCTCAAGGCGGTCATGGCCGTTTACCACAAGAAGCTGCCGCCGACGCTGAACGCCGAGAAGCCCAACCCGAACATCAACTTCGCGGCGACGCCGTTCTTCGTCAATCATAATCTCCAGGACTGGCCTGCGCCAGCGAACTTCCCGCGCCGCGCGGGTGTCAGCGCCTACGGCTTCGGCGGCACGAACTTCCACGTCGTGCTCGAAGAGCACGTACCCGGCCAGCTCGAGAAGAGTCGCCAGTATTACCAGAGCGCGTCCGTGACACCGGCTGCGGGCGCGCAGCAAAGCCAGCCGAAGCCCGCCGAGAGCGTGGCCGCACCGATGGCCAGTCGCACTCCGGCGACGGCCAGCCTCCCGCCCCTGCAAGGCTTGCCCCCCGCGCCCGCCGGCCCGTCCGGCAAGGCGTCCAACGGCCGCCCGCCGGTGCGTGGCATCCTCGCCATTGGCGGACGCGACGCCGTCGAGCTGAAGGACAAGCTCGACGCCGTATACCTGCGCGTGCGCGACGAAGGCTACACCCCGCCGCTGAACGAAGCGCCGGACCTGGCTGATGTCAGCGCCCAGGAGCGCCTGGTCATCGACTTCGGCAACCACGACGAGCTGCTGGAGCGCCTCGAGAAGGCGCGAAAGGCGGCCGGCTTCGACAACCCCGCCGCGTGGAAGGCCCTGTCGAACCAGGGTATCTTCCGCGGCAGCGGCCCGAAGCCGGGCAAGGTGGCCTTCCTGTTCCCCGGCCAGGGCAGCCAGTACACCAACATGGGCCGCCAGCTTGTTGGGCTTGAGCCGGTTTTCGCCGAGACCTTCAAGGAAGCGGACGCGGTCATGACGCCCATCCTGGGCCGCCCCTTGACGAGCTATATCTTTATCGACACGACGGACCCGAACGCGGTGCGGCAGGCCGAGTACGACCTGATGCAGACGGCCATCACCCAGCCTGCAATGCTGACGATGGACGAGGCTTTCCGCCGCCTTCTGGCCGAGTACGGCTTCAAGCCGGACATGGTCATGGGCCACTCGCTGGGCGAGTACGCGGCGCTGACCGCGGCGGGCATCATGCCTTTCGCCGACTCTCTCGAAGCGTCGGCGGCACGCGGGAGCGAGATGACCAAGGTCAGTTGGGGTGACAACGGCTGGATGGCCGCGGTCATGGCGCCCATCGACGTCATCGAAGCGACCCTCAAAGAAGTCGACGGCTACGTCGTCCCGGCGAACATCAACAGCACCAATCAGTCGGTCATCGGCGGCGAGAGCAAGCCCGTCGAGAAGGCCATCGAGCTGTTCCAGCAGAAGGGCTACCAGGCCGTTCGCATTCCGGTCAGCCACGCCTTCCACACCCGCATCGTCGCGCCGGCCAGTGGCCCGCTGCGCCAGGTGTTGGACCGGCTGCACATCTATGAGCCGAAGCTGCCCCTAGTCGGCAACGTCACCGGCGACTTGTACCCGACGGACGTCACCGAGATCAAGGACATCCTCCAGCAGCAGATCGCGGCGACGGTTCAGTTCGTCAAGGGTCTTGAGACTCTCTATCGCGAGGGTGTGCGCACCTTCGTCGAGGTCGGCCCGAAGAAGGCGCTCAAGGGCTTTGTCGATGACGTCGTTGGCAAGAAGCCGGACGTCGTCTCCCTATTTACGAACCATCCCAAGACTGGTGAACTCCAGTCGTTTAACCAAGCCCTGTGCGGCCTGTATGCAGCGGGGTATGCTATGCAAGATTCACAACCAGTCGCGACCGGCAACGGCCGCCCGTCGGTTGCTGCGACTAGCGCCAACGGTCCGGTGCAGACCGAGGTCGATGCGCCCGCGCCAGAGCAGGCTCGTCCGGCGACCGTCGCCGCGCCGATCCCGCAGACGCCGGTTGCGCCATCGGTCCCCGCGTCGCCCGTGCCGCCTGCGGCGCCAGCGCCGCAGCCCTCGGCTGACGCCCTACAGTCTCTCGTCCAGGCGCTCTCGCAGCTGAGCAGCGGCGCTCCTGCGCGTAAGCCCTATGATCGCAACGACGTGCCCCTCGGCTCCGTCGTCATCTCCGGCACGGGCCTCGGCCTGCCGGGCGCAAACAAGCCGGTGATGGACCCCGACAATGCCCTGCGCATCCTGCGCGGCGAGCAGTTCGTCGACCTGATCCCGGAGCGCTTCCGCAAGCTCATGCTCAACAAGCGTGTCACCCGCTTGGTCAAGAGCGAGGACGGCAGCGGCAGTTTCGAAACCATCACCGATCCCAATGAAGTCATCAAGCTTGCTGGCCGCGGTGGGCCGTTCGACCTGACCGAAGAGTATGGTGTTCCCGCCAAGCTCGTCGAGGCGCTCGACCGCACGACGCAGCTGGCGATGGCTGCCGGCTTCGACGCTCTGCGCGAAGCCGGCATCCCGTTGGTCCAGACGTACCGCCGCACCAGCACGGGCAAGTATCTGCCTGAGCGGTGGCTGCTGCCCGAGTCGATGCGCGACGAGACCGGCATCATCTTCGCCAGCGCCTTCCCCGGCGGCGACCGCTTTGCCGACGAGCTCAACCGCTACCACACCTGGGTCAATCGCATGGACCAGCTGGCGATGCTGGAAGACTTGCGGCTGTACACCCAGGATGACAGCGCACTGCGCGAGATCGAGCGCCGCGTGGCCGAGATCCGCGAGGCCCTGGAGCGCGAGCCATACGAGTTCGACCGCCGCTTCATCTTCCGCATCCTGTCGATGGGCCACAGCCAGTTCGCCGAGTTCATCGGCGCGCGCGGCCCGAACACCCATGTCAACGCGGCCTGCGCCAGCACGGCCCAGGGGATCGCTCTGGCAGAAGACTGGATCCGCAGCGGCCGCTGCCGCCGCGTGATTGTCATCGGCGCGGACGACGTGACCAGCGAGAACCTCATGGAGTGGATCGGTGCGGGCTTCCTGGCGACAGGCGCTGCGGCGACCGACGACCGTGTGGAAGAGGCGGCGCTGCCCTTCGACCGCCGCCGCCACGGCACGCTGCTCGGCATGGGCGCGTGTGGCCTGGTGGTCGAGAGCGAGGACGCGGTGCGCGAGCGCGGCATGCGCGGTATCGTCGAGCTGCTCGCCAGCGAGACCGACAACAGCGCCTACCACGGCACGCGCCTCGACGTCGAGCACATTAACCTCGTCATGGAGCGCCTGGTGTACGCGGCGGAGCGCCGTTTCGGCACGGACCGCTACGGCATGGCCCCGCAGATGGTGTTCATGTCCCACGAGACGTTTACCCCGGCTCGTGGCGGCAGCGCCTCGGCGGAAGTCATGGCCCTGCGCCAGACGTTCGGCGACGCGGCCAACCAGATTATCATGGCGAACACCAAGGGCTTCACCGGCCACCCGATGGGCGTCGGAATCGAAGACGTGATCGCCGTTAAGATTCTCGAGTACGGCATCGTTCCGCCTGTGCCCAACTTCAAGGAAGTGGACCCGGACCTTGGGCCGCTTACCCTCAGCCGCGGCGGCCGATACCCCGTGCAGTATGCGCTGCACTTGGCGGCCGGCTTCGGCTCGCAGATTTCCATGACCCTGACCCGCCGCATCCCTGGCAGCCTCGACCGCGTCGACAACCCGGCCTTGTACAACTACTGGGTGGCGATGCAGTCCGGCTACGACCGCGCCGAGACCGAGGTTGTGAAGCGCGTCCTGCGCATCAAGGCCCAGGGCTTCCCACCGCGCCAGCCCGCGCCAAGCACGTGGCAGTACGGCACCGGTCCGTCGCTTCGCGCGCCAGCGCCCGGCGATGTGGCTGGCTCTGGCTTCCGTCCGCTGCCTATGGCTATGCCGACGCAGCAGCCGGCGCGCCCCGCTACACCGGCGGTCTCGCAGCCGCGACCGCAGCAAGTCGCGCCGCCGCCACCGCCGCCCGCCCCGCGCGCCGAGCCAGCCGCTCCACCGGCTCCCGCCGCGTCCAAGCCCGCGCCGGCGCCAGCGGCGGCCACACCACCGCCTGCTCCATCGCCCGCGCCCGCTCCGGCGGCTCCTGCGCCCGCGCCTGCGGCTCCCGCTGCGCCCGCCGTCGATCCGGTGGTCAGCAAGGTGCTGAAGGTCGTGGCCGAGAAGACAGGCTATCCACCCGACATGCTCGACGTGGACCTGGACCTGGAGGCGGACCTGGGTATCGACACGGTGAAGCAGGCGGAGACGTTTGCGGCTATCCGCGAGGCGTTCGACATCCCGCGCGTCGAGAACCTGCGCCTGCGCGACTTCCCGACGATTGCCAGCGTGGTGGGCTTCGTCCGCACGAACCGGCCCGACCTAGCGGCTCCAGCGTCCACAGCGGCTCCAGCCCCGGCCCCTGCGGCTGCTCCGTCTCCCGCGCCTGCCGCGCCAGCTCCCGCCGCTGCCCCTGGCGTCGATCCTGTCACCGCCAAGGTGTTGCAGGTCGTGGCCGAGAAGACAGGCTACCCGTCGGACATGCTCGACGTGGACTTGGACCTCGAGGCGGATCTGGGCATCGACACGGTGAAGCAGGCGGAGACGTTCGCGGCCATTCGTGAGGCGTTCGACATCCCGCGCATCGAGAACCTGCGCCTGCGCGACTTCCCGACGATTGCCAGCGTGGTAGGCTTCGTCCGCACGAACCGGCCTGACCTGGCCGCCCCGGCGGCTCCTGCGCCAGCGCCTGCCGCTGCGCCGGCTCCGGCCGCCGCCCCGACTCCGACTGCCGCTCCCGCTGCGGCTCCGGTCCATGACGTGGTCACGGAGAAGGTGCTCGAGGTTGTGGCCGAGAAGACAGGCTATCCACCCGACATGCTCGACGTGGACCTGGACCTGGAGGCGGACCTGGGTATCGACACGGTGAAGCAGGCGGAGACGTTTGCGGCTATCCGCGAGGCGTTCGACATCCCGCGCGTCGAGAACCTGCGCCTGCGCGACTTCCCGACGATTGCCAGCGTGGTAGGCTTCGTCCGCACGAACCGGCCCGACCTGGCCGCTCCTGCCGTTCCAGCCCCGGCGGTTGCTCCAGCTCCGGCTCCCGCAGCCGCTCCCACTCCAGCGCCTGCCGCGCCAGCCCCCTCTGCGCCGTCCGCCGATCCGGTGGCCGAGCGCGTGATGGCGGTGGTTGCCGAGAAGACCGGCTATCCGCAGGAGATGCTCGACCCTGACCTCGACCTGGAGGCGGACCTGGGCATCGACACGGTGAAGCAGGCTGAAACGTTCGCGGCCATCCGCGAGGCGTTCGACATCCCGCGCATTGACAACCTGAAGCTGCGCGACTACCCGACCCTGGGCAGCGTCATTCGCTTTGTCTACGACAACAAGCCTGAGCTGAAGGCGCAGGCTCCGTCAGCGCCAGCGGCTCCGGCGGCCCCCGCTGCGCCGGCTCCGTCGGCTCCGTCGGCTCCGTCTGCGCCTGCTCCGACGTTCGCAGCAGCGCCTGCGCCTGCCGCGACTCCTGCGCCCGCTCCAGCGCCTGCCGGCCGCGATGCCGTGACCGCCAAGGTTCTGTCGGTGGTTGCGGACAAGACGGGCTATCCCGAGGAGATGCTCGACCTGGACTCCGACCTGGAAGCGGACCTGGGCATTGACACGGTGAAGCAGGCGGAGACGTTTGCGGCTATCCGCGAGGCGTTCGACATCCCGCGCATCGAGAACCTGAAACTGCGCGACTACCCGACCCTCGGCAGCGTGGTGCAGTTCGTTTACGACCAGCGCCCTGAGCTGAAGGCTGCGGCTTCGGCAGCGCCGTCAGCGGCTCCTGCTGCGGCAGCCGCTCCGGCCCCGGCGCCAGCCGCTGCGCCCGCCGGCCGCGATCCTGTAACGTCCAAGGTGTTGCAGGTGGTCGCGGATAAGACGGGCTATCCTGAAGAGATGCTCGACCTGGACTCCGACCTGGAGGCCGACCTAGGCATCGATACAGTGAAGCAGGCCGAGACGTTCGCGGCCATCCGCGAGGCGTTCGACATCCCGCGCATCGAGAACCTGAAGCTACGCGACTACCCGACCCTCGGCAGCGTGGTGCAGTTCGTCTACGACCAGCGCCCTGAGCTGAAGTCGGCTGCCGCGCCCGCCCAGGCTCCCGCGTCAGCGGTTGCTCCGGTCCCTGCGGCCGCAGCTCCCGCTCCGGCGCCCGCGCCCGCCAAGCCGAAGGTTACCACCATCGGCACACTCGAGGACGCCGACAAGATGCCACGCCGCGTACCGGCGCCGGCTCTGCGCCCGACCCTCGAGTTCAGCAAGCCCACCGGCGTGACCCTCAATGAGGAAAGCCGCGTGGTGGTGATGCTGGACCAGGGCGGCGTCGGCAAGGCGCTCGTCAACCGGCTCCAGAAGCGCGGCGTCAACGTCCTGACCCTCGATCCCGGCATCGCCACGGACGCCCTCGACGCCCAGCTCAAGGCGTGGATCGCCGAAGGCCCCCTCCAGGGTCTCTACTGGCTGCCCGCGCTGGACGTGGAGCCGAACCTGGAGGACATGGATCTGGCGACGTGGCGCGAGAACATCCGCGTCCGCATCAAGAACCTGTACACCGCAGCGCGCGCCCTGTACGACGCTATCGCCGGTCCGAACCACTTCCTGGTGTCGGCGACGCGGCTGGGCGGTCTGCACGGCTACGGCGTTGAGGGCGCGACGGCGCCGATGGGCGGCTCCGTGGTGGGCTTCACCAAGGCGTTCAACATCGAGCAGAGCATGCGCGAGGAAGGCAAGGGCACGACGGTCAAGGCGGTGGACTTCCCGGTCAGCCGCAAGACCGCCGACTCGGCCGACCAGCTCATCGCCGAGACGCTCTTCGATCCCGGCGCAGTCGAGATTGGCTACTACGACGGCCTGCGCTACACGGTCACCCTGATCGAGAAGCCGGCCAAGGACGGCCAGCCCGGCATGGTTCTCGGCCCCGACACGGTGTTCGCAGTGACAGGCGCGGCTGGCGGCATCACCAGCGCCATCGTGACTGACCTCGCGGCCAACAGCCAGGGCATCTTCTACCTGCTGGACCTCGTGCCAGCGCCCGCGCGGGACGACGAGAACATCGCCCTGTTCCGCTCGGACAAGGAAGCCCTGAAGCGCAAGCTCATCGACGACGCGAAGGCGCGCGGTGAGCGCCCGACGCCCGCGATCATCGACAAGCAGATCATGGGCATCGAGCGCAGCGAAGCGGCCCTGCGGGCCGTGGAAGCCGTCGAGGCGGCCGGCGGGACGGCGTACTACTACGCCCTCGACCTGCGCGACGGCGACGCTGTAACCAAGGTGGTGGATGACATCCGCCAGCGGCACGGGCGCATCGACGTCCTGCTGCACGCGGGCGGCCTGCTCATCGACCGCACGCTGCCGAACAAGGAGCCGAGCCAGTTCGACCTCGTCTTCGACGTGAAGGCCGACGGCTTCTTCAGCCTGCTCCGCGCGGCGAAGGGCATGCCCATCGGGGCGACTGTCTCCTTCAGTTCCGTGGCGGGCCGCTTCGGCAACAACGGCCAGAGCGACTACAGCTCCGCCAACGACCTGCTGTGCAAGATTAGCAGCAGCATGCGCACGTGGCGGCCTGAGACGCGCGGCATCGCGATCGACTGGACGGCCTGGGGCCAGATTGGCATGGCGTCCCGCGGTTCCGTCCCGAAGATCATGGAAGCCCTGGGCATCGACATGCTGCCCGCTGAGGCAGGCGTGCCAACCATTCGCCGCGAGCTGACCTATGGCGGCACGCGAGGCGAAGTCCTCGTCGCCGGGCGGCTGGGCGTGTGGCTCGAAGAGCGCGACCCGAACGGCGGCGCGGATGTTGAGAAGATCAACGAGGCGCTGGCGAAGCGCGAGCCGAAGCTGTTGATGGTGGGCGAGGTCAAGGCCGTGAAGCTGTTCGGCGGCCTGCAAGTCGAGACCACCTTCGACCCCAAGGAGCAGCCCTTCCTCTTCGATCACCAGATCAACGAGGTGCCGGTGCTGCCGGGCGTGATGGGCACCGAGTCCTTCGCCGAGTTGGCGAGTGTGCTCGCGCCGGGCTACAACGTGGCGGCGGTGGAGAACGAGAGCTTCGGCAGCCCGTTCAAGTTCCACCGACACCAGCCGCGCACGCTGTACCTGGAGGCGCGCATCGAGCCGACGGCGAACGGCGAGTTGATCGCCTACACGACGCTCAAGTCGGTGACGCAGCCGCGGCCGGAGCTGCCGCCCCAGGTGGCCGTCCACTTCACGGCGAACGTCCGCCTGACGCGCGAGGAGCTGCCGAAGCCGACGGCCGAGGCGCCAACGCTGAACCCTGATGGCCGTGTGCTGGAGAAGGAAGAGATCTACAAGACCTACTTCCACGGTCCGGCGTATCAGGTGCTCGAGCGCGTCGAGGTCCTGCCCGACAAGGCCATCGGCCTAATGGTGCACGGCCTGCCGGCGAACTCGTCGCCCGACGACGTGGCGTCCCTCATGGCCCCGCGCCTGATCGAGTTCTGCTTCCAGACAGCGGGCATGTGGGAGATGGTTGCCAGGGACGTGCTGGCGCTGCCCGAGGCTATTGGCACGGTGACGGCATACCGTCAGCCGGCAGAGGCCGAGGGACGGCGGTTGTACGCCGTGGTGACGCCGGTCAGTGATGGCGAGGCGTTCGACGCCCAGGTCATCGACGAGGCCGGCAACGTGTACGTGGACATGCGTGGATACCGCACGGTGAAGCTACCTAGCGGCATGACACTTAAGTAGCGGGGAAGGTAGAGATGCGCCCTGGCGCGTCTCTACCAAGTCCCGCCTTGAAAATCATCCGCACAGGGGACCGTTTCGGTGATGCCGGTCAGGCGTGTGAACCTGGCAGTCGCCGCCGGGACGGTCTCCTGGCTACCTTGACAGATTGCAGAATTTAAGGTATCTTGCACCCTCGCCAGCCATCTCACCTGAAAGCGAGGTACATCCACATATGGCACTCTCTCTGGTTATGGACGGGCGCATTCCTCTTCCAGACGGCAGCCAGGTTGACTGGATGGTGCAGCCGTTGTCCGCCCACCCCTTGCTCTCAGCCGGGGACGCGCCCGCCGGTCTACTCGCCAGCACGGAATGCGCGCGCTTGGCGAGGCTCACCATCCCGAAGCGGCGGCGCGATTGGCTGCTCGGCCGCTGGACGGCCAAGCACCTGCTTCAATCGTACTTGGGGCAGATCACACACACCCAGGTTCCACTGGATGCGCTGGCTATCGGCAACGATCCAGACGGCGCGCCCTACGCGACAACGCTGCGCAGCCGCCTCCCGGTGAGCCTGTCTATCAGCCACTCGGGCGGCTACTCATTCTGCGCTGTTGCGCCCTTCTTCTCCGACTGTGCGCTCGCTGGAGCGCCGACCGAGAAGATCGAGATCGGCGCCGATATCGAGCGCATCGAGCATCGTGGTCGAGAGTTCGTGGCCGACTTCTTTACGCCGGATGAGTTGAACCAGGTGGACCACGCGCCTGAGTCGTTTCGTGATACCCTGGTAACCATCATCTGGAGCGCCAAGGAAGCCATGCTGAAGGCGCTGCGCCTGGGCCTGACCGTGGATACCCGCTGCATCGACGTCGAGGCCATTCCCCTGGATACGCCTACTCATTCGCCTGTGGCGAACACGGGGTGGGCGGATCTACGCTTGAGTCTCGCTCCGAGCGTAGACTACTCGATGGCGGACGAGCCTGTTGGCTGGTGGCGCATCATGGACGGCTACGTGCTGACGCTGGCAGTCCTCAAACACGGCGAGAGATCGCCCGCAACGGCAGTCGCTTAAGTCGAATCGACATCTGGACTCATCTTCCTGCTCCTCTTAGCAGGCGAGAAATTCCTCACAGGAGGCTCTATTTATGGATACAACGGAGAAGCCCGCCGTCGAGGTGAGCGAGAACGGCAAGACGATGCAGCTTTACATCGACAAGCTGCGCGGCCGCCAGGCCCAGGCCCTTGGCACACAAGGTGACATCGATGGGCAGCACAAGAAGGGCCGCCTCACGGCGCGCGAGCGCATCAACATTCTCTTCGACCCCGGCACGTTTACCGAGATTGACACGCTCGTGCTCCCACGTTACGACAGCTACATGGGCGGCAAGAAGTCCCGCTTCGGCGACGGCGTCGTTACGGGCTTCGGCCTCATCAACGGGCGGCACGCGTTTGCCGCCGCCCAGGATGCGGCGGTGATGGGCGGCTCGCTGGGTGAGATGCACGCCAACAAGATCGTCAAGGCGATGCGCATGGCGCTGGAATACGGCTGCCCCTTCATCGCCCTCAACGACTCTGGCGGCGCGCGCATCCAGGAGGGCGTCGACAGCCTCGGCGGCTATGCCCGCATCTTCGATGCCAACTGTGAAGCGTCGGGTGTCATCCCGCAGTTGTCGGTCATCCTCGGCCCGTGCGCGGGCGGCGCGGTTTACTCGCCCGCTCTGACCGACTTCGTCTTCATGACCGAGAACAGCTACATGTTCATCACCGGCCCCGATGTCGTCCGCGCGGTCATGCAGGAAGACGTGACCCAGGACCAGCTCGGCGGCGGCCTCGTTCACAGCCGCGAGAGCGGCGTCAGCCACTTCCTGGCGAAAGACGACCCCGAGTGTCTCATGCAGGTGCGTGAGCTGCTCAGCTACCTGCCGTCCAACAACAAGGAGGACCCGCCCTACGTCCCGCCGGTGGACGACCCTGAGCGCCGCTGCCCGGAGCTGGAGGAGATCGTCCCGGTCGACTCGCGCAAGCCGTATGACGTGCGCAAGGTCATCGCCAGCGTTGTGGACGACGGGCGCTTCCTCGAAGTCCACGAGCTGTGGGCCGAGAACATGGTCGTCGGCTTCGCCCGCCTCAACGGCTATGTCGTCGGCATCGTGGCGAACCAGCCCATGTTCCTGGCGGGCTGCATCGACATCAAGGCGTCCATCAAGGCCGCCCACTTCATCCGCCTGTGCGACGCCTACAACGTGCCGATCATCACCCTCCAGGACGTGCCCGGCTTCCTGCCTGGCACACACCAGGAGTACGGCGGCATCATCCGCAACGGCGCGCGCATGATTTACGCCTACTCCGAGGCGATTGTCCCAAAGCTGATGGTCATTCTGCGCAAGAGCTACGGCGGCGCGTACTGCGTCATGAGCAGTAAGGGCCTGCGCGGCGACCTGCTGTACGCCTGGCCGAACGCCGAAATCGCGGTCATGGGCGCAGAGGGCGCGGTCAACATCCTGTTCCGCAACGACGTGAAGGCGGCCCCGGACCCGGCGGCGCGGCGCAAGGAACTGGTGGACGACTACGAGGAGAAGTTCAATAACCCGTATGTCGCCGCCTCGCGCGGCCTCATCGACGATGTCATCGAGCCAAAGGACACGCGGCGCATCCTGATCCGCGCCCTCGAGCTGACGCTCTCCAAGCGCGAGCGCCACGTCCCGAAGAAGCACGGCCTGTCGCCTGCGTGATGCCACTTTGATATTCTACGGCTGCCGGTGTGAACAGGGAACAGTTCGTTGTTCGCGCTGGCAGCCGGGAAGCTAAGGACAAGCTATGTTCAAAAAGGTGCTGATTGCTAACCGGGGTGAAATCGCCCTCCGCATCATTCGGACCTGCCGCGACATGGGGATTACGACGGTCGCGCTATATGAAGAGTCAGACCGCGGCTCGCTCCACGTCCGTCTGGCCGACCAATGCCACCAGCTTACCACGCCCGGCGGTTACACAAATGGCGAGGCGGTGCTTCAGATTGCCCGCGAGATGGAGGCTGAGGCCATTCACCCGGGCTACGGCTTCCTTGCCGAGCGGGCTGAGTTCATCGAGGCGTGTGAGGCAGCGAATATTGCATTTATTGGCCCACCCGCGAAGCTCGTCGCCGACCTAGCCTGCAAGGTCGATGTGATGGCGGCGGCTGAGAAGGCCGGGTTCAAGACGCCACCCCACTCGGCGGGTAGCTACGGCGAAGGCGAGATGGACGCCATTCAAGCGGAAGCCGACCGAATCGGCTACCCCGTCCTCATCAAGTCGTGCACGGGTGGGCGTGGGCGCGGCGCGCGTCTTGTGCGCACCAAGGAGCATCTGGCGGACGCCGTTCGCCACTCCCAGACCGAGAGCTACACGGTCTACGGTGACAAGCACATCTATCTCGAGCACGCGCTATTGCCCGCCCGCCAGCTCGGCGTCCAGGTCATTGGCGACCAGCAGGGGAACATCATCCACCTGGGCGAGCGCGAAGGCTCCATCCAGGTGGGCAATCAGAAGATTGTTGAGGAAGCGCCCGCGCCGTTCCTGTCCCAAGAGCAGCGCGAGAAGCTATGGGACACGGCTGTCCAAATCGCCAGGCTGTTCAACTACCAGAACGCCGGCACCGTCGAGTTCATCATGGACGAGGCGGGTGAGTTCTACTTTACAGAAATCAAGCCGCGGCTTCAGATCGAGCACCCGACCACTGAGATGATCTCGGGGGTCGATATCGTGCAGCAGCAGATTCGCGTCGCGGCCGGTGAGCCGCTGGGCATGACGCAGGACGACATCAAGCTGCGCGGCTGGTCGATTCTGTGCCGCATCAGCGCCGAGGACCCGTGGAATAACTTCCTGCCCAGCCCGGGACGGCTGACCGCCTATCGCCTGCCTGCCGGGCCGAACGTCCGCGTGGATACCTATGCGTACCGGGGCTGCGACATTCCCGTGCATTACGACCCGCTGCTTGCCATGATGGTGGTATGGGGCGGGAACCGTGAGGAGGCGGTGCGGCGCGCTCAGCGCGCTATGTCGGAGTTCTCCATCGCTGGCGTGCAGACGACGGTGCCCCTTCTCCAACGTATCCTCGACGACCCGGATTTCGTCAGCGGCCAGTATACAACTGCGTTTGCCCACCGCGAGCTTGTTGGCAACCTCGCCAACGACAGCGACCGCCGCGACATGGCGGTTGCCGCCGCAATTGCCTATCTCGTTCGCAACCGCGCTGGCCGGCCGGTCACGCCCAGCCGCGTGCGCTCGGGCTGGCACCAGGACGCGCGGCGCTTGCCGGTATAGCATAGACAGGAGTCATTCATGAGCAAGATAGCTGTGACTGTCGATGGGCAGACGTACGAGGTCGAGGTGACCCTCCCGCCGAGCAACGCGACCGATTTCACCGTGACTGTTGACGGTCAGTCCGTGCCGGTGAGCGTGTCGAGCCTGGACGGCATCGATGCGTTGGACTGGGTTGCAACGGATAACGGGCCATATGAGATTACCGTTGACCGTGACCTGCAATGGATTCGCTCGTATCGCGGTCGGCACACGGTTGAAGTGCGCGACCTGGAGGTAACAACCTCCCGGCCCATGAGCCGCGACGGGCGCGTCAAAGCGCCCGTGCCAGGGCTGATTACGCGCATCCTGGTTCAACCCGGCGACAAGGTCGAGGCAGGCCAGCCGCTGCTGGTGCTGGAAGCGATGAAGATGGAGAACGAGATCAAAGCGCCGCGCAACGGGACCGTGCTCCAACTCAACGCCCAGTCGGGCAAGACCGTCACCCTGGGCGATGTTCTGGCCGAAATCGGCTAACTGACTTTTCCCTTCTTCCTGAGACTCGCGAAGCTCTGCAAGAGGCGACCCCGCCTGCGCAGAGCTTCGTGTTGTCCGGGGGTTAACCGGGTGCGGTCAAGATGCGGCGCAGGTAGCCCTGGATGCCCAGCTGGGGGTTCCACTGCTTGGGGTAGCCGAGGGAGACTTCCTCGAAGCGCACGTTGTCGACGATGTGCGTACTGCGGATATGCAGGTGACCGTAAACGACGGCGCGGACGTGGAAGCGCGTGTGCCAGTCCTCGGTGCGCCGTGTGCCGCACCACAGGGAGAAGCGCGGGATGCGGCGCAGGTGCGCCAGGTCGTAACGCAGCGGGAAGTGGTTGATAAGCACTAAGGGATAATCGGTCGGCGTCGCGGCCAGGCGCTTCTCGGTGTAGCGCGCGCGAAGCGTACACCACACGACCGCCGAGGGATAAGGCTCCGTGTACAGCAACTCTTCGTCACTAGAGACGATGCCGCTCTCAGCCGCCCACTCGATGGCTCGGGACAACTCGACGTGTTCCGGGCGGAAAGAGTAGTCGTAGAGCACGAATACAGGTGCGAGGAGGCACATGGGGTTGCCGGGCGGCCACGGCGTGAAAGGGTCTTCGGGCGTCAGGACGCCATAGGCGCGGCAGATGTCCACGAGGCGGCGGTAGCGGGCCTCGCCGCGCGTGCCGGTCTTGTCCGAGGGCAGCGTCCACAGGTCGTGGTTGCCGGGCGTCCAGACGATTTTCTGGAACTGCTGGGTGAGGTAGTGCAGGGCGAAGTCAAGGTGGGCCTCGGTCTCGCCCACGTCACCGGCTAGAATAAGCCAATCGTTGGGGTGGATTGGGAGCGCCTTGAGGGCGTCGCGGTTGGCGCGGTGGCCGAGGTGGAGATCACTGATAGCGTATAGGTTCATGGGATTCTTATACAGGCTTTCTGGTCGTCTGGCAAACTTGGACTGTATTCCGTCCGCTTCCTTCGACGCATTCGTCATGCCTTGGCGGCATTTTGCGATAATTTCATTCTTCGTATAATAAGCGGCACCCGGGCCGAGAAGTCGAGACGCAAGGGTCTAGCAATGTCGCAGCGAAACAGGCCGTATCTGAGTCATCTGTTCATCGCCGCCGCAGCGCTGCTCGCGTTTGCCGTCACGTCGTGCGCCGTAGCCCCAACGCAGCCCACCGCCCTGGACTCGGCCCGCGTTTTCTCCCAAACCGCCTTCGCCGAGTCCCGTCAAGATACTACCTATCGTATTGGCCTGAACACAGAGGTCACAGGCACGGGCGCACAGATTGGTGATCTAAGCATTCGCGCGGCTCGGCTCGCTGTCGAGGAGATCAACGCCGCTGGTGGCGTCAACGGCGTCCCACTGGCGCTCGTGGTGCGTGACTGCCGCTCGGACCCGGCTGTGGCCCTGCAGCAGTACCAGGCGGCTCTGGCGCAAGATCGCCTAGTGGCCTTACTCGGCCCGCTGAAGTCGGCATATGCCGTCGGTCTCGTTCCGGAGCACCAGCACTCGTTGCTGCCAATGCTCATCGGCGCGACCAATGCCCATCTGACTGAACAGGGCGACACCAACCTGTTCCGCCTGCGGCCGAGCGACCGCATCACGGGCGCCGCGATGGTGGCGCTCGCCGTCGATGACCTGCATGCGCAGCGCGTCGCGCTGGTGCATGATGCCGACGCCTTCGGCAGCGGCGGCGCTGAGGTCGTGACCGCCGAGCTGACGCGGCGTGGGCTTCCCCTTGTCGTGCGTGAGAGCTACCTCACCGGAACAACCGACTTCGAGACGATTGCACGGAGCGTGGCAGCGGCCGACGTCGATACTCTCCTGGTCTATGGCACCAACTCAACCGACGTTGGCTTTTTGTTGCGGGGCCTCCGTTATCGGGGCGTGACCGCCCGAATCATCACCTCGCCGGGTGGCGCATCGGCCGTCACCCACAACGTCGCGGGCGATGCCCAGGACGGCGTCTATGTCGCCGCGGATGCATTCTTGCCAGTGTCGCCGAATGGGCGCCGTTTCGAAGCAAGATTTGTGGAGCGTTTCGGCTTGCCGCCCGATACCTACATCACGTGGTACTACGACGCGATCTACCTGCTGGCGCACGCGCTGGCTGAGGCCGGACCAGAGCCATCTCGTCTTGCTCAGGCTTTGCGCGCAGCGCCCTACCAGGGTGCGCAAGGCACCTATAGCTTCGACAGTTCGGGCGAGGGCCTGCACCAGGTGTGGTTGGTGCGCATGCTGGGCGGCGAGGCAACGCCGGTTGGCGTCTACGGGCCGAGCGGCTTCCTCCGCGGTGGAGAACGATAGGTGCTCAGGCAAGCTGCCGCTCGTGCCTATTCGCTCCGGCGTCGCCTGGATAGGTGGCCCCTGGGCCGACGTCTGGCCCTGGCTATGTTGCTTGTCGCCGTGATTGCCGCCGCCGCCCTTTTCTACAACCTGAGCTGGGTCAACCGCCGCGAGGTCGAGAAGCTGCAAACTGATTTCCTGGTTTCCACGGCCCAGGAAACGTCGCGCCAACTCGACTCGCTTGTGCGCGAAGAACTCAGCCGCGTCAGCAACCTGTCCCGCTCCCGCGCAGCGCGGGAGTTCGTCTCGGTGCGACCCGATCAGCGCTCTGCCCTGTTCACACCGACGCTGGACGACTTCAGCAACTTCCTCGCCTCTGACGCCTTTTACCGCGCGGTGCTCTTGCTGGACCTGCGCGGCGAGGTTCTCATCTCGACCCAGGGTAGTTATGTCGGACAGAGCTTCGGCCAAACCGACTTCTTTCAAAAAACCCTCGCTAACGGCAAAGTTGTTCTAGCCGATCCCGGCATCTCATCCCTGGATGGGCAGCCGGTCATCTGGCTGGCGGCCCCTGTCTTCGCGCTCACCACGCAGCCGAACGCTATCGATGACGCCGCCGCAATTCGTCCTGCCGGTGTGTTGGCCGTGTCGCTGTCGCTGGAGGAGGTCTGGCAAGTCATCGAGCGCTTGCAACTCGGCCAGCGTGGCTACGCGATGCTTGTGGACCAATACGGCATACGCCTGGCCCACGGCCTGGACCGCCGTTATGTTTTCCGTAGCCTTGCCCCGCTGCCGCCGGAGACCTGGGCCGCGCTTCAGGCGCAGGGCCGGTTTGCGAATCTTCCGGGAATCACCGACAGCGGCAGCGAGAGCCTGCTCGACTATATTCGTCTCGATCCGCTACCGCCCCTGTTTGTCCAGCAGATCGACTCGAGTGGGGAGGTAGGCTACTACAGCGCGGCGCGCATGACCATGCGACCCTGGACCGCCATCGCTGTTCTGCCTGAAAAGGAAATCCTGGCTCCGGCGGACCGAGTGACGGCGGGCGGTCTTGGCGCTACCCTACTCTTGACAGCCCTTCTCGGCGTCACCGTCTGGTGGCTGGCTGAGGCTCTCCTGCGTCCTGTTCCGCGCCTGGCGCAGGCAGCGGACAAAATCGCGCGCGGTGATCTGTCGACATCGGTTGCGGTACACGGCAGCCGCGAGCTTGAAGACTTGGGCGCCAGCTTCGAGACGATGCGCCGCTCGCTGTTAGCGTCGCGCGACGAGTTGGCGACATGGGCAAGTACACTGGAGCAGCGCGTCGCGCAACGCTCGCAGGAAGTCGCAGCACTGTCTGAAGTCATCTCGTCGGCCAGCCGTACCCAGGCGCGCCACGAGCTGCTCCAGACGGCCCTTGCCCGCGCATTGCAAGTTGTGGGCGCCGAGATGGGCGGAATCTGGCTGGCCGACGACGAGGGCGCGTTGCGCCTGATCGCCCAGGAGGCGTTCAGCCTGGATCTGCAATCCGCGCTGGTGGCGCTTAAGCCAGGCGAAGGCGTTCTCGGGCAAGTGCATATGCAGGGCACGCCTATCGTGCTGGACGATATCAGCCAGGCGCCGCGGCTGGCGCGCATAACGGTGCGCCAAGCTGGCCTGCACGCATTCGCCGGGGTGCCGATGCGAATCCATGGCCGGGCGCTCGGTGTCATGGGCTTGTTCAGCCGGGCACAGGAAGGCTTCTCGCCCGAGGCTGTCGCCCTCGCCGCCGCCATTGCCCAGCAGATTGCTCTCACACTGGATAACATGGCTCTGCTCGACCAGGTGCAGGCCCAGGCCCGCGATGTGGCGACGCTCGAAGAACGTGAGCATATCGCCGCTGAGTTGCATGACAGCCTGGCGCAGACTCTCGGCTACCTCTACTTGCAAATCGACCGCTTAGTCGAGGAAGCACCGGGCGGAAGCTACAACCAGGTCCAGGTACGCCTGGCGCAGCTCCAGGAGATTGTCGGACTCGCGACTCAGGAAGTGCGGCAGTTCATCTCGCAACTGCGCGACGTCGCGCCGGCGCCTGCGCCACTAGGTCAGTATCTGAGGAATGAGGTTGGCAGTCTAGAGAAGGAGCTGACGGTGCGCGTCAGCCTGTCGCTGGACGGCGCGGAGCGCACGCCAGTGTCGGCGACGGAGGGCGCAGAGGTGGCGCGTATTCTGGGCGAAGCGCTGCGCAATGCCCAGCGGCACGGCGGCGCCAACACGGTTGACGTCAGCTTCCAGCGTCAGAATGGCGAAGCGCGGCTGGCGATACGGGATGATGGACGGGGCTTTGACCCTGATCGCCCGCCGTTGGATGGTCGCAGCCACTTCGGGCTAAGCGTCATGCGGGCGCGCGCGGCGCGGCTGGGTGGTCGGCTTGATATCGAGAGTGCGCCTGGGCGCGGAACGCGTGTCGAGCTGATCTGGCCTGTGGACGCGAGCCAGCGGTGATGGGGCAAAGGTGAGCATGATAAGCGTGCTGCTAGTGGATGACCATGACCTGTTCCGCGATGGGATCGCCAGCGTGATTCGGGGACAGGATGACATGACGGTGGTAGGGGAGGCCGGCGATGGGCTAGAGGCGCTGGTGAAGGCCGAGGCGCTCAAGCCAGACGTCATCCTCATGGACATCAACATGCCGGGCATCGACGGACTGGAGGCGACCCGCCTGATCGCCCAGGCCGTACCGGAGAGCCACATCGTGATCCTGACGATGCGCGACGAGGACGCCCGTCTATTCGAAGCGATCCGCAACGGAGCACAGGGCTATCTGGTCAAGACGATTCGGGCGCAGCAGCTTGTAGAAATGATTCGCGCGGCGGCGCGCGGCGAGGCCGCCATGACGCCGTCGGTGGCGGCGCGCATCATGACCGAGTTCCGCCACAGCGCCCGGGTCACGCCGGAGGTTGGTGAACAAGATCGCCAGGCGCAACCCACCCATCCCTCCGACGAGCTCACGCAGCGCGAGCAAGAGGTCCTGGCTCTTATGGCCGACGGTCTATCGGACAAGGAGATTGCCGTAACGTTGAACGTCAGCCTGTACACCGTGAAATCCCACGTGCGCAGCATCCTCGCCAAGCTGCACGTCAAGAGCCGCCGCGAGGCTGGACGCCGCGCTCGTCCGCCTCCCTCTTATGAGACGGACGAACTAGTTCTTTTTCCACGACTTTGCGGTGGCCTTCGCTCGAAAATCCTTCTTTTCAGTGGCACAAGAGTGATGACAAGCGCCCCAGGCGCGACGTAAAATGGCATCAGGTCGGCGACTTATGCCCCCTTGGTCTCATGTATCTCAGAAGGAGGATTGGACGATGACGTGGACTCAAGTCTACAACCCGGTCTTCGGCAGTGTTTTCGCCTCGGCTCTCCTGGCGGCGCTGCCAGTCGTAGTGCTTCTCGGCCTTCTAGCGTTCTTTCACGTGAAGGCTCACTGGGCGGCCATCGCCGGGCTTGCCACGGCCCTGCTCGTCGCCATGATTGTCTTTCGAATGCCGCCGCAGCTCGGGCTGCTGGCAGCCTTCAACGGCGCGATCTACGGACTGTTCCCGATCGGCTGGATCGTCCTCAACGCCATCTTCGTCTACGACATCACGGTCAAGACCGGCAAGTTCGAAATCGTCAAGGAGACGATTGCCGGGCTTGCCAGTGATCGTCGCATCCAGGCGTTGCTGATCGCCTTCAGCTTCGGCGCGTTCATCGAGGGCGCGGCCGGCTTCGGAACGCCGGTCGCCATCTCGGCGGCCATGCTGATCGGCCTGGGCTTCCCTGGCCTCCTCGCGGCGGGCATTGCCCTGATCGGGAACACGGCGCCAGTGGCTTACGGCGCGCTTGGCACACCCATCATCACCCTGGCGGCCATCACCAAGCTGCCGGTCGAGCAGTTGAGCGCGATGGCGGGCCGCCAGCTCCCCTTCTTCTCCGTGCTCATCCCCTTCTGGCTCATCTGGGCCATGTCGGGCCGCAAGGCGATGATGGAAGTGTGGCCCGCGTGCTTGACGGCAGGTGTGAGCTTCGCTCTGACGCAGTTCTTCGTCAGCAACTTCATCGGCCCGTCCCTGGTGGACATCATCGCCTCGCTCGTCTCGATGGGCGCCTTGTTCGTCCTGCTGCGCTTCTGGCAGCCGCGCACAATCTGGCGTTTCCCGCATGAGGCCCCAATGACTCCGCCTGCACCTCGTGGAGGTGTCCCCGGCCGTCCAGACGCAGCCCCACAACCCGTCATGTCGACGTCAGGCATGCGCCCGGCGATGGCGGGCGCAACTGCGACGGGGGGGAGCGCAGCAGTGGCGTCCCATGCCAAGATTAGCAGTCGTGACGCGTTTATGGCCTGGCTGCCGTGGATTCTTCTCTCGGTGCTGGTGTTCATCTGGGGCCTGCCCCAGGCCAAGACATTCATGAACGGCCTGGGTGTGACCAACTACGTTTGGAACATTCCCGGTCTGGACAAGATGGTGTTCCGCGCAGTGCCGGTGGTGACAGCGCCGGAAGCCGAGGCGGCGAACTGGACGTTCAACTGGTTGTCGGCGACGGGGACGGCGCTGCTCCTGACCGGCATCATCAGCGGCTTGGTGCTCGGCCTCGGCCCCGGCGAGATCGTGCGCACCTATCTGAATACCCTCAACCGCGTGAAGTTCTCGCTGCTGACGATTGCCGCCATGCTTGCTTTGGGGTATACTACGCGCTATGCTGGTCTCGACGCGACGATGGGTCTGGCCTTCGCCAGCACGGGGGTGCTGTTCCCGTTCTTCTCCCCGTTCCTCGGCTGGCTGGGTGTCGCCCTCACGGGTAGCGATACATCCTCCAACGTTCTCTTCGGCAACCTGCAGCAGATCACTGCGAAGGTGGTCGGCGTGTCGCCCATATTGGCGTCGGCATCGAACAGCTCAGGTGGCGTGATGGGCAAGATGATTGACGCCCAGAGTATCGTGGTGGCTGGCGTCGCAACCGAGGAGCAAGGCCACGAGGGCGACATTCTCCGCTACGTCTTCTTCCATAGTCTTGCCCTGGTGACACTGGTGGGCATCCTGGTCTTCCTGCAAGCGTATGTCTTCACGTGGATGATCCCGGGCGGTTGAAAGTAGACACCAGATGATACGCGAGGTTGGAGGCCAAGATCCTCGGCCTCCAACCTCTTCTCCGGAGAAACCGCTATGGCGATTACGGCTCAGCTCTTCATCACTTGTTTGCACGAGCAGTTCTATCCCAATGCTCTCAAGGGCATGGTGTCGGTCCTGGAGAGCCTTGGCGTCCAGGTCGAAATGCCCGAAGCTCAGACGTGCTGCGGCCAACCTTTTTACAACACAGGCTTCCAGAGCCAGGCGCGAACGGTCGCCCGCCAGTGGCTTGCTGCCTTTGGTAAGACCGACGGCTACATCGTCGCGCCCTCCGGCTCGTGCGTCGACATGGTGCATCACCACTACCTCGAGCTGTTCCCGAAGGGCGACTCAGAGCATGAGACGGTCAAACGCGCCGTCGAGCGCACCTACGAGTTTACGTCGTTTCTAGTGGATGTGCTCGGCGTGACGGATGTCGGCGCGCGCTTCCCGCACAAGGTCACCTACCACGCGTCGTGCCACGGTCTACGTGGGCTGGGATTGCGCGAGCAGCCACGCCAACTCCTCGCCGCCGTGCGCGACCTGGAGCTAATTCCGCTGCCGCAGGAAGATACGTGTTGTGGCTTCGGCGGCGCCTTTAGCGTCATCTATCCAGAAGTGTCGGAGTCGATGATGGTCACCAAGGTGCGCAACATCGAGGCGACAGGGGCTGAAGTGGTTGTCGCTGGGGATGCGGGCTGCCTGATGAACATCGCTGGTGGACTGCGCCGCGCCAAGTCTCCCATTCGTACGATGCACATCGCCGAAGTCCTGGCGTCGCGCTGAGAGGTGCTTCCATGACGCATACGGTGACTCATATCGATTTCCGGGCGAACACGCAGCACGTTCCGCCCCATATGCCGCCCTCGGTGCAGAAGGCGACGAGCAAGTTCCTGGGCAACCGCGCCGCGCTGGTGGACATCATCGGCCAGGACAACTGGCAGGCGCTCCGCCAGGCCGGGCACGACCTACGCATGCACGCCATCGATCACCTGGATACCTATCTGGAGCAGGTCGAGCAGCGCGTGACCGAGGCCGGCGGCCACGTGCATTGGGCGCGCGATGCGGAGGAAGCGCGGCAGATTGTGCTGGATATCGCGCGCGAGCACGGTGTCAAGCGCGTCGTTAAGTCCAAGAGCATGGCGACCGAGGAAATAGAGCTGAACCATGCTCTCCAGGCCGCCGACATCTCCGTGGTCGAGACCGACCTGGGCGAGTACATCATACAGCTCGCCGGTGTGACGCCGTCGCACATCATCGTGCCGGCGGTACACTTGACCAAAGAGGGCATCGCTGACCTGTTCCACGAGAAGCTCGGCATCGAAGCGCCGCCCGATCCCAAGGTGCTGACCCAGATCGCCCATGAGAAGCTGCGCGAGGAATTTCTGAACGCCGACATGGGCATCTCCGGCGCGAACTTCATCGTCGCCGAGACGGGCACCATTGTGGTCGTGTCCAACGAGGGCAACGCGCGCATGTGTACGACGCTCCCGCCGCTCCACGTCGCCGTCGTCGGCATCGACAAGGTCGTGCCGGACATGCAGAGTCTAGCCGTGTTGCTGAAGCTCCTTGCCCGGAGCGCCACGGGCCAGAAGATGTCGTGCTACACGTCGTTCATCACCGGGCCACGCCGCGAGACGGACGAGGGCGGTCCGCAGGAGTTCCACCTGGTGCTGCTCGACAACGGGCGCACGCGCGTGCTCCAGGACGATGTAACGCGCGAGACGATGCTGTGCATCCGCTGCGGGGCGTGCCTCAACACCTGCCCCGTCTACAACAGCGTCGGCGGCCATGCCTACGGCTGGGTCTACTCTGGTCCCATCGGCGCGATTCTTGCGCCCCAGCTGCTCGGCACGAAGGTCGCCAGCGACCTGCCCTTCGCGTCGTCGCTGTGCGGCGCGTGCGGCGAGATTTGCCCCGTGAAAATCCCTATTCCTCAAATTTTGCTTCGCCTGCGCCATCGCGTCATGGAGGGCGATAGCGTCGAGCCGGCGGTCTCGCCGCCCTCAGCGCGCACCGCCGCCGACGTGGGCGCCGCCGTCTTCGCCTCGCCGTTCCTGTACACCACGGCTGCCAGGACAGCCAGCGTTGCGCAGACACCCTTGTCGCGTGGCGGTTGGATTGGGTCGATGCCGCCGCCCCTGAACCGTTGGACCGACGTCCGCCCATTCCCGACGCTGCAAGGCGGCTTCCGCACGTGGTGGCACGAGCACACGCCGGAGGCGCCTGACCCCTCTTTGACATCTCAGGTACATGAGACGCCTGCGATGAGCGAAGCGCCCGCCGAATCGATTGATGTGGTGACCAAGGAGGTTGGTGTGCCATCTGTGACGGCCGATGAACCGAAGGTGACAGTCTCACCCGATGAAGCCGTTCCGGTGTCCCGAGACGGCTCGCGGCGACGGCGGGCTGCCCAGGTTGTCGCCGTCGCTGCCGCCATCGGCTTCATTGCCTACGGCATCCGTGAGTGGCGGAGGCGGTCATGAGCACAGCACGGGAAGAGATCCTGAGCAAGATCCGCGCAACCCTGGGCCACCCCAGTTCCAATGGTAAGGCTTCTGCGCCGCCCGATGTCACGTCGTCCGTTCCTGCACGTGCGCTTGGCGATGTGAACGTCGATGTAGACGCGGTGCTCGGCGAGCTGGCCAAGGTGGGCGCGACGCCGCGCCGCATTCGCCGCCGTGAGGACTTGCACGCGGCCCTCGGCGCGCTCGTTGCTTCGGAGGGCGTCAAGAAAGCGACGCTCTGGGACACTGAGGACATTCGCGCCCTGGGCATTGCCGATACCCTGACGGCATTGGGCGTCGAAGTCGTTCCGGGCAATGCCGACAAGCACGTTCTGGCTGAGTGCGACCTGGGGGTGACCGGGGTAGACCTGACGCTGCCGGAGACGGGGACGCTTGTGCTGCGCTCGTCGGCCGAGAAGCCGCGCGCTGTGTCGCTGCTGCCGCGCGTCCACCTGGCCCTGCTGCGTCCATCGGCCATCCGACCCGACTTGCATCAGGTGTTCGAGGAAGTCGGCGGCGAGCATTACTTCGTGTTCGTTACGGGTCCGAGCCGGACGGCCGACATCGAGCTGACGCTCACCATCGGCGTGCATGGGCCGGGCGCGTTGTATGTGTGGGCGCTAGAGGAGAGCGTATGAGTGGCCCGTTCGACCGTCTGAGGACGGATGACTACTTCGCCAAGCTGAACCAGTGCGTTCACTGCGGGCTGTGTTTGCAGGCGTGTCCGACCTACGCGGTCTTTGGCTCGGAGATGGATTCGCCGCGCGGGCGCATCGTCCTGATGCGCGCGGCAGCGGAGGGGCGCATCGGCGAGGATGAGATCGGTGATGCCTTCGCCACGCATATTACCCGCTGCCTGGCGTGCCGCTCGTGTGAGACGGCGTGCCCATCCGGTGTCCAATACGGCGCGCTGGTGGAGCAGGCGCGCATCGTCATTGAGCAGAACCGTGAGCCAGGCCCCGCCGAGCGTTTCGTGCGCTGGATGGGCCTGACGCAGATGATGCCGAACGTGGGCCGCCTGAAGCTCATGGCGGGCGCAATGCGCCTCTACGAGAACAGCGGCGCACAGAAGCTCGTGCGCGGCTCGAAGCTCCTGCCTAAGCCTCTTACGGTGATGGAGAGCATCCTCCCACCGTTGCGCGCCAACACCAACGACTACAGCAAACCCGCCCCTGCCCTTGGCGCAAAGCACGGCCGCGTCGCCTTCTTCTGGGGGTGCATCCAGGAAGCGTTCCTGGGCCACGTGAACGCGGCGACGGTGCGGGTGTTGCAGCAGAACGGCTATGAGGTGGTCTTCCCCAAGGCCCAGACGTGCTGCGGGGCGGCACAGATTCACATTGGCGACGAGGACATGGCAAAGGAGTTGGCGCGGCGCAACATCGACGCCTTTGCTGCTCTCAATGTGGACGCCGTCATCACGAATGCGGGCGGCTGCGGTGCAGCGCTCAAGGAGTATGCCCACATTTTGTGCGACGACCCGGTCTATGGCCCGAAAGCGAAGGACTTCGTCGCCAAGGTGCAGGACATCAGCGAGTTCCTGGTGGCGCATCTCAACACGCTGCCGACGGGCGAAGTGCGCGTTCGCGCCACCTACGCCGACTCGTGCCACCTGCGCCACGGTCAGAAGATTGTCAAGCAGCCGCGCGACATCCTGCACGCCATCCCTGGCCTCCAGCTTGTCGAGCTGAGCCAGCCTGACCGCTGCTGTGGCAGCGCCGGTGTGTACAACATCGTCCAGCCGGAGATCGCCGACGAAGTGCTTGAGATGAAGATGGCGGACATCGCTGCCACGGGCGCTGAGGTCATCGTGACGACGAACACCGGCTGCCACATGCAGTACTACGCCGGTGTGCGGCGGTCGGGACTGAACGCCCGTGTCATGCACCTTGTCGAGGTGCTGGACCTATCGTATCAGAACGCTCGTGCGTGACACATGCCCGTCATCGCGAGCATAGCGAAGCGATCTCCCACCGTGGGATTGCTTCGCTGACGCTCGCAATGACCGCTGGACACGAAGGAGGCCGCATGGCCGTGGACAAGAACATCCTGCGCTCGCTCACAAGCATCATCCCATCGGACCGGGTTGTCACCAACCCCGTGCAGTTGTTCACGTACGAGGGTGACGCCAGCCTCGACCGCGGGACGCCCGACGCCGTGGTGTTCCCGTTCAACGTAGACGAAGTTGTGCGCGTCGTGCGCTGGGCGAGCGCCAATCGTGTTCCACTCATCGCACGCGGCGCAGGGACGGGCTTGTCCGGCGGGGCCGTGCCGGAGCACGGCGGGATTATCCTGGAATTTTCCCACATAAACGCTATTCGGGAACTGGACGAGGTCGGGCGCAGCGCCGTGGTCGAGCCGGGACTGGTCAACCTGACGCTGGACGCCTTTGCCAAGTCGAAGGGTTGGTACTACCCACCGGACCCGGCGAGCGGTCGCTCCTCGACCCTGGGCGGCAATCTGGGGGAGAACGCCGGCGGCCCGCACTGCTTCAAGTACGGCGTGACGGCCAACTACGTGACCGGCGTCGAGGTTGTCATGGCCGATAGCCGCCTGCTGCACTTCGGGGGCCGCGCCCTGGACTATCCAGAGTACGACCTGGTGGGCCTCATCACCGGCTGCGAGGGGACGTTGGGCGTGATGACCTCGGCGAGCGTGCGTCTGCTGCGCAATCCACCGGCCATCAAGACGATGATGGCCGCCTTCGACTCGGTCGAGACGGCTGGCGAGGCTGTGTCTGACATCATCGCGCGTGGGCTTGTGCCGGCGACGATGGAGATGATGGACCAGCGCATGATGCGCATTATCGAGGACTTCGTGCATCCGGGTCTGCCGGTCGAGGCGGGCGCGGCACTCATCATCGAGACGGACGGCTACCCTGAGAGCGTGACGCCGCAGCTCGACGAAGTCATCGACATTCTGAACGCCCACAGCGCGTATCATCTCCACGTCGCCGAGACGGCGGCGGAGCGCGACCGCATCTGGTACGGCCGCAAGAGCGCCGCTGGAGCGATGGCGCGCATGGCGCCCGCGTTTTTCCTGGTCGATGGGACCGTGCCGCGCAGCCACCTGGCCGAGACGCTGGCGGGCGTCAACCGCATCTGTGATGCGGCGGACCTGCGCGTGTCGTATGTATTCCACGCTGGCGACGGCAACCTGCACCCGTTCATCCTCATCCCCGACCCGCACGACAAGGCATTCATTCGCCGCGTGATGGACGCGGGCCGTGAGATTCTGGCTCTGTGCTGTAGCTTCAACGGCAGCATCACCGGGGAGCACGGGGTGGGTATCGAGAAGCGCGAGTTCATGCCGCTGATGTACAGCCGCGACGAGCTGGACTTCATGGGCGACATCAAGGATGTATTCGATCCGGCCCATCTGCTCAACCCGGGCAAAATCTTCCCGACGCAGATGCCTGAACCGACGCCACGCGCGCCCGTGACCCTCCCACCTCTCGGAGTGTCCTTCGCCCCCTCCAGTGCGCCCGAAGCGGCGGAAGCCCTGCGGTCGTGGGCCACAGCGGGCAAGGGCGTGCGGCTCCGGGGGGGCGGCACAAAGTCGGCGCTCCTGCCGGCTGCGGATGTGACGCTCTCCACGGAGAACCTACGCGGCATCCAGAAATACGCGCTGTCGGACCTGTACGTCACCGTCGGTGCGGGAACGCCACTCCACGAACTTCAGGCGAAGCTGGCTCGGGACGGAATGTCTGTTCCCCTGGCGTCGCCGTGGGCAGATTCCACCGTCGGCGGCATTCTGTCCACGGCGTTCAACGCGCCCCAGCGAATGCGCTATGGTGGAGCGCGCGACCTGATGCTGGCGGCGACCGTTGCCCTACCCGATGGCCGGGTGATTCGCGCCGGGCGACCCGTGGTCAAGAACGTCGCGGGCTACGACCTGCCCAAGCTGTTCGTCGGCTCCCACGGCACGCTCGGTTTGCTGACGGACGTGACCCTCAAGCTTGCGCCACTGCCCCGCGCCCGCGCGACGCTTGCGATTCCTGTTGGCAATGCGCGGCAGGGGATGGAGGTTGGCGCTATGCTCTTGCGCGTGTGCCTGGTCGCATCGTCGCTGCTGTTGGTAAGTCGAGGCCAGCAAGGCGCGTTCACCGATCTGCCCGCGTCGTTGACGGATGTGCCGACGTTCCTGTTGTACACAGCTGAGGGCGAGAAAGAAGACGTTGCAGCAGAGCTAAAGCAGGCGCAGGCCGTTTTGCAGCCCTTCGGCCTCACCGCGCTTCCCGTCGATGATATGTCCGGAACAGAGTTGTGGGGCGCGTGGCTGAGGGCCGCTGGAGCGACGGACGTGGTCATGCGCCTGGGCGTCCCACCCAAGGACCTGAGCGCTGCTATTACTCGACTTGACAGAATATTGGCTTCGGGCGCTTTCATCGCTGACATCGCCAACGGTCAGGTTTACACAGAGGGTGTAGCGGACGTCGTCGGTCTGCGCAGCGTGGCTCAGTCGCTTGGCGGCTACGGCGTTCTCGTCGCCGCGCCGACGCGCCTGGATAGTGACATATGGGCGTATGCGCCAGAAGGTCTTGACCTGATGCGTGGGCTGAAAGCGCGCTGGGACCCGCACGGCGCGCTCAACCCCGGCGCCTTCCTGCCGGCGCTGGATCGTGTACTCGCGTGAATATGCGGCGTCCTGTGGAGGCGGTAGGGTAAAGATCAGCAAAGCGGAGAGAATAGCTGTCACCTGGAGCGGAGCGAAGGGCCTCCCGTCCGAGGGATGCTTCGCTCCGCTCAGCATGACAATTGAAGAGTATGTTTTGCTATTGGACTTCGCTTAGCTTCACCGGGCGGTTCTCGTCCACGGATTTGCGCGCCGCGAGGGCCAGCACTACCGGCGCGCGTCCGTCCGCGCCCGTCACGGGCGTTGGCTTGTCGTGCAGCACGGCATCCACGAAGGCGGCCATCTCCCGCGTGAAGCTCTCAGCGTAGCGCTCCAGGAAGAAGTACAACGGCAGGTCGCGGTGGACGCTGCGAGCGTCGCTCAGGACGGCGGCGTTGGGGTAGTTGTTGTCCGTGGCTATCCTGCCGCCGGTGCCAAACGCCTCGACGCGCTGGTCATAGCCGTACACGGCCTGGCGGCTGTTGTCGATAGTAGCGACGACACCGTTGGCGAACTTGAGCACCACGAGCACGGTATCCAGGTCGCCTGCCTCACCAATGGCCGGATCGACACGCACCCCGCCCGTGGCGTAGACCTCAGAGACCTCTGCGCCGACGAGATAGCGCGCCATGTCGAAGTCGTGGATGGTCATGTCTAGGAAGATACCGCCGGAGACCTTGACGTACTCGATGGGCGGCGGCGCCGGGTCACGGCTGATGATATGCACGAACGCCAGAGTCCCGATCTCGCCGCTCTCGATGGCCTCGCGCACCCGACGGTAGTTGGCGTCGAAGCGGCGGTTGAAGCCCACCTGGAG
Source organism: Anaerolineae bacterium (assembly GCA_039810085.1). Lineage (GTDB taxonomy): Bacteria > Chloroflexota > Anaerolineae > Epilineales > JAHCIE01 > JBDHWG01. Next base: position 152,178 of record JBDHWG010000012.1, read on the forward strand.
CTTGACGCCGGCTGCCTGCGCCGCTGCCAGGGCGCGATCTATCGCTGAGAGCGTCTTGGCGATGGGCTTCTCGCAGAAGATGTGCTTACCGGCGCGGGCGGCGTCGATGATGATGTCGGCGTGGGTGTCGGTGCTGGAGCAGATGAGCACCGCGTCCAGGTCGGGCGTCGCCAGCAGGTCTTGATAATGCTGGTAAACGCGCGGAATGCGGTACTGGTCGGCCACCTGCCGCGCAGCGTCCTCGACTTCATCGGCAATGGCGACGATGCGTGCCGTGGGAATGGTGTACGCTAGGCTGCGCGCGTGGACGCGGCCGATGCGCCCGGCGCCAATGATGCCGACGTTCAGGATGTCTGCGGTCATGAGATGGCTCCGATGCTAGAGACCGATGGACTGGAGGTAGGCGCGGTTGCGCTGGGCGCTCTCTTTCGGCGTGCCCATGCCCGGCAGGACGTCCTGCTCGACGGTGATCCAACCGCTGTAGTCGTGCTCATTGAGCCACCGCGTCACCGCTGGGAAGTCGACGCAGCCCTTGCCTAGCTCGCAGAAGACGCCGTGGCGCACGGCCTCGAAGTAGTCCCACCCCTGGGCGCGGGCCTGGGCGGCGACGTTCGGGTCGCAGTCCTTGAAGTGAACCAGCCAGATACGGTCTCTGTAACGGTTCAGCCCGTCCATGACCAGGCTGCAGCCGTCGGGGCCAGCGCCATAGGCATAGTGGCCGGTGTCGAACACGAGGCCCACCAGCTCTGGGTCCGTCAGGGCCAGCAGTCGGTCGATCTCCTGCGGCGTTTCCACGAAGCCGCCGCAGTGATGGTGGAACACCGTGAGCAGGCCGGTCTCAGCGCGGATGGCGCGGGCGACGCGGTTGACGCCGTCGGCGAAGACGCGCCACTCGTCGTCGCTCATGCCCATCTCGGGTGTGATGCGCCCTGCGTTCAGCGTCCGTAAGCTGTCGGTGCCGTTGTCGTCGGCCAGGACGATCATCGGGAAGCGGTCGCCGTTCGTCGGCGGCGTGGCTTGCGCCAGCAGGCGCGCCACGCGCATGGCGTAGGCTTCGCCCTCGGCGTGAGTCTTGCGGTACTTGAAGGTCATGGGGACGAAGGCGCTGACCATCGACAGATGGCGGCGGGCCAGCGCATCGCGCAAGAGATCGGGCGCGGTGGGCATGAAGCCCCAGTCGCCCAGGTCCGTGCCGGTGTACCCCGTCTCGCTCAGCTCGTCGAGCATCTGCTCGTGGCTGATGCGCTTGCCCTCCAGCCCCTCGAACTCCAACGCGCCCCAGGAGCATGGGGCGTTGCCAATGCGAATTGTGCTCATAAGTCATTTCCTCTAGAATTGCCGGCTCCACTCCTTCGGCCAGCGCTCGACAACGACTTTCTTTTCGGTATAGAACTCGACGGCGTCCTTGCCCTGGGCATGCATGTCGCCAAAGAAGCTATCCTTCCAACCAGAGAAGGGGAAGAACGCCATGGGCGCGGCGACGCCAATGTTGATGCCAATGTTGCCCGCCTGGGCCTCATAGCGGAACTTGCGAGCGGCAGCGCCGCTGTTCGTGAACAGGCACGCCATGTTGCCATAGGCGCCGCTGTTCACAAGATTGATGGCATCGTCAATCGTTTCTACGTGCATCAGACTCAGCACCGGACCAAAAATCTCGGTGCGCGCGATCTCGCTGTCCGGTACAACGTTGTCCAGGATGGTGGGGCGGACGAAGTACCCCTGCTCGTAGCCGGCGATGACCGGATTGCGGCCATCCACCAGCGCCTGCGCTCCCTGGCTCACACCCTCGCCGATGAGACGCTCGATGCGCTGCTTGCTCTCCAGGCTAATGACCGGCCCCATCTCAGTGTTCGGGTCGAGACCGTAGCCCACCCTGCGCGACGCCGCCACATCGGCGATGCGCGGCGTGAAGGTGTTGCGGGCTTCGCCGACGGTGACGGCGACGGAGGAGGCCAGGCAGCGCTGCCCTGCGCAGCCGAACGACGAGTCGGCGACGATGCGCGTGGTCATGTCCATGTCGGCGTCGGGCAGGACGATGACCGGGTTCTTCGCGCCGCCCTGGCACTGAGCGCGCTTGCCGTTTGCCGCCGCACGGCTGTAGACGTACTTCGCCACAGCCGATGAGCCGACGAAGGAGATGGCGCGGATGCCGGGATGGTCCAGGATGGCATCCACCGTCTCGCGTCCGCCGTTGACCAGGCTGACGACGCCCGACGGCAGGCCAAGCTGGTCGATGAGGTCGAACACGCGGCTCATGGTGACAGGAACTTTCTCCGACGGCTTCAGGATGAAGCAATTGCCGCACGCGATGGCGTAGGGCAGGAACCACAGCGGGATCATGCCAGGAAAGTTAAACGGGGTGATGGCCGCGACGATGCCCACCGGCTGGCGCAGCATGTGCTCGTCCACGCCCCGCGCGATATCCTCGTTGTTATAGCCCTGCATGAGCGAGGGGATGCCGATGGCAACCTCGACGTTCTCGATGCCGCGCCGCAGCTCACCCTGTGACTCGGCCAGCGTCTTGCCGCACTCCTCGGTTGTGAGTTTGGCGATGTCGTCGAAGTGCTCTTCCAGGAGCGCCTTGAGCTTGAACAGGTATTGAATGCGCTCAGTCGCCGGCGTTTGCCGCCAATCCGGAAACACGGCTTTCGCGGCCTGCACCGTTGCGTCGACATCCTCTACCGTCGAAAGCGGCACGCGGACGATAGTCTCCCCCGTGGCCGGGTTGCGCACATCCAGCGTGTTCGCGCTGCGCGCCCGCTGCCACTGCCCACCCACATAGTTTAGAATCTGTCCATCCTGAATCATCGGTTACCTCGCTGACTCCAGAATTCCTTGTTGTCTTGATCGCTCGTTACTGCGCGCCGCTGCCTGGGCTAGACTCAGTTCCCAGGTCTTGCGCCTCGCTCTCGTAGGCCCGACTGGCTTGAGCCAGGGTTGCCCCAGCCGTTGTGTCCGTGCGGGCGAACTCAGCTAGCTCGTGGCTCATCTCCTCCAGCTCCTCGCCGCCCGCCATCATCGCCAGCACTTCCTCGCGGGTGATGTTGGACTTGGCAAACGTGCCATAGCTTCGGCCTCGGTTGAGGAGGGTGAACTGGTCGCCGATGGGGTAGGCGTGGTGGACGTTGTGGGTGATGAAGATGACGCCAAGACCCCGCGCCCGCGCCTGAGCGATGTAGCGCAGCACAACCGCCGCCTCCTTGACGCCCAGCGCCGCCGTCGGCTCGTCCAGGATGAGCACCTTAGCCCCAAAGTACACGGCGCGGGCAATGGCGACCGACTGCCGCTCACCGCCGGAGAGCGTGCCCACGGCCTGCGTTGTGTCGCGCAGGTCGATGCCCATCTTGCTCAGCTCTTCCTTGGTGACCTGGTCGGCTTTCTTGACGTCGAAGCGGCGGAAGGGGCCGCGGCCGATGGTTGGCTCGGAGCCGAGGAAGAAGTTGCGCGAGATGCTCATGAGGGGAATCATGGCAAGGTCCTGGTAGACCGTGGCGATGCCCCGGTTCAGGGCATCGCGCGGTGAGCCAAAGTGGACCTCTTGCCCCTCGACCAGATACTTCCCCTCGTCCGGCGGAAAGACACCGGACAGGATTTTGATGAGGGTAGACTTGCCCGCGCCGTTGTCGCCGAGGAGACACATCACCTGCCCGGCGTGTACCTGCATGGAGATGTCCTTGAGGGCGATGACGCTGCCGAAGTATTTGGAGATGCTTTGCACTTCCAGCAGGGGCGGTTGATTTGCGCTCATCGTGGCCTCCTAGCGCCGCCGCAGCGCTTGCAGGCGGATACTGCGGTTGATCAACACAGCCGCCATCAGGATGACGCCGAGCACGACCTGATACCAGTCTGCGTCAACCCCCGCGAAAACGATGCCCTGCCGCACCATGCCGAGGATGAGCGCGCCGAACGCCGTGCCGATGGGTGAGCCGTAGCCGCCGGTCAGGAGCGAGCCGCCAACCACCGAGGCAATGATGGCAAGGAACTCCTGGTTCGTGCCGCGCAACACGTCGGCCCCGTCGAACGTGATGGCCTGGATGATGGCGACGAGGCACGCCGCCAGCGCCGTGCCCATGAACAGCATAATCTTGACACGGCGAACGGGAACGCCGACGTTGTGCGCCGCCTGCTCGCCGCCGCCGACAGCAAAGATCCAGTTTCCGAAGGACGTGCGCAGCAGGATCCACGTCGCCAGCGCCACAATAAGGAGCCACCACAAGACCGATGCCTTAAACGTCGCGCTGCCGATGTTGAGACTGCTGGCGAAGATGGCCTTGGCTGAGCTGAAGCCGGGCGCATCGGACAGGCCGCTGAGCTGCGTGCGCCCGGTAAGCAAGCGCGTGATGGCGATGGTCAGGCCGCGGTAGATGAAGAGCGTCGCCAGGGTGATAATGAACGAGGGGAGTTGGGTGCGAACGACGAGCAGACCGTTGACGTAGCCCGTGCCCAGGGCGAACAGGACGGTCATGATGATCGCCAGCCAGACAGGCCAGCCAAATTGGACTACCAGAATGGTCATCAGCATGCCTGTCGCGCCGATGACTGAGCCTATGGAGAGGTCGAATTCGCCGCCGATCATGAGCAAGGTGACGGCGGTCGCCAGGATGCCAAGCTCGGCCGAGACCTCCAGGTAAGAGGCGGTGCCGGCTAGACTGAGAAAACCCTTGCCGCCGGCCACCAGGGCAAAGAAGATCCAAACGACGATGGCGCCGCCTACCGCGCCAAGCTCCGGTCGCCGCAGCAGCCGTCCAAACACGCTTTCTCGGGCGATGCGCTCGTCGGCGCTCGCCCCGCCGGCGGTCTGTTGAATTGCGGACATGTCGGCTCCTCCCCAGGTTGCGGATAGAGACGCGCCTCTCAGGTAGAGACGCGCCCTGGCGCGTCTCTACCTGAGGGAAAAGGCAGCCCTAGCGGGTGCCAGCCTTCGAGAGCGCCTGGACACGGGCGGCGTTGTCCTTGGTGACGAGGCCGGGGCCGGTCATCAGGACATCGTTGGCGATGGTGTTCAGGTTGGTGTTGTACAGCGTTAGCAGGACGATGGGCAGGTAGCCCTGGAGGTACTGCTGCTGGTCGATGGCGAAGAGCATGTCGCCGTTCTGGATAGCCGTCAGCACATCCGGCGACAGGTCAAACGTGGCGAGCTTGACCTTGCCGATCATGTTGCCCGCCTGTAGCGCCTTAAGCGCGGGGGTTGCGCCCGTGGGGCCGAGGGCGAGGACACCGTCGATGTCCGGGCTAGACGTCAGCTTGGCGGAGATGCGCTGCTGGCTCTCGGTTGGGTTCGCCAGGTCAACGGCGAGAACCTCCGATGTGCCGCCGCCGGCCGCCTTCAAGCCGTCGGCGAAGCCCTTGCAGCGCGCGTCGAGACCGGCGTTGCCCACTTCCTGGTTGATGCAGATGGCCTTCTTCACGCCCGCTTTGCCCATCGCCTGGCCGCCGCCGACGCCCGCCTCGTACTCGGTCTGGCCGACGTGGGTCAGGATGCCGAGGCCCTTGGCGACGTCGCTGCCGGAATTCATGGAGATGACTGGGATGCCTGCCTGGACCGCCTTCTGAATGGACGGGCCGAGGGCCTTCGCGTCGGGGATGGAGACGACAAGCCCGTTGGGCTTCGAAGCGACGGCCGCGTCAATCAGGCGCGCCATCTCGACCATGTCGAACTTGGTGGGCGACTGGTACTCGACTTTGACGCCCATGTCTTTCGACGCCTGGTCCACGCCGTTCTTCACGACCGACCAGAATGGGTCCGATGCCTGACCGTGGCTCACCACGACGATGCGGATGTCGCCGCGATTCGTGGCCTGCGCCGCGCCAGACTGCGCGGGCGCTGCGGTTGCCGTGGTCGGCTGGACGGCCGTCTGGGCCTTCTGCACAGCCGTTGGCGCGGCTGACTGGGCTTGCTGCGCCGCTGTTGGCGCGGCAGGCTGCGCCTGTTGGGCGGTGGTAGGCGCCGCGGCCGGTGGCTGAGCCTGCGTCTGCGCGGCCGGCGGCGGAGTGGCGACCTGGGTACAGGCCACGACGATCATCGCGGCGATGACACCGAAAAAGGCGATGGCGAACGTCTGCAAGTGCTTCTTCATGAGTCTCCTCCTGGGATTGTTAGCGGTCTGCATCTCAAGGCCGACCTGTGTCGGCGTGACACCAGCCGTTCCATGCCGTCTAGCTTTCGTCTGGTCCCTGCCCTCGATAAGCCCTCCTTACTCCAGGAAATAGCGCTCCTTCGCCCGCATCTCTTCCCACTCGCCTCGCGCCTGCTGAACGCTAGGCATCTCGCTCACCTCGGCGGGCGGCACGTCCCACCAGCTCTCGTAGCCCGGCACACTGACCAGGCGGTCGCTCTGGACGTAGATCACCGTCGTGCGGTCCGTGCCCCTGGCCTCGTGCAGGGCGCGCGTCAGGTCCGCGTAGCTCTCGCACTTCAGAACGCACGCGCCCAGGCTGGCGGCGTTGGCGGCGAGGTCCACCGGCAGCGTCGTGACCTGGTCACCGACCCAGTCGCCCGGCAATACGTTGTCCTGGCGGTAGACGTAGCGCGTCCCGAAGCCTTCCTGGCCCAGCGACCGGCTCAGCGCGCCGATACTCTTGTATCCCGCGTTGTCGATAAGGACGATGATGAGCTTGTAACCCTCCTGAACCGAGGTCACAATCTCGGCAGAGAGCATCAGATAGCTACCATCGCCGACCATGACGTACACGTCGCGGTCCGGCGCAGCCATCTTCGCCCCGACGCCACCCGCAATCTCATAGCCCATGCAGCTATAGCCGTACTCCATGTGGTAGTTTTTGGGTGAGCGCGCCCGCCAGAGCTTGTGCAAATCGCCTGGTAGGCTGCCCGCCGCGCACACCATGATGGCGTCCGGGCCGCTTAGCTCGTTCACCGCGCCGATAATCTCGCCCTGGCTCAGCAGTGGCGTGTTGCGGATGTCGTAGAGGCGGCTGACTTCGGCGTTCCACTCGGCGTTTAATTGGCGCGTCTCTTCGCGGTACTGTCCAGCCACCCCATAGCTGTCAAGTAGCGCTGCCAGCTCTTCCAATGTCGCCCTGGCGTCACCGACGAGCGGCAGGGCATGGTGCTTGTAGGCGTCGAACTCGGCGGTGTTGATGTTGATGAAGCGGACGTCCGGGTTCTGGAACGCCGTCTTGGAGGCGGTGGTGAAGTCGCTGTAGCGCGTGCCGATGCCGATGACCAGGTCGGCGTCGCGAGCGATGCGGTTGGCGGCGAACGTGCCCGTCGCGCCGACCGCGCCCAGGCTGGCCGGGTTGTCGTAGGTCAGGCTGCCCTTGCCCGCCATCGTTTCGCCGACGGGGATGCCGGTCTGCTTGACGAAGGCGGCCAGCGTCTCGGTGGCCTCGGAGTAGATGACTCCGCCACCCGCGACGATCATCGGGCGCTTGCTGGCGCGGATCCAGGTGGCAGCCTGTTCGAGGGCGCGGCGGTCCGGGCGGTTGCGCCCAACGTGCCAGACACGCTTGCGAAATAGCTCTATGGGATAGTCATACGCCTCGGTCTGCACGTCCTCCGGCAAGGCGAGGACGACCGCGCCGGTGTCCGACGGGCTAAGCAGGACGCGCATGGCTTCGGGCAGCGCGGTCATAATCTGGTCAGGTCGGTTGATGCGGTCCCAGTAGCGGCTGACAGGCTTGAAGCAGTCGTTGACGGAGATGTCCTGGCTGTGCTCGGACTCGAGCTGCTGTAGCACCGGGGCGACGTTGCGGCGGGCGAAGATGTCGCCGGGCAGGAGGAGCACCGGCAGGCGGTTGATGGTCGCCGTCGCCGCGCCGGTCATCATGTTGGTTGCGCCAGGGCCGATGGACGACGTACACACGAACGTCTGCATGCGGTTCTTGACCTTCGCATACGCCGTGGCGATGTGTACCATCGCCTGCTCATTGCGCGTCTGGTAGTAGCGGAAGTCGGGGTTCTGCTGGAGCGCCTGGCCGATGCCGCTGACGATGCCGTGGCCGAAGATGCCGAAGCACCCAGCAAAGAAAGGCCCCTCAACGCCGTCGCGCTCGACGTACTGCTGCTTCAGAAAGCCGATGACTGCCTGCGCCATGGTCAGGCGCTGTGTGCCTGGTAAACTCATTACCATTCCCTCTCTGTCGTTGCGAGCACAGCGAAGCAACCTCCCGCCCTTGCGAATGATGCTCTGCTTGAGAACAGAGTCACTGTCATTCACCGTGAGACTGCTTCGTCGTCCTATCGTCCTCCTCGCAGTGACGGCAAGGCTTTCTACAATCCCCCGTGGGAATCGACAAACGCCATCGCCTCGTCGTAGGTGGGCATGAAGTTGGCGCAGCCGTGCTTCGTCACCACAATGGCGCCACAGGCGTTGGCGAGCCGCGCCGACTTGTACCAATCCCAACCTTTAACGAAGCCGCGCAGGAATCCCGCCGCGTAGGCGTCGCCTGCGCCCAGGATGTTGTAGACCTGGACCGGGAAGCCCGGCGCGTCGATCTGGGTGACTGAGCCGTCGTCGTTGAGCAGGTGTACCCGCGAGCCTTCTTCGCCGCGCTTCTGCAGCAGGGCGCGGGGACCGAAGCTCATCATGGTGCGGATGGCCGCGTCGAGGTCGCCCTGGACGCGCGTGTCGGACACCTGGGAGTGAGTCAGGCTCATCTGCCGTGGGTCCGTCAGCAGAACGGCGTTGATCTCATCCTCCGTTCCCAGTACGACATCGACGAGACGCAAGACCGACCGCAAGGTCACGCCGAAGGCGCGTACGTCGTGCCACTGGTCGGGGCGAAAGTCGATGTCGAGCACGACCGGCACGCTGGCCTGTCGGGCCGTCTCGGCGGCGAAGATCGTCGCGCTGCGGCTCGGCTCCTTGCTCAAGCCCGTACCGCTGATGACAAGGGCGTGGCTGTTGGCGATGGGCGTCGCCATCACATCGTCGATGGTCAACTCGATGTCGGCGCAGTTGTCGCGGTAGAAGGTGAGGGGGAAGCGGTCGGGCGGCTCGATGCCCAGGACGACGGCGCTGGTACGCTTACCCGGCTTGCGCGGGATGTACTGCGTTTCGACGCCCTCGCGCTGCAAGAACGTCAGGATGAAGTCACCCACCACATCCGCGCCAACGGCGGTGAGCAGGGCCGTGTGCAGGCCGAGGCGGTTCGCGCCGACGCTGATGTTGGTTGGGCAGCCGCCGACATAGGCGGCGAAGCTCTTGATGTCCACGAACGGCGCCCCGACATCGTTGGCGTACAGGTCGATGGACGAACGGCCCATGGTGATGACATCGTAGTCGGGTCCACTAGTCATAGTCAGTTACTCTTCCACTTGTAGAGACGCACCATGGCGCGTCTCTGTCGGGTCAATGAGGCACGGGATAGATGGGGACGCGTGGGTCGCGCGCCGTATACGACTCTTTCACCCAGGCGTGGCGTGGGTCATCGCGGTTGGCGAGGGACTGCGCGCTGCCCGCCAGAACGTTGAGGTAGTAGGCGGTGTAGCCCGGCGCGCTTGTGACCGGGTGATAGCCTTCCGGGATGAGCACCACGTCGTTGTCGCGCGCCAGCACGACGGCGTCGATGGGCGAGCCTGCCTGTTGCAGCGGGGAGGAGTCGTCGGTGTAGACGCGCTGGAAGGCGTAGCCATCGGGGCGGTCGAACTTGTAGTAGTAGACTTCCTCGAGGTCTGCTTCAATGAGACGACCCTCGGCGTCGGTGCGGTGAACGTCGTGCTTGTGGGGCGGGTAGCTGGACCAGCTGCCGCCGGGCGTGTACACCTCGACGACGACCAATCGCTGGCAGGGGAAGCCCGGCGGCAGCATGTTGTTGATATGGCGTGTGGCGTTGTCCCCACCGCGAATCTCGACCGTCACATCGTTCGGCGTCACGAGGCGCGGCTCATGGTCCTCATCGGTGGCAACCCAGGCGACGGCGAACTCGCTGTCGGTGGCGGCGGTCACGGTGAATGACGTGTGACGCGGCAGGTAGAGAGTGTGCGGCAGGCCGTTGAAGACATTGGCCCGCCCGCCGACGCCCGACCAGTGCCCACAGTTCGAGTCGATATCCACGCGCCCGCCAAGCGTCACCAGAGCCAGCTCATTCTCGCCTGTTTCGAACGACCAGCTTTCCCCGGCTGACAGCCGCCGCGCCTGGAAGTTGATGAACTCCCAGCCCGCGACTTGCGGCGTAACCTCCACAATAACGTGTGGGTCACTTGATCCGCCCGGATGCACAACCAAGGTATTCGCGTTATACTCCATCATGTCTACCTCTCTATCCTCTACCTGTCCCCTTCCGCGTGTTCCGTGTCTTCCGTGGTCAAGCTCTTGGGTCTTCCGCTAAAACTAAACGCTCTTCAAATCCTCCAGCCCTGCCAGCGCCACCGGCTGGCCGCTCTTGAACGACTGCGTGGCGGCCACGCCGATCTCCAGCGCGGCCAGGGCATCCGCCCCGCCGACGGCCGGTAGCTCGGCGCGGCGCAGCCGGTCCACGAAGTCCTGAATCTGGGCGCGGTAGGCGTCGCCGAAGCGCTCCATGAGGTAGGGGACGACGTCATGCTGTGCGCCTTCGCGCGTCAGCAGCAAGACGGGCGTGTGCTGGTAGCCGCCGATGGTCACCGCGCCCTCGGAACCGAGCACCTCGGTGCGAATGTCGTAGCCGTAGAAGGCGTTGCGGCTGACCTCGACGTTGCCGATGGCCCCGCCGTGGTAGCGCAGGTTGACCACGGCGTTATCGATGTCGCCGACCTCCTTGAGCGTCTCGCACACCATCAGTGTGCCTTCCGTGGAGACGCGCTCGACCTCGTCGCCCACGAGCCAGCGCGCCAGGTCGAAGTCGTGGATGCCCATGTCGATGATGAGGCCGCCGCTCTTGGCGGGGTCGGCGAACTCGACGCGGGGGCAGAATGGGTCGCGCCCGACCGACTTGAACGTGACCGGGCGGCCGATGCGGCCCTCCTCGATAAGGGTCTTGGCACGGCGATAGGGCGCGTCGAAGCGGCGCATGAAGCCGACCTGGAGCGGGACACCCCCCTTCTGGACGGCGCCGATGGCGGCGCGCGTCTGGGCGAGGGTCAGGGCGAGGGGCTTCTCGGAGAAGATAGCAAGACCCGCCTCGGCGGCGGCGATGACATGGTCGGCGTGGGCGCTGGTAGGCGAGGCAACGATGACGGCGTCCAGGCCGGGGACGGCCAGCAGCTCATGGGCGTCGGGCAGGATGTGGGGCACGCCATAGTCGGCCGCGGCGAGGGCTTGCAGGTCAGCGTTCTGGTCGGCCACAGCCAGGAGGTTGACGTCTTTGATCTGGGTGACGACAGTGCGGGCGTATAGCTGGCCCATGCGGCCAAACCCGATGACGCCAAAGTTGAGGCGAGCAGGCATCGTGGATAGCTCCGAGGTGAACGAGGCGGCGCAAGCGAGGAACGTCACTTGCGCCGCGATTATGCACCCAGTCTATGAGAAATGCAAACGCCTTCCGTGACGACAAGGCGATGTCATACGGCCTTCGGCGCCTCCTTCGCGCGCTCCTGCTCGATGAGGACGCGGCGCAGAATCTTGCCGGACGCCGACTTGGGGATGGCGTCGACGAACTCGACTTGGCGGATTTTCTTGTGCGGCGCAACGCGAGCGGCGACGAACGCCTGCACGTCCTCCGCCGTCACGTCGCTCTTGCGCACGATGAACGCCTTGGGCACCTCGCCAGCTTCTTCGTCCCGAATCGGGATGACTGCCACGTCGGCGATGGCCGGGTGCGCAAGCAAAACGGCTTCCAGTTCGGCCGGAGCAATCTGCAAGCCCTTGTACTTGATAAGTTCCTTGGAGCGGTCCACGATGAAGAAGTCGCCGTCCTCGTCCGCATAGCCGATATCGCCGGTGCGCAGCCAGCCGTCTGCGTCAATCGTGTTGCGCGTCGCATCCGGGCGGCCGAGATAGCCTTTCATAATGAGCGGTCCGCGCACCCAAATCTCGCCCTGCTCACCCGGCCCCATCAGGTTGCCCGTCGGCAGGTCTACCACCTTGCACTCAGTGTTGGGGAGGACGCGGCCGGCGGAGTGCGGCTTGAGCTTATCCGGTGTCGTCGCGCCGAGGTGGGTCGCGCCGGAGACCTCGGTCATGCCATACGCCTGGAAGATGGGGATGCCAAGGCGCGCCATGAACGCCTGGGCCACGCTCTCGCCGAGCGGCGCTGCCGCCGAGAGGGCGAGCCGGGCGCTGGACAGGTCGTACTTGTCGACAATGGGGTGCTTCGCCATCGCCAGGGCGACCGGCGGCACGATGTGCAGGTAAGTGACCTTGTGATTCTGCACCATCGCCAGGTATTGCTCCAGGTCGAAGCGCGGCATGGTGATGACCGTCGCGCCTTTCCAGAGGCAGAAGTTGAGGAACGCGACGATGCCGTAGATGTGGAAGAACGGCAGGAAGGCAATGACCACGTCGTCGTAGCGCGGGAACTCGGTGTCCGGTGCGACGTCGATGACGCTGCACTCGGCGACGAGGTTATGATGCGTGAGCATGACACCCTTGGGTAGCCCGGTTGTACCGCTGGAGTAGGGCAGGGCGATGAGGTCTTCGCGTGGGTTGATGGTGACGTCGGGCGGCGCGACGTCGGAAGTCAGCAGCGCGGCAAACGGCGTCGCCCCCTCGGCCTGCCCAAAGACGAACATCTCCGCGACGCTCGTATCCTTCGCCGCTTCCTGAGCTGTCGCTAAGAACTGTGGGATGGTGACGAGATACTTCGGTTTGCTGTCCAGGAGCTGCTGGTGGAGCTCGCCCGCCGTATAGAGCGGGTTGACGGTCGTGACGATGCCGCCGATGGACGCGACGCCGTGGAACACCACCGGATACTCCGGCACGTTGGGGCTGTAGAGCGCCAGGCAATCGCCTTTCTTGAAGCCGCGCTCACTCAACCCAGCGGCCAGCCGCCTGGTCAGGGCGACGAGATGGTTGTAGGTGATGGTGCGGCCGGTTGGGCCATCCACCAGGGCGGGCTTGTCACCATAGGTGGCGGCGTTTGAGAATACGAGGCCGGGGACGGTCCTGTCGGGGATGGGAATGTCGGGGTGTGGACTGCGGTAGATCATCTTTCCTCCTCTGAGACCTCATACATTGTTGACGACTTGTGTGCCTAGACCAGGCTGCCTAGACGCTCACTCGCGGCCACCAGTCTGTCGATCAGTTGATTCACATGCTCATCAACTTCCTGCGCTGCGGGATTGCTGTCGTACCAGGCGGCAATTTCCCTCACTCCCTGGCTGAATGGGATACTGGCGACGTAGTCCGGCACGAGGCGCTTGATCTTGGTGTTGTCAAACACCATGCTGTGCGCTTTGTCCCCCAGCAGCCCCGCCGCCCACTCCGCGTCAAAGGCGGCGATCATCTCTGACGGCATGTGAACGATCTTCGCCTCGACTCCAACCGCGTGGGCCACCATCTCATAAATCTGGTTCCAGGTCAATACCTCATCGGAGGTGATGTGGATGGCCTCGCCCACAGCATGGGGATTGCCCAGCAATCCGACAAACCCCTTAGCAAAGTCACGGTGGTGCGTGAGCGTCCACAAGGAAGTCCCGTCGCCATGCACGACCACCTTTTGCCCGGCCTTCATGCGGCGGACGACGGTGTACCCGCCGTGGACCGGCCACTTGGTCGCATCATATGTATGGGAAGGCCGCACAATCGTCATGGGGAAGCCGTCCTGCCGATAGGCGGCCACCAGGCGGTCCTCGCACGCGATTTTCTGCTGCGAATAGCGCCAGTAAGGATTCCGCAGCGGAGTGGATTCGGTCACGGGAAAGTTGACCGGCGGAGTTTGATACGCCGAGGCCGAGCTGATGAAGATGTACTGCTCGGTTCGCCCGCCAAATAGCGCCAGGTCCGTCTCGATGTGTTCCGGCGTGAACGCAATCCAGTTCACGACCACGTCAAACCGCGTGTCCTTCAAGACCTGGGACACACCGTCCTTATCGCGGATGTCGCCGTGGAGCACCAGTACGCCCGCCGGAATGGGTCGTGTCGTCTGGCCCCGATTAAGGAGAACCACGTCGATGCCTCGCTTGACCGCCAGATCGACGCAGGCGGAGCTGATAACACCCGTGCCGCCGATAAACAATACCTTCACGAAATCCTCCATTATTATGCTAACTTGAGTTCCAGCCGCGTGATCGACTGTGGCGCGAAGACATGGCTAAAGACTCGGCCTGATAGGGGCACGCCGTGGGTATCTGATAGCCGAACTGTATCAGGTGCGTCGAAGGTGTTGTGGGCGTGGATGTCGGAATGGGTGAGGAGGGTCTCGCGGCCTTCCACCACCTGGGCATCGCCGAGCAGGCGAATAGCTGCCTCGACCGGCTCGCCAATCCGCGAGTTGACGACGGTCAGCGTGAGTTCTCGTTCCTTGAGGGACGCAGAACCTGCCAGGCCCGATAAGCGGCAGGGGGCGTCGGCATAGGCGAAAGTCACGTCCGGCGCGTCGAAGAGAGTACGCACTGCTTGCCCGCCCTGGTGCGCCCGGTACAGGTCGAAGACGTGGTAGGTGGGCGTCACGACCGTCTGGCCGTTCTCCGTCAACAATAGCGCCTGAAGCACGTTGATGGTCTGGGCGATGTTCGCCATGACCACCTTGTCGGCGTGGCGGTTGAAGATATCGAGGGTGATGGCGGCGAGCATCGCGTCACGCAGGGTGTTCTGCTGCCAGAGAAACTTGGGGTTGCGGCCCGGGGTCGGCTGGTGCCACGCGCCCCACTCGTCCACTATCAGGCCGATCCGGCGCGCTGGGTCGAAGGCATCCATCAGGGCGCGCTGCTGTGTGACCAGCCTCTCCATGCCCTGGGCTTGCTCCAGGAGCCGATACCAGCCGTTGGCGTCGTACTCGAACGCTGTGCCCGGCGTATTGCAGTAGTAGTGGGCGGCGTAGCCGTGGATGCGTCGGGCGCTCGGCGGGCCGTCAAACAGCTTCGTGAAGAAACGCCGCGTCCAGTCCAGGTCGTTGCCATTCGGTCCGCACGCGATAAGGTAGAGGTCGTCACCGCCGAAGTCGCGCAGGTAGGTTGCGTAGCGGCGGTACTCCGTCGCATAGTCCTCCGGGGTGAAGTGGCCGCCGCAGCCCCAGTTCTCGTTGCCGACGCCCCAATAGCGGACGTGAAATGGCTCCGCGTCGCCGTTCGTAGTGCGCTGGTCGGTTAACGTCGTGCCGCCCGGAAAGTTGCAGTACTCGACCCAGTCGCGCATCTCTTGGGGCGTGCCGCTGCCGAGGTTGCCGGCGATATAGGGTTGCGCGCCGATGGCGCGGCAGTAGCGGATGAACTCGTGCGTGCCGAACGCATTCGTCTCGACGACGTCGCCCCAGTGGATATTGATGCGTCGCGGGCGTTCGTCAGCCGGGCCGATGCCGTCGCGCCAGTGGTAGTCGTCGGCGAAACAGCCGCCCGGCCAGCGCATGACCGGCGGATTGACGCGCCGCAGCGCCGTCACGACATCACTGCATAGACCACCCGTGTGGGGGATGGACGAGCCTTCGCCCACCCAGGCGCCCTCGTAGATACACGCGCCCAGGTGCTCCGAGAAGTGGCCGTAGATGTTCGGGCTGATCGTGGCAATCGGTTCGTCCAGGACAACATCAATCTTGGCTGACATAACACCTACCCTTCGGCTATTCTCTCGGCGTCTGGGTCCTCTGAGACCTGGACAAGCAGGGCGTCAGCGCTAACCGTGTCGCCCGAGCTAAAGTACACCGCTGTGACGACGCCGTCCGCCATGGTGCGGATGGTGTGCTCCATCTTCATCGCTTCCAGCTTGAGAAGGGCGTCACCCTTAGCCACGTGCTGACCGACCGCCACCAGCACCTCTAGCACCTGGCCGGGCATGGGGGCCCGCAGCGAGCCGCCCGCGTCGGCCGGGGGATGCGGCTCCGGCAGGCGCGGCAGTGACCGCAACGCAACGTCGCACTTTGGCGTGTGGACCCACCACTGGCCGTTCTCATAGGCAAGGGCAGCGCGCTGGCGGTGGCCGTCAATCGTCAGCGTCATGTCCGCCCCATCCCACGCATTTAGCTCGGCAGACATCTCTGGTTGACCGGCGACTGCAATGCGGTATACATCCGCTTGGCGCCGCGGCGTGAGGGCCACCTCGACCGGATGCTCTGCGCCGGTCACAGTATAACGGTAATGCTGGGGCGCGTTGGGGTTGTTGCGCCAGTAGCCGCAGTTGGTGTCGAGCTGAGGATGAGCCAACCACTGCGCCAGCGTGGCTGCAATGAGCGCGAGGTTCTGTGACTCCCCATCCGCTCCACCGCTCCAGCCTGCGAGCCGTTCCTCTAGAAAAGCCGTGCTGAGGTCACCCGCCCGGTAAGTGTCATCCGTCAGGATGGCGCGCAGATACGCGCGGTTGGTGGTCAGGCCCAGGATAACCGTGTCCTCGACGGCGCGGGTGAGCCGTCGCGTTGCTGTGGCGCGGTCCGGCCCCCAGGCGATGATTTTCGCCAGCATCGGGTCGTAGTAAATGGTGACATCGTCGCCCGTCATGATGCCATCGTCGACGCGCAGCCCCCCATCCCCTTGCCCCTTCCCCCACGGTAGAGGGAAGGGGGAGAAGTTTCTAGCTCCCCTCTCCTCTGAGTGGGTGAGGGGCGGCCGCCACAGGGCGACGCGGCCGGTCACCGGCAGGAAGTCGTTCGCCGGGTTTTCGGCGTATAGCCGCGCCTCGACGGCGTGGCCTTGCGTGACGACCTCATCCTGGCGCAGCGGCAGCGCCTCGCCCTCGGCGACGCGAATCTGCCACTCGACCAGGTCCAGACCCGTGACAAGCTCCGTCACCGGGTGCTCGACCTGGAGGCGCGTGTTCATCTCCAGAAAGTAGAAAGCGCCGTCGGGCGCGAGCAGGAACTCCACCGTCCCCGCGTTGGTATAGCTGACTGTCTGAGCGGCGCGAACCGCTGCTTCGCCCATCTCAGTGCGTAACGCCGGTGTCAGCGCAACCGATGGACTTTCCTCGATAATCTTCTGGTGGCGGCGCTGAACGGAGCACTCGCGCTCGCCTAGATGAATCAGATTGCCGTGACTGTCGCCAAACACCTGGAACTCGATGTGCCGTGGGCGCGCAATGGCGCGTTCCAGCAGAAGCTCGTCGGAGCCGAACGCCTGCCGTGCCTCGCGCCGCGCCGACGCCAGGGCGTCGGCCAGGTCTTCGGGCCGCGTCACGAGGCGCATGCCTTTGCCCCCGCCGCCTGCCGCCGCCTTGACCATCACCGGCCAACCGATGCGCTCAGCTTCGGCGGCCAGGCGCGCGTCCGACTGGTCGGGGCCGCCATAGCCGGGTACGATGGGAACGCCTGCGGCCGCGACTATCCCCCGCGCTGCCGTCTTGTTGCCCATTGCCCCAATCGCAGCGGGCGATGGGCCGATGAAGGTCAGGCCGGCGTCGGCGCAGGCTGTGGCGAACGCGGCATTCTCGGCCAGGAAGCCGACGCCAGGGTGAACCGCGTCCACCCCGGCCCGCTGCGCCGCGTCGAGCAGGGCAGGGATGGACAGGTAAGACTCCGGCGCGGGGGCCGGGCCGATGAACACAGCCTCGTCCGCCAGGGCGACATGGCGCGCGTTCCTGTCGGCTTCGGAGTAGATGGCGACCGCGCGGATGCCGAGGCGGCGGCAGGTGCGAATGATGCGGCAGGCGATCTCGCCGCGATTGGCGATGAGAATGGTGTCGATCATGCGTCCTCGACCCAGGCCGGTTTGCGCTTCTCCATAAAGGCGCGCAACCCCTCCTGCCCCTCGTCGCTCGTTTGCAGGCGGTGTAGCAGATCCACGCGATAGCCTTCGGTATCGCGCGGGGGACGGCCCGCGACCTCGAACAGCAGCGCCTTGCACGCCGCCAGCGCCGATGGTGAGGCTTTGAGGGCGTCGCGCACGACGGCGTTCACTGCGTCGCTTAGCGCCTCGGCTGGGTATGCCCCCGTCACGAGGCCGACGGCTGCCGCCTGTGTGCCATCCAGCAGCGCGCCAGTAAGCATCAGCCGCCGCGCGTGGCCGAGACCGATACGCGCCACGACGTAGGGTGAGACGACGGCCGGGACAATGCCCAGACGCACTTCGGGGAAGCCCAGCGTCGTATTCTCGGCGGCGAGGGCGATGTCGGCGACGCACACCAGCCCCACACCCCCGCCGAGCGCCGCGCCGCGCACCTCGGCCACGACAACCTGCGGCGCTTGGTTGACGGCGAGGAGCATGTCGTCGAGGCGGGCGATGTTGGCAATCTGCAACTCGCGGCTCGCCGTGGCGCTCGCGCCCATCTCGCGGATGTCGCCGCCCGCGCAGAACGTCCCGCCCGCGCCGCCCAGGACGACGACGCGCAGCGACCGGTCGTCGCGGATGACGGTGAAATAGTCCAGCAGGTCGGCAATCATCTGCTGGTTCATGGCGTTGCGCGCGTCGGGCCGGTTCAGGAGGACGCGGGCTACGCTGCCGTGACGCTCGACGGCGATAGTCGCATAGGTCATGGAGGTGGGTTACTCTTTCGATGGGAAAAGCCCGGCGTACTTGGCGATGATACCCATTATAATTTCATCCGCCCCGCCGCCGATGGACAGCAGGCGCGAGTCGCGGTAGTAGCGGGCGATGGGGTAGTCCTCGACGTAGCCCATGCCGCCGTGGAACTGCACACACGTGTCGGCGACCTGGCGGACGAGTTGCCCGCATTTGAGCTTCGCCATGGACACTTCCTTCGTCGCGTCCTTGCCCGCGATCATGAGGCGCGTGCAGTGGTAGTTGAGCTGGCGCAGCGCCTCGATCTCCGTCAGTAGCTCGGCGAGCTTGAAGTGAACCCATTGGTTCTCGATGATGGGCTTGCCGAAGGTCTTGCGGTGCTTCGTGTACTCAACCGTCATCTCAATCGCGACCTCGGCGCCTGCCAGCGCCATCACTGAGCCGATGAGCCGTTCCTTCTGGAACTGCTGCATCTGGAGCGGGAAGCCCATGCCTTCCTCGCCGATGCGGTATCGCTTCGGCACGCGCACGTTGTCGAAGCTCAGGATGGCGGTATCGCTGGAGTGCATGCCGAGCTTGACGAGCTTGCGGCTGACGCTGAAACCCGGCGTGTCGGTCGGGACGAGAATGAGGGACATGCCGCGGAAGCCGCGCCCTTCCGACGTGCGCGCGAGGAGGGTGATGACGTCGGCCTGGGTGCCGTTGGTCGTCCACATCTTCGTGCCGTTGATGACATAATCGTCGCCATCCGAGACAGCGCGCGTCCGGATCGACGCAACGTCGGAGCCGGCGTCCGGCTCGCTGACGCCAATGGCGAACACGATGTCGCCGGCAATCGCGGGGGCCAGGAACTCGCGCCGGAGTTCGTCCGAGCCATGCTCTGCCAGGGCGGGCGTCGCCATGTCGCTATGGACGCCAATCGCCATCGGGACGCCGCCGCACATGGCGCGTCCGATCTCCTCGAACATGACGACGTTGTACCAGTAATCCAGGCCACCACCGCCGTATTCGACGGGATACGAGAGACCGAGCAGACCCAGGCTCCCCATCTTCTTGAACAACTCGTGGGCCGGGAAGCACTCCGCCGCCTCCCACTCGTCCACGTAGGGGTTGATCTCCTGCTCCACGAAGCGCCGCACAGTCTGGCGGAAAAGCTGGTGCTCGGAATCGAAGTAGAGTGACATAACGCTCTCCTACAGCAGATACATCGTCCTTGGCGTGACGGCGTGACGGGGTGGCGGAGTGACGAAGTGACGAAGTGACGGAGATTCGCCTCGTCACCTCGTCACCTCGTCACATCTCCTCCACGATTCACATTCTGAACACTCCATAATTCGGCTGGCCGACGCTCACGAAGTCTACGTTGTGCGCGACGGATAGGCCGATGCTCAGGGCACGGCGCGTGTCGCGCGGGTCGATGATGCCGTCGTCCCACAGGCGGGCAGTGGCGTAGTACGGCGACGATTCCATATCGAACTTCATCCGCGTCATCTGCTGCATCTGCTCGATCTGCCGCATGTCCGGCTCGACGCCGCGCGCCCGTGCCTGCTCCACCTGGACGATGGCGAGGACGCCCGCTGCCTGCTCGCCGCCCATCACCGCGATGCGGCTGTTCGGCCATGTCCAGAGGAAGCGCGGGTCGTAGGCGCGGCCGCACATGCCGTAGTTGCCCGCGCCGTAGGAACCGCCGACGATGACGGTGAATTGCGGGACGGTGGACGTGGAGACGGCATTGACCATCTTCGAGCCGTGCTTGATGATGCCCTCGCGCTCGTACTTCGTCCCGACCATGAAGCCGGTGATGTTCTGGAGGTAGATGAGCGGCGTGCGCGACTGGTTGCAGAGCTGGATGAACTGGGCGGCCTTGTTGGCGCACTCCGAGAACAGGACGCCGTTGTTGCCCAGCAGCCCGACGGGGTAGCCGTTGATGTTGGCGTGGCCCGTAACCAGCGTCGCACCGTAGTCGCGCTTGAACTCCAGGAAGTCGGAGGCGTCCACGATGCGGGCGATGACCTCGCGCATGTCGAACGGGTGACGCGCGTCGGCCGGGACGATGCCCAACATCTCTTCCGGGTCGTAGTGCGGCGCGCGCGGCGTCTGGCGACGGCTCGCCAGCGCCTTCTGCCAGTTGAGGCGCGCGACGATCTCGCGGCCGATGCGGATGGCGTCGCGGTCGTCTTCGGCCAGGTAGTCGCCTAGCCCTGACTGGTGGGCGTGCATCTCCGCGCCGCCCAGCGTCTCGTCGTCCACGTCCTCGCCCGTCGCCATCTTCACCAGCGGTGGGCCGCCTAGGAAGACCTTCGCCTGCCGCCGCACCATGACCACGTAGTCGCTCATGCCGGGCACGTAGGCGCCGCCCGCCGTGGACGAGCCGAAGACCAGGGCAATTTGAGGGATGCCCTGCGCCGACATGCGCGCCTGGTTGGCGAAGCCGCGCCCGCCCAAATCGGCGAAGTACTCGGCCGCGTAGAGGAGGTTCGCGCCGGCCGACTCAACCAGCGTGATACATGGCAGGCGGTTCTCCTCGGCGATGCGCTGGGCGCGCAGGCTCTTGTCAAGCGTGACCGGGTAGACGGCGCCACCCTTGACCGTGGCGTCGTTGACGGTAATCATGCACTCGACGCCGCTGACAATGCCGATGCCGGTAATCTGGGACGCGCCGGGCGATTCGTTGTTGTACATGCCGTAGGCGGCCAGGGGCGACAGCTCCAGGAACGGCGTGCCGGGGTCGAGCAGCAGCTCCAGGCGCTCGCGGGGCAGGAGCTTGCCGCGCGCCCTGTGCCGCTGAACGTAGCGTTCGCCGCCACCGGCGCGCACCGCCGCCTGGCGCTCCTCAAGCTCCGCGACCAGGCCGAGCATCCAGGCGCGGTTGCGGGCGAACTCGTCGCTACGCGGGTTGATCTGAGACTGGATGCGGGGCATGGCTCTTCCTGGGTAGTTGGAGAATCTCGCGCGCTTCGGCGACAGACGCCACGTCGCCGCCGACGACACGAACGAGGGCGGCGGCTTTGGCGACGAGGTCGCCGTTGGAGCGGGCCAGTTCGCCCGCCGATATGTAGAGGTTATCTTCCAGGCCGACGCGAATGTTGCCGCCCATGCTGAGGGCGGCGGCGACGAGCGGCCACTGGTTGAGGCCGATGCCGATGACCTGCCAGAACGAGCCAGGCGGTAGGGAATCGACCTGGTGGACGAGGTTCTTGGTCGTGCCGGGGATGCCGCCCAGGACACCCATGATGAGGCTGAACTGGTACGGCGGCTTGAGCAGGCCCATGTCGATGAGCGGCGCGGTGTTGTGAATGTGTCCACTGTCGAAGCACTCCATCTCCGGGCGTGTCCCCGCAGCATTCATGTGCTCCAGGAAGAAGGCGATGTCGCCGAAGGGGTTGGCAAAGACGTGGTCGTGGTAAAACGTCTTCGTTTTCGCCGAGTAGATGGCGTAGTTCATCGACCCCATGTTGAGGGCGGCCATGTCCGGCGCCAGCGTCGCAATGTGGGCGATGCGCTCCTCACGCGGCAGGCCGACGGCGCCCGTCGAGTAGTTGATGATGACGTCGTCGCACGCGGCGCGCACGGCGTCGTCGATGCGGCGGAAGCTCGCCACGTCCCACGCCGGACCGCCGTCGGGCGTGCGGGCGTGGATGTGGACGATACTTGCGCCCGCCTCGACGCTGCGCCGCGCTTCCTCGGCGATTTCCTCGGCGGTGTAGGGAATGGCAGGGGATTGCTTGCGCGTGGTCAGCACCCCGGTCAGCGCCGCCGTAATGATGGTTTTGGTCACAATCTTCACTCCCCGCCGGGCCGCTCCGCCATGGTGCGGGCAATGGGCAACAGGCGCATCCACCACTCATTCTTGGGACGCGACTGCTTTGGCTGCATCAGCGACGGCATCAACGCCAGGTCGGTGAACGTCACCTTGCCGCCAATCAGCCCGATCATCGCGGCGCCTGGCGGCTCCTGTCCCGCCTCCTCCATCAGATAGTCGATGCAGCGCGAGGTCAGGCGCGTCGCCTGGATGCGGTCGAACGGAGATGGGTTGCCGCCCTGCTGGACGTGGCCGAGCACGACCTTGCGCACGTCGAATACGTTGCCGCCCTCGCGCTCCAACACGGCCATGACGAAGTCGGTGTTATAGATGAGGTCGGCATTCTCGTTGCGGATGATGAGGCCGAGGCGCTTGCCGTGCTCGAAGCCGTGCTTCAGCTCGGCGGCGTCCGCCTCAAGGTCGGTGAGCGTCATGTACCGCTCGGGGATGTAGACGCGCTCAGCGCCAGCCGCCATCCCACTCATCAGCGCCAGGTAGCCGCTGTCGCGTCCCATGACCTCGACGATGAAGGCGCGCCGCGTTGCGACTGCCGACTGCTTGATCTTGTCGACGTCGTAGACGATGCCGTTGAGCGCCGTGTCCGCGCCGATGCTCTGCTCGGAGCCGGGCAGGTTGTTGTTGATGGTGGCGGGCAGGCAGACCATCGGGATATTGAAAGCGGCGTAGTCCGGACGGTTCTGCATCATTGCGTACAGGCCACGATACCCGGCCAGGCCGCCGATCATGAGAATGGCGTTGATCTGGAACTTTTCGAGATTGTCGGCGATGGCCGACAGGTCTTCGGGCGCCAGGCTCTTGCGGCTTGTGCCAAGCTCAGCGCCGCCCTGGGCGACCAGGCCGTGGACGCTCATCCAGTTCATCTCGCGTACGTCACCGGCCGCCAGGCCCTCGAAGCCATTATACGCTGCGAACATGCGGTTGCCCTTGTCCAGGCCCAGGCGGACGGCGGCGCGGACGGCCGTGTTCATGCCCGGCGCCGGCCCACCGCCATGTAGGACAAGGATGCGCAGCTGGCGTTGCCCTGCCTGCGGCTCGCGGGGATGGGCACGGATTAGGGTGCGGAAGATGCGGAACGACTCGGCGAAGCTGCCGCCGCGCATCTGCATCGCCTGCTCGTAGTCGTGGGCGGCAATGACCTTGGCAACTTCCTGGGTCTTGACCACGTTGGTCATGAGCGACGAGGCCACAACGTCGTGCTGGCGCAGGCCGATGAGCTTCGGCTCGGCGTCGGGTGGACAAGACAGTAACTCGTTGACGGCCGCATAGCCGAGCAGCGTGCTGTGCCAGCGGTCGAAAGCGCTGGGCGTCCCGCCACGCTGGACGTGGCCCAGAATGGTGACGCGCGTGTCGTCGTGGAGCTTCTCTTCCAGGACGCGCTTGATGAAGTCACTCTTGATGGGGTTGCCCTGGAGGTCCGTCGCGCCCTCGGCGACGATGACGATGCTGTGGCGGCGGCCTGCCTTGCGCCCGGCCGCAATTGTCTCGCACATCTCGTCTTCCCAATTATCGCTGGCCGGCGGGTTCTCGGGAATGAGGACGTAGTTGGCGCCGGTGGCAATGGCGCTCATCAGGGCCAGGTAGCCGGAATGCCGCCCCATGACTTCGACGACAAAGGTGCGCATGTGGCTGGCGGCGGTGCTGGCGAGGGCGTCGACGGCCTCGACAATGCGGTGGAGCGCGGTGTCGGCGCCGATGGTCATGTCCGTGCCGAACATGTCGTTGTCAATCGAGCCGACCAGGCCCGCAATCATGAGGTTGCTGTGATGCGCCGCCTGCTCCGCCGTAATGTCGCCCTTCTCGACCAACTCGGCGAGCAGGCCTGGCCACTCCTGGCGGAAAATGTCAGCGCCGGTGAGGCTGCCATCGCCGCCAATGACAACCAGGCGGTCGATGTCCTTCTCGATGAGGTTGTGGGCGGCTTTCAGGCGGCCCTCGCGGGTGCGAAACTCGGCGCAGCGGGCAGTGCCGATAACCGTGCCGCCCAGATGTAGAATGCCGCCCACGTCGCCCCACTCCATCCTGCGTACCTGGTCGCCGCCCTCGACCATGCCTTGGTAGCCATTGTAGATGGCGTACACCTCGACGCCGCGGCTAATACCCGTGCGGACGACAGCGCGAACGGCGGCGTTCATGCCCTGGGAGTCGCCCCCACTCGTGAGAATCGCGATATTTCGCGGCTTTCCATTCGTTTGTGGCGTCATGAATTGCCCCCTCGATGAGCCGAATGATTGGCAATGTAATTGCAGTATGCTCTCATTGTACCCCACTTTTCGCGCTTGTGATAGGCGCAAGGAAGGTTCATACTTTAGTGAGGATGACGTTGACGCGCCTCCCCGATTGTGTCACAATCTCATCTGGAGGATAGTATAACGATGAGCCAGGCAGAAAAAGCATACAAAGACGTCGACCGAGCCTTAGACATTCTGCATTATGAGCCGCGCGACCTGGACGCGTTCTTCGCTCCCAAGAACGTCGCCGTGATCGGCGCGACGGAGACCCGGGGCAGCGTCGGGCGCACCATTCTCTGGAACCTGATCAGCACGCCGTTTGGCGGCACCGTTTTCCCGGTCAACCCCAAGCGCGACTCGGTGCTGGGCATCAAGGCCTACCCCAGCATCAGCGCCGTGCCCGCCAAGGTAGACCTGGCCGTTGTTGTGACGCCCGCGCCCACTGTGCCGGGCCTCATCCGCGAGGCGGTTGATGCGGGCGTGAAGGCAAGCGTCATCATCTCGGCCGGATTCAAGGAGGTTGGGCCGGAAGGCGTCGAGCTGGAGCGGCAAATCATGGCCGAGGCGCGGCGCGGGCTGATGCGCATCATCGGCCCAAACTGCCTGGGCGTGATGAGCCCCATCACCGGCCTCAACGCCACGTTCGCGGCGGCGATGGCGCGGCCGGGCAAAGTCGGGTTCATCAGCCAGAGCGGCGCGCTGCTGACCGCCGTGCTCGACTGGAGCTTCCGTGAAAATGTGGGCTTCAGCGCCTTCGTCTCGACCGGCTCGATGCTCGACGTGGGCTGGGGCGACCTGATCGACTACCTGGGCGACGACCCGAACACCGAGAGCATCGTCATCTACATGGAAACAATTGGCGACGCCCGCGCCTTCCTCTCGTCGGCCCGCGAGGTGGCGCTTACCAAGCCCATCATCGTCATCAAGCCTGGTCGGACAGCGGCTGCGGCGAAGGCCGCTGCGTCCCATACTGGCTCGCTCACCGGCAGCGACGACGTGCTGGAGGCGGCCTTCCGCCGCGTGGGTGTGCTGCGCGTAGACACCATTGCCGAGCTGTTCTCGATGGCCGAGGTGCTGGGGAAGCAGCCCCGGCCGCGCGGCCCGCGCCTCAGCATTGTCACCAATGCCGGCGGGCCAGGCGTGCTGGCGACCGACAGCCTCATCGTCAACGGGGGCAAGCTGGCCGAGGTCTCGGAGCAGACGTTTGGGACGCTCAACGAATTCCTGCCCGACGCCTGGAGCCACAACAACCCCATCGACGTGCTGGGAGACGCCAGCCCCGAGCGCTATGCCAAGACGCTGGAGATTGCGGCGAAAGACCCGAACAGCGATGGTCTGCTCGTCATCCTCACGCCCCAGGCGATGACCGACCCGACGCAGACGGCCCAGGCGCTCGCGCCCTACGCCAGAATCCCCCACAAGCCGGTGCTGGCGAGCTGGATGGGCGGCGCCGACGTGGAGGCCGGCGTTCAAATTCTCAACCGCGCCAACATCCCCACCTTCGAGTTCCCCGACCAAGCGGCACGCACGTTCACCTACATGTGGCGCTACAGCGACAACCTGCGCCTGCTGTATGAGACACCGTCAACGCGGTCAGGCTATGACCCCGACCGGGATCAGGCCCGCGACATCATCCAGAAGGTGCGGGGGTCAGGGCGGACGATTTTGACCGAGTACGAGGCTAAGGCGCTGCTGGAGACCTACGGCATCCCCACGGTCAAGACGATGATTGCAGCGACGGAGGACGAGGCGGTCGCCGCTGCCGAGCAGATCGGTTACCCGGTCGTGCTCAAGCTCTACTCCGAGACCATCACGCACAAGACCGACGTAGGCGGCGTGCAACTCAACCTGCTCACTGAGGCCGGCGTGCGCGAGGCTTACCACCGCATCGAGGCGTCGGTCGCCGAGAAGGTTGGGGCGGAGCACTTCCAGGGTGTGACCGTCCAGCCGATGATCAAGCTCGAAGGCTACGAACTCATCCTGGGCAGCAGTAGCGACCCCCAGTTCGGGCCGGTGATGTTGTTCGGTCTAGGCGGCCAGCTTGTGGAGGTGTTCAAGGACCGCGCCCTCGGTCTGCCGCCGCTCAACACGACCCTCGCCCGACGCATGATGGAGCGCACCAAGATTTTCCACGCCTTGCAGGGTGTGCGCGGGCGCGAGCCGGTGGACGTGGACGCCCTGGCGCAAATTGTCGTCCAGCTCAGCGAGCTGATCGTCGAGCAGCCCTGGATCAAGGAACTGGACATCAACCCGCTGCTGGCGTCGCCGAATGGCCTGGTGGCCCTGGATGCGCGCGTCGTCGTCTACGGGCAGGATGTCCAGGAGAAGGACTTGCCCAAGCTGGCGATCCGCCCGTACCCCATCCAGTACGTCGAGCACTTCACGACCCGCAACGGCGTTGACTTGATGATCCGCCCGATCCGGCCTGAGGACGAGCCGCTGATGCGGGAGTTCCATACCACGCTGTCAGAGCGCACTGTCTACATGCGCTTCCTGCACCCGCTGGCGTTCGACCAGCGTGCGTCCCACGAGCGCCTGTCGCGCATCTCATACATCGACTATGACCGGCAGATGGCGCTCGTCGCTGTGCGCGAGGACCCGGAAACTAAGAAGCGGCGGATCGTCGCGGCGGGCCGCCTGAGCGGCATGTACGGGACGAACAACGCCGAGTTCTCGATGCTCATCACGGACGATTTCCAGAACGTGGGCCTCGGCACGCAGATGCTCAGCGACCTAGTGCGCATCGGACGTGACGAGAAGCTG
The DNA here is from genome assembly GCA_039810085.1 of Anaerolineae bacterium. Lineage (GTDB taxonomy): Bacteria > Chloroflexota > Anaerolineae > Epilineales > JAHCIE01 > JBDHWG01. The sequence continues at coordinate 179,413 of JBDHWG010000012.1, forward strand.
CATGAAATTGTCGGCTTCATCCACCCCGAGAACTACCAGATGCAGCGTGTCGCGGGGAATCTAGGTTTCAAGCTGGACTACAACTCGGAAGAAAACCTTGTCGAGGCCAGGATTGTCGTCGACGATCAACACGATGGAGGGAGTCATGGCGCTCAGTGACCTGGCGGGCAAGCCTGCCCCGCGCGAGCTTCTCGCCAACATTCCGCAACTCATTACCGCGTACTACGCCTACCATCCCGACCCGGCGGATCCGGCGCAGGCCGTCGCGTTCGGCACGTCTGGGCATCGCGGCACGTCGACGGCGGGCAAGTTCAACGAGGACCACATCGCCGCCATCAGCCAGGCCATCGCTGAGTATCGCCAGGCAGAGGGCACTACTGGGCCGCTGTTCATCGGTAAGGATACTCATGCGCTGTCGGAGCCAGCGCTTGCGACGGCTATCGAAGTGCTCGCTGCAAACGGCGTCGAGCTGATGATTGCCCAGGGCGGGGAATATACGCCGACGCCGGTCATCTCCCACGCCATCCTAACGTACAACGCCGGGCGAAGCGTGGGCCTGGCCGATGGCATCGTCATCACCCCGTCCCACAACCCGCCCGCTGATGGCGGCTTCAAGTACAACCCGCCCTCCGGCGGCCCGGCCGATACGGGCACGACGAAGGTCGTCCAGGACCGCGCCAACGCGATTATCCGCGACGGCCTCAAAGCTGTCCGCCGCATGCCCTACGCCCAGGCCGTCAAAGCGCCCACGACCCACGCCTACGACTACGTCACGCCCTACGTCGCCGACCTGGGCAGCGTCGTGGACATGGCGGCGATTGCGGCGGCGGGCCTCAAAATCGGCGTGGATCCGATGGGCGGCGCGTCGGTCGCGTATTGGGACCCCATCATCGCGCAGTACGGGCTGAACGTGCAGGTCGTCAACCGCGACGTGGACCCGCGTTTTGCGTTCATGACTGTGGACCACGACGGCAAGATTCGCATGGATTGCTCGTCGCCCTATGCGATGGCGAGCCTGATCCACCTCAAGGATGACTTCGACATCGCCTTCGGCAACGACCCGGACTCGGACCGCCACGGCATCGTGACGCGCAGCGCGGGCCTGATGAACCCGAACCACTACCTGGCTGTCGCCATCTCCTACTTGTTCCAGAACCGCCCCGGCTGGCGTCCGGACGCTGCGGTGGGCAAGACCCTTGTGTCTAGCTCGATGATCGACCGCGTTGCGGCGGGCCTTGGCCGGCGGCTGTGCGAAGTGCCGGTTGGCTTCAAGTACTTCGTCGACGGCCTGCTAGATGGCTCGCTGGGCTTCGGCGGCGAGGAGAGCGCCGGGGCCTCGTTCTTGCGCCACGACGGCCAGGTGTGGACGACGGACAAGGACGGCCTCATCCTCGACCTTCTGGCCGCCGAGATTACGGCGCGCACGGGCCGCGACCCCGGTCAGCACTACCAGGACCTCGAGAGTAAATACGGTAGCCCGGCCTACGCGCGCACTGACGTGCCCGCCAATGCCGCTCAGCGCACGGCGCTGGCAAACCTGTCCCCTGATATGGTGACGGCGCAGACGATGGCGGGTGAGCCAATTACCGCGCGGCTAACCCACGCCCCATGCAATGGCGCGGCCATCGGCGGCCTCAAGGTCGTGACCGAGAACGGCTGGTTCGCGGCGCGCCCCTCCGGCACCGAGGACGTGTACAAAGTCTACGCCGAGAGCTTCAAGGGCGGAGACCATTTGCGCGCCATCCAGGAGGAGGCGCAGGCTATCGTTCAAGCGGCGTTCGCGGCTGCCGGCGTGTAGCAGCGCCCCTCTCGTCCCTCACCCCCTAACCCCCTCTCCCAGAACGGGAGAGGGGGAACTGATTCCTCCTTCTTTCTCCCCTTCTCCCATCTCGGGAGAAGGGGTAGGGGGATGAGGGGCACGTCCCCATATGTATCAAGCTAATGGGAGGGAGGCAGGGTCGAGGAGCAATTGATAGGTATGAGGCAGCTTCTTGCGTTTGTTGATGCGACAGCCGATCGTCAAACAAGCGTGAATGGTGGTG
>JBDHWG010000013.1:0-168637 GCA_039810085.1 Anaerolineae bacterium
CCGCGCCAACGGCGGCGGCGAAGGCGGCGGCAACGACCGCGCCGACAGCGGCGGCGAAGGCGGCGGCGACGACCGCGCCGACCCTTGCGGCGGCCGCGGCGGCGAGCAGCGGCTCGTGCAAGGAGTCCGTCGGCGCGAGCGCTGATGGCGCCAAGTCCAAGGGCCTGACCGAGTTGGCGAATGCCTACGCGGGCCAGTACAAGGGCCAGAAGGTCACCATGACCGGCCCGTTCACGGGTGAGGACGAGGCCAAGTTCAACAACTCGATCAAGAAGTTCGAGGACGCGACGGGCATCGACATCCAGTACGCCGGCTCGAAGGAATTCGAGGCGACCATCGCGGCGCGCATCGCCGCCGCCGACGCCCCGGACATCATCGACTTCCCGCAGCCGGGTCTGGCCTCTGGGTTCATGAAGCAGGGTAAGCTCGTCTCGACCGACAAGCTCGGCATCCCCGACACCTGGCTGAAGGAGAACTACCTCCAGTCGTGGATCGACATGTCCACGATGGCCGGCTCCGACGGCAAGAACGTGAACGGCGGCATCTGGCAGCGCTTCAACGGCAAGGACCTGGTGTGGTATCCGAAGCAAGCCTTCGACAAGGCCGGCTACAAGGTTCCGACCACCTGGGACGAGATGATGGCGCTGACGGACCAGATCTCGAAGGACGGCGACACGCCGTGGTGCATCGGCATCGAGTCGGGCGCGGCCACTGGCTGGCCGGCCACCGACTGGATCGAGGCCATCATGCTGCGCACGACCTCGCCGGAGAACTACGACAAGTGGGTCAAGGGCGATCTGAAGTTCGACTCGCCCGAGGTGCGCAAGGCCCTCGATTACATGTCGAAGATCTGGCTGAACGACAAGTACGTCCAGGGCGGCAAGGCCAAGATCGTCACGACGAACTTCGGCGACGCCCCGGCCGGCATGTTCCAGAACCCGCCGAAGTGCTGGCTGCACAAGCAGGGCAACTTCATCATGGCCTTCTTCCCCAAGACGGCCAAGCCGCTGACCGACTACGACTTCTTCTACCTGCCGCCGATTGACCCGCAGTACGGCAAGCCGTTCGAGGTCGCTGGCGACTTGATGGCCGCGACGAACGACAAGCCCGCCACCAAGGCCGTGATGCAGTGGTTCTCCACCGGCGACGGCGTCAAGGGCTGGCTCCAGTCTGGCGGCGCCCTCGGCCCGCAGAAGGACGTGTGTCTGGACTGGTACGGCGACCCGGTCGAGAAGAAGATCGCCGGCATCTACCAGGGATCGACGGTGGTCCGCTTCGACGGTTCGGACCTGATGCCGGGCAAGGTCGGCTCAGGCTCGTTCTGGAAGGGCATGACCGACTGGTTGTCTGGGGCCGCGCCGCTCGACACGGTGCTCAAGGAGATCGACAACTCCTGGCCGCGGTAAGCTGTTAGCATAACGCCGCTCAGGCTCAAAGGGTGAGCCTGAGCGGCGGCAATTCGTTCGAGCATGCATCTGTCTCTCGCCGTGAGGAGGGCAGTGATGGATAACCAGTTTCCGGAACCTGTCGCAACAACTAAGGCACAACCGGCGCCGATTGCCGCCCCGGTCCCTGGCGGGAGCAGCGCGCAAGGCCCGCTAGGCTGGCTGGGGACGAACGTCGGCCGTATTCTGATCTCGATCGCGATTCCCTTGCTGGCGTTCTACGTGCTGTATCAAGGCTTCCTGTTCCTGCGCGACACCAACGCCCCCAAGGCCGTCGTCGCTGTCATCGCCATCATCTGGGGCGTCGGCGGCGTCGCGCTGCTGTACTGGGTAGCGAATTGGGTGGTCGAGCGCATGGGCGGGGAGGTCGTCTCGCGCGTTCAGCCGTTCGTCTTCGTCGGTCCGGCCATCGCCATTCTCGCGTGGTATCTGGCCATCCCGGCGCTGCGCACGTTTCAATTGAGCCTGATGGGGCCGACCGGCGACACCTTCGTCGGGCTGAAGAACTACGCCGATGTGTTCGCCGACCGCACGATGTTCACGGCGTTCTTCAACAACATCCTGTGGATCGTCTTCGGCGCGTCGTTCTGTCTCATCCTGGGCCTGCTCGTTGCCGTGCTGGCTGACCGCAGCCGATACGAGACGGCGGCCAAGGCGCTCATCTTCATGCCCATGGCCATCTCGATGGTCGGCGCGTCCATCATCTTCCGCCTCATCTACGCCGTCAACCCGAACATCGGTCTGCTGAACGCCATCTACACCGGCCTGACGGGCGCGGAGCCTGTCGCCTGGACGGCCTCAGCGCAGCTCAGCCCGTGGAACAACCTGTTCCTCATCGCGGTGATGATCTGGCTCCAGACGGGCTACTGCATGGTGCTATTCTCGGCGGCCATCAAGGGCATCCCGACCGACATGCTCGAGGCGGCGCGCGTGGACGGCGCGAACGAGTTCCAGGTGTTCTTCCGCATCATGATCCCGGCCATCATGGGCACGATCATCGCGGTCGGCACGACGGTCATCATCTTCACCCTCAAAATCTTCGACGTCGTGTGGGTCATGACGGGCGGCCAATTCAACACCCAGGTGATTGCGACGCAGTACTACCGCGAGTACTTCACGGCGCAGAACTCAGGGACAGGCTCAGCCATCGCTATCGTCCTGCTGATCTGCGTGATTCCAGTGATGATTTACAACCTACGCGGCTTTAGCGAGAGGGAGGCGTTCTAATGGCTACCGCTGCTGCAACGCAAACCAGGGCCGGCGCGACGACGGCCACCACGAAGAAGCGAAAGTCGCCGTGGGGCCAGATTTTTGTCAACGGCGTTCTGCTGCTCCTGGTGTTGGTTTGGATTATCCCGACGGTGGGCCTGCTCGTCTCGTCCTTCCGCACCCGCTTCGACATCCAGACGTCCGGTTGGTGGACCATCTTCCCCCACCGCGACTATGTGACGGTCGGCGAGCCGTTTGCTGTGCCCGACAACGCCGGCGACCGCAACGGCGTCATGAGCATTGCGCCGCCGAATGACACCGGCTCCGTAGCCAAGGGCACATTCGAGCAGTTCCGCGACGGCGTGACAACGTCGGATGGCAAATACCGACTGGTCTGGATCGGCAACCGCCGCACCGGCCAGATCGCCATCCAGCAGCAGCAGTGGATTTCCAACACCAACTTCACGCTGGAGAACTACCAGCAGGTGCTCGGCACGACGACCTACGAGATTAAGCAGCCGGACGGGACCGTCACCACGGAGCAGGGCACGAACTTCGTCAACGCCTTCATCAACAGCGTCATCGTAACCGTGCCGGCGACCGTGATTCCCATCCTCATCGCCGCGTTCGCCGCCTACGGCTTCGCGTGGATGCGCTTCCCGCTGCGCCGCTGGTTCTTCATCGTGGTCATCGCGCTGCTCGTCGTGCCGCTCCAGACGGCCCTGGTGCCCATCCTGACGGACTACGTGAAGCTGAGCCTGAACGGGACGTTCCTCGGCATCTGGCTGGCGCACACCGGCTTCGGCCTGCCCCTGGCGACGTACCTCTTATACAGCTACATCAGTACGCTGCCGCGCGACATCCTGGAGTCGGCGTTCATCGACGGGGCGTCTCACTTCACCATCTTCACGCAGCTCATCCTGCCCCTGTCCGTTCCGGCGCTGGCGTCGTTCGCCATCTTCCAGTTCCTCTGGACGTGGAACGACTACCTGGTCGCGCTCATCTTCATCGGCGCGAAGCCGGACGTGCAGGTGCTCACCATGCGCCTGGCGGACATGGTTGGCACGCGCGGCAACGACTGGCACCTGCTGACGGCGGGCGCGTTCGTGTCGATGCTCCTGCCGCTGGTCGTGTTTTTCTCGCTGCAGCGCTACTTCGTCCGCGGCCTGATGGCCGGCTCGGTGAAGGGGTAAGCGGCGTTCTCGCCAGGCGACGCCACCGACTCAAGTCGGTGGCTGAGATAACGAAGCCTGCTGAAGCAGGCTGTCCGCTCTCGCCCGGGCCCTGTGGGGTCTTGCCGTTGAACAGGTAATGTCTCCTTAGGACTCAAGCAGTCCGCAGGACTTTGCCTTCTCAGCGCCAGCGCTTCAGCCTGGCGCCCGCGCTCCACGGCGACATGATTGTTTCGCTAACCCGCTGATGAGCGTTCATCAGCGGGTTTCCATAGAATACGAGTACGAGGAGCCATCCCATGCCCACGGTCGTCTGCCACGGCGAGCTACTTATCGACTTCGTTCCCACGGTCTCTGGCGTCGACCTCATCGAAGCGCCGGCGTTCAAGAAGGCGGCCGGCGGCGGCGTCGCCAACGTCTCCGTCGGCCTGGCCCGCCTCGGCGTGTCCAGCGGCTTCATGGGCCAGGTCGGCGATGACCCGTTCGGCCACTTCCTGGCCCAGACGCTAGAGGAGAAAGGCGTCGACACGTCCACTCTGTGCTTCTCCGCCGAGGCGCGGACGATGCTGGCCTTCGTCGCCCTCAAGGCCGACGGCGAGCGCGACTTCATCTTCTACCGCAACCCCAGCGCCGACATGCTCTATCGGCCCGACCAGGTCGACCAGGACTATGTGCGCGGTGCGACGCTGCTGCACGTCAGCTCCATCAGCACTATCAGCGAGCCGGCGCGGGGCGCGACCCTGCTCGCCATCGAGACGGCGCGGGCGGCAGGTCGCCTGGTGTCCTTCGACCCGAACCTGCGCCTCAACCTCTGGCCGAGCGCCGACGCCGCCCGCGAGGGTATCCTGCGCCTGTGGCCCCTCGCCCACATCATCAAGGCCGGCGACGAGGAGCTGACCTTCCTGACTGGCGAGACGGACTATCACAAGGCCGCCGAGCGTCTCTGGCACCCGGAGCTTAAGGTGCTGCTCGTGACCCACGGGCGCGAGGGCAGCACGTACATCACGCCGAAGGCCACCGGCAGCGTGGCCGGCTTCCGCGTCGCCTCAGTGGACACGACCGGCGCAGGCGACGGGTTCATGGCGGCGGCGCTCAAGGGCCTGCTGGAGCACGCCGACGCCACCGATAACCCGGCGACGCTGGCCGAGATCTGCCGCTACGCCAATGCCGTCGGCGCCATCACAACGACGGAGCGCGGCGGCATCCCGGCCTTACCGACGGTGGAAGCGGTAGAAGACTTCTTGCGGGGCTAGTCCCTCGCCCCCTTTTGGCCGTTTCCGTCGTGTTGTGCTTGTCACAAGTTGAGCAGCGCGGAAACGGCCAAAACCGGCCCCTCTCCCAGAACGGGAGAGGGGAGGAAGAGGAAGAGCGGGAGAGCGACGAAGAGAGGGAAGCGGGGGGAAGTGCAGTGTGACTCGATCAACATTCAAAGCGTGAGTCTCGCCTTCTACCCCTCTCCCATTTTGGGAGAGGGGGCAGGGGGGAGAGGGACGAGACGGAGGAGCACAACTATGCTTGACACTGTAACATCCCAGCGCCACGCCGACCGCACGCTGGCGCGGCTGCTGCCCCGGCTGGCCGACGAGTTCGCCGACGAGGCGCGCGCGAACCCTGACGACTGGGCGACGTTCCTGCGCCGCCTCGGCGAGACGTTCCCGCGCCTGTTCCGCCTGCTGCTGCACCTCTACGGGACGCAGTACGACTTCTTCTACCACCTGGAGCGCCTCCTCTCCGTGATGGCGCGCTGCTGGATCGCCCGCGCCGCCGACCTGAAGGCGCTCGACGGCGAGCGCGAGGCGGACCCCGAGTGGTTCCAGTCCAACAAGATGCTGGGCGCGGTGCTGTACGTGGACCTGTTCGCCGGCGACCTAGCGGGCGTGCGCGAGAAGATTCCCTATTTCAAAGAGTTGGGGCTGACGTATCTGCACCTGATGCCGTTCTTCAAGGTGCCGCCGGGCGAGAGCGACGGCGGCTACGCTGTGAGCAGCTACCGCGAGGTACACCCGCCGCTCGGCACAATGGCGCAGCTCGCCGACCTGGCGCGGGCGCTGCGTCAGGAGGGCATCAGCCTGACGGTGGACCTGGTGTTCAACCACACCGCCCTCGACCACGACTGGGCTATGAAGGCGCGGGCGGGCGACGCGGAGTACGAGGAGTTCTACCGCATTTTCCCCGACCGCACGATGCCCGACCGCTACGAGCAGACGATGCGCGAGATCTTTCCGGACGAGCACCCGGGCGCGTTCACCTACGAGTCGGACATGGGCAAGTGGGTGTGGACGACGTTCCATAGCTATCAGTGGGACCTGAACTACGCCAACCCGGCCGTCTTCAACAGCATGGCTGAGGAGATGCTGTTCCTGGCGAACCAGGGCGTGGAGGTGCTGCGTTTGGACGCCGTCGCCTTCATCTGGAAGCAGATGGGCACAAGCTCGGAGAACTTGCCCGAAGCGCACCTGCTCATCCAGGCGTTCAACGCCGTGGCGCGCATCGCTGCGCCCGCCCTGCTGTTTAAGTCCGAGGCGATTGTCCACCCGGACGACGTGGTGCGCTACGTGCGCCCCGACGAGTGCCAGCTCTCCTACAACCCGCTGCTCATGGCGCTGCTGTGGAACTCCCTGGCGACGCGCGAGGTGCTACTGCTGCGCCAGGCGCTGCGCGAGCGGCACCGCCTGCCCAGGGGCTGCGCCTGGGTGAACTACGTCCGCGTCCACGACGACATCGGCTGGACGTTCTCCGACGAGGACGCCGCGCGGCTGGGCATCCACGGCTACAACCACCGCCGCTTCCTGAACGACTTTTACATCGGTCGCTTCGAGGGGAGCTTCGCGCGCGGTCTGCCGTTCCAGGAGAACCCCAAGACCGGCGACTGCCGCATCTCCGGGACGTGCGCGTCTCTGGCAGGGCTAGAGAAGGCACTGACCGAGGAGGGGCCGGAGCAGGTCGAGCTGGCCATCCGCCGCATCGCCCTCATCCACGGCGTCATCATGACCGTCGGCGGCATCCCGCTGCTCTACCTGGGCGACGAGGTCGGGACGCTCAACGACTACAGCTTCCAGGTCGACGACACGAAGGCGCGCGACAGCCGCTGGGTACACCGCCCGGCGACGGATTGGGAGCGCGTCGCCCGCCGCAGCGACCCGGCCACCCCGGAGGGGCGCGTCTACGAGCGGCTGCGCCACCTGATCGACGTGCGCAAGGCCCATGCCGCGTTCGCTGGCGGTGAGGCGCAGGTCATCGAGACGGGCAACGACCACGTCCTCGGCTACCTGCGGGAGCACGGCACACCGGCGAGCGGCCACGAGCGCGTCCTGGTGTTCGCCAACTTCAGCGAGCGCCCGCAGACGCTGCCCGCGCACCTGCTGCGCCTGTACGGGCTGAGCTATGCCTTCACCGACCTCGTCTCCGGCAAGACGCTGCCGTCCGGCGCGCTGACGCTGGAGCCGCTCGCCTTCATGGCCCTGGTCCCCGACCGCTGAGATTTGCCGCGGAGTTATATATGAAGCTGTGTTTCACCATCGCGAATGAAAACAGTTGTCACCCCGATTCCTTGAAAATAACCTGCTATGAGAGTTTACGGGTGCCGTGTCGTCGCCCGCAGACGCCGATTCAAATCGGCGTCTGAATTGGTGGAAGCCTGCTCGAAGCAGGCTGGCCTGGGCAGATTGTGCTCACACGCAGCCTGCCTCGGCAGGCTTTCCCTCATCAGGCGCAGACTCGAAGTCTGCGCCGCCGCTACCGCTCGTCGGTGGGCCGGGACGGCTGTGCTTGCTGCTTCGCGTCTTCCAGCATCTTTTCGAGGAGCAGGTTGCCCTGGGCGATGGGCGACGGGTCGCGCATGAGGATGTTGTCTTGGATCAGGCGGATGTACTTCTCGTCGGTCTCGGCAAGGGCGTCGACCTCGCCGCCTCGCGCCGCGTCGCCCTTTTCCCGCATTCGGTTGGCGAGCTGGCGCGTCAACACCGCCTTCTCCGTGAGGAGGCGGATGCAGGACCACAGCGTCGCCTCGACCTGCTCCGACTTCTGGAAGATGAGCACTTCCGGGGAGTAGATGTGGCCGGTGTGGCAGCGGAACTGGAGCAGACCGCCCTGGTCGATTTGCCACATGGTGCCGCCACACTCCGGGCACACATACGTTGTCACCGCGTTCCGCCGCTCATCACGCGCCTGGGCCTCCAGGTCATGTTGGATGAGGGACGGCCGCTCACCTTCAGGGCGATCTGCGTCCGCCATCTGTCCTCCTTGTTCTGGAAGTGGCTCGCGAACGAGCCTTGATAATAGACCGGGGATCTCTGACACCTTCAAGACGTAGTCGACCGCGACAGCCGCGATGGCCCGCCGGGGCATGTCGCTCAGCAGCGCCTCATCCGGGTCCTGGACAACCACCATCCCGCCATGCTCCTTGATGGTCTCCAGGCCCATGACCCCGTCGCCAAGCACGCCAGAGAGGATGACGCCCACGACGCGCTCCCCGTACGCCGCGGCCGCCGTGCGGAACAGCGGGTCAATCGCGGGCCGGGTATGGTTCTCACGCGGCCCGTGGCTCAGCTCCACCCGGCTGTCGCGCAGCTCCATGTGATAGTCCGGCGGCGCGACGTAGATGCGCCCGCGCTCGATGGGGTCGCCCTGTTGGGCGTGAGCGACGCGCAGCGACGTGCGGCGAGCCAGGAGTTGCGGGAGCTTGCTGCTGCTGTGGGGCGAGGTGTGCAGGACGATGAAGACCGCCGCCGGTAAGTCGGCCGGCAGCCGCTGGACGAGAGAGACCAGGGCCTCGACGCCGCCTGCCGATGCGCCGATGACAACAATATCCCGGTGCGCCGCCCCGTCCCCGCTGCCTCCGCTCTCCGCCCCGGGTCTTGCTCCTTCCATGCCCATGTCGTGCCGTGCCCTCTCGTGTTGGCTCATTGTCATATGCGCCGTTAAAGGAGCAATATTCATTCCATGCCCATGAGAGTAGCACCCGGCAATTGACACGGCCGCCAATCGGCGGTAAAGTGTGGCGCGTGAGATCAGGCTAACAACAAGCACACTGCGGAGGTTGCATGGCTGAGGTCATCATCCCGTCGCTCCAGGGCGCGTTGACGACATATGTGGCGGTTCCGACGAGCGACGGGCCGTGGCCCGGGGTGGTGGTGATTCACGACGCGGCGGGAATGACGCCGGACCTGCGCCGCCAGGCGGATTGGCTGGCGGGCGAGGGCTACCTGGCCGCTGCGCCGGACCTGTTCGGCGGCGGCACCATCGTCGGCTGCCTGCGCGACATGATTCGCAGCTACGTGACGTGGCAGGGGGCCATGTTCGACCAGATCGAGGCGGTGCGGGCGTGGCTGGCCGACCAACGCGGCGGCAGCGGCAAGATCGGCGTCATCGGCTTCTGCATGGGCGGCGGGTTCGCCCTGCTGCTCGCGCCGGGCCACGGCTTCGCGGCGTCGAGCGCCAACTACGGCATGCTCCCGAAGGACATGGAGACGTTCTTCGCCGAGGCGTGCCCCATTGTCGCCAGCTACGGCGGGAAGGATCGCGCGCTGCGCGGGGCCGCCGAGCGCCTGGAACGCGCCCTTACCGCCGCGGGCGTCGACCACGACGTCAAGGAGTACCCGGACGCCGGGCACTCGTTCCTCGACGACCACCGGCCCGGCGATGTTCCAGGCATCATGCTGGTCATGACGAGGTTCATGGGGGGCGGCTACCACGAGCCGTCGGCCCAAGACGCCCGCCGCCGTATCATCGCCTTCTTCGACAAACACTTGAAAGGGGCGTAACAAGGGTGTCGTTCATATATCGTAGAACGAGCCGCGGCGCAGACCCTCGGCCAGAATCTCGGCGCGCTCGTCGTTGAGTTTCTGGTACAGCGCCAGGACGAGCAGCTCGAAGTCGTCGGCAATTCGAGTATCAGCGCAGAAGATGCGCCGGTCGGCCATCACAATCTCTTTCTGAAACACCGTTGACACCAGGCGCAGGTTGACCAGGTCCACATCCCGGTTCAGGAAACGCTCCAGGGCGAGGTGCGCGTCACTCATCACCAGAGGGCCGACCCGCTTCGCCTCGACGGGCGGGAGAAGCAGCGCGATATCGACGTCACTGTCCGGCCACTCGTTCTCCGTGCCATACGAGCCGAACAGGTAGATCGCCTGGGTGTCGGGGTATCTGTCGAGCAGGATGGCGACAATACCTTCTCGAACGGTGAGTGTGTCCACAAGGGTGATCTCCTGTCAGCACGTAGTGACGACCTCGGTCGTTCTTTGGCGTGGGGAACGACTCAAGTCGTTACTACAGGGTTGCTACGGCTTTGTCGTCGGCAGGCGGTACGCCTCCAGGGCCGGGCGGAAGGGGCGCAGCAGCCAGTGCGGGCGGCGCAGCCCGTTCGGCGACACCTGGGCCGCTGGCCGCGCCATCGCCAGCCACTCGCGGAAGACGGCCTGCGAGCGCGCCGTGTCCACGTGGATATCGCCGTAGCGGTCGCCCGGCTCGGCCTTCGCCAGCCGCACCTTCTGGTGCCAGCACTGCTGCCCGCTAATGGGGTCGGGGTGGACGGAGAATGTCATGTTCTGGTGGACGCCGGCGTCCTGCCACCACACCCGTGCCGTGTCCGGGTCATCGCTGGCATAGGGTTGGACGCCGTGAACCTGGCGCATCTGCCACTGCCCGCCGCCCCGGTGTTCGAGATGGACCAGCGCCGTGGCGAATCGGCTGCCGCCCTGCCCCTCGTCCAGCCGCCAGCGGCCCAGGTGGTGCGAGCACGCCACGACGCCGGGTCGGATGCCCTCCGTCACCCAAACGCGGTCCACGAAATAGCCGATCTCCGTCTCGACGCGCACCAGGTCGCCGGTGTCCACGCCCAGGCGCGCCGCATCCTCCGGGTGCAGCCACAGCGGGTTCTTGTGGCTAATCTCGTAGAGCCACTTGGCGTTGCCGCTGCGCGTGTGGATGAGTGTCGGCAGACGGAACGTGGACAGGAGTACCGCCTCGCCCCAGGCGGGGTTGATTTTGCTCGGGTGGACGTGGCTCTTGATGTATGTCGGTAGGGCATACTCCGGCCAGCCCCAATCGCGCATCGTCGTCGAGTAGAACTCCAGGCGGCGCGACGGCGTCGGGAAGCCGACGACCTGCGCCCCATTCTCTAGCCGAATCCCGATGGGCCGGCCGAGCGTCGGGTCGGGCTGGAAGAAGGGCATCGGCGTGATGTTGGACGGCGGCGCGGCGGCCTCCGTCGTGTAGATGACGTCGGTCGCCCCGTCCACCTGGCTACCGGCCAGCTCGGTCTCGCTCAACGGGCGGTCGTAGGCCGGGTTCGCGCCCTTGCGGACCTCGAACGCGCCGTACTTGCGCATGTAGTCCAGCGGCGTCAGCCCTTCCTTCGCCGCCGTCTCCGGCAGCCCCGGCACGTGGTTCTCGAACAGCCAGCCATACAGCTCATCCACGGTAATCTTCTGCCCCGGCCGGTAGGAACTCTCGAACGTCTTGCGGATGCCTAGCGCGCCGTCGGGGTCGATGCGCCACGACAGCTCGATCCAGAATTCGTCCTCCTCCCACACCTCGCCGGGGTTGGCCTCGCGCGTGTCCGCGACGGGCTTGCCCAGCCGCCGCATCGCCTCGCGCAGCACCGGCTGGCGAAATGCGATCCACGCCCCGGCCTGCGTCTCCTGGCTCATGATGTCGTGGCGCTCGGCGCCCAGGCCCATCGGCAGGATGTAGTCGGCGAAGATTGCCGTCTCGCTCCAGATGGGCGAGAGGTGGATGTGCAGGCCGAACAGCGACTCGTCGCTCAGCGTCTCCAGCCACGCCATGCCGTCGGGGTTCGTCCAGACCGGGTTGTAGACGCGGGTGAAATACACGTCGAGCTTGCCGCGCCCCTCTTTCATGAGGTGGGGCAAGAGGAAGCTCATCTCATAGTGGGCGAGCGGGTACTCCTGCGGCCACGACAGCTCGTTCCAGCGCTTGACGTGCCCAGCCATGTTGGGATAGCGCGGCACCCACTTGTCCCACACGTTGGCCGATGTCCCGCCCTCGACGCCGACCGAGCCGGTCAGGACGTTGAGGAACCACAGGCAGCGTGCCACCATCCACCCGCCCAGGTTGGCCGACGTGGCGCTGCGCCAGGTGTGCGCGGCGAGCTTGCCGTCGCACCCGGCCACGATATCGGCGACGCGGCGAATTTGGTCCGCGTCCACGCCGCTCTCCTCGGCGGCGAATTCGAACGTGTACCCAGCGTACAGCGCCTTGAGCATCGCCTCGAACGTCTCAAACGTGCGCGGGAGGTCTGGGTGCTCAGCGGCGAGGTACGCCTCCCAGTTCGTCCAGCGGCGGACGAACTCCCGGTCGTAGCGGCCGGTGTCGATGAGGTGGCGGGCGATGGCGAGGAGGATCGCCGCCTCGCTGCCCGGCCAGGGCGACAGCCACTCGTCGGCGTGGGACGCGGTGTTCGACAGGCGCGTGTCCAGGACGACGAGCTTCGCCCCGGCCATCTTGCCTTCCATGATGCGCTGGGCGTGGGGGTTGAAGTAGTGGCCGGTCTCCAGGTGGCTGCTGATGAGGAAGATGACGTTGGCATTGGCGTGGTCGGGCGAGGGGCGGTCGAGGCCCATCCACAGCGACTGCCCGCAGCGCGCCCCGGCCGAGCAGACGTTGGTGTGGGAGTTGTGGCCGTCGATGCCCCACGCCGGCAGCACCCACTCCATGAAGCCGTCGTGGCCGGGCCGCCCGACGTGGTACATCACCTCGTTGTGGCGGCCTTCGCCGAACGCCTTGCGGATGCGCCCGGCGATGTCGTCCAGCGCCTCGTCCCACGTCACGCGCTTCCACTTGCCCTCGCCGCGCTTGCCCACACGCTTGAGCGGGTAGAGGATGCGGTCCGGGTCGTAGACCTGGTTGAGCGTGGCCGGGCCTTTGGCGCAGTTGCGGCCGCGGCTGCCGGGGTGGGCCGGGTTGCCTTCGAACTTCTGGATGCGCAGCGTGTCCTTGTCGACGTAGCCCATCAGGCCGCAGCCGCTCTCGCAGTTGAAGCATACCGTCGGGACGAGGGTGTAGCGGCGGGCGACGCGGCGCGGCCACGCCTTGGGGTCGTACTCCGTCCAGTCGTTCCACCTGTCGCTGGGTGGAAAGCTGGCGAGGCCCTCACCACCGTTCCCACGAACAGGCTGGACGTCACCCTCCGCGCCTTTCGAAGAGGAAGGCGCCGCAGAGGCGCTGAGACGCAGAGGGGAAGACTCAGAAGCCTTTTCTTCCTCTGCGCCTTTGCGCCTCTGCGTTTCGATCCCGTCTTCGCCCTTCTTCCCGCCACCCAACGCCTGCAAAAGCTGCGCCAGCATCCGTCTCTCCTCTCGTGCTCTACTCACAATCACAAACTTACGCATTAGGTGGGCTGTTGGATCACGAAGGTCACGAAAGGCCGCGAAAAACGCGAAAGGCATACCCAGGCGACTCCTTTTCGCGCCTTTCGCGCCCTTTCCAGGCCTTTCGTGGTCCAATTGTTCCTCGCTCATACCCAAAGCCTACGCCAAACAGCGACGCTACCGCCACGCTGAACCCCGGCAGCGCGTCGCCTGTGATAAGCTTTGCCCCTACATTGCTTGCCATGGCCCCTCTTCTCTACAACCTCCCACGTATGTGTTCATGGGTAAGTGGCCGGTGGGAGACGTTCAAGTACAGCTTCATAGGCTCTCTGCGCTACACTATGGGCTTCGTTGGCCTCGTCTAAAGTGAGTGCTTCCGATGACCCCGGATAGCGATAGAGCCAGGCATACTCAGACAGTGGCGTAACCTCCGCAATCAGGGAACCAAGCGTCTGATCCACCTCCAGGCATGCCGCACCTATCTCCTCCAGATTGTGTGTCTTCCGAAACGCAATGTCGTGATAGGTGAGGAACGCCTTGAGCGCCTTCTCAGTCGCCTGCTGACAGTGGAACAAAGCATCCTCGATCAGCGGCGGCGTAGCGGCCAGGTCAAGGTCAGCGGCGCGCAAATCGTTGGCAGCCCGTTGTAGCCAGGCGCGTGTGTCGGTAATCAGAACAGGGTCAAGCGGCATAGAGTAACTTGCCTTCACGCACGATGGTCGCGGGCAGGGATGCCTTCAGGTGGAGACGCTCCTCAAACGCCTGTCTCGGCCAGACAAGCACATCGGCAGCAATAGCCGTTCCCCTCAAAGCCTGGTAGGCCAATCGACTTCGTCGTTGCTCCGCCGACGCATCATCGGGGACCACCACCATCACGTCATAGTCACTGTCCGGGCCAGCCTGCCCCCGCGCCCGCGAGCCGAATAGGTAGATGTACGCAGGGTGATACGCTGCGACCAGCCGATCCACAATCTCCGCCAACTCATCGCTGGTGATAATCGTTGCGCCGACCTTGCTTGTCATGGCTCCTCTTCGAGGGCGGCCAAATTGCCTTCCCTGTCACTACCACGTTACTCGTACACGTCCTTGCGGTGCTTTACACGAATAATCTCGATGACAAGAACTGCTTCGTGCACGTCATAGACGATTCGATACACGCCCTCACGTATCCAATAGGTATGCTCGGAACCGACAAGTTTGCGAACCCCTGTAGGATAGGGGTTGTCCCGAAGCGCCTCGACCGCTTCCAGGATTCGTGGGATCACCTCTTTGGGAAGCTGCCGTAGCTCTTTTTCCGCCGAGCGCCGCCACTCGATTCTATAGGAGGCCATCTCGCTTGAGCCCGGCGACGACGTCTTCGTGCGAGATTGTCGGCTCATCACGCCGTTCCGCGACAGCGGCCAAGTCCTCGATGTCTTCCAGTAGCTCCTGGAACTGCGCCATCGAGAGGATGACAGCTGTCTTCTCGCCCGCCTCATTCGTAATGTATTGAAGCTCAAGCTTATTGAGCGCGATCATGAGACCTCCTATCGTCGGTTGCCTTCTTCAGTCCCAGGTCTAACTGTTCGGGATCTCCTGCGGGGCCATGACGAAGGCGTATTCGGCGGCGTATAGCCCGGCGATGACGGCCAGCCCGGCTAGCGCCGCCAGGGGGATGCCGAAGCGCGGGATTAACAGCGCGCCGGCGAGGAGCAGCATGGCGGCGATGTGGCCGACGCCGATGTTCCCGCCCCAGAACCACCCGCTGTAGCGCCCGGCGCGGATGGCGTGGGCCGCGCGCACCGCCGTCTCGCTGGCGTGGGGGATGCCGTGCTCACCCATGAGCGTCAGGAGCAGGTCGAGCAGCAGCGTCCCGACCAGGACGTTGACCAGGAACGGCAGCATCCCGGCCGGCATGACGACGACGAGCGCCAGGGCGAGCAGCGCTGCCGCGCCCGCCATAACCGCTTGCACCAGGAAGTGCGCGGGCAGCACGCTGCTCTGCCAGAGGTCGCGTCCCTCGGCCTGGGCGAACAGGAACGCCGTGTACACGCAAGCGAGGACGGCCAGCGGCACGCCCGCCCAACCCAGGACAAGCTGGATGAGGCCGGCGATGTCCTGGCGCAGCCAGCCCACGTTCGCGGCCATCGCGACGACGAGCCACAGCGCCGCGATGACGCCGAAGCCGAGCAGGACGAACGCGCCGCGCGCCAGCCAGCTCCGCCACTGGGGCCGCGTCAGGATGGTCACGAACATGCCTGGCTTCTCCAGGTCGAAGACGAGCAGGGCGGCCGTCGCGGCCAGGAACAGGAGCGACACGACGAGCACCGGCATTGGGAATACCAGCGTCGGCTGGATGATGCCGAAGCCCAGCGCCAGCGCCAGGAGAATGAACATCCCGCTGGCGATGCCTTTCGTGACTAAGTAGGCCGGGACGGGCCAGTGCCAGGGGATCTTGTGCTGGGCGTTGTACGCCGTCTGCACCATCCCCTCGGCGACGCGCCCGCCGACCATCAGCGCGCTCCCGCCGACGCCAACGCCTTGCGGCTGCGGCACGCGAATCGGCGTCCCGTTGGGGGCCAATGGCGGATGGCTGGTGGCGGATGGCGGATGGCTGGTGGCGGATGGCGGATGGCTGGTGGCGGATGGCGAATGGCGGATGGCGGATGGCGAATAGCGGATGGCGGATGGCGAATGGCTCTGGCCCCCCTCTCCCATTTTGGGAGAGGGGTTGGGGGTGAGGGACGCGCCGGGGGTGAGGGACGCATCGAGGGACTTCGCCTGGTCCGTCACAATGTCCGCCCACATGAACGTGTCGCGGGTGTGCGGGACGGTCGGCGTCAGGGTTGCGTCGGCGCCGTCCACGTAGAACACCTTGGGCGATGTGCCCTGCTCCGGCTTGCGCACGCTCACCGCCTCCCGCGCCACCATGCGGCTGATCTGGCTCTCCGGGTCGTCCAGGTCGCCAGCGATGATGGAGCGCGTCGGGCAGACGATGACGCACGCTGGCTCCAGGCCGATGTCGGTGCGGTGGGCACAGTAGTGGCACTTGGCGGCGCTGTGGGTGTCCGGGTCGATGTAGATGGCGTCGTAGGGGCACGCCTGGAGGCACGCCTTGCAGCCGATGCACACCGCCGGGTCGAACTCGACGATGCCGTCGGCGCGCTGGTACATCGCCGTGACGGGGCAGATGCGGACGCAGGGCGGGTTGGCGCAGTGGTTGCAGCGTGTCACCTGGAAGTGGCGGCGCGCGTGGGGGAACGTCCCCGTCTCGACGACCTTCACCCAGGTGCGGTAGACGCCCAGGGGGACCTCGTTCTCCATCTTGCACGCGACGCTGCACGCATGGCAGCCAATGCACGTTCGCCCGTCGATCACAAAGCCGTAGTTTGTCATGCCCTTCTCCTCCACGAGCTTTCATATTATCACCAACACGGGCGGCCACGCAAATGCATTTTGCTGCTATAATATCCGTCCGTATCCTACCCATTAAAGGAGCTGCGAGCATGGCGTTTTCGGACGAATTGGCTTTCATGGATGCCACGGCCCAGGCCGCGCTGGTGCGCCAGGGGGAGTGTACGCCCCTGGAGCTGGTCGACGCGGCCATCGAGCGCATCGAGCGCATCAACCCCCACATCAACGCCGTCATCACGCCGCTGTACGACGGGGCACGCGCCGCCGCGTCCGGCCCGCTGCCCGACGGCCCATTCAAGGGCGTGCCATTCTTATTGAAGGACCTCGGCGCGGCCCTCGGCGGCGTGCGCCAGGCGTCCGGCTCGGCCTGGCTGAGCGACTTCGTGCCCCGCGACGACGGAACGCTGGTCGAGCGGCAGAAGGCGGCGGGCCTGGTCATCGTCGGCAAGACCAACGCACCGGAGCTGGGTATCCTGCCGACCACGGAGCCGGCCCTGTTCGGCCCCAGCCGCAACCCGTGGGACACAGGGCGCTCGACCGGCGGCTCCAGCGGCGGGTCGGCGGCAGCCGTCGCGGCGGGCCTCGTCCCGATGGCCCACGCCAACGACGGCGGCGGCTCCATCCGCATCCCGGCGGCGTGCTGCGGCCTCGTCGGCCTCAAGCCCACCCGCGCCCGCACGCCGGTCGGCCCGGAGGTGGGCGACATCATGGGCGGGCTGGTGTGCGAGCACGCCGTCACGCGCACCGTCCGCGACTGCGCCGCCCTGCTGGACGCGACGGCCGGCCCCTCGGTCGGCGACCCGTACTGGGCGCCACCGCCCGGCCGGCCGTTTAGCCAGGAAGTCGGGGCGGACCCAGGGCAACTGCGCGTCGCCTTCGCTACGCGGGCGCCCAACGGGGTGCCAGTCCACGCTGACAACATCAAGGCCGTCGAGGAGACGGCGAAGCTCCTGGCCGACCTGGGCCACGTGGTCGAGGAGGCCAGCCCGTCGATTGACGGCAACATGTTCACCCAGGCGTTCATCGGCGTGTGGGCGTCCGGCATCGGCTGGAACATCGACGCCCTGGCGTTCGTTACCGGCAAGAAGCCGACGCGCGACCAGTTCGAGCCGCTGACGTGGGGCCTGTACGAGATGGGCCGCGGCACGAACGCCCCGACCTACCTGCTCGCCTGGACCGGACTCCAGCAAATCTCGCGCCAGATGGGCCACTTCCTGGCGGGCTACGACGTCTGGCTGACGCCGACGCTGGTCGAGCCGCCGCCGCCCCTGGGCACGTTCAACTCGCCGCCCGACAACCCGCTGTTCGGCCTGTTCCGCGCCGCCGCCTACGTTCCGTTCACGCCCCTGGCGAACGTGAGCGGCTTGCCCGCCATCAGCCTGCCGCTGATGTGGAACGAGCAGAACCTGCCGGTCGGCGTGCAGTTCTACGGGCGCTTCGGCGACGAGGCGACGCTCCTGCGGCTCGCTTCGCAGCTCGAACAGGCGCGCCCGTGGGCAAACCGCCGACCGCCGGTCTCGGCGTAAGCGCCGCCCATCATTGCGAGGAGGAACGACGAAGCAATCCCACGGTTGGCGAAAGCGTAGCGCCAGTTGCGCCCGGCCCGCCTGGCGCGAGGCGCTGCTCGTCGCCGGCGCGGCGCTGGCGCTGGTCTGCCTGCTGTTCCTGCGCACCGACCGCATGACGCCGGCCAACCCCGACTTCGCCCTGCCGATGGACCACCACAAGTACATCCGCATGGCGAGCGTCGGCATCATGGACTTCCACATTGCCCCGTATGCCTGGCGGGTCGGCGGGCCGCTCCTGGCGCGTTCGCTGCCGTTCGACCTGGGCACGAACTTCCTGCTGATCACCCTGGCGAGCCTGTGGGGCACGGGTGTCCTGGTCTATCTCATCGCCCGCCAGTTCGGGTCGAGCCGCAGCCTGGCGTTCCTGGGAATGCTGCTGTACTTCTCCCTCGGCTGGACGACCAAGTACCTGGTGTACGACTTCTGGCTCGTGGACGCCCTGAGCTTCTTCATGCTCAGCCTGGCCGTGTACCTGGCCGCGCGGCGGCAGGCGCTGGCCCTGGCCGTCGTCCTCGCCCTCGGCGCGCTCGTCAAGGAGAGCATCGTCTTCGCCTACCCGCTGTATTACGCGCTCAACACGGGGCGGCTCGTGGACAGGCGACTGCTGCTACGCGCCGTCCTCGTCGTCCTGCCGTCCATCGCCGTGCTGCTGACGCTGCGGAGCGCGATCCCGCCGTGGAACAACGACCCGGCTTACCTGGCGACACTGCCCCTGACTCTGCGCCTGGTGCGGCTATGGGACGGCTCCGGCGGGTACTACGCCAGCTATTGGGATTACGGGTGGCTGTTCCGGGAGATTGGGCTGCCCCAGGTGCGCAACATCAGCCTCAGCAACATCGTCAACTGGACGCTCGGCACATACGGCGTCGCCATCAGCCTGCTACCGTTCCTGGACTGGCGGCGCAACGCCCGCCTGTTCCTGCGCTTCCTGCCGACCATCGCCCTGGTGTATGCCCAGGTGTTCTTTGCCCCAGCCCTCGCGCCGCGCACGTTGGTCGTCGCCTTCCCGCTGCTCATCGTCCTGGCGCTGGGCGGCGCGGATGTCCTCCTGCGCCGCCTCGACCTCCCGGCCGTCGCGCTCTACCCTCTGCCGCTCATCTTCGTCGCCATGCACACGGCGCGCGCCAGCGGGGGCTTCTCCGAGGTCCTCACGATAGAGATTCCCATTGCCGTCGTGGTCGCCCTTTTCCTGGTCGTCCTGGCGCGGTCACGTAAGACCCTCCGCCGCCGTTCGTCTGAGTCTTGGGACGGAGGTGTATGAGTGTATCGGGTGAAGGAAGTCTCGCATGACTATTGAAGCGTACTGCATGAAATGCCGCACCAAGCGGCCGATGAATAATCCCGTGGCGGAGTACAACGCCGCCGGACGACCGGTGACGCGCGGAACGTGCCCGGAGTGCGGGACGGCGCTCTACCGCATGGGTGAGATGCCGGCCCACGCCGACGTGCCGAAGCCCGAAAAGACCGAGACGTCGGCGAAGAAGGCCACGCGCAAGGCGGCCGACGACGGCGTGGACTTGCCTGCCGGCGAGACGGTCAGCGGGCCAGGCGAGGCGGTCGAGGCGTACTGCGTCAAGTGCCGCGCCAAGCGCACCATGGCCGAGCCGCGCGCCGAGATTACGGCGACCGGGCGCGCCGGCACAAAGGGCGTCTGCCCCGAGTGCGGGACGACGCTCTACCGCCCCGGCGCGACTCTGGCCCACGCCCTGCTGCCCCAGCCGAGCGCCGAGGCGGCCCAGGCAGCGCGTCAGGCGGCGAAGGCGGCCGCGACGAAGACAACCGCCAGGAAGGCGGCCCCCAAGGCCACCCCTAAGACGGCGGCGAAGAGCGCGGCCAAGACGAGCGCCAAGGCCGGCGGCGGGCGCAAGTCGGCGAACGGGGCGGGACGCGGCGCGTATCGCGGCGGCTCGTCCTTCGGCGATGCGACCATGCACGGCGGCAAGCTCGTCATCGTCGAGTCGCCCGCCAAGGCGCGCACCATCGGCAAGTTCCTGGGCGGTGGCTATCGCGTCCGCGCGTCCGTCGGCCACGTGCGCGACCTGCTGAAGTCGCAGCTCAGCGTCGATGTGGAGCACGACTTCGAGCCGAAGTACCGCGTGCCGGACGACAAGCGCGACATCGTCAAGGACCTGACGTCGATGGCGAAGGGGGCGGACGAAGTCTTCCTGGCGACCGACCCGGACCGCGAGGGCGAGGCTATCGCCTGGCACCTGATGGAGGCGGCCAAGATCGACCCGCAGAAGATTCAGCGCGTCGAGTTCCACGAGATCACCCGCTCCGCCATCATGGACGCGTTCAGCCGCCCGCGCACCATCAACATGCACCTCGTCGACGCCCAGCAGGCGCGGCGCATCCTGGACCGGCTGGTCGGCTACAAGATTAGCCCCATCCTGTGGGACAAGGTGCGCAGCCGCCTCTCGGCCGGCCGCGTGCAGACCGTGGCCCTGCGCCTCATCGTGGAGCGCGAGCGCGAGATCCAGGCGTTCATCCCGGAGGAGTACTGGTCGCTGGAGGCGGAGCTGGCGAAAATCATGCCCAAGGGCGTCAAGGGCAAGCCGCCGTCGTTCCGCGCCCGCCTGGTGCGCATCGGCTCGGAGAAGGCCGACCTCAAGAACGAGGCCGACGCCCGCGCCATCGTGGACGCCCTGCAAGGCGCGACGTACACCGTCGCCAAGGTCGAGCGCAAGGAGCGCCGCCGCTACCCGTCGCCGCCCTTCACGACGAGCACTTTGCAGCAGGAGGCGTCGCGCCGCCTCGGCTTCGGCGCGAAGAAGACGATGACCGTTGCTCAGCAGCTCTACGAAGGCATCGACGTGGGCGCGGGCGGCACGGTCGGCCTCATCACCTACATGCGTACCGACTCGGTCAACGTCTCGCGCCAGGCGCAGGAGGAGGCGCGGCAGTTCGTCACCCGCCGCTACGGCGAGGGCTACCTGCCGGCCGAGCCGCCGCACTATAAGACGCGCACCAAGGGCGCGCAGGAGGCCCACGAGGCCATCCGCCCGACATCGGTGTTCCGCGAGCCGGCCACGGTGCGCGAGCACCTGACCCGCGACCAGTTCCGCCTGTACGAGCTGATCTGGAAGCGCTTCGTGGCGTCGCAGATGATCCCGGCGCTGCTGGACGTGACAACCGTGGACGTGACCGCGCCCGCCCGCTACACGACGACGGACGAGAAGACGCACAAGCCCCGCGTCGAGGAGCGCGTGGCGACCTTCCGCGCCACCGGCTCGGTCATCAAGTTCGAGGGCTTCCTGGCCGTCTACGAGGTGAGCCGCGAGAAAGAGGACGCGCCGGAGGAGGGCGAGGGGACGATCCTGCCGCCGCTCAGCGTGGACGAGGTGCTGAACTTGCTGCGCCTCATCCCAGAGCAGCACTTCACCGAGCCGCCCCCGCGCTACACCGAGGCGACGCTGGTCAAGGCGCTGGAGGAGCACGGCATCGGCCGCCCCAGCACCTACGCCCCCATCATCACGACCATTCAGCAGCGCGGCTACGTCGAGCGCGAAGACCGCCGCCTCATTCCGACCGAGCTGGGCTTCATCGTCTGTGACCTCCTGGTGGAGAACTTCCCCGACGTCTTCGACGTGGGCTTCACCGCCGAGATGGAGCGCCGCCTGGACGAGATCGCCGACGGCGAGCAGACGTGGGCGCCCGTCGTGCGCGAGTTCTACGAGCCGTTCGCCCAGCGCGTCGCCGCCGCCGAGGCCCGCATCGACAAGGTCGATCTCGCGCCCGAGGAGACGGGTGAGGTGTGCGAGAAGTGCGGCCGGCCGATGGTGGTGAAGTTCGGGCGGTTTGGGAAGTTCATCGCGTGCAGCGGCTTCCCGGAGTGCCGCAACACGCAGCCGTATCTGGAGAAGATCGGCGTCCACTGCCCGCAGTGTGGGGGCGAGCTGGTCGAGAAGCGCAGCAAGCGCGGCCGCGTGTTCTACGGCTGCTCGAACTACCCGGCGTGCAATTTCGCGTCGTGGCAGCGGCCGCTGCCCCAGCCGTGCCCCAACTGCGGCGGGCTGCTGACGCAGCAGGGCCGCAACCGCGCGAAGTGCAGCCAGTGCGGCCAGACGGTGGACATGGACCGGCTAGAGCCGCGCGAGGCCCCGACCCCGGCCCCCGCCAGCGCCTCCGCCGCCTAGCGCCCCAGAGGGTCTACCACGGAACACACGGACTAAAGAGGTTCATGACCGTCCGTGTGTTCCGTGGTTCATCTCTTGGCGCTGCGGCTGACAATGGATGACGATGGATAGGAGGCCCTGAAGATGGACATTAAGCTGACGCCTGATATCGAAGCGGCGCTCACCCAGGAGGCCCGGCGGCGTGGGACGACAGTCGAGACGCGGGCGCTAACTTATCTGCGCGAGCGTTTCGTGTCACCGGAACCCGTCGAGGAGGCGGGAGATGGGGAGACGCTCGCGGACTTCCTCGGCGACTATATAGGCGCTCTCTCTAGCGGCGAGTTCGTGGATGGCGGCGCGCAGATGTCGTTAGGAATTGTAGCTCGCGAAGGTCTTGGACCGCGATAGGCGCGAAATGGACGCGAAGGACGCGAAAGGGTTTCGCCCAACGCGTCCTTCGCGTTTTTCGTGTCTCGCTCCCCAAAACAAGCGCCCGCTGTCATGCCGAGGCACGAGGCATCTGGGCTGCGGCCGTCAAGCCGTCGTTGCGAGATCCCCAAGCACTGTGACGGCATGCGCCGACACGAGAACACCGCCAAGCTGTCATTGCGAGCGTGAGCGAAGCAATCCCGCACCCTTGCGACAGACAGTCTGAGCGGCTATAGCGTGACTGTCACCCTCCGGGAGATTGCTTCGTCGTTCCTCCTCGCAATGACAGCATACCTTGTATGTTGTGAACAGCGAACGCGAAGCAACCTCGCACATGGCGATAGATGTGCTAGCGCAGGAATAGCGGCGCTGTCGCCGGCCGACGCCGCCGAATGAATTGCGGCGTCTGATACGGCGAAGCCTGCTCGAAGCAGGCTGGCTAAGCGGGGTCATCCCCATCCCAGCCTGCCTCGGCAGGCTTTCCCCGTGCCAGGCGCAGACTTCGAGTCTGCGCCCCCGCCAGGGGATTGCTTCGCCAGCAGGGGCGGAGTACCGCCCCCGCACCCCCAAATGCTACGCTCGCAATGACGGGGGCGTCTGTTTTCGCGCCTTTCCCCCCTTTCGCGTCCTTCGCGGTCCAACACGCCGCCGGTTGGCTGTCAACGGATAGGAACGGATAAACGGATAGACCCGCCAAAGCGCGTCACTCGCACTATGACAACCTATCCGTTTATCCGTTTTCATCCGTTGACAGCCAGCCTCGTGACGATGCGTTGAATCTGCTTGACGTGGGGGCGTTCGTGGCGCGCCAGCCACGCCGCGTAGGACTGCACGGTCCGCACAAGGGGCTTCCCCGCCCCCGTCACATTCGCCGAGCGGGACCAGCCGTCCGGCGTCAGCGGCTCCAGGACCGCCAGGAGCGCGGCGCGCTGCGTCGTGAAGGCGTCCAGCGAGGGCGCAAACGCCTGGGCGGGATAGTCGGTCTGCGCCATCCACGTCCGGGGATCGACGGCGCGGAGGGTCGGCGTGTCCTGGGCGAGGATGACCCCGATGCAGCCGCCCCACACATCGGCGCACGCGCGCAGGTGGGCCAGCACCTCGTTGGCGGACCACTCACCCGGAGCGGGGGCGGCGCGCAGTTGCGCCGGCGTCAGGCCGGCGGTCAGCGCGGCGATGCGCCCCGGCGTCTCGCGCAGCATGGCGAGAATCTGCTCGACCGTGAGTGTCTTATCCGGCACGTGACCTCTCCTTCAGCCCCATCGCTGCCCGGCCGGCTATCCGGCGCTCGCTCCCTCCACGATGCGAATCTCCTCGTCCGTCAGGCCGTACAGCGCGTACACCAGGGCGTCGATCTGGCGGTCGAGGGCGTCAATCTGGTGCTGGAGGGCCGTCTTCTCGTGGGGCGTGCGCGCTTCGGCCAGGCGTTTATGCAGGCGCAGCATCTCCTCGACCATCGCCACCATGCGGTCGTGCCGCCGTCGGTCCGCCGCGTCCGCGAAGTCGATGGTGCGGATGGGGAGATTCTTCAGGAACATTGTCTTGTAGATGTAGAAGCCGTTCGCTTTGGGAACGGTTGTTCGCCGATAATAGAAGCCCAAAAGCGATGAATTGAGTAAACCTAGCAGGTAAGCTAGATCCTCCTTTATAGACGGCAGCAGCGTAATTGCGCATACAGTGTCGCCATAGAATTCGTCAGCTGTAGCCAAGACAAAACGGTTAGAGCTTGCCAGTTCCGCAACAACAATCTTGCGGGCCGCTAGTAGGTGAAGGTCACGCTGGCACCACAACTCGTACCAGAGTTTGGTCGAGCGCTCGAAATAGGGCCGGCCCCCTAGTTCAGGTCTTCTAGATTTCAGGTATGAATAGATGTTGGAATACTCAGCCAACTCTTCTTCAGACAGTACTTTGGTTTTGCCTTCAACTAGCTGGTACGGATAGATCACAACTTCCGAGATTTCGTCCAGCGCATATCGCCGAACCTGCCTGCCTCGAATGCAGGGGTGAAGCAACGGTGCTTCTAGGTTGAGACGCAAAGCATCACTACGATCCAGAAGGAATACGGCATTTTGGCCTGTAACAATGCCTTCGGAAATACCGCGCGCCATCTTGCCGAGCAGAGATACCTTGCCACGCTTGATCTTGTTTACTATTTCGGCGGCCTCATCTACCCGGAATACCCAGGGATCATCAGTGAGTGACAACTGGAGTACGGATTCGGCAGGAGCATCAAGGCTACGTTGCTTGTAATATATTCGATGGCTTGTCGATGGTGCCTCTCTCTGAAAGATGAATACTCCTGTGTAGTTGAGCGCACCCTTGAATACCTGTACGTCCTCGAAATCCGTAATCTCTATTATTTGTACAGCTTCGCGCAGATGTGCGCGCAAAGCTTCTCCATGATCGCGCTTCATGAAGTTGGTTGGGCATATATAACCAAGAAGGCCACCGAACTTAAGAAGGCGGATACCTTTTTCAATGAATGGTAGATAGTAGTCAAACTTGCCACGAGCCGAGAGATACGACTGCTTCAAGTAGTCCTTGTCGCTCATGAAGCCGTGGAAACCAATGTACGGCGGGTTGCCGATGACGGCGTCGAAGCCCGGATTGTCACCCTGGAACACGTGGGGGAACGCCGCGCGCCAGTCGAAGACGTTGATGCGGTAGCGCGTCTCGTCGTCCAACAGTCCCAGCTGCCCATCATAAAAGTCCGGGCCAATCAGAGAGTTGCCGCATTGAATGTTGCGCCCCAGGTCGGGTAGGGCGCGCTCGTGGAGGAAGGTGAGCTGCCGCGCGAGCGCCTGGCGGTTCTCCCCCTCCAGCACCTTGAGCAGCAACGACAGCTTGGTCACTTCCACCGCCTGGGCGTCGATGTCCACGCCGTAGATGTGGTCCAGCAGGATGCGCTTGCGCTCGGCTGTCGTCAGCCGCCACGCGCCGTCCGCGCCCTGGTAGAGCTCCTTCTTGTGCCGCTCTGGCCCCTCGGCCTCGTAACGGGCGCGATACCAGTCGAGCAGGTAGCCATACGCGCCGATGAGGAACGAGCCGGAGCCGCACGCCGGGTCCACGATGCGCAAGGGGGCCGCCTTACCCGCCCCGGCCACCTGGCGCGGCGTCTTCCCTTCCAGCAGCTTGCCGACGGTGTGCTCCACGATGTAGTCCACGATGTACGTCGGCGTATAGTAGACGCCGCCCGCCTTGCGCACCTCCGGCTTCTCCTCGACCACCGCGCCGTGATCCGGCGTCAGGGTGATGACCTTGCCGAGGAACTGCTCGTAGACGTGGCCGAGGATTTCGATGGGCAGGACGGAGAACTCGTACGGGCTGTCGGGGTAGTACAGCGACTTGAAGATGGCCTTGAGCGGCGCGTCGCCGATGGCGAGGTCCAGGGTCAGGTCGTCGGGCGACTCGCGGCCCTTCTCGCGCTTGAAGTGGAACAGGCCGGAGTTATAGCGGTCGTCGGCCTGCTTGAACATCCGCGTCAGGCGCTCGTAGACGTTCGCCCCATTACCCAGCGCCAGAAGCTCGCCATACGGCTCGATGCCGCGATCCTCGGCCATGCGCACGAAGATGATGCGGTCGATGGTCATCTGCACCGCGAAGTTGAGGTCGCGCGGCCCCAGGCCCGGGTTGCGGCGGGCGATGTCCTGGGCCAGGCTGTCGCGCCACGCCTCGATCTCGCGCAGGAACGCGGCGTCCACCGTCGCCACGCCCTTGTGCGTCTTGAAGGTGTCCACGTACTGGTCCAGCGCGCCGTGAACGACGGCGTCGCGGGCGAACAGGCCGGCGATGCGGTCCCACTGGTCGGGGTAGTCGTCGTAGGTGAGGTAGAGGACGCGGGCGGTGTCGGCGCGGTCGCCCTGGTCGGGCTTGACGCGGCAGTCGTAGACGATGAACTCCTCGAAGTCGGTCAGGATGCTGATGGGGAGGTTGGCGGACCAGGCGTAGCGGCGCAACTGGAAGGCCGGGCTGGTGTCGGCCTTGAGGTTGACCGCCGGCTTCTTGGCCTCGACGAAGAACCTGCGCTCGCCGCCGACGCGGAACGAATAGTCGGGCGCTTTGGTCACGCCGCCGATCTTGACGGCGTCCTCGTGGATGACGTCCTTGTACGCCTCGGACACACCGGTTTCGTTGTCCACGTCCCAGCCGAGCGCCTTGAAGAACGGGTCGATGAACTCGCGGCGCACCTGGGTCTCATTGTAGCGGCCGGAGCGCAGCTCGGCGCGGTTGTCGTGGAAGTGCTCGACCAGCCGCGCCACGCGCGGGGGAATGCTCATAAGCGGAATACCCTCGAATTTGAATTGTATTCAAATTAACGACAAATGGGCGCGAATGGTACGGGGTGAGCGTTCCTTATCCGCTGACAGCATCTGACGAACCAATGCGCTGGCGCAGGAGGGGCTCGCGGATTGCGCCCGCGTCCAACCTGGCCGCGCCGAGGAACGTCACGAATCGGGCGAAGCCCCGCGTCAACGCCTCCGCGAATGCCTCGTCCGTGCCCAGCGCCGCGTCTTCCAGCCACAGGCCGAGGATGACGAACGTATTGCTGGCGCGGTCGAGCTTGCTGTCGAAGCGCGCGACAAGCCGCTCGCCCCACAGCACCGGCAGGGTGTAGTAGCCGAACTTGCGCTGGCTCTCCGGCTTGTAGACCTCCCACACGTAGTCGAAGTTGAACAGGACCTTGGCGCGGCCGCGCGCGCTGACCGGGTCGAGCGGGGCGAGGAAGACGGCCTCGTCCGTCGTGGTCGGCCCCAGCGGGGCCCACGCCTCGGGCACGCGCCCGGCGGCCAACTCGCGCAGCGTCGCCGCGTCGCGGCCGAGGGCGTAATGCACCCCCTTCCAGCCGTCCACCTGCACCGCGACGAGGTCGCCGTCGGCCAGCATCGCCTCGCGCAGCCGTTTCGCTGCATTCTCCGGGTCGCCACGCCGATACGAGTCGCTCGTCCGCGCCAGCCGCGATAGCCCGGCGAACCCGACTTCCTTCGTGATGAGGAAGCGGTCGGTCTCGGCGTCGTCGCTCTCGCGGATGAGGTGCGCGGGCGCGACGGTCTCGGTGAGGGCGTACACGCGCTCGAAGCGGTCGCGGTGGTGCGTCATGACCTCGCCGGTGAGCCAGAGGTAGTACAGGGCCACGGCGCTGTCCTTGCGGCCGCGATAGCTCTGTGTCCGTGTGCGCGACGCCATCGCAAAGTCGCGGTTGCTCACGACGCCGCGCTCGCGCAGAATGGCCCGCATCTCGGCGATGGCGTCGGCGTGCTCGCGGGCCGTGGCGTGGAGGCGCGTGTTGCCCTCGCGCTCCCGGCGCATGACCACGCGCCAGTGAGGCAGCTCGTCCATCGGGCGGACGGCCAGCCAGCCGCCCCAGTCGAAGAACTTGCGCTGCGCGTAGGTGACGTCCTCCCACTGGCCCGGCGTGTAGTCGAGGACGCGGCTGTGCAGCTTGATGTCCTGGCTGCGGGCGATGATTTGCAGCGGGTCGAGTTGGAGGTACTCCATCGCCCGTATCGCCTGCTCCGTCCCGTCAATGCCGCGCCAGCGCCGCCCCGGCCACAAGCCCTGCTTGCCCAGGACAAAGCGGCGCGCCGTGTCAATGTCGATGTTCAACATGCTTCTCTATCTCGGTTGATGTAGGGGCAGGCCCCCGTGCCTGCCCGCGCCCCCGCGCTGCCCGCGCGCCCTGCGCCTGCCCCGCCGGGGGGAGGGCATCCACAGGGGAATGCCCGTACGGGCAGGCCCCCGTGCCTGCCCGCGCCCTGGCCCCCGCGCCTGCCCTAGCCCCCGTGCTGGCCTGCCCCGCGCCCCGCGCCCGTGCCCCAGTGCCTGCCCGTGCCCCCGCGCCCCCGCGCCTGCCCCTAGCCGCGCCCCCGTGCCCGCCCCGCCGGGGGGAGGGCATCCACAGGGGGATGCCCCTACACCGACAGGTCAACCCCGAAGCGCTCGCGCAGCAGCCGGTCGTACTCGGCGGCGTCGGCGACGGGCGTCTCGTGGCGCTCGCCGCGCTCCGTCACGATGAGCTGCATGTCGGCCAGCGTGACGCGGCCCTGGGGCGTGGCGAGGGAGCAAATCCGGTGTTGGGTAAAGTGCGAGTTCGGCGATGTCTGCTGCCAGCGGCACATCTCGGCGAAGTCGCCATACTGGCGCGGCGTCAGCGTGAACCAGTAGCGCGGCTTCCACGCCCCCTCCCGGTCCTGCTCCCAATAGCGCCACTGCCCCTCACCCTCCACCCGGTACGCCCGCCCGTTCCGTATCTGCTCGTCGGCCACATCGAGGCGCAGCGGCTCGCGGAAGCCCTCGCCGAAGCCGACGTCGGCCAGCCAGGGCGTCGGATCACCCGGGCAGCGCACAAGCAGGGTGAGGTGGTCATCGTTTGGGTCGGGCTGGTCGTCGTCGCCGTAGACGCCGGCCGCGAGCAGCGCCACGTCGTAGCCCAACTCGCGCAGCAGCCAGGCGAACAGGCCGTTGAGCTCGTAGCAGAAGCCGCCACGTCGCCGCGTGACAATCTTCTCGTAGCGCGACGGGAGGTCCAGGGTGATGGGGCGGCCCAGGGCAATGTCCAGGTTCTCGAAGGGGACGGCCAGGAGGTGCGCCCGGTGGAGCGCGGCGAGCGTCGTCGCGTCGGGGGTGCAGGGGCCGGTATAGGCGATGCGGTCGAGGTAGGCGTCGACGTTCACCACGTATCGTCCTGGTCCAGCGCGCCGATCTCGGCGTCCATGTCCACGTCCACGTCGTCCGGCCCGATGAGCACCTTGCGCGAGCGGCCCGCCTCGGCCGGCCCGACGACGCCGCGCTCCTCCAGCTCGTCCATCAGTCGCGCCGCGCGGGGGTAGCCGATGCGCAGGCGGCGCTGCAGGAACGACGCCGACGCCGTGCGCGACCGGCGCACCACGGCGATGGCCTCCTCGATCAGCCCCTCGTCGGCGCTATCCGCCTCGTCGTCGATGTCGCCCTCCCACGGCGCGGCCTGGATGTCGGGGTTGGCGCGCGGGTTGAGCTTGCGCCAGTACTTGACGAGCTTCTCCAGCTCGCGGTCGGTGACATACGCGCCCTGGAGGCGCTGCGGGCCGGGCGCGTCGGGGGCGAGGTAGAGCATGTCGCCGCGGCCGAGGAGCTTGTCCGCGCCGACGCTGTCGAGGATGACGCGGGAGTCCACCTGGCTGGAGACGGCGAAGGCGATGCGGGCCGGGAAGTTGGCTTTGATGAGGCCCGTGACCACGTCGGTCGAGGGGCGCTGCGTCGCCAGGATGAGGTGGATGCCTGTGGCGCGGGCGAGCTGGGCCAGGCGGCAGATGAGGCGCTCGGCGTCCTCCGGCGCGACCATCATCAGGTCGGCCAGTTCGTCGATGACGATGACGATGTAGGGCAGGGGGATGCCGACCGTCGCGCGCACCTTGTCGTTGTAGGCGGCGATGTTGCGCACGCCGAGCGCGGCGAAGAGCTGGTAGCGGCGCTCCATCTCCCGGGTCAGCCACTTGAGCGCGCCGATGACCTCGTCCATCTCGACGACGACCGGCGCGATCAGGTGCGGCACGCCGTTGAAGCCGACCAGCTCGACGCGCTTTGGGTCCACCAGGACGAGCTGCAAGCTGTCTGGCGTGTTGTTGAACAGCAGGCAGGCGATGATGGTGTTGAGGCACACCGACTTGCCGGAGCCGGTCGCGCCGGCGATGAGCAGGTGTGGCATGCGCTGGAGGTCGGCGACGGCCGGATTCCCGCGCACGTCCTCGCCGAGGGCCAGGCGCAGCGGCGACGCCATCTTCTGATAGGCCGGCGACTCCATGAGGTTGCGCAGGGCGACGCGGGTGGCGTTGGCGTTGGGGACTTCGATGCCGACGACGCTCTTGCCCGGCACCGGCGCTTCGATGCGGATGGCGGGCGCGGCGAGGGCCAGGGCCAGGTCATTGGACAGGGCGAGGATGCGGCTGACCTTGACCTTGCGCCGCTCGACTGTGCCATCGGACGACTTCCGCTCCATGTAGCCCGGCTCGACGCCGTACTGCGTCACCGTCGGCCCCTGGTTGACCGTGGTTACCTTGGCCGGGACGCCGAACGCGGCCAGCGTCTCCTCGATGACGCGGCTGCGCTCGCGCACCTCGTCCTCGCGGTAGCGCACCTTCGAGCCCTTTTCCAACATCTCGACGCCGGGCAGCATCGGTATCTGAGTGGTCACGGCAGCGGCAGGGCCAGCGGCGTCAGCCTCGGCTTTCTTGCCCTTGCGCGAGCGCTTCTGCGGCTCGCTCGATGGTTCGGCGCTGGCAGCAGCGGCGGGGGCTGTGGCGGCAGCTTGCGCCTTCGCGGCGGCGGCCTTGGCGGCGAGCATGAACGGCGGGACGGCCAGGGTATCGTCGTCCGGCGGGGGCGGCACATGCACAGCGGTCGTGGCGTGGGCGGGGGCCTGGCGGCGGATTGTCGGCATCTCCAGCACGCCGTCGTCCTCTTCGTCCGCCTCGGCCTCGTCCTCCCGAACCGGCGGGCGCAGCCAGTCGTAGGCCGCGGCGGCGGCGCGCCACAGCGAGCGCGGCGTCTGGCGCGTGAGGGCGAGGGTCGCGGCGACGACGACCAGCAGCCAGAGCAGGGCCGACGGCCAGCGCCCGATGAACTCGGCGGGCGTGGCAATGAGGGCGTAGCCGACCATGCCGCCGCCCCCGCCGTTGAAGGCGCGGTCGAGCGGGTCGCCCCGGCCAACCACGCTCAGCAGGGCCAGCAGGCCGAAGAGGATAAGCTCGCCCCACAGGACGCGGTCCCACGCGACGGCCCGGCCGTGCCAGCGCCGCGTCAGGAGCCAGCCGCCGGCGACGGTGACCAGCACGCTTAGGGGCAGCGCGGCCCAGCCCACACCCAGGCGCACGATGCTTGCCCAGGCGTCGGTCAGGCTGCCGCGATTGAGGGCGAGCAGGCTGACCAGGGTGATGAGGCCGACGACGACGAGCAGCGCGCCGAGGAGCAGCGTCGGCTGGGCGAGCCGGTCCAGGCCGGTCTCCTGCTCAGGCGCAGGGGCCGGGGTCGGGGGGGTATCGTCTGGCGGGCGCCCGCCGGCGGGCTGGCGCGAGGCGCGGGGCATGTCGGCCTCCTAAACGAGCATGGGAGCGCGGTCGTGCGCCCCCATGCGTTCGTTCACAGGCATATCTAGTGTCTATATAATGGAAGGGCGCTAGGGCTAGTGTGCGTAGCCGTTACGCGACTCGGTTGTCCACACCTGGCGCAGACTGAGGCCCAGGCGGCGGTTCTGCGAGTCGATGTTCAGCACGCGCATCGTCACCGTCTGCCCCTCCTGCACGACGTTGCGCGGGTGCAGGAAGTTGCCCTCGGCCAGCTCCGAGATGTGGATCAAGCCCTCCAGGCCCTCCTCCAGCCGCACGAACGCGCCGAAGTCGACGACGTTGGTGACGACGCCGGTAATCATCTGGCCGGGGATGTAGCGCTTCTCCACGTCGGCCCACGGGTCGGGGCGCAGCCGCTTGAGACTGAGGGCAACGCGGCGCTGCGCCCGATCGACGTTCATCACCAGGACGCTGACCTCCTGGCTGACGGACACGACCTCGTTGGGGTGGGCGACGCGCTGCCACGACAATTCGCTGATGTGAATGAGGCCATCGATGCCGCCCAGGTCCACGAACGCGCCGAAGTAGCAGATGCTCCGCACGCGCCCGCTGACCAGGTCGCCCTCGCGCAGCTGCGCCAGTCGCGCATCCACGCCGCCGCCCGTCCAGGCGGCGGCGCGCTCGGACAGGATGATGCGGTTGCGGGAGCGGTCCAGCTCGATGAGCTTGAGGTCTAGTTCCTCGCCCAGCCGCCGTTCCAGCTCCTCGCGCAGTTCCTCACTTTCCATGCGGCGCGGCAGATCGGCCAGCTGCGACGCGGGCACGAAGCCGACGGTATCGCCGACGCGCACCAGCAGCCCGCCGCGATTGCAGCCGATCACCCGCCCCTTGAGAATAGCGCCTTCATCGAAGTAGGCTTTCAACGTGGCCCACTGGTCCCGCGTCGGATGCATGTTGAGGAGACTCTCGTCCTCCAGCATCCGGCCGCCGTCGCCATTGACGCCGCGCGGCGGCCCTTCGTAGGCCACCTCACCCTGCGATAGCAGCGCCCCCCAGTAACTCTCGTCCTCTGGCCCCGCCCACGGTGGCACTTCGTCCATCGGGTCCCTCATCGTCCCCTCTCCTCTAGAAAACATCGAACCGGCTAATTGTTCTCTCGATGGCTAACGCCTCCACCGGCCTGCCCGGCAGCTTTGGGCAGCCTATCCCGCATAGAAAACGCTACAGCAATTGTCGTGCGAGCCACGCGGCGCGAGTGGCATGGCAATCTCAAAGAGGTCAACGACGCAGCGTGAGGAACCAACGTATCAGTTATTGTAACGTAAATCTAGTGGAGCTATTATAATGTTCGGTCAAATCCTTGTCAAACCGCTTGTATCTTGCTTTGGACAGGACCCGCGCAGCCGTTATAATTGGCGGGGGAGGGCCGGAGCATGGCGAAAATCCTGGTCGTCGATGACGAGCCGAACATCGTCGAGCTGGCGCGCCTGTATCTCAAGAACGAAGGCTACGACGTCCTCGCCGCCGCCGATGGCCGCGCTGCCGTCGCCGCCGTGCGCCAGCACAGCCCGGACCTGGTGCTCCTCGACATCATGCTTCCCGGCCTGGACGGCTGGGAGGTATGCAAGCAGGTGCGCCAGTTCAGCCGCGTGCCCATCATCATGCTGACGGCGCGTGGCGACGACGTGGACAAGATCGTTGGGCTGGAGCTGGGCGCCGACGACTACATGGTCAAGCCGTTCAACCCGCGCGAGATGGTCGCCCGCGTCAAGGCGGTGCTGCGGCGCACCGACAGCGGGCGGCCGGCGACGCCGCTGATCGAGGTCGGCGACGTGCGCGTGGACACGGCGCGGCACGAAGTGACGGTCGCCGGCAAGCCGGCTACGCTGCGCGCCAAGGAGTTCGACCTGCTCGCCTACCTGATGCAGCACCCGGGCCTGGCGCTGAGCCGCGAGCAGCTTCTCAACGCAGTGTGGGGCTACGACTACTACGGCGACACGCGCACCGTCGATGTCCACGTCGCCCACATCCGCGACAAGCTTGCTGGCAGCCGCGTCAGCGTCGAGACAGTCTGGGGGGTCGGATACAAGCTCGTTACATCGGAATGAAATTGAATCGCGGTAGCCGTCATTGCGAGGAGGACGATAGGACGACGCGGCAATCTCGCGGCGGGCAAGAGCGCCGCTATGCCGGTGTCAGATGGTCTTTCGCAAGGACGTGGGATTGCTTCGCTGCGCTCGCAATGACGGTGTTCCTCCTTGTCGGGTTGCCCGCCGGTGCGGCGCAGGCGGCGCAGGCGGCGCAGAATTCCATTCTGCGCCTGGGTTGGGGAAGCCTGCCGAGGCAGGCTCGGCCGGGCGTGATGTGGCAAAGCAAGGCTGAAGCGCCGACGGACGACGAGTGGAACGCTCGGCGGGCGCTGGACTGGCTCGCCAGCATCCAGAACCCCGACGGCGGCTACGGCGATGTCGCCACGACCCTGGCCGTGCTGCGCGCCGTCGCCGACGGCGGCCGGTCCGCCGCGACCTGGCAGCGCGCCGTCGGCCCCTCTATCCTCACCTATCTCGCGCCGCGTCTCGCCGCCTACGCCGACCGCGATACCGTCAGCGCCGCCCAGGCCATTGTCGCCCTCGTCGCGGCGGGCGAAGACCCGCACACTTTCGCCGGAGCCAACCTCGTGCGACGCCTCCAGGCCCACTTCGACCCGACGGCCGGACTCTACGAGGGGCGCTTTGGCACGCCGCTGGACCAGGCGTGGGCCTTGCTCGCCCTCGCCGCCGCCCACGAGCCGCTGCCGCCCACGGTGGTCAGTCGCCTCGCGGTAGCCCAGGAGAGCGACGGCGGCTGGCCGCCCACCGATGGCGCACCGTCCGACGTCGAAACCACAACGCTGGCGGTGGCGGCGCTCGTGGCGGCGGGCCAGGACCCGGCCAGCCTCAATTTGCGCTTAGCAGTAAGCTTCATCAGCTGGTCCGAGGCCAACGACGGCGGGGTGAGCCGCTCGCCGACGTGCGCCTGCGCGCCGGATGCTCTCTCGACAACCCGTGCCATCCCCGCCATCCTGCTCCTCGGCTTCGACCCCTATGGTGACGGCTGGTATCGCCCCTACGGCGCGCCGCCCCAGTGGCTCGCCCGCGCCCAGCGCCTCGATGGCGCTGTCGCCCTCGCGCCAGGCGGGCCACCCAACGTGCGCGCCACGGCGTATGCAGTTACCGCGTGGATGGGGCGGCCGCTCGTGCCCCGCGGCCGAGGCGCGGCGCTGAGCGCGGGGCTGGACTGGCTGCGGCGGCAGCAGCGCGACGACGGCGGCTTCAGCGCGCGGGGCGATGCCTCCGACACCGACCTGACCGTCGAGGCGCTGTTCGCCCTGGCCGCAGCTGGGCAGGATGCTCATACCTGGCACGCGGCTAGCGGCGCGACCCCACTGGACTACCTTGCCAGCCAGCCGCTCCCGGCGACCGCGGCCAACGCGGCGCGGCTCAGCCTGGCCGTCCAGGCCCACGGCGGTGACCCGCGCGCCTTTGGTGGACACGACCTGCTGCAACATCTGGCCGCGTTCCTGGACGCGAGCCAGGGCGTGTACGGGCAAACGACGCTCGACCAGGCGTGGGCGCTGCTGGCCCTAGCCGCTTTGCATCTGTCGCCCCCGCCCAAGGCCGTGGAGCATCTCATCGCGTTGCAGGGCGATGACGGCGGGTGGGCGCCCCGCCCGGGCGTTGCATCCGATACCCCGACGACGGCCCTCGCGGTGCAGGCCCTCGTCGCCACCAATGGTATCTATACTGTGCGCGACCGGGCGCGGGCATACCTCACCGCGCGCCAGCTCCCGTTCGGCGGCTTCGCAAGCATGGCCGGCGAGACGGCGGTGTCGACGCGGGCAACGGTGGCGGCGCTCCAGGCGCTTATCGCGCTGCGGGAGGACCCGCGCCAGTCGCCCTGGATTCAGCACGCCGGACCGCCGGACGGC
The DNA here is from genome assembly GCA_039810085.1 of Anaerolineae bacterium. GTDB lineage: Bacteria > Chloroflexota > Anaerolineae > Epilineales > JAHCIE01 > JBDHWG01. The sequence goes on from JBDHWG010000013.1 coordinate 35,666, forward strand.
AGCCCGCTGCCCTCGCACAACCCCATCGAGGCGCTGCTCGCCTTGCAGGATGCGTCGGGCGCGTTCCACCCTCAGGACGGCTTCGCCGAACTGGATGCGTTCGCCACGGCGCAGGCGCTCGTCGCCCTGGCTGGCCGCGCTCAGCCTGTGCGCGGCCAAACCATGCGCCTGTTCCTACCGCTGGTTGTGACCGTCGTCGGGTCATTGCGAGGAGGACGGTAGAACGACGACGCAATCTCGTCGCTTTCCGTGGTTCCTATCTTACAGGCTCTTGTCGTGGTGGGTGAGGCGGCGGGCGCCGGTCGCTGTGACCAGGACGGCGTCCTCCAGGCGCACGCTCGTCTCGCCGGGGAAGTAGATGCCCGGCTCGAGCATCAGCACCATGTCCTGCTCAATAATCTCGGCGCTGTACGGCACGATGCGCGGCGCCTCGTGGCCCGTCACCCCGATGCCGTGGCCGGTGTGGTGGCGGTAGACCGGGTAGCCCGCGTCGGCGATGAAGCGGCGCAGGGTGCGGTCGATCTCCCCCGCGACAGCGCCGGGGCGAACCAGGGAGATGCCCAACTCCAGGGCGCGCTCCACCGTCCGGTGCATCGCCGCCTGGCGCTCGGTCGGGGCGCCGCCGTAGTACGTCGCGCAGCCGTCGCTCCAGTAGCCATAGCGGATGGCGCTCAGGTCCACGATGAGCGAGTCATGCTCGCGGATGGGGTAGTCCAGCGGCCAACCGCCGACGTTGTTCTGGCGGTAGCCGACGACGCAGTCGTTGCCGAGGGGGACGCGCTGACCCGCCGCGCGCTGGATGGCCGAGTGCGCCTCCGCCCACACGTCGATCTCGCGCTGGCCGACGCGGGCCGCGCGGCGCGCCGCCGCCTGACCGATGCCGGCCAGGGCGAAGTTGTCCATGAGCTTGACCAGCTCCTCCGGCGTCTTCACCATGCGCAGCGGGTCCAGCCAGCCATCGATAGCGGCCAGGGACACGCGCTCCGGCAGGCGCTCACGGACAGTGTACCACAGTGCGACGGGCAGGTCCCGCTCCTCGACGCCGACTTTCCCGGCTCGCACAGAGGCTCCTGTAATTGTCTGGTTCAGCAGCGCGGCCAGGTTAGGCCCACCCCGCAGTGCCGTGTCAATCGAAAAGCCCTGGTACGCGGCGACCGCGCCGTCCGGCTCTTGCCCAAAAGCCGCTGCGTCGGCCAGGTGGCTATCCATGACCAGCAGCGTGAAGCGGCCGTCGGCGTACCACACCAAGGGCGGGCCGCCGGCCGCGGCGCTGACGCCGGTCTGGGGCGCAGGCGCGAAGCCGGTCAGCCAGGTGACGCTGGTGCGGTGGGCGAACAGGGCCGCGTCGATGCCCTTCGATTTCAGGAGGTCCCGGGTGCGGGCGCGCTGCTCGGCGTGCATCTCATCTCCTTAGGCGGGTGTGTCCACGGGGGCGGGAACGGCCTCGACGATCTCTTGCAGAATCTGTTCCGGCGTGCGCCCGCGCAGCTTCATCTGGCTCGACAGGATGAGGCGGTGGGTGAGGACGGGCGCGGCCAGCGCCTTGACGTCGTCCGGTAGGACGTAGTCGCGGCCTTGGATGGCAGCGCGCGCCTGCGCCGTCTGGTACAGCGCCAGGGAGCCGCGTGGGCTGGCCCCTAGCTCGACGGCGGCGTGGTTGCGGGTGGAGTGGACGATGCGCACGATATAGTTGCGGACGGTCGCCTCGACGCGCACCGAGCGCCGCGCCTGCGCCAGGGTCAGCACGTCGGCGGCGGGCAGGACGGTCGCCAGGTCGGTCAGCGGGTCGGCGTGCTCGTAGCGCAGCAGGATGTCCTCCTCGTCGGCGACACTGGGGTAGCCGAGGCGGATGCGCATCACGAAGCGGTCCATCTGGGCCTCGGGCAAGGGGAACGTGCCCTCTAGCTCGATGGGGTTCTGGGTGGCGAGGACGAGGAACGGGCGCGGCAGGGCCATCGTCTCGCCGTCCACGGTGATGGTGCGCTCCTGCATCGCTTCCAGTAGCGCCGACTGGGTGCGCGGCGTGGCGCGGTTGATCTCGTCGGCCAGGACGACCTGCGCCACGATGGGACCGGCGCGGTACTCGAACTCCTGGGACTTCTGGTTGAAGAAGTTGATGCCGACGACGTCGGACGGCAGGAGGTCGGGGGTGAACTGGATGCGGCGGAAGGAGCAGTCGAGGGAGCGGGCGAGGGCGCGCGCCAGAGTCGTCTTGCCGACGCCGGGCACGTCCTCGATGAGCACGTGGCCCTCGACGAGGAGGGCGATCATGAGTTGGTCGATGATGTCGGCCTTGCCGATGATGACGCGCTCGATGTTGGCGCGCACGCGGTCAGCGGCGGCGGCGATATCGGTTGGGGAAACGGGGGTCATGCCAAGGGCCTTTCGAGGCGAAATGCAGTGTAGAAAACGTCAGCCGCCTGGCCCGGGACGAGGCTCTGGACGGTAGGCCTCGACGATGTTGGGCAGGCGGCTAATCTTGTGCAGGATGCGGCTGAGTTGGGCGAGATCGAAGACTTCGAGGACGGCGTTGACGATGGCGACTTTGTCCTTGGGGTTCGTCTCCGTCGTGACGGCGGCGATGTTGACGCCCTCTTTCGCCACCACGTCCGCGATATCGCGCACCAGTCCTGGACGGTCGATGGCGGTGATGCGGATATCGACCTGGCTGACTTGCTGGCGGTCGGCGGGCCACGTCACGTCAATCAGGCGGCCTTGGTCGCGCACCCCCTTGAGGTTGGGACAGTCGGGCCGGTGCAGCGTGATGCCCCGACCGGCCGTCACGAAGCCCTTGACGTGCTCACCCGGCACCGGCTTGCAGCACTTCGCCTGGCGGAACTCAATCTTGTCCAGGCCGTCCACGGAGATGGTGGGGGCCGGGGAGGCGCGCGGCGCCGTCGTCGGGATGGTGACCTCGTCGTTGTCGCGGGCGCTCTTGAGGGTGAGCTTCTGGGCGATCTGCGTCTGGTTGATGTCGCCGGCGCCGATGGCGGCCAGGAGATCGTCGACCTTCTCGTACTTGAAGAGCTTGGCGACGGCCTCGTAGCTCTCCTTCTCCATGCCCAGGCGCTTTAGCTCCTTCTCCAGCGTCTCGCGACCAGCGCGGATGTTGTCCTCGCGCTGCTGGCGGCGGAAGTAGGCGCGTATCTTCTCCCGGGCGCGGGAGGTGCGCACGAAACCGAGGGCCGGGTTGAGCCAGTCGCGGCTCGGCCCGCCCGACTTGGCGGTGATAATCTCGACCTGGTCGCCGGTCTTCAACTGGTATTCCAGCGGGACGATGCGCCCGTTGACCTTGCTGCCCCGGCAGCGGTCGCCCACGGAGGAGTGGATGTGGTAGGCGAAGTCGATGGGCGTCGAGCCGGCGGGCAGCTCGATAATCTCGCGCTTCGGGGTGAAGACGTAAACCTGCTCGCGGAAGATATCTTCCTTCAGCCCTGCCACAAACTCGCCGGCGTCGTCCGCCTCGGTGCGCCACTCGAGCACCTGGCGCAGCCAGGCGATCTTCTTGTCCAGGGCGGCGTCGGGCTTGCCCTGCTCCTTGTAGCGCCAGTGGGCGGCGATGCCGTACTCCGCCTCCTGGTGCATCTCGTGGGTGCGGATCTGCACCTCGAACGTCCGGCCATCCTCGGTGAAGACGGCGGTGTGGAGCGAGCGGTAGAGGTTGTCCTTGGGACGGGCGATGTAGTCGTCGAACTCGCCTGGCACCGGCTGCCACATGGAGTGGACGATGCCCAGGGCGTGGTAGCAGTCCTTCACCGAGTCGACGAGGATGCGCACGGCCAGGCTGTCGTAAACCTGATCGAGGGAGACGTTCTTGCGCTGCATCTTGCGGTAGATGCTGTAGATGTGCTTGGGCCGCCCGGTAATCTGCGCGTCGATGCCCTCCGCCTTCAGCCGGTCGCTCAGCTCGCGGATGATTTCCTTCACCCAGCGTTCGCGCTCGGCGCGGCGGGCGCTGATGGCGTGGCTGAGCTGGCGGTACTTCTGCGGCTCCAGCTCGCGGAAGGCCAGGTCCTCCAGCTCCCACTTGATTTGCCAGATGCCAAGGCGGCTCGCCAGGGGGGCGTAGATGTCCATCGTCTCCTGGGCGGTTCGGCGGCGGCTCTCCGGATCCTTCTTCGAGTCGAGGGTGCGCATGTTGTGCAGGCGGTCGGCGAGCTTGATGAGCACCACGCGCGGGTTCTCCGCCGTCGCCAGAAACATTTTGCGCAGGCTTTCCGCCTGCGCCAGGGCGCGATCCCCGACTTTCACCCGCGACAGCTTGGTGACGCCGTCCACCATGTGGGCAATCTCCGGCCCAAACTCGGCGGCCAGCTCATCCTCTTTAAGCCCGGTGTCCTCCAGGGTGTCGTGCAGCAGGCCCGCCGCGACCGTGTCCGGGTCGAGGCCGAGGCCGGCTAGAATATCCGCCGTCGCCAGGCAGTGGGTGATGTAGGGCGTGTTGTCGTCGCGTTTCTGGCCGGCGTGAGCGCGCGCTGCCACCTCGTAAGCGTGGCGAATGACCGCACCGTCGCGGTTCGGCAGGTAGCTATTGACTTTCTCGACAACTTCATCAATGGTCGGCGTGTGGGCCATGCCAACCCCCTAGCGCAGACAGTTTTTGACGCAATGCGTTATTTCACCTAATTTAAAAGTTAGACCAGCCGGAGGTCCGGTTTCTTACACTCTCATGAGCATCGTTGCCGGAGATAAGAGGCCCTACCACGATCTTGTGACGTATCGTCAGCCCCGTAACGGTTCACCTCCCCGAACGGTATTTGATATAGACAGGGACGCCAGGCAGCCGTCGCCCGGACGTGGGGCAATAGACTCGAATTTTTGGGCGCAAACAGGTAAAAGTAAGGTATAATAGAAGCAGGCACGGGCCATGTCACCCATCATGCGGGGCCTGGTGTCGGAGAGTGAATGACGAATCGATCCCCTGAGACCAGGGCAGCGCAACCGAAAGCGGGAAACGGCGGGCCGCGCTTGCCTTATCTTCCCGGCCTCGACGGTCTGCGCGCTGTCGCCGTCCTTGCTGTTATCGCCTACCACGCCGAGATGGGCTGGTTGTCCGGCGGCTTCCTCGGCGTCGAAGTCTTCTTCGTGATTAGCGGCTACCTCATCACCTCGCTGCTCGTCGCCGAGTGGGAGGGGAACGACCGCATCGACTTCAAGGCATTCTGGCTGCGCCGCGCGCGCCGCCTCCTCCCCGCCGTCTACGTCCTCATTGCCACTGTGCTGACCATCACCGTCCTGTTCTTACCGGACGAGGTGGCGAGCCTGCGCGGGGACGCCGTCGCCGCCATCGGCTATGTCACCAACTGGTGGCTCATCATCAGCCAGAAATCGTACTTCGAGGCGGTTGGGCGGCCGTCGCTCCTGCGTCACCTGTGGTCCCTCGCCGTCGAGGAGCAATTCTACTTATTCTGGCCGCTCATCATGGCCGGGCTGCTCGGCCTGCTCTGGCGCGGCAAGCGCCTGCTGGCCGTCGGTCTCGTCCTCGGCGCGGCGGTTGCGTCGTCCGTCTGGATGGCCGTCCTCTACCAGCCCGACGTGGACCCGTCGCGCATCTACTACGGAACCGACACCCGCGCCGCCGGCTTCCTCCTCGGCGCTGTGCTCGCCCTGGTGTGGTCGCCGTTCCGCCTGCGCCGGCCGGAGCGTCGCAGCGGGCGCATCCTATTGGATGTCGTCGGCTTCGCCGCGCTCGGCGGCCTCCTGATCGCGGGCCTGGAGTTCGACGAGTTCACGCCGCTGCTCTACCACGGCGGGTTCTTCCTGGTCGGCCTCATCACCGCCGTCGCCATCGCCGTCGTCGTCCACCCCGGCGCTAAAGTGTTCCCGCTCGTCCTGGGCTGGGGCATCCTGCGTTGGATCGGCCAGCGCTCCTACGGCATCTACCTGTGGCACTGGCCTGTCTTCATGCTGACGCGCCCCGACCTGGACGTGGTCATCCGCGGCTGGCCGCTGCTCGCCGTGCGCCTCGCCCTCACCTTCGTCCTAGCCGAGATGTCCTACCGTGTCATCGAGACGCCCATCCGCCAGGGCTTCCTCGGCCGCGCCTGGGCCAGCCTGCGGACCGCGCAGGGCACGCGCCGCCGCCGCCTGACCTTTGGCTGGGCCGCTGCCGCGACAGCCCTGACCCTTTTCATCGCCGCGCTGAGCGTCTCCGTGGCGACCGCCCGCGAACCGGCCCCACCGCCCTACCTGGCCGTCCAGTCGATTGACACGTTCGACGTGACGCCCTCGCCGACACCCGCCCTCGCGGATGCGCCGACCCCAACGCCGCCGACGAGCGCGACCCTCCCGGCCGCCTCCGTCGATACGCCGGCGACGCTCATGCCAAGCTACGCCGCCGGTTGGGCCGCCGCTGGCGGCGTGCGTGCCGACAACAGCGCCTTGGCGACGACCGCGCCAACGACGACGCCTGACGCGGGCCAGGAGATCGCCAGCTCAGCCGGGTCAGGCGACGCCCAGGCGACGCCGGAGATGGTCCCGCCGCCTATCGGCGAAAGCCCCCGCCATCCTTACGGCACGTCGGGCGCGCCGACACCGACGGCGACCCAGCAGCCCACCCCGACGCAAGGGCCGGAGCGCGTCGGAACGGCGCGCGTGGCGGTCAACGTCCGCCAGGGGCCGAGCCGCGACTTCGGCGTTCTCACCGTATTGGACGTAGACGAGGGCGTGACGCTGATAGGCAAGACGGCCGATAACGGGTGGTTCCAGGTGCGGACGGCCAACGGCGTCGAGGGCTGGGTGGCGACGGAGTTCATGAATGCCGAGGGTGCAGTTGACGCCCTGGCGGTCGTCGCTACGCCCCCGCCGCCACCGACGGTTCCGCCCGCCCAGCAGCAGGCTAACACCGGCCAACAGCAGAACACCGGCCAGCAGCAAAGCAACGGCCAGCCGTCACAGCCGCAAGCCGCGCCAGCCGTTGTGACACCCATCGTTCCGGCCAACATCCGCGTGACGGCCATCGGCGACTCGGTCATGCTCGGCGCGGTCACGGAGATGCAGCGCCTCATGGGCAGCGTCAACGTCGATGCGGCGGTCGGCCGCCAGGCGAGCCAGGCCATCGACATCCTGCGCTACCGCCGCGACGCCGGGCAGCTCGGCCAGGTGGTCGTCGTCCACGTCGGAAGCAACGGGACGTTCAACGCCCGTCAGTTGCAGTCCCTTATGGACGTGCTCCAGAATACCCGCCGCGTCGTCATCGTCAACGACAAGGTGCCGCGCACGTGGCAGGACAGCAATAACCGCACGCTCGCCGATGGCGTCGGCGCCTATCCCAACGCCATTCTAGTGGACTGGAACAGCGTCGGCAACGCCCACCCGGAGTACTTCTGGAACGACGGCATTCACCTGCGGCCAGAAGGCGCCCACGCCTACGCCACACTCATCGCTCAGGCGATTATGCGCTAATAGCGGCGGTGGGTAGAGACGCGGTATACCGCGTCTCTACCGATTCCCCTAGACGAATTCGCAGCCGACGGAGATAAAATCGACGCCGTGGCGCATCGGCTCGACGCCGAAGCCCACGCAGATGGACACGCCGATGCCCATGCGCATGTGCGGCGTGTCCTGCGGGATGTCGAACGTCTGCCAGCCGGCGTCGGCGTAGAGGCGGAGATTGTCGTGCGCGGCGATGCGGCGCTCGCCGTCGTAGACGTGCACCGTGTTGACGACGGTGTCGGGCGAGTCGGTGCGGAACACCACGACGACGCGCGTCGCGCGCAGGCGGTGGCTGTCGGCGATGACCGGCGTCGGGATGGCGAAGTGAACCCAGGTCTCCGTGCCCGCTTTGCCAACGATACGGCCGAGAAAGCCGGTCCGCCACTGCTCGTCCAGGCGGTCGGGGTGCTCGACCTCCAGGCTGTTGCCGTGCATCCACACCGTGTACGCGGGGTTTTGCATGTCCTATCCCTCCTGGGGGGAGGTTTTACCGCAAAACGTCCCGCAGGTCAAAAAAGGCCAGGATCAGGCGCCTCCCTGGGCGGTGACCTGGATGGCGCCAATCTCGATCAGGGTATCGAGGACGTTGTCGTAGTTCCAGCCCTCGGTCATCTTGCCATCCTGCACGCGGAAGATGGCGACGCCGGAGACGCGCAACTCGCGTTGGGTCGGCTGCACCTCGCCGACGTGCTTGTGTTGGTGCTGCCCGCCGTGGCTCCCGCGCAGCGTCCAATGCACCGTCACCATGTCCCCCTCGGCGACCAGCACATCCGCCTTCACTGTGAAGTCCTGCGTCGCCCGCCCGACTTCCTGGGCGTACCCCTTCAGGCCGGCCAACCCCTGCGCGTTCTTCGCGTGATGGCGGGCGGTGTGATTGATGTAGTGAGGCGCGAAGTAGTCGTCGAACACCGCCGGATTACCCCGCGCCGCCTCCGCAAAAGCGTGCTCCACGTACCCGCGAACCACCTCTTTGTTCGCCTGGAGATCGTTTGCCATCAGAGGAACCTCCTTCGCGTTGTGATTCGGTCGTCGCCATTGATGGAACACCGAGTATAGAAGCCTTGCCGTAGTTGGTCAACTGGCTCGTGATGGGTAGCTACACTTGCCTTCTACTCTGCACTATCGTATAATGGCGTTGTATGTGAAATTGACTATCTGTAGCAAGCTCGTAGCGAGGTCTATATGCGCCGTCACATAGTTGTGTTGTGCGCCACACTTTGGTGTCTCTTCGTGGTTGTAAGCGCTCCAGTGTATTCGGCGCAGCTAGTGTCCCCGGCTGCTACTGTCCCCGTCAAATCGCTCTCCACCAATGTCTCCCCAACCCATACGGTAACACCTGCTTATCTCATCTATAGCCCACTTATTTCCCGCGCCGCCGACCGCAGCTCCTTCCAACCACCCACTATGACTCCTACCGTCACTCCAACGTCTACCGCTGCTCCATCGACTCAAACGTCAACGATTACGTCGACGCCAACGACTACACCGACCGCTACCGACACGTCGACTCCCACAATTACGAGCACACTGCCACAAACGCCCACCAGCACAGCGAGTCCAACACCATCCCTAACCTCAACAGTTACGCCGACTTCCGAGCCACGGTCTGTCTATGTCCTGCCGAATCAATATACCTACGTCACGAACAGCGGGTACCTACATGTTATTGGACAAGTCAAGAACAACTCGACTCAGAACCGTAAATTCATCAGAATCACAGCCGATTTCTTTGATGCTCAAGGTCATCTTGTCGACACAGGCTCGACTTATGTGCTTCTCAGCATTTTGTCGTCTGGCTCAACCACCTGTTTCGATCTTTCCGTGCAGAACCACGACTCGATTGCCTACTTCCGTTTTGAAACGCCTTCGTCTTCGGAGACTTCTCAGAACCCACCTTCGTTAACTGTACTAAACGATAGCGGTGCCTACGATCCAACTTTGGGCGTCTACCGGACTATCGGTTTTGTCAGAAACGATGCCCCTGTGCAGATACGCAGCATTAGCACAATCACCACCCTCTATAGCTCGTTAGGTCAGATCCGCGGCTGTGACTTTACCTACATCAACAGCGGTGACCTAGACCCCGGTCAACAGAGCTCCTTCAAGACCTTCGACTTCGAAAGTGCTGCTCGCGACATATCAAGCTATAGCATACAGGCAAGCGGCGATGCACAAAGCGCAAGCGTCACCCCAACAGTTACGCCGCCACCTCTTGCCACCGGAGAGCCAGCCGGACTGCACATACTGCCGACCCCGTTTACATACGTCGACAGCATAAACTATTACAACATAGTCGGCGAAGTGAAGAACAACACGTCGTCGAATTTCTCATCCACAAAGGTCATCGCGGATTTCTTCGACGCACAGGGCCATTTGGTGGACACCGACATTGCCTATACTCCCTTAGATGTGTTATCAGCCGGCGTGAAGACGTGTTTCAGGATAGCATTGCGAAACAACCCCTCGGTTGTTTCATTCCAGTTCGAACGCCCCGTGGCCTCCAAAACGACCAATTCGCTACCTCCTCTTACGGTTATAGACGACAGCGGTAGCTACGACGACATATTACATTCCTACAAGCTGGTCGGCTTCGTTCGCAATGACGCTCCTGACCAAGTACGCTTTGTGCAAGTCATCGCTACCCTATATCGCGCGTCTGGACAAGCTGTCGATTGCGCAAACAGCTACGTCAACTCCACTGATCTTGACCCAGGCCAAGAGAGCTCGTTTACCATTCACGGCTACGGACCCGCGTCTAGTGAGGTAACGACTTACAGTGTTCAGACTGATGGGCAACTCCAAACAGTCGCACACAATAGGGATTGACGAAGAACAAGGTTATACTCTGTAGAATATAAGCCCGTCGCCGACGTCAACGTCGCTGATACGTTGCCACAGCCGTTATAGGGCAACGGCGATGCCCGTCCGCTACAGCAATACCAAAACTCATGGAGCCTGACTCAATGCCCACTCCGCAGATTCCCGCCCCTCTGACCCGCGAGTCCCTCGGCATCCCCGGCGAGCGCGAGCGCTACCTGCTGCGCAAGCGCATCGTCCGTGCCAAGCTCAATGGGACGATGCTGCCCGCGATGCGCCGCCACGGCATCGACATGTGGATCATGATCGGCCGCGAGTTCAACGCCGACCCGCTGCTGATGGACATCGGCGGCGGCTGGCCGGGCGTCCGCAACGCCTATGTCTTCTTCGACAGGGGCGGCGACGCGCCGGAGAAAATCTTCCTCGGCTCCCACGAGCAGCGCGAGGACCTGTTCCGTGACGTGTACGACGTCGTGACGTACTACGGCTACGACCAGGCCGGACTGGCCCCCTACCTGCGCGACGTCGTCCACGCGCGCAACCCGCAGCGCATCGGCATCAACATGTCGCCGACGCTGCCCATGGCCGACGGCCTGACTGCGACGCTCAAGGGCTACCTGGAGAACGCCATCGGCCCGGAGTACACTGCCCGCCTTGTCAGCGCCGAGCTGGTGGCGCGCGACTTCCGGGCGACGCGCCTGCCCGAAGAGTTCGGCCCCTACCGCCGCCTGTGCGAGTGGACCGTCGCGTGGCTCGACGAGGGCTTCAGCCCGCGCGTCGTCCAGCCGGGGGTCACGACGGCGGCCGACATTCACTGGCACATGCGGGCGAAGGCGCGGGAGCTAGGGCTGGAGTGCGAGTTCCTGCCAGGGCTGGTCATCTACCGCCAGGGCGACCCGCTGCCGGTCAACACGCCCGACCACGCCATCCTGCCCGGCGACGTGATTACGATGGACGCCGGGCTGGCCTTCGACCTGTACCGCTCGGACTACCAGCGCACGGCGTATGTCCTGCGCGAAGGCGAGAAGGAGCCGCCGGAGAGCTTCCGCCGCGCCTACGCCGATGCCATCCGCGTGCGCGACAAGCTCATCGAGAATATGATTCCGGGTGAGATTGCTTACCAGGTGTTCGACACGACGATGGCGTGGGCCGAGGCCGAGGGCTACGAGGTGATGTACCCAGCGGCCGGCGGGCGCAAGGGGGCGATCACGAAGCCGCAGGTCGGCATCTACAGCCACTCCATCGGCAACGCGACCCACGGCATCGGAGCGCGCATCGCCGTGAATTGGCCGACGGCCTACGGCGACCGGGTGGGCTATCCCCTCCAGGCGAACGAGTGGTACTCGGTGGAGCTAGGCGTCCACACGCCCATCCCAGAGTGGGGCGGGCGGACGATGTTCGTCGGCGTCGAGGAGGACGTGGCGCTGCTCGACAGCGGCGTCGAGTTCTTCGCCAAGCCGCAGGAGGAGCTGATCGTCATCCCAACGTAGCCGCTGACTTCCAGGGTTATTTAGAAAGAAAGGTAATGATCACGAGTAGAATAAACATGACTAGTATCACGCCCACAACGATGCCAACCCACATAGCTATCTGCTTGCAGGTAGCGCCTCTACTTGGTCGCATGCTCCGCTCGATCCGCGCGATGTCGTCCTGGTACGTTGCCGCCCACGGGCTGCCGGGGGGGAGTGCTGCGAGCGCCTGACGCATATGGTCAAGCGCCTCCGGAAGCTTGTTGCGACGTTCGTAGGTCAAGGCGATGTGCCGGAGCGTTTTGGCCGCGTTGAGGCGGTCCTTGAACTGCTCGAATAGGTTCAGGCTGGCGTTGAAGTGCCTGAGGGCGCTGAGGGAATCCGAGCGATTGAGGTAGAGCTTGCCCAGGTTGGCATAGATAAAGGCGAGACCGTAGTTGTCACTCGCCTCGATCTTGATTTCCATGGCTTTCTGATAATTTCGTTCCGCCTCATCCCAGCGCCCGAATGATAGATACACGTCAGCTAGATCAACGTAGAGTTCCGCCTGATCGAATCTTCGGCCTGTTTGAGTCAGGATTGACAGGCCGTTTTCGAAAGCGCGGACAGCGGCAGGTAGATCGCCGAGCTTACTATAGATGCGTCCGAGGGTGCCAAAGCTAAAGGCTCGGGCCGAGCTGTTGCCAAGTCTCTCATTCAGCGTGAGGCTCCGTTGCGCGTACTCCTGAGCCTTGGAGAGATTATGGAGTGATAGTGACACTTCGGCCAGTCGCTGATAGACGCGAGCGGTAACATCTGTCATCGCATTCGATATATTTGGCCGCTGGAGATAAGCCTGGTAGATGTTCTGGGCCGCTAACCACTTGTCCTTTGCTTCAAGTGTCTGACCGTAATAGAGGTGCCAGTTCGCCAGAAACGCCTCAGGTAACTGGGTCGTCTGCATATCGCGGAAAATCTCTTCTGCCGTATCCCAGTCGGAGAGATCGACGGCAAGCCGACCGCGGTAGTAATCGAGTTGTGACGCGCCCGACACGGAGAGCAGGGGACGTTGCTCTTCCAGCATGTTGATTAATGTGCCACACGCAACGAAGCGGCGACCCATGCGCGCTTCGTTGAGGAGTGTATCAAAGCTCTGAAGGCCGCTGCTCTCGTCCCAGGCGAGCTGGTGGAACGCCTGCTCCCATCTCACATCCTCAGCATCTTGAGGTTCGTGAGCGGACTGAAAAGCCTCATCGAACTGGTGGCTCCACTGTCGAAGCCGCTCGCTCTCGACGCGCATGAGATAGCGACGCAGCATGTTCCGTACGTCATCATGGTAGGTGTAGCCGTGGAGATGAGAGCGGATGAAGGGGAGCTCGAGAACCTCGTCCAGAATCTCAGCAGAGCGAGCAAGCTCATCTTCTGGGAGGACCGTTGCCAGCACGTCTGCATCAAACCAGTGGGGTATGGCGAGCGCCTGGATGACTCTTGCCATCTCAGGCGCGACGGTTTGCAGCAAGACATCGAGCGAAGGGTCGCCAACACTCTCGCTAGCACTTACCTTCGAGTGCAGCGCCTTGAACTCCTCAAATCGCGCTCGCTCCAGGTCCTCGCCCGTGTCCACTACCGTGACTTCTGTCTAAGCATTCGCAGGTAGGTGTCGACATTCATGGCTACCTGTAAGGGATTGCCATTCGAGATAGCAAGGATGAAATCGGCCAGAGCATCCGCCTGCTTCTCTAGACCGCGTGTGACCAAGTAATCGAAAATGTTGTCAGTTTTGAAGGGGTGGAGTTCGTAGACATCCATGGCGTCAAAGAAGGTTGGATCAGGTTCAAAACCATTCCGCCCTGAGAGAATCACCAGCAAGTGCTCCAGCTGCTCGTCTCGCACCGCCTCCAGTAGTTCCTCCCACATCCACTTAAGTGTCAGGGCGTCGGCCTTTTCAAGCGCGTCGAGGAAGATAACAAGCGGACTATTGGCGGTCGCGGTTTGCAGGCAGGTGATGAAGGCCCGAGTCACCTCAATCATCATCTCTTGCTCTGATACGTCCTGGTCAGGGCGGCGTGTAGTCAGCCCACGATCAATGATCTCAATATTGTGTCCGATATTGACGGTGACCTGGCTTTGAGAGACCTCGGCTCCCTGTAGCACACTGACGCCTTGGATGTTGGCGCCCGGACCCTCCAGAGTCACTTTGTATTGGGGCACGGTGTAGAAGTTGACGACATCGTTGAATGTCTGGAAGGCGCTTCGCTCCGTAGCATCTCGCAGCTGGCGCATGATATCTAGATAGCTATACCGGCGCGAGTCCTCCCATTCCAGGTAGACCCAGCGAAGCCCACGACCGTCCGCCACGGCCATCATCCGGCTCAACAAAATAGACTTCCCAATGCCACCGGGGCCGTACACGCCCATCACTCTCTTCGTCGAGCCAGATAATAAGGTTTCGAACTCACTGATTTCCTGAGTTCGATTGACAAACTGCTTGAGAATGTGAGCGGCTGGTATTTTCATGCAGCATCAGTCCTTCGGTTTGCCATACGAATGACCGATCTGGATGTTCACTGTGCTGTTGTCAATCTTGCCCTGGTCCAGAACCGAAATGTCGCTGATGCTCCCCGGTGGCGGCTCGCTTTCGGACCTCTCCTTAGGAGGAACGGGCGATATGCCTTGGGCAGGGCGACCGCTCGTCATGTTGTCGGGCCAGGTAATCTTCGGACGGAGTTGTTTGACAAGCTCGATTAACTCAGGCAGCCGCCCCTGGCGCTTGAACCACAGGACGAGCTCGCGCGCCTTGCCTGGTTTCGTCTTGCCGGCCAGGTCCTCGTACGCTGGCGCGTCCGGCAATCTGAAACACAAGTCGCGCAAGTCATCCTCGTCAAACCACTCCACCAGGACATCATGGAGATAGAGAAGATGGGCGTGTTCAGTCGTCTCCTGCATGGCTCCCTCCCGCACCGCTACGCCTGGACCCTGATTGCCAGGTCATGCAACTGCCGCCACCTCGCGTAATGTCTCAATTTCTAACGCCTCTTTGCGAATGCGTATGTCATAGTAGAGGCGAGTGGGGAAGATAAGCCCCACAGAAACGCCAAAAATATAAGCAAAGATGTAGCTGATGGGTAAAGCCATTGAAACCGGCCCGTGCAAGACGAGCAATAACAGATACACGATGAAGTATGCCAACCCACCGGCAAAGAATGCCATGAATTCCAGAAAGAGGTAGTTGCCGAGAATCCGCCAGCGTAGACCGGCCGATAAGGCTTGACTTCGCTTTAGGGCGGCCACGTAGCGTATGTGCTCCATGATGACGATCGGGGACGTAAACATGAACCGCACCGCCAAGGCGAGCAGTAGAATTAAAGCGACTACTGAACAGAGGACGAAGATGACTTGATTGTTGGTCATTAAACCGATAATGAACACAATGCCTGGAGGGATCGAAATAGTGATGCCTACTAGTAATCCAGTGATGACCACAGCCCAGACGACACCTACGTGAATACGGCGCGTGATCTGCATAAAGCCGGCTTTGTGCCCAGCCACGTCGAGGGCCACCACTATTGTAACAACAACCGAGTAGTACAATACACCTGCAAGTAATCCGACATACCCAAGAACAAGAAGGATAATGCCAACAAGCGAGGCATTGATGACAATAAGCACTGTGCCTATAACGACGAGGAGCATGGCAGGAACGAATGAGAGCAGGAAGGAGACGAACAGAACAGGGAAATTGCGAAACAGGATTGCGACCGACTCCAGGCTCAGTCTCAATACACTCCCGGGACGCATCAGCCTCGGCGTATCCATGCTGTCCTCCACTGCACAGGGTTCGGGGATGAAGCGGAGTTCTATCAGCGGCGTTGCTGCAACCCCACGCGAAGTCGTTGCCCGCCGATAAGCAGAGGGCGATAGGTGTGCGATGCTGCGGCATCGATTGAGAGTATCGTGCTGAGCGAGGCAACTTTAAGCGTCAGCCCTTGACGCGTATACAATTTCAGCCATTATAGGGGAGAGCCTTAACGTTGTCAAGAGGCTCGTGTGGTGATTTTGCCTCTTGACGCGTCGAACCTATGGTCTATAATAGAATGTAGAGGCGGTGTTCGAACGGTGGCCCGATAACGGCTGCCGGGAGGGAGACCTATGGCCAGTACAATTCAGACAACATCCGGCTACGTCACTGTCATCGGCGGCCAGCTCTATTATGAAGAGGCAGGGGCCGGGCAAACCCTGGCATTCATCCCGGCGCAGGTGGCTGACCTGCACATTTGGGACAGCCAGGTGCCCTCGTTTTCCCAGAATTACCGAGTGATTCGCTATGATCTTCGCGGCCACGGTTTGAGCAAGACTGAGCCGATCACCTATTCCCCGGTCAGCGACCTGAACGATCTGCTCTGTCAGCTCAACGTCGAGAAAGCCGTCCTGTTCAGTCTCGGCTTCAGCGCGTCTATCGCCATGGACTACGCGCTGGCCTATCCCGACATGGTCAGCGGGCTGATCCTTGTCTCCCCGCAGATGGCGGAGATCGAACCACCTAAGTCGGAGGCGGAGAAGAAGCAGTTGACGGCGATTGCCCAGGCGCAGCAGGCGCAGGACGTGGAGCGCCTGGCGGAGCTGGAGTCAACCCTGTGGCTGACGGGGGCGGAGCCGACACAGCCGAAGGCCGATGCGGAGCCGGCGCAGCGGGACTTACTGCGCGAGATGATTGTGCGGGACTACATGCGGCGCACGCGCGGCGCGAAGGCCCGTCCGCCAATTCCCGCCAGCGCCGAGCGGCTGTCGAAGATCTGCGTGCCGACGCTCGTGGTCGTTGGGGAGCTGGACACGGCCGACGTCAGAGCAAAGGCGCACGAGATCTGTCACGCCATCCCCTTCGCGCGGCAGATGGTGTTCCCCAACACGGCGCGGGCGGTCAACGTGGCGCACCCCAATAAGTTCAACCGCGTCGTGCTCGACTTCCTCGCCCACGCGCCGAAGCAGTGACCGATCTCCAGCAAACGCTCAACCTGCTGGGCGAGGCAGCCCAATTCGATGTCTGCTCCAGGGCGGGCCGGCCGATGCCAGATGGCAAGCCGGCCGACGCCCTGGAGCGCCATGTCGAGCCATTGATCCGCAGCGACGGCAAGCGCATCCCCGTCCTCAAGGTCTTGCAGACCTCAGCCTGTGCCAAGGACTGCTACTACTGCCCGTTCCGCGCCGGCCGCGACTTCCGCCGCGCTGCGATGAAGCCGGAGGACCTGGCGCGGGCGACGGATGAGCTGTACCGGCGCGGCAAGATCCAGGGACTGTTCCTCAGTTCGGGCATCGTCGGCAAGGGGGAGTACACCCAGGAGCAGATCGTCAAGACGGCGGAGATCCTGCGCTCGGTGTACAACTTCCGCGGCTATCTCCACCTCAAGCTCATGCCCGGCTCGTCGGAGGCGGCTATCGAGCGGACGATGGCGCTGGCGGACCGCGTCTCGACCAACCTGGAAGCGCCGACCGCCGAGGCGCTGGAGCGGCTGTCGGGCACGAAAGACCTGGACAGCCTGCTCGACCCGCTCAAGATTGCCCACCGCGTTGCCGTCTCCCAGGGGAAGCGCGTCAGCCGCACGACCCAGTTCGTCGTCGGGCCGGGCGGCGAGAGCGATCGCGACCTCCTCGCCCGCACCTCGGAGCTGTATACGGCGTATGGCCTCGCCCGCGCCTACTACAGCGCCTTCCGCCCTATCGTGAACACACCGCTGGATGGCCTCGAAGCGACGCCCGCGCAGCGCGAGCACCATCTTTACCAGGCCGACTTCCTCATGCGCCAGTATGGCTACGCCGTGGACGAGTTGCCCTTCGACCCGGCCGGCAACCTGCCCATCGACCAGGACCCCAAAGTCCTCTGGGCGCAGACCCACAGCGACCGCTTCCCGGTCGAGGTGAACCGCGCTGCGCGGGAAACGCTGCTGCGCGTGCCGGGCATCGGCCCGCTATCGGCCGACCGCATCCTGGCGGCGCGGCGCGTCCGACGCGTGCAGTCGGTGGAAGACCTGGCGCGCCTCGGCGTGTCCGTCAAGCGCGCCCTGCCCTACATCCTCCTCGATGGCAAGCGCCCACCGCATCAGTTGTCCCTCTTCGGAATATAAGAGATGCCACAGAGGCACAGAGGACACAGAGAGAAGAGAGTTGTAATTCTCCCCTCTGTGTGTCTGTGTCCCTGTAGCAACTCTTCTCCCAGGCCAGATGTCATGCTGAACGGAGTGAAGCATCCCCAATGGGAGACCCTTCGCTTTGCTCAGGGTGACAGCTAAGCACATTTAGCGGTGGTTAGTTTTCTGCTTGCACTGCGGATGAGTTGACGCTTGGGGTGTAGGTGACGACGAAGCGGCGGCGGAAGCGGCGCAGCACGCGCAGCAGCGGCGCGGCAAAGAGGATGAGAATCACGAAGTTGGCGATGGCCGCCGCCAGGTCCCACCACAGCGAGGTCGCCGCGTAGAAGACGGCGTAACGCCCGACGGCGTCCGTCCAGCCCAGCCCCGCCTGCCACGACTGCGCCGGGTCGCCCGCGACGAAGGGCCAGAACCATAGGTTCATGATGGCCCCGAACAGCAGACCCCATAGTGCGCCAAACCCGGCTAGCAGCCCGGCCTCGACGCGGGGATGGCGCGGGAAACGCGGCAGCCAGCCGGCGCTCATCCCCAGCCAGCCCAGCGCCCACATCTGGTAGGGCAGCCACGGCCCAATGCCCCCGGTTGCGAGCGCCGACAGCGCCATGCTCAGCGTGCCGAGCAGGAAGCCGAACTCCGCGCCGAACACGTAGCCGCATAGGATGGGCAGGAAGAACATGCCGGAGGCGCCGGCCGGATGCGGGACGAGGCGCAGGGCAGCGTTGATGGCGGTCAAGACGCCCAGGACGGCGACGGTCTTGGCGCTGTAGCCCTCGGTCTCCAGGGCGGCCAGGCTGGTGAGGAGCGTCAGGCCGAGGAGGCCGAAGAAGGCGATGGGGGCGTCGTTGGCGTGGGCGGCCATCTCCGGCGCGTTGCCGACGTCGGGCAGGAAGAAGGGGTAGAGGAACGCCGCCAGGCCGCCGAGCGCGCCCAGCGCAAAGCTCGCCCACCGCAGCCAGCGCGTTATACGATCACGAAATGAACGTGACATGATCGTCCTCGCTGCCATTAGAAGGCCCGCGCTCAGACGCTATGCCAAGTTCTTCGCGGCTCGTCAAGTCTTCGGACCACGAAAGACGCGAAAGGGCGCGAAAAGCGCGAAATGATTCGCACAGTGAGTGCTTTTCGCGTCTTTCGTGGACTTTCATGATTTTCGCGGTCCGAAGGCCCACACGCGACATGACTATCGACATAAAGCATCCCTACTTACAAGCACATCCTCCGGCGTGAGCCAGCCGCGGCCCGGGAAGAGGCGCGCGATCTGGCTGGCGAAGGCCGGGGCGCGCGCCATCACCGCCGCTGTGTCTCCCGCCTCCGTCACCCGCCCACTTTCCAGAATCACCACGCGGTCGGCGCACGCTGCCGCCAACTCCACATCATGTGTCGTGAGCAGCATCCCGCGCCCGGCCGCCGCCTGTTCCCGCAGTAGCGACGCCAGCGCCGCTTTCTGCACACTATCCAATCCCCGCGTCGGCTCGTCCAGCAACAACAAGGCCGGGTCCGCCGCCAGGACCGCCGCGAGAGCCGTGCGCTGGCGCTCACCGACGCTGAGGTCGCGCGGGTAGGCGTCGGCCAGCGGGCGCAAGCCCAGGGCGTCCAGGATGCCGTCGTCCATCGGCAGGCGGTGCGTCTTGCGGGTGAAGGCGACTTCGCCGCGCACGGTGTCGGCGAACAGCAGGGCGCTCGGGTTCTGGGGAACGTAGCCCACCCGCTGCGCCAGGTCCGCCGTCTCGCCGCCGCGCACGGGCTGGCCGAGAACGCGCACCTCGCCCGTCCGGCTCCGCAGCAGGCCAATGGCGAGCTTGAGCAGCGTCGTCTTGCCCGCGCCGTTGGGACCCATCAGCGCCACGACCTCGCCCGCGCGCACAGTCAGGTCCACGTCGCGCAGCGCAGCCGCGCCACCGTAGTCGTGCGCGACGCCACGCATCTCCAACAGCATATCGCCCCTTTCGGCTCCCTCACCCCCTACCCCTCTCCCATCCAGAGGAGAGGGGAGGGAAAGATTTCGCCCCTTCCCTTCCATGTGGGGGAAGGGGGCGGGAGATGAGGGGCAGTCGGCGCTTCGGGTGAAGACGTGCGCTTCTTCCACGGTCAGCGGAGCTGGATCCCAGCCTAGGGCGGCGGCCAGGCGCGTGACCGGCGGCGCGAGTTTGTGGTGCGCGAGCAGGACGCGTGGCGCGCCCACCGCAACTTGACCGGCGTCTACGGTCAGGACCAGGTCCGCCGTCCCGACGACGCGCTCGACGCGGTGCTCAGCCAGGACCACCGTCAACCCGAAACTCGCGTGGATATCGTCGATCAGGCTGAGGACGGCCGCCGCGCCGTCGGGGTCGAGCTGCGACGTCGGCTCGTCGAGCACCAGGACGGACGGCTGGAGGGCCAGGACGCTGGCGATGGCGACGCGCTGACGCTCACCGCCGGACAGGCTATCCACGCGCCGCGCGCGCAGGCGCTCCAGGCCCAGGCGCGGCAGGATGTCGGCCATGCGGCGGCGCATCTCGACCGGCGCGACGCCGAAGTTCTCCATGCCGAAAGCGACCTCGTCCTCCACCGTGTTGACGACGAACTGCGCCTCCGGGTCCTGGAAGACGAAGCCGACGTGGCGGCCGACGCGGCGCGGCGTGAGAGCGACCGGATCGATGCCGGCCACGCTCACGCGGCCGGCGAACGCGCCGCCGTAGAAGTGCGGCACAAGGCCGTTCAGCGTGCGCAGCAGGGTGGACTTGCCGCAACCTGACGGGCCGACGGCCAGGGTGAAGCTGCCGGCCGGTAGCGACAGGTCCACGTCGTCCAGGGCGGGCCGTCCACTCTCCGGGTAGGTGTAGCGGACGCGGCGCAGCGCAATCATGGCCGCTCACCCTTGGTCTCCCTCTCCCATACAGGGTCAGAGGTCGAGACGTCCGGCCCCTCTTCTAAAACCCTCACCCCAACCCTCTCCCACAGGGAGAGGGAGCCAGAAAGGGTGGGGGCCAGGGGTGCGAGCAGCAGGAGGGAGAGGAGGCCGACCCACGGCGTAAACGGCGGCCAGGTCAGGCGCGGGTACGGCGTGTAGAGCAGGAGCGCGGGTTGACGCGCCAGGATGCCGCCCAGCAGCGCCAGGAACGCGAGGCCCGCGCCGGCCAGGAGCGTATCGTTGCGGCTCCAATGGAGGCGCTGGTAGCGCGTGCGCCGCGAGCGGGGCATGAGGCGGGCCAGGGTGAACGCCAGCGCCGCCATGCCCGCCACAATCGCGGCGAGGATGAGCGGCTGGCGGCCCCAGTAGCCGAGGCTGAACAGCGCGCCGCCGATGAGCAGGCCGCCGACGAGTAGCCCGAGCTGCGCCGCCCACGCCCGGTCGGTCTCATCCTCCTCGACGTAGCCCATCCCGCGCGCCTCCAGGCTCTCCGCGAGCTGGATGGCGCGCTCGAGGCCCGTGGTGAGTAGGGGGCCGAGGAGGGGCAGCAGGTCGCGGGGGGCGCGGAAGCGGTGGCCGCGCACGCGCTGGGCGTCGCGGATCTCCTGGAAACCGGCGACGGTCTGGGGGATGAAGGCCAAGCCGATGGTCAGGACGAGACCGGCGTGGTGGAAGCCGCGCGGCGTCATGCGCAGGAAGGCGGCCGAGTCGAGGGCCAGGCCGAGCACGCCGCCCGCCACCAGGAGACACGTGAGCTGGAGGACGCCGATTAGCCCCTGGACGATGGCCTCCAGGGTCACGCGCCCGCCGATGATGGGCCAGGCGGCCGGGAGGCTGAACAGGATGGTGTCGCCGACGTGGGCCATCAGGGCGTTGAAGGCGACGCTGATGAGGCCCAGCGTCAGCCCGACGCGGATGAACGTGCTCCACGCGGGGCCGTTGGGCGCGTGGGCGGCGACCGACTGGTAGACGACCAGGAGCGCCATCAGCAGGACGACCAGGTAGAGCGGGTTGCGCGTCGTCATCGCCGCGGCGAAGGCGGCGGTGAGCCAGATGAGCCACGCCAGCGGGTGGCGCGAGAAGCGGCTCACACGTCACCTCGGCGGCGCAGCCAGAGCACCGCGCCCAAGCCCGCGACGAGGCCGATGAAGGCGATGTAGCCGACCGGGGCTCCGCTGTTGAAGCCCTCGATGGGACTCCGGCTCGCGCCCGATACGACCGGTGTCAGGCGGCTGAGGTCCACCGTCGCACCGGCCGGCGCGACGGCGACAGCAACGGCGGGCGCGGTAGGGACGAGGGGGCGGGTCTGCGGCGCACTCGGTAGAGGCGTGGCGGTGACGGGCCGCGGCGTCGGGCCGCTAGCGCCCAGTTGGACTGGGGCCGGGGTAAGCGTCACCGTCGGCGCGCCTCCGGCGCCAATCGTGGCGTGGGCAGCGGGCGAGGTGGCAGGGGCCTGCAATGCGGTCGCGGTTGGCGTCGCACCGACTGCGCCGATTCCCGCGGCGGCTGGCGGAACGGCCGGCTGCGGCGGATTCGTCGGCGCGGGCAGCGCGACCTCGGTGGCAGCGGATAGTGTCACGGGTGCGGCGGTTGGCAGGGCTGCGGAGGTCGATACGATAGGGGTTACTGTGGGCAGCGGTGTAGCGGTTGGGGCCTCGCCGACCACAACGGCCGCTTGTACGGTGGTGGCCGTGGGCGCAGCTGTCGGCGACGCGGCAGTGGTCGATGTGGGCGGCGGCGTGGCCGTGGGCAGATAGATCGCCACGGGCGGCGGGATCATGGTGGCCGTGGGAGCGCGCGTCGCGGTCGGCAGAGGTGTGATGGTGTACGTCAGCGTGGGCGATGGCGTGGCCGTCGGCGCAGGGCACACCTGCTCGAAGGTCATCTTCGGCGGCTTGGCGCCGAGCGCCACCGTCCCTACGCCCCATGCCCAGCCGTCCACATCGCCGGGCTGGACCGCTCGGTTGGACGAGCCTTGTTGCGAGTAGACCCAGTCGCCGCGCGCGCGGTCCAGCCGCCAGTACGCCCAGTAGCGCAGCGGCGGCGTCTGGGCTTGGCACAGGCAGTCACTCGCCGGGCAGCCGTCCGGGCCGATGCGGCAGATGAGCGCGCCCATGCCGCTCCCGTAGTCGGCTTCGACGCTGAGGCCCGCCTGGCGCAGCAAACTTTCGCCCGTCAGGTCC
Organism: Anaerolineae bacterium; assembly: GCA_039810085.1. Taxonomy (GTDB): domain Bacteria; phylum Chloroflexota; class Anaerolineae; order Epilineales; family JAHCIE01; genus JBDHWG01. The sequence continues at coordinate 58,581 of JBDHWG010000013.1, forward strand.
GCCGTCCAGGGGTAGCAGCCCGTGAACACCGAGCTGTCGCCGTACTGGACGACGAGGCCGACGCGGTTGTCCTGAGAGTGGGCGCGGCTAACGGTCAGGAAGAGGACAGCCAGAATGAGCGTAAAAACGGCGACCGCGAGACCGCCACGTCCTGTCACGGCACGCGCTGTCCCGATGAACATCCGAATGTCACCCCGACGCAGGAGGGGTCTGGACTGCTGCCGCCCAGATGCCTCCTGCGTCGGCATGACACCGGCCGTGATGCGCCTGACAAAGCGTTTCATCTGCCTGTCTCCACCAGCGGCAGATAGACGCGGCGCGGGGGGGCGATGGGGAGGGGACGCGCCAGGAGGGCGGGGATGGCCTGGAGGGTGGCGAAGTCGCTGTCGCTGCCGCCGTAGGTGAACGCGCCGCTCGGCGACTGCTGCGCCAGCAGCCAGCGCACCGGCGTCTGCGCCGTCAGGGTGATCGCCGTGGTGTCCGTGAGGTGCGTCGTCCAACCCAGGCCGGCCGGACCGCCGCCCGTCGCGGTGAGCGCCTGGATGACCGTTGCCGTGGAATTTGTGTCCGGCGCGTCACCCGGTGTGTACGGGAAGCCGCCCGCGAGGTTCTGGGCCGTGTGCAGGTAAGCCGTCGCGCTCATGATAGCCGTGCTCGTGACAGGCTCGTGGGCGGCGACGAGCGCCTGGAGCGCCAGCGCCGTGGTGTTCGTGTCTGCGCCCGGATCGAAGCCGGACGACCAGCCGCCATTGGCGAGCTGGAGGCCGCGCAACTGAGCGTCGGCCCCGTTCGTCGGCTGGCCGAGGACGCGCAGGGCGAGGGTCGCCCAGGCCTGGTCGGTGGCATTGCCGTAGCGCCCATTCCCTCCATCATAGCTGGCGAGCTTGGCAGCAAGGTCCACGCCACCGAAGTGTCGCGGGTCGTCGCCCGCCGCGTACAGGCCGACGACGAGCTTGCCCGTCGCAGCGGCGCTCGTGTTGATGTAGGTGACGACTTGGGTCTCTAGATAGTCGAGCGGGGAGTGATTCGCGCTGCTGCGCCACGTCCTCGAGTCCTGACCGGCTGCGGCGATGGCGAACAGGGCGTCGATGGTGCTGCCGACGCCAAAGCCGAACTGCCCGCTCGGCGCTTGCTGCGTGCGCAGCCAGGAGAGGGCGCGTTCAGCGGCGCGGCGGCCGTGGAGCGGCAGCGGTCGGCCCATGAGCGAGGGGAGGCTCTGTCCGGTGGCCTGGATATCGTTCGGGCCGCTCGAGCCGGCGATGCCGCCCTGGGCGCTCTGGAGGGTCAGCAGGTAGTCGATGGGCGTTTTGCCGCCGCGCGTCCAGGCCGGGGCCAGCGGGTTCTGGCCGATGGCGAGCAGGGCGCCGACAGCCATTGCCGTCGAGGGAGCGTTGGACGGCGTGCCGGGCGTCGCCGCGAAGCCGCCGTCGTTGTTCTGCTGGGCGCGCAGGAAAGCCGTGCCGTTGAGAATCGCCGGGCTAGTGACCGGCTCGCCCGCCGCGACGAGGGCCTGGAGGACGATGCCCGTGCTATCTACGTCGCCGGGGTCGCCGGGGAAGAGGCTCCAGCCGCCGTCGGGGCCGTGGTCGGCGGCGAGTTGGCGCGTCGCCGTAACCGGGATGCTCTCGCCGACGGCGGCCAGGCCGAGGATCGCCCACGCCTGGTCCCAGTTGGAAACGCCGAAGCGCCCATTGCGGTAGGTGGTGCGGGTGAGGGCGACGAGGTCGCGGCCGCCGAAGTCATGCGGGGCGCCGTTCGCCGCGACAACCGCCGCCAGGAACTTGCCGGTCTCGCGCGCGCCCTTGCGGGTGTAGGCGGCGCCCTCACTGGCGAGGAAATCCAGCGCCGTTCGCCCGCCCGGCGCGCGCCAGGTCTCCGGCGCGGCATCGGCGGCCGCCGCGCCCAGGATGGCGTCCAGGGTCAGGCCGACACTGTACGTGCCGGTCGCAAACGCGCCGTTGGGCTGCTGCTGCGCGCGCAGCCAATCGGCGCCGGCGTAGGCGGCGCGCTGGGGGGGGATAAGGCTGGGCGCGCGGCTCACGCCCATGATGGGCGGGCCGCTTCCCCAATGCCAGCCGTCGAGCGCGCCATTGGTGACGAATGTCGCGCCCGCGCCCTGGTCGGAGAGGTTCCAACTGCCGTTCTGGGAGCGCCAGAAGGCCCAGTAGGTACACGCTGCGCCGCCTTTGCACGCGCAGAAGCAGTCGCTGCTGGGGCAGCCGACGCCTTCGATGCTGCACACGATGGTTTGCGCGCCCGCGCCGCTGGTCTCGACGCTCAGGCCGGCGCGGCGCAGCTCCTCGACGGCGCTGACGGCGCTTGTGTCGTAGGTCACGCGGTGGAAAATGGTCTGGCCGTTGGGGAACTGGACAACAACATCGCTCCCCGCCGTGGCGGTCGCCAGGGCAACCGCGGCGGTCAGGAGGGACAGCAAGAGGGGGAACACGAAACGCAGACGGCGCACGACAGTCTCCTAAACAAAAGCCCGCGTCCAGGGGGACGCGGGGATGGCACGCCGTCGGGTATCGCCGGCCACGGCCAGGCCGGGGGAAAATCACCCGGCTGGCGTGAGCTTCCCCGCCTCTCTCTCGAAGGTGGGTTGCGAGAACCGACGCCGACTTGCCCGACCATCCTGGCGGTCATTGGGCGAAACGTCGCGGGTGACAGACACCCACAGCGGGTGTCGGCGGGGTTCGGACCACGGCGGGTAGCCTGGCTTGGCCGTGCAGAGCAGCGACCTTACAGTTGCGGGACAGCGTCGGACTCGCACCGACTTCCCCCATTGTTGACCTTCGCATCCGGGCATCAGGTCACCGTAGTCTGGCCGTATAGAATTGGGCTAACGATAGCATAGATAAGGGCAGAACGCAAAAACGTAAGTATAATGTCGGCGACTTATTTCTAACGCAAAAATCGTAACCTGGATATGGGGCTGCACGTCGTATATGATAGACTCCGGCGGTGCGCTGCACCCAGCGCCACTGCCCTCTTATGTGAGACAAACTGTTAGCCGACCCCAAGCCGCACTGTTTAAGGAGCAATCACATGTCCTACCCCGCGCGCAGGATGCACCGCCGCGCCCTCCGCGTTCTGCTGGCAGCGCTGGCCGGCCCGGCGCTGCTGGCGCTGGCCGTCCTCGCTCTGCCTCGCTCGGCCAACGCGCTGGGCAGCTCCCCATTGGCGAATGTGCCATCCTCGTCTCGGGGTGCGCCCGCCAGCCCAGGCGCTCCGCCCCTGCCAGACCTCGCCATTCACAAGTCAGTCGGCCAAGCGACGGTTGCGCCCGGCGGCACGCTGACGTACACCATCGCCTATTCCAGCGCCGGCGGCCTGGCGGCGGGCGTGCGTTTGACGGATACCCTGCCCGCGAACACGACGTGGCTGACCGACACGGCGGAGGTAATCGGCCTGACGCGCGTGTCCACCACGCCCCTCGTGTGGAGCGCGCCCGAGGTGCTGACCAACACCGGCGGGACGTTCTCGGTGGTCGTCGGCGTTTCACCCTCGGCGGCCCTTGGCGCGCAACTGGTCAACCACGCGGCCATCGGGAGCGAGAGCCAGGAGTCGAATAGCGGCAACAACGAGGCCAGCGCGGCGGCGACGGTCGCCGGCCCCGACATGCAGCTAGCCCAATTAGGCTCGGTGAGTTCCTCGCCGGGCTGGCCCATCATCTACAACCTCATCTATACCAACACCGGCAACGCCCTGGCGTCGGGCGTCGTCGTGACCGATAGCCTCCCGTCGTCGGTCATCTTCGACAGCGCCACCTCCGGCGGGGCATGGGATGAAGGCTCGCGCCAGGTCACGTGGAGCATCGGCGACGTGCCGCCGCATGGCGTCGGGACACTGAGCATCCAGGGAACGGTCAGCGCCAGCGCGTCCAACGGGCCGCTGGTGAATAACGCCCGCGTGTCCGCGCCGGGCGATGTCGCGCCGGGCAACAACGCCGCCGCGTGGACAACGACGATTGGCCCGGCCGCGCCGGCCAGCGTGAGCCTGACCAAGACGGGCGCCCTCGTCGCCGGGCAGCCGGTGACGATCACCGCCACGGTGCGCGATGCTTATAACATTCCGGTGGCCGATGGGGTCGCCGTAACGTTCACCGCGCTCGCGCCCGCGACCATCACCTCGCCGGCGACGACCACTGGCGGGCAGGCGACAACGGTTCTGCGCACGACGCGCAGTGGGCCGCTGACCGTCTCGGCCACGGCGGGCGCAGCCAACGCGACGCTGCCCCTGACGTTCGGCCCGGCCAGCCCGGCGCAGCTCGGCTTGAGCGGGCCCGCGTCGTCCGTCGTCGGGCAGAGCGTGACCCTGACGGCCGTCGTGAGCGACACCTACGGCAACACCGTCGCCGACGGCACGCTGGTCGGGTTCACGGCCACCGGCGGGAGTGTCAACCCACTGACCGCCGCCACGGCCGGCGGACGCGCCACGACCGTCCTGAGTTCGACCTCCGCCGGCCCGGCCAGCGTGACTGCGCAGATTGGCGCTCTCAAGGCGAGCCGCAACGTGACGTTCCAGCCCGCCGCGCCAGCGCAGATCGACCTGGCCGCCTCGCGCACGCAGCTCCAGGTTGGCCCGACCGTGGCGCTGACGGCGACGGTCAAGGACGGCTTCGGAAACCTTGTCAACCCGACGCGCGTTGTGTTCAACACGACGCGGGGCCAGCTCTCGACCACAACGGTTAATACAGTGAAGGGCGTCGCCCAGACCGTCCTGAGCAACACCGTCGCCGGTGGGGCAACAGTGACGGCGCAGGCGGACGGTGTGGCGAACGCGGCGACGGTGGGCGTGACATATGACCCAGCGGGGGCCGCCTCGCTCGCTCTCGCCGCGCCCAGTGCGGCGACGGTGGGCCAGGCGGTGACCGTCACCGTTACGGTGGCCGACGCCTGGAACAACCTCGTTGCCGACGGGACGCCGGTGCAGTTCGGGCTGACGCCGTCGAGTGTAGGAACTCTGGATCGCTCGAACGTTCTTACCGTTCACGGCAAGGCGAGCGTCGTCGTGCGCTCGACGGTGAAGGGAACGGCGACGGTGACGGCACTGACCAACAACCGCCAGAGCAGCGCCTCGATTATCTTCTCGCCCAGCGCGCCGGCCAGTCTCGACCTGACCATGGTCGGCGACCCGGTAGCAGGGGTCGCCTTGCCCATCCGCGCCCGCGTCCGCGACGCGTACCAGAATGGCGTGGTGGCGGGGGTGCCGGTGCAGTTCAGCGTTGTCACCGGCTCGGCGTCGTTACAGCCGACCACGGCGCCCACGGACGCGACGGGCGTGGCGACGACCACCTTGACGGCGACGTCCGCTAACACTGTCGTCTACCTGGCGCAAGCGGGGAGCGCGTCGAAGCAGCAGAGCGTCGCCATCCAGGCGGGCAAGGCCGTGAAGTTGCGGCTCACGGCCAACCCGGCCGGGGTGATTGTGGACGGCGGCACGACTCAGATCACGGTCGAGGCCGTGGACAGCTTCGGCAACCGCGACACCACGCGGTCCGGCGTCGTGTCGCTCTCGTTCACCAGCCCGGTGACCGGCACCCTCAACCCGCCCAGCGTGACGTTGAACCAGGGTGTCGCCACGACGACGCTCACCGCGCCGAACATCTACTCGGCGGGCGGCATCATCGTCCAGGGGGCGCAGCCGGGCCTGACCAACGGCCAGGTGACGATCCCGCTGCTGCCCGCCGATGTGACTGTCGCCTTCGCCGCGCCGCAGCTGACCGCGCCGGGCGCGTATGCCCAGCCGGGGCAGACGATTACCTACAATCTCGTGTACAGTAACACGGGCCAGGCGACTGCGCGCAACGTTCAGCTTTACAGCACCCTGCCCGACCGCCTGACCAACGTCCAGGTTATCAGCACGCCGCCGGGTGTCACCGTCGTCAGCACGCCGGCTGGGCCGGGCGGCGCGTGGCACTGGTCCATCGGAACGCTCGCGCCGCAGCAGCGCGGCCAGATTACGTTCCAGGCGACCATCGACTCGAACTACGCCTGGGCAAACTCCGGCTCCATCCAGGGCGATGCGTCGATTAGCACAGACACGGCGCAGAAGACGGGCGCTGGCAGCCAGCCAGATACAACGGGCCTGTATATTCTCGTGCTATCCGCCGACCTGCGTCTCATCGTCGCGCCCCTGACGAGTGATCAGGAAAGCACGCTGAAGCCGAATAGCGAGATACCCTACACAATCTACCTGTCGAACACCTCACCGGCCGTCGTATCCCAGGCGCGCATCACGGTCACGCTGCCCCTGAGTACGTCCTTCACCTACTTCGAGGCGCGGAAACTGGACCTTTCCGCGCCCGGCGCCGATCTCCACATCATCAACCCTGTCACGGGCCAGACCGTGACGACGTGCAGCCACACCTGCGTTTTCACGTATGACGGGACGGCCAACAACACGCCGATCACGACGAACACCAACACCTACATCCTCCTCAAGGTGAAGATCGACCCCAACGCGCGGCCGGGCAAGGACAGCCTCGTCTGGATTGGGCAGATTACCTCGCCGGTGTTCGACCGGGACCCCAGCAACAACACCCTGATCGTGCCGCGCAATATATACGGCCCCAATCTCGTCGCGCGCGGCGGAGCGCCCGGCGCGGCGATTGGCGACACGACGATGCGTATCGACGCCGTGGCCTATAACCTGGGCATGGCCTACGCGACGGAAGCCGCTGTGATTCACGGCGGTCAGCTCGTCATCACCCTCCCGCCGGGGGTGCAGTTCATGGGCGCAACGTCGCCCGTGACGCAAACAGGCCAGGCGCTCATCTACGCGTTCTCGGACGACCTGACGCCAAGCGATGGCAGCAACAGCAAGGGCATCTCGGTGGATGTTAAAGTGCCGTCCGGCCTCGGCGTTGGCGCTGTTCTGACGACCACGATTCAGGCGTTCTCGACCACCCCGGACCCGTATCGCGGCGACAACGCCGTGTCGCTCGTGACGCGCGTCATTCCAGACAAGCCAAACCAGGTGCAGCTCCTGCCGAGCGGGATGCTCACGCTCCAGGTGGGCGGCCCCCCAGGTGTGTTGACGGCCCAGGCTGTTGACCCGAACAATAACCTTGTCCCCGGCTGGCCGGTCACGTTCAGCGCGGCGCCGGCCGGCTCGCCGCCCCTCGTGACAATCCAGCCCTCGGCGGCCCAGACCGGCGCGTCGGGGACCGTCACGACCACGGTATCGCCGGGGACACGCGTCGGCGATGGAACCGTGACGGCGACCATTGTCGGCAAGAACGGCGCGACGCAGGCGGTGACGCCGGTGCGCGTGCTGCCTGGCGCACCCTATACGGTGACAGCGAGCCTCGCTTCCTCCGATCCCCTGGTGGTCGGCGGCAGCCGCGATGTGTCCGTCGCCCTTACCGATCACTATGGCAACCCGGTCAACGACGGAACCGTCGTGACGCTGACGACGACGCTGGGGAGCTTTCAGGATGGGCAGGGGGGCGCTGGTCCACTCTTGCGCACAACGACGACCGGCGGCGTGGCGCACGCCCTCTACAACGCCGGCACGTTGTCGGGTATCGCTCGCGTCGGCGCATGCGCTCAGGCGGGCCGCTGCAACGCTTTCCCGGCCACGATTCTGTCTGGCCCACCGTCGGGCATCACCGTGGGCTTGAGCAAGGTCGAAGCCCAGGCGGGCGATGACTCATTACAGGTGACCGTGGACGTGGTCGATCAGTACCTCAACCGCGTCGGCAACGGGCAAATGGTCACGCTGACCGTCGAGAACTGTCCGACGGCGCTCGTTCAGCCCGCGTCCGCTCCCACGGTGGATGGCCGCGTCTCGGCCAGCCTGTCCCTGGGGGTGCGGCCGTGCCAGGGCATCATTCGCGCGACGGCTGGCGGCCACCAGTCCGCGCCCGTGTCCTTCCGAGTCACCCCAGCCGACCCGCAGACCCTGAGCATCACCGCGCCTCCAACGCTCGTCGCCAGCGGCGTCGAGACGGGCACGGTGTGGATCAGCGTCCGCGACCAGTACCTCAACGGCATCGACTCAGTCGTGAGTTTGCAGCTGACGCCGGAACTGGGCCACCTCGCGCAGACGGACGTGCCGACGGTGAATGGCACGGGGCGGACGACGCTCACCGCGCCCCAGACGCTCGGCTCGACGCTCCTGACCGCGCAGCTGGGCACGCTGACAGCGTCGCAGACGGTGCAGTTCGTGGCAGGCCCGGCGAAGTACGCTGGACTGCAACCGTCCAGCCCATCCCTGCCCGCCGATGGCGTGTCCACCCAGGACCTCACGCTCACCGTCATCGACGCTTACGGCAACCCTGCCAACGGCTCGGTGACGCTGTCCGGCAACCTGGGGACGAGCGTCAACCCACCGGGTGGAACCCTCCAGAATGGGGTATTCCACACCACCCTTATGGCGGGAACCGTCGCCGGGACGGCCACGTTGACGGCGACGGTGACGGGCGACAGCGGCGGCGCGCCTCTCCTGACGGAAACATTCCACGCGCGCCTGCGGCCGGGCCAGCCGTCGCTGATGCTGCCGACCATCGACCGCTACCCAACGCGGCTCATTGCCGACGGCAACGATCACCTGACGCTGATGGTGCGCGTGATGGACCGCTTCAACAACGACGTGGAGGACGGCACGCCTGTAGATTTCACCCTCCAGCCCGCCTACGGGACGCTCTCCACGGCCTACGCCACAACCGCCGGCGGTAGCGTAAGTGTGACGGTGACGGCCGGCACGACGCCGGGCGTCAGCGCCACGTTGACGGCGAACGCTGGCGCGGCGCAGCTGACGCGCAACATCGACTTCGTGGTCGGTCCGCCGGGCAACGTTCACTTGGCAATGTCGGCGACGCGGGTGGCGATGCCGTCGCCGGGCATCACGGCCACCGTCGCGCTGACAGCCACTGTGACGGACCGGCTAGGGCGGCCGGTGACGGCGGGGACGCCGGTCACGTTCAGTGTGTCGCGCGGCGCGTTCCTGCCGGGCGGAGCGACTGTCCAGACGCAAACGAATGCCGCCGGGCGGGCGTACGCGACGTATGTCGTGCCGCCGCAAGAAGGCGAGGTCGGCGTCACCGTGACGGCCGGTGTGGTCAGTCAGCGGGCGACGCTGGCCGTGGGCAGCGAGCCGTACCGCGTCTACCTGCCGCTGCTCATCAGTGGGCCATAGCCGCCCCTCACCCCCTCTGTCCCCCTCTCCCAGGACGGGAGAGGGGGAAGAAGATGCTCTCTTCTAGCCGGCAGTTTGACGCGCTGTGCAGACGTGGGTATGATGACACGTGCTGCGCACCGCGCGGTGGATTGACTCGGACTTCTTTAGTGAGGATTAGGTGCTCGCCCTTTTATTGCAGCTTCACTCTCGCTTGCCTTACATTCTGATGGGCTACATGGCTGTCATGGCGGTGTGGGGGGTGTGGCTGTACTTCCGCCGCCTGCCGCTCAACCCCGGCTACTTCTACAGCCTATCGCTGGGGCTGCTTCTCATAGCGGCGCAGGCGCTGCTGGGGCTGACGCTGCTCCTGACGGGCCTGCGCGCGGTCCAGCTCATCCACTACCTCTATGGCGCGGTCGCCGTGCTGGCGCTGCCCCTCACTTTCCTATACCTCCGCTCGACCGAGTGGAAGCGCGGGATGCTCATCGTGGGGCTGGTGTGCGCGGTGATTATCGCGTTGGTGTGGCGCGGCATGGCGACTGCGCTGCAATAGACAAGGGGAGATGACATGCGGCAGACGGCCCACGTGAACGGCGTGGACATGGTGTATGAGGATATCGGGCCGACCGACGCGCCGGCCGTCCTGCTGACGCACGGCTTCCCCTTGGGGCGCTGGATGTGGGACGCGCAGCGCGAGACCATCCTGGCCGCCGGATATCGGGGCATCCTGCCCGATTTGCGCGGCCTGGGCGAGACACCGGCGACGCCCCCGCCCTACAGCATGGACCGCTACGCCGACGATCTGGCGGCCCTGCTCGACCATCTCAGTGTCGAGCGCGTCGTCCTGGGCGGTCTGAGCATGGGCGGCTACATCGCCTTCGCCTTCTGGCGCCGCTATCACAGCCGGGTGGCGGCGCTGCTCCTGGCCGACACGCGGCACACGCCGGACACGCCGGAGGCCCGGCAGAACCGCTACCGCGCCATCGAGGGGGTGCGCGCCGACGGGGTGCGGAGCTTCAGCGACAACTTCGCCGTCGGGCTGCTCGGCGCGACGACGAAGGCGGAGAACCCGGCGTTCCTGGCGGCGCTGCGGGAGCGCATCGCCACGAATCCGGCCGATGGCGTCGTGGGCGCGCTGGCGGCGCTGGCCGAGCGGCCCGACTCGACGCCGACCCTGCCGACCATCGACGTTCCGACGCTGGTCCTGGTCGGCGCGGAGGATGGGCTGACGCCGCCGGCGGTCCACGCGGAGATGCACGCAGCCATCGCGGGCAGCCGGCTGGTGGTGATCCCGGCGGCGGGCCACATGAGTCCGATGGAGGCGCCGCCGGCGTTCAACGCCGCGTTTGGCGACTTCCTGAACGAGATTCGTATCGAAACGGCCCGCTGAGCGTCATACTAAAGTAGTCTGTTGCGCCTATTCTTATAGAAAGGCATGGCCCGTCACACGGGAGGCCACAGCCGAATGTCATGCTGAGCAGCTTCGAGGGGGTGCGGGGGCCGAAGGCCCCTGCTGACGAAGCATCCCTCTGTGGCGGTCGAGACTCTTCGCTGCGCTCAGAGTGACAGTCAGAATCATGTAGTGACCTAGTCGGGCGACTGACATCGTCACGACGAAGCGCCCGGACGTAGGGCGCGCAGCGCGGGGGCTTCCTCGGCGATGAGCTGGAGGAGGCGGGCGAGCATGGCGACGCGGGGAACGATGCTATCGACCTCCAGGTACTCAGCCGGGCTATGGTCCTGGCCGCCGACCGGACCGAGGCCGTCCAGCGTGGGGACGCCCTGGGCGGCGCAGTAGTTCGCGTCGGATACGCCCCCCGACAGATTCTCGCCGACGGTGAACCCCATCTCGGCCGCCGCAACCTGGGCGATCTCGGCCAGGCGCGCGCTCGCCGCCAGGCGCGGCATCGGCGGGTTGTCGCTCCCGCCCGTGACGCGCACCCTGACGCCGGGGACACTCGGTTCGGCGGCCAGCTCGTGGACGCGGGTATCGACGAAGGCGAGGTCCTCTGTCGTCAGGGCGCGCACGTCCACCTGGGCGTGGGCCTCGGCCGGGACGACGTTACCCTTCGTGCCGCCGCTCACGACGCCAACGTTGACGGTAATGCCGGGCCGGGCGCCGTTGAGGGCGTGCAAGGCGACGGTCAGGTGGGCCAGCGCCAGGATGGCGCTCGCGCCCTTCTCCGGCTCGACGCCGGCGTGCGCGGCCCGCCCGGTGATGTCGAGGGTGTAGAAGGCGCTGCCTTTGCGGGCGGTCACGATGTCGCCGTTGGGCCGCCCCGACTCCAGCACCAGCGCGGCGTCGCAGCCGGCGACGAAGGTGGGATAGATGGCGCGGGAGGCGGGCGAGCCGACTTCCTCGTCAGTGTTGCAGAAGTAGCGAATCTCGGCGAAGTCGTTCCAGCCGGCTGCCCTCAGGAGGCGCACGGCGTAGATGCCGGCGAGCACGCCGTTCTTCATGTCGCACACGCCGGGACCGAGCAGGCGGTCGCCCTCGCGCCGCATCGGCCGCGCCGCCGCCGTTCCGACGGGGTACACAGTATCCAGGTGGCCGATCATGAAGATGCGGGCATCGCCGGAGCCGCGAACTGTGCCGAGGAGGCAGTCGCCGTAGTGGGTCTGGGGGAATGTTTGAACCGCGGCGTCAATGCTGGCGAAGTGCCGCCGCATCATGTCGCCGACCTTGTCCACGCCGGACTTTGTTTCGGTGCCGCAGTCAATGTTCACCATCTCAGCTAGATCGGTCAGGTAAGCGCTCTGAAACTCTTGCATCATGCTCAAGAATTGATTGGACATTGTTCTCTCCCTCGTCAGTCATGTCGGTCGATTGTAGTCGGGCGGGGGAGTGGGGTCAACTTCCCAAGGGGAATTGGGGAAGGACTGGAAGGCAAGAGGACGCCTGCGTCTGGCCTTGGACGGCCGGGCGATGCACGACTGGGTGATGAGGGGCATCCGGTGAGGAGCTTAGGACGGTGAAGCACCAGAAAGGCTTAATCGCTGGCCTCGTCCTGGGGCTGCTTTTGGCAGCGCTCGCGTGGAGCAGCCTGGGTATCAGCAGTGCGAACGCCGCCCGGCCGCCGCAGGACGCCGAACCCCAGACATCGCCCACGGGAACGACAGCGTCTGCGACATACAGTGGAACAATTAACTTCTTCGGCCGCCCCCCGCAGTTGTGGACAGTCACCGTCTGGGTGTCTGACACGCAGGTCGCCGGGCCGGTCACGGCATCGATTGTCGGCGGGCGGGCGGTGTATTCTATTGTGGTCCCCGAGGATACCTCGACGACCGGGCGCCGCAATGGCGCGCGGCCAGGGGACCCGCTGACGTTCAAGGTGCAGTGGCAGACAGCACGCAACACGTCCGTCACGTTTACGCCTGGTGAGTCGGAGCAGGTGAACCTGACGGTGGACACAGCCGATATTTGTGCCTTCGTGTTCTACGACGCGAACAGCAACGGTCAGCGGGAGCCGACGGAAGGGCCAGCGCCTGGGTCCGTGTTGTCCCTCTACGTCGTCAACCTGGGGAACTTGGTTAAGGTGGCGGAGTATACGACTACCGACGCCCAGGACCCTCACTGCTTCAGCGGCTTGTCGCCGGACTTGCCCTACCGACTCACAGTCGCGCCGCCTGGCGGCGATGTGCCGACGACGTCTTCGGACTTCGATTTCATCCCGGCGCCGCCCCAATTGGGCAGCCCGGCGCCGCAACCCGTGCTATTTGGCGTTGGCCCATCGAACATCACCCCGTCGCCAACGCCGACCTGGACACCCTCGCCCACGGCGACGGCGACGATTACGGAGACGCCCACGGACGCGCCCCACGCGACACCAACGCCGACGCGCACGCCCATTCCGGCCGGTGTCATGTGCGTGTGGGTGTATGAAGACGCCAACAACAACGGCCGCTACGATAGTGGGCAGGACCCGCTGTTGCCCGGCGCGACTGTCTGGATCTCGTCTAGCCCGACGAGCACCGTGACGGCGCCTGACGTCATTGCGTCCTGGACGACAACCGATGGCGAACGATGCACGCAGCCGGGTCTGTTGTTGTCCGACACAGACTACTATGTTCACGAACTGCCGCCAGGGTCATCGGGAGACTGGCAATCCGTGTCCGGGCGGGTGCAGCGCCGCGTTCTAGAGCCGAATCTGGGCGACGCGGTCTACTTCGGCGAGACACGCCTCAACGCGTCATTGACGCCGACGTCAACGCCGACCGACACGGGGACCCCCACGGCCACGCCGACATACACGCGTACCCCCACCCGCACGCCCACTCGCGGCCCGGCGACGGCCACCAATACGCCGCGCCCGACGCCAACCTTTGCCCCGAATGGCCTGTGTATCTTCGTCTGTAACGACAAGGACCACAACGGCTCATGCTCGGTTGGCGAGCCTTCGATTGCCGGTGTTTCTGTGACGGTGGATCAGGGATACTCCGGCAGCTACACCTTCACCGGCGCCGAGCGTGAGCCGGTCTGCTTCCCCACAGACCGCAGCGCGTCATTCCTCGTTCACGCGGACCCGCGCCCGGCCACCGGCTCCGACCAGTGGCTCCGGGTCTACGCCGGGCCGAACCTGGGCGGCTTGCAGACGCCGGAGCCGCCGCCGGAGCAGCAGTGTTACTCCAACGGGACCTGTACCTATGATTGGAACATCGACGTGGCGGAGGGGCGAACGCTCTATTTCGTGGGCTTCGTGCCGCCGACGCCAACGCCGACGGCGACGTTCACCGTCACCTCAACGCCTACAGCCACCGCGACAGCGACGGCGACAGACACGCCATCGCCGACACCCAGCAACACGCCGACGATCACGCCGACACCGGTCCAAAGCCCGACGGAAACGTCGACGCCGACGATTACCCTCACGCCAACCGTGACGTCGACGCCGACCATCACGTCGACGCCGACCATCACACCAACGCCGACGAACACTGCCACGCCGACCGCCACCGCCACCAACACGCCGACGGACACGCCGACCGCGACGAACACGCCGCCACCCAGCTCGACGCCCACGGCGAGCAACACGCCGACGGTCACCAACACGCCCACGGCGACGGCCACGGCGACGGCCACCGCCACACCCACAGTGACGGCCACGGACACAGCCACGGCGACGGCCACCGCCACCCCCACCGACACGGTGACGCCGACGCCCAGCATCACGCCGACCAGCACAGCCTCGCCGACGATCACGCCCACGGCGACACCCTCGCCGTGCGCCGTTATCCCGACGCCAGGCTCCGGCCCCGCGCCAATTGGCTGCGTCGTCGTGCCGTCCAAGAAGGGCGAGCAGGCAATTGTCATCAAGCCGACGACGCAGACGTGCTCGGACTTCTTGGCGCTCTTGCCCGGCGGCTCCTTCTACCTGGGCAGCGACCCAACGCCGTATCACCAGGAGGGCATCACCTCGGTCCCGACGTCGCTGTGTATCGTCTACCTCTCGCCATCCCTAGCCCAGGATGTGACGCCTGGCAACCTTGTGTACGCGCAGGCGTTGGCGTCGGCCTCACCGACCCCGACGGCTACCCTGGCCCCCGCGAGCATATCCCCGACGCCGACGGCGACCCCAACGTTGACGCAAACCCTGACGCCGACAACGTCGCCCAGCCCGACGATCACGTTGACACCGAGCGTGACGCCGACGGCGACCCAGACGCTCACGCCGACACCCTGGCCGGGGCGGCTCTTCCTGCCGTACATTCTCGGTGGCGGCGCTCGAAGCCCATCGGACGCAGCGGCGCACGCAAGCATAGACCGTGTGGACTACGCTGAGGCGACGGGCCTGCTGTGCCGGATGGGGGACGTATTGGCAACGCGCACGACCCAGTTGGCCGTCGTGCGCGATACCTTGTGCCGGGTGAACCTGGCCTTCTGGTCCCCCGCGACCGCCGACGCCGCGCCCCTGGCGCAGACAACGATTGTGCCCAGCGCGGGAAAGCTTAGTGTTCTTGCCCCCGCGAACTCGATCCTCGTCGGCTCAACGTTCACCGTCAACGTGTATGCCTCCGACGTGACCGACGTATACGGCGTGGGCTTCGTTCTGGCTTTCGACCCGACCATCATCTCGGTCGAGGACGCCGACCCTGGAACGCCCGGCATCCAGGTCGCGGCCGGCCCGTTTCCGGCGGCGCCCCGCGTGACGCTCTTCAACACGGCCGACAACAATGCAGGCACGGTGCAGTACCGCGTCAGTGTCGTTCCGCCCGGCTCGCCGGACGCCGGCGGCGGCGTCGTCGCGCAGATTACCTTCAAGGCGCTGGCCTCTGGCACCAGCGCCTTGACTCTACAGAACGTCTTGTTCACGACGCAATCGGGCGCGACCATCGACGTGGGCGTTCAGAGCGCGTCAGCGACGGTCGTTGCGCCGACGCCGACGGTGACGCCGACGGCGCCGGTCGTACACCGCCCGCAAATCCGCCTGCTGCCCGCCGCGTCGCAACTCGGCATTGGCGACCAGATCACCCTGGACGTCTACCTCGAAGACGTGGGGGATGTCCAGGCGATCACGACCACTATTAGCTTCGACCCGAACCAGCTCCAGGCCGTCGACCAGGACGCGAGCCAACCCGGGGTGCAGATCGCGCCGGGGACGTTCCCCGATCCAGACCGGGGCATCGTTCAGAACAACGTCGACAATACCGGCGGCCTGATTGTGTACGGCGTCCGCCTCAACCCGGGCGCGCCGCCGGCCGAGGGGAGCGGCCGCCTGGCGCGAGTGACCTTCGAGGGACGTTCTGTCGGCACGCGTCTCGTGCGCTTCAGCTCCGTCGTGCTCCAGACGAGCACGGGCACGCCGAGCGTGACGGCGTACCAGGCGGCGGTGACAGTGACCACCCCGCCCACGGTCACGCCCACACCCACGCAGGAGCCGCGGCGCCCGCTGCGCCTCTACCTGCCCGCGCTCGTCCGCGCCGCGTACCTCCCGACGGCGCAAGTGTCGCTCGCGCCGCGTGACGCAGCGGGCATCATTGGCGACACGATACCCGTCGACATCATGATCAACAACGTCATCAACCTGTTCGGCGCCGAGGTCTACCTGTCGTTCGATCCCACCATTCTCGAAGTGATCGACGCGCAGCCGAGTGTGAACGGCATCCAGATCGTGCCAGGCGTCTTCCCCGACCCGGCGCAGGGCTTCATCGCCCGCAACCAGGCCAACAATACGACGGGCCTCGTCCAATACAGTGTGACGCTGCTCGCGCCGTCGCGCCCCCTGTCAGGCGGCGGGCGGCTGGCGACGGTCCTGTTCCGCGCGAAGCAGGCCGGCGCGTCCAGCCTCGGCTTCAGCCAGGTGCGCTTTGCCAGCGCCGCCGCAGAGTCGATTGCCAGCATCGGCATCCCCGGCTCGGTGACGGTGTCGCTGGCGCCGACCAGCACCCCGACGCCGACCGCCACGCCGACGGACACGCCGACGCCGACCATCACGCCCACGTTGACGCCGACGTTCACGCCGACGATGACCCCCACGCCGACGCGGACGCTCACGCCGACCATCACCGCGACGCCGACCATCGGGCCGTCGCCGACGCCGACCAATACGCCCACGGTCACGCAAACGCCGACGATCACACTGACGCCGACCGTCACGTTGACGCCGACGGTCACGGCCACGCCGACAGATACGGCGACGCCGCGGCCGACGCGCACGCGGACGCCGACCGCCACGGTGACGCCCACACCCGTGGCGTCGAACACGCCGACGCTAACCCCCACGGCGACCCCACGGGTTGCGACGCCGACGGCGACCGTGCCGTCGGGGTGCAGCAATCTCCTGGTCAACGCCAGCTTTGAGACGCCCGCGCCGGACGACGCGCGGGAAGCGCCGCCGTGGGTGTTCTCCGGCCTGAACGCGCGGCGCTCGACGTACGCGGCGGCCCATGATGGCACGGCATATGCATTCATGGGCTTGCGCACGACTGACCCGTTCGTCCGCGCCTGGTCGAGCGCGTGGCAGGTGGTGACGATTCCACCGGATGCGACGCAAGTCACCCTGGGCTATTGGTATTGGCCGGACACGGAGCGCTATAATTTAACGGACAACGCGCAGATCGCCGCCATCTTTAAGGGCGACGTGGGCGCGGGGGGCGCCGAGACCCTGCGCACCCTGATGCGCGAGAACACCTCGGCGACGGGGTGGCAGTATCGCTCGTTCGACCTGCTGCGCGAGCTGCCTGACGACATCCGCGGCCAGCAAGTCACGGTCTACTTCTCCGTCTATAACGACGGGCAGAGCAACCGGTCGTGGATGTACCTGGACGACGTTAACTTGAACGTATGCCGACCCTAGTGGAGTAAAGAGATGGGCGCAGCCAGGCTTGACGTATCCACGGAGAATCTATCACCGTTCGAGCAGCGGTTGGCCGAGGGCGCGGTCTACCTGCACCAGGCCGACCGGCTGCTCGCGCCCATCATCACGCGCATTGGCCTGCTGCGAATGCAGCTCCACGGGGACTACTTCGGGTCGCTGTGCTCGGCCATCATCAGCCAGCAGCTCAGCGGCAAGGCTGCCCAGACTATCGAAGACCGCTTCATGGCGCTGTTCGGCCCCGAACGCCAGTTCACGCCGGCGAATGTCGCGGCGATGGCGGTCGAGGAGATGCGAGCGGCGGGGCTGTCGGAGGCGAAGGCGCGCTACCTGCGGGACCTGGGCGAGCGCGTGGCGAACGGCGCGCTGGACCTGGCCCATCTCGAGACCATGGACGACGAGGAGATCATCACGCGCCTGGTGGAAGTCAAGGGCATCGGGCGCTGGACGGCGGAGATGTTCCTCATTTTCAGCCTGGGCCGCCTCGACGTGCTGCCGGTGGACGACCTGGGGCTGCGCAAGGCGGTGATGCAGCTCTACGGGCTGCCCCACATGCCCAAGCGCCCCGACCTGGAGGACCTGGCCGGGCCGTGGCAGCCCTACCGCACCGTCGCGACGCTCTACCTCTGGCGCACCCTCTCACCACAAGAGGACCCGTCACAGACGGTATAGCTTGCCAAGCGACGCTCAGAATGGAATTCTGAGCCTGCCCCAGGCAAAGCCTGCCAAGGCAGGCTGGGATGGGCGTGATACTCGATGGGGGTGCGGGGGCGGTACTCCGCCCCTGCTGCGCTTCGAGCAGGATTTCCCCTATTAGCCACCGAATTCGATTCGGCAATGTAGTCGGACGACAACGTCTTTGACCTTCCGTGTCGTCCGTGTATTCCGTGGTTCAATTTCAGGGGGCGTGGAAGCCGGCGGCGGCCTGGCGCCAGCGGGCGTCTTGCGCGCCCGGCTCGAAGCCCATGTAGTACATCACACGGCCGACCAGCCCGCCATAGCGTCGCTTGATGATGCCGGGCAGGTCGGCCCAGCGCCCTTGCACCGCGTACACCTCCAGCATGTCGTCGCTGACGAGGGACGCCATCTCGTCCCACTTCTGGCGGATTGCTAGCTCCCCCAGCTCCGCGCTCACCCAGCCCCAGCCGTGAATATCCAGCACGCCCTTGTACGTCGGCGTCGAGGCGTAGAACGCAATCTGGCGGCGGACGGCCTCCCGCGCTGTCTCCATCTCCTGCGGGTTGTCCTCCGGGATGACGAACACCGGCGCGACGAGGGCGACATCCCCAACGCGGCGGCCCGTCGTGGCCGCGCCCTCCTCGATCCACGGCAGAATCGCTTCGGCGAGGTACTTGGGCGAGTGGAACGGGTGAACGTGGAAGCCCTGGCACATCTCGCCCGCCAGGTGGCACAGCCCGCGATTGACGCCGGCGATGTAGACGGGGATGTCGGGGTGGTCGATGGGGCCGGGGGCGAAGAACGGCGTCATCAACGTCAGGCGGTAGAACTTGCCGCGATAGTTGAGCCGCCCGCCCGTCTGCCATGCCGTCCACACGGCCCGCATCGCCAGGATGTAGTCGCGCAGGCGGTCGACCGGGTGCTCGAAGTCGACGCTGAAGCGACGCTCAATGTGGGCGCGTACCTGCGTCCCCAGGCCGAGGATGAACCGCCCGTTCGACTGCGCCGCCAGGTCCCAGGCGATGTGGGCCGTGACGGTCGGGCTGCGCGGGAAAGCAACGGCGATGGCCGTCCCCAGCTCGACGCGCCCTGTGTGCTCAGCGGCCAGGACGAGGGGGAAGTAGGGGTTGTGGCCAGTCTCGTGCGTCCAGAGGCCGTCGAAGCCCAGCTCCTCGATGAGCCGGGCGTGGCCGGGCACGTCCGAGAGCTTGTCCATGAGAATAAGCGCGTCGAATTTCACATTTCCTCCGCAATGACGGTTTTGTATTAGCCGACTTGCCGCCGCAGCTCGCGGATGCGCGCCGGGTCGGTGACGGTGCGCGCGTACTCCGGCGGGCGCAGCTCGCCGCCCATGAACACGCGCGGGTTGCGGTACTGCATCGGGCTGTCCAGGGTCATCGGGCCAATGACGTGGACCTCGCGCACGCCACTGCGGGCAACAACCTTGCCGACGTTGCGCTCGGTCCCGCCGCCGGGCATGATGATGACGCGGTCGCCCGCCCGCTGCACCAGCTGGGCGATGAGGTCCAATCCCTCGATGACCGATGGCTCCTGACCTGATGTGAGGATGCGGTCTACGCCCAGGGCGACCAGGTCTTCGAGCGCCCCGAACGGGTCGCGGGTCATGTCGAAGGCGCGGTGGAAGGTGACACTCATCGGCCGCGCCAGCGCGATGAGATCGGCGGTGCGCGCCTTGTCCACGTCGCCGTCCGGCGTCAGGATGCCGATGACAACCCCGTCCGCGCCCAGTTCCTTGGCGACCGCAACGTCGTGGCGCATGATGTCGAACTCAATGTCCGAGTAGCAGAAGTCGCCGCCGCGCGGGCGGATGATGACGTGGAGCTTGATGGACAGGTTGGCGCGGGCGATGGCGATGGCCCCAGCGCTGGGCGTCGTCCCGCCTTCGAGGAGGTTGTCGCACAGCTCGACGCGGTCCGCGCTGCCCTCCTGCGCCCCCAGCGCCGACTCCACCGAATCGACGCACACTTCGATTTTTAGTTGACTGTCATCCGTCATAACTTGTTACCTTCACCTCGCCGGTCTTGAGCTTGGCGAGGCCGGCGGACAGGCGGGTGTGGGCGGCGTCCAGCGTTTCCAGCTTCTTGGGGAAGGCGAAGCGCACCATGCCGCGCCCCATGCCCGGTGTGCGGTAGAACGACGAGCCGGGCACGACGGCGACGCCGACCTCGGTCGTCAGCCAGCGCGCGAAGACCAGGTCGTCGTCCGTCGGGAAGCCGAGGCCGGTGAAGTCGGCCATGACGTAGTACGCGCCCTCTGGCGGCGCCGCCTTGAAGCCGAGATCGTCCAGCATCGCCATCATGCGCGCCCGGCGGGCGTGGTAGTCGGCCTGGAGCCCATCATAGTAGCTGCGCGGGAAGCGCAATGCCGTGACCGCGCCCTCCTGGAGGGGCGTCGGCGCGCAGATGGTGGTGAAGTCGTGGACGGTGCGGATGGCGTTGCTGATGCTCGGCTCAGCGATGGTATAGGCCAGCCGCCAGCCGGTGATGGCGTAGGTCTTGGACAAGCCACCGCACGTCACCGTGCGCTCCTTCATGCCTGGCAGGGTCGCCAGCGGGATGTGCTGCCGCCCATCGTAGATAATGTGCTCGTAGATTTCGTCGGTCACGGCGATGACGTCGAACTCCTGGCACAGGTCGGCGACGCCCTGCATCTCCTCGCGGGTGAACACGCGGCCGGTCGGGTTGTGGGGCGTGTTCAGGATGATGGCGCGGGTGCGCGGCGTGAACACCTGGCGCAGCCGCTCGGCGTCGAGGCGGAAGTCAGGCGCGTGCAGCGGGAAGTAGACCGGCGTGCCGCCCGCGAATAGCGTCGCCGGCAGGAACGTCTCGTGGAATGGCTCGATGATGATGACCTCGTCGCCCGGATCGACGATGGACATCATCGTGGCGAGGATGGCCTCGGTCACGCCCACGCAGACCGTGACGTGCTTCTCCGGGTCCACGCCCATGTCATACCAGGCATTGAGCTTGTCGGCGACGGCCCGCCGCATGTCCGGCTGACCCCAGGTGATGGCGTACTGGTTGTGGTCGCTCATGATCGCGGCGGCGGCGGCTTCTTTCAACGGCGTCGGCGTGGGGAAGTCGGGGAAGCCCTGGGAGAGGTTGATGGCGTTGTGGGCGAGGGCCAGGCGCGTCATCTCGCGGATGAGCGACTCAGTCAAACCTTGTAAACGTTTCGCGGGCATCCGCGCGCTCCTTTCGAGAGAAGAGGTGACGGTGTGACGAAGTGACGAAGTGGCGAGGTGGCGAAGTGACGGGGTGATGAGGTGATGCTAAATCATAGTATAGCCACCGCTGACACTGAGAATCTGGCCCGTGACCCAGCCGGACAGGTCGGAGGCGAAGAACAGCACGGCGTTGGCGATGTCGTCGGGCTGGCCGATGCGCCGCAGCGGGTACGCCTTCGCCAGCGCCTCGACGCCGCCGGCGCGGGTGATGAACTCCTCGGCGCCGGGCGTCTCCGTCGTGCCCGGCGCGACGCCGTTGACGGTAATGCCGTAGCGCCCGACCTCTTTCGCCAGCGACTTTGTAAAACCCGCCAGGCCCGCCTTCGCCGCCGAGTACACCGACAGGAACGGCTCGCCGACCCGTCCGGCGTCGGAGATGATGTTGACGATGCGCCCGGAGCGCTGCTCGATCATGCCGTCCAGGACAGCGCGGGAGCAATACAGCGAGCCGTACAGGATGATGTCGATCTCGCTCTGGTACTCGTCGGGCGCAATGTCCTTGAACAGCTTGACGCGCCAGCGGGCGGCATTGTTGACCAGGATATCGACGCGGCCGAGCGAGCCTTCGACGCGCTTGACGGCTTCCTGGACGGCCCTGGCGTTGGTCACGTCCAGGGGAACGGCCATGCCCATGCTCCCGGCGTGCGTGACGTCGTCGGCCACGGCCTGGGCGCGCTCCGGCACGATATCGGCGACGGCGACAATCGCGCCCGCCTCGGCGAGACGCAGCGCCGTCGCGCGGCCGATGCCCTGGCCCGCGCCGGTGACGAGCGCGACACGCCCGGTGAGATCAATGGAAACCGTCATAGACACTCCTGGTGCTGGCCCATTCTCGTCCCCTCATCCCCCAGCCCCTTCCCCCACAGTGGGGGGAAGGGGAGAAGATCGTCAGCTTCCCTCTCCCCGTGTGGGAGAGGGGTAGAGGGTGAGGGGGAGGCTAGAGATTCGGGATGACTCATGTAGCATGGGCGTCATCTCGCCAACAGCCGGCCTCAGCAGGCTTTGTCGTACCAAGTCTGAATTCGACTAAGGTTGAAGACACGGTTAGGCGAATGCTGTTTCTACATCAGCGAGGATCTCTTGCTGCACGTAGGCGCGGAAATCCTCCGGGTTGGTGAAGAAGCGGAAGCCCGCCTTATTCGCCGCCTCTTCGGTATCGCGCCCCTCATCGATTAGAACGGCAACAGGTTGGCTAAGCCCCTCCTGTAGACCGCGAGGCCATGCTAGGTCAAGTACAGCCAAAGGTTGGCCGGTTATTGGGTCGGTTAGCTCGTAGCCATATTGCCCGGAAGGCAGTCCCTGGTCGAGCACCCAGCGATCTAGCTCGCGTAGCAAGCGCTCTTCGTCTTCACTCGCGACATGCCCGGGAATGGCAGTCGTGGGCCGTTGAAGAACTGGCGTAGCGACTTGGGCATGCGAGATACCTCCAGAAAGCAGGCTATTGAGGAATGTGTTAGCTGCCTGTGCCAGCAGTTGTCGGCGAGCCTCCAGAAACTCGCGGTAGTTTTCAACCTTCCAGAGGTGGGGGTCCATGGGGACCCACTGCGACGCCAGAGCGCCTGGATGATTATGCTCGATCTCTTCGAAGTATATCTCCGGTGCTTTGGCACTGATATCAAGGTTGGACGTCTGCGCCAGGAAGCAGTAGTTTCCGATAGCGTTGATCTCTTGTCTCTGATAGCCAGCTTTCTGAAGCAACGCCTTGGGGAAAATGTGATGCACCTGCAAGGCATTGAGCTTGCCAAGCATGTTGGCTGAGAGTGGAAAGCCAAAGCCCCAATCACGCGCTCCAGAAACCCGGGTTAGCAAATACAGCATGGGATAGAAACGTGCCCCCAACGTTGCGCCGCCAAAGTCTTCGGAGCGAACGTGTAGGTCGCCGCGTGAGCGCCTCAACTGCTCAATAAGATTGTCTAGGGCGACGGGGTCATTGTGGATGAGTTTCAAGTCCTGATTCATGACTGTCTCTGTTGAACCCGCAAAGCGTCCCCAGAGCATTGTCTGAATGTACCAATACAGGAGTTTATCCTGTTCGGTGGCGGTGCTGAGTTTGCCCCCACGCAGAATCACGTACCGACTCATCACAGGAAACGCGTAGCGACTGCCAAGAACGCGATCGTGGTCAAGCCCGAGTCGCGCCGAGATGAGGTTGAACAGGTAATCACAGGCGTTCTCAGCCTGCTTCAACCCGTGCTGAAACTCCGACGCGCTGATGCTTTCCAGACTGGAGAAGAGCGCTTGCCCCGTGAGAATGGTCGTTACATTGCGGAGCAGCCAATCGAGGTCGAAGTAAAGACCGACATTCCCCCATTTGGCGAGGCGCTGCTTCATTTCCTGGCGCGCCTCCGGCCATCCGGCGCAGACTTTGGCTAGCGCCAGGTCGCCTTTCGACAACTTCGTGCCGCCGCTGTTGACGCGGTTGAAGATATCGACGACGACATCAATCGTCTTGTCTTCGCCTGTGACCTCTTCTGCGTGGATCTGGATATCCTGGATCGTATGAACGCTGTTGATGCGGTTGATATAGGCGCTGATGTGGGGAGCCATCTCCGGCAAGGCCAAAAGTCGACCGATGGCGGGGGCCACGCCTTGTTGCATCAACTCTGTCACGTTTATCCACCGCGGATTGTCTTTCATCTTGAGCGGAAGGTAGAACTCGAAGACTTCCTCATCCAAGTTGAAATACAGATTGGTGAAGGCATCGCGATTGCCGTCGAAAAACTTCGGCGGACGACCACGGATGATGCCGTAGAGTGAAGTAATGCGCTGTTGCCCGTCAAGCAGCAGTTTGACGGTTCCAGGTGTCAGATGCTCCGTCCCCCGAACGGGTGCGCCCTGGGTCTGAGTCGCCCAGATAAGCAAACTGCCGACCGGGTGCTTGTGGTAGAGAGAATGCATCAACCCCCGTACCTGATCACGGTTCCACACATAGCCGCGTTGGAATTCGGGAAGAGCCACGTTACCCATGTCAATAAGGGCGAGAATATCACTCACCTTCATAGAATCGCCTCCGAGTCTCTCCTGCTTCGTACATGCGGCGGCTACATCGTCGTGTACCGCTCGCTCATGGAGTACTTCGCGTCGCTGCCCGAGAGCGGCGACGCGAAGCAGTAATGCCAAGTCCCTCTGAACAACCTCTCTCAAGCGAACAGCTTGCCGTCGGCGGAGCGCATGAAGAGGACAGGCGTCGCCCAGGCCCGCGCGTCCTGCTGGCTATCCTGCTTCAACGCTAGGCGCGACCGCGCCACCGCCGCATCAATTGGCTGGCCACCCGCGAGCGAAGTGTAGAACTCCCGGGCGAATATCTTGGCCGCGGTGTCGGCGATAGGAAACTGCATCGCAATAACAGCTGGAATGCCCCTCGTCTGTACCAGCTTGTCCCCTAGGCCCGACAGATACTCGGTGAGCGAAGCCTGAGCGCTCTTACAGGTGTTCAAGATGACGAGGCGAATGTTTGAAGAATCATTGAAGCCAGCAGCGAAGGAGGTCTCGTCCAGCAAGCGCGCGTTGCCGTCGTCATCGGGCAGCACGACATAGCCAGTGTCCTTAGTCACCGGTTGGCCGTTCAGGAGAGAGCCGTCCTTTTCAGCGTAATAGGCGTGGCCGCTGTAGTGGATGATGTGATAGACGTTGTTCCACAGCCGTTCTCGGATGTTGAACGTCGTCGGGTTCGTCTCGAAGTCTAGCGTGATCTCGCCGCTTTTCTCAAGCGGCGCGAGCGCCTCCCGAATTCGCTTCTCCTCGCCCTCTAGGTCCAGTTTGGGAAGCCCGTTGGCCTTCGGGCCGGACAGCAGTACCAGGATGCGCAGCGCTGAAGGGGGCGGCAGCGTGCGAATCCCCTGAACGACTTCCAGGTAGCGCGAGATGACGACATCGCTGCGAACGGCCAGGAAGTTGTCTCGCTGCGTGTCGTAGAGGTACTCCCAAGGCAGCGCCTTCAGCTCCGGCGCGTTGATGCGCAGGCGTAGCCGAACGCCGCTCCCCTGGTTCTCGGCGATGCCCAGCGTCCTATTGTAGGCCGTCCCGACGTCACCTGTCAGGAGATTTGCCAGAAGCTGGCTGCCCAGGTTCTTGGCGAGAGACACGTCAAAACGCGTGGATCGCAGCGCCTTGACGCCCTCGGCAATGGGACCCTCGGTGAGCACAACCTGGGTTGTCGCCCTGGCTTGTCCGGCCGGTGATGCCAGCACCTTCACAGCATAGCCACTGTTGGCGGACTCGACGGCGACGTCGAAGTCGACGTAGGTCCACGAGGGCGCCTTGTTACGATGTCGCGCTGTGACCCCGATGCGTTCCCTGAGCCATTTCACCTGTCCGTCATTCTCGACCCGAAGAACCATCTTCTTTGCTATCTCAATTGGCTTCATCGTTACGCCAGTGGCATCGACGCCAGCCTCAAAGGCGGCATCACACAGTTCCTCTTTCCGGGGCCACTTGTCTAGTACCTCCTGTATCAACGCCCGGCGCTCTTCAGGGCTGACCGAACGTTGAATTGTCCCGCCCCCTGGCTGAAGTTGAGCATAGAGCAGGTCGATATCGTTCACTTGCTCTGCCTCAAGGATCAGACGTTGGGCAAGCGGGCGGCGCGCCAATCCCGACGTGTCGACCGACCACTGCTCTGCCTTTGCTCGGAGCTGCTCTTCTGTCCACGTGTCCAGAACGCGCTGCAACAAGCTCTTTCTATCCTCGGGGGTCATTGCCTACCTCCCTCGATTAGCTAAACAGACGGCCCGTTTCTGAGCGCATGAAGAGCACGGGCGTACCCCACGCCCGGTCGTTGGCGCCGCGATCCTGGAGTAGCGCCAGGCGCGAACGCGCCACGGCGGTGTCAATTGGCTGACCACCCGCCAACGAGGTGTAGAACTCCCGAGCGAATGTTTTGGCTGCGGTATCGGCAATGGGGAACTGCATCGCGATGACACCTGGGATGCCCGCTGTCTGCACCAGCTTGTCGCCCAGGCCCGACAGGTACTCGGTCAGCGAGGCCTGTCCTCCCTGACATGTGTTTAGAATGATGAGGCGAATGTTCGGGTTGCCGACGAAGAATTGGGCGAATGCCGCCTCATCTAGCAAGCGCGCGTTGCCATTATCGTCGGGCAGCACGACATAGCCCGTGTCCTTGGTCACAGGTTGGCCCAATACATTCGTATCCTTGCTGGCATAGTAGGCGTGGCCGCTGTAGTGGATGATGTGATAGACGTTGTTCCACAGCCGGTCGCGGAGGTTGAACGGGGTCGGGTTTTTCTCGACCTCCAGCACCATGCGCCCGCTTTTCTCGATCGGCGCGAGCGCGTCCCGAATTCGTGTCTCCTCGCCCGCCAGGTCCAGTTTGGCCAGGCCAATCGCCGTTGGGCCGGACAATAGCACCAGAATGCGCAACGCAGGTGGTGCGGTCAGAGTGGGAACACCCTGGGCCACCTCCAGGTAGCGCGAAATGACGACATCGCGGCGTACCGCCAGAAAGTTGTCCCGCTGCGAGTCGTAGAGGTACTCCCAAGGCAGCGCCTTCAGCTCCGGTTCGTTAATGCGCAAGCGCAGCCGAATGCCGCTCCCCTGGATCTCGGCGCGGCCCAGCGTCCTATTGTAGGCCGTCCCGACCTCACCTGTCAGGAGATTTTCCAGAAGCTGGCTGCCCAGCTGCTTGGCGAGAGAGACGTCAAAGCGGGCGGCTTGCAGCGCCTTGACGCCGTCGGCAATAGGCCCATCGGTGAGCACGACCTTGGTCATCGCCCTGGCTTGTCCGGCCGGTGATGACAGGACGTTGACCATGTAATTATTGCCCGCACGCTCAATGGCGACGTCGAAGTCGACGTAGTTCCACGACGGGATTTGGGAAGGGGGAGGCGCCGTGGGTGTGCTGGGGGAAGTCGGACCTGTCTGCCCGCCTGCATGGTCAGGGACGCTGCCTCCCTGTCGGGCGGGCGGCGTCCCTGAGACATCGCCGGGTGTGATGTCGGGGCGCTCTTTGGCGAGCTGGGCGATCAGGTCGTTGAGGCGGCCGCGGCGCTGCATGTACTGAATCAGCTCGCGGATCTTGCCCGCCTTGTTGTCGCCGCCGAGATTGTCGGGGTCGATACCGAGGTCGAAGCAGAGCGACTCGATCTCGTCGAGGCTCATGCGCTCCGTCATTGCCTGCCGCAAGCTGGTAGGGTCCCACTGCGCCATAGTCTCCTCCATAAAGTGTCATTGCGAGGAGGACGACGGGGGTGCGGGGGCGATAGCCCCCTGCCAACGAAGCAATCTCTCACGGGGTAGAAGACGCCAATATACCCCATCTTTGCCGTCTATCGCACGGACGTGAGATTGCTTCGCTCCGCTCGCAATGACAGCCTTGCTATGCACACCTAATATGAGATGGGCTGCCACGACACGGCTGATTATACTGCATCCGCTCTTGCTGTCAACGCGGCGGGAGCTATCAGGCGAAGAGGCGCGCTTGCTCGAACGCCGGCTCGTCCACGCCTAGCTCGACGCACACCTGGTCGAAGCCGTGCTTGCCGACGCGCACGCGGTGGGCGCCCACCCGTCGCCGCAGCACGTCGACCGTGCGCCGGGCGTGGGCCTCGCCCTCGTGGAGGTAGTCGCCGTAGCCGTGGGCGCGGTAGAGGTCGGCGCCCCATTGCCGCGTCTTGCGGCCCGTCCCGCCGTCGTCGCGGAACGTGGTGGAACGGTCTTATTCTTGCTTGATATCCATCACCCCGAAAAGAGTCGCACGATTAGGAAAGGAGATACACAATGAGAGTGGTGCTGAACGTTCCACACATGACATCGGAAGACAATGCCCGCGAGGTGGCCGAGATGCTAGCGCCCATCGAAGGCGTGCGCAGCGTCACGCCGGACCTGGCAGCGCAGGCCGTGGTGGTGGACTACGACGATACTATCGTCAACATGGAGCGGATGAAGACAGCGCTGCACGCTGAGAATTACGAGGTGACCGGCGCCGAGCTGGCGCAGTAGAAGGGCTGATACCCCATCGCTAGCACGAATCCCCTCTCCTGAAAATACACCTCCGCCGTCATGCTAAGTGGAACGAAGCATCCCCCAGTGCTCCTGGGGACCCTTCGTTGCACTCAGGGCGACAGCGATTTTCACCTGACCGTTGGTGAGCGCAAGTTCATGGCTAACTTCCGTGTCCTTCACGGGCTTTCGCGGTTTAAACATCCTCGGAGTCAAACATCACGGACATCTTCAAGGGGAAAATGACCGGACTACGGGGCTGTGTAGTGCCACAGGCCGAGCGTTGTAGAGAGCCATCCATCCGTGGTGCTTGTCATCTGCAGGTCAATGAATACAGCATTGCGTATGGTGTCATGTAATGTCCATCGTTGACTGTCCCAATGCCAGAGCTGGGTATCGGCCCCGACCTGCCCAGCCATCCAGCCATCATAGGACGCAGGCATTTCTGCCTTTGGCTTCTGCATATTCGGCGGCACCTGATTTTCCCAACTGTGTCCGTCCCAATGCATAAGGGCCGGTTTAGAAGAGGACCAGCGCCTGTCCCACATATTGATGGAGCCGCTGATCCATATGTCGTCGTCGGCCAGCACTTGAAGTGACGATGGGCAAACGTGTGCTGGTGGCTCCTTGATTGTCCACGTCGTGCCATCCCACTTGTTCAGATGCGATATGCATGTGTAGCCTGGGATGTTGTCACTGATATCACCCGTTACCCATATCGCCCCATCCGGCGCTGCCGCGAAGATCGCACCCTCAAACCCTAGTGTGACCCCAGGCTCCCAGGTTTGGCCATTCCAGTGCAACATGGTTGTGTGGTACTGTTCCGGGTTAGTTGCAGCCCATCCGTCGCGATCCGAAACCATATGTAGCGCTGTGACACTCTCAATCGGCTTTGGCACGTCCGCCCACGTCGCGCCGTCCCACCTCCAAATCTGAGTGTCTGTCCTGGCCCATACGTGTCCGTCAGTGAGAGGAGAAAAGGCGCGCAACCAGCCAACCCAAAACGGTGGCCGTTCTTCCCATAGGCCACCGTGTAGGCGATAGACACTGTTTAGGCCGCTCCCCCATCCTTCGGTGGCGTTGATCATCCCCAACAACCCCACGCCGCGCATGTCCGTCTGATGCCAATTCAATGTTGGTTTTGGCGGTTGTTCCCCGCGGGCCAGAGACGGCAAGTACACAGCCACCACCGGCGTCAGGTCGGGGGCCGGAGTGTCGCGGGGGATGGCAGCAACAGAAGGGGGGAGCGCGGCGGTCAGCGAGAGGATGAGGGCGACGAGCGCCAGGGTGAAGGCGGCGGTCAGCGTAAGCCAGGCGGTGCGCAAGAAGATTTTCATAGTGTAAGCTCCTGTATAGGAGACGACACAGGAGCTTCGGGGGATACGGAGATAATGTAACTTCACCATGTGGGCTGTCATTGTGAGGCGGGCTTTGCCGCCGAAGCAATTGCTCGCCAGAGACACCGAAGCTCTCCTGCGCCAGATAATCTTTCACGCCAGCGGGGGATTGCTTCGCTCACGCTCGCAATGACGGCCTTCCTCTCCCCTTCCGTGTGTTCCGTGTATTCCGTGGTTTCCTTCTTCGCCAGACCGCCGTGGCGTGAACACCACGGCTATGAATGGAAGCCGAAGCGGCTACTGATGGCATGCGTCAGCCCCTTGGGCTTGCATTCGTAGCGGCGCGGCTTTAGCCCGCCGCAGACATCCGCGCGCGGCACGCGGCGACGAACGCCTGGAACAGCGCCTGCATCTCTGGCGCATCAGGGAGCGCCTCCGGGTGCCACTGCACGCCCAGGGCGAACGGATGCCCCGCGACTTCGACCGCCTCGACCACGCCGTCCGGCGCCCGCGCCACGACCTTGAGCGCCGGCGGCACGTCGCGGATGGCCTGGTGGTGCAGGCTGTTCACCGACAGACTGTTCCCGCCGACGATGCGCTCCAGCGTCGAGGCGGGCGCGATGTCGATGGCGTGGGGGCGCAGGTCGAAGGGCAGACCGGGGTAGTACGTGTGGCGCTCGACGCCGGGGTGCTCGCTCACGTCGGGGTAGAGCGCGCCGCCGAGGGCGACGTTGAGCACCTGTGCGCCACGACAGATGCCGAAGTAGGGCTTGTCGTCGTCCGCCGCCAGCCGGGCCAGGGTCATCTCGGTGCGGTCGCGCTCCGCGTCCACGCCGCCAATCTTCTCGTGCCAGTCGCCGTTATAGGTGGTCGGGTCCACGTCGCCGCCACCGGGGATGAGGACGCCGTCCAGGCGGGCGTAAATGGCGCGCAGGCTATCCTCGCTCAGCTCCAGGGGGATGAGCACGGGCAGGCCGCCGGCGCGCTCGACGGCGTTGACGATCTGCGCCAGCAGCAGGTCGAGGGCCGGACGGTCGGGGGCATTGGTGGGGTTCGTGGTGATGCCGATAAGCGGCGCGGGCATAGACGGCTCCTCCCTTCAGGGTGTTCTCTCGGCCCACATCATGATACGTTTGCCTAGCTCGCGGGCGGCGTCCGGGCGGGCCAGGGCGAGGGCGCGCTTGGCCATGTCGGGCAGGGCGGTGCTGTCGGGCGCGAGCCACTCGCGCAGATGGGCGACGACGGCCTTGGGGGTGAACGCCGCCGCGCCGACCTGGTGCTTGACCACCCAGTCGACGTTGCTCTCCTCCTGGCCTGGCACGAAGCCCGACAGGAGGAGCGGCCGGCCGGCGATCATGGCCTCGGCGATGGTGCCGGGGCCGGCCTTGGTGACCAGGACATCCACCGCCGCCATCCACTCCGGCATGTTGCGCACGAAGCCGTTCACGACCGTTGGCACTTCCCACTCGACCGCCGCGAGTTGCTGGCGCAGATTCTCGTTGCGCCCCGCGATGACGACGAGCTGAATGGGCAGACCGCTCTTGGCGACAGCGCGGGCGTTCTCGAACACCGCGCCCATTCCCTCCCCGCCGCCCACGATCAGAACGCCCGGCCGGTCCGGGTGCATGCCGAGGCGCTGGCGTAGCTCGGCCCGGTCGCCGGTGAAGCGCTTGAAGCGCGGGTTGACGGGCTGGCCGACGACCTCGACGCGCAGCGGCGGGATGTTGCAGCGAATCGCCTTGTCGCGCGCCTCCTCCGTCGGGACATAGGTGAAGTTGACCAGCGGCTCGAACCAGGTACGGCTGCCATGCACCAGGTCGGTGACGACGGTCAGGGCCGGCATGGGGCGCGCCAGGGAGCGGACGGCCAGGGCCATCGGGTGCGTCACGATGGGGTGGACGGACACGACCACATCGGGCTTCTGTAGCTCCAGGATGCGGCGCAGGCGCGGCACCATGATCGGACGCACCGGCGGCCAGGCGGTGCGCGTGAGGATGCGGTACTCGGCCAGCTCCCAGGTCGCCTTCCACGCCCAGCCGCTCTCCACCATCGGGCCGTAGAGCGACCCCAGGCGGTTCAACGGGCGGGGCAGCCCCTCCAGGAAGAAGTCCACCAGGTAAACCTGGGCCTGCCCCGGCCAGCTTGCCTCGATGGCGTCGCGGATGGCCTCGGCCGCGCTGCGGTGGCCGCCGCCCGTGTCCGAGAAAAAGAACACAATGCGCGTTGGCATACCTTTGCCTCTTGTTCCCCCTCGCCCCGTGTGGGAGAGGGGGCTAGGGGGTGAGGGACGAGTCCCCCCGCCTCAGGACAGTCTTCACACTCTTCTCGAACTTCGGGCGGGGCAGCAGGACGCGATGGCCGCAGCCCAGGCAGCGGATGCCGATGTCAGCGCCCAGGCGCACGACTTCCCAGTCCGTCGAGCCGCAGGCATGGGGCTTGCGCAGACGGACCACGTCGCCGAGTCCAAACTGGGGAATCTCGCCCTTCATGGCTCCTCATGTCGCGGCGAATGTCGCATCGCGTCAGACAACGCATTATATCACGGGCTGGCCGTCCGCGTGAAGTTTGTCGCAACCTGACGGGTATGCTATCATTCTTCGGCTATTCCGACAAGGTCAGGTATTTGTGTTTGGTGCTCCACTTCTTAATGAAATTATTGCTCGTGCCCTCGTCCTCCTCGTAGCGTTTCCGGTCCACGAGGGGGCGCATGCGTTTGTGGCGAACTGGCTCGGCGACCCGACACCCCGCCGCGCCGGGCGCATCAGTTGGAACCCGCTACGGCATCTCGACATCGTCGGCGCCATCCTGTTCCTGTACGCCGGCATCGGCTGGGCGTACACGCCTGTCGACCCGTCACGCCTCGGCCGGCGCGGCATGGCCATCGTCTCGGTCGCCGGTCCGCTCGCCAACCTGCTCACCGGCGCCCTGTTCGCCATTCCGGCGCATTTCGTGCTGACCAACCCGTCCCTGGATCGGCTGTTCGGGTATGGTCAGATTTTCCCGTCCCTGGGCGACATCATGTGGTTCATGGTGCTATACAACATCCTGCTGGGCTTGTTCAACCTGATCCCGCTGCCGCCCCTCGACGGGTTCAGTATCCTGGTTGGCATTGTGCCGTATCCCTGGGCGATCACGCTCATGAAGCTCCAGCCGTATGGCATCCTGATCATGCTCGGCCTTGTCTTCCTGCTGCCCATGACGGGCATCAATCCAGTCGGCTGGGTCTTCCAGGCCGCCCGACTGTTGAGCTTGAGGCTTGTGGCCGGGTTATGATGCCATCGCAAACCCTGCGCGCCATCCGGGTGCGCGTCGGGCAGGTAGGCTACTCGTTGACCGCGCGCTGGGCCGCGCCGGACGACGGTCTGCTGGCCTTGCTCTCGCCGGCTGAGCGTGCCTTGTTCGATACGCTGCCGCCCGCCGACCGTGCCCACGGTCTGCGCGTCGCTCGCCGCGTGCGAGGGGCGGGCTACAATGATACCCGGCTGCTCAAGGCGGCGCTGCTGCACGACATCGGCAAGGCGGGGCACGGCGTCCACCTGCCCCACCGCGTCGCGCGGGTGCTGCTAGCGGCGCTCACGCCGCATGAGATGGCGCGCATCGCGGCGACGGACGAGGGCTGGCACGCGCCGTTCTACGCCCTGGCGCACCACGCCGCGATGGGTGCGGACCTGCTGGCCGCCTCGGGCAGCGATGCGCTCACCGTCGCCCTGGTGCGTTCTCACGACGCGCCAGACACGCCCGCCGCCCTGGCCGACTATGATGATTGGCTCAAGGCGCTGAAGGCAGCGGACGATGCAGGCTAATGGAGATGGCCTGTCATTGCGAGGAGGGACGACGACGCAATCTCCCGGTGGGGGACAGCAACGTTATGCGGGCAGCAGAGCGTCTGTCGCAAGGGCGGGGGATTGCTTCGCTGCACTCGCAATGACGGGATGGGCTGTCATTGCGAGCAGGGACGACGACGCAATCTCGCGGTGGGGGACAGCAGCGTTATGCGGGCAGCAGAGCGTCTGTCGCAAGGGCGGGGGATTGCTTCGCTTCGCTCGCAATGACGAGGGGGTGCGGGGGGCGATAGCCCCCTGCGGAGGAGAGTAGGTATGGCAGATCGGCCACGCATCACCATTATCGGCCTGGGCTTCGTCGGCACGTCCCTGGCGCAGGGGCTGGCGCGGATGCGCACGCCCCAGAGCGACTACGAGATCGTCGGCCACGACAGGGACGCCACGGCCAGCAACGCCGCCAAGCGGGGCGCCGGGTTCGACAAGGTCGAGTGGAACCTCATCAGCGCGACGGAGCCGGCCGACCTGATTTTCATCGCCACGCCCGTCCAGGGGATGCGCGAGACGATGGAGGCGTTGGGCAAATACCTCAAGCCCGGCGTCATCGTCACCGACACCGGCGGCAGCAAGGGCCAGGTGATGCGCTGGGCGCAGGAAACGCTACCCGCGACGGCGAACTTCATCGGCGGCGACCCGCTGCTGGGCCGCGAGGGCGCACCGGCCGCGTCGGCGTCGGCTGACGTGTTCCACAAGACGCTCTACTGCCTATGCCCGGGCACGACCGCCGCGCCCGACGCCATCAACGTCCTGTCGAGCTTCGTCACCGGCCTGGGCGCGCAGCCGTTGTTCATCGACCCGGATGAGCACGATGGGCTGGTGGCGGGCATCGCCTATGCGCCGATCCTGCTGGCGGCGGGCCTGATGAACGCCGTCTACCACCAGCGCACCTGGACTGAGCTACAGCGCATGGCCGGGGCGAACTTCAAGGAGTTCACCGCGCCGCTGGCGCTCAACCCGGCCCACTGGCAGGGCCTCATCGAGACCAACGGCGCGAACCTGTCGCGCTGGCTCGACCTGACCATCGCCGAGCTACAGAACGTGCGCGCGGTCCTCGGCGCGGGCGATCCCAAGGCCATCGAGAAGATGCTCGATGGCGTCCTCCAGGCGCGGCTGAAGCTGGAGGGCGAGGGCAAGGACGAGGACACCGCGATGGACGAAGTCGGCAAGGACCGCTTCCGCCAGATGTTCCTCGGCTCGATAGGCCAGCGCCGGAAGAAGTGATGGTGTACGTGTACATGCTGGAATGCGGCGACGGCACGCTCTACACAGGCTGGACGACAGACCTGGCGCAGCGCGTGCGAGCGCACAACAACGGCACGGGCGCGAAGTACACGCGCGCGCGCCGCCCGGTGCGCCTGGTCTACTGGGAGGAGGTCGCCGACCGCTCGGCCGCGCTGCGGCGCGAGGCGGCGTTGCGGCGTCTGCCCCGGGACCAGAAAGTCGCCCTGTGCGAGAAACATTGACCATGCCCGAGTCTCACTACCGTATCCTGATGGTGGCCCCGACGAGCTTCTTCGCCGACTACGGCTGCCACGTGCGCATCCTGGAGGAAGCCCGCGTCCTGCAATCCCTCGGCCACCAGGTCGAAGTCGTGACCTATGCCCTGGGACGCAACCTGCCGGACGTCACCATCCACCGCACGCCGCCCTTGCCGTACCACGCGACATACGAAGTCGGCTCCTCGCGCCACAAGTTCGCCTTCGACGCCTACCTGGCGCCGACCGTCCTGAACGTGGCGCGGCGCTTCCGCCCCCACGTCGTCCACGGCCACCTGCACGAGGGCGCGCTCCTCGGCTTCCCGTGGAAGCTCCTGAGCGGCACGCCCCTGGTGTTCGACTTCCAGGGGTCGATGACCGCCGAGATGCTGGACCACCACTTCCTGCGGCCCGGCGGCAAGCGTGAGTGGTTCTTCCGCCAGGTGGAGGGCGCCATCAACCGCCTGCCGAACGCCGTCATCACCAGCACGACGCGCGGCGCAGCGCAGTACAACGCGGTGACGCCAGGCCGCCGCGCCTGGCCCATCCCCGACGTGGTCAACCCCTGCATGTTCCGGCCCGACGTATTGACGCCGGATGAGCGGGCGGCGCTGCGGAGCGCCTGGGGCATCTCGCCCAACGCCGATGTCGTCGTCTATCTCGGCCTGCTGGCCCACTACCAGGGCGTGGACCATTTGCTGCACGCGGCGGTTGACGTCTGCGCCGCGCGGCCCAACGCCCACGTCCTCATCATGGGCTACCCCAACGTCGAGCACTACAAGGAGACGGCGCAGGCCCTTGGCCTCCAGAGCCGTGTGACGTTCACCGGCCGCGTCGCCTACGAGGACAGCCCGCGCATGCTGGCGCTGGGCGATGTTGCCGTCGCCCCCAAGCTCTCCCAGACGGAAGGCGCGGGCAAGCTCCTGACCTACATGTCCATGGCCTTGCCGACGGTCGCCTTCGATACTCAGGTGGCGCGGGAGTACCTGGACGAGGGGGGCGTGTACGCACTGCCCGGCGACACCGCTGGCCTGACCGCCGCCCTCCTGGCCGTCCTCGACGACCCGCGACGGCAGTGCCTCGGCGACCGCCTCCGGGCGCACGTCCTCCAGGCGTTCCCCTGGCAGGACGTCGGCCACGCCCTGGTCAAGGTCTACGAGGAGGCGCGCCGATGAGCGTGATGGTCAACCGAGCGCGGCGGCCCCGCCTGGACAAGCGCGTCGGGGAGCTGCTGCGCTACCGCGAGCTCGTGCGCAACCTGGTCATCCGCGACCTGAAGGCGCGCTACAAGAACTCCGTCCTGGGCTTCCTGTGGTCCCTGCTCAACCCGCTGCTCATGATGCTCGTGTTCACCGTGGTGTTCACCGTCATGCTGCCCAGCAACATCCCGAACTACCCGGTGTTCGTGCTGTGCGCGCTCCTGCCGTGGAACTGGTTCGCCGGCTCCCTCAACGGCGGCATCAACAGCGTCGTCGGCAACGCGAACCTCGTCAAGAAGGTCTACTTCCCCCGCGAGGCGCTGCCGCTGTCGGTCGTCCTGGCCCAAGGGGTGAACTTCCTCCTGGCGCTGCCCGCGCTGTTCGCCATGATGCTCGTCTTCCGGATTCCGTTCACGGCGTGGCTGCTGCTCCTGCCGGTGGTCATGCTGGTGCAGCTCGTCTTCAGCCTGGGCATCGCCCTGTTCGTCGCCGCCCTGAACGTGTTCTTCCGCGACACGGGCGTCATCATGGAGGTGCTGCTCCAGGCGTGGTTCTTCCTCACGCCAGTCGTGTACGACATCATGGTGCTGCCGGAGAGCAAGCTGATCCTGGGGCACGATGTCGACGTGCGCCGCGCCGCGTTCATCCTCAACCCCATGGCGTCCATCATCGCCAACTACCGCGTCATCCTGTACTGGGGCAGCCCGCCGGCGTTCGACTTCCTCATCCGCACCGCCGTGACCTCGCTGGTCATCCTGGTCGTCGGCTACTGGTTCTTCATCCGCGTCGCCGGGCGCTTCGGGGAGGAAATCTAGTGGCCGCCGCGTCGCCCGCCGTTGTTTTCGACCACGTCTCGAAGCGCTTCATCCTGCACCACGACCGCCCGCGCTCGTTCCAGGAGTGGCTCGTGCGCCGCTTCCGGCCCGACGAGGATGTCGAGGAGTTCTGGGCGCTACGGGACGTGAGCTTCAGCGTGGCGCGCGGCGAGGCCGTCGCCTTCATCGGCACGAATGGCGCGGGCAAGAGCAGCCTGCTCAAGCTCATCAACGGCATCCTCACGCCGACGGAAGGCGCGGTCATCGTGGATGGGCGCATCTCGGCCTTGCTGGAGCTGGGCGCGGGCTTCCACCCCGACCTGACCGGGCGCGAGAACATCTACCTCAACGGCTCCATCCTCGGCCTCGACCGGCGCACCATTGATCATCTCTACCCGCACATCGTGAAGTTCGCCGAGATCGAGGACTTCATCGACATGCCGGTGAAGCACTACTCCTCCGGCATGTACATGCGCCTCGGCTTCGCCGTCGCCATCCACGCCGAGCCGGACATCCTGCTCGTGGACGAGGTGCTGGCCGTCGGCGACGCCGCGTTCCAGACCAAGTGCATGCACCGCATCCTCGACCTCAAGAAGCGCGGCGTGACCATCCTCATCGTCTCCCACGACCTCGATGCCGTGCGCAAGCTGTGCGACCGCGTCTTCTGGCTCCAGAACAGCCACATCCGCCTGGCGGGCGCGCCGAGCAAAGTCATCGCCGCTTACCTGGACTGGGTCGCCCAGCACCAGATGGACGATCTGGCCGAGGAAGCGGAGGAGGAGGCTGAAGCGAAGACAGAGGCCCCGACTGAGCCGCCGGCCGAGACGCTCGTCGCGGCGAGCGAGACGCCAGCCGACGCGCCGAAGCCGCGCGGGCCGACAAGCAAGGCCATTGTGCCGAGCGCAGCGCGGCACCCCGACGCCACGCGCTGGGGCACGTACGACGCCGAGATTACCGGCGTCGAGTTCCTGGACAGCGCGGGCAAGTCGGCCCAGGCGTTCGACACGGGCGACCGCTTCACGGCGCGCATCTACTACGACGCCCACAAGCCCATCCCGCACCCGATGATCGGCGTCGCCATCCATAGCGAGGACGGCATGCACGTCACGGGCCCCAACACCATCACCTCCGGCTACGATATCTCGGTGCTGGAAGGCCAGGGCTACGTGGATTACATTGTGGACGACCTGCCCCTGATCGCCGGCGCGTACGTCTTCACCGCCGCCATCTACGACTTCTGGGAGTCGACCGCCTTCGACCACCACGACAAGGCGTTCGTCTTCCGCGTCCGCCCTGGCGCGCCGGAGCGCTACGGCGTCGTCATGCTCCCGGCCCGCTGGGCGCACACGCCCATCGATACCCACGACACCTCGGCCTCCGCGCCGGTTCAGGCCGACCGCCTGCGGTAGCATACGCCCATGAGCGCCGCGTACGCCGTCGGACTCCTCGCCTACAATGGCCGCGCCTTCCTCGACACGTGCCTCGCGTCGGTCCTGGCGCAAGAGCCGTCGCCTGTCGAGGTCGTCGTGGTCGACAACGCCTCCACCGACGGCGCGGCCGACTTCGTCGCCGAGGCTTACCCCCAGGTGCGCCTCATCCGCAACGACACCAACGTCGGCGTCGCGGTGGGCTACAACCAGGCCGCAGCCGCCCTGTCGTCGCCCCTCGTCGTCCTGCTCAACCAGGACCTGCGCCTCCTGCCGGGCTGCCTGGCGGCGCTGGCGGCGACGTTCGACGCGCCGGACGTGGCCGTCGTCGGGGCGAAGCTCCTCTACGCCGACGAGCAAACGATCCAGCACGCGGGCGGCCATCTCCAGTGGCCGCTGTTCCTGGCGCAGCACTACGGCTACGGCGAGGCCGACGGCGCGGCGTGGGACGCGGAGCTATCGTCCGACGGCGAGCCGCCAGTTGACTACGTGACCGGCGCGGTGTTCGCCGTGCGCAAAAGCGTGTGGGACGAGTTGGGCGGCTTCGACGAGCTGTTCAGCCCGGCCTACTTCGAGGAGGTGGACTACTGCTGGCGCGTGAAGTCGGGCGGCGGCCGCATCGTCTATCAGCCCCGCGCTCGCGCCATCCACTACGAGACGACAACGCTCGGCAAGGGCGGCCGCCGCTACCTGGAGCTGTACCACCGCAACCGGCTGCGCCTGGCGCTCAAGGATGCCTCGCTCGACCATTTGCTGACGCACTTCGCCCGGCGCGAGGCGCGGCGCACAGCGGGCCTGCGCGTGAGTGACGAGGCGTCGGTGGTCGAGCTGGACGCCCTGCGCCTGGCCTACGCCGACGCCGACGCGAACCTCGACCGCATCACCAGGCGCCGACCCGATGCGCCACTGTCGCCCGGTACGCTGTGGGCGCTGCGCGACATGCTCGCCGCCCTGCAAGACATCGCCAGCGGCGACCTCGGCCCCGACGCCTGGCGGCACATCGTCCTCCCCACGCCCGCGACCCTCGCCGCCCGCGACGTAGCCATCGCCACCGGGGCCGCCGCGCCGTCTCCCTCTTCTCCCCCCTCTCCCAAAATGGGAGAGGGACTGGGGGTGAGGGACGAGCCGACTACCGTCCCTCCATCCCCCCTACCCCCCTTCCTCCCACAAGGGGAGGAAGGGGGAGCCAAGCCAACGCCCCCGCCATCTCCCTCTCCCTCTTCCCTCCCCTCTCCCATTTTGGGAGAGGGGACGGGGGAGAGGGACGAGCCGGCGGTGAGGGACGTGGCCCCTCTCGCCACCCTGCGCCCGCAGCCGTTCGTGTCCCACGCGCCCATCGTCGGCCCTCTGATCGTCTGGCTGCGCACGGCGTGGAACTCGGTCGCGACGAAGTGGTACGTCCAGCCGCTGGTGGAGCAGCAGAACCGCTTCAACGCGGCGGTGGCGGAAGAGTTGCGGCGCATCGCCGATGAGCAAAACCGCCGCCAGCGCCTCATCGAGAGCCAGGCCGCGCTCCTGGACCGCCAGGCGGCCCTGCTGAGCCAGCTTGCCGTGCGGCAGCCGCTTGTCGGGCGGGCGATGGCCGGGCTGGCGGCGGAGGTCGAGGCGATGCGCACCGGCGTGGACGCCCTGCGCTTCGACCTGGACGCCCTGATGGTCAAGGACGACGCCCGCGCCGCCGACATCGGGGCGCGGGCCGACGCGCTGGCCGCGCGGATTGCCGCGCTCGAAAGCGCACTGGTCGAGCAGGCAGCGCCGGAGGAGGTTGAGACGGCCGAGGCGCGGGAGGGGACGCCGTGAGCGACACGTCCGTGCGTGACCGGCTGCGCCGCCTGCGCGCCGCGTGGAACGGGACGCTGCCTGCCTCGGACGGGCAGGTGAAGGCGGTCGAAGGCGATTTGCGTTCGGCGGAGGAAGCCCTACTGACCGCTCAGCGTCATATCGCCGCCCTAACGGCGCGCGTCGCGGCGCTCGAGGCGCGGCTGGCGCGGGTGGCGAGTGAGCATTCGGCGCCGCCGTCGCCCCTGCGCCTGGCCTACTTCAGCCCGCTGACCCCCGAGGCGACCGGCATCGCCGGCTACAGCGAGATGCTCCTACCGGCTCTGGCCCGCCTGGCCGAGGTAGATGTTTACGTCGGCGACGTCACGCCGACCGACCCGTTCGTCAACCGCCTGCCGGTTTTCCCGACGACCCAGTACGCCGCACGCCGCGACGCCCGCGCCTATCACGCGACCATTTACCACATGGGCAACTTCCGCGGCTACCACGCGGCCATCTTCGCCGTCATGCAGCGTTCCCCCGGCATCCTCGTGCTGCACGACTTCCTGCTACACCACTTCTTCGCCGGCATCCACCTCGATGGCGGGCGTGCCGATGACTACCCGTGGGAGGTGGGCTACGCCGAAGGGACGCCGGGCATGGCCGTCGCTCGGGCGGCGCTGCGCGGCGAGCGGCCGCTGCCGCTGTTCGACTACCCTCTGGTGCAGCGCGCTCTTGACCTGAGCCAGGGCGTCATCTGCCACAGCGACTACGTCCGCCGCCAGGTGGCTGCGCTGCGCCCCGACCTGCCCACCGCCGTCGTTGGCCTGGCGACCACGCCGAGCTACCGCAAGCCCCCGGCGGAGATAGGGCAGGGCGACGCCGAGCGGCCCTTCCGCATCATCACGGCGGGCTACCTGACGCCGGCCAAGGGGCTGGAGACGGCGCTCCAGGCGTTCGCCCTCTTCCGCCAAACACGCCCCAACGCCCGCTATACCCTGGTCGGCAACGTCGAGCCGGGCTTCGACCTGGACGGCCTCATCCAGCAGACCGGCGTCGCCGACGCCGTCGAGGTGCGCGGCTACGCGCCGACGCTGGACGAGTTCGACCGCACCATCGCCGACGCCGACGTGTGCCTCAACCTGCGCTACCCGACGGCGGGCGAGACCTCGGCCAGCCTGCTGCGTGTCATGGCCGTCGGCGTGCCGTCCGTCGTCACCGATGTAGGCTGGTTCAGCGAGTTGCCCGACGACACGGCTATCAAAGTGTCCGCGCCGCCGACGGCCGCCGATGTCGCTGGGGCGCTCGAGGCGCTGGTGGCGGACCCGGCGCGGCGGTTGGGCATGGCCGACGGGGGGCAGCGTTACGTCGCGGCGGTCCACTCGCCGGCGGCGTCGGCGCGGGGCTACGTGGAGTTCGTCGGGCAGCTCCTCTGACGCTATGCGCATCCTCCACGTCATCCAGCGCTACTGGCCCGCCGGCGGCGGCGCCGAGCGCCACCTGCACGAGATCTCGCGGCGGCTGGTGCGCGACGGGCACGCG
The DNA here is from genome assembly GCA_039810085.1 of Anaerolineae bacterium. Taxonomy (GTDB): domain Bacteria; phylum Chloroflexota; class Anaerolineae; order Epilineales; family JAHCIE01; genus JBDHWG01. Next base: position 100,290 of record JBDHWG010000013.1, read on the forward strand.
GTCACGGTCTACACCACGGACGCCGAGGACTTCCAGCTCTTCTGGGACAAGCGCAAAGCGCGCTTTGACCACCTCAGCGACAGCCACGACGGCGTCGAGATTCGCCGCTTCCGCCTGCGCCACCTGCCCTTCGCCCCGCTGTCTTTCCCCGTCGTCCGCCGCAGCATGTCCCACCTGTCCGATCTGCCGCTGAACATGACCGGCGTTCTGCCCCGCGTTGGGCAATTCACGCCCTGGGCGCCCGACCTGCGCGTGGCCCTGCGCGACGCCGGGCCGGTGTGGGACCTGGCGGCGGGCATGACGATTACCTATGACGCGCTGCTGTGGCCCGCGATGGAATGGGCGGCGCGCTGGCGGCGGCCCTGGCTCGTCTACCCCCTGACCCACATGGCCGACAGCGGCCGGGGCGCGGTGCGCCGCTACTACACGATGCAGCACCAGCTCGAGCTAAGCCGCCGCGCTGCGTGGGTGTTCGCCCAGACCGAGACCGAGCGCGCCTTCCTGGTCGAGCGCGGCGTCGCCGGGGAGCGCATCATCGTCGCCGGTGTCGGCATCAATCCGGACGAGTACGGCGGCGGCGACGCGGGGCGGGCGTGGGAGGCGCTGGGCCTGCCGCCGGCGACGCCGCTCGTGTTGAGCCTCGGCACGGCCAGCCGCGACAAGGGGACGGTGGACGTCCTCGCGGCGATGCGGCGGCTGTGGGCAACCGGGTCGCCGGCGCGTCTGGTGGTCGCAGGCAGCGTCCAGGATGGGTTCCGGCGTGTCTATGACGCCCTCCCCGACGCCGACCGGGCGCGCATCCACCTCCTGGGCTACGTCGGCGACCCGCTGAAGCAGGACCTGCTGGCCGCCGCGAGTGTGATGTGCCTGCCCTCCCGCGCCGACTCCTTCGGCATCGCCTACCTTGAAGCGTGGATGTACGGCAAGCCGGTTGTCGGGGCGCGGGTGGCGGGCATCGCCGACGTCATCGCCGATGGAGAGGATGGGCTGCTCGTCCCGTTCGGCGCACCGGACGCCTTGGCCGCTGCGCTGGCGCGGCTGCTGGCCGGCGCGGCGTGGCGGGAGACGCTGGGCGAGCGCGGCCGGGCCAAGGTGCTCGCCCGCTACACGTGGGAGCAGGTCTACGCCCGCGTCCGCCCGGCGTATGAAGCCCTGGGCCCGTCATTGCGAGGAGGAACGACGAAGCAATCCCCCGGCAGGTGACAGCAAGGCTTTTCCCACGCCAGCCGGTCTGTCCCCGGGCCGGGGGATTGCTTCGCTCACGCTCGCAATGACAGGCCGAGGCGTCATTGCGAGGAGGAACGACGAAGCAATCCCCCGGCAGGTGACAGCAAGGCTTTCCTCGCGCCAGATGGTCTATCGCCAGGGCGTGGGATTGCTTCGCTCACGCTCGCAATGACAAGAACTGCACTCGCAATGACAAGAGCCAAATTCACTTTCCCGTGGAACCTGGACTAAAATAGTGCCTATGTCTCAGCCCACCCTTGTTGTCGACGGCGCCCAGCGGCGCGCCCAGGTCCTCGACGCCCTGCGGGCGAGTGTCGCGGCGCGGCGTGCCGTCGGGCCGGACTTTAGCAGCGAGCCGCCCGGCGCGGCCCTCGCCGTGCGCTCGTCGCTCGCGCTGATGACGGCCAAAGAGAGCGTCAACCCGCACGTCCCCATCGCCTGGCCGACGTGGCCGCCCGGCCTCCTGCCCAAGCTCACCGCCGCCGTCCAGAAGGTCGTGCGCCGCCTGCTGCGCTGGTACATCAACCCCATCGTCGAGCAGCAGAACGCGTACAACGCGGCGACGACGGCGACGGTCACCCAGATGAGCAACGCGCTGGACCGCCTGTCGCGGGAGCACGCCGACACGCTGGCGCGGCTGGCCGAGGTCGAGAGCCGCCTGGCCGAGCTGGAACGCCCACCCTACCCATGAAGCGCATTGTCGTCTGCAACAGCCAGGTCCCCTTTGTCGACGGCGGCGCAGAGATCCTGGCCGACGGGCTGCGGCGGGCGCTGCTCCGGCGCGGCTACGACGTGGCGACGGCGCGGCTGCCCCTGGCGGTCGAGCCACGCATCGAGGTCATCCGCAGCGCCCTGGCGTGGCGGCTGACGGACCTGGTGAAGATACCGGGGCGGCCGATGCCCATCGACGCGGCCATCTGCCTCAAGTACCCGTCGTACGTCCTGCGCCACCCGTGCAAGATTGTCTGGCTCGTCCACCAGTACCGCCAGGTGTACGAGCTGCTGGGCACGCGCTACAGCGACCTGGGCGACTCGGTGGACGACCAGGCGTTCATCGAGATGGTGCGCCGCCTCGATACCCAGTCCCTCGGCGAGGCGCGGGCGTTGTATACCATCTCGCGCAACGTCGCCGAGCGGCTGGAGCGGTACAATGGCCTGCGGGCGACGCCGCTCTACCACCCGCCGCAGTACGAGGACCGCTACCGCTGCGAGGGCTACGGCGACACCATCTTCACCGTCAGCCGCCAGGACCCGCTCAAGCGCGTTGACTTGCTCATCAAGGCGATGCCGTTCACACGCAGTGGCATCCGCGCCGTCATCGCCGGCGTCGGGCCGGAGCTTGAGGCGAACAAGGCGCTGGCGGCCCGGCTGGGCGTGGCCGAGCGCATCGAGTTCGTCGGGTATGTGGACGAAGCGCAGCTTATTGATCTCTACTCTCGCGCGCTGGCGGTGTACTACGCGCCGTTCGACGAGGACTACGGCTACGTCACGCTGGAGGCATTTCTGTCCGGCAAGGCCGTGGTGACGGCGCGGGACAGCGGCGGGACGCTGGAGTTCGTCAAGGATGGCGAGACCGGCCTGGTGTTCGACGCGCAGGAACCGGCCAGCTTGGCCGCCGCCTTGGATCGGCTGATGACCACAACCGGGCAGGCCCAGGCGCTTGGCGAGGCGGGTTATCGGGCGGCGGTCGGCATCACCTGGGACCGCGTCGTCGATGCCCTCACCGAGCCGATCCCGTAACGGACTATCGTCATGAAGCGGATTGTCGTGTGTAGCGCCGAGACGCCGTTCATCCCCGTCGGCGGGGCCGAGATGATGACCCAGGGTCTTGTGCGCGCCCTGGGCGAGCGCGGCTTCAGGGTCGACACTGTGGGCCTGCCCTTCACCGACGACCCGCGGCCCAACGTCCTGCGCAGCGCGATGGCGTGGCGGATGCTCAACCTCGACCACGTGCCGGGGCACGGCCAGCCCATCGACGCGGCGATCTGCTTGCAATACCCATCGTATGTCCTGCGCCACCCGCGCAAGATTGTCTGGCTCATGCACCAGCACCGCTCGGCCTACGACCTGGCGGGCACGCCGTACAGTGACTTCAGCGACTCGCCGACCGACAAGGCGACTATCGACATGATCCGCCGCGTGGATACCCAGACGCTCGGCGAAGCGCGGGCGGTCTACGCCATCTCGCGCACCGTCGCCGACCGCTTGCAGCGCTACAACGGCCTGCGCGCCGCGCCGCTGTACCAGCCGCCACCCCGCACCGAGCGCTACCGCAGCGGTGACTACGGCGACTACGTCTTTGTCGTCAGCCGCCAGGACCCCCAGAAACGCATCGACCTGCTGGTCAAGGCGATGCCGCACACCCGGAGCGGCATTCGCGCCGTTATCGGCGGGACGGGGCCGTCGCTGGAGGCGAACAAGGCGCTGGCGGCCGAGCTGGACGTGGCGGACCGCGTCGAGTTCCTGGGGTTCGTGGACGAGGCGCGCCTCATCGACCTGTACGCCAACGCCCTCGCCGTGTTCTACGCGCCGTTCGACGAGGACTACGGCTTCGTCACCCTGGAAGGCTTTCTGTCGCGCAAGCCGGTGCTGACGGCGCGGGACAGTGGCGGGACGCTGGAGTTCGTGCGCGATGGGCAGACGGGGCTGGTGTTCGACGCGGCGGACCCGGCAGGGCTGGCGCGGCGGCTGGACGACCTGATGGCGGACAAGGAGCGCGCCCGGCGGATGGGCGAGGCGGGCTACCGCCGCGCCGCGAGCATCACCTGGGATGCGGTGGTCGATGCGCTGACGGAGTCGATCCCATGAACAAGACGCTGCTGGAGGCGCTGACCGAGGCCATCCTGGGAATGGGACTGACCGAAGACGACGTGCTGCCCCTGGGCAACCTGGCCGATTGCCTGGTAGAGCTGGACCTGGACCGGGACGGCGGGGAGGTTGACCAGATTGCGAAGGGGAATGAAACGCAGAGGCGCAGAGGCGCAGAGGAAAGATGAGAATGTTTGCGGCTCTGCAGTACTATAGACGCGTGAAAATCGCTGTCACCCCGAGCGTAGCGAGGGGTCTGGACTGCGGCGGCCCAGATGCTTCGCTCAGCATGACGGCCCAGGCTTATTTTCTGAGGAGACGCGTGAAAATCGCTGTCACCCCGAGCGCAGCGAGAGGTCTGGACTGCGGCGGCCCAGATGCTTCGCTTCGCTCAGCATGACAGCCCAGGCTTAGTTTCTGAGGAGACGCGTGAAAATCGCTGTCACCCCGAGCGCAGCGAGGGGTCTGGGCTGGGGCGGCCCAGATGCTTCGCTTCGCTCAGCATGACAGCCCAGGCTTATTTTCTGAGGAGAGAGCATGACACCCGACGAGATGCGGGCGGGCATCGAGCGCCTCGCCCCCTGGTTCCACCGCATCGAGCTTGCGCCCGGCGTCTACACCAAGAACGCTAGTGTCGCGGGCGAGCCGCTGGATCACCCGCGGCCGACGTGGAAGCTCGTGCGCCAGGCGCTGCCCAACGACTTGAGCGGCAAGACTGTCCTGGACGTAGGCTGCAACGCCGGTTTCTACGCCGTCCAAGCCAAGCGGCGTGGGGCGGCGCGGGTGCTCGGAATCGACGCCCAGCGGGGCGGAGTCGCCCAGGCGCGCTTTGTGCGCAAGGCGCTGGCGCTGGACATCGAGTTTGAGCGCATGTCGGTCTATGACCTGCGGCCCGCCACGGTCGGGCAGTTTGACTACGTCCTGGCGCTTGGCCTGATCTACCACCTCAAGCACCTCATCCTGGCATTGGAAAACCTGTTCGCCGTCACGAAGGACACCCTTATCGTCGAGACGGCCATTCTGCCGCCAGAAGTCGCGCCGCCCACGCTGCACATTCCCTTCGGCAATGTCGAGCGTAACCTGCATCCCCTGGTGTACGTGGACAACCCGGCCAACTCCTCTGAGCCGGCCTTCAACTGGTTCATTCCTACGACGGCAGCCGCCAAGGCTATGCTGGAGAACGTCGGTTTCGAGCAGGTTGATGTGGTCGCCGAGTTGGGCGCGCGCGCCGTGCTCACGTGCCGAAAGCCTTCCGCATCTGCGTCGGCTGTCGTGGGCCGCATCGAGGCCGGGCTGACGCTGGTAGACGGGCCTGCGAGCGCTCCTCCCGGCGGCGACCTGATGTATACGCTGCAGATCGAGAACCGCGGCATCACGCGCTGGCACGCATCAGGCGAGAACGGCGGGGTACACGGCATGGTGCGCCTGGGCGCGCACCTGGCAGATGAAGAGGAGGCCGGTATTTGGGATTGGGGCCGCGCGGCAAAGCCGCGCGGCCTCGGACCCGGCGATCAAGTCACACTGTCCATTCACCTCAAGGCCCCAGCGCGACCTGGCGTCTACATTGCCGAATTTGACATGGTTGCCGAGGAGTTAGCATGGTTCGAGGACTTCGGCTCGCCCATCCTGCGCCAGCCGCTCCAGGTGGTGGGCGCTTGATGCCTGACGACGCAGCCCAACCCGCAGTCGATGTGGCGGCGCTCATGGCGGAGCTGCGCGCTCAGATTCAGGCGTCCCACGCGCCCAGCCCGTCCACGCCCGCGCCGTCGTCGGACAGCATCGCCCGCCGGCTGGACGTGCTGACGCGCCACGCGACGGTGTTCGAGCGCCCCTTCCTGTCCCAGGTGCCCTGGCTGGGACCGGCCATCGCCGGTTTCCGGGAGAGCTGGAATTCCGTCTCGACCAAGTGGTACGTGCGGCCCATGCTCCAGCAGCAGAACGAGTTCAACCGCGACCTGGTGCAGGTCCTCAGCGACCTGACGCGCCAGGTCGCTGAGCTAGAGGCGCGGCTGGCGGCGCTGGAAGCGGCGCAGCAAGCGAGCGAGACGCCGAGCCAGTCAGAGAAGTAGCGGTGTTAGCGACGGGCATGCAGCAAATCGTGATGAGTGGCTTCCGGAGAGGAATGGAACGCAGAAACGCAGAGACGCAGCGGGGTTGGACCACGAAAGAAGCGAAAGAGCGCGAAAGGCACGAAAAGGTGCTCCCCACCGCGAGCTTTTCGCGTTTTTCGTGTGCTTTCGTGCCTTTCGTGGTCCACGAGTCCACACGCCTCTGCCTAAGCGACGCCTGGCCCTCAAGGGCCACTCTGAGAGGGGGAAGCCCACTCAAGTGGGCTGGGGCAACGCCGGTGCCGCAGCCTGCTTCAGCAGGCTTTGCTCCCTCAGCCACCGACTTGAGTCGGGGGCGTCGGCGCGGGATAGCTGGGCAAGCGACGCTAAGCGCGGGCGACGCCTGGCCCTCAAGGGCCACTCTGAGAGGGGGAAGCCCACTCAAGTGGGCTGGGGCAACGCCGGCGCCGCAGCCTGCTTCAGCAGGCTTTGCTCCCTTAGCCACCGACTTGAGTCGGGGGCGTCGGCGCGCAACACAGTCTCACCCTAGAGGTGCGCATGGCTAGCCCCCGGCCGCGCATCGCGTTCGTCGTGCAGCGTTACGGCGTCGATGTCAACGGCGGCGCGGAGCAGCATTGCCGCGCGGTCGCCGAGCGCCTGACGCGCTGGGTGGACGTGGATGTGCTGACGACGTGCGCCCGCGATTACTCGCGCTGGCCGAACTACTACCCGCCCGGTGAGACGTACATCAACGGCATCACCGTCCACCGCTTCCCGACGCAGCCAGTCGGCCGCAACACCCACGCCCTGTTGCAGCGCGCCGGTCTCATCGCGCACGGCCTGCTCGCCGAGTTGGAGTGGAACATCGAGCTTGGCCCCTTTGCCCCGGCGCTGTTCGACGCCATCGCGCGCGGACGCGAGAGGTACGATGCCTTCATCTTCTTCACCTACCTCTACGCGCCGACCGTTCTGGGGCTGCATCTCGCGCCAGACCGCGCCATCCTCGTGCCGACGGCTCACGACGAGCCGCCCATCTACCTCAACCTGTACCGCAGCGTGTTCTTCCTGCCCCGTGTCATCCTCTACAACACGGACGCCGAGCGTGCGCTCGTGCATCGGCTGTTCGGCAACACCGACGTGCCGGGGCTGGTCACCGGCGTCGGCATCGACCCCTTCCCCGGCGACGCGGCGCGCTTCCGGGCGCAGCACGACCTCGCGGGCGACATCCTGCTCTATGTGGGCCGCATCGACCGTCACAAGGCGGTGGACGAGCTGCTGGACTTCTTCGAGCAGTACCAGGCGCAGCGCCGCGCGCCGGTGACGCTCGTCCTCGTCGGCCGGGCGGTCATGCCCGTGCCGAAACGCCCGGACGTCGTCGCCTTGGGCTTCCTGTCGGACGAGGAGAAGGCCGACGCCCTGGCTGCGGCGACGGTGTGCGTCATGCCGTCGCGCTTCGAGAGCCTGTCCATGGTGACGCTCGAGGCGTGGCAGGCGGGCATTCCGGTGCTGGCGAACGGGGCGTGCGAGGTCGTCAAGAGCCTGTGCCTGGCGTCCAACGGCGGGCTGTTCTACGAGACGAGCGAGGAGTTCGCCGTCTGCCTTGACCGGCTGCTACGCGACGCGCCCCTGCGGGCGGCGTTGGGCGTGCAGGGGCGGCGCTACGTCGCGGCGAACTACCGCTGGGACGTGGTGGACGCCAAGTACCTGGCGGCCTTGGAGCACGTTGGCGTCGAGATTGACGTGTCCGCCGCGCCGTCACCGGAGGCCCGGTAGCCGCCGTGTGGACGCCCGCGCCCGCGTGGCTGATCCTCTTCCTGCCGCTTTTGATGCTCGTCCCCGGCGGTGTGGCCCTGCTCTGCCTATCAGAGCCGTCGGACAAGCGCGCCCGTGCGAGCGGCCTGGTCGAAGGGCTGTGGCGGGCGGCGATGGCCGGAACGGTGCTGACCGGCGTCGTCGCGCTCATTCTCGCCGACCTGGGCATCTACCGCCTGGGCCTCACCGTGCTCGTCGTCCTCGGTGCGAGCCTGCTGGCGTGGTGGCTGGCCGGGCGGCCGCGGCCGCGCCTGTCCCGGCCCACGCGCGCCGACCTGCTACCGCTGGCCTTGTTCGTCTTCGCCCTCGTCTTCTTTGGCCGCCCCCACGAGACTATCCTCGGCGCGGCGGCCCCCGGCTCCTACATCGCGGCGGGGGCGCAGATCGCCCGCCACGGCAGCCTGGCCCTGCGCGAGCCGCTCCTGGCCGACATGGCGCTCGCCGACCGGGCGATGTTCGTCCGCGACGTGCCGGAGACGCCGGGGATGCCGCTGCGTTTCCCAGACTTCTACATGATCGACGCGGCGCGCGGCGTCAGCGTCCCCCAGGTCTTCCCGCTGCACCCGCTGTGGCTCGCCATCGCCTTCAACGTCGGCGGCGTCTGGGGCAGCTTGTGGCTGCTGCCCTTGTGGGGCGCGCTCGGCGTGCTGGGCGTCTACTTCGCCGGGCGCTGGGCCTTCGGGACGTGGGCAGCCGGGCTGGGGGCGCTGGCGCTAACCCTGCTTGCGCCGCAGGTGTGGTTCAGCCGCTACACCACGTCCGAGGCGCTGACCCAGGCGCTGCTGTGGGCCGGCGTCTACGCCTTCAGCGTCTACGTGACGACGGGCCGGCCGAAGCGGCTCGGCCTGCTGGCGGCGCTGGCGCTGGGCGGCGTCATGCTCACGCGCATCGACACGCCGTTCGTCCTGGCGCTGCCTGTTGGCCTCGCCGCGTGGCTCGTCTTGCAGCCGCGACTTCAAAGAGGAATGGAACGCAGAGGCGCAGAGGCGCAGAGGCAAGACGTAGAGACGCGAGAAGACGTAGAGACGCGCCATGGCGCGTCTCTCCAGTCGCCCTTTCGCGGGACGGGCGCGTTCTTCGGGCCGATGGCGGCGCTGACGCTGGCGGCGGGTATTCACGCGCTCCTGTTCGCCCGGCCTTATATCCGCGCCACGACCGTCGCCCTACCCGCCGTGGTGCGCCTGACGCAACTGGCGCTCGTCGGAGTGGCCGGGGCGCTGGTCGTCGGGCTGGCGCTGTGGAGCGCGCAGCGGCGCGGCGTGTTCCGACGCGTCGGCGCGGCGATGTGGCGCGCGGTCGGGGCGCTCGGCATCCTTGGCCTGTCGGCCTGGGCGTACTTCATCCGCCCGCTGACCGGCCAGCCGCTGACATGGAGCAACTGGTACTCCGGGACGGTTACGGCGTACCCGCACCTCAGCCTGGTGCAGCTTGGCTGGTATCTGTCCCCCCTCGGCATCGCCCTGGCGGCGGCGGGCGCGGCGTGGGCTGTCTATCGCGGGCGGCTACGGCGGGCGTGGCTCGTCCTGGCCGTCGGCCTGTTCTTCGCCGTGCTCTACCTGTGGAACCCGCTCAACAGCCCGCGCCACATTTACATGGTGCGCCGCTACGTCCCCGCCGTGTTCCCGGCCTTCCTCCTGTACGCCGGGTATGCGCTGGCAGCAGTCGCCGGCCTCGCTCCGACCTTCGCCTCTGGCTCCCGCTCCCTCTGGGAGAGGGTTGGGGTGAGGGCCTGGTTGCGCGCCGGCCTCGCCCTTGTGCTCTACGTGGCGCTCATCGCCGGGATGCTGCCGGAGACGCTGAGCGTGACGGCGTCGAGCGAGACGGCCGGGGCGGACGCGCAGGTCGCCCGGCTGGCGGACCAGATCGACCCCAACGGCGTCGTGCTGTTCGTCGGCGCCGACCCGATGGGGCTGGCGGCGCAGCTGGCGATGCCACTTCAGTTCATCCACGGCCGCGACGCGCTGCTCTTGCTCGGCGACGCGGACCCGACGCGTCTGGGTCGGCTAATCCAGGGCTGGGAGGCGGCCGGGCGCAAGGTCTACGTCGTGGCCGACGACTCGGCGCAATCCTTCGCGCCGACGGGCGTCACCTTCGTGCCGGTCGGGTCGGCGGGCCTGGACTTGCCGACGCTGGAAGCGCCTTTCGACCGCCCGCCGACGCAGTGGCTCACCTACCGCACGGGCGTCGACGTGTTCGAGGCGACGGACAAGACCGCCGCGGCGCAGGTGACGCTGGGCCAGGGCGACGCGCTCAACCTGGTCGGCGGCTGGTATGGGCGAGAGGGCGCCGACGGCGCGACGTTCCGCTGGACGAACGGCGACGCCGCGCTGCGCCTGCCGTGGCCTGCGAACGCCAGCGCCCTGACGCTGCGCCTGAGCAGCCTGGGGTCGAACGCGATGCCCGTCGATGTGAGCGTGAACGGGACGAGCGTCGGTCGGATCGACGCCGCGCCGGGCGCAACCGACTATCGGTTGCCCCTGCCGGCCGCGCCCCCTGCCGACGGCACGGCCCTGGTGCGCCTGAGCAGCCCGACCTTTACGCCGGGCGGCGCGGACACGCGGCGGCTGGGTGTGATGGTCAGCCGCGTTGGGATTGAGTGACGGACGATGCGCATTCTGCACGTGACGCACCAGTACCCGCCCAACCGGCGCGGCGGCGTCGAGGTCTACACCCAAGCTGTCGCGCGGCGGCAGGCAGCGCAGGGACACGTGGTCGGCGTGTTACACGGCTGGGCGGACGCCGTCAACGCGCCGCCTCTGGTTGCGAAGGTGGACGACGCGGGTGTGACGGTGTGGGCGGCCCAGGCGCAGACCCCGCGCCACCCGCTGGACCTGTTCCTGCGCTCCTTCGACAACCGCGCCATGGACCGCGCCTTCGCCGACCTGCTCGCCGAGTTCCAGCCGGATGTCGTCCACGTCCAGCATCTCAAAGGGTTGTCGGCGCGGCTGATCGGCGTGGCGAGGCGGGCCGGTATCCCGGCGGTGTGGACGTTGCACGACTGGTGGGCGTTCTGCGGCAACGCGCAGCTCGTCCGGCACACGGGCGCGCTCTGCGGCGGGCCGATGCTGTGGCTGAACTGCGCCGACTGCGCGGCGCACCACGGCGGCGTGACGCGCCGCCCGGTTCAGGAGGCTATTGCGCTGGCGGGGATGCCCGCCGTCGCCGGGTTGTTCGCCTACCGCGCCCGCCTGCTGCGCCAGGCCCTCGCCGACGCCGACGCCCTGATCGCGCCAACCGCATTTGTCCGCGACCGCTTCGCCCAGCAAGGCATCGACACAAGTCGCTGCGTTGTCGTCGAGCACGGCATCGACTACCCGGCGTGGCTCGCCCAGACGCCCGCCCCGACACCGGGCGCTCGCTTGCGCGTGGGCTACCTGGGGGCGCTGGCGTGGCAGAAGGGCGTAGACGTGCTGGTCGCGGCGTTCAACCGTCTGCCCGCCGACGCCGCCGAGCTGGTGATTTACGGCGACCCGCGCCCGTTCCCGGACTATGCCCGCCGGCTGACAGCCCTCGCGCGACATGGGCGCATCCAGTTTCACGGGCCGTACGTCCCGGCCGACCGCTGGGACATCCTGCGCACCCTGGACGTGGTCGTCATTCCGTCGGTGTGGCCGGAGACATCGTCCCTCGTGGCGCAGGAGGCGTTCGCGGCGCGCCGCCCGGTCATTGCCAGCGCGGTCGGGGCGCTGCGCGACCGCGTCCAGGATGGCGTGAACGGCGTTCTCGTGCCGCCGGGGGATGTGGATGCGCTGGCGGCTGTCCTGGCGCGGCTGGCGGGCGACCCGGCAGCGGTCGCGGCGCTCCAGGCTGGGGTTACGCCGCCGCGCACCCTGGACGATCACGTGCGGGCGCTGGAAGAGGTGTATGGGAGCGTCGCGGCGTCGTTGCGAGGAGGGACGACGAAGCAACCTCGCGGCGGGTGATAGTGATGCTATTTCAGGAGTAGACCGTTTGTCGCAAGGGCAGGGGATTGCTTCGCTGCGCTCGCAATGACAGCCGATCTTGTCATTGCGAGGAGGGACGACGAAGCAATCTCGCGGCGGGTGATAGTGATGCTATTCCAGGAGTAGACCGTTTGTCGCAAGGGCAGGGGATTGCTTCGCTTTGCTCGCAATGACGAGATAGGATAGTACCACGACTCGAAATGGATGAATACTATGCCCCAAACAGTTTCCGTTAAAGAGGCGCAGCCGCCGCTCATCCTGACCATCGACGTGGGGACGTCGTCCGTCCGCGCCTTGCTCTATGACGCGACGGGCCGCCCCGTGGAGAATATAACGACCGGTGAGCGCTATACCGTTGAGGCGAGCGCCGACGGGACCGTCCAGGACGACCCTGACACGGCCCTTGCCCGCATCACGCGCTGCGTGGACGGCGCCCTGGCGCAGGCCGGGCCGCTCGCCTCGGCCATCGGCGGGGTCAGCCTCGACACCCTTGTGTCCAACATCCTCGCCGTGGATGCCGGGGGTCGCCCGCTCTCGCCCCTCATCCTCTACTCTGACACGCGCAACGACGAGGACGCCCGCGCGCTGCGCCAACGCCTCGACGAGCGCGCCGTCCACGAGCGCACCGGGGCGATGCTGCGCACGAGCTACTGGCCCGCACGGCTGGCGTGGTTCCGCCGCACCCAGCCCGACGTCTGGCAGAACACGGCGCGCTGGAGCACCCTCGGCACGGCGCTGGAGATGCGCCTGTTCGGGCGCGCCCGCGTCAGCACGTCCGTCGCGGCGTGGACCGGCCTGCTGGACCGGCGAAAGCTCGCGTGGGACCGTTCCTTGCTGCGGACGCTCGGCGTCTCAGAGGACCGCCTGCCGCCCCTGGCCGACACCAGCGAGCCGATTCGCGGGCTGGTCGAGCCATACGCGAGCCGCTGGCCGCCACTGCGCGACGTACCCTGGTTCCCAGCCATCGGCGACGGCGCGGCGGCGAATATCGGCAGCGGCTGCACCGGCCCGTCGCGCCTGGCGCTGACCGTTGGCACGACGGCGGCGATGCGCGTCGTGCTGCCGGAGGTAGCGAGCGTCCCCTTCGGATTGTGGTGCTACCGGGTGGACGCGCGCCGGGCGCTGCTGGGCGGGGCGACCTCGGAGGGCGGCAACGTGTACGCGTGGGCCAGGCGGGCGCTGAACCTCGGCTCGCCGGAGGCCATCGAGGCCGCCATCGCCGCCCTGCCGCCCGACGGCCACGGCCTGACAGTGTTGCCGTTCCTGGCGGGCGAGCGCAGCCCCGGCTGGGCGGGGGACGCGAAGGCGGCCATCAACGGGATCACGCTCGGCACGACGCCAGCCGAGATGTTGCGCGCCAGCCTGGAGGCCGTCGCCTATCGCATGGCGATCATCGCCCGCAGCATCCGGGCCGATGACCAGGGCGTGACGGAGGTTGTCGCCAGCGGCGGCGCGCTGCTCAGCTCGCCCGCGTGGCTGCAAATCATGGCCGACGTGCTGGGGCGGCCCATCTACGCGTCAGCCGAAACCGAGGCCACGTCGCGGGGGACGGCGCTCCTGGCGCTGGAGGCGCTGGGCGTCATTCCGAGCATCGACGCGCTGCCCGCCCAGTTCGCAGAGCAGTACGCGCCCGACGGCGCCCGCCACGCCATCTACGGGGCCGCCATCGAGCGGCAAATCGAGCTATACACAAAACTCATCGAGGTGTAGATGATACGACAGCCAAGCTCGCGCATGTGCTTCTGTTGCGGCCGGGATAACCCGATTGGGCTGCACCTCCAGTTCGACTTCGACGGCGAGCGGGTGTGGACGACGTTCACGCCGCAAGAATATCACCAGGGGTACCCCGGCATCCTCCACGGCGGCATCATCTTCTCGATTCTGGACGAGGTCATCGGTCGGGTGTGCATCGCCCACGGCGTGTGGATGGTGACGGCCAAGAGCGAGATCCGCTTCCGCCAGCCCGTGCCGCTGAATGGGACGCTCACCGCGATGGGCGAGATCGAGCGGCGCAAGGGGCGCATTCTGGTCGCGCGAGGCGAGCTGCGCCTGCCGGATGGCAGCGTCGGGGCGGAGGCGGAATTCACCTACGTCGAAGCGCCCGAAGAGATCGCCGAGGCCTGGCGGGCGGAGCAGGTGTACTGGAAGGTGGACGAGGAGGCGTGAGGCCAAGGTTGACTTGTAACGCTCGCTGACAGGAGTACAATTGTGAACTTGTGCAACCCCACGCGGGGTACAGCCTGCGCCGACACAAGACACGCTAACCCTGTCATTGCGAGCGCAGCGAAGCAATCCCCCGCCCTTGCGTCAGACGGGCTAGTCCAGGAATAGAGGCGCTTTCACCGACCGGAAGATTGCGTCGCTCCGCTCGCAATGACAAACATTACGTATTGTGAGGAGAACACTGATGAATTGCCCCAAGGATGGAACGGCGTTGCAGGCGGCGGTGCGCCATGACCTCCAGGTGGAGGTGTGCCCGACGTGCAACGGCCTGTGGCTCGACCACGATGAGCTGGATAAGCTGGAGGACCAGGCCTTCGCCGACGACCAGGACAAGGGCACGCTGATGCTGGAGTCGCGCCCGACCGAGTATCACTGCCCGAAGTGCGACGCGCTGCTGGAGGAGTTCACGTACCGCTATCACCTGTCCATCCAGCTCGACCAGTGCCCCAAGGGCGACGGCTACTGGCTGGACGCGGGCGAGGACGACAAGATTCTCGACGTGATGCGCGAGCGCGGTGGTGACCTGGAGCGCAAAGCCGAGGTCGAGTCCGGCTTCCGCAGCTTCATGAACGACGTGTGGCGCTCGGTCAAGTTCAAGTAGACCTATCTAGAAGAGGAGACACCATGCTACGACGACTGCTTCCTGTACTCGTGCTGGTCATGACAGTCGCTCTGGCGGCCTGCGCCGGGACGCCGCAAGCCCCAGCGGTGCAGCAGGCTGCCGCCACGGTCCAGGCCGTCGCGCCGACGGCCCAGGCCGCCGCCCAAGGCGCGGCAACAGCGGTGGCACAGACCGCGCCGACGGCCCAGGCCGCCGCCCAGGGCGCGGCGACGGCGGTCGCTAAGGTCGCGCCGACGGTTGAGGCCGTCGCCAAGACCGCGGCTACCGCAGCGGCCCCCGCAGTTCAGGCCGCTGCCACGACCGTTTCTAGCGCCGCCAGCGCGGCCGGAACGGGCAAGAACCTTGTCATCGCCCGCAACTTCACCGGCGACGTGAGGAGCCTCGATCCGGGTCGCGAATACGAGCTGACGCCGCCCATCGTCGTCGGCGGCGCGTACGAGCGCCTGTTCACCATCAAACCGCCCGACATCAAGACCCTCGTGCCGGAGCTAGCGACCGACGTGCCGACGACGGCCAACGGCGGCATCTCGTCGGACGGCACGGTGTACACCCTCAAGCTCAAACCGGGCGTTAAGTTCGCCTCCGGCAATCCGCTGACCTCGGAGGACGTGAAGTTCTCCTGGCTGCGCATGAAGAACCTGCAGGACAACCCCTCGGCCCTGGCGGACATCATCAAGAGCATCGACACGCCCGACGCGCAGACGGTCAAGGTCACGCTGACCGAGCCGAACGCGACGTTCCTGGCGCGCCTCGTCTCCCCGAACTACGCCGTCCTCGACAGCAAGATGGTTCAGTCGAAGGGCGGCACGAGCGCCGAGAACGCGAAGGACGCCGACAAGGCGACGGACTACCTGGACCAGAACTCGGCGGGCAGCGGCCCGTACATCCTCAAGAGCTGGGTGCGCGACCAGGAAATCGTGATGGAGCGCAACCCGAACTACTGGGGGACGACCAAGCCTGCCTTCGACCGCATCGTCATTCGCAACATCACCGACGCCAACGCCCAGCGCCAGCTTATCGAGAAGGGTGACGCCGACATCGCGACGGACCTTGACCCGGACACGCTGAAGGCGCTCGCCAACAACACCGACATCAAGGTCGTCAACGGCAACACCCTGGACACGTTCTACTTCGCCCTCAACACCAACCCGGACGTGGCGGGCAAGGAGCTGGGCAATCCCAAGGTGCGCCAGGCCATCGCCTACGCCATCGACTACGACGGCATCATCAGCGGCCTGCTGAACAATGACGCGGTTCGCCCGCCGTCGGTCATCCCGCTCGGCCTGCTCGGCGTCGACGAGGCGAAGGGGTTTGGGTTCAAGCAAGACCTGGACAAGGCCAAGTCGCTGCTCAAGGATGCCGGCTATCCGGATGGCTTCAACATGAAGCTCGTCTACGGCGCGGGCGGCAACGCCCTCGGCCTGACGACCAACGAGGTTATCGCCAGCAAGCTCCAGGCGGACCTGGCCCGCGTCGGCATCAAGGTCGATCTCGTCCCGCAGGACCCGACGCAGCGCCTGGCCGACTACCGCGCCGGCAAGCTCCCGTCCACCATCTCTGGCTGGACGCCGGACTACCTCGACCCGGACGGCTGGGCCGTGCCGTTTGCCGTCAAGACCGGCTCGGCGGCCAAGCGCGTGTTCTACGACAACCCGGCGGCCGCGCAGGCGGCGCAGGACGCGGCGAAGACGACGGACCAGGCCAAGCGCGTCGAGCTATACACCAAGGTGCAGCAGCTCATGAACCAGGACGTGCCGTTCATCACCTTGTTCCAGGCGGTGAAGCCGTTCGCGGTGCGCTCCAACGTCCAGGGCTTCACCTACGACCCGGTGCTGACGCTGCCGGTTGTCCCACTGAGCAAGTAGGGGCTTGAACCTCTTTTCGTTTATCACGCGGCGCGTGCTGGTGACGATCCCGCTGCTGCTGGGCATCACCTTGCTACTGTTTGCCATTAGCCGGATTGGTGGCGCGGACCCCATCGCGTTCATCGTGAGCGAGCGCGCCGCCAATGATCCGGCGATTGTCGCGGCGGCGCGGGAGAAGTGGGGACTGGACCGACCGGCGCCGGAGCAGTATCTCCGCTACGTCACCAACCTGGCGCGGGGCGACTTCGGCCTGGGCTTCACCAACAAGCGGCCCGTCGCCGAGGACCTGCGCCAGTTCACCCCGGCGACCATCGAGTTGGCTGTGACCGCGACGCTGTTCGCCATTTTGTTGGGCGTGCCGCTGGGCGTCATCGCGGCGCTGTACAAGGACCGCTGGCCGGACGGGGTCGCGCGCTTCATCTCGCTCATTGGTGTGTCGATGCCGGTGTTCTGGCTGGCGCTGGTCGGCCTGGAGATCTTCTACGCCCGGCTCAACTGGCTGCCCGGCGTCGGCCGCCTCGATACGTCGATGACCGCGCCGCCGCTGGTGACCGGCTTCTACGTCGTCGATGGGCTGCTAGCGGGCCGCCTGGACATCGTGCGCAGCAACCTTTCGCACCTGATTCTGCCGTCCCTGGTGCTCGGCGCGTTCGGGATGGGCCTCATCACGCGCATGACGCGCTCGTCCGTCCTCGAAGTGCTCCAGATGGACTACGTGCGCACGGCGCGGGCGAAGGGCCTGAGCGAGTGGCGCGTCATCAACGGCCACGCCTTGCGCAACGGCCTCATCCCGGTCGTCACCGTCATCGGCCTGCTGTTCGGCGGCCTCCTGTCGGGCGCAGTGCTGACGGAGACGATCTTCGCCTGGCCCGGCCTGGGCCGCTATGTCGTGCAGGCGGCGGGCATCCGCGACTATCCCGCTGTGATGGGCGCAACGCTCGTCATCGCCGTGATGTTCGTCGTCGTGAACCTGGCCGTCGATATCCTGTACGGCGTCCTCGACCCAAGGATTCGGGCGTAGCGAGTAGGAAGGCGCATTTGGCAACGACAACCCCCACCGACGTTACGCCGCCCGTCCTTCCCAGCGCGGCGATGGCTCGCCCTGCCGGGCCGTCGCCGATGCGCCGCGCCCTGCGCCTCCTGCGTCGCAACAAGACGGCCGTGGCCGGGCTGGTGATCCTCGCCCTCTGGCTGGTCATCGCTGCCGTCGCGCCCATCATCGCGCCCTACGACCCGCTGCAAGACCAGAACCTCAAGGCGCGGCTCCAGCCGCCGAGCGCCCAGTACCCCTTCGGCACGGATGACCTGGGCCGCGACGTGTTCAAGCGCGTCATCCACGGCGCGCGTATCTCCATCCCGGCCGGCATCATCGTCGTCCTGGCGGCGGCAGCCATCGGCATCACCTACGGCGCGGTCGCGGGCTACATGGGCGGCTGGACCGACAACATCCTGATGCGCCTGACGGACCTGATGCTCGCCTTCCCGCTCATCGTCCTGGCCCTTGCTATTGCCGCTGTCCTCGGCCCCAATCTACGTAACGCCGCCATCGCGGCCATTGCGGTGACGTGGGCAGAATACGCGCGCATCACGCGGGGGCAGATTCTCGCCATCAAGAACCAGGAGTACGTCGGGGCAGCCAACGCCGTCGGCGTCCCGAATCTGCGCGTGATGCTGCGGCACATTTTACCGAACGCGCAAGCGCCGCTGCTGGTCAAGATTACGACCGACATCGGGGCGGTGATTCTGCTGATCGCGGGGTTGAGCTTCCTCGGCCTGGGGGACCCGCCGCCGAGTCCGGAGTGGGGGGCGATGATCGCCCTGGCGCGGCCGAAGTTCTCGGCGGCGTGGTGGACGGGGACGTTCCCCGGCCTGGCGATCCTGACGGTCGTGATGGCGTTCAACTTCCTGGGCGACGGCCTGCGCGACGCCTTCGACCCACGCGGCCAGAGCCACCAATAGCCACGTGTTAGTCTCGCGCGCCCACTCGCGCAAGTAAGGCGGCTACTGTGAGAATTGGAATGTTCCGATAGGAGCTAAGGCCAAGCAGATGCTTGTCGCCGGATACAATGGCATCGACCTGGCCAGCTATCGCACACGCCAAGACCATATCGTCGTCGGGGTCTTCCACTATCACGGGAGCTATTTCGGCTGGTGCAACGAGGGAGGCAAGCGCCGCATAGCCAACAACTAGATTGTGAGGACGTAACTGTCTCTGATCTAACCGTGCTGCAAATTTGTCACGCCTTAGCACATCCTCAAGCTCTATCAGCAACGGGATTGTCACGAATAGTTGAACGGAACCGTTTCTCGCTGCATCCAGTATCAGCCGTGGACGACCTGGCCACAGGAGACCGGCAATCACGACATTGGTGTCAGCGACGAGTCGCATTACTGCCGCGAACGGGTCGTGCGAGCCGCCGCTATTTCCGCTTCGATTTCCGCTTCGGTTGGCGGCCTTCCATCAAGGGCAGCAAGTTGATCGGCAGCCTCGAACAAGCGTTGAATGCGCAGACGCCGCACTTCCTCACGCAGCAGACGCTCCAGGCTCTCGGAGTTCAGAAGACCAGCTTCTTCAGCTTCCTCCGCCACGCTGTCCGGTAGCACTAGGTCAATCTCGACATGCCGCATCTAGGCACCTTCCTCCCGAAGACGATCTTGCGCTCTGTCCTGCAACAGAGAGTCTAGCAGATGTTCGTCTCGACCGCGTCCACGTAGCGCCGCGATGGGATCGTGCGGCACTGGGATGACCTTGATTTCCTCGCCGTCGTCCAGCCAAACCAGATAGTCACCTTCTTGTATGTCATAGCGCTTTCTGATTGAAGCCGGAATTACAGTCTGTCCTCGCCTTGTGACTGCTGTTCGAGACATATTACCTCCATATCGTTATTTTACAAGACATCTATTCGCATCACAAGACGCAGATGAGGGGGATGACCGCGAAAGACACGTTCGCCAACGCCGCCGATTCGAAATCGGCGTCTGATATGACAAAGCCTGCTCGAAGCAGGCTGGTTAAGCGAGACACAACCACCAGAGCCGGCTTCAGCCGGCTTTGCTGTATCAGACACCGACTTGAGTTTTGGGAGTTGCCCCGAGCGTAACATCTGGGCAGGTATAGGGGTGGGGCAACTCCCAAAAGTCGGTGGCGTCGGCTGGCGAAGCGGCTCTATTCGGATCTCCAAGGTCTCTCCACTTGAGAAAAGATGAAATGATCGTCAGGCTCCCAAACGTGCTCATTTCCACAACGGTATCCGCGCAACCACAGCTCGCCCTTGATGCGTCTCAGATAGAAGCCTTTCGGAAAGTCGTCATCGTCAGTGAGCTTCTGCGAGGCTATCGTGATCGCGCCGCTCGGCGCTTGATGCTGCCGGACGGGCTGTCCCCAATCGCCTTCGGGCTGATCATGATACTGCAATCGCAGGTGCGGCCCCAACTCAAGGGGGCAGAGACCAAGACCGAGCGCTTCTGCTCTCCCAAAGATCTCGATGATGGTCGCGCCTTGAAGGAAGCCCAGATCACGGACGGTCAGTTCGACGGTCATCACGGCGTAACGAGTCGCAGAGGTCGTGAAATGCTCGCTGGCGAAAAGCCTGGCTGCCGACTCATTCATCGAGATGGCGGTTCTGCGCAATTCCTGGATTAGCTCCGATTTCGTCAGGCCGCCCACAGTAACGGTTCTGCTGATGGTAGGACAATTGGGGTACATCAGCCAAGCTGCTCGGCAAGCCCAACGATGATGCCCTCAGGGCCACGGATGTAACAGAGCCGGTACATGTCCCCGTACTGGGCGACTTCGCCCACAAGCTCAGCGCCATGGGCGCGCAAACGCGCAACGACGTCCTCGATGTCGTCGACGGCGAACATGATGCGACGTATGCCCAGCGTGTTCACCGGCGCGTCCACGGGCCCGAACCTGATCGCGTTGGGCGTGTGGAACTTGTCCAGCTCGATGCGACCGTGACCATCGGGAGTCCGCATCAGCGTGAGGGTCGCCCGGACATCCTTGAGTCCGATCAGGCTGTCGACCGAAGGGCCTTCGACTGACGTCTCACCCTCCAACTCCATGCCAAGCTCCAAAAAGAACGCCTTCACAGCCTCAAGGTCGTCGACCACGATGAGGACATTGTCCATCCGTTTGAGCGTCATAGCCTTCTTTCTCTTGCTTCACTGCTGATCCCCCTACTTGATGAAGCGGACGTCGTAGTCGCAGTCCCGCGAGGGGAAGCCCCAGGCCCGGCTGCCCGACTCGACAGCGTACAGGATGCGCACATGGTCGTCAGCTTCGACGGCGCGTAGCCGGGCCAGGATTGCTCCGCGAACGTCAGCGTCAATCATCTCGTGGTGACCTTCTCGTCGTGCATGGACTTGCTTGGCAGGCAGCTATCTTACAAGACATTCTCGCAAAGCACAAGGCGGCCATCGACCGCGTTGACCCTCACCCTGGAACACGGTAGAATTGGATCATCTACTCGCTCCCATTCCGTGTATTCCGTGTATTCCGTGGTTAACTTCTTAGCGCGCTGCCGCTAGCAACACTCGGCCAATCCCCATCAGCAGGTCCCCTTGGAGGCTGCCATGCTTGCCGTCGTCAAGACCGCCCCCGGCCCTGGCTTTGAACTGCGCGACGTGCCGGTTCCCACGCCCGGCCCCGGCGAAGCGCTCGTTCGTGTGCAGCGCGTCGGCATCTGCGGCACGGACCTGCCCATCTTCGGCGGCGCACGCCCGGTTCCCATCCCCCTCATCCCCGGCCACGAGATCGGCGGGACGGTCGCAGCCCTCGCCGAGGGCGTGAGCGGCTGGGCCGTCGGCGACCGGGTCGCGGTCAGCATCGTGTGCAACTGCGGCGCGTGCCCGTCGTGCGCCCTAGGGCGCGAGTCGCTGTGCGACAACGTCCAGGAGATCGGCATCCACAGGGACGGTGGCTTCGCCGAGTACGTCGTCGCCCCGGCGCGCAACCTGCACCGCCTGCCCGACGCCCTCGACTGGGCGGCGGCGGCCTCGGTGGACCCCCTGGCGTGCGCCCTGCCGGCCGTGGCGCGGGCGAGCATCATGTTCGAGGACGATGTCGTGGTGATCGGCGCGGGGGCCATCGGGCTGTACGCCCTGCAGCTCGCCCGGCTGGCCGGGCCACGGCGGCTATTCCTCGTCGGGCGGCGGGCGCAACGCCTCGCCGTCGGCCGCTGCTGGGCGGACGAGGTCATCGACGACATGGAGGGGGACGCGGCGGAGGCGGTCCTGGCGCGCACGAACGGGCGCGGCGCGGACGTGGTCATCGAGGCGACGGGGAACCCGACGGCGGGCGCGGCAGCGCTGGCGATGGCGGCCAAGGGAGCGCGCGTCGCGCTGACCGGCATCTTCACCCAGCCCGCGACCGTCCACCTCAACCACATCGTGCGCCGCGAGCTTAACGTCTACGGGACGCTGTGCTACACGCGGACCCAATTCGCCGAGGCGCTGCGCCTCCTGGCGATCCACGCCGTCGACCCAGCGCCCCTCATCACCCATGTGCTGCCATTGTCAGACATCGGCCGCGGGCTGGACCTCCTGGCCCGCCACGCGGCCATCAAAGTCCAGCTCGAACCACCTACTGGCTGAACTCGTACGTAATCTGAATCTGGCTGGTGTACGTCAGCTCGCCCGCCTCGATGCTGGGCGGCGGGGCGGCCAGCGCGCCGGCTGCGGCAGCGGCGGGGCGGGCGACTGGCTGCGGCGCGGGGCTGCCAATGACCTCGGTGATCTGCGTCGGCGGGCCGAGGGTGACGCCGTTGAGCTTCGCCAGCTGGTCGGCCTGGGCCTTGGCATTGGCGACGGCGTTGGCGCGGGCCTGGTCCATCACGGGCGTCGGGTTGTCGACGGTGTACGAGATGCCGCCGACAGTGTTGGCTCCGGCGTCGAGCGTCGCGTCGATGATCGAGCCAACCGCCGACAAATCACGCAGGGTCGCTGTGACGGCGGTGGCGACGTGGTAGACGATCCTGGGCGGCTTAGGCGTGGCGGCGGGCGCGCCGGCCGGCAGCGGCGTTGGCGGTTCGCCCTCGGTCTGGGGGTAGACGTTGTACTGCGTCGTCTGGATGTCCTTGTCGGCGACGCCCAGGCTCTTGAGCTTGGCGACGATGGCGGCCAGCCGCGTGTTCGCGTCGGATGTCGCCGCCTTGACCGTGTCGCCGGTCGTGTTGACGCCCAGGGTGACGCGAACGACGTCGGGCGTCGCCGCCGCGCGGCCGCTGCCAATCACAGTAATGCTGCCGGGCATCGTTCCTCCTGCCGGCTTCGCCGGGGCCGCTGTCGGCGTGCCGGTCACCGCCCCCGCCGCACTCGTCGTCGTGGCCGCGGCTGTCGCCGTCGCCATAGGCGTTGCTCCCACCATAGATGTCGCGGCCGGCTGAGACGTCGCGGCGGCGACAATTGCGGACGCGGGCGTCGCGGCCTGAACCGCCGTCGCAGCGGCGGCTGCGGCGCTGACCGGGGCCGCTGGAAGGGCGGCGGTCGCCATAGGCGCGGCCTTGCTGCTGCCGTTAGCGACGCTCGTCGCCCCGGCGGCGACGCCGGTCGCGGCGACGGGAGCCATGGGCGTCGCGGCGCCGTCCAACGCGGCGCGCAGGGCAGGCATCGCCAGGTCGCGGTTGCTGATGGCCCAGTCGCGCAGCTTGGTGTACTGGTCGGCGGCGAGGACGTTGTCTTTGAGGCGCTGCCAGCTCGCCGCGCCAATTGGCCCGACGTCCTGGGCCAGCGTCCCCCGCGCCTGCGCCTCGCCGAGGAGTTGCCCTTCGTCCTTGACCACCATCGCCCAGCCGTTGGCCTGCTGGTCGCTCAGGCCGAGGGAGACGAGGATGGCGGCGAAATCGGAGCTGGGGCGCGCGAGGAAGAACGTCAGGGGCAGCGGCTCCGTGTCACTGATGCCGACCGTCGGCTGGGCATTGGGCGAGGCGAACAGCGCCGCGCTCGGGGCCATGCCGAGCACGACGATAAGGAGTCCCAGGGTGAGGCTGACGCCCAGCGCCGCCAATCCGATTCGTCGGAGCATGCCTTCCTCCTCACAGTAGCCTCTAAATGTAGTAGCAAATTCACAACGACAACCACAATATATCGTATTTTCGCTTGTTGTCAAGGTAGGCGTGTTTGCCTAAACAAGAGCGCGGGCCTAGACTTTTTACTTGTCCCTCACCCCCTACCCCTCTCCCATACAGGGAGAGGGGAGACGGACTGATACCCTCTCCCGCTCTGGGAGAGGGCAGGGTGAGGGCATCATCCCCCGAAAGGAGCCTCCCATGTCGTCTTCGGTGAGCCAGGTCGAGGCCGCGCGGCGCCAGATGGTGGCTGCCGCCCGCGCCATCGTGAAAGCCGGCGCGATCTCGCGCTCCGGCCACGGCAACATGAGCATCCACATTCCCGGCACGGATACCATGCTCCTGACCAACGTCGGCAATCTGGAGGATGTGGAGGTCGAGCGGCTGCCCCTGGTCACGCTGGGCGGGCGCGTCGTCGACGGCGAGCTGGACCCCATTGCGGCCGAGATTATCGGCATGCACGCCATCGTCTACGAGAAGAACTCGGATATGGGGGCGGTTATCCACACCCACGCGCCGTACGCGACGACGTACGCCGTCGCCGACCGCCCCATCGAGTGCTGGTACGAGGGGCTGGCGCGCTTCGGCCTCACGGACCCGATCCCCGTGGCGAAGTACGGGCCGCGCGGCTCGCGCGAGTCGATCACCAACATCGCCGACGTCATGAACGAGCGCACGCGGGGCGTCCTCCTTCAGAACCACGGCGTCCTCACCTTCGAGCGCGACGTGATGAGCGCCGTGCGCGTCCTGGTGCTGATGGAGGAGGCGGCGGAGCTAGGGCTGCGCGCCCAGGCCCTCGGCGGCGTGACGCTCATCTCAGGCGAGGCCATCGCCTCCACGCAGCAGCGCGCCCAGGAGTTCGCCGAGCGCGGCACGCTACACGCCGAGCCGCACAGCCACTCATAACGGGTTACACGAGTAGAGGCACGCCTCTACTCCCCCTATTGGGAGAGATTCTACATGGTGACAGGCAAGGTCGTGGTAATCACCGGCGCGAGTGGCGGCATTGGCGCCACTCTGGCGCGGCAATTGGCGGAGAGTGGCAACCGCGTCGTCGTGGCAGCGCGGCGAGAGGCGGAGTTGCGCGCCGTGGCCGCGCCCTACGGGGAGAACGCGCGCGTCGTCGTGGCGGACGTCCGCCACCGCGCCGACGTGGAGCGCATCCGGGACGAGGCGTTGGCCGCCTACGGCCACGTGGACGTGTGGGTCAACAACGCCGGACGCGGCATCAGCAAGCGCGTTCTGGACCTGACGGAGCACGACTTCCACGAGATCATGGACGTCAACGTGTTGTCGGCCATCCTCGGCATGCAGGCGATTGTCCCGCACTTCCAGGAGCGTGGCGAGGGGCATCTCATCAACGTGTCGTCGTTCCTGGGTCGCGTGCCGCTAGCGACGTTCCGTTCAGCGTACAACGCGGCAAAGGCGGCGCTCAACGCCCTGACGGCGAACCTGCGCATGGACCTGGCGCGGGAGTACCCGAACATCCACGTCACCCTGGTCATGCCTGGCCCCGTGGCGACGGAGTTCGCGGCAAACTCGCTGGGTGCGCGGCCGACCGCAGCGCCTGGGGTGCCGCTGGACCGCACGCCGGGCGGGCCGCCGTCGCAGACGGCCGACGAGGCCGCCGCCGCCATTGTCGCCGTCATCGAGAACCCAACGGCGGAGATTTTCACGAACCCGGCCCAGGAGCCGATGGCCCGCGCTTACGTCCAGGACATTGCCGCGTTCGAGGCACGCCTGCGCGGCGGATGACACAACGCGCTCATTGGGTCATTGCGAGGAGGACAATAGGAATTGCTTCGCTTACGCTCGCAATGACGGTCGGCGCGACCTGATAAGCTGTGAGGAGAGCGGCATAATGGAGGACTACCGCGAGGCGAACCGTCGGCTGTGGAACGCCTGGACGGCGCTGCACAAGGACTCGGAGTTCTACAACGTCGATGCGGTGCGCGCAGGGGGCAGCAGCCTGCGCTCCATCGAGCGCGAGGAGCTGACCGACGTCGCGGGCAAGACGCTGCTGCACTTGCAGTGCCACTTCGGGTTGGATACGCTGTCGTGGGCGCGCGAGGGCGCCATCGTCACCGGCGTTGACCTGGCCGACGACTCCATCGCGCTGGCCCGCGCCCTGAGCGTGGAGCTAAACCTGCCGGCGGCCTTCGTCTGCGCCGACATCCTCGATCTGCCCGATGTGCTGCCGGGCCAGTTCGACATCGTGTTCACGTCGTATGGCGTGCTGCACTGGATGCGCGACCTGCGGCGCTGGGCCGAGGTCGTCGCCCACTTCGTCAAGCCCGGCGGCCTCTTCTACATCGTCGAGGACCACCCGTTCATGCGCGCGTGCTCGCGGGACGAGACAGGCAAGCTCAAGCCCGACAACCTGTACTGGTTCACCGAGGAGCCGTGGCGCTTCGAGAGTCGCGGCTCCTACGCCGCGCCCCTCGGCGAGGACGCGCCGGTGAATTATGGCTACAACTGGGACCACAGCATGGGGGAGATTATCACCGCCCTGGTCCACGCCGGGCTAGAGATCGAGTTCCTGCACGAGTTCCCGTTCCACTTCCGCGAGAAGTTCAAGGGGATGGTGCGGCGGGAGAACAATCACTGGTATCTAACGCGGCAGGACGGCATGATCCCCCTGCTCTTCTCGCTTCAGGCGCGCAAACCGCTCGCGCCGAGCTAACCCCTACTGCTCTCGCGTCCTTCTTGCTCAAATCTTGTTCGAGTTCTTCCCTGACTTGGCGCGCTCTTCCAGCCACCTCTTCAGGGATGCCGGGCTCTCACCCGACCGCCGCCCCGCGATAATCCCCGCGACGCTCAAGTCCTCGTCTAGCGCGGGCCAGTGAATCAGCGCCCCGTCCTCGCTAATTTCCACATGGCTGCGTTCCTCCGTCGTCCCATGCCACAAACGGGGGAACCAGATGAGGGGCACGATGATTGTGCGCCCATCCATGAGATCGACCGTCAGGGACTCGTCGCTGACGGTGACATGTTGCGCTCGCGCTGCCTCAAGTTCCAGTGCCACAAAATTCATGCCAACGCTCCAACAGTTCTGCCTGGTTCTCTGCGACGAGTTTGACGATGGTGTTAATCTCGGTCCGACTGAAACCGCCCTCTCGCGCCACCGACAACGGGTCTAGCCAAAACTTCGCGGTCTTGCGCTCCCGCTTGACGTGAATATGAGGCGGCTCAGGGCAGTCAATGGATACGAAGAAGAAGCGGTATGGCCCTCTCCAGAACACGGTAGGCATCGGTGAGGCTTTCGGGAAGTTGTGGATGAGGTTATTGTGCAACACCTGCGGGCAAAACGCAAACGCGTTGCGGCAGTTCTGGGCTGTTGACTATGCCCCGAGGCGCATCTGTGCCAGGTTATGAAGATGTTGGCCCGTGTACGAACCGGGGGCGCGTGCGATCTGCTCCGGCGTGCCCTCGGCGATCACTCGGCCGCCGGCTGCCCCGCCCTCCGGCCCCAGGTCGATGACCCAGTCGGCGGCCTTCACCAGCTCCAAGTTGTGTTCCACGACCATCACGCTGTTGCCTAAGTCCACCAGGCGCTGTAAGACGCCCAACAGCCGGGCCACGTCGGCGGGGTGCAGGCCCGTCGTCGGCTCGTCCAGCAGGTAGAGCGTGTGTCGCGTGGCGCGCCGCCCTAGCTCCTTCGCCAGCTTGACCCGCTGGGCCTCGCCACCGGACAGCGTCGTGACCGGCTGGCCGAGCTGGAGGTAGCCCAGGCCGACGTCGGACAGCACCTGGAGGCGGGCGCGGGCGGCGGGCACATCCGCGAACAGCGCCAGGGCTTCGTCCACGGTCAGGTCGAGCACCTGGGAGATGTCGTGCTCGTGGTACTGGACGGCGAGGATCTCGCGGGTGAAGCGGCGGCCGTGGCAGGCCGGGCAGCGTACCTCCACATCCGGCAGGAGCTGCATCTGGACCGTCAGCACGCCCGCGCCTTCGCAGCGCTCGCAGCGGCCGCCCCTAACGTTGAACGAGAAGTGGCGCGCCGAGAAGCCGCGCTCGCGCGCCGCCGGGGTCGCAGCGAACGCCTCGCGGATCGGGGTGAAGGCGTCGGAGTACGTCGCGGCGTTGGAGCGCCCTATGCGCCCGATGTGCTCCTGGTCGATGGTGATAACCTTGTCGATGTGGTCGATGCCGTCGATGGCGTCGTGGGCGCCGGGCGGGTCGCCCGCGCCGTACAGCCGCTGACGCAGAGCGCGGTCGAGGATGTCGAAGACCAGCGACGACTTGCCGGAGCCAGACACGCCGGTCACGGCCACCAGCAGCCCCAGCGGCAGGCGCACGGTGATGCCCTGGAGGTTGTGCTCGCGCGCGCCGCGAATGGTGAGGGCCTTGGCGGTCGGCACGCGGCGGCGTGGCGGGATGGGGATGACGGCCCGCCGGGCCAGGTAGTCGCCGGTGAGCGAGCCTGGCTGCGTGGCGATGTCGGCCGGCGCGCCGACCGCAACCACCTGGCCCCCGTGTTTGCCCGCGCCCGGCCCGAAGTCGATCACGTAGTCGGCGGCGGCGATCATGTCCAAATCGTGCTCGATGACCAGGACGGTATTGCCCAGGTCGCGCAGGCGGCGCAGGACGTCGATCATGCGGCGCGTGTCGCGGCTGTGCAGCCCGATGGTCGGCTCGTCGAAGACGTAGAGGACACCGCTGAGGGACGAGCCGAGCAGCGACGCTAGACGGAGGCGCTGCGCCTCGCCGGCGGACAGACTCGGCGACGAGCGCTCCAGGGTCAGGTAGCCCGCGCCGACCTCCGTCAGCCGGGCGATGCCCTCGCGTAGCGCGTCCAGCACCGGCGCGGCGACGAGCATCTCGTCGGCGCTGAAACCGGCGGGGAGACGCCTCACCCACGCGCCGAGATCGTCCAGGGGCAGGCGTGAGGCGTCGATGATGGTCCGCCCGGCGACGGTGACGGCGCGGCTTTCCGGGCGCAGTCGCGTGCCGCCGCAATCAGGGCACGTCTGAGTGACCAGGACCTCTTCCAGCTTGTCGCGGTAGTCGGCCTCGTTGACGTGCTGCTGGATGTGCTCGGCGTAGTGGCGCAAGACGGCCGTGGCGACACCTTCGAAGCGCCCACCGCGCACCGTGGTCGGCGGCGCGACATCGGGGAAGTGGCGGCGAAAGCGCGGGCTGTCCACGCCATACAGCAGCAGGTCGCGCTGGGCCTCGGTGTAGTCGCGCACCGGCCGGTCGAGGTCGACGTCGAAGCCATAGTGGGCGGCGGCGGCCTGGAGGATGGTGGTATAGTAGCTGATATGCACCGGGTTCCAGCCGCCGACAGCGCCCGCGGCGAGACTCTTGTGCTCGTCCACCAGTCGCGTGACATTGGCCTGATGAACCGTCCCCAACCCGGTGCAGGTCGGACACATGCCTTCCGGCTTATTGAACGAGAAACAGCCCATGGTGAGCATGAGCACGGGCGCGCCGCAGTGGGGGCAGGTCTCTTCCGCCGCCTCGTCGCCCTCGTCCGCCATGCTCTCGCTCGCCCTCTCCACGTCCGACGGGTCAAAGGCCGGCCCTATGTCCCGACCGCAGTGGGGGCAGGGACGGTGGCCCAGGCGGGCGAACAGGATGCGCAGGTAAGTGTAGACGTCGGTGGTCGTGCCGACCGTCGAGCGCGGGCTGCGGTTGGTGAGGCGCTGGTCGATGCTGACCGACGGCGACAGGCCGGTGATGGCATCCACCGGCGGCTTCGCCAGCCCGAAGGGCGCCATGCCGAGGGACTCCAGGTACTGGCGTATGCCTTCTTTGTTGAGGATGTCGAACCCGAGGGTGGACTTGCCGGAGCCGGACACGCCGGTCAGGACGACGAGCTTGTTCTTGGGGATGGCGAGGCTGACGTTTTTGAGGTTATGCAGCCGCGCCCCGCGAATTGTGATTTCGTCAGGCATCCGGGTCTCCTGTGCCAACCCGTCATTGCGAGCGTAGCGAAGCAATCCCCCGCCCTTGCGACAGACGGTCTAAGTGGCTAGAGCGCGGCTATCACCCGCCGGGGGATTGCTTCGTCGTTCCTCCTCGCAATGACGGCATGTCCTGTGTGTTATGAG
This sequence comes from Anaerolineae bacterium, assembly GCA_039810085.1. Classification (GTDB taxonomy): domain Bacteria; phylum Chloroflexota; class Anaerolineae; order Epilineales; family JAHCIE01; genus JBDHWG01. Next base: position 129,962 of record JBDHWG010000013.1, read on the forward strand.
CAGCGCAGCGAAGCAATCTCCCGCCCTTACGAGAGACTGTCCGAGCGGTGATAGTGTGTCTATCACCCACCGGGGGACTGCTTCGTCGTCCTATCGTCCTCCTCGCAGTGACCCCGTAGCCGTTCACATAGTATACCCGCGTGTTGCGCCTCGCGCATCGGGCGATAGGTGGACGCCTGGCCCCGACTTTCGGCGTATCTGGCCGAGAATCGATTTCGAACCTTATTGCCTATTGACGGAATGGAACAAATGATGTAGAATGGGTCACATACTTTGTGGTCCGCTATGACATCGCCGCAGCTTCTCGCTGAGAAGGTAGGGACCATCAAGCAAGCGTGTCAGGCCGACGTTCCCTCGCAGGTGGCATCTCTGTGGAGGCGTCGGCTTTTGTTGTCTATCTGCTTGGGAGGAAGAGATGGAACTGACCGCACGCGCCAAGGCCACGCCGGAGATGGGAGAACAGTATTCGCTCGCCAGGATCATGCTCATCTGGGCCCTTGCCGCCGTCCCGATGGCGGTTCTCAGCTGGATCGTGTTCCCCGCGTTGTCGCCTGATTCTAGCGCGGATCCCCTCGGCGCAGGCGTCATGCGCGTCGCCTTGCTGACGGTCGGCCTGATCTGGCTGTTCGTCCTGTCCCTGATCATTGTGTGGCGGGAGGAGGGCGATCTCCGCTGGGCGACGGTCAAGCGTCGGTTGCGTCTCAACACGCCGCGCGATCCGGCAACCGGCGAGACGCGCCGCCGGCTCTGGCTGTGGGTCATCCCGTTTGTCATTGCGGTCGCCGTGTGGGAAGTTGTATTGGCGTCATCCGTGACCAGACTGTGGGTGACGGTCTTCCCCTTCCTGGCCGAGCCGCCCGGCTATAGCATGGCCGCCATCTTTCAATCCCGCGAGATCTTGAATCGGCTCGTGGGCGCCTGGTGGTTCCTGGGCCTGTTCGTGGTCAACGCTGTCTTCAATACAATCCTGGGCGAAGAGGTTCTCTTTCGCGGGGTGTTGCTGCCCAAGATGGAGGGGGTCTTTGGGCGGTGGAGCTGGGTGGCGAACGGTGTGCTTTTTGGCTGCTACCACCTGCATCAGCCCTGGAGCATCCTGGCGAATGCCATTAGTGGCGTCTTCCTCCTCGCGTTTCCGAGCTGGCGCTTTCGCACCACCTGGATGGGCGTCATCATCCACTCGGTGGAGAGCGTGTACTTTGCGTTCCTGATCCTAGGGGTTGTCCTGGGTCGGGCATAACTTTTGTGCGCAGCTAAACGTTTTAGATGTAGATACTTGACGCGCCGGGCTTGCGACCCGGCGCGAATCTTGCTATACTGCGCGGTGTACTAAAATCACCCTCACTGCCCTCTTTAATATCAAGGAGGTTGCATCGCAATAGAAAAAGCGTGCCAGCTAGGCGCGCCATTCGCGTCGGGTCGACGACGGCGCCGACGGCATACGGGGAAACGCAGCGCCTGGGCTGGTTCAATGAACCAGTTGACGAGGTGGAGGTTTCCCACCGCGAGGTGGGACTAACCGCGCAAGCGGGAAAATCGATCAGATCGGCGGATGCCTCCAGGGCGGCCACAGCCCTCCGTCTTTCCCCTCCAAGACAGCGCAGCCGAGAATCTGCCGGGCGACCGGCAGCGGCAACCGGCGTGTGCCGTGGCAAATCCTGTTGACCACACCATGCAGATGCGCCTGGCGGTCGGCCCACGCGGGGTCGGCCCTGCCGCCGCGCCTGCCATTCTTCCAGGAGGGACTTCCCATGTGCGGTATCGTTGGTTATGTCGGCCATCGCGGCGCGACACCTATTCTCCTCGACGGTCTCAAGCGGCTGGAGTATCGCGGCTACGACTCGGCCGGCGTTGCCGTGTTGCAAGACGGCGGCAGCCTGGCCGTGGCGAAGGCCGAGGGCAAGCTCAGCCGCCTCATCGACGCCCTCGACGGGCGGCAGCCCCAGGGCAGCCTGGGCATCGGCCACACCCGCTGGGCGACCCACGGCGCGCCCAACACCACGAATGCTCACCCCCACTCTGACCCGTCGGGCGAGGTCGTCCTCGTCCACAACGGCATCATCGAAAACTACGCCGAGCTGCGCGCCGAACTGATGGCCGCTAGGCACACGTTCACGTCCGAAACGGACACTGAGGTACTGGCGCACCTGGTCGGCGTCGAGCTGGCCGCGCTGCGCCACGCCAACGGGAACGGTGGTCGCTGCCTGCCGACCCTCTTCGCCGAGGCGGTGCGCCGTGCCCTGCGCCGCGTCGAAGGCGCGTACGCCATCGCCGCATTCAGCCGCGCCGAGCCGGACGTGCTCGTCGGCGCGCGCAAGTTCTCGCCGCTGCTCGTCGGTCTCGGCGAGGGCGAGAACTTCCTGGCGTCGGACATCCCGGCCATGCTGGAGCACACCCGCGACGCCATGACGCTGGAGGACGGCGAGATGGTTATCCTGTGGTCCGACCACACCGCCGTCTATACCCTGGACGGCGCGCCGGTAACCCGCGACCCGTTCAAGGTGACGTGGGACATCACAGCGGCGGAGAAGGGCGGCTTCCCCCACTTCTTCCTCAAGGAAGTGTTTGAGCAGCCCGACCGCCTGCGCGACGCCCTGCGCGGGCGCATCGTGGACGGCAAGGCGCACCTACCGGAGCTGGACGGGCTGGACCTGGGCCGCGTCGAGCGCGTCAGCATCGTCGCCTGCGGCACGGCGTACCACGCCTCGCTGCTCGGCCGGACGCTCATCGAGCGCTGGGCGCGCTACCCGGTCGAGGCGGCCATTGGGTCGGAGTTCCGCTACGACGAGCCGATGATCGACGACAAGACGCTGCTCATCGTCGTCAGCCAGTCGGGCGAGACGGCGGATACCCTGGCCTCGCTGTATCTGGCGCGGGAGGCGGGGGCGCAGACGATTGCCGTCACCAACGTCGTCGGCAGCACGGTCACGCGCTACGCCGACGCCACGCTGTACCTGCGCGTCGGCCCCGAGATTAGCGTCGCCGCCAGCAAGAGCTACATCGGCCAGCAGACGCTGCTCGCCCTGCTCGCCCTGTACCTGGCGCAGCGGCGCGGCACGCTCGCCTCCCAGCAGAGCGCTCAGATCGCGGCGGACCTGGCGGCGCTGCCCGACCACATTGCCACCATCCTCGAAGAGTCCGACCGCATCGAGGGCATCGCGCGGCAGGTAGCCGACGTGCGCAGTTTCTTCTACATGGGGCGCGGGCCGAACTTCCCGACGGCGCTGGAGGGGGCGCTTAAGCTCAAGGAGTTGAGCTACATCCACGCCGAGGGCTACCCGGCCGGCGAGCTGAAGCACGGCCCCATCGCCATGCTCGACCCCGATCTGCCGTGCCTGGTCGTGGCGACGCGCGGCGCGACGTACGCCAAGACCGTGAGCAACATGCAGGAGGTGCGAGCGCGGGGCGCGACGGTGATCGCCGTGGCGACCGAGGGTGACGAGGACATCCGCCGCCACGCGCAGCATGTCCTCTACGTGCCCCTCGTGGTCGAGGCGCTGTCGCCCATCGTCAATGTTGTCCCGCTACAGATTCTGGCGTATTATGTGGCCGTCGCGCGCGGCTGCGACGTGGACCAGCCGCGCAATCTGGCGAAGAGTGTGACTGTGGAGTAAGTATTGCGTATCGCCATGATCGGGCCGTTCGGGCTGCGGCCCAAAGGCACCATGGCGGCGCGGGCGCTGCCCCTGGCGCGGGCGCTTGCCGCCGTGGACCACCAGGTGCAGCTTGTCCTGCCGCCGTGGAGCTGCCCCGAGGATAGCGGCAAGTCGTGGGAGGTGGATGGGGTGATGGTCAACAACGTCGCCCTACCCACCTCCCCCCCTGGCGTGTTCCACGCCCAGCTCACCCAGCGCCTCGTCCAGTCGGCCCTGGCGATGGAGCCGGACGTCATCCACTGCTTCAAGCCCAAGGCGTACAGCGGCCTGGCTCAGTCGGCGTTGTGGAGCATGCGCTCTGCGCGGCGCTGGCAGGGCCGCCTCGTCGTGGACGAGGACGACTGGGAGGGCGCGGGCGGCTGGAACGACCTGGAACACTACCCCTGGGCGATGCGCCAGACGTTCGCCCGCCAGGAGACCTGGGGCCTGCGCCACGCCGACACCGTCACCGTCGCCAGCCGCGCCCTGGAGACCATCGCCTGGAGCCTGGGCGTTCCGCCGCGCCAGGTCGTCTACGTCCCCAATGGCGCAGCCGAGACCCCGCCTCCTGGCCACGCCGACGCCGCCCGCGACCGCTGGGGCCTGGACGACGCCCCGGTCGTCCTGCTCTACACCCGCTTCTTCGAGTACAAGGTCGAGCGTATCGTGGACGTGTTCGCGCGCATCCACGCCGTCGCGCCGGAGACGCGCTTCCTCGTCGTCGGCGAGGGGCTGTTTGGCGAGGAGCGCGAGCTGCTGGCCCGCCTGGACCGCGTCGAGCCGTCGCCCTACGTCGTCTACGCCGGCTGGCCGGGCGACGAGGCGCTGCCGGACATCTTCGCCGCCGCCGACCTGGCCCTCTACCCGCTGGACGATACCCTGGTCAACCGCACCAAGTCGCCCGCCAAGCTGTTGCAGCTGCTCGGCGCGGGCGTGCCGGTCGTCGCCGACGCCGTGGGGCAGGCGACGGTCTACGTCGCGCCCGGTGTCGCCGGGCTGCTCGTCCCGCCGGGCGACGACGTGGCGATGGCCGAGGCGGCGCTGGACATTCTGCGCGACCCGTGGCGGCGGCACGCCATGAGCGCCGGGGCGCGGGAGTGGGTGGCGCAGCACTACACCTGGCCGCGCCTGGCGCAGCGCCTCGCCGCCGCCTACAACGGCGAGCAGCCCTCCACCTCGCTGCCGTAGAAAAGAAGATTGCCACAGATTGACGTGTGTAACGGGGTGTGTATATTTTGGTCAGGAGGTGGAAATCACACACATGAAGCGCTTTTTTGAGGAGCGGCTCTGGGCCGCTGTGGCAATCATCTATGCCATTAATATCGCGTTCGTGTTGCTGGGCGCCCGCCTGCTGAGTGCGTTGTTCCCGGACATGCCGGGCTATGGGCGTGGATTGAGCCAGAGCCTCATTCTCGTCCTGGTCGGCGTCCTCCTCGTGGCCGCTCTGCTGACGGCGGCGCGTTGGTGGCGGCGCGCGGGCTTCGTCGGCCCGTCACACTGGCGCGCCCTCCACCTGTTCTGGCTGCCCGTGCTCTACCTGCCGTTCCACTTCGTGGGCGGTATCCACCCGCTCGCGCCGGACGAGCTGGTCACGCTCATCATCGCCTACGCCGCCACAGGCTTTTATGAAGAGGGCATGTACCGCGGGCTGATCCTGAGTATCGTGCGACCGAAGGGCATCTGGACCTCGGTGATCGTCTCGTCGGTGCTGTTCGGCCTGGCGCACCTCACGAACATTCTGCTGCGCGGCAACCCCGGCCTCATCGCCCTGCAGGCCCTCGGCGCGGCCACCGACGGCGTGGGGATGGCGGCGCTCCGCTTGCGGACGCGCACCATCTGGCCTGGCATCCTCCTGCACATGCTCCACGACCTGTTCCTCCAGATGAGTACCCTCCCCGTTCCGCTCATGGACGCCCTTTACAGCATCCTGCTCCTCGCGTACGGCATCTACCTCCTGCGGCCGAGCATTCTGGCGCGGATGGAGGCCGAGCCGGTGGAGCCGCCGGCGCCAGCGACGGCGACAGCAGGGTAGCGCCACAGCGTCAGCGCGACGAGCGCCACAAGGGTGAGAACACTGACCGCCAGCCCGGCCGTCACCGTCCAGGGGCGGTAGCGGAACTCCACCGTTGACGCGCCTGCCGGGAGCGGCGTGGCCTGGAGCAGCCCATCCACCGGCCAGACCGGCGACGGCGCGCCGTTGACCCACGCCTGCCAGCCCGGCGCGTAGGCTTCCGACAAGACGAGCAGGCCCGGCGTGGGCGTGGTCACACTCACCGTGATGTCCTCCGGCGTCGTCCGCGCGACCTCGGCGCTTGCCGCGTCGAGAGCGTCGCCGCTTAGGGGCAGCCCCAACCCCGCCGCATCGGACGCCGAAGTTACCGCCACTTTCGCGGGATCAAAGTCAGGGCGGCCGAGGGCAGCGCGGACGGCTGCGTCATCGGCGACGACTTGGACGCCCGGCGCGATCCACGCGGCGGGCATGCCGCCGGCCAGGGTGTATAGGCGCGTGTCGCCCTGGCGGTCGATCTCGGTCAACGCGCCGTGCCTAATCTCACGCTTCGTCAGCACGTAGCGCACCCCCAGCAACCGCCACCATACCAGTTCCGGCGCATCGGCGATGAGCGCGTCATACGCTGCGAAGTGCAGCGGGCTATTCCCGACCACGTCTTGCAAATCCCAGAGCACCGCGCCGTTGCCGCCGCCCGGCGGCAGCAGGCCCTCGCTACTCACGCGGAAGGGTGGGTTCGCATCGGCCTGGATGCGCCACACGAGCGGGTTGGGGGCGAAGTAGCCGCCCGGCGGCGGGGTTTGCAGCAGACCGCGCCCGCTCGTGGACAGCAGGTCCAGCGCGATGAGCGCGACCAGGGCCACCCGCCAGCCGTGCCCGACGCGGCCGATGAGGAGCGCCGCCAGGGCGAGCATCAGGGCGCTATAGGCCGCCGCCGACATGGCCGCCGCCAGCGTTCCCTCGCCGGGCTGCCCGCGCGCCGTCCAAGCGACCAGCAGCGCCAGGGCCGCCATCCCGACCAGCGCCGCCGGAATCCACACGAGCCAACGAGAGGAAAGGAACGCAGAGGCGCGGAGGCGCAGAGGGAAGAGAAGAAAAGTCTTTTCTTCCTTTGCGTCTCTGCGCCTCTGCGTTACCATTTCATCTTCAGACGAAGAGGGCAGGGGCAGGGCGGCAAGACCATACCCCGCCAGAATCGCCAGGCCGAAGCTCCACAGCACGGCGGTGCGCTCCTGGTGGCGGAACAGGCTGAAGCCCGGCACGGCATGGTAGGCGAGCCAGTACAGGCCGCCCCCCGCGCCGAGGGACAGCAGCAGGCCGGCAACCGCCAGGACCGCCCAGAAGCGCCCGCGCCCCCGCGCCACGGCGATTAGCGCCAAAAGCAGCGCCGCCGCGCCGACGTACAGCGGCGACCAGACGCCGAATGCGTTGGGCAGGACAATCTGCGCCATCTCCGGTAGGCTGAAGCCGACCGCCGCTTCCTCATAGGGTAGGATGAGGCGCGGGCCGAGACGCGCCAACTGGAGTGTCGGCAGCCACTGCGCCGCCGTTAGGCCCACGGCAGCGGTCAGCGCCGCCATGCCCCGCCCAACCGCCAGCCGCCACGTAAGCCGCCGCCAGGCGCGCACGACGTAGTAGGCCAGGGCGGTGTACAGGATGAGCAGGAACGTCTGGGGATGCCCGGCGAGGAAGGCCAGCGCCAGCGCGACAGCAGCCAGGGTAATGCGCATGGCGGTGCGGCGGCCCGGCGTCGCCAGAACATCGGCGGCGAGGAGGACGACGGGCAGCCAGGCGGCGGTCTCCAGGACGGCGAGCTGGAGCGGCGGGTAGCTCGTCAGGTAGCCGCCTAGCTCGAACACCAGGCCCGCTACGAACGCGGGCAGGGGCGGCAGGAAGCGCCGGGCGAACAGGAAGGTGAACAGCCCGGCCAGGCCCAGGTGGACCACGGCCTCGGCCTGCAACACCTCGAACGGCAGCGGCGGCCACGGCGGGATGAAGGCGCTCAGCCACGCGGGCGGGTAGAGGGTCGCCCACTGGGGGTCGGCCAGGGCGGGCGTCCCGCCGAAGATGTGCGGGTTCCAGAGGGGCAGCCGCCCCGCCTTTAGCGCGTCGGCGGCGAAGCGGCGCAGGGGATAGAACTGCTCGACGAAGTCGCCATAGGCGAACACCTGCCGGTCGGCGCTGAACGGCGTCCACAGCCGCCACAGCAGCAGCCAGGGGAGGAGGAGGAGAAGAGCGGGGAAGAGAGACTGGAACCTTGCGCTCAACAGGGCGTTGTCGCCCGGCGACGCCACCGACTCAAGTCGGTGGCTGAGCAAGCGAAGCCTGCTGAAGCAGGCTACCCAGCCCACTTCAGTGAGCTTGCCCCTCTCAGCCTGGCACTTGAGTGCCAGGCGTCGGCGGGAGAACGGCAACGATTTCACTGACCTAGGCGGCGGACAGGCGCTGCTGCAACAGGGCGACGATATCGGCGCGAGCCACCTGGCTCTGGGCGCTGCCGGCCATGTCGCGCAACGTCACCTGGGCGTTGGCGACCTCGTCGCTGCCGAGGATGAGCGTGTAGGCGACGCCCATCCGGTCGGCGTAGCGGAACTGCGCCTTGAGGCCCCGGTCGCCGAAGGTGGCGACACTGCGGATGCCCGCTGCGCGCAACTCAGCCAGCAGCTTGATGGCTTCGACCTTCGCGTCGGCGCCCAGATAGGCGACGCACACCTGCGGCCCGGGCAGCGGCTCGACACTGACGCCCAGCGCCTTCATCGACAGCACCAGGCGCTCGATGCCGGCGGCAAAGCCGACGGCGGGTGTCGGCGGGCCGCCGAGCAGCTCGATCAGCCCATCGTAGCGCCCTCCGCCGCATAGGGTGTTCTGCGCGCCGAGGCCCGCCTCGCCCCATACCTCGAACACCGTCTTGGTGTAGTAGTCGAGGCCGCGCACCAGGCGGTGGTTGACGGTGTACGGCTTGCCCAGGGCGTCCAGGTAGCTGCGCAGGGTGGCGAAGTGCGCGGCGCACTCCTCGCACAGATAGTCGAGGATGCGCGGGGCCGCCTCGATGAGCGCCTGCGCGTTCTCGGCTTTGCTGTCCAGGACGCGCAGCGGGTTCACTTCAAGGCGGTGGCGGTCTTCGGCGCTGACCTGGTCGATATGCCCCTGGTAGTAGTCGCGCAGGGCCTGGACGTACTGCGGGCGGCACTTCGGGCAGCCGGTGCTGTTGAGCTGGAACGACAGGTTCGGGATGCCGTGGACGAGGTAGAATTGCCACGCGACGAGCATGACCTCCAGGTCCAGCGCCGGATCCATCGAGCCGACGGCCTCGACATTGAGCTGGCTGAACTGGCGGGTGCGGCCGAGCTGCGGCGCTTCGTGGCGGAACGCCGGGCCGAGGGAGTACAGGCGGACGGGCGCGGGCTTGTTCTGGAAGCCGTGCTCGATGTAGGCGCGCATGACGCCAGCGGTGAACTCCGGCCGTAGCGCCAGCTCGCCGAACTTGTCGGCGTGCTGGGCCAGGCCGACGAGGTACATCTCCTTGTCGTGGATGTCCGTGCCTTCGCCGATGCTGCGCAGGAACAGGCCCGTGTCCTCGACGATGGGCGGGTCGAGGCGCTCGTAGCCGTAGGTGCGGGCCAGCTTCTCGCTGTTCTTGATGATGGCGCGCCAGTACGCCTGGTCCTCGGGCAGGACATCCGGCATACCGCGCGGGCTTTGGAAACGCATCCCCTCTCCCTATGTTGTCATGCTGAGCGGCAGTGGTGTCACTGCGAGCAGAGAGAAGCAGTCTCCCAACGGAGAACAACGCTGCCATTCCCGCGCCAGAGCGTCCCTTGCCAGGGCGGGGATTGCTTCGCGTTCGCTCGCAATGACTCGAATTAGCGCCGCCACTTCTTCTTAACGGGTTTCGGCGGCTTGGGTGGCGGCTCTTTGAAAATCCCCATCCAGTAGTCCACGTCGCTGCTGGAGACGGCGGGCTTGTCCTCCGGCGCGGACGCTTTGGACGCCGGCTGGCCGATCTCCGCCAGCTTCGCCGCGAACTCCTGCGCCCGCATGCTCTGCACGCCGTTGGCCTGGGCAGCGGCCAGGACCCGGCGGTCCGACGTGACCACGGTCAGCGCCTTCTTGTTCGGCTCGCGCTCGATGCGGCGGATGAGGATGCTGTCGGCCTCCTCGCCGTGAGGCGCGTAGATGACCGTGATGCCGGGGCGCGCGGCGGGCCGCCCGACGCCGGGCAGGTCGCCGGGGTCGAAGACGACGGTCATCGGGTCCTTGGTCCGCGCGTAGTAGCCGTGGAGCCGGTTGAGCAGCTTGGCCTCGTCGGCCGGGTCGGCCAGGGACAGGTCCTTCATCTGGCCGATGAGATTGTGCCCGTCGATGAGCAGGGGCATCGTGTTTCGTCCATCATGCCAGGCGCTGGTCGCAGTGCTCGCGGACGCCGCACGCCGCGCACCTGCCCGCCTCGTTGTGGTCGCGGTCTACGTTCGCCGCGTGTAAGTCGTCGCGCATCGCGCCCAGCGTCTCGATGAGGACCTCGCGCAAGGCCGGCGTCCAGTCCACCTCGAACGTGCGGTCGGCGTAGCGCAGCAGGCCCGACGGCGGCGACTTGCCCCAGGCGTCCTCGATGAGCAGGCAGTAGGCGGCGAGCTGGAGCACGTCGGACAGGTAGGGCGTCTCGGCGCGGCGGTTGGGCTTGACCTCCACCGGCCTGATCTTCCCGCCGCCCTCGACAATGTAGTCCGGCTTGCCGACCAGTCCGTGGCGGCGCGAGACGAGCGGCGCGTCCATGCGCTGCCAGCCGCTCGTGTCGCTGGCGATGACGCGGCCTTCGGGCACGCCGGTCGCGGCGCGGGCGCGGCGGCTCAGCAGCAGCAGCGCGACGCCCGCCGCCAGCAGGAGCGCGGCCAGCAGGAACAGCATACTCGCCGCCTACACCGCCCCGTCCACCATCGCCACAAAGCGGTCGATGTCCGCGCGGATGACGTTCAGGCTGCCGCGCCAGAAGTCGGCCGAGCGGATGTCGATGCCGAAGCGCCCGGCCAGCGTCGCCGCGTCGGCCATGCCCGTCGAGGACAGCAGGTCGTCGTAGCGCGCCGTGAAGCTCGGCCCCTCGTCCAGGAAGCGGGCGTACAGCCCCAACCCGAACAGTTGGCCGAACATGTACGGGTAATTATAGAATGAACGGCCCGTGCTGTAGTAGTGGCCCTTGACCGCCCACATGTACGGGTGCAGGATGTCCGGATCGAGGCCGTCGCCGTATGTCTGGCGCTGGGCATCGAGCATCGCCGCGTTGAGCTCGTCGATGGTCAGCTCGCGCCGCTGCCGCCCCTCGAACACCGCCGACTCGAACAGGTAGCGGCTGGTGATGTCCACCACGATCTGGCATGTGTCCTGGAGCACGCCCTCCACCAGGGCCAGGCGCTCGTGGCTGCTGGCCTGCTTGAGCGCCGCCTGGTAGATGATGGTCTCGCAGAACGTACTGGCGGTTTCGGCGAGGGTCATCGGCGTGTCGCGCTGGAGCATCGTCCGCCCGGCGAGGTTCATGTTGTGGTAGCCGTGGCCCAGCTCGTGGGCCAGCGTCGCCACGCCCCGGTACGCCGTCTTGTAGTTGGCGAAGATGCGCGACTCGTCGCCGCGAATCCACATGCAGTACGCCCCGTCGCGCTTGCCGTCGTGGGGTTCGGCGTCGATCCAATTCTCGCGGAAGGCGCGAGCGGCGAACTCGCGCAGACGCGGCGAGAACGCGCCGAACTGCTGCTCAATGAAGTCCGTCGCCTCGTCGTACTGCCACACCCGCGTGCTCTCGCCCATCGGCGCGAACAGGTCGTACCACGGCAGGGCGGCCACGCCGAGGGCGCGCGCCTTCGCCTGCATGTAGCGGCGGAAGTCGGGGAAGGACTCCTGCGCCGCGCCGAGCATGGCGTCCAGCGTCGCGCGGTCCATGTTGTTCTGGAACAAGGACTGGTCGAGGGCCGTGCCCCAGCCGCGTCGCGCGATCAGCGTGTTGACCTCGCCCTTGATGCTGTTGAGGGCGGCGGCCAGCCCAACAGCGACGCGGGGCCACGCCTCCATCTCGGCCTCGTAGGCGGCGCGGCGCGTGTCGCGGTTCGTGTCGCTGGCGAGGTTGCGGATCATGCTCATGGGCAGGGTTTGTGTCTGCCCATCGACCGTGACCTGCGCCGTGAGCTGCGATGTCACAGTGCCGTGGAGCTTGGCCCAGGCCGTTCCAGCGCTCACGTTCAACTCCGCCGCCAGGGCTTCCTCGCTCGGCGACATCAGGTGCTCGGCGGCGACGCGGGTCTTACGCAGCATGAAGGCGTGCTCGCGGGCGATGTCGGAGCGGGCGATGAGCGCCTCCACGTCCAGAGAGCCGATCCACGCCGTGTAGCGCGTGCCGAGCTTGTTGAGGGTGACGGCGTGCTGCTGCAACTCGCTCATGCGCGACTGGGCCAGGTTGTCGCGGGAGTCCGTCGTGACAAAGGCGGTCAGGTACGCGAACAGCGTCCGCGTCTGCTCGGTCACAGCATTCAACTGCGTCGTGACGGCGTCGAACGCGGCCACGGTCTGGTCGTCCAGCCCGACCGCGTCGCGCTTGTCGACGCCCTTGGCGTCGAAGAGGGCAGCCAGGTCGTCGATGGCCCCGACGGCGGCCTGGAAGCCGGCGTCGAACCCGGGCGTGTCGAGGCCGGGGAAGATGGGGGTCATGTCCCACTGCGGAAGCTCACGGGTCTGGGTAGCCACGGGGGTTCCTTTCAGAATCACATTTACGTTTCAGTCAGGCGCTTCTCGTAGCACAGGCTGACCGGGTCGTCCCAGTACGGGCCGAAGGGCGGGATGCGGTAGAAACCAACCGCTTCGTACAGCCCGATGGCTTCGCCCTGGTGGATGCCGGTCTCCAGGCGCAGGATGTCGATACCCTGCGCCCGGGTGTAATTCTCCAGGTGGCTCAGCATCAGCTTGCCGAAGCCGCGCCCGCGATACGCCGAGCGCACGTACATGCGCTTGACCTCGCCGTACTCCCGGTCGTACAGCTTGACGCCGCCGCAGGCCGCCGGTGTCCCGTCCGTCCGGAGGACGAAGAATGCCACGTTCTCGGCGAGGAGCCGCGCGACGCTCAGGCCGTGGCGGCTCTCGACCCTGTAGAGAGGCTCAAGGTACGCTTCCAGTTCGGTAATCAGGGTGACGGCGTCCGGGCTGTCCGCAGGCTCTAGGCTAATCGTAGTTGGCATGATCGTCACTCTGTCGGACCGACCGGAGGATGCTTCGCTGCTCGCAATGACGGGGCACACGCCGTCGTTGCGAGGAGGACGGTAGGACGACGAAGCAACCTAGCGACGGGCGACAGCACCTCTATTCCTCGACGAGACCGGCTGGTGCAAGGGCGGGAGATTGCTTCGCGTTCGCTCGCAATGACGGGGCACACGCCGTCGTTGCGAGGAGGACGCTAGGACGACGAAGCAACCTAGCGACGGGCGACAGCACCTCTATTCCTCGACGAGACCGGCTGGTGCAAGGGCGGGAGATTGCTTCGCGTTCGCTCGCAATGACGGCGATCGCGTCACCTCGTCACGCCGTCACGCCGTCACGCCGACCGGGAGATTGCTTCGCGTTCGCTCGCAATGACGGCAGTAGCTTAGTCCGGCGACTGGGTGCGGCCCGCCTCGTCCTCGGTCTCGTCTATGTCCATCGGCGCGCGGCCCTCGCCCTCGTTGCTCAGCGGGATGGGCTGGCCTGTCGCCGGGTTCTCCCCGCTGTACGTGCGCGCGAGATCGTCCGGCGTCATCGCGCCGAGCTGGGCGAACGTCGCGCTGCCCGGGCTGCCCATGATCCGCTCTTCCGACGGCGTGGTCGGGACGGTAGGGCGTGTGACCGGCGCCCGGGGCAGGCCCTCATTGCCCGTCGGGGCGCGCTCGATCTTGCTGCCTTCGGGCACGGAGGCGGTGTCGCCGGGGCTAGAGAGGCTGTCGGGCGCTTCGCGCGGCTCATCGGCTTCGACCTTGAGCGCCGTGGCCGTGGCCGCGGCAGCGCTCGCGCCGAGCTTACGCACTGTCTCCTCGGACAGCGTGCTCTGGATGAACTGGCCGCCCAGGCTGTGCAGCTCCGTTTCGACGATGTCGCGCTCCTGCTGGCTGTGGACGAGCGTAATGAGGACGGATTGCCCGGCGTTCAGGCCCTCGCCGATCTGCTTCAAGACCGGGTCCGGGAAGCCGGTGTCGATGAACTGCGTGGCGACGGCGGCCACGCCACCCGCCAGCAGCGCCGGCACCAGGATGACGCCACCGGTCAGGGCGACGGCGACGGCGGCCGCCGTCCCCGTCCCCAACGACCACGCGCCCCACTCGTGCCTGACGTCGCCGGTCTCGCTGATAGCCACCTGGCCGTCGGCCGTCTTGTGGATAACGGCGACGTTGCCCAGCTTCAATATACTCAACTGCTGGTTGAGTTTCTCGATGGCCGCGCGGGCCTCCTCCGCCTTGTTCTCCCCATCGAACAAACACGCAATCAGATGTTGTGGCGCGTCGCCTGGCATGGTCGTCTCCTTCTCAGTGCATCTTTTTCACGAGTCGCTGCGCGTCCATAATCATGAGGCCGGCCTCGTCCAGGCCGATAGGCTCCACACGTTGGTTCGTTTCCGGGTCGTAGCCTGTGAACATGGCCTGCAACTCTTCGGGGCGCAGGGCGGCGAGCTGGGCGTAGGTGATGATGCCCTGCCGCATCAGCATGCGCTCATAGACCGGGCCGACGCCTGGAATCTCGCGCAGATTCTGCGGCGTCTTGCCCTGGGCGCGCATGCCGGCCACGTCGATGATGGCCTTCGCCTCGTCCATGCTGGCGGTGATGATGGGGTAGCCGCTGACCGGGTCGTGGCCGCTGAACACGCGCTGTAGCTCATCCGGGCGCATCGCCGCGAGCTGAGCGTAGGTGCGGACGCCGATCATGTGCAGCAGGCGCTCGTAGACCGGGCCAATGTCAGGGATGAGCCGCAGATCGTCCGTCGGCGCGAGATTCCCTTCGGCAGCAGCCGCATCCGTACCCGCCACACCTTCCTCTGCAACTTCCGGGCCTTCGCTCACCCCGATGGCCCCCACAGCAGCGATGGCGGCGCTAGCGGCCAGGGTCGCCGGGGCCAGGCCCGCCGCGCCTTCGCCCTCGGCGGTCGGCTCTTGTTCGCCGCCTGTCTCAGATACGGCCACGACGGCCACATCGCCTGTGTCGAGGCCCGCCGTTTCGCCCTCGGCAGCTTGCTCCTGTCCCGCGACTGCCTCGGGAACGGCGGCCGCGGCGGCAGCGCCTAGCCGCTGGATGAGGTCTTCCGGCAGCGAGCCTTGCACAAACCGGCCGCCCAGGTCGTGCAGCTCGGTCTCGACGATCTCGCGCTCCTGGGGGTTATCGACGATGGTGACGAGGGCCGACTGATTGAGCTCGAGGCCGTCGCCGATCTCTTTGAGCGACTTATCCGGAAAGCCGGTGTCGATGAACCGGGTCGCCACGGCTACCGCGCCGCCGCCCAGGATGGCCGGGATGAGGATGGCGCCGCCCGTGGCCGCCGAGGCCAGGGCTGCCGCTGCGCCTGCGGCCAGGCTCCACTTCCCCCAGTTGCGGCCCGGGGCGCCGGTCTCGCTGAGGGTGACTTTGCCCTCGTCGTTCTTGTGGATGATAGCGATGTGGCCCAGCTTGACGACCTCCAGGCGCTTGTCCAACGCCTGAATCGCTTTCTGCGCCTCGTCGGCCTTTTTCTGCCCGTCGAAGATGCAGACCACAAGCTCTTTCATTGTATCCGCCATGACCCAGGCCCTCCTTCAGAAATAGACATAGTCATTGCGAGCGGCGCGAAGCAATCCCCTGCCCTTGCATCAGACGGTCTAGGCGAGGAATAGCAGCGCTTTCGCCAACCGGGAGATTGCTTCGTCCTCCTATCGTCGTCCTCGCAATGACAGATTCTTGACGCTCATCTCAGCCAAGCCAGAACCAGTAACACGACGGCCAGGGCGAGCAGCGCCAGGCCGACCCGCGCCTGCCACACTGCCAGGCGCACCCGCTGCCCGTGCTGGGCGTGGGCTTCAGTTCCTCGCGCCAGGCGCGTCGGCTCGATGGGCCGCCCCTGGACGACGTTGAGCCACCAGCCGCGCGCGCAGTAGGCGTACTGTCCGACCTCGCTGGCGCGGATGAGGCGGTCGCCCGCGTCCGACGCGCGCCGGTTACTCACTGCCACCGACCCCCAGCCGCGCCTCGAAGTCGCGCAGCGCCGCCTGGAGCTTCTCCTGGCGCGCTGCCGTCGTCAGGTCGCCGCGCGTGCGCTCGGTCACGCCGCGCACCATGTCGGTCGTCCGCCGCAGGCCGTTGGTGACGGCGTCGGGGTAATCGACCGTGGTCAGGAAGGCGTAGACCTCGTCCATCGCTTCCACCAGGCGCTCGGCGTGGTCGATGTCGCCGCGCCGAATCAGGTCCAGGGAGTGGCGGCGCATCTCGCCAATCGCTTCGCCCAAGCCGTTGAGGTAGGCGGCGTATTCCACGCCCAGGGCGTCCGGGTCCGGCAGGTCCTGCCCCAGCGCCAGGGCGCGGGTAATGTGGGCCTCGGCATACTCTTTGAGGGCATCCTGGGCGTAGCCTGCGGCGTATAGCTCCGGCTGGCGTCGCGTCGCCGCTTTGAGGCTCTCGGCGATGCGGTAGGCCTCGACAAGAATACGCTCGGCCTCGTCCCACTCGTAGCGATGGACGGCGCGGATGGTGCGCGAGGCGTGCTGCACCAGGAGGCGCGAGAGGCGCAGGGCCTCCTCGCGGGCGGCGTTCTTTGTCTCCAGCCCAGCCAGGATTTTGTCGGCCAGTGTATCGAGATTGTTCACATCGTCTCCCATCCGCCACCGACGATTTGCTCGACGCCGTTCGCGGCGCGCAGCACCTGGAACGCGCCGGCCATCCCGTCGGTCGTCTCGATGACGCACACCGCGCGGCGGCGTGTGTCCGGGGTCGCGCCCGGCAGGGCCGTACCGAAGCCGGCCTGGTAGCGCTCATAGAGCGTCCACATTCGACCCCACAGCGACGGGCTGGCGTCGAGCACCGGCAGGCCGAGGTCGTCCCGCGCCTCGACGCGTCCCAGGGGGTAGGTATGCGAGTGCAGGCGGCCGTTGAGCGTCCCGACGACGCGCTCGATGTCCGCTGCCCGCGCCTCCGCGTCCCAATGCGTCGCCAGGGCCTTGCGGGCAATGCGCTCGACGAGGGCGTGGGACTGCTCCAACGCGCCAATCGCCAGCGGGTGAATATAGTTGAACAGCGCCGTCACGAAGTCGGCGTGGCCCCCGCCCTCGCGGCGGATGAACTCGATGCAGCGACGCAGGTCCTCGACGGACACAGGCGCGGGCTGGCCGTCAGCGCCGCCCGGCAGCAAGAAGTGGGCGCGGGCCGGGTCGGTCGCGCCCAGCTCGGACATCGGCCCCATGACGATCTCGTCCGCGCCGAGGGCGATGAGTGTCGCGCCGCTGTGGGCGCGGTAGGGGACGATGAGGCCCAGGTGGTCGGTGAACTCGCGCAGCAGCGTGATAATCTTCCAGCACACCTCGGTGATGCCGCCGCGGCTGACGAGGTAGAGGTCGAGGCGGGGGCGACGGCCCAGGGCGGCGAGACGTTGGTAAATGGGCAGGACGGCGTCGTCGGCGATGATCGTGCCCTCGGCCATGACGTAGCTCAGCACCCGCGAGCCGCGCTCGGCCTCGATGGCGCGGATGAGGGCCAGGCGCTCGGCGCGCTGCGCCTGCATCGCCTAGCTCTTGCCCTTGACGAAGCCGCCGTCCACCGGCAGGGCGACGCCCGTGATGTACGACGCGGCGGGCGAGGCGATGAAGACGACGGCGCGCGCGAACTCTTCCGGCTGCCCCATGCGTCCCATCGGGATGTCGCGGGTGATGGTCTTGGCGACCTCGTCAACAGGCACGCCACCCTTCTGGGAGCGGAACGCCAGGATTTCCTCGACTCGCTCGGTCAGCGTCCACCCCGGCAGGACGGAGTTCACGCGAATGCCGTCGGGGGCCAGCTCGACCGACAGGGTCTTGACCAGGCCGTGGATGGCGTCGCGGATGGCATTGGAGAGCGTCAAACCGGGGATGGGCTGCTTGACGGTCATGGAGTTGATGCTGACGATAGCGCCGCTCTTCTGCGCCGCCATGATGGGCACGACGGCCTGGATCAGCCCGACGGCGCTCAGCAGGCTCAGCCGACAGGCATCCTCCCACTGGGCCAGCGTCAGGGACTTGAAGTCGCCGGCCGGCGGGCCGCCCGCATTGGTGACGAGGATGTCCACCGTCCCGAAGCGCTCGACCGCCGTCTTGACGAGCCGGTCCACGTCGGTCGGGTTTGTCACGTCGCCCGGCACGGCCAGCGCCTGCGCGCCCAGCCCTTCGCACGCGGCGGCAACACCGGCCAGTCGCTCGGCGTCGCGGGCGTTGACGACGACGCGCGCGCCTTCGCCGGCAAATGCCAGGGCGACGGCGCGCCCCAGGCCGCGGCTGGCGGCGGTGACGATGGCGACTTTGTTCTGCAGGCCCAAGTCCATGCGGGTATCCTTCGCGGAGGAGTCAAGTGTTGAGATGAGAACGCAAGCATACCACGCCTGCCCGCTTTAGGCAAGCAACATTCGGGACGTAGGGGCGTCGTTGCGAGGAGGACGATAGGACGACGAAGCAACCGACGGTGGGTGAGAGGGGCGCTAGTCCTACGCTAGACTGTCTGACGCAAGGGCGGGAGATTGCTTCGCGTTCGCTCGCAATGACGGAACGGGCGTCGTTGCGAGGAGGACGATAGGACGACGAAGCAACCTGACGGTGGGTGAGAGGGGCGCTAGACTGTCTGACGCAAGGGCGGGAGATTGCTTCGCGTTCGCTCGCAATGACGGAACGGGCGTCGTTGCGAGGAGGACGATAGGACGACGAAGCAACCTGACGGTGGGTGAGAGGGGCGCTAGACTGTCTGACGCAAGGGCGCGAGATTGCCTCGCGTTCGCTCGCAATGACGGAACGGGCGTCGTTGCGAGGAGGACGATAGGACGACGAAGCAACCTGACGGTGGGTGAGAGGGGCGCTAGACTGTCTGACGCAAGGGCGCGAGATTGCCTCGCGTTCGCTCGCAATGACGGAACATGGCACTCGCAATGACGGGATATGGCGGTCGTAATGACGGAAGGGGGTAAAAATTCAGGAAGGGCCGACGTGGAGCCCATCCCACGCGGCCCTTCCCTGGAGGAGGAGAAACCGTCTTATTTATACATCACTTCGCGCTCTCAGGCTTGACGGTTGCCCTCTTGTCACCCACCGGGTGCCCAACGCCCAACCCTACGCATTGTTTAGGGCAAATCGGCGACGGAGTCGACGATGCGCGTCGGCTGGTATGGGAAGCGGTCCACCATCTCCCGCGTCGTGACGCCCGTCAGCACCAGGATGGTCTCCAGCCCGCTCTCCGTGCCGGCCAGAATGTCGGTGTCCATGCGGTCGCCGACCATGATGCTGTTGGACGAATGCTCCCCCAGACGGCGCAAGGCGGTGCGGATCATCAGCGGGTTCGGCTTGCCGATGTAGTACGGCGCGATGTTGACGACGCGCTC
This sequence comes from Anaerolineae bacterium, assembly GCA_039810085.1. GTDB lineage: Bacteria > Chloroflexota > Anaerolineae > Epilineales > JAHCIE01 > JBDHWG01. The sequence continues at coordinate 149,178 of JBDHWG010000013.1, forward strand.
GATCAACCCCGCCACCGCGCCGGTCGCCGGAACGATGCCCGTCTCGCTCGGCCCGGACACGTCGGGGTTGGTGGCGATGAAGCGCGCGCCGTTCTGGATGAGCCGGATGGCGCGGGTAATCTTCTCGAAGCTGTAGTCGTTGGTCTCGCCTAGCACGACGTAGTCGGGCGAGCGGTCGGTGAAGGTGTAGCCGATGTCCTCCAGCGCCTCGTACAGCCCCTCCTCGCCGATGACGTAGGCCGTCCCCTTCGGGCGCTGCGAGTCGAGAAACTGGGCCACGGCCAGCGCCGAGGTGTGGATGCGCTCGACAGGGATGTCCAACCCGTTGCGCCGCAGGCGGTGGCTGAGGACGACCGGCGAGTACAGCGGGTTGTTGGTCAGCACCATGAACGGTCGCCCCTCGTCGATGAGGCGCCCGATGAACTCCGACGCGCCGGGGATGGGCAGACGGCCGCGCACGAGCACGCCGTCCATGTCGGTGATGATGGCTTTCTTGTCTGGCATGGTGGTGACCTCTCTACGTGTCGCCGTTCACTACCGCTGGAAGGTGATACTATGATAGTAGTAGGCGGTCCCGTAGTTGAACGGGTCCTGCGGGTTATTATACACCCGCACGCTCCAGCCGTAGGGCTTCGAGAAACTGAAGCCGCTCGGCAGGGCGGACAGGGTGTAGCTCGCGCCGGAGACGATGCCGCTGTCATACAAGGGTTCGGCGTTGTTTGGGTCGAACAGGAAGAAGCTGTAGGCGTCGCCGCCTGTGTTGCGGCCGGCCCAGCTGAACGTCACTGGGAGCTTCGTCGTCGTGCCCGAGGCGGGGGCAATCAGGGTCACGTTCTGGATATCGAAATCGCCGCCCCAGGCGGTGAAGCCAGCGGTGTAGCTGTTGATGCGGAAACTGTTCCAACGGACGAGGCGCGCCGGATTGAGCGCCGTGTTCTCGTAGCGGACGTAGTAGAGCTGCCCCGGGGCCAGCGACGGCAGATCGAAGAACTCATAGTAGCCGTTGCTGTCCGTGTATATCGTCGCTACGGTCGAGAAGTTCTGGCCATCGTAGAAACGCAGCCATATTTCCACGGCGGCCGCTGGCTGGCCGCCCTGGGTCACGCGCCCAGTAATGCCGCCCCTAACGTGGGCGGAGGCCAGGTTGCTCGGCGTCGCGCCCCAGGCGTTGCGCGCCTGCACGAGGAAGTAGTACACACCCGGGCTAAGCGTTGTGGTGTAGCTCTGCGCGTCACCGTTGTAGACGACGTGGGCATCGGCGAGCGAGGGGCTGGTGGCCAGCCAAAGCGTATAGGCGCGAGCATTCGGCACGAACGACCACGTCACGGTGACGGTGGTGTTGACCGTGGACGTCGCGAGATAGGGTGCGCTAGGGGCGTCTTCGGGCATCTGCTCGATGAGCGGGAGGAAGAGCGGGTAGTTAGGTGTGCCTGTCGGCGTCGTGGTCACGGTGACGGTGGGCGTCTGGGTTGTCGTCGTGCTGGCAAGGACCGTCGGTGTCGTGCTGGCGGCGAGGGTGGCCGTGGCGGTCTCCGTGGGCGTCACGCTGGCCTCAATCGTGGCCGTGGGCGTGTCGGTATCCAGGGGCAGAGCGAGGGCGACGTCGGTCTCGTTGGGAGTCAGGTGGCTGGCGAGGGGTAGGCCGACGAGCAGTAGCAAGAGGGCGAGGACGAGCAGGACAACGCGGTGGGTCAACCGAGTCATAATCATCCCTTCCAGGTAAACCTATTGCCGGGCAGCAATTGAGTGTATCACATTTGAGCGGCAAGGTCAACGAATTTCGCCCCGCTCTATCGCTCACGGCTTTTCGTGAGTGTGCGACGTGGCGCTACTCCAGGTCGTGGCTCTTTCCCTGACACAATCCTTGCCAGTGTACGCGATTCCATTAGAATCTAACTCTCAATGCGGCGCGAGGTACTGCGAAGGGCCTGAGGTTAGGAAACAATGGCTAAGAAGAAGAGCGACCCGGATTTGTTCAGCGCGGCGCGTCAGGAAGAGATCAGCCGCGAAGCGCCTCTCGCCTCCCGGATGCGCCCGCGCACCCTCGACGATTTTGCCGGGCAGCAGGACATCGTCGGGCCGGGTAAGCTGCTGCGTCGCGCCATCGAAGCCGACCGGCTGTTTAGCTCAATTATCCTCTGGGGGCCGCCGGGTACGGGCAAGACGACCCTGGCGACCATCATTGCCAACGCCACCAAGTCCCACTTCGAAACCTTGAACGCTGTCATGGCGGGCGTCGCCGACATTCGAAGGGTTGTCGCCGAGGCGAAGGAGCGCCGCGCCTTGTACGGTAAGCGGACCATTCTCCTCGTGGACGAGATTCACCGCTTCAACAAAGCCCAGCAAGACGCCCTCCTCCCCCACGTGGAGGATGGAACAATCACTTTAATAGGGTCTACAACGGAAAATCCGTTTTTCGAAATAGTCGGGCCGTTGCTCAGTCGGTCACGCATTTTCCATTTAGAACCCTTGACGCCCGAGCAGGTGCGCGACCTCCTCCTCCGCGCCCTCCACGACACCGAGCGCGGCTACGGCCACCGTCCCATCACCATCACCGACGACGCCCTCACCCACCTCGCCGACATGGCCGGCGGCGACGCTCGCACCGCCCTCAACGCCCTCGAGCTCGCCGTCGAGAGCACGCCGCCCGACGCCAGCGGCATCATCCACATTGACGACTCCGTCGCCGAGGAAAGCATCCAGCGCCGCGTCGTCCGCTACGACAAAGGCGGCGACGAGCACTACGACACCATCTCCGCCTTTATCAAGTCCGTGCGCGGCTCCGACCCGGACGCCGCCCTCTACTGGCTGGCGAAGATGATGCTGGCCGGGGAGGACCCGGAGTTCGTGATGCGGCGGCTGCTGATCCTGGCCGGGGAGGATATCGGGCTGGCGGATCCGAACGGCATCGTCGTGGTCACGGCGTGCGCGAACGCCTTGCAGTACGTGGGGCTCCCCGAGGCGAAGTTCCATCTTGCCATGGCGACGGTGTACCTGGCGACGGCGCCGAAGTCGAACACGATGACGCAGTACTTCGAGGCGGAGCGGGTGATCCAGGAGGAGGGCGCCGGGCCGGTGCCGACCCATCTGCGGGACGCGAGCTACAAGGGGGCGGCGCGGCTAGGGCACGGCAAGGGCTACCAGTACCCCCACAGCTTCGAGGGCCATTGGGTGGCGCAGCAATACTTGCCCGACATCCACAAGGACCGCCGCTTCTACACCCCCAACGACCAGGGCTACGAAGCCGAGGTCAAGGCGCGGGTCGAGACGTGGCGGGCAGAGGGGGAGGCATGAGGCGATAGTAATCATACAGTTGCGCTTCGTGCAGGCATGGCTACAATTGAGACAGGAGGTAAGGGCAATGCAACTGGAAGATTACTTTGACTTCCTTGCGCCAAACGATATTCGCATCAAGGGGCATCGGATTGGCATCGAGTCCATCCTGTACGAGTACATCCACCGTGCGCAAGCGCCCGAGGAAATTGCAGAAAGCTTTCCCAGCCTGACCGTTGAACAGATCTATGCGACAGTCCTGTACTACCTGCACAACCGCGACCAGGTGGATCACTACATGGCCGAATGGCTGGAGCATGGCGAGCGCATGCGGGCTGAACAAGAGCACAACCCTACGCCCGCGATGCTCAAGTTGCGCCAGGCGCGAATTAGGCAAGACGCTACCACTCGTCGCATCGCTGAAACTCAGGCGCCGTGAGTGTCATCAAGTATCTCCTCGACGAACATGTCAATCCCCGCTGTCGGAAAGCCCTGATCCAGAGGTCGCCACAAACGGTTGTGTGGTGTATCGGCGACGTCGGGGCGCCGCCACTCCACGCCCTTGATCCAGACATCTTGATCTGGTGCGAGGCGCATGGCTTCTCGCTGGTCACGAACAATCGCGCCTCGATGCCGGTTCACTTGCAGGATCACCTTTCAGCCGGGCGACATGTCCCCGAGGTTTTCATACTCAACCCGGCAATGACGATGGGGGAGACAATCGAGGAGTTGCTGCTCATTTGGTCTATCTCAGACTCCGAGGAATATGCCGACCTCCTCCACTATCTACCCTTGAGTCGGTAACCCGCCACACTCAAGGGCTACTCTGTGCAACCGATACCAGTTGTCCAATTCAACATCCCAAGGATTACCACGCGGTCGAGCACATCGGCGCGAGAGGCGGCAGAAAAAGTCGTTCTTTGAGGTCGTCGGCCCGTTGCTCAGTCGGTCACGTATTTTCCATTTAGAACCCTTGACGCCCGACCAGGTGCGCGACCTCCTCCTCCGCGCCCTCCACGACAAGGAGCGCGGCCCGGCGACCGCTCCATCACCATCTCCGACGACGCCCTCACCCACCTCGCCGACATGGCCGGCGACGCCCGCACCGCCCTCAATGCCCTCGAGCTCGCTGTCGCGTCTACCACCCCGGACGCCAACGGCGTCATCCACATCGACGACACCGTCGCCGAGGAGAGCATCCAGCGCCGCGTCGTCCGCTACGACCGCGGGGGCGGAGTACCGCCCCCGCACCCCCTCAGAGGCGACGAGCACTACGACACCATCTCCGCCTTTATCAAGTCCGTCCGCGGCTCCTTTGACCCGTCAACCTGCTACGGACTGACGCGGTTGACGGGTCACCCCGACGCCGCCCTATACTGGCTCGCCAAGGCGCTGGGCGGGGAAGACCCGGAGTTCGTGATGCGGCGGCGGCTGATCCTGGCCGGGGAGGACATCGGGCTGGCGGATCCCAACGGCATCGTCGTGGTGACGGCGTGCGCCAACGCCTTGCAGTACGTGGGTCTCCCCGAAGCGAAGTACCATCTCGCGTTGGCGACGACCTACCTGACGACGGCGCCGAAGTCGAACACGATGACGCAGTACTTCGAGAGCATCAAAGCCGAGTAGACTCTCGAACGGTTGTTCAAGTCCATGGAGGCGATATGGGTCGGGTGGTGGATACCGAATCCTCTCAGGATACTGCCGCACTCTTCCGCTTGTGTCTCAGGAAACCTTAGTGCGGCACAAGCTCTCGAATGCCAAGTACCTGACCGAGCGCCTCTTCGAGCGCTGCTCGTGGAGTCTCACTGGCCCCGAAAGAACGCCAAGCGACGTGCCGGTCGGGCCGCACCAGCACTGCTCCAGCTGAAGAGACTTCACGCTGCCGCAGCCAGTCGAAGCGGATATCGAGCCAGTCACCCGAGAACGGATTGACGCTGATCGCCGAGAGCGGCAGGCCCCGCTCCTGGGCGATATCAGCCGCCGCCTGAAGCCAGCCCTCGCCCCCTTTCCCGGTGATGAGGAGGAACTGACCATGCCCGGCCAGATCACACAGCGCCTTGCGCTGCCCCAGGCGCTGGAGCCAGGCGTGAGGCAAGGTGCAGCCCGGTCGAGTGGACGGCTCGTAGACATGCACCTCATCGATCAACTGCGGCGCAGGCGTTCCATCCGGGACGATGGCCGCGTTGTAGGTGTACCCATACTCGACGTTCTGCTCGTAGAACTCCATCGCCTGGCTGGCAATGGCATTCTCGAACAGCACGCGTGCTTGCTGGTCCGCGGGTTCGTCGCTCCACAGTCGTCGCATGATCGCCCAGTTGTCTTCTGGCGAATTCTCGGGCGTCATGTCTAGCACCTGGGCAGTCGCCAGGTGATTCCCGAAGTTCTCCAGAGAGCGCTGGACGGCGCGCGCTCCTACCGGCTTCCGCTCTGGCTCGTAGGTATCCAACAGGCTGTCGGACGCCTGACCGCGCAGCACAGCCGCGATTTTCCAGCACAGGTTATAGGCATCACCGACGGCTGTATTGAGGCCGAGACCGCCGGTCGGGGGATGGCGATGAGCCGCGTCACCCAGGACAAAGACATTGCCAACCCGCAGCTGCGAGGCCACGATCCCCTCAATCGACCAGCGGCTCATCAGGTGGATCTCGGGCTGAAAGTCGGGAATGCCCAGGACACGCGACATATGCTCCTTGACGGCGTCATCGTCAGAGGCCCGTGGGTCGCCGAACGGGTAGAGGAGGTGGAACACCCACTCCTCCGACTGCGGCCCCCAGTGCTGAGGCCCCATCGGAACGAGCGCCCCGCTCAATGGATCTCCAAAGTCCGGGTTGAGGAGCCAACGAATCAGCACCTCGGGGTCACGCAGCCACGCCGACAGGTCGGCCGAGAAGTAGATCGAGACATTGGAGGCCAGTTCCTTCGGCCCTTCCATCTCAATGCCGACCTGACTGCCCACCACTCGCCCGCCGTCACAGCCCAGCAGGTAGCGCGCTCGCACGGTGTACTGCTGGCCGGCTGCCCGGTCCTCGATGAGCGCTGTGACACCCTCGCTGTCCTGCTCCAGCGATATGAAGCTGTGATTGAATCGGATGCGGCCGGGTGCGAGGGCCTCGGCGTGGGCCTTGAGGATTGGCTCCAGGCGGATCTGTGGCAGATTCGCCTGGCGGCACGGGCTCCCTTTCATCCAGTTAGGATCGCGGTCGCCGTTGCCCCAGCACTCCAAACGAGCGATCTCGCGACCGTACTCGGCGGTGGGTCCGGCGACGCCGGCATACCAGGCGCTGAAAGCCATGTTTTCCGGCGGTGTCCCAAGTTCGTAAATGGGATCTGCTACCCCTACTTCGCGGTAAACTTCCATCGTCCGCTGTTGTAGAACGTGAGCTTTGGGTAGGTGCGACGTGCCGGGATACCGACTAACCAGCAGCGAGTCAATGCCATACGATGACAACAGCATCGAGGCGGTCAGGCCAGCGCCGCCGCCACCGACGATAAGAACGGGAACGTTGATGTCGCTCACGCGTATCCTCCTTGGAGCTGCTTTGCTCTAGATTTTCCTGGTATCTCCCAGGAAAGACAGACTTGTGACTCGTCATCCACGCCGCCTACCCAATGGTCAGCATCTTGACCAATTGAGGTTTTTGAGTTTTGCCAGTCGCCGTTTTTGGAAAACTCGCGACGAGGCGTACCTGGCGTGGACACTTGTAATCCGCAAGGTGCTGCTTGCAGTAGCCAATAACCTCTTGCTCTGAAACGCTCTGGCCTTCGCGCAGCACGACCGCCGCGACCACTTCTTCGCCCCAAATTGGATGCGGCAGACCGATGACTGCGGCCTCTAGAACCGCCGGATGGCGATAAAGCACTTCTTCGATTTCCTTGGGATAGATGTTTTCGCCGCCGCGAATAATCATCTCCTTCTTGCGCCCGACTATATAGAAGTAGCCTTCATCGTCCATCGTCCCGAGGTCGCCCGTATGCAGCCAGCCATCACGGATTGACACTCGGGTGGCTTCCGGATTGCGATAGTAGCCCTGCATCACGTTGGGACCGCGCACGACGATTTCGCCGACCTGACCTGCAGGCGCTTCCTGGTCGTTGTCGTCGAAAATCTTCACCTCTTGCCCCGGCAGTGGGATGCCAATGGAGCCGATCTTTCGCCGGCCATCAATCGGATTCAGCGTGACCGAACACGTTGCCTCGCTCAAGCCGTATCCCTCCAGCATGAACGCCTTGAACTTGCGCTCGAACTCGTTGTAGACTTCGACCGGCAACGGAGCCGCGCCGCAAATGCATACGCGCAGACTGCTCAAATCATAGTCTGCTGCCTCCGGCCGATTGTTCAGAATCGCATAGATGGTCGGTACGGAGCTGAATGTCGTCGCGCGATAACGCGCGACCGTTGGCAGGAAGTCGCGTGCGGAGAATCCCTCCAACAGAATGAAAGCTGCGCCCTGACGCAGCGCGGGCAGTAGGCTAACGACCTGGGCGTTGACGTGGAACAAGGGCAACATGCACAACATGCGGTCGCTCTCGGTATATTGGCCGCCCTCGATCGTCGCCCAAACATCATAGTCATAGTTGGCGTGCGAAAGCATCACGCCTTTGGGTCTGCCCGTCGTGCCCGAGGTGTAAATGATGCTGGCGGTGTCGTCGGGCGAAACCTGCGCGCCCGGCGTGGTATCGGGCAAGCGCCAGAATTCGTCGAACCCGCGTTCACCCTCGGGTGTCGCGCCGACATAGCGCACCTCGCGCAATTGCGGACAATTCGCGCGTATCTCGCCCACCGTTGGCGCAAATTCCGCGGCCGCGATCAGCACGACGCTTTCGGAATCGTCCAGGATATACCGCACTTCTTCGCCCTTGAGCAGCGGATTGATCGGCACAACCACAGCGCCGAGTTTGCCGCACGCGAAAAAGCTGTACAGAAATTCGGGACAATTCTTGAGCAAGAGGGCAACCTTCTGCCCTTGCGCCACAAACGCCTGCAAACCGTTTGCCACCTGATTGACGCGGCAATTGAAGTCGGCGAACGACACCTCTTCATGCTTCCAGTACAAGTAGGTTTTGCTGCCGTATCTCGCCGCAGAGTGTTCCAGGCGCGCACCGAGGGTCATGTATTCGGACATCGTACTTCTCCTTACTGCTCGATAACCCGATTCGCGATCGCGCCAATTTTCGCAATTTCAACTTCAACCAAATCCCCGCTGCGCAAGAAGAGCGGGGGCTTGCGCGCGAACCCGACGCCGGGGGGTGTGCCTGTCGCGATGATGTCGCCCACTTCGAGCGTCATGAACGAGCTGAGATAGGCGACGAGGGCGCCCACAGAGAAGATGAACTGGGCGGTGCTCGAATGTTGCACCTCTTGCCCGTTCACGCGCGTGATGACGGCCAGATCTCCCAGATCGGGAATCTCGTCGCGCAGGACAAGCGCGGGACCGCACGGCTTGAAGGTATCAACCATCTTCGCTGCCGCCCACTGCGGTGACTGCTGCTGCATGTCACGTGCGCTCACATCGTTCATGACCATCGCGCCCGCCACACAATCGAGCGCGGCCTCCTCTGGCACATTTCTGCACTGCCGCCCGATGACGATGGCCAACTCGCCTTCATAATCGACATAGTTGCGGTGGCCTTTGGGCAGTACAATCGCGTCGTGCGGGCCCGCGAGCGCATTGCGATACACAGGGATCACCATCGGCGCCTGAGGCAGCGGTTGGTTCGACTCCTGCGCGTGGTCGCGATAATTCAGGCCGATGAGAATGAGTTTCTCAGGGTCAGGGATCGGCGGACCGAGACGCGTTTCGGAGAGGGCTATCCCCTTACCTTCGGATGCCAGACTCTGCGCTGCGCCCTCGAGCTGTTGCAATGCTTGCGGGGCGTGCTGGATGATGCGGCGATTACTGGCAAACGATGTTCGCGTCGCCTCGTCGCTGCCGTTCGCCAATGCGGCGGATTCGGCCGCATGCTCCGTATCCACAATCGTTTCGCCAACGAGCACGCCAGGGCGCCAGGCGCCATCGGATTGAAAAGTGACAAGTCGCATGGTTGTTCCTTAGTCAAGTACCGGATGGAATTCGTCGTTCAGGCGACGAATTCCATCCGACGGCGGAGAATTTACTCTACGTGAAGCTCAGGTGGCAGCGGAAGGCGCGGGTCCATGGGGCGCGTCGGCTTGAATTCGCGCTCATAGTACGCGCGGCGATGGAGTTCCTCGGCGGATGCTCCCTGCTTGCGCGCCGCGACCATGCTGTCCGCGTCAATGACCACGCCGATAGGATTCGCGGCGAAGTCGGCCGACGAGCGCATAAACTCCGACGATTTCGCCCAGTCGTCGAAGTTGTCGTACTGGAGCTCAACGCTGTTGCCGTCGGGGTCAGCGTAGTAGAACGACGTCGTCATGCCGTGGTCCACAGTCACATGCGGCAGGATGCCGAGTTCTTTGAGCCGCACATAGTTGTCGAGCAGACCGTCAATCGAATCGTACTCGAACGCGGTGTGATGCAGGCCGGTGTGCGCTAGCTTGTCGGGGTCGTCGGTCAAGGTCGGAACGGCGAGCAGTGCGACGCGATGATTCGCCTCGTCGTTGCTCATCCACGCCCCGCCGGGAAACATGAAAAGCGGTTTCATGCCGACGACGGTGCCGTACCATTCGACCATCTCTTGCAGGCGAATGGTCTTGAAGTTGACGTGATGGATTGTGGGAAGAGGATGCTCGGACATGACTTTCTCCTTCTTGATTTGTGCGTCCTTTTGAGCGCACGGATCGTTATGGCTGCGTGACAAGTGCTTCGCGTTCACTCGGGATCGCGAACACGTTTATGCCAACTGATGGCGCAAGTCCGCGACGAGCTCCTCTGCGCCGTCGAGGGTCGGAGCCGCGCCAAAGATGTAAAAGTCGGGACGAGCGAGGACGACGGCGGCTTGATTCTGCGCGAACCACTGCGCGTAGGTTCCATCAAGGTCCATGACCGGTCCGTCCGCGCTGACATGGACGGTCTTGCCGCCGATGCATTCAAAGAACGTGCGCGACTCGCTGCTCAACACCTTCGCTGGATCGCCTGCGTTGCTGAGCAAACCTCCTCATCGCTTGCCGCTCAGGATACCTCCAGTCGGAGGACGAGCGATCAGCCAATCACAGGGATGCGGCGGGCGACCAGCCCGTCGAGACGCTCCTGCATCGCGTATTCCACGCGTGAGGCGAACGCAGCAGGCTCTTCCCCATCATTGGGCCACATCTCAGGCAGAACCGCTGTTACCAGCTTTGTGGGCAGCGGCGCATACGGTAATACCCCCGCCACACCGATGTTCAGACCCCATGGGCACGCCAGGCTCATCGGTAGTGTCTTAGTCCGCGCAAGCCGAGGGAGCCGTAGGAGCCGAGCCAGGCGGCGTCCGTCAGAGAGGACGAGCAGAGACTCGCCTGCGCCGGCGGTCACTACGGGAACGATAGGGACGTTATGGGCCATGGCCACCTTTGCGAAGCCGGAGCGGCCGGAGAACCTGACGACGTGCCGATGCCGCCACGACTTTGCCGCATCGACGTCGCCGCCGGGGAACACGACAACGTAGTGCCCCGCGATCAGGGCGTCGCGCGCAACCTCTTCGCTCGCAGGACGGCCGCCGAAAGCCTCGATGAGCCGTCCCGCACGTAGAGTCCAGGCTAGCTGATGCACGAGATACGTCACCGGACGCGTAACATCAAGCCGGTGAAACGTATGCATGAGGGCGAAAACGTTGAGGTCCACGACCCCGCCGAACCCGTGGTTGCAGACGATGAGGGCGGGGGTGTCCGGCATGGACGCGTCGGACCGGATCTCGTGGCCGTGGTAGCGGCTAAGATACTGGTGCAATGCCTCGTGAGGGAGCTGAGATCGGTTCATGGGCTGCCAGAATGCCTCCATTGGTGGTCCAGGCGATGAAAGCGGTCACAAAGTCGCAATCCCCGCGTGCGATAGCCCGTCTATCGTCTACGCTATACGAGTGGATAGTATTTGACCAATATTATACTATTGGATAGTATAACTGTCAAGTGATTCCGCACACAAAGGAGCACCAAAAATGGAAATTCGCGAAAGATCACGTGGCCGGCAAGCTGATGCTACGGCGCAGCGTACCCGGCAGCGAATTGTGCATAGCGCTCTGGCACTCTTCGCGGCCCGAGGGTATGACGGGGTCAGCCTCCGCGACATCGCTACCCACTCCGACGTCACGCATGGGCTGATAAGGCATCACTTCGGCTCGAAGGAGGACATCTGGCGCGCGGTTATCGACACCACGTTCGAAGAATACCTGGCGATGATGACGCCATTGGTCGAGGCGGCCGTGACGACCAACAGTGGTGCGTTGGCCACCGTGAAAGAAGTGTCTCGCAACGCGATCGTACTCACCGGGAGCTATCCTGAGGTAGGGCGCTTGCTCATGCACGAGGGCGTCGAACCCGGCCCGCGCCTCGACTATTTCATGGCGCGCCTAGCGCCCCTGCGCACGCAAATGGATCCGCTGATTGAGTCGGTGCAGCGCGAGGGTATGCTCTCGCAGTTCAGCCACGACACCTTCTTGTTGGCGTTGATAATGCTGGGCGTGATGCCGCTTGCCATGGCTGCCTTTTCAGACGAGCTGTGCAACGTCGACATTCTCGCCCCGGAGCAGGTCGAGCAGCACGCCGATCGGGTGATTGCGACGCTGTTTCCCGAGATAGCGAGAGATTAGGACCGGAGCACACACGGAGGCGGCTGCTAAATGGTAGCCGCCTGTTCCTGTTCTCACTGGCGCTTAGAAGCCACGACGCCCGAACAGACGCCGCTTCACGATCTCAACGATGAACAAGTAGGTAATGGTCGCCAGGACCACGAAGAGGTAGTAGGCGGCGGGCAGAGGCGTGAAGCCGAGGACGGGACCGAGCGCGGTGAAAGGCAAAATCATGCCGAACAGGACGACGGCGATGACGGTGAGCGTGAGGGGACGACTGGGTCGGCTCTGGAATGGGTTGCCGACCGTCCGAATGATGAACACGACGAGCGTCTGCGTCGCCAGAGATTCGACGAACCAGCCGGTGTGAAATGCGGCTTCGCTGGTCTGGAAGACGTTCAACAGGACGTAGAACGTCAGAAAATCGTAGAGGGAGCTGATCGGCCCGATATACAGCATGAAGTCGCGGATCAGGCCCATATCCCAGCGCCGCGGCTTCTGGATGAACGACGGGTCGACGTTATCGGTGGGAATGGTGACCTGGGCCAGGTCGTAGAGGAAGTTGTTCAGCAGAATTTGGATGGGGAGCATGGGCAGGAACGGCAGGAACAGCGACGCGGCGGCCATGCTGAACATGTTGCCGAAGTTCGAGCTCGTGCCCATGAGCAGGTACTTCATGACGTTGCCGAACGCGCGGCGCCCTTCGAGGATACCCTCCTGGAGCACGTCCAGTCCTGGCTGGAGGAGAATGATGTCCGCCGCATCTCGGGCGACGTCCGTAGCGCTCGTCACCGAGATTCCCACATCCGCGGCGTGTAGCGACGGTGCGTCGTTGATCCCATCCCCCATGTAGCCGACGACATGTCCGCGCGCCTTGAGCGCCAGGATGATGCGATTCTTCTGGGCCGGCGAGACCCGGGCGAAGATGGTCGTCTTCTCGGCCACCACCGCGAGCCCCGGGTCGGTCATCCGCTCGATCTCATCGCCGAGCACAATCCGCCCTGGTTCCAGGCCGGCCTCGACGGCGACGTGGCGCGCCACAAGCTCATTGTCGCCGGTGATAATCTTGACAGAGACCCCTTCGTCGCGCAATGTGGCAATTGTCGCAGCCGTGTCCGGCAGGAGCGGGTCGGCGAAGCTAACATAGCCGGCCAGCGTCAGGTCCCGTTCGTCGGCCGCCGTATACGCCGATTGGGGGACCGTCGAGCGAAACGCGACAGCAAGAACACGATAGCCGTCGGCGTTCAATGTCTCGTACACTCGCCGCGTTTGGTCCCGCAACACCTCATCGAATTCGGGCGTCTTCTCCCCATCTTGATACAAGGTGCACAGCGACAGGATGCCCTCGGGTGCGCCCTTGGTGATGAGGATGTGATCAGTCGCGGTCTCGACGACGACAGACTGGCGGCGGCGGTCAAAGTCGAACGGGATTTCATCGACCTTGCGATAGGCCTCGACATTCGGGTGATCGTGGCGGAGGATGGCGAGGTCGAGTGGTCCGGTGCCGCCGTGGCGGAGAACCGCCTGCGCCTCTTGATTGTCGAGCCCGGTCTCATGGTAGCTATTAAGGTAGGCGAGGAGAAAGACGCGGTCGTCCGGCTCCCCCATGGCTCCAACGTGGCCTTCCAACGTCATCTCGCCGGTCGTGAGCGTTCCCGTTTTGTCGCTGCAGAAGGTATCCATACTGCCGAAGTTCTGGATCGCCGACAGATTCTTGACGATGGTCTTATGCTGCGCCATGCGCAGGGCGCCCTGCGAGAGGGTGATGGTGATAATCATCGGCAGGAACTCCGGCGTGAGGCCCACGGCCAGGGCGACGGCGAAGGTCAGAGCCTGGAGCGGATTGTGGTGCAGCGCCGAAGTCACGAGGAAAACAAAGAGCACGAGCAGCAGAATGACACGCGTGATGAGCAAACTGTACTGTCGAATGCCACGGTCGAACTCGGTTTCAGGTGCGCGCGTCGCGAGCCGCGTGGCGATGTCGCCGAACATGGTCGCAGCGCCGGTCACTGTGACCGAGGCGATACCGCTCCCGCTGACGACCGATGTGCCGAGGTAGACGCGGTTGCTCTCCGCCGGATTGGCCGTGGCGTCTGCAGCGCGAGCCGGCCACTTCTCGACGGGCAGCGACTCGCCAGTGAGAGGCGCTTCATTGAGGTGAAGGTCGCGGGCTTCGATCAGGACGCCATCACCAGGGACGAGATCGCCGGCAGTGAGTAGGACGACATCGCCCGGCACGATGTCGCGGCGGGGAACCTCGACCCACTTGCCATCCCGCATGGCAGTAGCCGTGGGCGCGACGGTGGCACGAAGGTGTTCGGCGGCCCGCTGCGACCGGTAGGTCTGAACGAAATCCAGAACGAGGCTGAGGGCGACGATCACGAAGATGATGACAGCGTCCGCCAGCTCGCCGAGAACCGCCGTGATTGTGGCGGCGATGAGAAGGATGACGATGAGCGGGTTTGCGAACAGCAGGACAATCTGTTTCAGAATAGACGTCCGCTCTTCCGCTGCCGGCTCGTTTGGGCCATACTGGGCCAAACGACGTTGGGCCTCGTCGCTGCTCAGCCCGGCCCCTAAGGCGGGCGCGGGCTGGTGGCCCGAAGGCGGGGTCGTTGTTGGGATGGGGTTTGACACGCCAGGGATCTTCATGAGCTTTTCACCCGATTGAGCGAGGCGCGGCTGACTGACACTTTGTTGGCGTTAGAATAGCCGCCAGCAGTTGGTCGGTCGGGCATCCTTTTAGGAGGAACGCATCGCTCCCCGCTGCCAGAGCGTCGCTCCGCCTGTCGCCGTAAATCGTCAGCGTGACTACCCGGATCCCAGGCCAACGCTCTTTGATCCGCCGCGTCGCTTCGATGCCGTCCATGCCTCGCATGCGCACATCCATCAGCACGACATCCGGCTGGTAAATCTCAACAAGGCGCAAGGCGGCCTCCCCACTTGCAGCTTCTCCGAAGACCTCGATCTCGGGGTAGGTCGCGAGCAGGGCACGCAGACCTTCACGAGTACTCGCAAGATCGTCGGCAATAAGGACCCGAACACCGCGCTCCATGGATTATGCCTTCTTTCTGACCCAGATGCACCGACCTACAACGGGTAGGACAGGTACAGAATTGCTAGGCTCATGACCAGGGTGAGCGCAGGCAGGGCGACGTGTGACGCCGTTTCGCGGCGCCGCACGAGGGTCACGAGGGCGCCCATGAGGATCATGGCCATGAGGCCAACTCCAACGAACGTCAGCCCCGGCCACCAGAGAAGCGCCACGGCGACAAGTTCGGCGAGGCCTGTCGCATACATGACATATCGCGGGTAACCCCAGCGCGCCCAGTCCGCGGCCACCTTCCCGGTAAATTTCTGGTAGGCGGCGCCGACGAAGACAACCGTGACAACAAACTTGAGGATGAGTAGCATGCTCATCGATGACCTCCACGACTGTGCCACCTCTCCGGTGGCTGATTGACGCGGTCCGATTGACCTATCCTCACTATACTGGAACGGCCAGCCCTTGTCATCGGTGCAGTGTGGAATTGTGGTACATAAAAAGGACCGCTTTTCGAGCGGTCCCTCTCCACTTCGATCGGTTGTCTGCTGCGCTCGCGTGGTAGCGCGCCTCCGACAAATGTCGTAGTCTCCCGTTACATTGCTTGAAGCGGCGACTACGGTGATATCTCCATGTCGTCCAGCGACGCGAGGCCCTCCCGCAACGCGTACAATGCCGCCTGGGTGCGGCTCGCCAGGTGCAACTTGCCCAGGATGTTGCTCATATGCGTGCGCACCGTCGCTTCGCTGACATGCAGCCGTTCGGCTATCGCCTGGTTGCTCAGGCCCGCCGCCACCAGCCGCAAAACTTCGACCTCCCGCTCCGTCAGCGGCTCCGCCGTGCCTGGGCGGTCGCCCGGATGGGCCAGCTCGTGCAGAACCTTGTGGGCAATCGTCGGGTCCATGGCGAGCGCGCCACGACTGACGTCATGGATGCCGCGCACCAGCTGCTCGGACGAGGTGTCTTTCAGGAGATACCCAAAGGCGCCCGCCTTGATCGCGGGGAACACCTGGTCGTCGGCGGCAAAGCTGGTCAAGACCAGGATGCGCGCTTCGGGCCACTGGGCGTTAATCCGACGGATCGCCTCAACACCGCCCATCTGTGGCATCACCAGATCCATCAAGATCACGTCCGGGCGCAGGCGTTCCACGGCGGCCACCGCTTCCGCGCCGTTACTTGCCTCGCCGATGACCTCGATGTCTGGCTCTGTCGCCAGGAGGGCGCGCAGTCCCTGGCGTACGATCGCGTGGTCATCCGTAATGAAGACGCGGATGATGGTTTGAGTCATGGTACTGGCGCCTCCACGCGCACACGCGTCCCCTGGCCGGGGGCGCTTTCGACTTCGAGTGTTCCACCACTGCGCTCGACCCGCTCGCTCATCCCGCCCAGCCCTAAGCCGCCCGCCGCCCGGCCCGCCATCGGGTCGAAACCGATCCCGTCGTCAACTACTTCCAGACGTACCCTGTCCTCCCCGAACGCCAAGCGAACGGTCGCGTGCTGCGCATGGGCATGCTTGAGCACATTGTTGAGCGCCTCATGGGCGACGCGGTAGAGTACGTCCTCAATCTCCACAGGCAGCCGCTTCTCGCCCTCGACCTGCAGCTCGACGGCCAGGCCCACGCGACTCTCCACGGCGGCCAGCCGCGCCTTCAGAGCCGCGGCCAGCCCTTGCTCTTGCAGGTCGAGCGGCCGCAGCTCGAAGATGAGCAGCCGCATCTCTCGCAGCGCCTCCTGGGAAGTGGTCCGCACTTGCCGCAGGTGTTCCATCGCCCCGACGCTGTTGCCGGCACTCAATAGGCGGGTTGCCGCGTCGGCAAATAGGGTGACGCTGTAAAGCGCCTGGGTCACAGAGTCGTGGAGCTCCCGCGACAGCCGCTGCCGCTCTTCGAGCACCGCCACGTGCTCTGCCTGCTGGCGCAGTCGGGCGTTCTCGATGGCGATGGCGGCCTGGTCGGCGAACAAGCCGATAATCCGCGCATCTTCGGCGCTGAATCCCCCCGGCTTGTTCATCACATCCAGCACGCCGATCGCTGCCCCGCGTACGAGCAGCGGGGCGGCCAGGATAGCCGTCACCGGAATGTTCGTAGGCAGGGGCCAGATTTGACCAACCGCGTCATTGGTCAGGACGGCCTTGCCGTCGCGGACTGCCCGCCCACTGAACGACCGATCGACCGGTATTGGCTCCAAGGGCGAGGGGGGGAGGCCGGTCATGTGGGCCGGATACAGCCAGTCATCATTCTCCAGCAGGAACAAGATGCTGCCCGGCGCTCCCGTAAGCCGCTGCGCAGCGCTGCACACGATCTCCAGGATGGCGGTGAGGTCGAGCTTCTGCAACAGGGCGGCGGTGACACGCTGGAGGCTTTGACTCTCGTCTAGCCGACGCGCGGTCTCCTCATACAGACGCACGTTTTCGATAGCCAGCGCGACGGTGTTGACGATGCCCGACGTCAGGCCAATGTCCTCCGAGGTAAAGGCGTGGCCCGCCTCGGAGGCGCCGAGCACGGCCAGGCCGAGCACGCGGTCGCCAACCTGGATAGGCGCTACCAAGAGCGAGGTCAGGCCCAGTTCCTCGACCAGGCGCTGGTCGAGACGGGGATCGTCCCGTGGGTGGGAAGAGACTATCGCCTGTTTGCCTTCCAGCGCCTCAAGCAGAAGGGGAAATGAAACCAGATCAGAGAGTCGCTGACGCCAGCTCGCATGCGCAAAATCGCTATTCTCCCCCGCCACAGCCTTCGTCACCAGCACACCCCGCTCCGCGTCCACCAGGTACATCCCGCAGTAGGGCGCCGCCACGGCCTCGGCAACCGCCTGAGCAACCCGGCCCAGGACGACATCGAGTTCCAGCGAGCTATTGGCTATTTGCACGGCACGCAGCAGCAAGGCCGTCCGCCGCTGCTGTTGCTGGAGTCGGCGCTGCACCTCCGCGAACAAGCGCCCGAAGCCGGCGATCATGTATTGCAGGCAGTCGTCCAGTTGCGCGACCGCCTCGGTGACGGCGGGCGAAGTCGGCGCGTGGCCTTCGGCGATGTAGGGGATCACTGCCTTCTTGATCAAGAGCAGGCTCTCGATGACCACGCTGACGTCGTAGCCTGCCGATACGCGGGCGACGTCGAGGTCATTGAGATACGTGTCGAGGGCCGCGTAGGAGCCGGTGCTCAGGGCTTCAGCGATGGCATCCAGCGCCTGCCTGATCACGGCAACGTTTTCCGGCGGCGGTGGCTCCGGGGGATGATCCCCCGGTAGCCCGACGGCCATGTCGGCCCAGGCGTTCGCAATCGCCTCCCGATGCGAACGCAGCACCCGCGCCAGATCCACCGCGCGCTCAGCCGAAGTGGTCATGTTCTCGTCCCAAGATCAGGGAGACCTCCACCGTTGAGGTGGAAGCCTGACAGGGCTTTCGGCGTGTTGCCACACGGTAGAGTCTACACCCAGGCGATGAACGACGCAAGCTACAACATTTGCGGTACGCCTCGCCCCACAAGCGTGGACACGTCCACCGATGGATGTGCAGGACGGCCGCCTGAAATGCCGCCCTTTTTGCGTAGCCACAATCCACGCCCCACCGATGACAAAGCCGCTCGGCTCCGCTATAGTGGGGGTAGTTCAATCGGTTCGCGTGAAACAACTTCTACGGAGGTAGCACATGTTGTACGCAATGTCTCGGAATTGGTGGGCTTTGGCCCTGCGTGGCTTGTTCGCGGTTCTGTTTGGCGTGGCAACCTTTATCTGGCCCTCTATCTCGCTGGCCGTGCTGGTCGCCCTGTTCGGCGCCTACGCCGTGGTCGATGGCATCCTTGCGACGGTCGTGGCCCTCTCCCACACCCACACGCCTCGCTGGTGGGTGCTCCTGGTGGAGGGGCTGGTCGGGATCGGCGCGGGTGTCATCGCCTTCCTGTATCCCAGCATCACCGCCATGGCGCTGCTGATGCTCATCGCCGCCTGGGCGATCGTGACGGGTATCATGGAAGTGGTTGCCGCCATCCAGCTGCGCAAGGAAGTCAAGGATGAGTGGCTGCTGGCGCTGAGTGGCGTGCTGTCGGTGGTGTTCGGTGTCCTGCTGGTTCTCCAGCCGACCGCCGGCGCGTTGGCCGTGCTGTGGCTCATCGGCGCGTATGCCATCCTCTTTGGCGTGAGCGAGCTCGTCCTGGCTTTCCGCCTGCGCAGCATCAAGAACCTGGTCGAGCGCCCACTGGCGAGCGCTTCATGACAACAACTGAATAGAACAACTGAATAGTGCTGAGTTGATGGCAAGAGGGCGGCAAGGTCGCCGCCCCACACAATACCGAAAGACCTAACCACAAAACAAGGAGACAGATCATGGACAAGATGATTGTGACAGTGTTCGAGAGTGAAGAAGCGGCATACGAAGGCTCGCGCGCGTTGCGCAACCTGCATGACAATGGCGACATCGTCCTGTACGGGATGGCGGTCATCGCCAAGGATGCCAACAAGGATGTGA
>JBDHWG010000014.1:0-159605 GCA_039810085.1 Anaerolineae bacterium
GACGACTGTCTTGTTGCCCAAGTGCGCACGCTCAAAGGCGGCCATTTGCGTTTGAAACTCGCTCAGAGCGGGGCTCCTGCGGTTCAGGGGATTTGGTTCTCGCCGCCGCTTTCGGCTGCGCCGCCGCAGCGGGCGCCTGGGTCGCGGCAGCTTGCTGGGCCGGCGCGGCCGCGCCGCCGCATGCGCTGACGATGACCGCCACGATGGCGACCGTCACCAGCACGAACCACATACGTCGTGACATTGGTTCCTCCTTAATAATGTACCGCAAAGATGTACCGTCAGGACTGACGGCGGAAACACATGCTCTCAATGATACACATCTACGCAACCTTAGCAACACGGCCCGGCCATTACTTCATCCGCACCTCCTCAGTCAGGGTGACGAAGTGGCGGAGTGACGGAGTGACTATTCACATCGTCACATCGTCACATCGTCACTCTGTCCGGTCACGCCGTCTCTCGCACCACAAGGCTCAGCGGCAGGCGCACGTGCTGCACCGGCCGCGCCGGGTCCACCAGGCGGTTCAGGACAAGCTCGACCGCGATGCGCCCCGACTCCTGGAGCGGCTGGCGAATCGTCGTCAGGCCGATGTACTCGGCCACCTCGATATCGTCGAAGCCGATGACCGCCAGGTCGTCCGGCACGCGCAGCCCCCGGTCCCGCGCCGCCTTCAGCACGCCCATCGCTTGGGTATCGCTCGCGGCGAAGATGGCGTCCGGCGGGCGCGGCAGGTCCAGCAGACTTAGCGCGGCCTGGCGCGCCGTCTCTAACCCGTGCGGGGCTAGCCCGACATACACGTCCGGCAGGCAGCAGCCCGCCTCCTCCAGGGCGCGGCGGTAGCCGGCCAGCCGCGTGTCGCTGGGGTGGATGGCGTAGTCCGGCGTCTCGCTGTCGCCGACGAAGGCGCAGCACCGACGACCGGTTGCCAGGAAGTGCGCCGCCGCCAGGCGGCCGCCCTCGGCGTCATCAATCTCAATGCTGTTGAAGCCGTTGTAGGTGAACTCAACCAGGGCCGCTTCGATGCGCGCGTCCACCAAACGGCGGGCCATGTCGTCGTCGAACGGGAGCGCCATGATGACCAGACCGTCCACGCGCCGCGTCACGACGATGCTCGCCAGGCTCGCGTCGCGCTGCTGCGCCGCATCGACCGCGTAGACCACGAACTCGTAGCTCGTGCCGACCAGCGCCGTTGCAACGCCGCGCAGCCGTTCCACGAACGAGGGGTAGGTGAAGAACGGCGCGAGCACGCCGATGCGCCCGCTGGTCTTGCGCGCCCGCGCCGTCGCCTCGGCGTTCGGCACGAAGCCAAGGGCGTCGATGGCGGCGATGACCCGCGCCCGCGTGGACGGGTTGACCTTCTCCGGCGTGTTGAGCACACGCGAGACGGTGGCGATGCTGACCTTTGCATGTCGGGCGACGTCGTAGACTGTAGCCTCAGCCATCGCTTTCCCACCGGAGGATAAGCCGCTGCAACGCGGGCCGTTCGAACTGCGGGTTGGAGTTTCAGGGGTCTGAAAGCGGTTTTATGAAAGCACTTTCAAGGGCCATTGTACCGTAGGAAACGGAACTTGTCAAGGGGTTTGCGGTGGAAAAACCGGGACCGACCGGAATTTCACCATAGCATTTCAGAATGGCTATCCAAGATATAGGCAACAAAGGAGCAACATCCCTGCCACCGTTGCCGGGAAGCCTGCGCCCCGGTGCTAAGCGGGGAACCACGGACTGGTTGAGCGTCGGCGCAACGCCGCTCAATTCCGCTGTCATGCCGAGGGACGAGGCATCTGGGCTGTGGCCGACAATACGATGGCAACGCAAGGGCGCAACGGCGCAAAGACGCCAAGAGAGACAAGTCTCCAGCGTGTTCGCGCCATCCCGTCGTTGCGAGCGAACGCGAAGCAACCTCCCTCATGGCGAGAGACGCGCCAGCGCAGGAATAGCGGCGATAGTGCCCAGGCTCGGCGACATTGTCGCCGGCCGACGCCGCCGATTGAAATCGGCGTCTGATACGGCAAAGCCTGCTCGAAGCAGGCTGGCTAAGTGAGGTCATCCCCATCCCAGCCCGCCTCGGCAGGCTTTCCCCCTACCAGGCGCAGACTTCGAGTCTGCGCTCCCGCCGGGGGATTGCTTCGCTCACGCTCGCAATGACAGGGCGGCATCTTTTTTCGCGCCTTTCCCCCCTTTCGCGTCTTTCGTGGTCCAACACGCCGCCGTGGGATGCTTCGCGCCGCTCAACATGACAGCGGCTCTCGTCTTTCCTTTGCGTCTCTGCGTCTCTGCGTTCCAATCCTCCTCATGACGGGTCGGCGCTACTCGCCCACGCCGAGCACGGCGCGGTTGCCGTACTGCCGCGCGTAGTACGCCTGGAACTCGCCGGACTTGATGGGCCGCCACCACCACTCGTTGTCGCGGTACCAGTCCACCGTCAAGGCGACGGCGGCCTGGCACGTGTGGCGCGGCTGCCAGCCCAGGGCGCGGATCTTGTCCACATTCAGGCTGTAGCGGCGGTCGTGGCCCGCGCGGTCTTCGACGAAGTGGACCAGCGAGCGCGGCTTGCCCAGGCGCTCCAGGATGATGCCCACCATCGCCATGTTCGGAATCTCGTGCCCCGTCCCGATGTTGTACGCCTCGCCGATGACGCCCCGCCGCAGGACGATGTCCACCGCCTCGCAGTGGTCCACGACCCACTGGTAGTCGCGCATCTGCTGGCCGTCGCCGTACACCGGCAGCGGGATGTCGTCGATGGCGTTAGTGACGAACAGCGGCACGGCCTTCTCTGGGTACTGGTACGGCCCGACGTTGTTCGCCCCGCGCGTGATGGTCACCGGCAGGCCGTAGGTGACGTGGTACGCCAGGGTCAGCAGGTCGGCGCTGGCCTTGCTCGCGGCGTAGGGCGAGCGCGGCGCGACAGGATCCGTCTCGACCGACGCGCCGGCGCGCACGTAGCCATACACCTCGTCCGTGCTAATCTGGTGGAAGCGCAGGCCGCCTAGCGACCGCGCCGCCTCGAGCAGGACGTACGTTCCCAGGCAACTCGTGCGGATGAACGCATCCGGGTCGAGGATGGAGCGGTCCACGTGGGTCTCGGCGGCGAAGTTGACGATAGTGTCGATGGCGTGGGCGCGGACCGTCGCCTCGACCAGCGCCCGGTCCGCAATGTCACCGCGCACGAAGGCGTAGCGCCCCGCGAAGCGCTCGGCCACGTCCTGGAGGTTCTCCAGGCGGCCGGCATAGGTGAGCTTGTCGTAGACGACGACGGACAGGTCGTCGTACGTCTCCAGCATGTAGCGCGTGAAATTCGAGCCGATGAACCCCGCCCCGCCTGTGATGAGCACTCGCTGCATTTTCTCTCTCCTCGATGATCACTCGGCGAAGACGTTGTTGCGGATGCCGAAAATGTTGTCCGGGTCGTCGGCCTGCTTGATGGCCTTGAGCAACTCCACCGTCGTGGGCGAAATCGTGTCGCTCATGAAGTCCTTGCGGATCTTGCCGACGCCGTGGTGGTGGGAGATGGTCCCGCCGTGGGCGATGATAGTCTCGCGCAGGCTATGCTCGATCTCGGCGAACACGCGGTCCGGGTGCTCGACGCCCTTGGCGCTGAAGCCGTGGGTGAAGTAGATGCAGACGCCGGTGTGGTACATCTGGGTGATGCGCGGAGAGACGTAGGGGCGGCCGGGCAGGCCGTACTCGTGGTGCTTGCGCTCCGCCGTCTCCGTCACGGCATTGATGACATTGTGGATTTTGTCCCACGACACCGTTGTCTCGTAGGTCTCACCGATGATGGAGAAGTCAGCCAGGAAGTCGCGGATGTAGGCGATGGCGTAGGTGAGCATGTAGCCGCGCTGGCCGTTCGTCGCGCCGCCGGCGATCGCGCCGTACTTCTTGGCGAGGCGGTTGATGATTTTCTCCTGGTAGGTGACCTCCTCGGCCGAGCCTTCCAGGACGATGGTAGCGGCGCACAGCTTGTGCGGGTCGAAGTGCTTGATGTTGAGCAGGAACATCTTCTGCGCCTGCCCAATCACGGCCTCGGAGGGGGTCGGGCGGGGCTTGAGGGCCTGGCCGAAGCGGAACTGGATGTTGTCCACCAGGCGGATGCTGGCGGGCAGCGCGCCGGCGCGGGTCAGCTCGTACAGGAAATCGACGCCGGTCTTGAAGTCGGCGAAAACCAGCGAGCCGTACTTCTTCACCTCCGGCTGCTTGTGGATGCGGATGATGGCGCGGGTGATCAGCCCCAGGTTGCCCTCGCTGCCGAATAGAAGGTTCTGCACCTGCATGCCCATCGACATACGCGGCGAGGCAACCGCCTGCTCGATGACGCCCTTTGGCGTAATCATCGTCACATTCTCGACGATGTCCTCGATGTTGCCGTAGCGGTTCTTCTTCATACCGCTGGCGTTGGTCGCGATCCAGCCGCCGAGGGTGGACAGTTCGATGCTGTCCGGCTCGTGGCCGCAGGTGAAGCCCTCCTTCGCCAGCGCATCCTCGAGGTCCTGGCCGGTGATGCCCGCCTGGACGCACGCCCGCTGGTTCTCGCGGTCGATCCACTCGATCTTGTTCATGCGGCGCATGTCCACGACCACGATGACGCGCGCCTCGTTCACGGGGAGCTGAAGGGCGCAGCTCACGCTCGTCCCGCCGCCGTAGGGTACGAGGACGACGTTGTGCTCAACGGCCAGGCGGACGAGCTGCGCGGCCTCCTGCTCCGATTCCGGGTAGAAGACCAGGTCGGCGACGCGGTCCAGCCGGTCGTAGAGGACGCGGTAAACCTCGTCGGCCGTCGTCTGGCCGTGGCTGTGCAGCAGGCGTGCCCCTTCGTCGGTGGTGTAGCGCGACGGCGGGAAAGCCGCCGCAACGGCCTGGTTGAACGCGGCGTTGACGCGGGGGGGCGGAATCGGCTTGTCCTGGCGCTCTGGCTTGATGTCGCGGGGGTCGATTTTGATGCCCAGCATCTCCTCGGCGAACGGCATCACGTCCGGCATCTCTTTGCCGGAGATGGCGTAGCGGCGTCCGGTCACAATCACCGAGCCGTTGGGCTGTACGACGAAGCGCGTGTCCTTGAAGCCCCACTTGTGGCCCCACACTGTATTGTCAAGGTGGCCGTTCGACGTGTTGAGGTCCTTGTCCGCCATGTCCTGCTCTCCTCGTTGCGCAATTTCGCTGCGGCATTATGATGCAGTCTGCCCAAATCTGCAATTCCGGCGCGGCTCAGCGTTTACAAATACTAAACTGTCTTTGGACACATATTGCGCTTGACCTTCAACGCCTTTTTCTCTATATATTCAGTGAGAGTCTTTGACCTGTATTGTCGCTGGCATAGTTAGTGGCTTGACTGGTACGCGAGGTCGCATGGATCTTAAGGATGGTTTTGCGAGTCACCTGATCGACGGCCTGTTTGTATTCGTCGGTCTGCTGTCTCCTAACGGCACGCTGCTGGAAGCCAACCGCGCGGCGCTGGACATGGCCGGCCTGACGCGGCAGGACGTCGTCGGCAAGCGCTTCGAAGATACCACCTGGTGGTCGTACTCGCCGGCGGTTCAGAAGGAGCTGCGCGAGGCGATTGACCGGGCTTGTCGCGGCGCGACCGTCCGCTACGAAGCCCTGATCCGCGTCGGCGAGATACGCTTCATCTTCATCGACTTCGCTCTCGCCCCCCTGCTCGATGACCAGGGCGCTGTCCGCTACCTCATCGCCTCCGGCGTCGACGTTACGCCGCGCAAACTGGCCGAAGAGACCGTCCAGCGTAACCAGGAGCGCCTCCGCCACGTCTTGCAGAGTGTGTCCGAGGCGGTGTGGTTCAACACCGAGGGCTACGGCTCGGACACCGAGGACTTCTGGCTCAAGCTGACGGGGCAGACCACCGAGGAAATCCAGCACGACGGGTGGCTCGATGTTGTCCACCCGGACGATAAAGAGCGTATAACCGAAGCGTGGGCGAAAGCGACGGCGGATGTCACGCTGTTCGACGCCGAGTATCGCGTGCGCGCCGTGGACGGGACGTATCACTGGGTGGCCTCCAAAGGCTCGCCGCTCAGGGACGCCGATGGCGTGGTCCGCGAGTGGATCGGCACGTTCGACGACGTGACGGAGCGCCGTCGGGCCGAGGAAGCCCTGCGCGAGAGCGAGCGCTTCCTGACCAGCATCGTCAACACGACGCCCGGCCTGATCTACATCTACGACCTCCAGGCGAACCGCAACGTCTACGCCAACGATCAGCTCGGCTCGCTGTTCGGCTACAGCTCGGACGAGGCGCAGCGCGACGGCTTCTTGCAGGACGTGATTCACCCAGACGATGCCGTCGTCGTGCAGCGCCAGGTGGAGCGCATGCAGCAGGCCCCGGACGGCGAGGTGTTGGAGGCGACGTACCGCCTGCGACACAAGTCGGGCGAGTGGCGCTGGATCTACGGCCGCGAGACGGTGTTCGCGCGCGACGCCGACGGCAAGGTCGTCCAGGTGCTCGGTATCGCCGAGGATATCACGGCGCGCAAAGAGGCCGAGGAGGCCCTCCAGCGCGCGAACGTGCTGTTCGAGCAGGCAGAGGCGGCGTCTGGCGGCTTCGTGTACGAGTGGGACCCGCGTACGAATGTCGTCCACCGCAGCCCGGGGGTGAAGGCCATCCTGGGCTACGCGCCCGATGAAATCGCAGACACGGCCATCGCCTGGCGCAGCCTCATCCACCCCGACGACATGGCGCGCCTGAACCAGATCCGCCCAACAGTCTTGGCAAATCGAGACCAGGTGAACGCCGAGTATCGCGTGCGCCACAAGGACGGACACTACATTTGGGTGTGGGAACGTGGTATCATTTACCGCAATGCTGACGGCCACCCCCTGCGCGTGATTGGCAGCACCGTGGACATCACGGAGCGCAAGCAGGCGGAGGAGGCGGTTCGGCAGAGCGAGCGCCGCTTCCGTGCCCTGCGCGACGCCAACATCATCGGCATCATCTACACCAACTTCGACGGGCGCATCATCGAGGCCAACGACGCTTTCCTGCGCATGCTGGGCTACACGCGGGAGGACCTCCACGCTGGCCGCATCGACTGGCGCAAGCTCACCCCGCCGGAGTGGTACGATCTTGATGTCGAAGCCCTGACGGCGTTGCAGAACACCGGCCGGGCGGCGCCGTGGGAGAAGGAATACTACCGCAAGAACGGCAGCCGCGTCCCGGTGCTCGTCGGCGCGTCCCTGATGAACGACCAGACCAAGGACGTGATGGCCTTCATCCTGGACATCTCGGAGCGCAAGAAGCTCGAGCAGCGCAAGGACGACTTCATCGCCCTGGCAAGCCACGAGCTTAAGACGCCGATTACCAGCCTGAAAACGTACACCCAGGTGCTGCGCCGCCGCTTCGAGGGCCATGGCGACGAGGGCACGGTGCGCTTGGTGGCGCGCATGGAGACGCAGATCAACCGGCTGGTGGAGGTCGTCCAGGACTTGTTGGATGTGGCGAAGATTCAGGAGGGCAAGCTCTCCCTGAGCCTGAAGCCGTTTGTGATGGACGATCTGGTGCGGGAGATCGTGGGGGAGCTACAGCCTATCACGGCGCACGAGCTGCGCGCCGAGGCCGACGCGGCGGAGCCGGTCGTGGGCGACCGGGAGCGCATCCGCCAGGTGCTCATCAACCTGATTTTCAACGCCGTGACGTACTCGCCCAAGACGGAGCCAATTGTCGTGCGGGCGTGGCGCGATGGCGAGGGAACGCACGTAAGTGTCATCGACCACGGCGTCGGGATTCCGAAGAGCGAGCAGACCAGGATTTTCGACCGCTTCTATCAGATGGACTCGGCGTCGGGCAAGACGTACCCCGGCCTGGGGCTGGGGCTGTTCATCTCTGCGGAGATTATGAAACGACACGCGGGGTCGCTGACGGTGGAGAGCGAGGTTGGGGCGGGATCGACGTTCACGCTTACCCTTCCGCACACACCTGTGACGCAAGGAGCGCAGGCCGATGCCTAGCAAGATATTGGTGATCGACGACGATCCGGGGATTGTGGACGCGGTCGAGCTCATCCTGACCGACGAGGGCTATGAGGTGTCGACAGGCTACAGCCCGAGCTGCCTGGACGACTTGCGCTCGGACAACCTGCCGCACCTGATTCTGCTGGACTATCTTCTATCGGGGGTGGATGGGCGCAACGTCCTCCAGCGGCTGCGCAGTCAGCAGATAACGCGCGACATTCCGGTCATCATCTTTTCCGCGCATCCTGATGCGGAGCAGGCGGCGGCAGCCATCGGCGCGAACGGCTTCGTCGGCAAGCCCTTCGAGATCGACGCCTTGCTCAACACGATTCAGAAGAACATGCGCCTCTGCCGGTAGATTGAAGGTCATCCTGTCATTGCGAGGAGGAACGACGAAGCAATCCCTCGATTGGCTAACGTAACCTGTTCCTGCACTGGCTCGTCCGTCGCAAGGGCGGGAGGTTGCTTCGCTCGCGCTCGCAACGACAGCCCATGCCGTCATTGCGAGGAGGAACGACGAAGCAATCCCTCGATTGGCTAACGTAACCTGTTCCTGCACTGGCTCGTCCGTCGCAAGGGCGAGAGGTTGCTTCGCTCGCGCTCGCAACGACGGCTCATGCTGTCATTGCGAGGAGGAACGACGAAGCAATTCCTCGATTGGCTAACGTAACCTGTTCCTGCACTGGCTCGTCCGTCGCAAGGGCGAGAGGTTGCTTCGCTCGCGCTCGCAACGACAGCCCATGCTGTCATTGCGAGGAGGAACGACGAAGCAATCCCTCGATTGGCTAACGTAACCTGTTCCTGCACTAGCCCGTCCGTCGCAAGGGCGAGAGGTTGCTTCGCTCGCGCTCGCAACGACGGCTCATCCCGTTGGTCCTATACCTCTTCGGCGAAGTCACGCCGGACGCGCGTCCGGCGCTCGGCCCGCCCCTGCTCCTCCCGCCGCACCGACTCCACATCCCGCTTCGCCCGCTCCAGCGCTTTCACCACATCCAGGTCCGCGCCGCCCTCGCGCGACTCGCGTGGGTTGATGCGCACCATCACCGGCACGCGCACCAGCGGCCCAAGAATCACCGCCTCGCCGACGTTGAGGCCTGGCAGGTCGGCCAGCAGCCCCTCGGAGATGCCTTCGGCGGCCTGCTTGATGGCCGTCTGGTCCTGCGGGTTCGTCAGGCGCATGACAATCTGCGAGTTGCACTGGCTGAGCACGTCCGAGTGGACCTTGTAGGGACGCTGGGTGATGAGGATGAGGAAGATGCCGAACTTGCGGCCCTCGGCGGAGATGCGGCGGATGATGCTGGCCGCGTGCGCGGTCTCGCCCTTGTTCTGGGCATTCGGGATGAAGTTGTGGGCTTCTTCGAGGACGAAGAACACCGGGCGGCTCAGCCCCTCGCTGACGGCGCGCCGCCAGATGTCGTTGAGCACCTTGGCGACGACGTAGTCCGCGACGCGACTGTCCATGCCCGCCAGGTCGATGGCCGACAGGGTCATCGGCTTCAGGAGGGTGTCGAGCGGAACATCCTCGAAGCCCCAGATGTCCATCTTTTCGAGCGCCTGGATGTACTTGACGCTGCGCTGGGCGGCGCTCACCAGTTCCGGCGGCAGGTTGCCCTCCGAGGTCGGGTCCGCGCCGATAGGAATCGTGCGGGCCGGCGGCGCGTCTTCCGCCTCGTCGTCGCTGCCACTGGCGAGGTCATCCCAATCCACCGGACCGGCGGACGGCTTCGGCGTGTAGTCCACGCCAGACTTCTGCGCCCACTGCTTGTGGGCGAAGTCGCTGAACGAGTCCTCATCCCCGAAAGCGTCGCTGAGCGGGCGCTGGCGGGCGTTAGAACGCTTGCCGTTGTCGGCGGTCGGCGCGACGTAGTTGCCGATGCGCTCCAGCTCTTTGCGCAGCCGCGTCGGGGTATAGTCCTCACCCTGGATGCGCTTGTAGGCGAACTCGATGGCGCTGCGGATATTGGCGAATTTGTCGGGCAGGCCGCACAGCGCGAAAATCTCCTCCACTTCGAGCTTGGAGAATTGCACCTGGAACTTGCGTGTCGGGCCTGTCTCAGCGTCGGTGTAGCGGCCCTTGATGTGCGTCGGCAGGCGGTAGACCTCGACGCGGTCCGCGAAGGACGTCGGCTGGTTGCGCTCGTCCTTGCGCATCAAAACGTAGTCGGAGTTGGGGTCGAAGACGATGACCGTGCCGCCAAGCTGGAGCAATTGCTCCAACAAGACGCCGACGGTGTAGCTCTTGCCCGCGCCCGTCTGGGCAATGACGGCCAGGTGACGCCGCAGGCCGTTGGGGTCGCACGCGACGCTGACCTGGGGCCGATTGATGAGCGCGCCGATCTCCAGGCCCGAGGTGTCCACACGGGAGAAGAAGCGCTTGAGCAGCGCATCCGACGCGGTATGCACCTCCGCGCCGGGCGCGGCCGCGCCACGCGGGAAGCGCACGATGTTGCGCTCGTCCAGGTAGCCGAGCACCTTGGCTGTGCCGACGATGATGGGCGGCGCGGAGCGCAGGCGGTTGAGGATGGCTTCGACTTCACCGTGGCTCATGTCGGGGCTGAGCAGGCGCGACGAGACGGTCAGGCCGGTGACCTGGGCCAGCACGTCGATGGTTTGGACGCCGCCGCCGCTACGCTCGCGCAGGCCCGGCAGAACGATGTACTCCAGGCGGGGCGGGGCAATCTCGGTGTTGGTGACGAACGTGAACTCGTCGGTGCGAACCTCGCCGACCACGTAGCCGACGGCAGACATAGGGCCTCCCCTAAGACGGGTTGGAAACGCAAAGACGCAAAGGCGCAGAGACGCAAACAAGAAAAGGTCAAGTTGAGCGTAGTATAGTGCAAAACAGCCAATCGAACAAATGAGCCAACCGGACTACGGTTTCCACGCCTTGCGAATCGTGTCGCGGATGCTCTCGTAGCTCTTGCCCTCGTCGAACGCCTGCTGGATGGCCGGGGCGAACACCTGGCGGTAGAAGTCGTCGCCCATGCGGCGGACGACCTCTTTGTCGAACAGGGCGTCGGTCTGCGGCTCGTCGCCCAGCGTGTGCCACTCCTGGACCTCAGCAGGCGGCTGCTCGCCGTGATGCGTCCCCTCGCCTTCGGGACGCGCCCCCTTCGGCTCGGCGACGCTGCGCCGCCCGCCGCCGCTGGCGACGACCTTCGCCACCCACAGGCCGTAGCCCCTGGCGTGGGCGTCGTCCAACCCTTTCTTGAGGGCGCGCAGACGGTTGTACTCGGCGAACACGTCGAAGCGCCGCACCGGCAGCCGCGGCTTCAGCTCACCATCTTCGGTTACCATAAAGCAGCTCTCCTCGCATCCAGGATTGCAACGCAAAGACGCAAAGGCGCAGAGGCACAATGAGAAGTATCATGCTTCTTCCCTTTGCGTCTTTGCGTTCCCTGTCAGTACCAGCGCCGGTCACTGCGGTCGAGGCGCACCTCGTAGCCGATGACGCGGGTAACCAGCGGGATGTAAATCTCCTGCATGGTGCTGTGCTTGAGGCGCACCTCCCGGTCGACGCTGTAGAGCAGGGCATTGTACACTTCGAGGCCGCCGTAGTCCGACGCGAGCGTCTGGAGGATGGGCAGGATGTCGAAGCGGCTCATGTCGAGGGGCTGGGCCTCCAGGTTGCTGAGGGTGCCGGTGTGGCCCAGGCACGCGCCGGGCAGCTCAATGAGCAGCGGGTCGTCATAGTCCGCCAGCCGCACGAAGAATGCTACGACGGCCGGCGCGTTGGCCAGCCCTGTGTCCTGCAGCACGTAGTCGTTGCCGCCGGAAAAGCTGACGTGGCCCAGGACAACCGGTGTGGAGAAGCCCGCCCGCCCTTCGGTCCAGCGGTAGATGGCCTCGCTGTCGCTCAGGTGGGCGTGGACGTTCAGCCCCGCCTCGCGCGCCCAAATCTGGGTGTGCTGGTCGGTGCGGCTCGTCTTGGCGACACAGATGAGGTCGATGCAGCGGTGCGCGCGCTGGCAAACCTTGAACAGCTCCAGGTAGTCCGTCGCGATGTGCAGGTGCAGCGGGTCGATGCCGTCGATGTCCAGGGGGTAGAGCTGGGGCAGGCGGGAGTAGAGCGCGCCATCCATGTAGACGACGCCACCGTTCGGCAGGCGATCCAGCGCCTCGCGGGCGACGGAGACTTCGAGCGTCTGCATCAGGAGGTCATTGAAGCGCTTGAGCTTGCCGTCGCCCGTCGCGCCCGGCAGAATCTCGACCTCGACGCGGCTGCACTCGATGCCGTCGTAAACGGTCGGGCCGTGGCCGAGGCACAGCGCCTGGGAGACGAACAGCGTCGCGCCGTTGACCAGGTCGGCGCTGTTGATGGAGCTGTCGACGGCGCAGGCCGGCCGGCGCGGCGCGCGGAACGTGTCGGGGGGCAGGGGGTGCCAGTTGGCGCGCACCAGATCGCGCATCTCGCTTTCGAGGCTGTTGGCGCGGTCTGAGAACGTGCCGCCGAGACGGTCGGCTTTAGCTTCGATACGGCGGGCGAGCTGGTCCAGGAAATCGGGCATGAGACGCCTCCGGAGTCGCACACTTGTTCGCAAAGGCATTATACCCTACCGGGCGTATTACGTCAAGGGAGAGTCGTCGCAAAGCGAATCAGGGGGATTGCCACAGAGGCACAGAGGAAGAACTACTCGTGTAGAACATCGCTTGGATTGGCTAGCGCGAGAGCGAACGCGGTATCCAAGAACACGTTAGGGGGCAGCATCAGGCTCGTCACGATATAAATAGGCGTTTACGTTGCTGGCGAAATCAGCCGGCGCATCGAGCTTCAGCAAGCGAGCAGTACGGAGAAAGGAGGATGACGCTTCGGATATTGCCTCCACGGCCTCTATCGTGATTCGAACTCGCGTATTGGGCGCAAACGGTAGCGGTTCTTCTAATTGGAGGGCCTTCCCGTCGAACACCGCCTTGATCGTCTTTGGCATGCCTGATCTCCAGTCTCCTTACTTATCTCGTGTAATAACATCTTCTCCGAACGTCTCAATGTGGAATTGGATCGCAGATTGAACATCGGCGAGGGCCGCTTCGTAGGTGTCGCCCTCGCCAACGACAACGCCCTTCAGCCCTAGCGGGTAAGCAACATATCCATCAGGGTGCTTCTCAATGACAATCTTGACCTGCTTAATCACTTCGTGGTCCTTCGACGTTGCCTCTAGCGTGCTTGCTTAACAAACATTATATCACACTCATATAGAAGGTGAGTACTAACTGGCGACAGCGGCAATGTCATGCCGAGGCACGAGGCATCTGGGCCGCCGCAGTCCAGACCCCTCCTGCGTCGGGGTGACATTCGGAAGTCTCTCGTAGTAGCTCATGCTATCACCAGGCATCGAGTTCCCGCAACAACGACCGCTGTGACAGCATTGAGCATTAGCTCTGTGTCCTCTGTGTCTCTGTGGCAATCTTCTCTCAAAAGAAGAGGCCACCTCGTGGTGAGGTGGCCCTGGCGCCCCCGACGGGACTTGAACCCGCGATCTTCACATTGACAGTGTGATGAGCACTCCAGCCTGCTCTGCAGGGGCAAGGGCGCTGGCGATGCCCTACTTTCCCATTCAGTTACCCAAACAGTATCATCGGGGCTGGCGGGCTTAACTTCCGGGTTCGAGATGGGACCGGGTGTACCCCCGCCGCTTATATCACCAGCATCAATACGATGCGCACCGAGCGGGTTTATTACGTCCGTTCGCGCTATAATTTGGGTATGAGCCTGCCCCTCGCCATCTACTGCCGCGACGTCGGCAAGGTCTACGACTCGCTCGAAGCGCTGCGCCACGTCAACCTGACCGTCGCCCCCGGCGAGTTCGTCAGTCTCGTCGGCGCGTCGGGCAGCGGTAAGTCCACCCTGCTGCGCATCATCGCCGGGTTGCTGGAGCCGTCCAGCGGAACGGTGCTCGTCAATGGGCGCTCCCCGGATGAGGTGCGCCAGGACCGGGGCTACGGCATCGTCTTCCAGTCGCCGACGCTGTACGGCTGGCGGACAGTCGCCCAGAACATCGCCCTGCCGCTGGAGATCGTCGGCTACTCGTCGGTGGAGCGGGCGGCGCGGGTGGCCGAGGTGCTGGACCTGGTCGGGCTATCGGAGTTCTCCAGCGCTTATCCGGCCCAGCTCTCCGGCGGCATGCAGCAGCGCGTTGCCCTGGCGCGCGCCCTGGCCTATCGGCCGCCGCTGCTGCTGATGGACGAGCCGTTCGCGGCATTGGACGACGTGACGCGGGAGCGGCTGACCCAGGAACTCTTGGCGGTGCAGGCGCGCGCCGGCCTGACCATCTTCTTCGTGACGCACCACCTGGCCGACGCCGTGTTCCTGTCGGACCGCGTCGCGGTGCTGAGTCCGCGGCCCGGCATGGTGCGCGCCGAGATCCCCGTCGAGCTGCCCCGGCCGCGCGGTCCAGTGACGCGGGAGGACCCGGAGTTCCTGAGATACATGGCGCGGCTGCGCGCCGCCCTGGCCGAGTCTTAAGGTCCTCCCTCCCCTCTCCCATTTTGGGAGAGGGGCCGGGGGTGAGGGACGCGCCAGGTAAGAAACGCAGGCAGCGATTGCCTCAAGAGTTGGGTGAGCGTGACGTGATTGGAGGCGTGAGTTATTATGGAAGCGACCATGAAGGCCGGGCAAGCGCTCCGCACCTTCCTGGACATGATCAAGTTCGAGCACACCATCTTCGCCCTGCCCTTCGCGTACCTGGGCATGGTGCTGGCGGTGGGCGGCTGGCCGGGCATCTGGCCGTTTGTCTGGATCACTGTCGCCATGGTCAGCGCGCGCACCGTGGCGATGGCCGCCAACCGCGCGATTGACCGCCACCTGGACGCGCGCAACCCGCGCACGGCCAACCGCGCTCTGCCCCAAGGGCGGCTGTCCGTCGGGTTCGTGTGGGCTGTCGTCGTCATCGCCACGGCCATCTTCTTCGAAAGCGCCTGGTTACTGAACTCGTTCGTGTTTCGCCTCGCGCCGCTGGCGCTGCTGTTCCTGGTCGGCTATAGCTACACCAAGCGCTTCACCTGGCTGTGCCACTGGGTGCTGGGCATCACCGACGGCGCGGCGGCGGCGGGCGCATGGGCGGCCATTACGGGCAGCCTCGACCTGCCGGCGTATCTGCTGTGGGCGGCGGTGGCGGCGTGGATTGGCGGCTTCGACCTCATCTACGCCTGCCAGGATGTGGACGTGGACCGCGCCGAGGGGTTGCA
Organism: Anaerolineae bacterium; assembly: GCA_039810085.1. Taxonomy (GTDB): domain Bacteria; phylum Chloroflexota; class Anaerolineae; order Epilineales; family JAHCIE01; genus JBDHWG01. Next base: position 15,146 of record JBDHWG010000014.1, read on the forward strand.
GTCCGTCCCGGCGCGCTTCGGCATCGCGGCGGCGCTGACCCTCGCCAAGATCAACCACGCCGTGACGGTTGCGCTGCTGGCGTGGGTCGGGGCGCTGCTGGGGTTGGGCTGGCCGTTCTGGGTGGCGCTGGCGGTCGCGGCGGCGCTGCTGGTGTACGAGAACGTCATCGTCAAGCCGCACGATCTGTCGCGCCTCGACGTGGCGTTCTTCAACATCAACGGCTACATCAGCGTCATCGTCTTCGTCGGCGCGTGGCTAGGTATTGTCGTCAAGTAAATTGCCTATTGTCGTTTGAGGTGTCTAGAATCTGTATGCATACACTTTTCGGAAAGGAGCCCCGTCCCATGCGGGCTTTCATCTTGTTGACAGGGCTTGTGCTAGTACGAGGTCGGAGTGTCATTGCGAGGAGGACGATAGGACGACGAAGCAATCTCGCGGCGGATAACGAGCAGGCTATGTCCGCACTAGACCGCGCTTCAGAATGGCGGGGGATTGCTTCGCCAGCGGGGGCGGAGTACCGCCCCCGCACCCCCAAGAGAGCGCTCGCAATGACCATGTTTCTTGCCGTGCTGAGCATGGGTCTGGTTCTCCTGGCCGGCTGCGCGGGCACGCCATCCGCCGCGCCGAGCGCCGCGCCGACGACGGCTCCTGCTGCCAAGGGCAGCGACTCCGGCGCGTTCAAGTCGTCGCCGACAACGGCGGCTCCGGCGGCTGCCGCGACATCCGCCCCAGCGGCGGCTGCCAAGTCGGGCAGCAGCGCCGTGCGCGTGGCCCTGCTGCCCGTCACCGACGTGCTGGCGATGTACGTCGCCGAGCAGAACGGCTACTACAAGGACGCCGGCCTCGACGTGACGCTCATCCCGGTCGCCAGCGCCGCCGAGCGCGACCAGCTTCTCCAGGGCGGCCAGGTCGACGGCGTGCTGACCGACCTCATCTCCACGACGCTGTTCAACGTCGAGCAGCCGCGCCTGACCGTCGTGCGCAAGGCGCGCCAGGCCCTGCCCGACGCTGCTCAGTACCGCATCCTGGCCGCCGCGAACAGCGGTGTCAAGACACCCCAGGACCTCAAGGGCGTCGAGATTGGCGTCTCTGACAACACCGTCATCGCCTACTTCACCGACCGCGTCCTCCAACGCGAGGGGCTGGCGAAGGGCGACATCAAGACCGTGGCCGTGCCGAACATCGTCCAGCGCGCCCAGCTCCTCGCCCAGGGGCAGCTCAAGGCGGGCACGCTGCCCGACCCGCTGGCGTCCCTGGCGATGCTCCAGGGCGCGACGGTTGTCGCCGACGACACGAAGTACCCGGAGCTGGGGCAGAGCGTCATCGACTTCCGCACCCAGTTCCTCCAGCAGAACCCGGACACCGTCAAGAAGTTTCTCCAGGCGTATGACAAGGCCGTGGCCGAGCTGCGCGCCAACCCGGAGAAGTACCGCGCGTTGCTTATCGAGAAGGGGCGCGTGCCGGAGCAATTGCAGGCATCGTTCCCGATGCCCAAGTTCCCCGACCCCACGGCGCCCACGGAGGCCGAGTTCAAGGACGTGTCAGCGTGGCTCATGGAAAAGGGCGTCATCAAGCAGCCCGTGGACTACGCCACAACTGTTAGCATGCAGTTCTTGAAGTAAATTGTCATGCTGAGCGCAGCGAAGCATCCCGGCCATCTAATCATCGACGTTCAGGACCTGACGTTTGGCTACCACGGCCAGCCGCCCATCTTCGACCACTTCACCTGGCAGGTGGCGCGCGGCGAGGCGTGGGCGGTCATCGGGCCGTCCGGCTCCGGCAAGAGCACGTTGCTCTACCTCATCGAGGGGCTGACGCGGCCGACGTCTGGCGTCATCACCGTGGCCGGCGACACCGTCCCGCGCAAGAAGGAGCGCGGCAAAACCGGCCTCGTCCTCCAGGACTACGGCCTGCTGCCGTGGGCAACGGTGTGGGAGAACGTCATGCTCGGCGTCCGCATCCGCCGCTTCTACGGCCAGGAGACCGACGTGCGCCACGCCGAGGAGCGCGCCGCGTTCTGGCTGGAGCGCGTCGGCCTGGCCGACCAGCGCGGCAAGTACCCCAGCCAGCTCTCCGGCGGCCAGCGGCAGCGGGCGGCCCTGGCGCGAACCCTCGCCATCGACCCGGACGTGCTGCTGCTGGACGAGCCGTTCTCCGCCCTGGATGCCCTGACGCGGGAGGACATGCAGCGGTTGACGCGGGACCTACGCGCCGAGACGGGCATCACGATGATCCTGGTGACGCACAGCATCGAGGAGGCGGTCTACCTGGGCAACCCCATCCTCGTGCTGGGCAGCCCGCCGACCCACGCGCCCCGCGTCATCGCCAATGGGGGCATGGGCGCGCCGGGCTACCGCCGCACGCCGGAGTTTCTCGCCAAGACCGTCGAGCTGCGCGCGGCGCTGGGCGCGCCGGAGGTTGACCGTGCGGTGGCGTGACGTGCTCATCGCCGCCGCCGTCCTGCTCCTGGTCTGGGAGGCGGCGGCCCTGGCCCTGCGCCGCGACATCCTGCCTGGGCCGGTCGAGGTCATCGCCACGTTCGGCGCGCAGTTTCCCGGCGCGCTCGGCCGCCACTTCTTCGTGAGCGCTATGCGCGTCGTCGCGGCCCTGCTCCTGTCCGTCGCCGCCGCCGTCCCGCTTGGCCTCATCCTAGGGCAGAGCAAGGTCGTGAACCGGCTGCTCGCGCCGGTCATCTACCTGCTGTACCCGATTCCCAAGATAGTGTTCCTGCCCATCATCCTGCTGTTCCTGGGCATCGGCGAGGTGTCGAAGGTCTTCATTATCTTCCTGATTCTGTTCTTCCAGGTGCTCGTCGTCGTCCGCGACAGCGCCAGCGCCCTGCGGCCGGAGCTGCTCGCCTCGGTGCGCTCTCTGGGCGCGGGGCGGCGCGCCCTGTTCCGCTTCGTCTACCTGCCCGCGACCGTGCCCGCGTCCATCACCGCCCTGCGCATCAGCGTGGGCACGGCCGTCGCGGTGCTGTTCTTCGCCGAGACCTACGCGACGACGTCCGGCCTCGGCTACTACATCATTGTCGACTCCCTGTCGCGCCTGGCGTACCGCGAGATGTACGCCGGCGTCCTTGCCATGAGCCTGCTCGGTCTCGGCCTGTACCTAGCCCTGGACCAGCTCGAACGGCGCCTCGCGCCGTGGATGTTTGTGAGTTAACCTATGAATACTGCGACTATGACGTTTATCAGCCTGCGCGGCCCCAGCCGCGTGACAGTTACCGGCAGCCTCGTCCACCTGATGACGCAGAACGGTCGCCTGAAGCTGGCCGACGTTCTGACCGACGTGGACGGGACGCCGCAGGGTCCGCTCGACTATGCCGTCGGCGCGGCCGGCGACTGGGTCACCATCATCGCGCCGGAGCCGTTCGAGACGCTCAGCGCCGACTTGTCGCACCTGCTGGGCGCGCCGACGTTCCTGTTCCACCTCCACGAGGGCGACACCTGGCTGTACTGGTTCTACGTCAACGGCAAGGAGATCGACCACTACGACTCGCTACCGGAGTACTGGGAGAGCGACACGCCGGCCGAGGAGGTGGAGTCGTCGGGCCAGCCGCGCGTCGTCGCCGGAGCGCTCGGCCTCGACCCCCAGACGATTTCGCCTTACTTAAAGCGCGAGCTGGGCGACGCGCCGGAGATCAGCGACGAGTACGACGAGGTGAACCTGGCGATGGAGATGCTGGACACGGACGCCCGCGTCCACCCCGACGACAAATACGACGTGTGGGATGCGCGGGTGATGTTCGACTTCATGCGCCGCGTGGGCATCACGCCGCCCGTGGACGCCAACGGCAAGCCCACCGCGCCCCTCACCATCCTGCGCTTCGAGTCGGCCTCATGACGACACTCACCGGCGACGAGAAGGCGCGCTACGTCCGCGCCATGTTCGGCCGCATCGCCGGCCGCTACGACACGATGAACCGCATCATGACCGGCTTCCGCGACCAGAGTTGGCGGCGGCTGGCCGTGAGCGCGGTTGCCCCGCCGCCCGGCGGCGTCATCCTCGACGTGGGCACGGGGACCGGCGATTTTCTACCTTTGCTCGCGCAAGCCGCCCCTCAGGTGCGCGCCGTCGGCGTGGACCTTACCTTTGAGATGATGGCCGCGGGTGGGGCGAAGCTCGCCGAAGCCGACGGCCGCGCTGCCTTCGTCGGGGGCGACGCCCTGCGCCTGCCCTTCAGGGACGATACGTTCGACGGCCTGGTGAACGGCTTCCTCCTGCGCAACGTCGCCGACCTGCGCCAGACGCTGGCCGAGATGCGCCGCGTCGTCAAGCCGGGCGCGCGCGTCGTCATCCTCGAAATCACGCCGGTGGACACGCCCCTCTGGGGCGACCTGTTCCGCTTCTACTTCTATCGCGTCGTCCCGCGCATCGGCGGCGTCATCGCGGGCGCATCGGACGCCTACTCCTACCTGCCCGCGTCGGTGGACCGCTTCGTGGGCGCCGCGACGCTCCAACGCGAGATGGAGGCGGTCGGGTTGCGCAACGTCCAATACAAGAAATTGATGCTCAACACCGTCGCCCTACACACCGGAGAGAAGGCATGAGCGCGCCAGACCGCATCGTCATCGGGATGTCCGGCGCCAGCGGCGCCATCTACGGCATCCGCCTCCTGGAAGCGCTGCGAGCGATGGGCGGCATCGAGACGCACCTGGTCATCAGCTCGGCCGCGCGCCAGACCATCGAGAGCGAGACCGATTTGTCGGTCAAGGACGTGGAGGGGTTGGCCGACGTCGTCCACGGGCCGCGCGAGATCGGGGCGACCATCGCCAGCGGCTCGTTCCGCACGCGGGGCATGATCGTCGCGCCCTGCTCGGTCAAGAGCCTGTCGGCCATTGCCTACGGGCTGGCCGAGGACCTCATCGGCCGCGCCGCCGACGTACACCTCAAGGAGGGCCGCCCGCTGGTGCTGCTGTTCCGCGAGACGCCGGTGCACGTCGGCCACATCAAGGCGATGCTTGCCGCCGCCGAGAACGGCGCTATCATCTTTCCACCGCTGCCCGCTTTCTACAACCGCCCGCAGACCGTGGACGACGTCGTCAACGACACCGTCAGCCGCGTCCTCGCCCGCATCGGCCTGGACGCGCCGGTCAAGGTGTGGGCCGGCATCCGCGCCGCCCTCAAGGGCGAGGAGTAACGCTGCCATGAACACCGACAGTATCCGCCACCTGTACGACCACTCCTTCTGGGCAACCAAGAAAATCCTCGACGCCACACAGAAGCTCACGCCAGAGCAGTACGACGGCCACCCGTGGGACACGGCCAGCATCCACGAAATCCTGACCCACACCCTGGCCGCGTCCGAGATCTGGCTGGCGCGCTGGCTGGGCGAGACGCCGACCTCGCGCGTCAACACCGACGACGTGCCGACGCCGGACGCTCTCGCGGCGCGCTACGGGGCGCACGAGGGCAACCTGCGCGCCTACCTGGCGACGCTGACCGACGCCGACCTGGACACGCCGTTCACCTTTCGCACCGTCGCCGATGGTGTGACGTCTACGCTCCCGCTGTGGACGCTGCTCTTGCAAATCTACGGCCACAACATCCAGCACCGCTCCGAGGTAGCGACCATCCTCACCCACTACGGCCAGTCGCCCGGCAACCTCGACCTCCTCATCTACGAGCGCGAGCAGTAATAGAGGCAATGATGACACCCAACGACATTCAGTTCCTCTTCGACTATAGTGACTGGGCATGGAACAAGCTCCTGGACAAGATGGAGGCGCTGGACGAGGCGCAGCTCGACGCCCAGCCGTGGACGCTGCCCAGCCTGCGCCGCATCCTGACCCACGCCCTCGGCGCGGAGATCCTCTGGCGTACGCGGATGCAAGGCGCCTCGCCGACCTCCATGCTCACGGTCGAGGACGTCCCGACGCTGGCGGCGATACGCGAGCGCTGGCGCGAGGAGTCGGCGGCGCGGCGCGCGTTCATCGCCGGGCTGACCCAGGCGGACCTGGACGGCACGATCCACTACAAGACCACACGCGGCCAGCCCTACGCGGAAACGCTGTGGCGGCTCCTGGCGCACCTCGCCAACCACGGAACCCAGCACCGCAGCGAGGCCGCCGCCCTCCTGACCGAGCTAGGCCACTCGCCCGGCGACCTGGACATGATTGTCTACCTGCGCGAGAAGCAAGCCTCCCCGTCGCCCTGATGCGAAAGCCATGCACCACCTGCTCGCATACGACGTAGGCACATCCGGGGCGAAAGCCGTCCTGACCACGAGGGAGGGGCGCGTGGTGGCGACGGCCTTCGCCCCCTACCCGACCCTCTACCCCCGCCCGACGTGGGCGCACCAGGACCCCGCCGACTGGTGGCGCGCCGTTGGGGAGACGACGCGGCAGGTGCTCCATAGCGGTGGCATCGCGCCGGAGACCGTCGCGGGCCTGGCGTTCTCCACGCAGATGCTCAACGTCGTCTGCCTCGACCACCAGCACGAGCCTATCGGCCCGGCGATTAGCTGGCTCGACGGCCGCGCTGGGGCAGAGGCGGCGTGGGTGATGCGGCGGCTCGGCGGGCCGCGCGCCTTCGCCATGATCGTCGGCGCGTCGCTCACCGGCAAGGACCTCCTGCCCAAGTACCTCTGGCTCAAGCGCCACGCCCCCGACGTCTACGCCCGGACCGCCGCCTTCGTCGACGCCAGCGGCTACCTCCTCCACCGCGCCACGGGCCGCCTGGCCTACGAGTGGACGAGCGCCAGCGTCACCGGCCTGTTCAACCTCAAGAGCAAAAAGTGGGACAGGCTGCTCATGCGGCTGTTCGGGCTGGACGCCGCCAAGTTCCCCGATACCGCGCCCTCCACGGCGCGCATCGGCGGCCTGACGCGAGAGGCTGCGGCGCATCTGGGCCTGCGGGAAGGGACGCCGGTGTTTGGCGGCGCCGGGGACGCCATGACCGCCGCCGTCGGCTCCGGCGCGCTGGGCGAGGGCGAGGCCCATCTGTGTCTCGGCACGTCGGGCTTCGTCGGCATCATGACCGCCCGCCGCGTCGTCGGCCGGCGCGGCATGGCAACCCTGCAATCCGCCGACCCGGACAAGCTGTTGCTGATCGGGCAGAACGAGACCTGCGCTGAGTGCCTGCGCTGGGCGGCGCGGGAGCTTTATAATACGGACGACGCCGACCCGGCGATTTACCCACGGATGGATGCCGAAGTCGCTGCCGTCGAGCGCGGCGCGGGCGGCCTCATCTTCACCCCCTGGCTGTACGGCGAGCGCTGCCCCATCGGCGACGAGCGCCTACGGGCGGGCTTCATCAACCTGAGCGCGAACCACACGCGGGCGCAGATGACCCGCGCCATCTACGAGGGCGTCGCCTACAACCTGCGCTGGGTGCTGGAGCTGATGGACGAGCTGTACAAGTTCCGCCCGGCGGCACTCCGCGCCGTCGGCGGCGGCGCACGCGGCCTGCCCTGGCTCCAGATCATCGCTGACGTGACGGGGCGGACGTTGGAAACGGTCGAGAACCCGCACCACGCGGGGGCGGTCGGCGCGGCGCTGCTCGCCGCCGTCGGGCTGGGCATCTACCCATCGGTGTCGGCCATCGAGGGCGTCGTCCAGCCCAGCGCCGTCGTCACGCCCAACCCCGACGCGCGAGGCGTCTACGATTCCCTGTACGCCGCCTTCCGGGCCGTCTACCCCGCCCTGCGCGCCATGTACGGACGTCTCAACGCGCCCCCCCCGCCTTAAGAGGAGATACAATGGACCCGAATGCGCTGGCCGATGTGATGCAGGCGGTGGTGCGCGTCCTCAAGCCGTATGGCGACGATGCGCTGCGTCTCACGCGCCTGCCGGAAAAGGGGCTGGACCGCGAGGCGGTGCTGGCGGTGATGGAGTGGCTGAAGGCCGAAGAGCAGGGGCGCTGGCAGGCAGGCTACGTCTCCGGCGCGGTCTACAACGGCGACCCTGGCTTCTTCGACTTCCTCGCCCGCGCCTACGCCCTGAACATGGCGAGCAACCCGCTCCACCCCGACATCTTCCCCAGCGCGACGAAGTTCGAGGCCGAGATCGTCGCCATGACCGCCCGGATGCTCGGCGCGGACGCGGCGCACGACGCCATCGCGGGGACAGTCTCGTCCGGCGGCACGGAGAGCATCCTCCTGGCGATGAAGACCTACCGTGACTGGGCGCGGGCGGAGAAGGGCATCGCCGAGCCGGAAATCGTCGCGCCGACAACGGCCCACGCCGCGTTCGCCAAGGCCGCGCACTATTTCGACATGCGCCTGGTCCGCGTGCCCGTTGGCCCGGACGGGCGCGCCGATGTGGCCGCGATGGAGGCCGCCATCACGCCGAACACCGCCGTCCTCGTCGGCTCCGCCCCCGGCTTCCCCCACGGCATCGTGGATCCCATCGCCGAGTTGTCGGAGCTGGCGCGGGCGCGGGGGATCGGCTGCCACACCGACGCCTGCCTGGGCGGGTTCATCCTGCCGTGGGCCGAGCGCCTCGGCTACGATGTGCCGCCGTTCGACTTCCGCCTGCCCGGCGTTACGTCCATCTCGGCTGACACCCACAAGTACGGCTACGCGCCCAAGGGCACGTCGGTCGTCCTCTACCGCAACGCCGACCTGCGCCGCCACCAGTTCTTCGCCATCACCGACTGGCCCGGTGGCCTGTACTTCACGCCGACCTTCGCCGGCAGCCGGTCGGGCGCGGTCATCGCGGCGTGCTGGGCGGCGATGGCGGCGATGGGTGAGGCGGGCTACACCGAGGCGGCGCGGCGCATCTTCGAGACGGCAGCCTGGCTCAAGGCGGAACTGCGGCAAATCCCCGAGATCGAGATTATCGGGGATAGCCTGTTCGTGATTGCGTTTCGCTCGGACGCCTTCAGCATCTACCAGGTGTCAGACCAGATGGCGCATCGCGGTTGGAACTTCAACGGCCTGACCCAGCCGCCCGCCGTCCACCTGTGTGTGACTCTGCGCCACACGCAGCCCGGCGTCAAGGAGCGCTTCATCGCCGACCTGAAGGACGCCGTCGCCTACGTCAAGGCGCACCCGGAGGCGTCGGAGGGGCTGGGGCCGCTGTACGGGATGGGGGCGACGGTGGAGATGGGCGGCATGGTGAAGGAACTTCTGTATATGCTGCTCGACGTGCTCTACCAGGCGTAGTACCATCGCCCTGGGAGTTTCTAGGAAGAAGGAAACGCAGAGACGCAGAGACGCAAAGGGCTAAGATCAGACCTGTTTTCCTTCTCTGCGCCTCTGCGTTGCTATCCTCTTCGGTCAGGGGGATGCTACAGTTCTTCCCAGCGGGCGAGGCGGATATTCTCGTCGTAGATGAACTTGAGCTGCGCGACCTTGCCGTCCCAACGCAGGACGCGCGGGCCGAAGATGCGATCCGCCTCCGGAATCGGCAGGTCCGTCAGCCCGTCGATGCTCACCCACGCCAGGTCACCCTCGGCGCACTCGCCCACCTGGCCCGTGAATTGCTCCCCCACATACACGAACATCATCCATTGGTAGTGCTCGACGGGCGAGACCTCGGTAATGACGGCGCGCAGCTCGGGGCGGACCAGGTCCAGGCCGGTCTCCTCGCGCAGCTCGCGGATGCACGCCTCCGACGGCGCCTCGTCCCACTCCAGCTTGCCGCCGGGCGCGGTCCACAGGCCCAGGTTCGGCTCCTTGCGGCGGTGCATCATGAGCACGCGGTCCCCCTGGACGGCGTAACACAGAACGGAGAGGATGCGGTGGTAGCGGGTCGGCATGACAGGGTCCTTTCGGGAGGGTCGCGTGCAGCCCAGACACACCCCAATCATACCATGAGCGACACGATATTTCTACGCGACAAGACGATGGAGGTCTACCGCCGCCTAGTGGACTTCTGGGGCTACCGAGTGTGGAAGCCGCGCCGCGACGCCATGACCGAGCTGGTCTCGACGATGCTCTCGCACCGCACAACGTCGGAACAGGAGTGGGCGGCGATGCAGCAACTGTGGGGGAAGTACGGCTCGTGGGCGGCCATCGCCGACGCGCCCGCCGCCGATATCGAGGCGTGCATCAAGGGCGTCAACTTCGCCGACAGCAAAGCGCCGCGCATCAAAGAGACGCTGCGCATCATCGGCGAGCGCACCCAGGGCGCGTACAACATCGACTTCCTCGCCGACCTGCCGGCCAGTGAGGGGCTGGCGTGGCTAACGTCGCTGCCCGGCGTCGGCATCAAGACAGCGTCCCTTGTGCTGCTGTTCAACTTTCACAAGGACATCATGCCGGTCGACACCCACGTCCACCGCGTCAGCCAGCGTATCGGCCTCATCGGCGCGAAGACGACGCCGGAGCAGGCGCACCACGACCTGTTGCAGCTGCTGCCGCCCGACCCCGACGTCCTCTACAACTACCACGTCGCCCTCATCACCCACGGGCGGAAAATCTGCACCTACGCGCGGCCGAAGTGCGAGGAGTGCGTCGTCAACGACCTGTGTAATTACTACCAGACCGTCGTCGCCCCGGCGCGGGGGGAGAAGAGCAAGGGGGAGGGCTCGCGGGCCGGCGGCAAGAGCGAGTGAGGCTCTAAGGCGTCTCGACAGGCACGCAGTTCGAGAACATCGAGGTATTGCCGTGGTCGTCGGTGGCCGTCGCTGTCACAAAGCGCGTTGACGGGATGGGCACGGACATAAGGAATGCAGTCGACGCGGAGCTTGGCTGAACCACTGTCTGCCCCAAATACGTCTGACCCTCGCCCTTGCCGGAGCTATCACAGGCCGCATTGTCGAACAGCTCGACGGTGAAGCTAGTGGACGTCGTCGTGAAGTTTTGCTGGACGATGCCAGAGACTGTGGTCCACCCGCCTCCCAGGGTGGCCGAGGTGAGAATGGGAGTGGCCAGGGCGTAGTTGTCCCTGGTTTCGAGGCCCAGCCTGCTGTTATCGTGAATCTGGTTGCGCCGCACGGCATTCGACCGATTCGCTTCTATCGTCACGCCGTTCGCGCTGTTGAATGCGATGACGTTCCCCGCGCCTCTCTCGGTCCCGCCGACAAGCGTCTCGCCTGCCTGCCCGCCGATGCGCACCCCGTCACCGTCGTTGCCAATCGGCTGGTCGCCGGCCACCGCGACGCCAATGAGATTCCCCTGAATGACGTTTTTCTGGGCGGTCGAGCCTTCCACCAGGACGCCAAACCCTTGGTTGCCGGAGATAACGTTGCGCGCCTGTGGCGTTGTCCCCCCGATGGTGTTCTCGCGGGCGCTCGTGATCGAGATGCCGCCGTACCCATTCCCCAGACCATGCAGCCCCGTCACATCGGTTCCGACCAGGTTGCCCTGAACCACGCTGCCCGGTGTCTTGTCGTAGCCGACCAGGACGATGCCGGTGCTGTTGTTGCCGGAAATGAGGTTGCCCGCCCCCGGCTCTATTCCCCCAACGCGTGTGCCCAAGGCATCCAGGACGTGAACGCCGGCGCCACCATTCGGGAGCGCGACCTGGCCTGTCACGTCTGTCCCGATGAAGTTGCCCTCGATCACCGTCCCCATCGCTATGGTTCCATCCACCTTGATCCCGCTCCCCTCGTTGCCGGAGATGACGTTGCGCGCGGCGCTTGTTCGCCCGCCGATGATCGTGCCCGGCGCCCCCGTCCAGATGCCCGGCATGGAGAGATAGATGCTGTGTCCCGCGTTAGGAACAGCCGCCGTACCCGCGGCATTCGTCCCGATGAGGTTGCCCTGGATACGATTGTGGCTGGATGCGGCGTACCATATGGCGATCCCTGGCCCTTCGTTGCCTGATAAGAGATTGCCGGCCCCCGGCGTCGTCCCGCCGATGACGTTGTCCGGCGAGTTGACGATACGCAGACCGCCGCGGTTCGGAACCGCCCTGTTGCCGCTGACGTCCGTTCCCACGTAGCTCCCCTCGATGACGTTGCCACCCTCGCCTTCGAGATACACGCCGTAGCCCTGGAAGCCGTTGATGACTAACCCCCGCAGGATGCTTCGCCCCGCCGTGGCCTTCAACCCCTCCGTCTCGCCCGCCTGCGCTCCATTCAGCTCGACGATGGGCGTTCCCCTGAACCCGGGCTGCGTCATTCCATCGATGACAATGGGATCGGTAATGACGGGCAAAGGCGACTGCGGGCGAATGGTGTCTGGGACGACCAGGTTGAAGGTAATAGTGTTTTGCCCAGTGCTGGCGTTGGCCTGTTGGAGCGCGGCGCGAAACGTACAAACGCCCTCAATGGTCGCACATACGTCATCTGTCGTATCCCTATCGGCGGCGTCATGGGTTGAGTTCACCGTAAACGTGGCCGGCGTCTTCCCGCTACCGCCCCAGATGTGTGGCAGATACACTGTGTAGTCTCCGTTGCTGGTCTTGAGTGGGACGTCAGATGACGCGGTCGTGGTGAATGCTGCCGACGAGGATTGAGGTTGGCGGTTCTCCTCTGACGCTGAAGAGAGGGTTTGGGATGATATTCCGGCGATGACAAGTGTCGCGACGAACACAGCGAGTGTCCATGCCGCAACGCGTCCAAGCTTCTGCATGACATAAGCTTCTTTCTATAAGTTGCACAATTGACGAATCGAGTCGCTGGCATAAAAGCAGCTATTTATAAAGACGAGTCGCTACGCGGGCCGGATACGTCAGCTTGCTGGGTTTGCCTGCTAGTGCAAGCGGGTTGCGCGCTGCGCGTCGGCCTATTATACTTGCGTCATCAAACCAGGGGATTTGAGCCGCCGCAATGGATTTCGAGTGGAACCCGAACAAGGCCATGCGCAATTTGAGCAAGCATGGTGTTTCGTTTGAAGAGGCAGCAACAGTCTTTGACGATGATCTAGCTGCCACGATTCCCGATCCAGACCACTCAGAGGACGAGGAGCGGTATCTGACAGTAGGTTACTCTCGGCGTGGGCGCTTGCTGATTGTCGCTCACACGGATAGGGGTGACAGAACACGCATTATCAGTGCTAGAGAGGTGACAGCGCATGAGCGAGAAGCCTATGAACGAGGCGATTGGCGATGAGGTGGAGGACGATCTCCGTCCGGAATATGACTTGGCCTCACTGCTCAAAGGCGCGGAGATAGGCAAGTATATTAGGCGGTATCGTGAGGGAACAAACCTGGTGCTGCTCGACCCGGATGTGGCGGAAGCCTTCCCAGACGCAAAATCAGTGAATGCTGCTCTGCGGCTTGTTATGCAACTTGCCAAACTCCCTTATACGACTGGAGCTACTGTTATCGAGAGTCACGGGGATTGAGGAGGAAGTGGGATGAGCATTGCAGCGGAGCTTGAACTCATTAAGCTGAGATTGGCGCAGGCGGAGATTAGCGACGTTCGCGTGACAGACGACGAGTTAACCGTAGACTTGATGGACGGGCGCACGGTGTCAGCGCCTTTGCTATGGTTCCCCCGTCTGTTCTACGGCACGCGCGAAGAGCGGAACAACTTCGTCTTTGCCCGCGATACTATTCACTGGCCCGACCTGGACGAGGATATCGGTCTGCCGACGCTCTTGCTAGGGCGCGGTCAGGGCGAAAGCCCCGAGTCTCTGCGGCGCTGGTTAGAGCAGCGACAAGCCGACCAGAGCGGCGCTTCTGTAGCCAATGCCGCCGAAGCGGAAGCTCAGCCTCTGCCCTGATGTTGCATCTGCGTGTTTGGCTGCGCGGCCTTGGTGCGGTTGGCATACCACTCGAGCGCGTATAGAACGGCCACGGTCACATCCGAAACGAAGATGAGCAGGCCGAAAGTGCACCAAGCGACGGCAAACGGCAGCGGGGGACGGACGTCCCAGATTGTCATCAGCAGGTTGAGCGCCATATAGTAACAGAGGAACGCGGCCATAACCGCGCCTGCGCCTTGCAGACGGCTGCTCATATTCCGCATCTGCCATAACCCGATCAGCATCGGGATGCTGCCTAGAGCAAACAGGAACATCGCCCCGGCGCTCCAGATGATATTACCTAGGTCCATCCCCTGCACGCTGCCCTCCACTCTAGCTCAAGAAACCTCTTTCCCATGTGTACCTCCACTATCATGGGTCCGGCTAGCGAGTATAGCACCGATGAGCCGCACAATTCAAGTCGTTGACATGGGGTAGAAAGTACGGACGTAGGCTACTACTCGCTCCAGCGTCTCCTCAAATTTCTCAGACGTGTCGAAGTACGGCAGATCGTAGGCGAGGCACTCGGCCCGCAAATACTGGCTGAACGCGATCTCGCGTCGGATAATCGGCATCAGCATGGCGTCAGTGTAGGTTTGCGGCCAGTCATTCGGGTGGCCGGCGTGGGCACGGATGTCGCCTAGCTTCTGCTTAGCCGCGATGTCGCCGTAGCCCAGGAAGCAGCCATGCACCTGCGACGGATACTCGTCGCGTAGCGTTGCCACGTGCTTTGGCAGAAGCTCGCCTTCGAAGACGTAGGCGACCCCGTCGAACAGGAGGCTGCGACTCATCTCACGGACAAGGGGCCAGAGGCGCTCGGCGACGTGGGGCGCGCCCGCATCCGGGTCAATGGGGAACTGCGGGACGCCCCGCGTCAGGCCCATCTTGAGGACGTCGAGGCTCAGGTAGGGTAGCCGCGCCTCGGCGAGAAGCCGCCGAGCGAGGATCCCTTTCCCCGTGCGCGCCGCGCCGCCGATAAACAAGAGCATCATCTTTCCCGTCGTTGACAGAGCGTAGCAGGCCCACTAGAATTAAGCGCATGCGCTGGCCGAAAGAGGAGGCTCATGATGGACATCGTCAAGATCGTCTATTGGGAAGAGGATGGCGTCTGGCTCGGCTACTTGCAGGACTACCCGGATTACTGGACGCAAGGCGAAACCCTCGACGATCTCCGAGAGCATCTCAAGGACCTGTCCTACGTTAAGCAACTCGAACAGGATGTTCAGGCAGGACGCCTGGACCAGCTTATCCAAGAAGCCGAGCAGGAGTTGAAGGCCGGCCGGTGTAGGCCCTTGTGACGCATGATGAAGCTGTTTGGCTTGCCGCCCATTGCGACAGTTCCGCCCGCCGACGCCACCGCCTCAAGTCGGTGGCTGAGATAACAAAGCCTGCCGAAGCGCAGCAGGGGCCGAAGACGGCCCCCGCACCTCCAAAGGGCGCAGCCCACTTCAGTGGGCTTTCCTTTATCAGCCTGGCACTTAAGTGCTAGGCGTCGCCTGGCGAGTTGCTACCCTTCCAGCTTTTGCTTTCGGGTCTACCCACTGCGTGTCATTGTCACGATGCCGATGCCGAGGATGACGGCCAGGCCGCCGAGGAGCTGCTGCGGCGTCGGCGCGATCCCGAATAACCCCCACGTCCACAGAATCGCCACGACCGGACTGACGGTCAGGACAATCGAGAACATCGACATCTTCAGCCGCCGCAGCGCCAGGTAGTACAGCGCGCGGCTGATGACCACGTCCACCGTCCCCGCGACGAGGACGACGAGCCAGGCCGCCGGGCTGGGCCACTGCCAGGCGCGGAAGGCCGTCGCCGCCAGCGCCAGGAACGCTGCCATCGACGCCAGCCGCCACAGAAAGAACTCGACGAACTCGATGTGCTCGCCGTGGCGCTTGACGACGGCGGCGTGCATCGCATACACGGTCGAGGAGACCAGGATCATCAGCGCGCCGACGCGCAGGTAGTCGCCCGGCTGGAAGGTGATGATGCCGACGCCGACCAGGGACACGGCGATGCCGAGCATCTGCTGGCGCAGCAGGCGCTCCTTGAGCCAGAACACGCCGAGCAGGATGCCGACCAGGATGGACGTCTCGTTCAACAGCGCCGCCGTGCCGGGGTCGATGTACTCCACGGCGGCGAAGCTGATGACCGTGGCCGCGCCGGCGAGCGCGCCGATGGTCAGGGAGAACCGGAGGTTACGCCGCAGCCCGGCCCACTGGAACTTGCCCTGCGTCACCGCGTACGCGGCGACCTCCAGCGTCGCGACGGCGATCACCAGGAACGCCGACAGGGGCGGCGGCAGGTAGTTAGCCAGGGCGCGGGCGAAAACGAAGTGGAGGCCGTCGACCAGGAGCAGGGCGGCGACGAGGATGGGCGCGGCGCGGTCGGCGGTGGCTGTAATAGGCGAAGTCGTATCGGACATAAGCTCTCGCTGTGGGTTGGGGTAGTCTACTGGCGTGGCGCGGTTCTGTCAAAAATCGCTACGCCGTTCCCTCAGCAAGCGCCATTGCTCCTTTACCCGCTGCCCCCGCCGGACTCCCGACGCAATCCCTGCAAGAATACGCGCGTCAGCCAAGTGAAGCTGGCGTCAATCTCGACCGGCATGGCGAACCCGCCGGCCGCCTCCAGCGTCGCGAAGCCGTGTACGACGCTGCGCAGCCCCCTGGCAGCGCGCACCGCTTCGTCCTCCTCCAGCCCGTAAGCAGCCAGCACCGCCAGCACGATCGCCATCAACTGCGCCTCGGCCGCCTGTAGCTCCCGGTCATGAGGATCGATGAGGCGCGGCGAGCGGACGGTGGCCGCGTACACGCCGGGGTGCTCGCGGACGAAGCTGCGGTAGGCGTCGGCCATCGCCAGGACGGCCTCGTCGCCGCTCTTGCCGATGGCAGCCCGCCCGAGCCGGGCTGATAGCTCGCGCAGACCGAGGAGGGCCAGGTCACGACTGACGCCCGGCAGCCCCGCGACGTGGTTGTAGAGCGACGGCGTGCGGACGCCAAGGCGCTCGGCAAGGGCGGCGAGGGTGAGCGCGGCCAGGCCGTCCCGGTCGGCCAGCTCGGCCGCCGCTTCGATGACCGTCTGCTGGTCCAACCCCGCTCTACGCGACATGGCGCGCGGCCTCCTGGAGCGTGCTCAGGAAGGCGATGATCGCGGCGCCAGTTGGGGCGGGCATCTCGGCGTGAGGATAGTGCCCTGCGCCGTCGATCATCTGCACCCGACCATGAAGCCTGTCGGCGACGAGCTTGGCCTCGGCAGCAGGGTCATTAAAGTCGGGGTCCTTCGTGCCCATGACAACCAGCGTCGGCGCGTTCACCTTGCTTAGCGCGGCCTCGGACGCCTGTTTCGTCGCAACCATCATGCCCCGTAGCGCTTCGAGCCGCCCCTTCTCGCGCAGGTTGCTCGTCTGAGCCGCAGTGTACACGTCCCAATCGGCTGGGCGGGCAGTGGGGTAGAGGGTGGCGAAGTAGCGCGACCAGATGCCGACCCCCCAGGGCCGCTGGAACATTGGGTTGAACATGGCCGAGCGCTGCCAGCCCAGCATCGTATCGCGGACGAAGGGGCCGATCAGTACCAGCCCGACGATGGCGTCAGGCGCTTCCGCCGCAGCGCACACGGCCGCGCCGGCGGCCATGGACGTGCCGATGATGATCGCCGGACCGGCGTTGAGGTGGCGGACCAGGGCGACAATGTCGCTGCCGATTGCGCCGACCGAAACGTCGCGCCAGCCGACGCTTGTCTCGCCGTGGCCGCGCACGTCCACCGTCACGACGCGATAACCTGCGGCGATGAGCTGCGGGGTCAAGAAGCGATACTCGGCGCGCAAGTCGCCCATGCCCGGCACGCACACCACAAGCGGCCCACTACCCGTGTCGTCGAATGCGATGCGACCGCCCTCCCGCGCCAGAAACTGAGTGCTCATCGGTGTCTCCTTGTATCCATAGTATTTTGTCTAACTATATTAGATTATAGACTAATATCATTAGTTTGTCAAGCCCTAATCGAGATTTTTGGGAATTTGCCTGACCAACGCCAAGAAACGGGCCGTCCGCGTGCCTCTCGCGCTTGACCGACCGCTAAGGGGCGGCTATCATCGGAGAGAGACACTTACGGAATGGAGCTGACTGTGACTGACTTTGGCTTGCGTATTCCTGATTTTCCCGTGGACGGCGCACCGAGCCGGGCCTTCCTGGCGCAGATTGATGAGCTGATGGACGCGGGGCGCGGCGCGTTCGTCTCGGCGTGGGTCGCCGACCACTTCGTGCCCTGGGCCGGCTTCCAGGACCCCATGACACCCACCTACGAGTGCTGGACCACGCTGACCTACCTCGCTGGCGCGCACAAGGACTACCTCCTGGGCAGCATTGTGTTGTCGCAGTCCTACCGCCCGCCCGCCCTCACGGCCAAGATGGCGGCGACGCTCCAGGAACTCTCCGGCGGGCGGCTCGTCCTCGGCCTCGGCGCGGGCTGGAAGAAGGATGAGTACCTCGCCTACGGCTACGACTTCCCAGCGCCGGCCGAGCGCGTCCACCAGCTCGAGGAGACGGTGCAGATTATCCGCCGTATGTGGACTGAGCCGCGCGCCACGTTCGAGGGCCGCGTCTACCGAATCACGGACGCCATCTGCGAGCCGAAGCCCTCGCCCCTGCCACCGATCATGATTGGCGGCGGCGGCAAGAAGCTCATGCTGCGCCTGGTGGCTCGCTACGCCGATTGGTGGAACATCCCCGGCGGCAGCGCCGACAGATACGCCGACCTACTGGCGACGCTGCGCGCCCACTGCGCCGACGTGGGCCGCGAGTACGACAGCATCGTCAAGACGTGGGAGTGCGAGTGCGTCGCGGTCGCCACGACATCGGCCGAGGCGCGGCGCATGGCGGAGGGCAGCCCGTTCTACAATCCGGAGGATAGCATCGTCGGGACGCCGGACGAGGTGGCCGCCCAGCTGCGCCGTTACACCGACCTGGGCGCGACGCACTTCATGCTGCGCTTCGCCGACTTCCCGCGCACCGACGCGATGCGCCTCTTTGCCCGCGAAGTGATCCCACAGTTTAGGTAGCGGAGTTTCTCGTGGACTTGCTTCCCCGCCAGACGGGTGAAAATCGCTGTCACCCCGAACGGAGTGAGGGGTCTGGACGGCGGCGATCCAGATGCCTCGTTCCTCGGCATGACAGCAGGCGCTTATTCTGAGGAGACAAGAACGCAAAGGCGCAAAGGCGCTAACAGATTGAAAAATTGACTCCCTTTGCGTCGTTGCGCCCTGGCGTTGCTATTCCGATTCCTTGAGGAGGACATCTTGAGCACAACAATGTTGGAGACGGTCACGCCCGAGGAGGTCGGGCTGTCGTCGGCGCGGCTGGGGCGAGTCACCGACCTGATGCGGCGCTACGTGGACTCGGGCAAGCTGGCGGGCCTGCTCGGCGTCATCTGGCGCAACGGCGCGGTCGCCTACGCCGAGGCCGTGGGCCAGCGCGACATCGAGGCGGGCAAGCCGATGACGGAGGACACCATCTTCCGCATCGCCTCGATGACCAAGCCGATTACCAGCGTCGCCGCGTTGATGCTCTACGAGGAGAACCGCTTCCAGCTCAACGACCCGATCGCGCGGTTCCTGCCGGAGCTAGGCAACATGCAGGTCATGGTCGGCGGGACGGCGGACGCGCCGGAGCTTGTCCCCGCCGAGCGCCCTGTCACCATCCACGACCTGTTCACCCACATTGGCGGCCTTGCCTACGGCCTCTTCCCGCAGCTATCGCCCATTGAGGCGATGTATGCCGGGATGCGCCCCCTGGCCTTCGACGAGCCGCTGGCCGAGAAGATCGTCCGGCTGGGGCAACTCCCGCTGGCGAGCCAGCCCGGCACGCGCTGGCAGTATAGCCTCTCCACCGACGTGCTGGGGCGCCTGGTCGAGGTGCTGTCCGGCCAGACCCTGGACGTCTTCTTCCGCGAGCGCATCTTCGAGCCGCTGGGCATGGTAGACACCGGCTTCCAGACGCCGCCGTCTTCGATAGACCGCTTCGCCGCCCTCTACACGGCGGGCGCCAACGGCCTCACCCTGGTCGAGCCGCCGGCGCAGAGCCTATTCGCGCGGCCGGCCGTGCTGCTCTCCGGTGGTGGCGGTCTCGTGTCCACAGCGGCCGACTACCTGCGCTTCTGCCAGATGCTCTTGAATGAAGGCGAGTTGGACGGCGTGCGGCTGCTGGGGCGCAAGACGGTCGAGTTGATGACGATGAACCACCTGCCCGCCGCCCTCATCCCGCCCGTCATCTACCCCGCCGCCGCGCAGTTCACGCTAGGCCAGGGCTTCGGCCTCGGCGTCGCCGTCCAGGTGGACCTGGTCGCGGCCCAACTGGTCGGCTCCCTTGGCGCGTATGGCTGGGGCGGCGCGTTCGAGACCGTGTTCTGGAACGACCCGGCCGAGGACCTGATCGCCATGTTCTACACCCAGTTCACGCCGTCGATGTATTACCCTCTGCGGCGCGAGCTGCGCGTCGCCGTGTACCAGGCGATTGTAGAGTGAACGCCACTTGTGCTACAATTGCGGCCAGGGTTCCGGGGCTGCCTCTCGGGACCTGCCGGTACTACGCTGTTGTCTGCCGTGCGCCGCCTATCAATAGAGAGAAGAGCCATGCCTCGGTTTCCGCTACGCCACGCCCTGTTCACGGGCGGGCTTCTCCTCATTGGAACGTTGCTCGTGCTGGTGACGCCCGCGCTCGCCGGCCACGCTCCCGACCCCACTGACACAACGCGGCCCATCCCCGCCCCGCAAGCTCACCCAACGGCCGCCGTACCGCCCGCGATTGTGTACTTCACTCTTGACCCGGCCAAGGATCGCTACGCTGTGGGGGATGTGTTCACGGCGACGTTGGAGATTGATAACCTGACAGATTTCATGGGTGGGGACTTCACGATGAGCTTCGACCCCCACAGCTTCCAGGTTCTTGACACCGATCCGGTGCGCCCCAAGATCCAGGTCATGCCGGGCAACCTGCTGCCCCGAGACGCATCGTTCATCGTACCAGCGCCCGACGGCCAGGCAGATAACACCACCGGACAGATCCACTTCGCCGGTACGCGAACCGTGGGCGGCGCTGCAAACGGCAGTGGTTCTCTCGTGCTCATACCCTTTCAGGTGACGAGAGGCTGTGGTGAGATGACCCTATCGGTCCCGCCTGTGACGCTCGTGCTTGCCAACACTACGGGAGAGTCGCTGCCCATCATACCAGGTCCTTCGGGTGAGGTGATCCTGACCGCGCGCCAATGTAGTTTCGTCTACCTGCCGCACCTCTCCGTCGCCCAGGACTGACATGCCGCCTCGCGCAGATTTCGAAGAGGAAGGAAACGCAAAGGCGCAAAGGCGCAGAGAGCCGAGACGAGAGGTCGGTTCTTCTGCGTCTCTGCGTCTCTGCGTTCCAAATCCGATCGCAGTCGAAGTCAGCAAGGAGAGTCGGCGGTGGGCCAAGCGCGCCTACGCGCATGCTCGCGCCCTGGCTGTGGACATCGGCCCGCGCCCATCGACCGGCGACGGCGAGAGGCGCGCTGCCGAGTATGCCCAGCGTATCCTGCGCGATGCTGGCCTGGCTGACCCGCACGTGGAAGGCTTCGTGGCGAGCCGCTCGACCTATCGCCCCTATGCCTGGGCGCTGGTCGCG
The DNA here is from genome assembly GCA_039810085.1 of Anaerolineae bacterium. Lineage (GTDB taxonomy): Bacteria > Chloroflexota > Anaerolineae > Epilineales > JAHCIE01 > JBDHWG01. Next base: position 36,375 of record JBDHWG010000014.1, read on the forward strand.
GGGCTGCTGGCGCACGTCGTTGGCGGACGCGGCGGCCGGATTCGGTCTATCCTGGCGGCGGCGCTCAGCCTGATGGGGGCGTGGGCATTCTACCGCGAAGCGACGCTGCGCGACCACTGGGGCCGACGCCTCGCGCCGCGCGGCTTCTCCCAGAACGTGATCGCCGTCGCCCCGCCCAGGGAGAAGGTCCGCCGCCGCGTCGTTCTCGTCGGCCACCTGGACACCCACCGTACGCCGGTCTTCTATAGCAGCCCCAGCTGGCTGCGCGCCCTGTCGGCCAGCCTGGCCGGGGCGCTCGCTAGCCTGCTGAGCGGCGCGGCCTTGTTCGGCCACTTCGCACGCACCGGCGGCCGCCGCCCCTGGTGGCTCGCTCTCCCCGCCGCGCTGTTCCAGGCGTGGGGCGTGGGGATGCTCCTCTACGCCGACTGCACGCCCCACAGCCCCGGTGCGAACGACAATGCGTCGGGCGCGGCGACGGTCCTGGCGCTGGGCGAGCGCCTGGCGCGGGAGTCGCTGCGCCATACCGAGGTGTGGCTTCTCAATGACGGCTGCGAGGAGGTCGGGGCGTATGGCATGGCCGACTTCCTGGACCGCCACGGGCGCGACCTGTGGGACGCCGACTACATCGACTTCGACATGGTGGGGGTGGGCAAGCCGACGCTGAACCTGACCGAGGGTCTGCTGCGCCGCGTGCGCTACACGCCGGGCTTGCTGCGAGCGGCGCGCCTGGCGGGCGAGGGGCTGCGGGGAGCGGACCATGAAGGCGGGGCGTACACCGACATGTGGCACGTGATGACGCGGGGCTACCGGGGCATTGTGCTAGACGCGCGTCCGCCGAGCGGGGAAGCTGAGGTCATCGCTCAGCTTCATTGGCATCAGATGAGCGACACGTTCGACAAGCTCGACGTGGACACGCTGGCGCGGGCGCATGCGTGGGCCTGGCGTCTGCTCCAGCGCCTCGACGCCGACGCCATCCCGCCGGACCCGCGAGAGTGACGAAGTGACGAGGTGACGGAGACTCAACCAGGGCGGACGCCGGAGATGCCACAGAGGCACAGAGGACACAGAGAGGAGAATAGGTATGGAATAGATCAATCAGGCTTTCGCGCGGTTCTGCTATCGTCCCTTGTGTCCGAGTCATCCTCGTTCAAGAACTGATTTTCACGCCACGGGCTTCTGTCGCGCATCAGGTCGATGTCTGCTCCGACGAGAGGCGATACGCGGAAGAAGTCGGACAGCTTCCGCAGCTCTTGTTGTAGTTCTGTCGCTGTCATGTTTCCTCCTGTCGAGACACAACCCAAAAAGGCTGTCATTGCAAAGTTGTCATTGCGAGCAAAGCGAAGCAATCTCTCGCCCTCGCGATAGGCGGGCTAGAGCCGGAATGACATGCCTATCGCCCGCTGGGAGGCTGCTTCGTCCTCCTATCGTCGTCCTCGCAGCGACACCCATTCTGTATTTTGAGCAGGAACGAGGCATCTAGGCCGCAGTCCAGACCCCTCCTGCGTCGGGGTGACAGCGATGTTCACTCACAGCGTAAAGTCGGCTGTCATGCCGAGGAACGAGGCATCTAGGCCGCCGCAGTCCAGACCCCTCCTACGTCGGGGTGACAGCGATGGTTACGCTATGTTTCGCTGGCCCCACACCATCCCTAATACCAGGTTGGCGGCGACAACCACGGCGAAGAGTACCGCGAGCGTTGGCTGCCCAGCGGCGGCGAGGGCGAGGGCAGCGGCGACCCACAGGACAAGTTCCAGCAGCAGACGCGCCGGATCGGTCAGTCGCCGCCAGGCCCTCGGCGCGATGAACGCACCCCAGACGACGGCGGCGACCAGGGGCGCGCCAAGGGCGAGGACGAGCTTCATCAGGAGGCTGTCGCCGATGTGGTAGCCCCAGTAGGCGAGCGCCGCGAGCATGCACAGCTCTAGCAGGAAGCGCAGGGCGAGGTTAAGGAATTTTAGATTCATCTTGTCAGTCTCGTTAGATACTGTTAAGCTGGCCGTTTGCCAAAGCGTGCTATACTATCAAAGTAGTCTTGCGGTTCAAACGGAGGTTAGCGATGCCTGAGACGGTTAACCTTTTGATGCGAGAGTTCCTTGACTGGATCGCCTGCCGTCCACGCACCTACGGCGAGACTATGGAGGCCTGGCGGAGTTCTTGCCCTCGACAGACTATATGGGAGGATGCCTGGATAGAGGGCCTGATCCAGATGGAAGGCGGATCTAAACTAAACGATTCTGTGGTCAGGCTTACGCAACGAGGTGAAGCGTTGCTGGCTGGAGTACAATAATAAGTCTGCATCACAGTTGGTTGGAGGGTGGCATGGAGCCTCATTCTACACCGGCCAGCCGACCGGCATGAAGTTTCTCGAAGGCGCGCCGGTGTTCGCCGTCGAGGTGCGCAGCGAGGGCGACTACGAACCGCAGGGCGAGGCGGCCCTGGCGCAGAAGCGCCGCGACTACTTCGCCGCCGGAACTCTCATCGTGTGGGACGTAGATCTACTCAGCCGGGATGTCGTGCGCGTCTACCGCGCTACAGCGCCCGATGCGCCGACGGTCTACCGGCGGGGCGACGTGGCTGAGGCCGAGCCGGCCGTCCCCGGCTGGCGCATCCCCGTGGACGAGCTATTTGCGTAGGCTCATGGCTCTCGCCGACACGTCGATAGGGTCCTGGGCGCGGAGGCGCTGCGCCAGGCGCGAGTTGCGCTTGGTGAGGCGGGCGTTGCGCACGGCCATCCCCAGGGCGCGCTTCTGCCCCACCATCACCACGAGCTGCTTCGCCCGCGTCACCCCTGTGTAGACCAGGTTGCGCTGCAACAGCATGTAGTGCTGCGTCACCAGCGGGATCACCACCGCCGGATACTCGCTCCCCTGCGCCTTGTGGACCGACATGGCAAAGGCGTGGACAAGCTCGTCTAGCTCCTGGAACTCGTACTCCACCGTCTCCGCGTCGAAACGTACCCGCGCGACCTGGTCCTCCAGGTCAATCGCTTCGATGCGCCCCACGTCCCCGTTGAACACCTTCTTGTCGTAGTTGTTGCGAATCTGGAGCACCTTGTCGCCGACGCGGAAGACGCGGCTGCCGAAAGGGCGCTCGACCTTCCCCTCAGCGGGCGGGTTGAGGATGGCTTGCAGTCGTTGATTGAGCATCGCCACGCCCGCCTCGCCGCGATGCGTCGGCGTGAGCACCTGAACATCATCCAGCGGGTCCAGCCCCCAGCGTTTCGGGATGCGCTCGGCGACTACTTGAAGAACGCGCTCGGCAGCGATGGCCGGCTCGGCGGCCTCGACCCAGAAGAAGTCGCCCGACGGTGTCGGGGAGAAGACCGGCATCTGCCCGGCATTGATGCGGTGGGCGTTGACGACGATGCCGCTCTCCTCGGCCTGACGGAAGATGGTTTCCAGGCGCACGACGGGGATGACCTCGGAGGCGATGAGGTCGCGCAGGACATTGCCCGCGCCGACCGAGGGGAGCTGGTCCACGTCGCCGACGAGCAGCAAGTGGCTGCCCACGTCTACCGCCTTCATCAGACTGTTCATCAGCAGCAGGTCGATCATCGAAGTCTCGTCCACGATGACCATGTCGGCGTCGAGCGGGTTCTGCTCGTCGCGGATGAACGACTGTCCCGGCTTGAACTCCAGCAGGCGGTGCAGCGTCTTGGCGGCGTGGCCGGTCGCCTCGTTCATGCGTTTGGCGGCGCGGCCGGTCGGCGCCGCGAGCAGAACCGTGTGCTTCCGCACTTCGAGCAGTTTGAGGATGGCGCGCAGGGTGTACGTCTTGCCCGTGCCGGGGCCGCCGGTCAGGATGGCGACCTTGTTCGTCAGCGCCGTCTGAACCGCCTCGGCCTGCTGCGGGGCCAGCTCTAGCTCATCGCGCGCCAGGTACGCCAGGGCGCGCTCCCAGTTGACGTCGCGGAACGACGCCAGCCGGTCGCGCTGGGCGTCGAGAGCGCGCCGCAGCCGCCGCGCCACGCCGACTTCGGCCTGGTAGAACGGCGGCAGGTAGACCGCCGCGCCATCGTCGCCATCCTCGATCTTCAGCTCGCCCGCTTCCACCAGGCGGTCGATGCTGGCTTCCACCCCCTCTGACGCGATCTTGGTCTCATCGTTGCTCAGGCGCTCGACGGCGAGAGCGACGAGATCGGGGCGGAGGGCGAAGACGTGCCCCCCGTCGCTGAACTCGTTGAGGACGTAGGCGACGCCAGCTTCGATGCGGCGTGGGTCGTCCACGGCGAAGCCCATGTTGCGGGCGATCTTGTCGGCAGTCAGGAAGCCGATGCCGTAGATGTCGCGGGCGAGGCGGTAGGGGTCGTTCTGGACGATGACCAGGGCCTCGTTGCGGTACTGCTTGTAGATTTTGACGGCCAGCCCGGTCGAGACGCCGTGGCCCTGGAGGAAGACCATCACGTCCTTGATGGCGCGCTGCTCATCCCACGCCCGCATGATTTTCGACGCCGTCTTCGGCCCGATGCCCGGCACTTCCACCAGGCGGTCCGGGCTGCGCTCGATGACGTCCAGGGTGTACTCGCCGAAGGTTTCGACGATGCGCTCGGCGCGCCCCGGCCCGATGCCCTTGACCAAGCCGGAGCCGAGGTACTTGCGGATGCCCTCGACGGTCGCCGGGCGCTCGACGGTGCAGTGCTTCGCCTCGAACTGGCGGCCGTGCTGCGGGTGCGTCGTCCACAGGCCCTCGAGGCGCACGGACTCGCCCGGCTGCACGTTCGGGAGGTTGCCGACGACGGTGACAAGGTAGTCCTTGCCGGTCGGCGTCAGCTTCGCCACGGTGTAGCCGTTCTGCTCGTTGACGTAGGTAATGCGCTCGATTGCGCCTTCAAGAGTTAGCATAACTGTTCTATAAGTATAGTCCGAATCCGTATTTTTGGCCTTTGGCGAGGGGCGGGCGTATAATCGGGAGCCTGCGGCCCTGACGCCGCAGCTTTTTTTAGGAGATGCGTGTGTTCCTGTCCCGTTTCATCCCTCGCCTACCGCGCTGGTTCATGCGCCCGGACACGGTCGAGGAGCGCAACGCCCGCGATGTCCTGGTGGACGGCATCGGCGTCGGCATCGCCAGCGGCATCGGCACGTTCCTGTCGGTGTTCCTGGTGCGCCTCGGCGCGTCGGACTTCCAGGTGGGCCTCATCACCGCCATGCCCGCGCTGACCGGCATGCTGTTTGCCCTGCCGATTGGGCAATTCCTCGAACGCCAGCGCAATATCGTCCCGTGGTACTCCCGCGCCCGCTTCTACGTCCTTACCTCCTACGTTCTCACCGGCCTAGCGCCGTTCTTCTTCCGAGATAACGCGCCGACCGCCATCATCGTCATCTGGGCCATCGCAACGATTCCGCAGACCATCGTCAACGTCGCGTTCACCGTCGTCATGGGCGGCGTCGCCGGGCCGAATCGGCGCTTCTGGCTGATGAGCCGGCGATGGTCGTCGCTGGGCTTCACCAACGCGATGGTGGTCTTCGCGGCCGGGCAGTTCCTCGGCCAGACCGACGGCAACTTCCCGGTCAACTACCAGATTCTGTTCATCGTCTCCTGGCTCGGCGGCCTGATCAGCCTCTACTATTCCAGCCATATCACGCTGCCGGACCAGGTCCCCGTCGTCCGCGAGAAGCCGCCCCGCGTGCCACTGCGCCAGCGGCTCGCGGCGGCCTCCGCGACGTTCCGCGACAACCCGCTGTTCTCGAAGTTCGTCATCAGCCAGTTCATGTTCCGCTGGGGGTTAACCTTCGCCGTCCCGCTGCTCCCGCTGTACTGGGTGCGGACGCTGGGCCTGTCCGACGGCTCCATCGGGACCATCAACACGATGTACAACGGCGTCCTCATCGTGGCGTACTTCATCTGGGGACGGCTGGCGCGGAAGTACGGCATTCGCTGGGTGCTGCTGGCCTCGACGGCCGGGTTCGCCTTCTACCCGCTGGCGACGGCGCTGACCGGCAACATCGCCGCGCTGGTCGTTTTCGCCGCCATCGCCGGCCTATTCCTGGCCGGCACCGACCTGGTCATCTTCGACGTGCTGCTCGGCGCCGTCCCGACCGACCACCAGGCGACCTACGTCGGGCTGTACCAGACGACGAACAACATGGCGATGTTCTTCGCGCCGCTGGTGGCGACGACCATGGCGGCGCGCGTGGGCATCGTGCCGGCGCTGGTTGCGGCGGCGGGCTTCCGCCTCGCCGGCTTCCTCATGTTCTACCTGCTGCGCGTCGGCTACAAGGCCCCGGCCCCGACGGCGCAAGTCACGAGCAGTCCCGCACCCGCTCGACAATAGAAACGCGCCGCAACTCGAATTGCGGCGCGTCATCTTTGGGCTGGTGTTATTGGACCATGAAGAGCGCGGGAACTCTAACCAATCTCTTATCGTCTACTATTGCGGGGGGGTAAGCTCTGGGGTACAATTAGAGTCTAATCGTACAGGTGTCGCCAACTTATGGCAAGTAAAGACATGAGCACACAGACGACTTCTGGCGCGGCCCGCGTGCTGCGCGTCCTGGCCGTTCTCGCGGCCCTCATCCTCCTGGCCGGTCTCCTCTCGCTTGTCGCGGGCATCGGTCTCTACCAGTACGTGTATCAGGACCGCATCCCCATGGGCGTCCACGCCGCAGGGCTGGACCTCGGCGGCCTGACGCGCGCCCAGGCGGCGGACATGCTGCGCGGCCACGTCGACTACTACGACACGGCCCGCATCCGCTTCACCTACGGCGACCGCACCTGGGAGGCCAGCCCGGCCCAACTGGGGGGGAAGCTCGCCGCCGACGCCATGGCCGCGCAGGCGTACGAGATCGGGCGCAGCGGCAACCTGCCGATTGACCTGCTCACCCAGTACCAGGTCGCGCGGCAGAACGCCTACGTTCCCCTCAGCAGCGACTTCGACCCGGCGCCGACCCAGGACTTCGTCAAGCGCATCGCCGCAGAACTGGACCGCCCGCCCCACAACGCCAGCATCGCCATCCGCGACGGCAAGGTCGAGACCGTCGCGGCGCAGGACGGCTGGGAGGTGGACCAGGCGGCGGTGGTGAAACAGGTCGAGGAGCGTGTGCGTACCTTCGGCGCTGACCCGATTACAGTCAACGTCGTGACCGCCCCGCCCCTCATCACGGACCTGAGCGCGGCGAAGGCGGCGACGGAGAAGCTCATCAGCGGGCCGGTGACGGTCACGTTCAAGGACAAGAAGTGGACGCTCAGCCCCGCCGAGCTGGCCGCCCTGGTGGTCTTTTACCAGGAGAACGAGGCCAATGGTGTAGCACGCATCATGCCTCGACTCACGCAGGGGCCGTTGAAGCGCTGGGTCGAGGCGCTGGCCGGCGACATCAAGAGCGACCCGCGCGAGGGCTTGGTGCGCTGGGATGACAGGTCGCAGCGCGTCGTAGCGGTCAAGCAGAGCGCCGTCGGCTACGACTACGACCCGGCCGAGACACTGAAAAAACTTAACGAGGCGGCGATGAGTGACACGCGCACCATCCCTGCCGTCGTCAGCGAGATCAAGCCGACCCTGGACACATCCAATCTCGACGCCCTGGGCATCAAGGAGCTGGTGGTCAAGGGGACGACGCAGTTCAAAGGCTCGCCCCCGGAGCGCATCCAGAACATCGCCGTCGCGGCAAACCAGTTCCAGGACGTGCTCGTACCGCCGGGTGGAGTGTTCTCGTTCGGCGACCACCTGGGCGATGTGACGCCGGAGAAGGGCTACGCCGAGGCGCTGATCATCGTCGGCAACAAGACGGAGACGGACTACGGCGGCGGTATCTGCCAGGTGTCCACAACCGCGTTCCGCGCCGCGTTCTTCGGCGGCTACCCCATCGTCGAGCGCACCGCCCACGCCTACCGCGTGAGCTACTATGAGGAAGGCGTCGGGCCAGGGCTGGATGCGACGGTCTTCACGCCGTATGTGGACTTCAAGTTCAAGAACGACCAGCCAACGTGGCTGCTCATCCGCACCCAGCTGGACAAGAGCACTTCGACACTGAGCTTCCTTTTCTACGGCACGAAGCCCAACCGCGAGGTGAAGCTAGAGGGGCCGAAGATCCTGAGCGAGACACCGGCCAAGCCGCCGAGCTACCAGGTGGACTCGAAGCTCGCGCCGGGCGAAGTCAAGCAGGTGGACTGGGCGCATCCGGGCGCGACGGTCGTCGCCGCCCGCATCATCAACGAGAATGGGCAGACGCGGCGCGAGGAGTTCCGCAGCGTGTATCAGCCGTGGGGTGACATTTATCTGGTCAGCGCGGGTGACCCGCGCGTGGCCCGTGGCAACTAAGACGCACTTTGACAGGTCATTGCGAGGCGGGCGAATGGCGTGAGTTCAATGGCGCGGATGAGGGTGGCAACTAAGACGCACTTTGACAGGTCATTGCGAGGAGGCACGACGAAGCAATCTCCTGCGAGGGCGTGAGATTGCTTCGCTGTGCTCGCAATGACAAGATGAGGGTTGTATGTTGAGCTTTCTAGCGAACATGAGTTGGATCTACTGGTTAGCGGTGATTCCCGTTCTGGGGGTATTGGTGTTCGTGCATGAGCTGGGCCACTTCCTGGCGGCGCGGCGCATGGGCGTCAAGGTAGACGAGTTCGGCTTCGGGCTGCCGCCCCGCGCGGCGACGCTGTTCGAGCGCGACGGGGTGAAGTACACCCTCAACTGGCTGCCCCTGGGCGGCTTCGTGCGCATGGCCGGCGAGGAGGGTGAGTTCGACACGCCGGGCAGCCTGTGGAGCAAGAAGCCGTGGCAGCGGGCGTTCATCCTCGTCGCCGGGCCGTTCATGAACTTCATTGCCGCCGCCGTCCTGTTCGCCATCGTGTTCATGATGGGCGTGCCGGCGCCAGCGCCGAACGGCCGCGTCCAGATTTACGATGTCTTCGACGGCTCGCCGGCCCAGGCGGCCGGCCTCCAGCGGGATGACATCATCCTGAGCGTCGACGGCAAGCCCATCGACACCACGGAGACTCTCGTCGCGGCCATCAACGCGGCGGGCGGGCGGCAGGTTCCTGTCGTCGTCGAGCGCGGCGGGCAGGATGTGACGCTGACCCTCACGCCCAGGGCGTCGGGTGAGGCGCGCGCCGGCATCTCCATCGGCGCCGAGCAGATAACCGAGCACTACAACCCCATCGAAGCCATCTTCAAGGGCATCCAGACCACGGCGGCGGCTGTTGCGAGCACGCTCGCCTTCTTCGGCAAGCTCATCAGCGGCTTCTTCACCCGCGCCGCCATGCCCGAAGGCGCGAGCCTCAGCGGCCCTATCGGCATCGCCCGCATCACCAGCCAAGTGGCGCAAGAGGGCCTCGACCGTCTGCTGGCCCTGGCCGCCATCATCTCCGTGTCCCTCGGCACGCTGAACCTGATGCCCCTGCCCGCGCTGGACGGCGGCCGCCTGCTGTTCGTCGTCGTCGAGTGGATTCGCGGCAAGCGCATCTCGCCGGAGCGCGAGGCGTTCGTCCACATGGTCGGCATGGTGTCGCTGCTGCTGGTCATGCTGATTGTGTCGTACTTCGACGTGGCGCGCTGGATCGGCGGCGTCTCGCCCTTCGGCGGCTAGTCCCTCACCGCCAGACCGGCTATAATTTAGCCTGCCTTGAGTGTAACCCTAAACTCCCCGCGCTGTTTCTGCGTCCCCGCTATCTTGGACAAAAGAATAGCCAGCGCAGCGACCGCGCTTGTTTTGTGAATGGTGTAAGGAGTTCGACCAGACCCATGCAAGACGTTCAGGTAATCGCCAATCGCGTGACTGACAACGTAGAGAAGGTCATCGTGGGCAAGCATAGCGAAGTGCAGCTTGCCCTTATCTCGATTCTGTGTCGCGGCCACGTTCTCATCGAGGACGTGCCGGGCGTTGGCAAGACGATGCTGGCCCGCGCCCTGGCGCGCTCCCTCGGCTGCACGTTCCGCCGCATCCAGTTCACGCCGGACATGCTCCCCAGCGACATCACCGGCGTGTCCATCTTCAACCAGCGCGACCGCGAGTTCGAGTTCCGCCAGGGGCCGATCTTCGCGCAAATCGTGCTGGCCGACGAGATCAACCGCGCCACGCCCAAGACCCAGTCGGCGCTGCTGGAGGCGATGGAGGAGCGGCAGGTCACGGTGGACGGCGTCACCTACGGCATGGCGAACCCGTTCCTCGTCCTCGCCACCCAGAACCCCATCGAGTACGAGGGCACGTTCCCGCTGCCCGAGGCCCAACTTGACCGCTTCCTCGTCCGCCTGGCGCTGGGCTACCCCACCCGCGACGCCGAGATGACCATCATGGATGCCCAGCGCGTCTCGCACCCGGTCGAGGCGCTGGACCAGGTCGTCGGCGCGGAGGACTTGCTCCAGGCGCAGAAAAGCATCAAGGATGTCCACGTCAGCGACCTCATCAAGGAGTACATCGTCGGCATCGTCGGCGCGTCACGGCAGCACCCGGATACCTACCTGGGGGCCAGCCCGCGCGGCTCCCTGGCGCTGTACAAGACGAGCCAGGCCCGCGCCGCTCTCCAGGGCCGCGACTACGTCATCCCCGACGACGTGAAGGCGCTGGCCGAGCCGACCCTGGCCCATCGCATCATCGTCAGCCCGTCGGCGCGCATTAAGAGCGTCGACGCGCGCACCATCGTCGAGGACCTGCTGCGCACCGTGCCGGTGCCGGGCGCGCGGGCGAAGCCGGAGCCAGCGCGTGCGTAACGCTCGCCTTCTCATCCCCATCTTCGTGCTCGTCCTCGCCATCGACCTGGCGACGAAGAACACCCTCATGGGGCGGCTGACTTACCTGCTCGGCGCGATCCTGGTCGTGACGTTCTTATGGAGCTGGCTCAACATCCGCCGCATCCAGGTCTTCCGCCAGACGCGCTCGCGCCGTGCGCAGGTTGGGCAGTACGTCGAGGAGCGCTTCGCCGTCCGCAACCAGAGTATTTTCCCGAAGCTCTGGCTGGAGATGGACGACCAATCGACGCTGCCCGGCCACCACGCCGGCCGCGTCGTCAACTCGCTGGCCGGACGCAAGCAGCGCAACTGGCAGGTGCGCACGTATGCCCGGCGGCGTGGCCGCTACACCCTGGGGCCGATTACCCTGGCGACGGGCGACCCGCTCGGCCTGTTCCGCTTCGAGCGCCACCTGCCCGCCACGTCGAGCATGGTCGTCTACCCCGCGACCATCGACCTGCCGCGCTTCGAGCCGCCCATCGGCCAGCTCGTCGGCGGTGAGGCGTTGCGCCTGCGGACGCAGTACGTCACGACCAACGTCTCCGGCGTGCGCGACTACGTGCCGGGCGACAGCTTCAACCGCATCCACTGGCCGACGTCGGCGCGGCGTGACCGACTGATGGTGAAGCAGTTCGAGATCGACCCGACGGCGGACGTGTGGATCGTGCTGGACATGCAGCGCGATGTGCAGGCGGGCCAGCCGCTGAGCGACAACGACAGAGAAATGCTGCCCGCCATGCTGGCGAATGGCCAGGCCCCGCTCATCGCGCCGAACACCGAGGAGTACGGCGTGACGGTCGCGGCGTCCATCGCCCGCCACTTCATCATCCGCAACCGCAGCGTTGGCCTCATCACCTACGGGCAGGACCGCGAGGTGGTGCAGCTCGACCGGGGCGAGCGGCAGCTGAGCAAGATTCTTGAAACACTGGCCGTCATCCGCGCCGTCGGACGCGCGCCGCTAGAGCAGGTGATCACGGCGGAGGAGCGCCTGTTCGGGCGCAACAGCGTCGTCATCGTCATCACCGCCTCGGCGTTCGACCCGTGGGTATCCATCCTCCGCGACTACCGGCGGCGCGGGGCGAGCAGCACCGCCGTCCTGATCGAAGCCAGCACCTTCGGCGACAACCAGCCGTCGGCCATCAACGTCGTCAGCTCCCTCATCGCCAGCGGCGTGCCGACGTACCTCGTCAAGAACGGCGACGCCATCGACGCGGCCCTCGGCCAGCGCGCCTCCGTCTAGAATCACCCCATCGCCCATAGCAATAGTTGAAGGTGGTTTTTATTTTAGGCTTACCGCCGCCAATGGATGGCTATTCCCCTCTTTGACTGCCAGCCTTCAATTACTTTAACCTCCTTTAAGAAAAGTCCCGTTTCGACCATATCTTTTCGCGCCCAGCTACGTTCCAATTACTAAGAGAATGTGGCGCATTAGGCGTTGTTGAGGGGGACGCCTGCGTCGCGTGAGGCACGGAATTAAGAGACCGTCGCCCCGCCGCCACTCATCTCGACATTGCAGTTTGAGCGGGGAGGTTAGACACAATGAGACGAATTCTCGTCATCGCTGTCCTGGCGCTGGCCCTCGCGCTAGGCGTCGCGCTCGCCGACAACGGCAGCGTGGCCAGCGCCAACCCGACCCCCGGCAACTATGTCCAGCTGCCGGTGCTCGGTTACATTGGCAACACCAGGTCGGGCGTCGATTGGGTCATCGAGGCCCAGAACGTCGGCTCGACGTGGACAAAGATCGCTCTCCTGTTGTTCTCGGAGAGCACGGGCTTCTGCCAGCCCCAGGCGGCGAACCCGTTCAAGATCGAGTGTACGGGTCTGCTGAAGCCAGGCACGAGCTGGGTGTGGACGAACGGCCAGCTGCCGGCGACGGCGAAGAGCGCGATTGCGATCAGCTACAACCCGTTCCCCAACCAGGGCAACGACTACTGGCGCTGTGAGCAGTGGACGACGGTGCTCAACACGCGGACGTGGCCGGAAGGGTGGCCGAGCGTCGTGCCGACGCCGGGCTACTTCCCGTTCGGGTGGAACCCGTTCGGCGGCCAGCCCATCGCGGTCGAAGTCGTTCGCAAGATGCCGGGCAACACGACGCCGACGGCGATCATGACGGGCGCTTACAGCGGCATCAGCGCGATGCAGGAAGGGCGCTACGACCCAATCTTTGGCGGGTTTGCGTACTACGCGCCGGTGGTGTACTCGGGCTACAACGGCTGGAGTTCGTGGATTTACATCCAGAACAGCGGCACGGAGTGCACGAGCATCGAGTTGTGGTTCAAGGATCGAGACAGCTGTCTGCGGGCGAAGATCTGCTCGGTGCCGCAGGTGTCGCCTGGCTACACGGCGCAGTTCAACGTGACCAACTGTGTGGATCCGGGCTTCACGGGTAGCGTGTGGATTCGCGGCTCGCAGCCTTTGGGCATCGTGGTGGATCAGATTGGCAGCGACGTCCTGATGAGCTACAACGGCGTCGCGGCTGAGCTGTGCTACGTGTTCAACGGCCAGTGTCTCAGCAGTGGTGGTGGCTCGCAGGTCGCCTACGGTCCGCTGATCTACCGTGAGAACAACGGTTGGCAGACGGTCATCCACGTGCAGAACATGAGCAGCATCGTGGCGGCGAAGGTGAAGGTGTACTTCGTCGACCAGAGCGGCGACATCATCACGACGTTGGTGGACTGGATCTGCCCGCGCGGCGAGACGGAGTTCCCGTTGGCGCTGGTGGGCAACCTGCCTGGGCAGTACGTGGGCGCGGTGCGCGTGGAGAGCCAGGCGTGGGAGTCGCCGGGCGACCCAGCGGTGAACGCGGTGCCCATCGCGGCTGTGGCTGAACTGATCCAGTTCGGTGGCGGCACGCGGCCGGTGAACGCTGCGGCATACAACCTGTTCCCCGAGGATCAGGGCTACGTGTGGCAGATCGGCGCGGGCGCGACCAACGGGCTGGAAGGCGGCGTGGCGGTCATCGCCATCCCGTCGTTCATGAAGCGTGGCAACCAGTACGGCATGGTGACGGACATTGCGATCCAGAACCTGGTGCCGAAGCCGGGCTTCACGGACTTCGTGTTGTACGTGTACGACCAGAACGGTCTGATTGACTATGTGTGCGAGAAGCTGAACGAGAAGCAGGTCGAGTACATCAACCTGGACAACTGGAACTGGATCCAGACCGGGTTCGTGGGTTCGGCGGTGATCTCGGCGGTGTACTGGGAGCACGACGTGCTGACGGGCATCCCGCTCCTTGGCCCGGACAACCCGCAGTTGCCGGTGCTGCTGCGCAACGTCGTGGGTCTAGCGGCGGTCAAGATCGAGCGCGCCATTCCCGGTGGCGCTCCGCAAGCGGGCGACGTGACCTCGGCGAGCGAAGGCTTCCCGGTGCCGCCGGGCTTCGACTTCGAGGGCTACACCCCGCAGTGCCCAGGCATTCCGTCAACGTGCGCGCCTATCGGCACGCTGATCATCAATGTCTGCGCGCCGGTCTACGTAGGCGCGCCGGTCACTGTGACCGACGACGTGACCTTGGTGAACTACACCACGACCAACGTCGACGTGAACGGCCAGGTGTTTGTGACCGGCTTGCCGGTCCTGCCGACGGGCCACCATCTCATTGTCACCGTCGGTACGCCTGACCCTGACAACCCGAGCCAGACGGTGGTTATCTACACCTCGCCGGTCACGACACTGGCGTTCCCGGGTGCGCCCCTTGGCCCAGGCGGCACAACGGTCAACTCCTACACCGCCAAGATCCCGGGCATCCGCCAGACCATCTCCGTGCCATGCCAGAGCACGCCGGGCGCCTTCGTCTCCGTCACCCTCACGCCGCCGACGGGCGTCATCGAGGGCTACGTGACCAACGGCGCCGCGACATTCAGCTCAGCGGCCCCACCGCCGCCGCTGTCGCCGCCGGTTCCCTTCCCGCCCGTTCCCGCGCCTCCGCCAGGCGGCGGGGCTGACGGCGGCGTGTGGCCGAGCGCGCCCCTGAACCCAATGGGCGGCGCGACGGTCCAGTTGTGGCTACCGCCGACGGCCGGCAACCAGAGCGGCACGCTCCTGCGCACCGCGACGACGAACACCGAGGGCTACTTCCGCTTCGACAGTATCAACCCGTGCTTGCTGTACGAGCTGAAGTACATCCGCGCCGCCACAGGTGTGGCAGACGGTGTCGTCGCCACCATTCCCGGCCAGAAGTACATCCTGGCCCTGGACCCGGCGCCTGCGACGGGCCTGTACATCACGTACCCCGGCCCGCGCCCGATCCCGTAATCTCACCATATCCGGGGGGAACACCAGCGGCGGCGTGAGGATGCTCACGCCGCCGCTGCTTGTGTTAGCGCGACAGGGCCGTCGGGTTCACGAGCCAGCGCGGGCGCTCGCCGCGCAGCGCCGCGGCGACTTCCTCGGCCACGCCGATGTGCATGGCGCGCACGCCATCCACCGTGAACGAGGCAATGTGCGGCGTCACCAGGACCTTCGGGTGCGTCAGCAGCGGGTTGTCGGGCAGCGGCGGCTCCGGGTCGAACACGTCCAGCCCTGCGCCGCCGACCTGTCCGCTGTTGAGGGCGTCCAACAGCGCTGCCTCATCGATGACCGGCCCGCGCGAGCAATTCACCAGCAGCGCGCCTGGCTTTAGCATGGCGAACGCCGTTGCGTTCATCAGATGCCGCGTCTCCGGCGTCGCCGGTGCGTGGAGGGTCAGCACGTCGGCCTGGCGCAGCACGTCCTCGACCGATGGAACGACGCTGACGCCCAGCGCCGCCGCCCGCTCCGGCGTGACGTATGGGTCATAGCCGACGACCCGCATGCCTACGCCTGCGCTCATGATGTGCGCTACACGCCCGCCGATCCGCCCCAGGCCGACGACGCCGAGCGTCTTGCCGCGCAGCTCCATGCCCATCAGCGCGGCGCGTCCGCCCGCCCAACCCTGGGTGCGCAGCTTCTTGTCGGCCGGGACGAGCTTGCGCGCCACGGCGAAAATGAGGGCGACGGTGTGCTCGGCGGTCGATTCGGTCGGCGCGTCCGGCGTGTGGACGACGAGGACGCCCGCCGCCGTGCAGTCGGGCACGACGATGTTGTCGATGCCGATGCCGGGCCGCCCGACGACGCGCAGGTCCAGCGCGCGGCGCAGGAAGGCGGCGTCGATGAGCGGCAGGTTCGAGATGATGATGGCGTTGACGCCGTGCAGGTCCACATCGGGCGCGGCGATGCGCGGCACGGGCCCGCGCACCTCGAAGCCGTCGAGCAGCGCCAGCGCCTCTGGGATGAGCGACACTTCCAATAGAATGGTGGGCATTCGGGTTCTCCGACGTGTCATGCTGGTCACTTAAGAGAAGGGTAACGCAGAGGCGCAGAGCCGCAGAGGGAAGATGGTCAGAAGCCTTTTCTTTCTCTGCGCCTTGGCGGCTCTGCGTTTCCTTTCTTCTAGTAAGCGAACTCGCGGATATCGTAGACGGCGAGCTTCGGCGGCGCGGCTGGAAAGCGCAGCGCCCCCTGGATGGCGGCGCGCTGGGCGCGCATCTGCGGCACGGGCATGGGCGCGATGCCGGCCTCGACCGCCTGCTCGACGTAGGGCGAGCCGGGCGTCTCGACGAACTCCGAGAAGTAGAGGATGTCGTCGCGGCCGAGGCCCATCTGGTTGAGCACCTCGACGGTGTGGCGGACGTGGTCGGCGGCGTAGCGCTCGCCGCCCACGCCGAGCATGATGACCACGCCCACGGCGACGCCGCCCGCCTTGATGCTCTGCACCGCCTCGACCGCCTGCTCCGCTGTGTTGGGCTTTGCCAGGAAGCGCAGCAGCCCCTCGTCGCCGCTCTCCAGCCCGATGTACACCCGGCGCAGCCCACGCGCGCGCAGAGCGGCGATGTCCTGGGGTGACTTGCGCAGGGCATCGAGGGCGCTGACGAAGGCGTAGATGCCGTCGAAGGCCGGCGCGTGCTCGGCCAGCCAGCGGACGCGGGCCGCGCCGGCCAGGTCGGGCGGCGCGACGGCCAAGGCCGCGTTAACGGCGTCGAGCATCGGCACGAGCAGGCGCTGCGGCGCGACAAGGGCGTTGGCCTCGCCCAGGAAGATGGAGTGGTACGACGCCAGGGCCGGGCCGTGGAACGCCTTGACGGCGGTGATGTGCGCCGCGAAGTCGGGCAGGAGCTTGATGCGGAAGTCCTGCCCGCGATAGAAAGTGCAGAACGTGCAGCGGTTGTACGAGCAGCCGAGGGTCGCCTGGAGGACGAGGGCGCGGTACTGGTCGGGCGGCAGGATGCCGATGGGCTGGTAGACGCGCAGGAACGCCGCCGCGTCCTGGCCCAGCCGCGCGTCGTCCCACCTGGCGATGCGATCCAGCGCCACCTCGGCCCAGGGCCGCCACGCGCCGTCGGGCGTCGTCGCGCTGACGACCTCGGCCGTACCGGCCGCCAACCCATCGGCGACGGCGCTGGCGTAACCATATGCCGTGTCGCACAGGGCGCGCACCTCGGCACGGTCCAGGGGGCGGCGCTCGCGCTCGCGCCGCCCCTCGGCATACTTGCCGCGCTTCTCGATGACGCGGTGGTCCAGCGTCCGGCGATACGTGCGGCCAGCGTCGAAGCCGCCGACGAGCCGCCCGGCCAGATCGAAGGTGAAGCTCGGCACGGTGTGGACGGCCAGCGTCGTGGCGTCGCGCTTGAGGCTCAGGCTCACGTCGCCGTCGATGCCGGGGACGCGCAGCGCGACGACGGTGCGCGCCGACGGCGGCGTCAGGGTCGAGGTGTCCATCTAGCGCATCAACGCCTTTAGCCCCTCGACGGTGAAGTCGGGCGACTTGCAGTAGTCGATAATCTCGCGCTCGCGTTTCTCGACCTTGGCGACGGCGTCCGGGAGCTGGGGCACAATCTCCTGGGGGACCAGCAGAACGCCGTGCATGTCGGCGTGGAGCAGGTCGCCGGGGCGAACGACGAGGCCGCCGACGCGCACCGAGCCGCCGAAGCGCGTCAGGTGGACGTAGGCGTGGGAGACGCAGGCGCCGCAGGCGAACACGGCGAAGCCCAGGTCGTGCATCTCCGGCAGGTCGCGCACGGCCCCGTTGGTGACGGCGGCGACGCAGCCGAGCGCCTTGTGGGTGTTGCTGTTGACCTCGCCGAAAAACGCGCCGATGCAGGCGGGCAGGTCCTCGTCCTCGACGACGGCGATGCGCGGCGCGGGTACGCTCAGGATGTGGTCCCAGTAGTCGAAGCGGGAGATGTAGTCGGCGCTGGTCTCAGGGGGCGGCGGCAGGTCGGCCCGGGTCGCCGCGGTCGTCGCGTAGCCGATGACCGGCGGCAGGTCCGGGAACATGGCGCGGATCGAGGTGTTCATGAAGCCGGCGTTGCGCGGCCGGACGTTGAACAGCTCGATGGCGTTGGAGAGGGCGGGCGTCGGGATAACGCGAATGCGCTCGAGGTCGTCGCGCGTGAGGGAAGGCATATCAGGCATGAGGGTGTTTTCTCCTCTCAGCAAAAACGCCGAGGCGCTCGCTGCGGCGAACACCCCGGCGCGTGGGCGCTCGTGCGCCGCTACTCCTTCGGTCCGACGAGGTTGACCTTGTACCCTGCGTTGGTCAACAGCTCGGCCAGCTCATCCAGCTCGCCGAGGGCCGTCCAGCGGTTCGTCCGCCGGTCCCAGCGCACCTTGCCCGCAGCGACGGTACGGATTTTCTCCAGCTCCGTCGGCGCGAACACCATCGTGCGGTCTTTGCGCTTGATTGTCACGTGGGGAATGTCGTTTGGTGTGTCCATGGCGTGTCTCCATCCCTTTGAGGCAGATTCTAGACCCGCCGCCGTCGTTTGTCAAAACAAGGCATCTGCATTACGCTATCCCCTATCGCCATCCGCCACCTGCCATCCGTGGGGGATCGGGGCGACCACGGGGGGATCGCCCCTACGGATATCGCCATCTGCCATCTGCCATTCGCCATCTGCCATCCGCCATGCGCCATGCGCCATGCGCCATCTGCCATCTGCCATCCGCTATGCGCCACCTGATCGCCTACCTATCCAATCCCCGCGAGACGCACATCGTCTTCGACATCGTCGCGCGCAGCTACGAGGTCATCACCGGCCAGGCGCGCTGGGAGGCGAGCGCGCGCCGCTTCGCCCGCTGGCTGCCGGCCACGCCCAAGCCCCGCGTCCTCGACCTGGGCGCTGGTCCGGCCAACTCCTCCCTCGCCATCCTGGCCGCGCGGCCAGATGCCCGCATCGTCGCCTTGGATCGAGCGCCGGCGATGGTGCGACTGGCGCGGCAAGCGATGCGGGGCCGCGCTGGCCTGACGGTCGTCCTGGGAGATGCTGCTGCGCTGCCCTTTCCGGCCGCGACGTTCGACCTGGCGACGGGGCACAGCTTCCTCTATCTCGTCCCGCAGCGAGCGCTGGTGCTGGCCGAGGCGCGCCGCGTCCTTCGGGGTAATGGGCGCGTGGCGTTCCTGGAACCGGCCGCCGGCCAGGTGACGGTAGGCGCGTGGGCGCGGCTGGCGTGGGGCGGGATACGCTTCTTCCTGTCGATGGTCGGCTGGCGGCTGTTCAGCGGGTTACACGGCCGGTGGACGGCGAATAGCCTGCGGGCAACGCTGGAGGCGGCGGGCTTCGACGATGTTGTCGCCGAGCCGAGCTTTGAGGGTTTGGGGCTGCTGGCGGCGGCGCGCAAGAGTGAGATGGGCGAAAATTGACAAATTCTGCATCCGGATGTACCATCTTCCACCCGAGTTTGCGGAACCCTATTCGAGACATTCGCCTACCCCATCTCGTCGCGGCGCTGGAGTGTCGACTCGCTCGCCGCCGACGCTCGTATTGGGGCCAATTGGTTTGGGCAAGGAGATGGCGCATGATCTTCCCCTGGTTGGCAGCGCAAGCCAGTGTCGCCGTATTGGCCGCCGGTGGCGCGGCCGGTGGCTTCGTCAGCCATGTCATTCGCACATACATCGTGAGCGGATCCAAGAAGGACGGGCAGCCCGGCAACAGCCTCGACAAGGCGGTCGTGCCTATCCTGGTAGAGCAGGACAAGGCGGAGAAGGTGGAGCGGCTCGACCTGCGCGAGTCACGCCAGGCCCGCGACACGTGGGACATAGACGCGGCGACACTGGCGCCCCCAGGCATCACCGGGGACGCGCCAGACCCTTCCTCTTCCGAACCCCAGGACGTGAACAAGTCTTGACAGATGCGCGAACCTACCCCTTGTCCAAGTCCGTCGCCAGGGTGAGGGGGCGCTTCGCATTTGCTGGCAATGACGGCGGCGGGGAGACATGGCGGCGCGAACGCTGAACGGCGAGGCGACGGTGAGCCTCCAGGCCCGGCTGGCGCGCGCGCCGTGGCAGCCGGCGCTCCTGGTCGCGGCGCTGCTGACGGGCGTCGTCCTCCGCTTCTACCGCATCGACAGCCTGCCCCCCGGCTTGCACTACGACCAGGCCCACGACGCCATCCTCGGCTGGGAGACCTGGATCGGGCAGAACCGCCCCATCTACTTCACCGGCTTCACCGGCGCTGAGCCGCTGATGATTTACTCCATCGGCGTCGTCATGGGCATCCTGGGCCGCACGGTCGAGGCGCTGAAAGTGACGAGCGCCCTGTATGGCATCCTGACCGTCCTGGCAACGTACCCCTTCGCCCGGGACCTGTTCGGCGGCGCGGGAACGTGGCGCGGGCGGTGGGTCGGCCTGTTCGCCACAGGCTTCATGGCGACATCCACGTGGCACCTGGTGAACAGCCGCAACGGGTTGCGCGTCATCACCCTACCCCTGTTCGAGATTCTGACGCTCTGGGCCCTGTGGCTCGCCCTTCGGTCGGGGCGCAAGAGGCTGTTCGCCCTGTTCGGCGTTGCCCTCGGCCTGACGGCGTACACCTACTACTCCAGCCGCCTCGTCCCCATCGCCATGGCCTTGCTGCTGGCGCTCATCGCCGCGCGGTCGTGGCGTGTCTTCCGCGCCAACCTGGCTGGGCTGGCGTTGGGCATCCTCGTCGCCGCCGTCGTCGTTGCGCCGCTGGCCTGGTTCTATTGGCGCAACCCGGAGTACCTGTTCGTCCGCGTCGACCAGGTGTGGGTGTTCAATAGCGCCTTGAGCAAGGGCGACCCCTGGGCGGCGCTGCGCGAGAACATCCCGGCGGTGCTGGCGATGTTCAGCATCAGCGGCGACAAGAACTGGCGCTTCAACGTTGTCCCGGAGCCAATCTTCAACCCGGCGATGAGCGTCCTCGCCCTGGCCGGGCTGGCGCTGTTCGTGTGGCGCTCCCTCACCCCCCGACCCCCTCTCCCACAAGGGGAGAGGGGGGGGCAGAGAGACTCCTCAGTCTTACTCCCCTCTCCCAAGATGGGAGAGGGGCAGGGGGTGAGGGACGTGCCCTGGCTGCCCTACGCGCTGACGCTGATTTTCCTCGTCGTGATGCTGCTGCCGAGCTTTCTGTCCGCCGAGGGGCGGCCCAACTCCAGCCGCAGCCTGGGCGCGCTGCCGTTCCTCTACTTCCTGCCCGCCGTCGCCGTCGTCGACGGCATCCTCTGGCTGACGCGGCGGCGGACGGCGTGGAACAACGCCGGGGCGCAGACGCTCGTGGCGGTGGCCGTGTTCGTGCTGCTCGTCGGCTCGCAGGGGATGGCGACGGCGCGCGGCTACTTCGACGAGTGGGCCAATGCGGCGGCGACGTACTACTACTTCGATACGCAGTACTCCCAGATGGCGGAGGCGGCGCGGGCGGAGCTGGCCGCCGGGCACGACGTTGTCCTGTTCAGCCGCGACTACAAGACGACGACCATCGCCTTTGAAGCGCCGGAGACGCTCGACGAGGCGCACTGGATTTTCGGGCGCGATGGCCTGGTTGTGCCGGCGGGCGACAAGGACATCGCCTATCTCATCGCTCAGCCAGAGTACGTGCCGGACTCGCGCCTCGTCAGCCAGCTCAAGAGCCTGGGCGCGACGTTCGAGACCCTGGCGAAGGACCCGGCCGGCGAGCCGTCCTTGGTCGTGGCGCGGCTGCCGCGCGACCAAGCGCCCGCCGCGCAGCTCACCAGCGTGCCGAGCCTGGGCGGCGAGATGGCGCTGACGGGGGCGCAATTGCCAGACGAGCACTCCCGCGACGGCAAACTGCGCATCGGGGTGCGCTGGGCCGTGCAGCAGCCGACGACGGAGGCGCGCACGTTCTCGGTGCGCCTGGTGGACGGCCAGGGCCTCGCGTGGTCCCAGGCCGACACCATCGCCTACCTGAGCGAGCAGTGGCATAGGGGCGACGTGGGCTGGCAGTGGTGGGACCTGCGCTTCGACCCGTCGCTGCCGGCCGGGCCGTACAAGGTCCAGCTCGCCCTGACGGATGCGAACCGCCAGCCTCTCCCCGTCATCGACGCCAACGGCGCGCCAATCGGGCTGTGGGCGGACGCCGGAACGATTCAGGTGATGCCGGAGGGCGGTGAGGTCAAGGCGGCGCAGCCGGGGACGGACTTCGGGCCGGGTCTGCGCGCCATCGACGTGAACCGCGTGGATGTGACCGCGCCGCCCGGCGGACGGTTCGAGGCGGCGGTGGGCTGGCAGCGGCGAGAGGGAACGCCTGCGGCCGAGGCGACCCTAGCGTGGGTAGACG
Organism: Anaerolineae bacterium; assembly: GCA_039810085.1. Lineage (GTDB taxonomy): Bacteria > Chloroflexota > Anaerolineae > Epilineales > JAHCIE01 > JBDHWG01. The sequence goes on from JBDHWG010000014.1 coordinate 58,593, forward strand.
GGAGCGGTAACATAGCGGCGCAGGGGGCGTTCCCTCTCGCGGCGACGTACCCGCCGGATGGGTGGCGCGACGGCGAGATCGTCAAGCCGCGCTACGCCCTGACCGTTCCCGCGTCTCTTCCGCCCGGCAGCTACACCCTGCGCCTGGCCGCGCCGAGTGGCGAGCGCATCGACCTGGGCCGGGTGACGGTCGCGGGCGAGGCGAAACGCTTCGCGCCGGGGCCAATCCAGAACCCCCGAAGGGCGCGGATGGGGAGCGCAATCGCGCTGCTGGGGTACGATGTCGCCCCAGTGCAGCCCGCGTCGGGCGGGACGCTCGACGTGACGCTGCACTGGCGCGCCCTGGCCCCACCCCTAGCGGGCTACAGCCGCTTCCTGCACCTGGTGGATGCGGCCGGTCAGATTCGGGCGCAGTCCGACAGCCCACCTGCGAATGGGCAGCGCCCGACGACAGGCTGGGTCGAGAATGAGGTGATCGACGACCGGGTCAGTCTCAAGCTGCCTGCCGACCTGCCGCCGGGCCGCTACCGCTTGCTGACCGGGATGTATGACCCGGCGACGCTGGTGCGGCTGCCCGCCCTGGACGACGCCGGGCGACCGCTGCCGGACAACGCCGTGCTGCTAGGTGAGGTTGAGATAGGACGGTAAGACTTTCTCGCTTTGACATGCGGGTACGTTCCGGCTATACCTGATGCTATGCGACTGATAATTCAGATTCCGGCGGTGAACGAAGCCGAGAGCCTGCCCGGTGTCCTGGCCGCTTTGCCGCGCCGCATCCCCGGCATCGACGACGTGCGCGTCCTCGTCGTGGACGACGGCTCGACCGACGGCACTGCCGATGTCGCCTACGCGGCGGGCGCGGACTGGGTCGTGCGGCACCGGGGCAACAAGGGCCTGGCGGCGGCGTTCCAGACCGGCCTCGACGCGGCGCTGCGCTTAGGCGCGGACATCATCGTCAACACCGACGCCGACGGGCAATATCTCGGCGCGGACGTGCCGGCCCTCATCGCGCCCATCCTGCGCAGCAAGGCCGACATCGTCGTCGGCGACCGCCAGCCCCACACCTTGGCGCACTTCTCGCCCCAGAAGCGGCTGTTGCAGCGCTTCGGGAGCTGGGTTGTGCAGCAGGCATCGGGCGCGGACATCCCGGACGCCGTGAGCGGCTTCCGCGCCTACTCGCGCGAGGCGGCGCTGCGGCTCTACGTCGGCAGCCCGTTCTCGTACACCGTCGAGACGCTCATCCAGGCGCGCCGCCGCCGCCTGACCGTCACCCACGTCCCCGTCTCCGTCAACCCCGACACGCGGCCCTCGCGGCTGCATCGCGGCAACTGGAACTTCGTCAAGCGCCAGGCCAGCACCATCGTGCGCACCTACGCCACCTACGAACCGCTCAAGACATTCTTCTACCTCGCACTGCCGTTCCTGTTGATGGGCAGCGTTCTCATGGCCCGCATCGCCACGCTGTGGCTGCAAGGCGAGATGGAGCGCGGCAGCCACACCCAGTCCCTCGTCGCGGGCGCAACCGCGCTCATCCTCGGCGGGGTCATCTTCCTGTTCGGCATCCTGGCCGACCGGGTGGGCGACAACCGCCGCCTGATGGAAGAGGTTCTCTACCGTGTGCGGGCACAGGATGTCGGCGCCGGGCTAACGCCGGGCGAGCTTGCGCCCCGCCCCACGCCCCATGGGGTAGCGCCGCTGGGTGAAAATTCGCCCAAATCGGGCGTATCCCCGACGCCCGTTGGGCGTCTAACAGAGTGAAATCGCTCGAAGCTTGACCAACCCCCCTGATCTGACTAGGATTCCGCGCCTGGGGAGGCTCGGGCAGTATCAGGGAATAGACCGAAGCTGCGCGACAGGCCAGGTTTGGCGTCCCGCCGTGCTCGGGCATGTACACCTCTGGTGGCATGCCCTAGAGTTTTTTATGACGCCCGTATCTATTGGCCCTGATTTCCGTTAGAAATTGCGAAAGAGGTACGCTGTGCAGGACGAACGCGACCTTATAGAGCGAGCGCAAGCGTATGAAGCGTCTGCCTTCGCCGAGATATATGAGCGCTTCTATCAGGGGATATTCAACTACGTCTTCTATCGGGTGACCGAGGAAGCCCTGGCTGAGGATATCACCGCAGAAGTCTTCGTCAAGGCGTTGGAGGCAATCGACGGCTACGAGTTCCGAGGTGTCCCCTTCTCGGCCTGGCTCTATCGGATTGCGAACAACATGGTGACGGACCACTTCCGCCGCAAGCCTCGACACAATTATGTGCCCCTCGAGGAGGCCCAGATTGCGACCGAGGATGTGCCACACGCGGTCACGGAACGTGGTTTTACCCAGCAGGAACTCCAGAAGGCGCTGGCCGTGCTCACCGACGAGCAGCAGCAAGTGGTGATTTTGAAGTTCGTGGATGGGATGTCCAATGTTGAGGTGGCACAAATCTTGGGGAAGACAGAGGGCGCGATCAAGTCGCTGCAACACCGCGCTCTCGCCTCACTGGGTCGTATCCTGGAGGGATTAGTCAGCGACGGATATTAGGATCGATGGATTGTGATGGGTCACCTGGAGCATTTGCTTGATCTATGCCTCACCCAACTGAACACGGGGAGCCATGATCTAGAGACAGTTTTAGCGCAATACCCGCAGGAGCGGGCTGCGCTGGAACCTATGCTCCGGGCTGCCCTTGCGCTACGCAACGCCCCACCCCCCCAGCCCCGCCCCGAAGCCCGCGCCGCCGGCCAGGAACGTTTGCTGGCTGCGCTCATCGCCCGGCTCCCTGCCGACGCCCTCGATCAGGCGTTGGCCGTTCTGCGTTCCGGCGCGCCCATCGACGAGGCGCTGGCCGGTTCGCCGTATGCCGCTCAGTTGAAGCCGCTGGTGCGCCTGGCGATGCAGATCGAGACCACACCCCAGCCCCAGGCGCGGCCCGAGGCGCAGGCCGCCGGTCTCGCGCGGCTCATCCAGGCCGTCGAGGACCGCCGCCGCTACCTGGGCAGCCTGGATTGGGCGCTGAGCCACGTCCAGGCGGGCCAATCCGCCGACGCCGTGCTCGACGCCGCCGGCGCCGACGCCGACGACCTGGCCCCCGCCGTCAAGCTCGCCGCCGCCATTGCTGCGACGCCATCGCCAGTCCCCGACGCGCGCAAGAAGGACGTCGGCCGGGCGCGCCTGATGGCTGCCGCAGCCGAGCGCCGCGCCCTCGCGCCGGTTCTGGACCAGGCGCTCGCGCTGCTCAAGGCGGGAACACCCCTCGCCGCCGTTCTGGCCCGTTTCCCCGGCCAGGCCGCCGCGCTGGAGCCGCTGCTCCAGGCCGCCGTCGCCGTCGAGAAAACGCCGCAGCCGCAGCCAACGCCGGAGGCAAAGGCCATCGGGCGCGAACGGCTGCTGGCGAAGGTCGAAGAGCGGCGCGCGTTCCAGGCCGCGCTGAACCAGGCGCTCGCTGACGTGCAGGCGGGCCAGACCGATATCGGGCTGATCCTGGCGCGCTATCCTGAACACGCAGCGGAGATGCAGCCGATGCTCCTAGCCGCGCTAGCGGCCCAGGCCGCGCCTACGCCGACCCCGGCCCCACGCGCTAGAGCCGCCGGCCGGACACAGCTCATGGCAGCCGTGGCCGCCAAGCGCCACCAGGCCGTCGCCGAGAAGCTCGACATGGCTCTGGCCGCCATCCGCGCCGGCGCAAGCGTCGAAGCCGTCCTGGCCGCCGAGCCGCTGTTCCGCGCTGAGCTGGAGCCGCTGGTCATGGCCGCGCTCGCCGTCCAGCAGACACCCGCGCCGGCCGCCAACCCTGCCGCGCGGCAGGTGGGCGAGAAGCGCCTCGTGGCGGCGGCGAAAGAGCGCCGCCGAGCGCAGCAGCCCACCTGGGCGCCGCTGGCCGGCCTCATCGCGCTGTTCACTTCGCCCCGCAACGGCATGCGCCAGGCGTTCATCGGCGCGATGGCTGTGCTCGTCATGCTGAGCATGACGCTGGTCGGGGTCACCCGCGCGGCGGCTAACAGTCTACCCGACGAAACCCTCTATCCGGTCAAGCTCGCCACGGAGCAAGTGCAGATTGCCCTTGCGCCGTCGGCGTCGGCCCGCGCCCAGCTCCACGTCGCATTTGCCCAGGAGCGGCTGCGCGAGGTGCAGGCGGCGACGGCGCAGGGTCGTGACCCACAGCGCGCCCTGTCACAGCTGCCGCGCCACACGGACAGCGCCAAGGACCTGGCGGACCAGCTCCCCAAGAGCGAGCGTGACCGCATCGAGGCGCAGATCAACGTCGTGCAGCAGCAAGAGCAGGTCATTCTGAAGGAAGTCGCGCCGCGCCTGTCGCCCGAGGCGCAGAGCGTCGTGGCGAACCTGGTGCCGACGCCGACCGCGCCGCCGCCCGCGCCCACGTCGACGACTCAGCCGACGCTGCCCGCGCCGACCAGCGCCCCCACGGCTGTCCCGACAGTCCCGGCGGCTCAGCCGCTGGTTGAGGCGCCCAACAACTCTGGCAGCAGCCAGGCGGCGCCGACGGCCATTGTGGTTGCCGCCACCAAACCTGTGCCAGCGGCGCAGCCCACCGTCAGCGCGCCGATTGCGCCCATCGAGCCTGTCGTGCCGGCCGCGCCAACGACCGCCCCGCAGCAACCCGTGGTCGTCCCGCCGACCCAGCCGCCGCCGACCATCGCGCCGGTCGTGCCCACGGCAACGCCTGCGCCGCCGCCCGTTGTCATGGCCCCGCCGTCGCGCTCACAGACCACTTCGTCTGCCCCGCGCGCGACCGCCGAGCCGACACAAGCGCCCACGGCGCAGCCCACAGCCGGCCCATCGGAGCCGACAGTTGCCCCGACACCTGTCCCGCCGACGCCTGTCCCGCCGACAGTGACGCCGAAGCCCGCCGCGACGGTCATCGCGCCGCCGCCGGTGAGACCCACGGCCCCGCCACGGCAGCCGACCGCGGCTCCGACCGCCGCATCGCAGCCGACCTCGGCCCCGCAGCCAACGTCTGCGCCACAGCCGACATCTGCGCCGGCGGAGCCGACATCCGCGCCACAGCCAACGTCTGCGCCGCAGCCGACTTCGGCCCCGCAGCCCACATCGGCTCCGTCGCAGCCGACGTCCGCGCCATCGCAGCCGACCTCAGCGCCGCAGCCGCATCCGACGTCGGCGCCCAAGTCAACCACGACGCCATAAGGGTGTATGGCAAAGCGTCGGGGGGAACAATAGAAAGGACCGTCAGCAGCGGTCAAGCCGCGTGACGGCCCTGTGCATTCTTCCCCTCGTGTAGTGAATTAGTACGGCCGAGGCAAACCGATGATGGAACGATAATGCAAGCTCAGGTGGGTCCCGGCCGCCACGCACAAGGTACCCACCTGAAACATGAGCGGTGCTTCACCTCCGCGGGACGAGGGGGGTAGGAGATGACCGCGCCGTTCACGGCATCATTATAGAAGCCTAGCCGCGCTGAGTCAAGCACCCGCGCGCTGCCCGCGCAGCCCGGGTGCTTGACTGCTAATGGCGGGCGTAAGTCGCGCTGCGCCACGTCGGGCGGAAGCCGATGCTGTCATAGAGAGAGACGGCGGGCGTGTTGTCGGCGTCCACGCTAAGCGCGACACTGCGGTAGCCGCGCGCGTAGAACTGCCGCAGCGCCTGGAGCATGATGGCGCGGCCCAGGCCCCGCCCTCGCCACGCCGGCCGCACGCCAAAATCGAACAGCCCGCCTACATCATCCTGGCTGCGCCAGGCCGCCGTGCCCCCCATCGCGCCCGCGACCTCGCCCGTATCGTCCACCGCGACAACCCACAGCGTCGGGTCATAGCCGACGTCGGCCAGCGTCTCATAGCGCCACGTCTCGAACGGCGGCACCCGGTCGCCCTCCCAGTTCGTCTCGAACGCCTCGCTAATCGCCGCGTGAACGGCGCGCTCGTTCCCCTCCGGGACAAGAACGGTCGGCGTCACACCGTCAGGCCAGCGCGGGGCCGGGGGCAGGTGGTCCAGGGTGACGCGCATCTCCTGGCTCAGACGGTAGAGGGTGTAGCCGCGGCCCTCGACCAGCCGGATCGTGTCGCCGTCGTCCGGCGCAACCCGGACGTAGACCGTGAACGGCGCATTCATCGGGTTCTCAGCCATCAGGTCGTGGGCGCGCGCCTCGGCCCAGGCGAGCAGCGGCCCGCGAATAGCCGCGCTGTCCATCCCTGGCCGCGCCGCAAGCATCAGGCCGATGCTGTTCGGCGGGCGCGTGGTGATCCAGGTGAAGCCAACGGTCTCGCCCATCGCGTCCACGGCGACGGCGACGCGCCGGGCGAGATCGAAGTCGGGCGACTGCCAGTCGTGGCGCGTTGCCTCGGCGTCGGTCAGCGGGCGGCCCGTCTGGGCCTGCCAGAAGGCGTTGCGGATGTCGGCGACCGCCTCCGCGTCGTCGAGGCGAGCGGGTCTTATAACTATCGTCGTCATGCTGCTACCACCCATTAGGATAGAACGCGATGGCCGGATTATACGAGAATAGGTGAGGCAGTCAACAGTTTTGCTCTGTGTCAGCACCGAGTGTCATGCCAGGCGAGCGCGGGGGGACGCGGCGGCGACGATGGGGCTGCGGTGGGCGCGGTCGGCGGCCGGCTTCGGCGGGCGGGGCGAGACGAGGGCAGTGACGGTCTCATCGTCGGCGAGCTTGAACAGGCGGTGGCTGCGCACGGTTAGCTCGGTCTCCAGGGGGATGTCGTCGGGGCGGAAGGACAGGCAGCGGCGCGAGGTGAGCGCGTGCATCGTGTCGCCGAGGCGGAGGCCGACGGCGGCGACCGGGCGGCGGATGATGCTCTGGGAGCCTTTCTCGGCCAGCGGCAGGGCGGTGGAGAGGAAGCGCTTGGCGTAGCCGTCGCCGGTCAGGATGAGCACCTGGCGCTGGCCGCCGGTGCGCAGCGCGCCGACGATGCGCTCGCCCTTGTCCCACGCCACGGGGATGACCTGGCTGCCCTGGACGCTCACGCCGCTGACGGGCGTCCGTCCCGCCCGGCCCTGGTTCGTCACAATCAGCAGGCTATCCTTCGTGTTGCCGCTGAGGACGGCGGCGGGCCAGTGGGGATAGGGCCAGTCGAGCTTGAGCGGCCGCCCGCCCTCGATGCTCTCGCGCAGGCGGGCCATGTTCAGCGCCCGCGCCACACCGCGCGAGGTGACGATGAGCAGCCGCTCCTCATCCTTGAGGCCGTTCCAACGCCGTACCGCACAGATGACTTCGCCTTTAGAAAAATCGGGCAGGTCGGAGCGTGTGAAGCCGCCCTCCTGGAGCGTGGCGAGCTGGCGCAGGGTGGCGGTAAAGAGGCGGTAGCGCGAGGTGATGATCAGCAGCGGCTCGTCCTGGCTGACGACGAGGGCAAGGCGGGGCGGCGGGGCGTCCTCCGGCACGATTTCGACCAGTGGCGTCTCGCCGCTCTCCGCGATGATGGCCGGGGCGGTCAACAGCCGCCCCTCGCCGAGCGTCACCGTCCCCGCCGCCGCGTCGGCCTCCTCCCCTAGCTCCTCGTAAGCCAGGATGCGGCGCTTGAGCACTTCGAGGTTGGCCTGGGCGATGCCGGGGCGGGCGAAGGCCAGGTCGGCGTGGTGGCTGCCGTCACGGCTGTACGCCATCGCCTCGATCTCGCCGGCGTCGATGCGGCGGGCGATGATGCCCAGGCCGGACGTCACGCTGCTGAAGATGTCGATGCTGCGCACCTTCTCCTCGCCGAATTTGTGGGCGAGCATGCGCTGAAACACGGGGATCTCGGACGAGCCGCCGGTGCGGATGACGGCGTCGATCTCGCGGGCAGCCAGGCCGGAGCGGGCCAGGGTGTCGTCGATGAGGGCATCGACCGCCTGGATCTCCGGGCGGATGATGGTCTCGAACTCGGCCCGGGTGACGGGCTGGCGGATGGTGAAGCTCGGCCCGGCCAGGAGAAGCTCGGTCTCCAGGCGGCGCGAGAGCTGGCGCTTGGCCGTCTCCGCCGCCTCGAACATGCGCAGGCCGTAGTTGTGGGCGACCAGGTCGATGAGCGCCTGGATCTTGCGCGGCTCCTGGGCAGTGCGCTTGATTTCTTCGAGCATGCGGCGGTTCTCAGGGCTTTGCAGCGTGACGAGGGTCTGCCAGTCGGCCAGGGTGTCGTAGATCCACGACGGGACGGGCAGGCGGGACTGGCGCGGGCCGTAGCTGGTGTGCTCGCCAAAGTGCTCGGCCAGCTTGGCGCGGATGAGTTTCTGGTCGAACACGTCGCCCGCGATGGGCAGGCCGCCGGTCGCCAGCACCTCGCGCCGCTTCGGGCCAATGCGCATGACGGTGAGGTCGAGGGTCCCGCCGCCGAAGTCGAACACCAGGATGTTCTGCTCGCCCGCGACGCCCGCCGCGTAGTGGTAGGCGGCGGCGATAGGCTCGTACTCCAGGGAGATGCGCTCGTAGCCCGCCCGCAGCGCTGCCTCGACGAGACGCGCCTGGGCAATCTGGTCGCCCTGGGGGTCGGCGGCGAAGCGCACCGGCCGGCCGAGGACGATGGAACGCTGCGGGCGGCCGAGGGTGCGCTCAGCGCGCAGGCGCGTGGTGTAGAGGTAGCTGCCGATGAGGTCTTCCAGGGAGAGGAAGAACTGGCCGATGATCGTCCCGGCGTAGTCGGCCTCGCGCAAACCGCTCTTGAAGGAGATGAGCAGGCGGCCGGGCGAGTTGGCGTCCACCCAGGCGTAGACGTCGCGGATGAAGGCGGGCAGCTCGGCGAAGACCTGCTCGATCTCGCCGACCCAGACGCGCTCCAGCCTCACCGTGCGGCCCAGGTTTTGCTCGAAGTACTCCTGGAGGGCCGCACGGGCGATGCTGACGTTCTGGTCGTTGGTGATGTAGAGGGCGCTGCGGGCCACGCGCGGGTTGGCGTTGGCCGGGTCCAGGGGCAGCAGCTCGACGCGCTGCCCATCGTAGAGGGAGATACCGGAGTTGGTTGTGCCAAAATCCATGCCGAGCATAAGATTCCTCGTGACTAGCGTGGCTGCCGAGTTGTCATTGCGAGCGAATGCGAAGCAATCCCACGCCCTTGCGAAAGACGCTCTAGTCCTCGCTTGGCGCTGCTGTTCCCTGCCGTGGGATTACTTCGTCGTCCTATCGTCCTCCTCGCAATGACAGCGGTTCCTGCATCAGTTCAGTGTAGCACAACGCGGTCCGCTGCGAAACGTTCGGGCAGGTGAGCGCGCATCATTCTATTGGATGAAATGTGCTCTTCCTGGCGGCGCGGGGCTTGCTTGTTAACGACGTGTTAAAGCTTTGACATCCGCCCCTGTTTCGGGTAGGATAGCTAAAGAGCGTCGACGCCGGCGGATCCACCGCGTTTCCCTTGGGTTAGGAGCAAGGTTGTGCAAAACATCGAGTTACAGGGTGCGCGTCCCCAGGTGCGCACTACGCCACAGCGGATGGCAGGCCGACGCCGGTACTGGCGGGAGACGATGCTGGCCTACCTCTTTCTCGCCCCCGCCGCCATTCTGCTGTTTGTGTTCAGCATCCGGCCGCTGTTCTACGCCTTCTACATGAGCCTCAACACGTGGAGCCTGCGGCGTGGGCCGGTGGACTTCATCGGACTGGCGAATTACCAGCGCCTCTTCCAGGACGACAAGTTCTGGAGCTCGCTCCTCGTGACGTTCTACTATGCCCTTTTCACAATCCCCGTGACCCTGGGCATCGGCTTACTGGTCGCGTACCTGCTGTTCCAGGGTGTGCGCGGCCTGTCGGTCTACCGCACCCTCTACTTCCTGCCGTTTATCACGTCCCTGGTCGCCGCCTCGACCGTCTGGGCGACGCTGTTCAACCCCCAGAGCGGCTTCATCAACAAGACGTTGAACGCGCTAGGGCTGCCGGCGCAGAAGTGGCTCCAGGAGCCGAACGGCGTCTTCCAGCTTGCCGCCAATAACTTCGGCGTGCGCCTGCCAGAGTGGGCTGCCGGGCCGAGCCTGGCGCTCGTCACCATCATGATTTTCGTCATCTGGCAGCGCCTCGGCTACGATGTCGTCATCTACCTGGCCGGGCTGTCGAACATCCCCAAGGAGCTGTACGAGGCGGCCCGCATCGACGGCGCGGACGGCTGGCAGCTCTTCCGCCACATCACCGTGCCGCTGCTCTCGCCGACGATCTTCTTCCTCATCGTCATCTCGACCATCGGCGCGCTCCAGGCATTCACCCAGATCATCACGATGAACCAGGCCGCCGCGCAGACCAAGGGCGGGCCGCTGGACACAACGATGACGACGACCATCTACCTGTTCCGGGTCTTTTACGGCGAGGCCGGGCCGCCCAACTACAGCTACGCCACGGCCATTGCCTTCGTGCTCTTCCTCATCATCCTCGGCCTGACGCTCCTGCAACGTTGGGGCAGCAGCCGTTGGGTGCATTACTCGTAGCGGAGGCAAGCATGGCAAGTGTTGCTGTAGATGCCCGGAACCAGGCTGCGCGCCGTCAGCGCACGCTGCGCCAAATCACCACCCACACCATCCTCATCATCGGCGCGATTGTCGCCATGTTCCCCTTCCTGTGGATGGTGCTGACCTCGCTCAAGACGTTCCAGGAGTACGCGACGCAGCAGTTCTTCCCCGCCTCGCCGCAGTGGGTCAACTATGCCACGGCGCTGACGATGGCGCCGTTCGGGCGCTACCTCGCCAACACCGTATTCATCTCGGTGACGACGACGGCGCTGGTGCTGTTCACCTCGTGCCTCGCCGCCTACGCCTTCGCCCGCATGACCTTCTTCGGGCGCGAAGTCATCTTCGTCATCTTCCTGACGACCCTCATGATCCCGTTCGAGATCACCATGATCCCGAACTTCCTGACCATCCGCGACCTGGACTGGATCGACCGCTACCCGGCGCTCATCTTCCCCTTCGGCGCCAGCGTGTTCGCCATCTTCCTGCTGCGCCAGTTCTTCGCCCAGATCCCGTCGGACTACTACGACGCCGCCGTTCTGGATGGGGCGAGCCACTTGCGCTTCCTTGCCGCCATCGTGCTGCCACTGTCGCAGCCGGCGCTGGTGTCGGTCGCGCTGTTCACGTTCCTGGGCAGTTGGAACTCGCTGCTGTGGCCGCTCATCGTCACCAACAGTCCGGAGATGCGGCCCATCCAGGTCGGCCTGTACACGTTCATCAACGAGGCCAGCACGAACACGCACCTGCTGATGGCGGCGTCGGTCATCGCTGTCGCGCCCATCCTGGTGCTCTACTTCTTCGCGCAGAAGCAGTTCATCGAGGGTATCTCGGGGTCAGGCTTGAAGGGATAGCGAGGACTCCATTGGCGGCTGCGCAGAATGGAATTCTGCGCCTGGTTTGGCAAAGCCTGCTGAGGCAGGCTAGGAAGGTGTGTAACACGGTGGCGCGCGTTGCGTAATGACGACTTCAGTCGTTCTGCGACCGCGGGAGCGACTGGAAGTCGCGACGATATTCCTGTCAACTGACTTGGAACGTATCATGAGGATGGGGGCGATGTCGGTGAGCCAGCCTGCTTGAGCAGGCTTGAGGATAGGAGACGCCGAATTCCATTCGGTGGCCTCGCCTGGCGACATAATGTTTGTAGGAGAATCGCATTTAGGAGGAGACACCATGAAACGCACACTTTTGACCCTGGCCGCGCTGCTCGTCGTCGCCCTCGTCGCGGCAGCGTGCGGCGGCAGCGCCGCCACAACAGGCGGCGCAAGCCAACAGGCTGCCGCCACAGTACCCCCTGTCGTTCCCCCGTCGTCGCCCGCCGCGCCCGCGGTTGTCGCGACGGTCGTGGCGGCGACAGCCCCGGCGGCAGCGGCCACCAAGGCTCCCGCGGCAGCGACAGCCCCAGCGGCCGGAGCCACGAGCGCCCCCACGGGTGGCGCGGCAGCGAAGCCGGCGACGCCGCCGACCAACACGCCCATCCCGACCCAGGAGTCGCCGGCCGGGCAGAAGATCGGCAACGGCGTGGCGACGGCGGCCGACGTGGACGCCATCGACTTGACGGGCAAGACCGTCGACGTCGTCTTCTGGAACGTCTTCACCGGCGCGCAACAGACGGCGATCAAGCAGGTCATCGACGACTTCCAGAAGCAGTACCCCAACATCCGCGTCACGTCGGTCTACAAGGGTAACTACAACGACATGTACAAGTCGGAGCTGACCGCCATCGCGGGCAACGCCGTCCCGGATGCCGTGTGGAGCTACCCGAACCAGATCGCCGAGTACGCGCGCGAGGACGTGACGCAGCCCCTCGACCCGTTCATGGCGAGCACAAAGTACGGCCTGGGCGACCTGTCGAAGCAGATCGACCAGTGGGTGTTCGACGCCTACAAGTACCCGGACTACAACAACCAGGTGCTTAGCCTGCCGCCGGCCGTCAGCCAGGAAGTGATGTACTACAACGCCGACCTGCTGAAGCAGCTGGGCTACGACAAGCCGCCGGAGACGTGGGACCAGTTCTCGGAAGTCTGCGCCAAGCTCAAGTCGCAGATGTCCGACAAGCAGTGCTTCGCCTTCCGCATCGATGCGTCGGGCCACGCCCTCCAGATCTGGAGCCGCGGCGGTGAGATTCTGTCCCCCGACCGCAAGTCGGCCGCCTTCCAGAAAGCGGGCCTGGAGACGATGCAGTGGTACAAGGACATGCTCGACAAGGGCTATGGCTACACGCCCGGCCAGCAGTTCGGCGAGCAGACCGACTTCGGCCTCGGCAAGACGCTCTTCACCTTCGGCACGTCCACCGGCGTCCCGTTCTATAAACAGTCCATCACCGACCCGGCGACGAACAAGGAGCGCTTCACCTGGGGCATCGCGCCCTACCCGCACTCCACGCCGAAGCCGGTCGTCAACCTGTTCGGCCCCAGCTACTCCATCAACAAGACGACGCCGGAGCGCGCGCTGGCGGCGTGGCTGTTCCTGAAGTTCTGGCTCGGCGCGCAGCCGTCGGGCACGTGGGCGACTATCGCCAACTACTTCCCGGTCAACAAGGAAGGCAACAACGCGCCCGCCGTCAAGACCTATCTAGAGAAGAACCCGGTCTATGCCAAGGGCTTCGACCTGCTCCAGTACGGGCGCTCCGAGCCGAGCGTCGCGGGCTGGCAGGAGTCGCGCGACGCCATCGGGCAGCAGATTACGGCCGTGCTCACCGGCAAGGCCACGCCGCAGCAGGCCAACGACGCCGCCGTCAAGGCCGTGACCGACGCGGTGAACAAGAAGTAGCCCACTAGGGTCATTGCGAGGAGGGACGACGAAGCAATCTCCCGGTGGGTGATAGTCACGCTATAACCGCTCAGACCGTCTGTCGCAAGGGCGGGAGATTGCTTCGCGCCGCTCGCAATGACAGGTTGCAGCGTCATTGCGAGGAGGGACGACGAAGCAATCTCCCGATGGGTGATAGTCACGCTATAACCGGCTCAGACCGTCTGTCGCAAGGGCGGGAGATTGCTTCGCGCCGCTCGCAATGACAATCTGTTCGCGTGGGGGTTGTGGCGCGCCATGACCCCCACATTCATTATTGGAGACACGATGACCGATTTTCCTGACATCAACCCGCAGTGGCGGGTGGTAGCAGAGGCGGCGGCGCGGGCGGCGGGTCGCATCGCCGTCGAGTACCGTGGGCAGGTCGAAACCCAAAGCAAGGGCCTCCGCAATATCGTCACGGAGGCCGATTTTCTGTGCCAGGCGGAAATCAAGCGCCAGCTGAGCGCCGCTTTCCCCGACCACCGCTTCCTCGCCGAGGAGACGGACAGCACGCCGGGCGGCGGGGCTGAGCTGTGCTGGGTGATTGACCCCATCGACGGGACGACCAACTACAGCTATGGCATCCCCATCTTCTGCACATCCATCGCGCTGACCTACCAGGATGCGCCGCTGGTCGGCGTCGTCTACGACCCGCTGCGCGACGAGATGTACGCCGCCGAGCGCGGGCGCGGGGCGTCGCTGAACGGGCGGCCCATCCGCGTCAGCGAGCGCACCGAGATGGTGGAGGCGCTGGTCGGGCTGGAGTGGGCGACGGACCCGCCGCTGCGCCTGGAGACGGTGCGCCGCCTGGACCCGCTGGCGACGCACTGCATGACCGTGCGCTCGCCGGGCGCGGCGGCGCTGTCGCTGGCGTACGTCGCGGCGGGCGCGCTGGACATCTACTTCAACGTCAAGCTCAGCCCGTGGGATGTGGCGGCAGGCTGTCTCCTCATTGAGGAGGCGGGCGGGCGCGTCACGAACGTGCAGGGCGGGCCGTGGTCCATCCACGGCGGGAACTACCTCGGCACGAATGGCGTGTTCCACGACCGGGTGTTAGAACTGTGGCGGAGTGACGCGGTGACGCGGTGAAACGCGGCTGTCATGCCGACGAAGGAGGCATCTGGGCCGAGGCGACACGGCAGACCAGACCCCTCCTCCGTTGGGTTGACAGCGAGCGTGTGCGGTGGTAGCCGAGAGGGTCGGCTGGCGAGGACTCCAAAGAGAAAGTTAACGCAGAGGCGCAGAGAAAGAAAAGACATTTCGGTCTTCTCTCTGCGCCTCTGCGCCTCTGCGTTGCTATCTTCCCGCCCCGCGGAAGCCGACTCAAATTGGCCTCCCTGAAGCTACGTGCGCGTTTGGCGGCGGTAGTCGTGGATGAGCCAGGCGCTCGCCTCGAAGTAGCCGAAGGTGCGGCGCAGCGGCTCGCGCTGGAGTGACGGGCGCGGCTGGACGCTGGCCCGCGTCAGGACGCGCTCGATCTCCTCGATGCGCTCCAGGGTCTCGCCCGGCGTGCGCGGGATGGGGATGTCGGCATACGTGCGGCGGCCGGGGAAAGTGACGCGCTCCTGGGGCAGGCGGGGCAGGATGGCAAAGGCGGTGCAGGCGTGGGCGAAGGCGAGGAGTTGCGTCCGCAGGCGCTGCACGTCGTCTGATGGGAGCGTGGTGAAGCCCTGCGCTTCGAGCCAGCGCCAGTCCACCAGGAAGCGCTGCACCAGGGCGTGCAGCTCGGACAAGCGCTGCACGTCGCTGACGCGGAGGGCGAGTTGGAACCCTTCGCGCACGTCGCCCAAGTGGGCGAACGTCTCGGTCAGAGCGCCGGGCCGCGTGTCGAGCGGGCGCGTCGGATGGTAGAGGTAGTGAGCGAGGGCTTCGTAGGCGTCGTGGATGATCTCACCCAGGTCAACCAGGTCTGCCAAAAGGACCTCCTCGTGTGTCCCTCTCCCCCTGCCCCTCTCCCAAAATAGGAGAGGGGGAGAGAGGAAGGTGAGGGTCTTTTACTGTTCTACGAATAGTATGACAGCTTGCACGCCGGATTGCAGTTGAACACGCAGCGCCGGCCCAATAGCGGTGGGAATATCGACACTATACTGCGGCGCGGTGAGGCCGGTAAACTGGAACTGGCCGAGACGGTCGGTGTTAACGCCGCGCGGCGCGCCGGTAAGCGGCTGGGCCGTGACATAGATGTTGGAGATGGGCTGACCGCGGCGGTCGACGACGCGCCCGACGATCTGCGCATCCTGGCCGCCGATAGTACGCACTTCCAACAGGGACGGAGTCAGGCGGAGGGCAGGCAGCGTGTCAGCGTAGCCGCCGCAGTTCTGGCGAGCGCGGAGACGCTTGGCGCGCACGTCCTCGCTATCTTTCACCGCCAGGGCGCGGGTGTACTCACCATCGGCCAGGCACGCCTCGCGCTGCTGGAGGAGGCGGTCGCCGTTCTGGATGTAGGCTTCGGCAAGGCGGTCGGCGGTGTCTTTGTACTGCGGCGCGCGGGCGTACAGGCTTTCGAGCTTGTTGGTCACCGTCGGCCAGTCTTTGTCCCACTGCGCCAGGGCCTCGACATAGGTGCGCGCCAGGTCAAGCTGCGCGCTCGCTTCCACGTCAGAAGGGTTTTCGTCCAGCGCCGACTGGAAGCGGGCGATGGCGTCGTTCATCTTGTTCTGGGTGACGAGGCGCTCGCCGTCGGCCAGGTAGGCGCGGCCAAGGCGCTGCTTGACGCCGTCGGCTTCGAAGGTCGGGGCGGCGGCGCGAACAGCCTGGAGGCGGGCAATGGCGTCGCTCCAGTTCTCGACGGCCAGGGCGCGGTCGGCGTCGGCGAGGATGTCGGCAGGCGAGGGGGTCGGGGTGGGAACCGGCGTGGGAACGTCGGGCAGCGGCGGTAGGGTTTCGAGGTTGTTTAGCTCGCGGCCGAGATTACTGAGGCGCTGCTGGGCCTCGGGGTAGTCGGGCGCGAGGCGCAGGGCCTCGATGAGTTCCTGCTCGGCCAGGTCGGGCGCGCCGGCAGCCGTCAGGGCATCGGCGCGGGCGACGTACATGGCCGCCGCCTGGCGCTCGCGCTCGGCGCGCAGGGCAAGACCTTGACGATAGCCAAGCCAGCCCAGGCCGGCGATGAGGATGAGCAGGACTAGCCCCAGCAGAACGGCTCCGACGGCCCACGACCAACCCTCCCGTCGTCGGGGGGATACTGCGCGCTCGTCGCCGCACTGCGAGCAAATTGTCTGGTCGGCGCTCATCTCCGCGCCGCACTTCTCACACGTCATCCAACCTGCCCTCTAGAGTTCCGCCTATTATAACGAGGACAGCCGTTTTCTGCCAAGTTCGGCTCTTGCCGGTCGGCCATATCTATGCTATGATGTGAGAAACCCCTTTACACGTCCCCACATCGACCATGACGCCGATAGGAGGCAATGATGCTCAATCTGGCGACGCTTGTCGATTCAAGCGTCAAAACGAATCCCGACGGCCTGGCGGTCATTTTCAACGACTCCAAAATGACCTATACCCAATTCAATGCCATGGCGAATAAGTTCGCCAACGCGCTGCGGGCGCTGGGGGTGGAACGCGGCGACAAGGTCTGCGTGATGCTGCCCAACGTCCCCTTCTTCCCCATCGCCTACTACGGCATCCTCAAGGCGGGCGGCGTCGTCGTCCCGATGAACGTGCTGTTCAAGTCCCGCGAGGTCGAATACTACCTGGCCGACTCCGAGGCGAAGGCGTTCGTCGTCTTCGACGGCTTCTTCGACGAGGCGTTCAAGGGGTGGCAGGCGGCGAAGACGTGCCCGAACCTGGTCGTGTGCAGCGCCGACATGGCCGCGCCGCCCCTCGTTCAGGCCGACGGCGTCACGACGTTTGGCCGCGTCATGGCCGCCGCGGCGCCCGTGTTCGACACGGTGCAGACGATGGCCGACGATACGGCGGTCATCCTGTACACCTCGGGAACGACGGGCAAGCCCAAGGGCGCGGAGCTGAGCCACTTCAACATGTTCTTCAACGCCCTCTACACCGCGCGCTTCCTCATCTATGGCACGAAAGATGATGTGAGCCTGGCGGCGCTGCCCCTGTTCCACTCCTTCGGGCAGTCGTGCGTCATGAACGCCATCTTCTCCGTCGCCGGCACGATGACCCTCCTGCCGCGCTTCGATCCCGGCGCGGCGCTCGGCATCATGCAGCGCGACAACGTCACCGTGTTCGCCGGCGTTCCGACGATGTACTGGGCGCTGCTGAACTACCCGGAGGCCGACAAGTACGACCTCAAGAAGATTACCGGCGCCCTGCGCATCTGCGTCTCCGGCGGCTCGGCGCTGCCCCTGGAAGTACTGCGCGGTTTCGAGGCCCGCTTCGACGTGCCGATCCTGGAGGGCTACGGCCTGTCGGAGACGTCGCCGGTCGCCAGCTTCAACGTCCTGGAACGCCCGCGCAAGCCCGGCTCCATCGGCATCGCGCTGTGGGGCACGGAGATGAAGTGCGTCAACGAGAAGATGGAAGAGGCGCCGGTCGGCGAGCTGGGCGAGATCATCGTTCGCGGCCACAACGTGATGAAGGGCTACTACAAGAAGCCCGAGGCCAACGAGGAAGCGTTTCGCGGCGGCTGGTTCCACACTGGCGACATCGCCCGCATGGACGAGGATGGCTACTTCTACATCGTCGACCGCGTCAAGGACATGATTATTCGCGGCGGCTTCAACGTCTACCCGCGCGAGATCGAGGAAGTGCTGATGGAGCATCCCTCGGTTTCCCTGGCCGCGGTTGTCGGCGTGCCGGATGCGGTGATGGGCGAAGAGGTGAAGGCATTCGTCGTGCTGAAGGAAGGGAAGACGGCCACCGAGGCCGACCTGATCAACTGGAGCAAGGAGCGCCTCGCCGCGTACAAGTACCCGCGCTCGGTGGAGTTCCGCCCGACCCTGCCCATGACCGCCACCGGCAAGATTCTGAAGCGCGAACTGTACGGCGAGCCGATCCCGCAACAACGGTAGAGGAGACATCGTATGCCCCCGCAAGCCTTGATCCGCGTCCGCCTATCTGTCCGCGACGCCCGCTCCGACACCGGGCAGGTGGACCCTATTCGCCTGCTGGAGCTGTTCAACGATGTCGCCACCGAGCTGGCGATCCGCGAGGTCGGGGATGAGGGGCAGCTGCGGGGATATACCGCCTTCGACGTGCTGGGGCCGCTGCGCGTCGGCGACTACATCGAGGCGCGGGGGCGCGTCGTGGACACGGCGCGCAAGACCCTGACCATCGAGTTCGTCGCCCACAAGGTCATCCGCGCCGCCCGCACGCTCGAAAACCCGATGGGCGGCACGGTGATTGACCCGCCGCGCCCAGTCGCGCGGGCGACAGGCCGGTGGTTCATCCCGGAGCGCGTCGCTGAGACAGTGGAGGAAGGCGCGTCGGCTGAGGCGAGCGCAGCGGAAGAAGGCACGCCGGCCGCGGTCTCGGCCGGCGAAGGCGAGACGACGGAAGAGACAGCGCCGCTGTCGTGGGGCGGCCACCGGCCGACCGACGCGCCACGCGAGAAGCGCCGCCCCGGCTCGACGGTGCGGATGCGGCCGGACGACGCGGAAGAAGAGCGGCCAGCGCGGGCGGAGCGGGACGCCGAGGAGGAACGCTATTTCCGGGACAGACCCTATGACCGGCGGGGCGCGCCGCGCGGCGGGGGTGGCGGGCGCGGCGGACGGCCCTACGGCGACCGGCCGCGCGACGACCGGGGGCGGGACGACCGGGGCCGCGGCGGGCGGCCCTACGGTGAGCGTTCGCGGGATGACCGGGGGCGCGATGACCGGGGCCGGGGCGGCGGTCGCCCGTATGGCGAGCGTTCGCGCGACGACCGGGGGCGCGATGACCGGGGCCGGGGCGGCGGTCGTCCCTACGGCGAGCGTTCCCGCGACGACCGGGGGCGCGAGGGCCGCGGCGGGAGCGGCGGCCGCCCGTATGGTGAGCGTTCGCGAGATGACCGTGGGCGGGATGACCGGGGGCGGGGTGGCGGGCGGCCGTATGGGGACCGACCGCGCGAGGATCGTCCACGCGAGGACCGGCCGCCGAAGCGCAAGGACCGCGACGATCGTGAGTCATGAGCACAGGCCCGGCGGTTCGAGATCTGCGGCCTCTCCATCGGGCCGGGCCTGATCTAAGGACTATGACCGTCCCCCCATCCGGCAAGATCACGCTTCTGTTCACCGACATCGAGGGCAGCACCCAGCTTTGGGAGCGCAGCCCGATGGAGATGCGGGCAGCCCTGGCTCGTCACGATAGCATCGTCCGCGACGCCATCGAGGCCCATCACGGCTACGTTTTCAAGACCGTCGGCGACGAGTTCTGCGCGGCGTTCGCCTCGGCCGCCGATGCCCTCGCCGCCGTCGTCGATTTGCAGCGCCGCCTGTACGCTGAGGCATGGCCCGCGTCGCTGGGCGGGCCGGACGCTAGGGGACGCGCCAGGGGTATCCGGGTCCGCGCCGGACTGCACGCGGGCGACGTGGAGGTTCACGACGGTGATTACCTCGGCCCGGTCGTGAATCGGTCGGCGCGGCTGATGGATGCCGCCCACGGCGGTCAGGTGGTGCTGTCCCAGGCGGTATACGATCTGCTCGCGCCCGACGGGCAGAGTAGCCTGGAACTGCGCGACCTGGGTTTACGCCGCCTGCGGGACTTGAGCGCGCCGGAGCACATCTACCAGGTCATCATGCCCGGCCTGCCGGCCGAGTTCCCCCCCCTCAGAACGCTGGATGCGCGCCCGAACAACCTTCCCGCTCAACTCACCACCCTCATTGGGCGCGAGCGCGAGACAGCGGCAATCGAAAAGCTTTTGTTGCGGGACGACGTTCGCCTCGTGACGCTGGTCGGGCCAGGCGGAACCGGCAAGACTCGCGTCGCCCTCCAGGTCGGCGCGGACCTGATCGACGCCTTCGAGCACGGCGTTTACTTCGTCCCCCTCGCGCCCATCAGCGACCCAGGCCTGGTCCTCTCCACGATTAGCAGCACGTTGGGGTTGCGCGAGGAAGGCACGCGCCCGCTCATCGATACTTTGCGGGAGACCCTGCGGGACAAGCGCATGCTCCTTATCCTCGACAATTTCGAGCAGCTGCTCCCCGCCGCCCCGCGCCTGACCAATCTGCTGAGCGCGTGTCCGGGCGTGAGCGCGTTGGTGACGAGCCGCGCCTTGCTGCGCGTGCGCGGCGAGCGCGAGTTCGAGATTCCCCCGCTGCGCGTGCCCGACCTGGCCCAATTGCCCCCCCTCGACCACATGCTCGACGACGACGCCGTCCGCCTCTTCGTCGAGCGCGCCCAGGCCATCGAGGAGGATTTCACGTTGACGGCGGAGAATCGTCGCGCGGTGGCCGAGATTTCCGTCCGGCTTGACGGTCTGCCGCTGGCGATTGAGCTGGCAGCGGCGCGCATCAAGCTGCTGGCGCCGGAGACGCTCCTGACCCGGCTGAGCAGCCGCCTCAAGACTCTGACTAGCGGCCCGCGCGACCTGCCCGCGCGTCAGCAGACGATCCGCAACACCATCGCCTGGAGTCACGACCTGTTGGGCGAGGACGAGCGCATCATCTTCCGTCGCCTCTCGGTGTTCAACGGCGGATTCACCCTCGACGCGGCCGAAGCGGTGTGCGAAGGTGTCGGCCCAATGGACATGGATACGCTGGACGGCGTGGCGTCCCTGGTGGACAAGAGCCTGGTGCGTCGCATCCGCGCCAGCCTCGACCGTGAAGACGGGCAGGCGGAGAGCGGCGAGGCGGACCTGCGCTTCATGATGCTCGAGACCATTCGCGAGTACGGCCAGGTCCGGCTGGTCGAGGCGGGCGAGGTCGCGGCAGCCCGCCAGGCGCACGCGGCGTTCTACCAGCGTCTCGCCGAAGAAGGCGGGATGCGCATCGACCAGGGGCAGGCGGTGGTCTGGCTCGACCGCCTCGACTCCGACCGCGACAACCTGCGTCTCGCCCTCGACTGGTACGCGGAGGCCGCTGACCGCCCCACTATCGAGGATGGCCTGAAGATGGCCTCGGCGTTGTGGCGCTTCTGGTACTTCAGGGGCTATTGGGCGGAGGGCCGCGCCCGCCTGGAGAGCCTGCTGGCGCGAACGGCGGCGCGAACGAGCCAGCGCGCGTGGGCTTTGCTCGCCGTGGGCAGCTTCGCCGCTGAGCAGGCGGACTATGCGGCGGCGCGGAGATTTCAAGAGGAAGCCCTGGCAATCTACCGCGAGATCGGCGATCCTGGCGGCATCGGTCGCGCGCTGCACCGCCTGGGAACCATCGCCTTTGCCCAGGGCGACTACCCCTCTGCCGATGCGAAATTCCGCGAGAGCCTGGCCCTCTTGCAAGAGCGGCAAGACCGGGGCGGCATGGGGATCGCGTTGCACAGCCTCGGTGAAGTCGCCGTCGCCCAGGGGCGCTATCAGGATGCAAGCCGCTTCTATCAGGACGCCCTGGGGCACGGCAAAGTGGTCGGCAACCCGCAAATCGTGGCCTGGGCGCTGTTCGGCCTCGGCCTCATCGCCTACTATCAAAACGACCTGCCCTCGGCGCGCTCCCTCTGCCAACAGGGGTTTCAGATGGCGGATGAGCTGGGCGACAAGCACGCGACGGCCCTGGCGCGCGCGAACCTGGGGCTGATTGCAGCGGCCGAGGGCAGCGTGGATGCGGGACGGGCGCTCCTGGGCGAGAGCCTGGCTGCTTTAGAGGAGCTGGGGGCGCGGCGCGACGTGGCGGTGACATTGAACGCCCTGGGCAGCCTGATAGCCCAGACGCACCCGGACGAGGCGTGGGCCTATTACACGCGGGCGGCGAATGTCGCGCGCTCGGTCGGTGAACGGGCGGCGCTCGCCGAGGCGCTGGCCGGCCTGGGCCGGGTGGGCCTGGGGTCGGGCCGCCTCGACGCGACCGCAGCGGCGTCCCTGTTCCGCGAGAGCGTGACGCTGCGGCGTAACCTGGGCGATGGGCGCGGCATCGCCGACTCCCTTGACGCCTTCGCGGAGTTGGCAAGCGCGTCTGGCAAGGAAGGGGAGGGTGTGGCGCAGGCCGCCCAACTGCTCGGCGCGGCAGACGCTCTGCGCGAATCCATCGGCGCGGCGGTGTGGCCCGTTAGCCGCGAGCGACACACGCGTGTCGTGGCGGCCGTCCGGGAGCGCCTGGGCGAAACTGCCTTCACCGAGATGTGGGAGACGGGCCGCACCCTGCCGCTAGCAGACCTCGTTCAGCGCTTGCTCGATGAGCCTGACTCGGGGCGGGTGGCATAGCGGGCGCAAGCAAGAACACCTCCGCTGTCATGCCGAGGCACGAGGCATCTGGGCCGCGTGTGGTGGCCGTTGTCAACCCTGTTGGCCGCAGTTCGCGGCGTCATCGTCAGCCGAGACCGCCGAATGGAATTGCGGCGGCTGATACGGAGAAGCCTGCTCGAAGCAGGCTGGTGTGGGCCTAGCATCATCATTGCCCGCTGAAGCCTTCACACGCGGAACTGCGAAAGTAACCTGTCAGCCGGGAGGTCGTCCCGCCAGGCGCTCCCATCCCCACTGAACACGCGACCATAAGAGCTCCTGCGACAACCGACCGTAACGTTGTCGGCTGGTGCGTCACTTCCTTGATGCCGTGGACAACGACACGTTTCGGCCCCAGGTGCTGTATTCCTCTTCTGAGGACAGCCGTTAGCAGTCCGCAGGACTTCGCCCCCTTAGCGCCAGAGCTTCAGCCTGGCGTCCGCGCGATAGCGCGGCCAACATCCGGTGGGCGATTACTGCCGCTAAGACTGAGGCACGGTCGGGGGATGAAGCGCGACTGGAAGTCGCCACTACATGCTGCGCTGATGAAAAGCGCGCAGCGGAGAAGGGTTGTCCTTCCCCGCTGCGCGCTTTTCCTTCCTCCTGAGACTTTCCTGACCCCTCTGGCTCCCCTCTCCCAAAATGGGAGAGGGGCTGGGGGTGAGGAACTAGGGGTGAGGGACTACCACACCGCCGTCGGGTCTTCGCGGCGCAGCGCCTGCATCGCTTCGAGCATCTGCGGCAGGTGCTCGGTGTGCTGCTTGTAGCGGCCGCCCAGGTCGCTCGTGCCGCGCGGAACCGACAGGCCGAGGTCGGCCAGGAACGGCGCGGCCAGCGACTCCCAGCGGACGCGCACATCGGCCGACGCCGGCACGATGCCCGCCGCCACCAGCAGTTCCTCGCCCTGCGTCGGCTCGAACAAACCCGCCGCAGCCGGGTAGACCTCGTTCAGCGCCGCCTGGATGTGGCCGTGGGCCTCCTCGCTGCCGAGGGCCAGGCGCTGGATCCAGGTGCGTCCGTGCATCAGGTGGTACTTCTCCTCGGGGCGCAGTTTCTGAGCCGCAGCGGCCAGCGGCGCGTAGGTCGAGGCGGCCAGCCCTTCGAGGCGCACGGCTTCGGCCAGGTCGTACAGGTAGCCGCGCACCAGGCTGAAGGCATAGTCACCGCGCGGCAGCTCGCACAGCTGGGCGCTGCGGTAGTCGTCGGCCGGGCGTAGGAACGCCAGATCATCCGGGTTGCCCTGGCCCAGCCCCTCCAGCAGCGTGTAGTACGTCAGGGCGTGGCCTAGCTCGTCCTGGGCGATGGAGGAGAAGGCGATGTCCTCCTCCAGAATCGGGCCGAGGCCGGTCCACTCCGACTCGCGGTGGCCGATGACCGTCTCATCGTCGGCCAGGGCGAGGATGTAGTCCACCAGGGCCGCCTTCACGGCATCGTCGAGTGGGGGTGTCGCGCTCATCCCTCGCCGTCCTTTCCACCGTCTTTAATCTTGGCGACGCGGCTCTGGCGGAAGCCGCGGTAGCCCCACACCTCGCGGTAGCTCTTGTCCGAACCCTGCTGGAAAATGTCGGAGTCCTCGTACGACGTGGCGTAGATGCAGCTCGACGGCACGACCCACAGGTTCACGGCCTGTCCGCGGCGCACGAAGTTCTCTTTCGCCAGGACGAGCGCCATCTCCGGGTCGGGCGCGTGGACCGCGCCGACGTGCTGGTGATGCTCACCCCGGCGCACCTGCTGGAACACCTCCCACAACTCCCACTCCGTGTCGGCGGGCGGCGGCGTCTGTGTCGTCTCCATCGCCTCGTCGATGCGCTGGTGGTACGGGTTGAACTGCCACTCCTTCATGGTGTCTCCTTATGCCATCTGCGGCACGGGACCAACGCGCTTGCCCTCGACCGCCCGCCGCACCCACACCGTCTCCTGGTAGGAGAGGCGGCGCACGGCCAGGCGCTCCGGGCCCATCGGGCCGCCGCCGTTGATGACGGCGTAGAACTCGTTCCAGTCGGGGTCGGTGAAGTGGACGAAGCCAGTCTCGTCGATACGAATTTCGGGGTCGGGCACGGTCAGGCCCAGCTCCCAGATCTTCGGCAGGAACTTGCTGAGGAACTCCTGGCGCTGCTCGTCGTTGCTCTTGGGCTTGACGCCCCAGCGCATCAGCGTCTCGGTGTGGACGGAGTCCTTGTCGTGCGGGCCGAAGAACATGATGATGGGCCACCACCAGCGGTTGAGGGCGTCCTGCACCATCGCCTGCTGGGCGCGCGTGCCGCTCATCAGGGTGATGACGATGTCGTAGCCCTGCTTGATGTGGAACGACTCTTCCAGGCAGATGCGCTTGAGCGCCCGCGAGTACGGGCCGTAGGAGCCTTCCGACATGAGCGTCTGGTTGATGACCGCTGCGCCGTCCACGAGCCAGCCGATGATGCCGATGTCGGCCCACGTCTCGCACGGGTAGTTGAAGACGTTGGAGTACTTGGACTTGCCCGACAGCAGCTCCTCGGTCATCTGCTCGCGCGTCTTGCCGAGGGTCTCAGCGGCGCGGTACAAGAGCTGGCCGTGGCCGACTTCGTCCTGCACCTTCGCCATGAGGGCGAGCTTGCGCTTGAAGTTCGGCGCGTAGGGGATCCAGGTGCCTTCGGGCAGCGCGCCCATGATCTCGCTGTTGGCGTGCTGGTGGATGAGGCGGATGAGCTGCTTCTTGTACAGCTCCGGCATCCAGTCCCCCGGCTCGATTTTGTCACCGGCGGCGATGCGGGCCTCGAACTGTTGCAGACGCTCTTCGTCGGTCATGTCCCAACCTCCCATGATCTATGTGGACTATCGATTCAATGTCTGTGCCCGTTAAGCGCAGGGCGCGCCCGCCCATAGACGACGGCGTTGGGGTCGGCGGACACCCCGGCCAGGATCATCGACACGAACTCGGCGGCGACGGCGTCCGGCGGCAGCGGCCCCGCAGGCCGATACCACTGATAGAGCCAGTTGCCGACGGACAACACCAGCAAAGTGGCAAACTTCTCGTCCACCGGGCGGAACGCCCCGCTCGCCACACCCTCGGCGACGATCTGGCGGAAGTAGCCCTCGTACGTGTCGCGCTTGACACGAATGGCGTCGCGCCGCTCATCGCCCAGGAACTTCCAGTCCTGGAAGTACACCGTCGCCGCGTCCAGGTTGTCGGTCACGACGCGGATGTGGGCCTGGAGGGCAGCGCGGAGCTTCTCAGCCGGCGGCAGGTCGCTGACAGCGATGGGGGCGAGGGCGTCGAGGAACTGGCTCGCGGCGTGGTCCACGATGCCCCACAGCACGTCTTCCTTGGCGCTGATGTGGGCGTACAGCGAGCCGCCCTGGAGGTCCAACTCCCGCGCCATCTGGCGGATCGTCGTCCCGTGGTAGCCGTAGCGGCTGAACAGGTGCGCCGCCGCCGCGTAGATTTGTTCGACCCGCTGTGTCTCGCTCACCGCCATCTCCAAACTAACGCTTGTTAGGAAATATTATAACGCGGCACACTTCGGGTGTCAAGATTCTCGAAGGAGAATTTGGGCAACTTGGCTAGGCGAGTGAAAATTGGTGTCACCCCTCGCTCCGCTTAGAGTTTAGACCCTGGCTGTCAACGGATGCGAACGGATAAACGGATAATCACCAATAGACAAGATATCTTCACGAAGTAAGGCTATTCGTTTATCCGTTCCCCCATCCGTTGACAGATGGGCTTCACGCGCTGGTAATGAGGCGGTCGGCTTCGGCCAGCATCGACCGGCGGCGGGGCGTCGCGCCCGCCGCCTGACCGACCACCTGGTTGTGCCGCGCCAGCAGCGCTTCGACAACCTCCAGCGCCGTGCGCTCGTCCAGCGACACGAGACCGCGCACCTGTTGGTAGAAGACCAGCCAATCGTCGATGCGGCCTGTGAAAACAGCGATGCCGGAGCCGATTTGAAGAGTGGCCCCAGGATGGGCAAAAACGATGCCGCCCTGGACTTCGCCCAGGCGGGAGTAACGCGCCATCAGGCTCGGCGCACGCCGGTTCAGGGTGAACCGAATCTCGTCGGCCATGCGTAGCCACTGCTCGTCCGGCCACTGCTTGTGAACGTTGGGCGTCTCGACGCCGGTGTACTTGTCGATGTCCATGTGTTCCCAGCGGCCGCCGCGCCAAGTCACGCGGCCCGACCAGTACTTGACCTCGAACAGGCAAATGCCGCGCTGGCCGACGACGACCGCGTCCAGGTCGTCGCCGCGACCGGGGCGCAGGCTATAGAGGATGTAGGGCGGGAAGGCGTCAATGGTCGGGAGCGCGGCAAGGCGCGTGACCAACTCGTACTCGCCGGGGTAGCCCCACGTCCAGGGGTCATCGTCACGCACGACCGTTTCCGGCGGCGGGAGAGTGTCGCTCATCGCCGCGCGCCAGCGCGGCAGCAAGGGTTGAGGGGGCGGCGAGGGCGGCGCGAGTGACACGGGCGGCCGACGACCGACCAACCACAGCCACGCGCCGGCGGCCAGTGCGACGACGACGACGCTGATGATGAGCAATGCCACGACGATGAGGCCGTAAATTTCGGCGAGGCGCGGCGAGTCGGGGGGGACAAGCCACAGCGGGACGAGGAACAGCCCGGCCAGGGCGACCAGGGCGGCTAGTCCTACGACGGCGGCGGCGCTAAGGACGATCAGCGGCGTGAGCCGACGGCGGCGGGCCTCCCAGGCCGCCCTGGCGGCCTGGGCGCGCTGTTCCTGCTGCTGCTGCGCCGCCTTGCGTCGGAAGGCGGCGCGTTCGGCGACCTTCTTCTCGCCCGCGACGATGCGGTCGTAACCCGCAACCAGGTCGGTGACTGTGTTGTCCACGCACACCATGGCATCCCCTCCCCTACCTCAGACGGCAAATGACATTGTAGCAGGGTCACGGAGGTTCGGCAAACGCTCGTTCGTCAATTTCGTCGGCGTCATGCTATAATAAGCCGTACAACCTTAAAGGATAAATGAACTCCGAATCGGAGGATAGATATGTCTGGTCATTCCCATTGGGCACAAATTAAGCGTCAGAAAGGCGCTCAGGACGCAAAGCGCGGTGCTGTGTTCACCAAGGCGGCGCGCGAGATTCAGACGGCGGTGCGACACGGCGGCTCCAACCCGGACGCCAACTTCTCGCTGCGCCTCGCCATCGACCGCGCCCGCGCGGTCAACATGCCGAAGGACAGCATCGAGCGCGCCATCGAGCGGGCCGCTGGCGCGGGCGCGGCTGAGAACTTCGACGAGGTGCTGTACGAGGGCTACGGGCCGCACGGCGTCGCCATCCTCATCGAGACGCTGACCGACAACCGCAACCGCACGGTCTCTGAGCTGCGCCACACGCTCAGCAAGCGCGGCGGCTCGCTGGCGGAGGGCGGCTCGGTCGCGTGGCAGTTCGAGCAGAAGGGCGTCATTACCGTGGACCCGGGCAAGGCCGACCCGGATGAGCTAGGCCTGATGGCGATTGACCTGGGCGCGGACGACGTGCTGCCGGTGGAGGACGGGCTGGAGATCCTGACGCCGCCGGAGAACCTCCAGGCGGTGCGCGAGGGCCTCATCAAGAATAAGATCACCGTCAAGTCGGCTGAGTTGTCGCGCATCCCAAAGATGAACGTCCCGCTGGACGAGACCAACACGCTCCAGGTCATGGCGCTCATCGAGGCGTTGGAGGACCTGGACGACGTGCAGAACGTGTACAGCAACCTCGAAGTGTCGGACGAGATGTACGAGAAGCTCGAGGCGCGCTAGTGCGGGTGATGGGCGTTGACCCCGGCACAGCCATCTGCGGCTGGGGAATGATCGATACCGACGGCGACAACGTGGCTCTCGTAGACTACGGCGCGGTAACGACCGAGGCGGGAACGCCGCTGGCCGAGCGCCTGCATACCGTGTACTGGCGGCTGGACGAGATCATCCGCCGCTACAAGCCGGAGGCGCTCGCGGTCGAGCAGCTCTTCTTCAGCAAGAACGTTACGACGGCCCTCGCCGTCGGCCACGCCCGGGGCGTCGTCCTGCTGGCGGCCGCGAACGAGGGCATCGCCATTCACGAGTATCGGCCAATGGAGGTCAAGCAGGCCATCGTCGGCTACGGGAAGGCGACCAAGGACCAGATGCAGCAGATGGTGCGCATGCTCCTCGGGCTGGACGACATCCCCCGCCCCGACGACGCGGCCGACGCCCTGGCGATTGCCCTGTGCCACGCCCAGTCGTCGCGCTACCGCGCCCTGCTGGACGAGTCGTAGCGGGGGCAGCGTGGACGACGACCTGCGCTACTGGATCGGGTTCAACCGGGTCAGCGGCATCGGCCCGGTGCGGCTGCGCGCGCTCCAGGACTACTTCGGTGACCTGGGCACGGCGTGGCACGCCGACGTGGAGTCCCTGCGCGCCGCCGGGCTGGATGGTCGGCTGGCCGAGGGCGTCACGCGCCTGCG
The DNA here is from genome assembly GCA_039810085.1 of Anaerolineae bacterium. Taxonomy (GTDB): domain Bacteria; phylum Chloroflexota; class Anaerolineae; order Epilineales; family JAHCIE01; genus JBDHWG01. The sequence goes on from JBDHWG010000014.1 coordinate 87,414, forward strand.
GGCGCACGTGGACCTGGACGCGGAGCTAGACCGCGTCGAGCGGGCTGGCATCACCCTGCTGACCCTCGACAGCCCGGACTACCCGCCGCTGCTGCGGCAGATTACCGGCGCGCCGCCCTTGCTGTACGTCAAGGGCACACTGAAGCAGGAAGACGAGTTCGCCGTGGCCGTCGTCGGGACACGCAGCGCGACGGCGTATGGCCGCCTGATCACCGAGCGGCTGAGCGCCGAGCTGGCCCAGCACAATGTCACCGTCGTCAGCGGCCTGGCCGTCGGCATCGACACTGTCGCGCACCACGCCGCGCTTGGGGCAGGCGGTCGCACGGTCGCCGTCCTCGGCTGCGGCCTCGACATCGTTTATCCGGCGTCGAACACAGCCCTGGCCGCGCAAATCGCCGGCCAGGGCGCGCTCATTTCCGAGCATCCCCTGGGCACGCGCCCCGACGCGCACCACTTCCCGGCCCGCAACCGCATCGTGAGCGGCCTGGCCCTGGGCGTCCTCGTTACTGAGGCCGGGGAGAGCAGCGGGGCGCTCATCACAGCGCGCATGGCGGCGGAGCAAGGACGCGACGTGTTCGCCGTGCCGGGCCGCATCACCGACGCAAAATCGGCGGGCACGAATCGGCTGGTCCAGAATGGGGCCAAGCTCGTGACGGGCGTGCGCGACATCGTCGAGGAGCTAAACCTGCGCACGGTGGTCGAGCAGCGCACGGTGCAGCTGGCCTTGCCGGAGGATGAGACGGAGCGCGCCCTCATCGGCTTCCTGTCCGCTGACCCGGTCCACATCGACGACCTGCGCCGCGCTGCCGACCTGCCGATGCCCGTGGTCTCGGCGACGCTGGCGCTGTTAGAGGTCAAGGGGTTGGTGCGGCAGGTGGGCGGGATGAACTACGTCGTGGCGCGGGAGACACCCGCGCCCTACCGAATCGAATAAGCATCGCCGCGATGAGGCGGTTGAGCGCCGAACGCTCAGCGTACAGCGACGCGCTGGCGGACGGCTCGCTCAAGGGAAGTGATAGTTATGGACAATCTCTACGCTCTTATCATGGCCGGTGGCGGCGGGACGCGACTGTGGCCGCGCAGCCGACAGGGCCAGCCGAAGCAGTTCCTCAACATTGGCACTGCCCACAGCCTTTTGCGCGAGGCTTTTCTGCGCATCCAGCCCATTATCCCGGCGGAACGCGTGCTGGTCATCACCGGCCAGAAGTGGCTAGAAGCGGTCACGGCTGAGCTGCCGGAAATCCCCATCGACAACATCCTGGGCGAGCCGGAGGGCCGGGGCACCGCGCCGGCCATCGGCCTCGCGGCGGAGATCATTGCCCGCCGCAACCCGAACGCCACCCTCGCCTGCCTAACGGCGGACCACCTGATCCGCAACCAGGAGCGCTTCCGCGAGATCCTCCTTGCTGCCGCCGGGAATGCGTGTCCGGGCCGTGTCATCCTGCTGGGCATCACGCCGCAGGAGCCGAACACCGGCTACGGCTACATCGAGGCGGACACGGGCCACATCAACGGCGGGATGACGCAGCGCGTGCGGTCGTTCAAGGAAAAGCCGACACCGGAAGTGGCCGAGCAGTTCCTGGCGGCGAGCAACTACTACTGGAACAGCGGCATGTTCGTGTGGAGCGTGGCGACCATTCACGACGCCATGCATCGCTTCATCCCCGACACCGCCGCCCGCCTGGAACGCATCGCCGATGCCTGGGGGACGCGCACCCAGGACTACGTGCTCGAGGACGCCTGGCCCGGCATCAAGAACGAGACGATTGACTACGCCATCATCGAGAAGGCGGAGGACGTGTGCGTCATCCCGACCGACATCGGCTGGAGCGACGTGGGCAGCTGGGCCGCCGTGTTCGACATCCTGCCCTCCGACTCGTGGGACAACGTCATCGAGGGGGAGTACGTCGGCGTCGACTCGCGCAACAACCTCATCTACAGCCCGAACAAGCTCGTCGCCGTGGTCGGCGTCGAGGACATGGTCATCGTGGACGCCGACGACGTCCTGCTCATCCTGCCCCGCAGCCGATCCCAGGACGTAAAGAAGATCGTCGACGAACTCCGCCACCAAAAGCGCACCGAGTATCTGTAGCTAGAGACCGCAGTTGCACTGGCCCCAGAGATGGAACCACGGAATACATTGAAGACACGGAAAGAAGACGGGTCAGAGATGACGGGGCTAAAGCTCGCCGACAAGACTTATCCTATCCGGGGCGCAGTGTTCGAGGTGTACCGTGAGATGGGGAGTGGCTTTTTGGAGGCCGTGTACCAGGAGTGCCTGGCGCGGGAGTTGGTGGAGCACGGAGTCCCGTTTGTGGCTCAGCCAGAGCTGCTCTTACACTACAAGGGCGAGCCATTGCGCCAGACGTATCGCCCGGACTTTATCTGCTTCGAGTGCATCATCGTGGAGATTAAGGCGGTTAAGGAACTCACCAACGAGCATCGCGCCCAGGCGTTCAACTACCTGAAGGCGACCGGCCTGGAACTGGCGCTGCTGGTCAACTTCGGCCACTACCCAAAGGTCGAAATCGAGCGCATCGTGCTGTGACTCGGGCGGCCGGTGCTGCTAAGATATGGAACCACGGAAGGCACGGAAGACACGGAAGAAGAGAGGGGGAGAAAAGATAAGAGGATGACTCAAAGTTCCTGCCTGTCTTTCATCTTCTCATTTGTTCTTCTCTCCTTTCCGTGTGTTCCGTGTATTCCGTGGTTCCTCCTCCCCAACCCCGCTTACAGACTCTCACGTATCCCCGCCAATAACGCCTGACCTGATGCCAGGTGCGCCCGCCACGGCTGGCCGTAGGGCTGCCAGGCCGGGGCGTCGGCCATGAGCGCGACGATTTCGGCGTCGGCGGCGCGCCAGAGGGCGTCGAGGGCGTCGAGGAGGGCGGGCAGCAGGTCGAACTGGGCGGCGGCCTCGAACAGGGCGCGCAGCATGGCAAAGCGGTCGCCCAGGGGTGTCGGCAGGCCGAGCGCCCGCCCGATGCGCCGCATGTCGTCGCGGCACAGGAACACGCCGACGCGGGCCGGCGTGAGTAGCGCCCGCGCCACCTGGCCCAGGCTCTCCGGCTCCTCTCCCCCCGCGTCTAGACCCTCACCCTGCCCTCTCCCAAAGGGAGAGGGTTCCTGGCTCTCTGACTCCTCTCCCTCTGGGAGAGGTTGGGTGAGGGTCTTAGCCGATGGGGTGAGGGCCGCGTCCGCCAGCACAAGCTCCCACGTGAGCTGGGCGAGCGCGCGGTAAATGGGGTGGGGAGCGAGGCGGGCGACGGTCAAGGCGCAGATGGGCGCCCAGTGCGCCAGGTGCTCGCCCAGGCAGCGCGCCTGGAGGCGACGAGCGTGGTCGGGGGCGCGGCCGGCGGCCTCGGCGGCGATCAGCTCGGCCATGAACCGCAGCTCGACGCCCAGGTGGTCGGGCGCGGCGACGCGGGCGGTATCGGGGGCGAAAGGGGTCAGGCGATAGAGGCTTTCGACGCGGCGGGTGATGTCGGTGTTGAGCATGAGGTCGTCGCCGACGAACATTGACTCGTAGGGGTAGACGTTCTGCGCCAGGAGCCGCCCGTACTCCGCCGCCATGTCGTCGAGCCAGGCGGCGTCGATCTCATGGGGGATGTGCTCGGCGAAACCGGGTAAGGTGCGCAGGGCATCCGCGAGGGGCGCGTCGATCTCGGCCAGCCACAGCCGCGCCAGCAGTCGGTACGCCTCACCCCGCGCATTTAGCATGTCGTTCACGCTGGGGCGTCCATGTCGTGTGACGGCGCCTGCCGCCACAGTCGACCGACTACTTCGACTTGGGCGGCTGGATGCGCGCCGTGGGCTGAGGCGGCCTGGTTGGCGCGGGAGGGTCTTTCGGCGGCTCCGTCGGCTTCGGTGGCTCCGTGGCCTTCGGTGGCTCCGTCGGCTTCGGCACCTCGACTGCCGTCCCGCGCGGCTGCGGCTGCGACGGCCGCGTGGCCTCCGGCTTCGGCGTCGCGGGCGCGGGCTTCGGCGGCTCCGTGGGCTGCGGCTCGTCGGCTGGCGCTGACGTCGCCGGCGGGGCCTGGGTGGGTTGCGCCGGACGCGGCGGCTGGGTCGGCTGGGCCGGTGGCAGTGGGACGACGGGCGCTTGTGAACCGGAGGCCGGCGGGGCTTGCGTCGGCGAATCCGACGGCGACCGACCCGACGGCGGCTGATCCGACGTTGGCTGATCTGACGGCGGGGGCGCGGCGGGGCGGTCGGAACGCGGCTCCGGCGTTGGCTCGTCGGTCGGCGCGAGCGTGGCCGTGGGCGGGACGGAGGTCGCCGTCGGCGGCACGGGGGTGGCCGTGGGCGGCAGGGGAGTCGCCGTCGGCGGCACGGGGGTGCTCGTCGCCGACGGGCTGGCCGTGGTCGTGACCGTGGCCGTAAGTGTTTGTGTCGGCGTCGATGTCGGAAGTGGGATGATGACGGGAATGCTCGTGGCCGTCGGCTGGAGCATGATGCGGTCGCGCACCACGCCCACCACCTGAATAAGCGGGCGGAACGTCTCCGACGGCAAGCTCTTGGCGTTCGTGACGATGGCCGCGCTCAAAGCGGTGATAACGGCCAGCGCCAGCGCGGCGGCCAGCAGCGCGACGCGATAGGGGCGGGCCTTCCGCCACCAGCGCGCCTCAGTTGGCGCGACGACCTTGAGTGGCCCCACAACCCCATTGGTGTGGCCGTTGGCGTGCCCATTGGCGTGGCCGTTGGCGTGACCGTTGGTATAGACCGGCGTCGTCTGCCGCGCGGCCAGGGCCGCGTGCATGCGCTCGCGCTGGGCCGACAGGCCGACGGGTGACATGGCTGCGCGGGGCGCTGCATACAGCTCTTCCGCTACGGAGAGTAGAGGCGCGAGGCGTTCCGCGTACTGCGGGTACTCCTTCAAGCACTCCTCGACGGACGCGCCGCGATGAATCGCTTCTATGCAGTTTTCGAGCGCCGTCTCAAAGGCCGTCATGCCGATGCTTCCCCTGCCAGCGCGCGATACAGCGATGCCAGCGCCCGGTGTTGGAGCGCCTTGATGGCCCCCTCGGTTCGCCCCAGGATGTCGGCGACCTCGGCGTTGCTCAGCTCCTCGAAGAAGCGCAGGATGATGACGTCCTGCTGGTCCTGGGTGAGCTGGGCCAGGGCGGCGTGGAGCCGCTGCTCCGCGAGCGTCTGTTCCATGACTCCTGTCGGGTTGTCGTCGGGGGTTGGGTGCGTCTCGACCACCATTTCAGTATGCTTTGTCTGGCGTCGCAGGTAGTCGATCATGAGATTGTGGGCAATTCGGAAGAACCACCCCGAAAAGATCGCCTTCTGGTCCTGGATACCAATTCTGTAATTGCCAATGTTCTCCATCAGCCTTAGGAATGCTTCGCCGGTCAGGTCCTCCGCGACCTCCCGGTCACCGACGCGGTGATAGAGATAGCGGAAGATCGACTGCGCGTACATGTCATACAAACGATCAAAGGCCTCCGCGCGGTACGCCTGGGCGTCGTGGAGAAGGTCGATCATCTGCTGTTCGCTGACCGCCTTGGTGACGGCATAGGTCAGCGGTGCTGTGACTGATTCTCTGTCAGACATACGTTAAGAACGAGTAAAGGATACGCCGCGCTCCTGTTACGAATTTAGAACTGCGCGGCGTAGGCGTACAGCGCGGGCGCTCCGCCCGTGTGAATAAAGACGACGTTCTCGTCGCGTTGGAAACGGCCACGCGCCACCAAATCGAGAAGCCCGGCCATCGCTTTGGCGGTGTAGACCGGCTCCAGCATCAGCCCCTCGGTGCGCGCCAGCAGCTCGATGGCCGCCTGCCCCTCGCGGCTCGGCAGGCTGTAGCCCGCGCCAACGTAGCCCTCGTGAAGTTCCAGGTCGGCGGGGCCGAAGGCGGCCGGGCGGCCCAGCAGGTCGGAGGTACGGACGGCCAGGCGCAGGATAGAGGGGGCGAAGTTGTGCCACAGCCGCCCCACGTCCACGGCGATGACCCGGGTCCGGCGGCGAATGGTACGGAACCCGGCAATCAGCCCGGCCGCCGTTGTTCCCGTTCCACCGGCCAGAACGACATAGTCGATGTGGATGCCCGCCGCGTCGGCCTGGGCGGTCAACTCGGCAGCCGCGGCCGCGTAGCCGACAGCGCCGAGGGGCGCAAAGCCGCCGACGGGGATAACATAGTGTCCCCGTCCGGCCAGGCCCGGATAGACCGCCGCCAGCAGACGCATCTGCTGGATCGCGCTCTCGATGGCGCGCGTCGGGTTGGGCTTGCCGGCCCAACCCAAGTATACCATACGTGCGCCCAAAAGTTGGTTAAGGAGCAGATTTCCCTGGCGCCGGTCGGCGGGCGGGTCGGCGAACACGACGAGGACGGGATCGAGGCCGAGCTTGCGCGCCGCCATCGCCGTCGCCCGCAGGTGGTTCGACTGCGGCCCGCCGGCGAATGTCACGACGGCGCGGGCGTGGTGAGCGAGGGCGTCGGCCATCAGGTACTCCAGCGGGCGCACCTTGTTGCCGCCCCCCAGGTCGGTCAGGTCGTCGCGCTTGACCCACAGTCGAGGCCCGCCGAGCATCTTGCTCAAGCGTGGTAGCGGCTCCAGGGCGGTCGGCAGCCCGGCGAACGCCACGCGCGGGAACCTTTGCCATAAGTCCGGCGTCATCATTCCAGCTTCGTCCCCCATGCTCCCTCTCAAACTTGCCCAGGCATGGGGCAAGGCTATAATTGTCGTCGGCGGCTGTTGGAGGGCCGCGTTCGTGACTCTCGAACCTCTGTCGGATTCAACAAACTCATCACTTCCCGAAGCGGAGCCGTCGTCCCCTGCGCCCGTTGATCTGCCTGCCGCTGAGAGCCAGGCCCCGACGCCGCCGAGTGTTCCGCCCGAAATCCCTGACCCCGAACCCAACCCGGTGACTGTGACCCAGGACGTTCCCGTCATGGGGGCCGCCGTTCCACCCGCAGCGCCGCCTCTGCCCGCGGCCGTTTCACCCCAGACGCCGCCCCAGGACGGCCTGTCGCCACTGGTCAAAACTTTGCTGGCGGTCGCATTCACCTGTTTCGTCCTGGGCGGCCTGGTCTTCGGCTATCTATTCTATACCACGGTGCGCGACGTGACGGCCTACTACAATCTGCCCGCGCCGGTGACTGCGCCGCCGCTGCCGCAGCAGACGCAATCGGGCCGCCCGGCGGCCGCCGGACCGACGCCCACCATCGCCCCACCGCCCCCCCAGGCTCCCGCGCCCAACCTCGGCGCGGCCCCGGTCTGGGACCGCAAGGGGCGCGTCAACGTCCTGCTGATGGGGACGGACGAGGGCCGCACGTGCGACGACGGCTTGCCCCGCAGCGACACGATGATTCTCGTCAGCATCGACCCCGAAGCCAAACGCGCCTACATGATCTCGTTTCCGCGCGACCTGTGGGTCGCCATTCCAGGGCGCGGCATATCGGGTATTCCGGCCGAGGATCGCATCAACACGGCCCTGGTGTGGGGCGACCTCTACCGCTACCCTGGCGGCGGCGCGATGCTGGCGCGGGCGACGGTCGAGAAGAACTTCGGCCAGCCGGTGAACTACCACGCCATCATCAATATAGACGGTTTAGCACGGGTCATCGATATTCTGGGTGGCATTGATATTGACGTCAAGAACGAGGTCCACGACTTCGAGTATCCCACGCCTGACTGCGGCGTCAAGACCATCGACATCAAGCCCGGCTTGCAGCACATGGACGGCGAGCGCGCTCTCGAATACGCTCGCTCGCGCCACGAGACGAGCGACCTGGACCGCGCCGACCGTCAGCAGCAGGTCTTGCTGGCGATCCGCCAGAAGGCGCTCCAGCTCGACATCATCCCCAAGCTGCCGGCGCTGCTGGGCGAGTACAAGAACCTGGTTAAGACGGACCTGTCGCCCATCGAGATCCTGGCCCTCGCCAACTTGATGAAGGACATCAAGAGCGACAATATCGAGCGCCAGGTCATCGACATCAACATGGTCCACCCGTGGATGCGGCCCGACGGCGCCCAGGTGCTCATCCCCGACCGGCCGAAAATACGCGCCCTGTTCGAGAAGATGTTCAACACGCCCTCAGCGACGAGCAACTAATCCTCGGTCACAACGCCTTCAACGCTGGCTGTCAAACGACAAAGGAGGCGCCGCTGTCCACCATGAGTTAGCGCCTGTTCGACGAACAGGGTCCAGCTAACTCCAGGACATCGGCGCCTCCATCTCACGTGGGGTGATGGCCGGCGCGGCCAATATCAGACTATAAGCTTTACTCCCCGCGCACACTCCCGTACTTCGCCTGCGCCTTGATGGCCGGCGCGCCGTCGGCCTTCGCCTGGAAGCGCAGCGACAGCGTCGCGCCGCCGGCGCCATTCGCCCACGCCGCCACATAGCGGGCGTCGCCCTGGGCCACGTCGCCGTGCGCCGCCGAGACGAAGGCGCTCGACGCCGACTTACCGGCTCCGCTCTCCTTCTCGCCGTTCAAAAGCGCCATCTGCGCCGGATCGAAGCGGACGCTGACTTCCGCCGCGCCCGGCTGCCCGGTCCCCGGCACGCGCACGGTCACGGCGAACACGTCGCCCTTCGCCACCTTCGTCGGCGCCTCGACCACCACCGCCGGCCGCTCCATCTTGCCCATCGTCGCCGACGAAGCATGGTAGGCCGAGGAATCGCCCCACGCCGTCGGTCCGTGCGTGCCGTAGTTGACGGCAACCAAGGTGACGTCGAGGAGGTCCACGACGCCGTCGCCGTTGATGTCGGCGGCCGGATCCAGCGGCGGATTGAGGTCGTAGTTCGCATCGACAATGACAAGGTCGTCCAGGGCCACCAGCCGGTTGTTGTTCACGTCGCCCCCTAGCAGGAGCGTCGTGGGCAGGGTGATGGCTGTCTCGGCCGTGATGACGGCCTGGCTGGTGAGGTAGCCCGCGTGCTGGGCGGTGATGGTGTGGGGGCCTGGCTCGACCGCCAGGACGAACGAGCCGTCGGGCTTGGTCGTCGTCACCGCCGTGCCATCACTGACCGTCACTCCGCTGAAGTCGCTACGGCCCTGCATCTGGACGCGGCCGCGCACAACCGCGACCGGGAGCCGCACGGCGGTGACGCAGGCCGAGAACGCGGAGGTGTTGCCGTTGGGGTCGGTCGCCGTCGCCACGATGCCCCGGTCGCCCGTCGGGGGCAGAACCAGGCCGAACGCCGCGCGGCCCTGGTCGTCGGTCGTCACCTGGCTCGACCCCAGGTAGGTCTGCATCGGCAGCGCCTCACTCGACGAGCAGGACGGCGAGGTGTAGACATCGACGGCGAATGTCGTCGCCGGCGTCGTGAAGAGCGTGCCAGTCACCAGGAGCACCGAGTCGGACACGGCCGAGGTCAGGCTGGGCGGCGTCTGGCCCTCATTCGCGCCGTTCTTCAGCTCGATGCCCACGCTGCCGTTGTTGAAGATGGCGTTACCCCGGATCGAGTTCCGAATCGCCGCATCGACGCTGACCCCGACGCCCCGATTGAAGGCGATGACGTTGCCCGCGCCCGCCTCCGTCCCGCCAATCTTGTTGCGCGGCGAGCCTTCGATGACCACACCGTTGCTATTTGGCAGCGGGCGCAGCCCGTCCCTCGCCGCGCCGATGATGTTGCCGACGACGACGTTGGCGCTGCCGTCGCCGACGATGTGAATGCCGCTGCCGCCGTTGCCGCTGATGACGTTGCCTGCGCCGACGCCGCCGACGACGGTCATCGACGCATCGTGGATGGAGACGCCGTCGCTGGCGTTCGGCAATGGGGACAGGCCACGCGGGTCGGTGCCGATAATGTTGCTGGCGATGATGTTGCCCGTCGAGTCGCTGCCGAAGACGAGGATGCCCTGCTGTCGGTTGCCGGAGATGACGTTGCGGGCCGCGCTATCTCCGCCAATAGTGTTGTTGCGGGCGTTGACGACGGCAACCCCGACGCCGGTGTTCCCCATGCCGGCGATGCCGGCGGCGTCCGTCCCGATGACGTTACCGGCGACCACGTTTGACACCGCCGCCCCACCGCGAATCTCCACGCCATTCATCGTGTTGCCGAAAATGGCGTTGCGCGCTTCTGGGGTAGCGCCGCCGACCGTGTTGCGCGGCGAGTCCAGGATCAGGACGCCATCGCCGCCGTTGTTGTAGAAGATGGCGCCGCGAACGACGTTATCGCCCTTCTCGGAAATCTCAAGGCCAGCGCCGCTAAAGGCATAGACCGTCAGGCCGCGAACGGTGGACGAGCCGCCGGTCAGGCGCAGGCCCGCCGCGTTGGGGCCAGCCGCCGCGCCATTCAGGACGACCTGGCCGCCCGGCTGGCTGCTTCCGTCGAGCAGCACGGGGCGCGTGAGCGCGGGCAGCGGGCCTAGACTGCCCTTGCCGACCTCGATGACCGGCACGCTGTTGGACTGAATATTGAAAGCAATCGTCGCCGACGTGTCAGCCAGGTTCACCTGGTTGATCGCCATGCGCAGGCTACAGATGACGGGGTTGCAGCCATTTCCATCCACGTCATCGACGGTATTGACCACAATCAGGGGCGTGGCGTCCGCTGCAGCGGCGACTGCCGCTATCAGGCAGGCAGCCAGCAGCATCGACGCGAGTAGAGTCAGACGGCGAGTGAGCATAATCAGACCTCCCATCCTTTGTGGAGGGCAGTTTGGCAAACTTCTTTACTATTTATTAACGTTGAGGGCCAGGCGGCGTTATGGCGCGCACCTGGCCCAATTCACTTGTTCACCAAACATTCCCGGACCCTTCACACAGGGCCCCGGTCATCTGAGGCGTCGCTCCGTCTCAATGTGTCTGGAGCGGGTACGGCGCTGGCGTGTTCGTCGCGGGCGGCGGCACTGTCGCCGTTGCCGCGGGCGGGTACGGGTAGCCGCCCGGTGTGGCGGACGGCGGCGGCGCGAGGGTTCGCGTCGCCGTGGGCGCGGCCGTGCGCGTCGCCGTGGCTGTGGCCGTGAAGGTTGCCGTGGGCGGGACAGCCGTCGCGGTCGCCGTGGCCGTCTCCGTGGGCGGGATAGCTGTCGCGGTTGCCGTTGCCGTCTCCGTGGGCGGAACCGGCGTCTCGGTCGCTGTCGGCGTCTCGGTCGGTGGGACAGCCGTCGCTGTCGCGGTAGCCGTTTCGGTGGGCGGAACCGGCGTCTCGGTCGGTGGGACAGACGTGGCAGTTGCGGTGGCTGTTTCGGTGGGCGGAACCGGCGTCTCGGTCGGTGGGACGGGCGTGTTCGTCGCAGTCGCCGTCTCCGTGGGCGGAACCGGCGTTTCCGTCGGCGGGACAGCCGTCGCGGTCGCCGTGGCCGTCGGCGTCGGCGTCGGCTCGATCCAGGGCAGCGGCCCGCGCGCGCCGAAGACAGCAATGATGGCGTTGACGTCGGTGTCGTCGACGACGCCATCACCGTTGAGATCAGCGATGGGGTTGCTGACCGGGTTCGTACCATAGGCGGCGGTGACGATAATCAGGTCCGTGAGGTCAACGACATCGTCGCCGTTGGCATCGCCCATGATGAGCGTCGTCGGGGGAAGCTCGCTCGTCCCCGACGGCTGCTCCAGCACGATCTGGCGCGAGAGATAGCCAGGGTGCTTGGCGCGCAGGGTGTGAACGCCGCCGTTGATAACGGCCAGGGCAAATTCACCGTCGGGGTTCGTTCGGGTGTAGGGGACGCCGTCGAAGTAGATGATGGTGTCGGCGTAGTTGGCGCGCCCCTGCAGCAGCACTCGGCCAATGAGAATGGCTTGAGGGTCGGCAGCGTAGGATATTCGGGCAAGTCCCAGGACGGCGGCCAGCGCAAACAGCGCGAGGAGTCCTAGCGCCCAGCGGCGACGAAGCATCATGCCTCCTGCGGGGGGTATAAGATGATAGGGCCAAAAGCAATTAGACGTCTATATAAACGTTAACGCGACGTAAAGGAAACGGGTACGTCGCGTTTACTACAATATCGGCAACTGACCTTTGCCCCTTGTCCATTATACACGGTCCGTGAAGATAGTTACATGACGATTGTCCGACGTATCCCTGGCCTTTCATTCTACCACCACGGCGGGATGACCTGACTATCCACGTAGCGGCGCTTGACATGCGAGTTCCACACCGTGACGCCGCCCGCGCCCTTGACGTGGTAGCCGGCCTCGGTCTTGATGAGCACGGTATATCCGTCGATACCCAGGATGGTCAGGTGGTGGGGCATCGTCTCGCGCGCCACGCGCACCATCATCTCTGGTATCTCGTCGTAGTGCGGGAAGATGGCGCTGTGGCGCACGTAGTTGAACCCGTGCTTCCAGGTATTCGTGAGGCGCACGCTGCGGAATTCTTCGCCCCAGATCATGGCCCCCGCGCTGCAGCCGGCCACTACACCGCCCTGCTCCAGTACAGCCTGAATCGCTGCGCCGGCCGGGCTGTCGTGGAGCGTGTCGTGCAGGTAGCCCGGCTTGCCGCCCGACAGGTAGACGAAGTTGGCGGCGCGGATTTTGTCCACCAGGGCGTCATCATAGGCCGTCTCGCGGTTGATGATGTCGACGGCCTCGACCGCCACGCCCAACCCGCGGAAATGGTCCACACCCAGCCGCGACCAGTAACCGACGCGCTCGGCGCCCTCCGTCCCCGCCGCCGTCGGCAGGCACACCACGCGCGGCTCGCCCGGCGTCTTCTCCAACAGGTAACGGTCTACAGGCGCCATCCTCGGCAGGTACTCGCCGCTTCCCGCCATCGCTAACGTTCCCTTCATCGCTCTTTCCCCCACGGCTATCTGATATCCAATTCCCCAAAGTATATCCAAATCGTGCAAGGTCCACGCCGCCCGGCGACTCCTCGTCCGTAGCCAATATTGCCGACCATCGAGAGGTTGCCCATGCTCACCCTATCTCCCACGCGCATCCGCATCTACCAGGACTGCCCGCAGCGCTACGCCCTGACGTACATCCAGCGCGTCCCCAAGTCGGAGCGCACTGAAGGCCCGCAGCTCGCCTTTGGGTCGAGCCTGCACGCCGCGCTCAAGGCGTACTACAAGCTGCCGCCCACCGCTCGCGCCCGGCCTGTGGAACGCCTGCTCCAAGAACACTGGGTGCGCGGCGCATACGCCGACCGAGCGCAGGAGGCCGACTACTTCACCGAGGGCATCGCCATCCTGCGCCAGTACCACGAGACGACGCCACAGGCGGGCCGCCGTGACGTGGAAGTCACCTTGAGCCAGGTCGTGCGCCTGGCCAAGCAGTTGGTCAAGCTCGTCGGGCGGGTGGACCGCCTCGATCACTATCCAGATGGCGGAAAAGAGCTGCTGGACTACAAAACCACGCTGACGGGGTTAGCGCCCAGGCCAGAGCGCCTTGCGGCGGACTTGCCGACGTTTGTGTATTACACGCTCGGCCGGTTGACGTTTCAGAAGGCGCCGCGCGTGACGGTCTCGCAGCTCAACCTGCGGACACTGGACCGCTCGGCCGCCGCGTACACACCCGACCAGCTCGCCGCGAACGACGCGGCCCTGGCTGCGCTGGCCTGCGCTATCGAGACCGGCTCCTACGAGGCGCGGCCGGGCGGCCGGTGCGCCTGGTGTCCCGTGCGCCATAGCTGTGCGGTGGGGATGGGCTAGTATTCCGACCCTCTCACCGCCGCTCATCAGGCCGGGCTTCCATCTGCGCTGAGGAGATTTCTAGAAAGATTATCTCGAACGGGAGATGGGAATAGGCGGGTTGCCCCAGACTTCGACGTGGCGCCCGTCGCGCTCGCCATCCCACAGCTTCTGGGTACACGTGCGCCGCAGCAGACCCTTCCAGAGCTGGGCGTTGGCGAACACCTCTTCGTCCGGATTGAACAGCGTGAACACCGAGCGCGACGCGACGAGGATCATCTTGCGCTTGGCGCGGCTGATGGCCACGGTCAGCCGCCGTGGGTCGAGCAGGAACGTCCCGGCCGCCAGCAGGTACTCAGGCTGGCTCTCCGTCGCGCTCACCAGGATGACCTCGCGCTCGCCGCCCTGGAACCGCTCGACGGTGTCCACCGCCGACAGACGCAAGTTGCCCGTCGCATCATAGACGTTCAGCTCCGGCAGCGCTTCCTGGAGCGCCGCCCGCTGGGCCCGGTGGGGCACGACGACGCCCATGCCGTGCTCGGCGTCGAGGGCGTAGCCGGTCCGGTTCGCCAGGGCCAGCACAACCGGCGTCACGAGCGCCTGCTCGAAGCCGTTGCGCGTCTGGCTGTCGGCCTCGTCATGCACGACGACGACTAGCGGGTGCGATGGCGACAGGACGGCGTCCACGAAGCTATCGCCCGTCGCGCGGGGCGGCAGGATGTCGTCGCGCTGGGAGAAGTAGGGAATGCCGTCGTGGCGGTAGATTTCCTGGCGCAGAAACTCGGCCATGTCATGGTGCAGGCGGAAGCTCTGGGCGAACTTGATCATGCGCGGGTTGAGGCGCAGGAGCGTCAGGAACAGCGACTCATAAGCGCGGTACGCCTGGAACGTCCGCCGCAGCTCGCCGTCCCAGTCGTGCTTGACGATGGGCGGCATCTGGCGGTGGTCGCCGACGACAATCAAATGCCCGGTCGGCTCCAGGAGCAGCGACGCCCGTAGCGCCTCCGGCAGATTGATCTGCGAGGCTTCGTCGAGGACGAGACACCCGGCGCAGGCGCGGGAGAAGAGGGTCTTGCCCGTCTTCGCCATCTTGTAGATTGCGCCTGGCGTCGCGCCCAGGATGGCCCAGCGCTGCCCGGCGAACGTCGCGCGATTGCGATTGTCCTCACCCTTGGGGAGATTGATGACGCCCTGGGGCGAGGTGTCGCGTGGGTCGACGCGGTAGATGGGCGTGTCCAGCAGACGCGCGTCGAAGTAGCGGGCGAACAGGTCGGGCATCTCGGCCCGGCACGCCGCCAATTCGCGCTGCGCCGCCGCGATCTTCTCCAACAGCACGTCGATCGCCGCGTGGGTCTTGCACGAGACGACGACGCGGTACGCCTGTCCCGCCGCCATCGCGCCTTGCAGCCGCGCCAGCAGCGCATACGCCGTCGAGTAGCTCTTGCCCGTGCCCGGCGGCCCCTGCACCAGCAAGATCGGCGTGTCGCCGCACGCCCCGATGTACTCCCGCTTGCTCTCCTCGAAACCGGCTTGACCTTGAGCCTGGCGCAACGCCTCCAACCCGACCAGGAAGCGCGCCTGCCTGGCGGCAGCTTCAGCCGGCCACGCCACCTGCGCCGACGCCGGGGCCTTGAGGCGCTCGTAGAGCACGCTCTGCGTCGGCTGGCCGCTGTCTTCGCACGCGACGAGCGCCCCGACAACCTTGCTGTCCCAGTAGGCCGAGTAGCTGTTCATGTCGGTGTCGAGGGTGTAGAGACCGCCGTCGAGCAAGGGCCGGGCGAAGGAGCCGAACACGTAGGGGGCCGTGTTGGCGTTGAACCAGCCGTTGGCGAGTGAGATTTCGGCGGTCGCAGCGCGGGCGCGGCCCGACGGGTCACGCTCGACGTTGAGGCGCGCCAGGGTCACGCGCGGCCCATAGAGGAGCTGTTTCGACGTGGGCGTGATTTCGTCCTGGCTTCCGTCGGCCTGCGTCACCGTGACCGTGCGCGGGTAGAGAATGAGCGTGTCGCCCGGCTTGACAGTGGACATCGCCAGAGCCGCGTCGAGGTCGCAGTCCGCGCCGTCCACGACGAGCCGCAGGCGCACGACCAGCCCGTCCTGGTCTAGCTCCGTTTCTTTGCGTTGCTCCGCCGTGAGCTTGCCATCCGGACTGGCTGCCTTGTACTCTTCCGCCAGGGCCAGCCGCCGCGCATTCTCGCGCACCCGCGCCGCCGTGCCTGGCTCCTGGTCCGCCTCGCAGTAGCGCGCCAGCAGTGTCTCACCGAGCAGCACGCGCCGCTCCGGGCGGAAGTAGCGCGCCGCCTTCCAATCCGCCAGCTCGACGTGGCGCTCGATGGTGACGAACTCTTCGAGGGCGTGGGCCAGGCTGCGCGCTTTGCCCTCGAACTGCGTCAGGTCGGGCAGGGCGAACGTCGTCTTGGTCGTCAGCGGGTTGCCCTTGAACTGGTGGCCCAGGTACTCCATCGCGTCGAGCCGCCGCCCCTCGAAGCCGACGAGCAAATCGGGCGTGGTCGCCCGGTACGGCGCGAGATCGTCCGCCTTGCCGGACGCGGGCGGCTCCAGCTCGCCCCACGCGCCGTAGGCGTACTCCAAGGGAATCTGGCTGTTGTAGCGGGCCCGCCGCGTGTACCACACCCCTTCAGCCGGGCCGTCATCCAGGTCCAGCTTCCCCTGCGAGTCGAACAGGCGCGTGTTGAACAGCTTGCGGTACGGCAATGGCTCGTTCCACGCGAAGCCCAGGTACGCCGACACCGACTGGAGCGACTGGCACACCATGGGGTAGTTGCGGCGCTCGCGGATCTCCTCGTCCAGGAAGCTCACGATGGGCGAGTCGAAGGCGGCAATCTGGGTGACGAAGTCGTACAGCGGTGTCGCGCCAAACACCTGCCGCGCGTGGCGGGCCAGCCCGTCCAGCAACACGCGCTGGGCAAAGCGGTTGTAGAAGATGAGGTGGATCGGCGCGCGCTTCTCGCCATTTTCGTCCGGCGCGGCGGCGTCCACCAGGGCCGCTACGGTGGCCTGAATCCAGCCGACGAACAGCGCCTCTTCCGCCGCTGAGCTATCCGGAATGCCGTTCGTCACGCGCACAACGCGCCGCCGCCCGGCCTCTGTCTCGACGCCGTTGCAGCTCGCCACAACCAGCGCGCCGAGCATGTACACCCGGTCGTGCAGGTAGTCGTGCTGCGCGTCCAGGTAGACGCGCACCAGGTTGGGGTTGTGCGTGGCGTCGCTGTAGGGCAGCGAGGTGTAGCCCTTGCCGGGAATGGAGGGGATGGACGTGATAGCGTCGCCCTTGTGGCGGCGGCAGCTCCGTGCCCGCAAGATGAGTTCATCCAGGCGCGGCCCGACCGGCCACGTCGCCGCCAGCTCCCGCGCCTGCCGCTCGCGCCCTGGCGCCGGTGTAAGTCTCGCCTGGCGCTCGCCCGTCTCTTCCGGCAGGTGCAGCTCCTTCAGAGTCGCCAGGTCACGAATGCTGCGCACGCCCGCCTTGTGGAGCGCGCCCTTCTCCCCCGCCGTCAGGTACGGCAGCAGCGACAGGTCGTCCTGCTGCGCCGTCCACTTCATGCAGAACTCGTTGAACAGGCAGCCGTCGCACTTGTAGCCCAGGCTGTAGGGGATGTCCTCGAAGCGCATGTGGGCGATTTGCTCGGCGCGCGAGTCGGGCCCCGTCACCAGGTCGCGCACGGCCTCCAGGTAAGTCTCGGCGTCCTCCACCGTCTCCAGGAACGCATCGGTCACGCCCAGCAGCGTCTCGGCGGCAGCGCTGTGCTCGGCCAACAGCGCCTCAGCCTCCGCGTCGGGTTGCGCCTCGTCACCGCCATCCGGCGTCGGCTTGCCGCGATACAGGATGCCCATGCCGAGGCTCGCGTATGGCACGCCCGCATCGCCGAGCAAGTGCGCGAGCATCGTGTGGTAGAACGCCACCTGCAGGCGGTGCTCCATGCGGGCGGCGGTCGAGCTTTTCATGTCGGCGATAAAGAGGTGGAGGCCGTCGTCCGCGTCGCGCTCCATGCGGAGCAAATCCACGTCGCCGCGCAACTCCCAGCCGTCCACGGTCACATCGAGGCGCGGCTGGAATAGGACGATGCGCTCGCCCCTGAGCAGGTTTTTGGCCTCTTCAATCACGCGCGCGTTATCGGGTAGGCGGCTGCCGGAGCCTGCGGCGACCTGGGCCAGGTGGAGCGTCCTGAAGCGGCGCGCAACCGCCGCCTCGACGCGGCTCTCGAAGGCGCGGCCGGATTGCGTGAGCAGCGGCGTCATCGCCTGGGGCGCGACGTCGTACGCGCGCATGAAGTTGCGCCCACCGGCGCGCTCGGCCATCTGGAAGCGCAGATAGCGAGCGCACTGCTCCAGGCGGATGAACTGGGAGATATCGGTGGGTGAGAGGCGGCGGGCCGCCGGGGCGGGCGGGATGACCGGGGCGCTCATCGTCGCGGCGTAACCATTCTAGCCGGCAGTCCTCTGCCGGGAAGACCATTGTACGCCGGAGCGTAGAGACGGTCAAGCCAAAGCCAATAAAGTGACCACAGCAACGCCAAACCGTCGTTGCGAGGAGGGACGACGAAGCAACCTCGCGGCGGGTATAGCCAGGCTCTAGCGGCCTAGACCGTCTGTCGCAAGGGCGGGGGATTGCTTCGCTCACGCTCGCAATGACAGCCCTTGCGTCTCTGCGTTGACATGCTTTCTTTGCAAAACTCCCGGATCGTGTGACGGCGTGCGCCGACACAAGAAACTTCCGAATGTCACCCCGACGTAGGAGGGGTCTGGACTGCCGCAGTCCAGATGCCTCGTCCCTCGGCATGACAGCGTGAAGTTTCGAGGAGGGTATGATGAGCTTTATTCGCTCTCACCTCGCGCTGGCGTGGCCGGCGCACTGGTCGTCTCGCTCTCCCCGCTGGCGTCGTGGGCGAGGACGAGCTGGTAGGCATACTCGACGATGCCGCGGCGGATGCACGTCTCGGCTTCGCGCAGCTTGTCCCGCAGGATGATGTTCTCCGGCTCGGCGTGGCGCACCGCCTGGCGAAGCTGCCCCAGCAGGTCGATGGTCTTCTGCAAGCCCTGGATGATGTCGCCCTCGGCCATCCCCACCAGCGCGGCGGCCTGGGGGAGCGGCGCGCCCTGCGCCCACAGCAGCGCGGGCCCGGCGAACGACTCCGACAGGAACGTCGAGACGCCGACCTCGGCGGTTGCCTCGGCCTGCAAGACCTCGCTGTGGATGTCGAACACCGTCCGCCGCGTCCGCGCCAGGGACGTCGTCCAGGGCACGTCCGGCGTCGTTAGCAGCTCGCGGTCGAACGCGAACCACGACACGGCCTCGGCCACCTCGTCCGGCGGGAGGTCGTCCAGGACGTGCCGCCGCAGCACCTCGGCCAGCGTCAGCGAGTTGGTGTCGAAGATGCGCGCCAGCCACTTCGCCCGCTCCGTCAGCCGGTTGTGAATGAAGTAGCCGAACTGGGCAAGCACCCCCTCCAGGCGGCGCACGAAGCGCCGCGCCCCCCGCCGCGCACGGTAGCCTGCCTGGTCGATCTCGCCGTCCAGGTCCTCCATGCGACTCAGGAGACGCCGCGCCCGCGCCTCCTCGTAGTCCGGCCGCAGCTTGAGCTGCTCGACGCGCTGGGCCACCTTGAAGCGCTGCACCGCCGCGTCCAGCATATCGTCGTCGCGCTGGAAGCGCTTGAGCGAGGCCGCCGTCAGGTCCACCATCAGCCGGTCGCCGATATCCTCCTGCCAGAGATTGACCAGGGCGTTGTAGCCCGGCGCGAACGCCGACTCCAGCGGCAGCAACTCCGCCGTCGCCAGATCGGCCATGCGCTGGGCCGAGACCAGGGGCGAGTACGGGATGACGACGGTGCCGAGGGTGTCCAGGCCGCGCCGCCCGGCGCGCCCGGCCATCTGCCGCAATTCGTTGGGTAGGAGCATGCGCCGCCGCTCGCCGTCGTACTTCGACGCTTCGCCGATGACGACGGTGCGCGCCGGCATGTTCACGCCCAGCGCCAGAGTGTCCGTGGCGAAGACGGCGCGCAGGCGGTTGGCAGCGAACTGTTCCTCGACGAACACTTTTAGAATGGGCAGGATGCCGGCGTGGTGGAACGCGACGCCGAAAGGCAGCAGCGCCCGCAGGTCGGCCACCTGCTTGATGGAGCGGTCGGCCTTGTCCAGCACGGAGATGCGCTCGTCGAACTGCGCGACGATTTCGTCGGCGTGGGGCACGCGGGGCAGCGTCTTGCACGTCGCCGCCGCGTCCTCCACCAGCTTGCGCGAGAACAGGAAGTATAGCGCGGGGAGGCGGTCCATCTCGGCCAGGGTGTTGATGATTTCCAGCGGCGTCGGAATAGGGTGGGGCTTGCCGTGGCCCTCCGTGCCGTTGGCGCGCGGCGCCCACCCGCCGCGCTGGCTGCGCGCCAGCTCGCCGCCGATGCGCTCGCGCAGGCGGATCTTGCCCTCGCTGCTCACCAGGAGCTTCATCTCGTCGTCCACGAAGTACACGAACTCCAGCGGCACGACGCGGTGCTCGCTCTGCACCAGGGCCATGTCGCCGCGCAGCGCCGACAGCCACGCCGCGATCTCCAGGGCGTTGGGGACGGTGGCCGATAGGCACACCATGCACACCGACTGCGGCGCAAGGATGATAGCCTCCTCCCACGCCGTGCCGCGCTCCGGGTCGGCCAGGTAATGCACCTCGTCGAAGATGACGTAGGCGATGTCCGTCTCGTCGCCCTGTAGGAGCATGTTGCGGTAGACCTCGGTGGTCATGACCACGAGGGGCGCGGTCGGGTTTTCCACCAGGTCGCCGGTCATCAGGCCCACGCGCTCGACGCCATACTGGGCGCGGAAGTCGCGGAACTTCTGGTTGGAGAGCGCCTTCAGCGGCGTGGTGTAGACGACGCGGCGGTTCGCGCTCAGCCCGGCCCACACGGCGTACTCGGCGACGACGGTCTTGCCCGTGCCCGTCGGCGCCGCGACGAATACCGACTGGTCGTGGGCGAGATGCTGGATGGCCTCGCGCTGGAACGGGTCCAGCGGGAACGGGTAGCGCCTTTCAAACTCCTCGACAGGGTTCATGCTTTCCTCAACAAAGCCTAACTGTCACTCTGAGCGGAGCGAAGAGTCCCTCGACACGCCGGGATGCTTCGTTTCACTCAGCATGACGACATGGTGTCATTCGCCTAGAATCTGCACCAACACCTCGCGACTCAGAGGGCCGTCGTACTCGGCGAAGTACACCCGCTGCCGCCCGCCCTTGACCAGCTTGCCCTCCGCAATCGGGAACATGGCGAAGTAGCCGCTGAGAATGCTGCGCAGGTGGGCGTGGGCGTTGAAGCCCAGGCGACCGTCGAAGTCCAGATAGCGGTTGTGCCAGTACTCGCCCTCTTCCGGCGCGAGCCGCGCCAGGTGCGCCAGCACGTCGCGCTCCAGGCACTCGATGCCCTCGGTGACAACGACGCCGGCCGAGGTGTGCAGGTTGATGATGTTGACCAGGCCGTTGGTCACGCCACTCGCCGCGACGGCATTCTCCACCAGGGGCGTCACGTCGATCAGCTCTTGCTCGCGGCGGCTCTGCACCGTCAGTTTCTCCAGTTTGATGATCATGCCGGACGCTCCCCTAAAAGTTTCTCTGCATTCTCCTGGAAGACCAAATGCTGACAGTCCTCGCTCAGCCCCAGCTTCTTGACGGCGTGTACCATGTTCTTGATCTCGACGCGCGGGTAGTTGGAGCCGAAGACGACCTGGTGGCGCAGGCTGCGCTCGAACACCGTCAGCGGGACTTGCTTCGACATCATGAAGGCGATGAAGTCCCACGGGTTATCAAAGTACAGCGCCGCCGTATCCAGATAGATGTTGGGGTACTTCAGCGCCAGCATCACGCTGTCCAGCACCCACGGCCAGCCCATGTGGGCGATGACGATGTTGAGCTTCGGGAAATCGTAGGCCACGTCCTCCAGGAACAACGGCTGTGCCCAGCTCGCCTTCGCCTTCGGCTCCCAGCTCATCCCGCAGTGGATGACGACGGGGATGCCGAGGTCCTGCGCCACCGCGTAGATCGGGTACGCCTTCTCCCGGTCGTGCGGGAAGAACTCCTGCGTCGGCGGCGAGAGTTTCAGGCCGCGCAACCCCAGGCCGCGAATCGCCGCCTCCAGCTCTTGCGGCGCGTTCGGGTTGTGCGGGTCCACGCTGGCGAAGCCGATGAGACGGTCGCTCATGGCGCACAGCTCGGCCACCTGCTCGTTGGAGTAGAGCTTGACGCCCCGCGCTGTTGTCGCGTCGATGGGCAGAATCACCGCCCGACGGATGCCCGCCACGTCCATCTGCAAGTGGAACGTCTCCAACGGCTGCATCCGGTTTCCAATGTAGAACACGTCGCGTGCCACCGCCAGCAGCTCCGGATGGCGGTCGGCCATCTCCTGGACGAGCATCGGGTGGGTATGGAAGTCAATCATGGGTCACTTTCCTTAGAGGCGCACGACAGCGTCGAGGTTGGTCGGGCGGTCGGGGTCCAGGCCCTTCGCCATCGCCCGGTAGTAGGCCAGCAGTTGCAGGATGGGCAGGTACAGCGGCGCGCGGGCGACGGCGTCCATGCCCGACTTTAGCTCCACGGCGTAGTCGGCCGGCAGCCCTTCGACGCGCTCGGCGATGGTCAGCACTTTCGCGCCCAGGTCGCGCATCTCGTGCAGCACGGCCGCCTCCTGCTCCCGCGCTGCGTCGCCCACCAGCCCAACGACGAGCATGTCAGGGCCGACGACGGACTTCGGCCCGTGGCGGAACTCCATGAAGTGGAACGCCTCGGACGGCGAGAGGGACATCTCCTTCATCTTGAGCATCGCCTCGTTCGCCAGCCCGTAGTTCGCGCCCGAACCGAGGAACACGAAGCGCCCGATAGCCTCGTTCTCGCCGAGCCAGCGCGCTAGCGGTTCGTAGGCCGGGATGACGGCGTTGACCACGTCCGGCAGCCCCGCCAGCCGCTCCAGGTCACGCCAGCCGCCCGCCAGCCCGGCCAGCGCCTGCGTCAGCACGAGCATGCTGGTGAACGAGCGCGTCTGCGCGACGCTCTCCTCTTCGGCCTCCACCGTCATGAGCGAGAGGGGCGCGAGGCGGCCCAGGCTGCTCTTCGGATAACAGCCGACGCTCAGCCAGTCGCCCTCGGTGCGCTTCTGGTATGTCTCGACGGCGCGCAGGGTCTCCGTCGTCTCGCCGGAGCGGGAGACGGCGACGAGGAGGGCGGGCGCGGGACGGGCGAGGGCCAGGTCGGGGAACAGCCATACCTCCGACGAGGGCAGCCCAACGGCGCGGCAGCCCGTCCACGCGCGCCAGATCGCCGCCGCCGACTGCGACAGGTAGTACGTCGAGCCGCAGCCGATGAACAGCGTGTCGCCCCGCGACGGGTCCAAGGCTTTGGTCAGTTCAGGGGCATGGGCCGCCGCCACTGCCAGGCTCGCTGCCCACGCCTCCCCCTGCCCGACGATTTCTTTATACGTATGGTGTCCAGGCATTACTTCCATATTCGATAACCTCCAATTTCTGGTATTCCACCGCTGTCACCCCGACGAAGGAGGGGTCTGGACTGGGGCGGCCCAGATGCCTCCTCCGTCGGCATGACAGCAGACGTGTTCGCGCCAGCCTGTCCATCGCCAGGGCGGGGGATTGCTTCGCGTTCGCTCGCAATGACCGGACCCTCAACTTGACGCGACAAGCGCCGCCGCGCCAAGGATTGCCACGTCCGTGCCCAGCGCCGTGAGGCGCACCTTCTCCGGCGCGTACATCTCGGCGAACGTCGTCGATACGGCGGCGCGCTCGGCGAGGCTGCGGTAGATGGGCGCGGCGAGGGCATCACCGACGGCGGTCAGGCCGCCGCCCAGGACGACGAGTTGCGGGTCGAAGAACATGATGAGCTGCTGGATTGCCTCGGCCAGCGTCGCGCCGGTCGTATCGACAATCCCTTGCGCGACGGCGTCGCCCGCCGCAGCCGCCTCGAACACCATGCGCGTCGTCACCGCGCCGCCCGCGTCCGCCGCCATTTCGCCCAGCATCGTCGCCGCCCATGCGTCGACGGCTGCCTGCCCAAGCGCCGCGATACCTGGCCCCGACGCAATGGCTTCCAGGCAGCCGCGCGCCCCGCACTTGCACACGGGGCCTTGCGGGTCGAACACCGTGTGGCCGATCTCGCCCGCCAGCCCGCTCACCCCCCGATACAGCTTGCCGTCCAGCACCAGGCGTGCCGCAATCCCCGTGCCGAGGCTGAGGTAGACCATCGATGCCAGGCCCCGGCCCGCGCCGTAGTGGCTCTCGCCCAAGGCCGCCGCGCCGACGTCGTTCTCCACGGCGCACGGCAGGCCCAGCGCGTCGGACAGGTACGCCACAACGGGCGCATCATGCCAGCCGACGTTCACCGAGTACACGCCCAGGCCCCGCGCCGGATCCACTTTACCCGGCACGCCCAGACCGACGGCGGTGATGTCGGACAGAGCGACCCCGGCAGCGGCGATTGTCGCGCGAATTGTGTCGGCGACACCGCGCAGGGTTTGATGGGCGCCGCCAAGCTGCGTCGCCGTCTGAGTGCGCCCGAACAGGCGGCCTTGGGCGTCCACGACGGCCGCTGCCGTCTTCGTGCCTCCCACATCCACGCCGACGACGAGCGGCGGCCGGGATCGAGCATCGCCCGTGATTATTTCCGTCACGCGGCAATTCCTCCTACAATAACATCACCAACTCACAATGGAGTGACTCCCCATGACCGATTTGCATTTCATTCCCGAGCCGAGCCTCATCGAGAGGCGCGAGGGCGCCTTCCCCTTGACCGCCGCCACCCGCATCCTCGTCGCCCCCGACGCCAGCGACGCCACGCGCTTCGCCGCCGGCGACCTGGCCGACGCGGTCAACCACGTCACCGGCCTCAGTCCCAGCATCGATGCGGCCGACGAGGACACCGACAACGCCATCCGGCTCGCCCTCGGCGCCACAGGGCAGGGGCCGGAGGGCTACATCCTGGCGATTGGCGCGGACGGCGTCGTCATTACAGCAGAGGATGAGGCCGGGCTATTCTACGGCGTCCAGACGCTCATCCAGGCGTTGCGCGCGCAGGGGCGTGTGCTGCTCGCGCTGCGCATCGAGGATAAGCCCGTCCTGGCGTATCGCGGCCTCATGCTCGATGTGTCGCGCGGCCGCGTCCCGCGCCTGGACTATCTCAAGCGCGTCGCGGCGTTCCTGGCGCACTACAAGATCAACCAGTTCCAACTCTACACCGAGCACACCTTCGTCTTCAGCCGCCACGCCGACTACGCCGCGTCCGTCGGCGCGCTGACACCTGCGGAAATCCGCGAGCTGGACGCGTTCTGCCGCGAGCGCCACATCGAGCTTGTGCCTAACCTCCAGTCCTACGGCCACCACCGCTCGCTGCTGGCCCTCGATCAGTACAAGCACCTGTCGGAGACGACCTGGCCGTGGTCGCTCACACCGGCCAACGAGGAGACGTATCAGTTGCTCGATGAGTGGTACGGCGAGATGTTGCCCAACTTCACCTCGATGCAGCTCAACGTCGACTGTGACGAGACCATCGATCACGGCCTCGGCCAATCGGCAGCCCTGGCAGCCGAGCGCGGCAAGGGCCGCCTCTACCTCGACCACATCCTGCGCCTGCGGGAGTTAGCGGCGAAGTATGGCCGCCGCATCCAGGTCTGGGCCGACATTATCAACGAGTACCCTGAGCTCATCCCCGAAGTCCCCGACGACGTGACGCTGCTCGACTGGTGGTACGAGGACGCGCCGGCCTACCCGACGATTGACGCCATCGCCAAGGCGGGACGCCGCTTCATGGTCTGCCCCGGCGTGTCGTCCTGGAACACCCTGTTCCCGCGCATCGACAACGCCCTCGGCAACATCCGCGGCTATACGCGGGCGGGCATCGCGGCCGGCGCGGTCGGCATGCTCAACACTGAGTGGGGCGACTACGGCCACTACCAGCAGCCGGAAGCCTCGCTCTACCTGTACGCCTTCGGCGGGGCGACGGCGTGGACCGGCGGCGCGACAGAGCCGGCGGAGTTCGACCGCCACGTCGGCCCCCTCGTCTACGGCGATCTCTCCGGGCGCGTCGTCGCCGCGATCCGCCGCCTGGGGAAAGCTATGCTGCACCCAGCGATTCGCTCCCACAACCGTTCAGAGGCTGCCTACGCTATCTTCGACGACCCGCTGGCCGGCCGCGTTGCCGACATCCCCGCGCCAGTGGTCAAGGAATTCGCCGAGGCCGCCGCGGAAGCTCTGCCCGTTTTTGCGACTCTGCGCGACGACAACATGCGCCACCAGATGTCCTTCGCCGCCTATCAACTGGCCTTTGCCGCCGCCAAGCTCACCCTCACCAGGGAGCTGCGCGCCGCGCTGCGAGACGGCGGCGACGTGGCGCCGCTTATTGGGCGGCTCAAGGCGCAGCGCCAGACACTGGCAGCCATGCGCGCTGAATTCGAGGAGCTTTGGCTGGACGTCTCGAAGCGCGCCGAGATCGACCTGAGCCTGGGCTACTACGACACGGCGCTCGCGCACCACGACGCCGCCATCGCCTGGCTGGAGTCCGGTGGCCGTGACCTGTCCACCTACCAAATGGAGAAGCAGGTGCTGCTCTGGGAAGTCGGCGGCCACCACCTGATGGATCTGGTGGCGCTCGTCGGCTTTGAGAACCTGCCGCCGGTCGTCCAGAGCTGGCTCGGCCGCGCGGCTGGGCAGCCGTCGAAGGTGGATTAGCCCCGGTCTGTTGTCATGCTGAGTGGAACGAAGCATACCGGTGGCATCGGGGACTCTTCGCTATCGCTCAGAGTGACAGCGGCGATGCAGAGGCGCAGAGGAAGAGAACGACTGCGTCTTTTCCCTTTGCGTCTCTGCGTCTCTGCGTTCCTTTCCTCTCCAGGCATGGCTGGCAGCAATGCCACTCTTATGCGACGGTTAGCGCCTCGCGCTCGACGCGCGCGCGGTATTCGTCCATCGCCACGACCGTCCGCGTCAGCCGCGCTTCCTCCGCCGCAAACGCCATCAGGTGGCTCTCCAGCGAGACGCGCGCCGTCGTCAACGCCGGGCTGTTGCCGCGCATCGTCTGAACGAACGCCGCGAGCAAGCTGAAGTCGCCGCCGCCGTGGCCGCTTTCGGGTACAATGGGTTGGATGACCTCGACGAGCTGCGCCTTGGCATCGAGCGCCGGGTGGTCGTAGATGCGAATCTCGTTGCTCGGCTGGTCAGCTTGGAGCGTGGCCCGCGTCCCGTCGATGCGTGTCGTGCGCCCCTCGGCGTTCGAGAACCCTTGCATCGTCAGCGTCACCGACGCGCCTGACGGGAATAGCATGCTCACGACCTGGTGGTCGACAACGGTGTTGTCGCAGCGGTAGACGCAGCGGCCATAGGCTCCGGTCTGGAGGGCGCGGAAGCGGGCCTCGTAGCTCGTGTCGGGCGAGATGGCGCGGCGCATGAA
This sequence comes from Anaerolineae bacterium, assembly GCA_039810085.1. Lineage (GTDB taxonomy): Bacteria > Chloroflexota > Anaerolineae > Epilineales > JAHCIE01 > JBDHWG01. Next base: position 114,383 of record JBDHWG010000014.1, read on the forward strand.
GTTGAGCTTCTCGCCTAGATAGACACGCGGCGCGTAGTAGCCGCACGTCTCCTCGATGGGGCAGCCGTCCAGGCAGCGGTCAGGGATCTCCGGTCCGACGCGGTCGCTGCGGAACACCTGGGTCGTCCCGACGGAGGATAGCGTCACCGCTGTGCTCTCCATCAGCCAGATGAGGTAGTCCAGGTCGTGGCAGCACTTCGCCAGGATCATCGGCGCCGAGCGTTCGGCGTTGCCCCAGTTGCCGCGCACGAAGCTGTGGGCCATGTGCAGGTAGGACAGGTTCTCATTGTGGTTGATGCTGACGATCTCGCCGAGCCGGCCAGACTGGACGACCTCAGCTAGCGCCGCAAAGAACGGCGCGTAGCGCAGGACGTGGCACACCTGGACCAGCCGCCCGCTGCGCTCCGCCGCCTGGACGATCCGCACGCACTCCTCAGCCGTCGCCGCCATGGGCTTCTCGAGCAGCATGTCGTAGCCAGCGTCGAGGGCGGCCAGCGACGACGCGACGTGGTCACGGTCCATGGTGCAGTTGAGAACGGCGTCGGCCATTTGGGGCTGCGCCAGCAGGTCCTCCCAGGAGAGGAACTGGCGCTCGATGGGGATGTCGTGCTTCTTGGCGAAGCGCTCGCGCTTGGCGTCGTCCGGCTCGGCGACGGCAACGAACTTGAGCTGCTCGGGGTAGGCGATGGCATAGGGGCCGTAGGCGTAGTAGCCGCGGTTGCCCGCGCCGAGCAGCGCCATTTCAATGGGTTTAGTCATCATCGAAACTCCGATCCAAGGGTCTGGTGTCGTATCGCGCAAGGAGCCTGAGGGGAATCAGACCCCTCAGGCTCCTGCGTACCATGTCTCTGTTCCCCCCTCTTCCGTTCTGGGAGAGGGGGCAGGGGGGTGAGGGACTAGCTCTTCGGCTTCAGGGTGCCGTTCATCAACAGGATCACGACCGGGTTGTCGCCGTACAGGGCGTTCTTCCAGACCGGGTCACTGTCGGGCGGGAAGTTGGCGACGCGAACGCCTTCAACGGCGGCGTTGTTGCCGTAGCGCTCCCACAGCGGGATGATGGGCAGCAGCTGGTTGAAGGTCTGCGCCATCTTGGTGACTGCAGGCTTCTGGTCGGCATCCGTCGCGCCGACAGCCGTCTGCTTGATCATGTCGCTGAGGTCCGCATCCTTACCGTCAACCTGCTGCTTGAACGGGAAGTTCATGCCCGGCCCAGGCGACAGCGGAGCGTTGTAGGTGAGCAGGTCAGCCTCGTAGCTGAAGAACGGGTGCGGGTTGCCCGCGCCCCAGGCGCGGATGGCGAGCTGGAACTTGCCCTGCTGCACGTCTGAGTTGTGCTGCTGGAACTGGACGCCGCGGAACGTCGTCTTGAAGCCGGCGTCGGTGAGCTGCTGGGCCAGGTTCTCGGCGGCGGCGGACCAGTCGGCGAACTCCGCCGGCGCAGTCAACTCATACTCCAGGGTCTTGCCGCTGGGGTCTTGCCACATCCCATCCGACCCCTTCTTGTAGCCGGCCTTGGTCATCACGTCTTCGGCCTTCTTCAGGTCGTAGGCGTAGGTGTTGAGCTTGGCGATGTCGTCCTGGCTCAGCCAGTTCGGGACGGCATTGTCCGAGAAGCCGGTCATGTACTTGACCGCGATACCGGACTTGCCGAGGGAGACCGCGCCGTTCTCGTCGCGCTTGATGCTGTAGGCCATCGCCTGGCGGACGGCCGGGTTGGCCAGGTTCTTGTCATTGTAGTTGAAGAACAGGGCCGGACCGCTGTTCGTCGGCGGGCGGATGATGCGCAGGCCGTTGTCGACGAACGCCTTCTCCGTCGCCGGCGGGAAGCCGTGGGTGGCGTAGTCAGCATCCTTGCTCATCATCACCGGCGTGACGTCCGGCGTCTCGCCGTTGAACAGGACGAGCTTGTCAAACTGAACTTTGTCCGCGAACAGGCCCTGCGGGTGCTTCACCAGGTCCAGGCGGGACGAGGTAATGCTCGCCGGGTCGAGCTTGTACGGCCCGCTGCTCACCAGTTCCTTGGGACGGAACTCGGTGAAGTCCTTGCGCAGCGCCTTGACCTCATCGGAGTCTTGCGTCTTGCCGCCATCGAACAGGGCCTTTGCCTTGTCGCCCCAGTCCTTGTAGACCGAGTTGGGGTTAATGAGCGTCTGGCGCAGGATGAAGCGCGGCGCCACGCTGGTCGCACTGGTGAAGTGGAAGCGGACAGTGCTCTTGTCCGGCGCCTCGATCTTGTCGATGTACTTCCACACCGACTGCCCCATCAGGCGGGCCAGGTTGAACGTCGTCACGACATCGGCCGAGGTGAAGTCGCTGCCATCGGTCCACTTGACACCATCGCGCAGCTTGACGGTGAACCAGTCGCCGGTGTCGTTCTTCCACTCCGTCGCCAGGTAGGGAATGAACTTGGCGTCAGGCCAGCTGTAGAGGGCCAGCGGTGGCAGGACAACGTAGTCGTAGATGCCGCCGCCCATGATAAAGTCGGTGACGAACTGGTTGTAGTGACCCTTCGGCGGGAGGACATACGGCCACGCGCCGTGGAATTCCTTGCCGCCGCTGGTGGTCTTGGCGGCCGCGGCTGGCGCTGCCGTCGCTGCGGGAGCGGCCTTCGGGGCCTCGGTGGCCGCTGCCTGCTTCGGCGCAGCGGCAGGAGCGCTAGTTGCCTGCGCAGGCTGTGCGGGCTGCTGCGCAGGCTGCTGTGCGGCCGGCGCCGCTGACTGCTGGGCGCACGCCGCAGCAAACAGGGCGAGGGCGGCCAGTGCGACTACGAGAACAAGCAATTTACCTTTCATGTGCTACTCTCCTCCTTAAGAGAGACTGAGAGGTGGTTATTTTCACGACGCGCCCTGGCGATAGTAATGAAGTCGTCCATGGGGCATCGTCAGTGACGTTGGATGCGTACCAGGACCGCGATGAACACGATTCCCAGTATGCCCGCGATGGCAGCTATCACAGCCGCGACGAATTCCGCGCTCCCGCGCTGCACGAATGGAAGCACGCCCAGGGCGCAGATCGTCACGAAGACGGCGATGCTGAACGCCGCCTGTCCGATCATCGGATCGATCACGCGGCCCGCTCCCGCTCGACAACCTTACCTGTCGCCACATGGCAGGCGACTTCGTGCGTCGGGCTTGTCGCCAGGAGCGCCGGCTCGATGCGGTCGCACGTCCCTTCGACAAACAGCGGGCAGCGCGGGTGGAAGGTGCAGCCCGTCGGCAGCGCCAGCAGGCTGGGGATGTCCTGGCTGCGCAGGGCGATGCGCTCCTTGGTGCGCGTCAGGTTGGGGTCGGCCTCCGGCACGGCCCCCAGCAATGCCCGGGTATACGGGTGCTCCGAGTTATTGACCACGTCCGGTGTTCGGCCCAGCTCGACCACTCGCCCGACGTACATCACGCCGATGCGCCCGTTCCAGGCGAAGTATTTCGCCACAGCCAGGTCGTGGGTGATGAACAGGAACGCCACACCGAGCTTGTCGCGCAGGCTCGCCATTGTCTTGAGTAGGCTGACGCGGATGGATACGTCCACCATCGACACCGACTCGTCGGCGATGATAACACTCGGATTCACCGTCAGGGAGCGGGCAATAGAGAGGCGCTGGCGCTGGCCGCCGCTAAGCTGGTGCGGATGCTTATCGTAGAAGTCCTCGATGGGCGTCAGGTTCACCGTGTCCATCAGCTCATAGATGCGGTCGCGCAGGTGCGTCCGGTTCTTGACGAGGTTGTGATGCTCCAACGGCGCGCTGAGAATCTGGCTCACCGTCTGCACCGGGTTGAGGGAGGCGTACGGGTCCTGGTGGATCATCTGGACGCCCAAGCGGTACCTGGCGAAGTCACTCTTGTTCATTGTCCAGATATCTTTGCCTTGGAAGAGCACGCGGCCGGCCGTGGGCTTGCGCAGCCCGCAGGCGATCTTGCCTATCGTTGTCTTGCCGCAGCCGCTCTCTCCCACCAGGCATAGCGTCTCGCCTTCGTCGACGCTCAGCGAGACACCGTCCACAGCGCGCACCGGCTTGTTGTGCCACTTGAATATCTGTGTGATGTTGTCCAGCTCGAGCAATGCATTCATCGTATCTTCCCTCGCTTCCTACCGCACCATGCCTATCTGCTCAGGGTGGATCAGGCCGCGCTCCCTCAGGTCCGCACGCACGGCATCAGTGCGGATGCACGCCGCCAGGTGTGATGGGCCGACCGGAGCCAGCATCGGCTCATCCGCCCGGCAAGCGTCGATGGCATAGGCGCAGCGTGGGTTGAACTTGCAGCCGGGCGGCGGGTCAATGAGGTCCGGCGGCGAGCCTTCGACCGATGTCAACTCCTCGTACGCGCCGGTGACGGTCGGCACGGCGTGGATAAGCCCTGCCGTGTACGGGTGGCCCGGGTTGTAGAACATGGCATCGGCCGGGCCTAGCTCGATGATGGTGCCGGCGTACATCGTCGCGATGCGGTCAGCCAGCTCGGCCGCCACCGACAGGTCGTGGGTGATGAAGATGAGCGAGAAGCCCAGCTGTGTCTTGAGCTTGCGCAGCACGTCGATAATCGTCCGCTGCGTGATGACGTCCAGCGCCGTCGTCGGCTCGTCAAGGATGAGAATTTGCGGGTCGAGCAGCAGGCTCATGGCAATCAGGACCCGCTGCCGCATTCCGCCGCTCAACTCGTGCGGGTAGGCGTCGATGACGCGGCCTGGGTCGAGCTGCACCATGCGCAGCAGCTCCATGCCGCGCTTGCGCACCTCGGCCTTGTTCGCTGGACCGTGAGCGCGCACCGTGTCGTACATCTGGTCGCTGATGCGCAGCACCGGGTTGAACGCGTTCTGCGCGCCCTGGAACACCATGGCGCACTCGGCCCAGCGGTACTGACGCAGCTCTTCGGGGCTGATGTCGACGACGTCCATTTTCCGCTCGCCGCGCTGGTAGTACAGGTGGCCGTTGCGGATGGTGGCCTGCTTCACCAGGAGGCGCACCAGGGCCGTGCCCAGGGTCGTCTTGCCGCAGCCACTCTCCCCCACCAACGCGATGCTCTCGGCGCGGTGCAAGTCGAAGCTCACGTTGCGCACAGCCTTGACCAGGCCGCGCCGCGCCCGGTAGTCGACGCTCAGGTTGCGCACCGCAAGTACCACATCACTCGGTATCTCAGGCCACGGATCATTCAGTGCCGGTGTTGGCATACCCATCCTCTCATGCAGCTGGTCGGGCTTCACACCCTCTTCCCACGCGGGAGAGGGAGTAGGGGTGAGGGCCTACGCGCGCAGGCGCGGGTTGAAGACCTCGGCGATGCCGCGCTCCAGGGCCACGAGGCTGAGCTGGAACAGAGCGATGGCAAGCACGGGGGCCATGATATACCAGAAGCTATCCTTGGAGAAGATCGCGCCGCGCGTGTAGGCGAAGCGGATCATGACGCCCCAGTCGTTGGTGCTGACCGGCACGAGGCCGAGGAACACCAGCGCCGTTTGGAAGAACACCGCTGCCGTAATCGCCAGGATGAAGTTGATGGTGATGTAGCTCATCATGTTGGGCAAGACTTCGCGGAACACGATGTGGTTCGTTCCCAAGTCCAATACCCGCGCCGCCTCGACGAAGTCGCGCTGTTTGATGGACAGCACCTGGGAGCGCACGGCGCGCGTCAGGCCCGCCCAGCTCAGGAAGCCAATCACTAAGACGAGGATCAGCGGACTGTTGACGCGAATAAACGCAGCCAGCACGATGAGCAGCGGCAGCAGCGGGATCGTCAGCCAGACATCGGTGAGCAGCATCAGGAACGAGTCAACCCGGCCGCCCATGACACCGCTGAACCCGCCCAGGCCCGCCCCCAGGACGGTTGAGACCACAGCCGCGCCCAACGCGATGAGCAGGAGCTGCTGGCCGCCGTGGATAATCTGCGTCCACACGTCGCGCCCCTGGCTGTCGAAGCCGAAGGGGTGCTGCCACGAGGGCGGCGCGTAAATCTGATCGACCTTGACCTTGTCGTCTAGCGGGACGAAGTGCGGCAGGACGAAGGTGATGAACAGGATGGTGCCGACGCCAATCAGGCCGAGAAGGCCGACGCGGTCGCGCGCCAGCGCCCGAATTGCGCCCCAGATGCCGGTGAGGACGCTGCCGATGGCCTTGAGAGGCGACGGGCGAGAGACCGTTGTTGTCGCAGCAGCCATGATTACTCCCCTCCCCCGAGACGAATGCGCGGGTCGAGCCAGCCGTAGCACAGGTCGGTGATCAGGTTCGCCAGGACGACGGCGAAGGTGAACACGAGGAAGCAGCCCTGCATGAGCGGGTAGTCACGCTGGATGACCGACTGCACCAGCACCGACCCGATGCCCTGGTAGCGGAACAGCTCCTCGATGACGGCCGCGCCACCAACCACCGAGGCGAGCGCGATGGCAAACGCCGTCACGAGCGGCAGCGCTGCGTTCCGCCCGACGTAGGCTGTGGCGATGCGGTTGTCGCTCAGGCCACGCGCCCGGGCCACCGTGACGTAATCTTCGCCCAGCGTCGCCAGTGTGTTGTTGCGCATGGTCAGCATCCAGAAGCCGACCGTCGCCAGAACGTAGGTCAGGATGGGCAGAAACGCGTGATAGAAGATGTCGAAGATGAACTCTGGCGTGAAGCCCGGCACGATGCCTGGCGACGTCGAACCACGGACACGCGCGATGTCGAGCCACCGCCACTGGACGGCGACGAATACGATGATCAGGATACCGATGATGTAGTTGGGGATGCTGCTGGTGATAGAGGCAAGTGCCGACAAGATGTTGTCGACCCAGCCCTCACGGCGATAGGCCATGATGATGCCCAGCGTCACGCCGATGATGACGCTGATGATAAGCGCCGTGCCTATGCTGAAAACCGTCCACGGGAGGAATTGGGCGATGATGGCGGTGACGGGGGTGCCGGGGCTGCGCAGCGACGTGCCGAGGTTGCCGTGGAACAACTGGCCCATGTAGGAGATATATTGCTGCCACAGTGGCGCATCCAGGTCCAGGGCGAACAGCGACGCCGCCTGGCTACGCGCGTCCGTGTACGAGAGGCTGTACTGACTCATCAGCTCGGTAATGTAGATTTCGATGGGATTCGATGGCATCAGCCGCACGAGGAAGAACAGCAACGTAGTGACGAACCAGATGGTGAAGAGCGCCTTAAGGAGGCGGCGAAAGACATAGGTGTCCCAGACTAACCGCGCCCAATGGCGAAGGTTGACGCCGGCTCTTGCTTGAGTCTGTGGAGTCGCTACCGTAGCCACACTGCCTCCTCACGTCATAGTGGGGTTGATCGGGCGCAACAGGCCCCGATTTTAGTCCCACACGGAAGCGTTGTCAAAGGCGCCTTTGCGGTTCGTTCACTCGTTGGCTGCCTGAACGACGCGGATGCCGCGCCCCTGGAGCGCCGCCACGAACTCGGCCGGCGTGCGCCAGTCCGTGACAAAGGTGTGCATCTGGTGCAGCGGCGCGACGAACGATGTCGACACGCGCGCGCACTTGCTATAGTCGGCGGCGATGATAATCTCGCGGCCGACGCCGAGAATAGCGCGGTCCGTCGTCGTCTCGGGGAGGTAATCGTTGGTTAGGCCATGTTCGAGGTCTACAGCTCGGACGCCCAGGATGACCTTGTCGGCGCGGAGCTGGCTGAGCGCCATCTCGCTGATGTGCCCGATGAGGGACATCTCACTCCGCCGCAGGATACCGCCCAGGCAGATGAGGGTAATATCGGGCGCTACGCTGAGAGCGTTAATGACCGGCACCGAGTTGGTGATAACCGTCAGTCCCTTACGGCCCTGAAGGTGAAGCGCAACCTGGTAGACCGTTGTCCCGCTGCCCAGGAAAATCGTCTCGCCGTCGCCGATGAGCGCCGCCGCCGCCCGGCCAATCGCCACCTTCTCAGCGGACTGCTGCTGTGAGCGCTCGTTGAGCGGGAGCACCAGCGACATCTGCTGCGCGGCAATCGCGCCGCCGTGGACGCGCTCGATTTCGCCGCGCTCGGCCAGCACCGCCAGGTGACGGCGCGCGGTCGCTTCGCTGATACGAAAGCGCTCGCACACCTCGGAGACGCTCACCTGCCCACGCTCCTCGATGAAGCGAAGCAGTTCCTGTGATCGACCTCCGATTAAACGCACGGCCGTGACGCTCACAATCAATCACCTATCGCGCATAATAAACCTTCAAGTACGCACATCATACCATATCATGGCAGCTTTGTCAATCACTTTTTGCGCGTATTTTGCGCGCTTTACCTTAAAATCTGCACGGCTATGCATAGACTTGCCGCTTACCTTGATTGGCTGTATCGTTACTCAATCATATCGTCACACCGTCACATCATCGCTCCGTCACATCATCACTCCGTCACACCGTCACCTATTCTCAAAGGCTCGCTCCATGGATACGACCCCGCGTTTGCTCCCTTTCCGATTGTTCTACGGCTGGCAGTACCTGGCCTATGGCTCGCTCTACCCGTTCCTGGCGCTGTACCTGTCGGCGGCCGGCTTCGACGGCGTGCAGATGGGGCTGCTGTTCGGCCTGACGCCGCTGATCGCCTTGCTTGTCATGCCGGTGTGGGGCATCCTGGCCGACACGCTCCAAGTGCGCCGCACCCTGCTCACAGCCGTGTGCCTGCTCGCTGCGCTAGTTGCCCTGCTGCTGCCGTTCGCGCCCGGCATTGCCGCCATGATGGCCGTCATGCTCGGCCTGACCCTCTTCCGGTCGCCCATCATGCCCCTCGCCAACGCCATCACCCTCGATGCCCTTGACCGGCGGCGCGACCTATTCCCGCAGATTCGCATGATTGGCTCGGCGACGTTCGCCCTCGCCACGCTGTTCGTCGGCTGGTGGGTCGTGGACACGCACATCGGCTGGACGGTCTACCTCTATGCCGCCGGAATGCTCGTCGCAACGCTGGTGACGCTGCGCCTGCCGCGCAGCCAGGCCCGCTTCAACGCGCGCTGGTGGGAGGCGTGGCACGTCGCGCGGGGCAACACCGCCTTCCTGGTGTTCAGCCTGGCCTTGGTCACGCTCCAGTTCACCCACCCCCTCGCCAGCGCCTACCTGCCTCTCTACCTCAAAGACCTGGGCGCGCCCGGCTGGATGATCGGCGCGGCATGGGGCATTGCGGCGGCCCTCGAAGTCCCATTCATGGCGGCAACCCCGTGGCTGATGCGGCGCTACGGCGGCAAGACCGTCCTGGTCATCTTCACCGCCGCCGTCCCGATTCGCTGGCTCCTCTATAGCGTCATCACCAACCCGGCCTACATTCTGCCCCTACAGTTCCTCCACAGCGCGTCCGCCGCCGCCTACTACGCCGCCGCTATCACCTACGTCGACAGCCTGACGCCTCTAGAGTGGAAAGCGACCGGCCAGTCGCTGTTCGGGGCGCTCAGCGACGGAATCGGCATCGGCGGCGGATCGCTGGCCTTCGGCATCATTTACCAGCGTTGGGGGCTGGCGTTCGCCTTCAGCATTGGCGCCGCCATCGCCCTGATCGGCTGGCTCATCCTCGTCTTCGGCGTCTCCGGCCGCGCCGCCGCTCACAGCACTGTAAAAGCAGAAGGTTGAGAGCACTTGGAGTACCCTCAACCTTCTGATTCACATTCTGCTGATGGCTATACTCAGGGAAGCTGGTAGCGGGCATCTTCTAGCTCACGCAGTTCTGCCTCGACACCTGCTAAGAGCTTCACCTCTCCAGCCCATTCCACGTATTCTAGATCGCCTCCCGCCAAATCCTCGGCCGCCAGGCGCTCCAGGGCCTCATTGGTCTGCAAGCCATAGCGCTCTTCAAACTCAGCCAGTCTACGGCGCGACCGCTCGCTACTGGCGCGCAGCCGTGCTTTGTAGCTCTCCAGAGCGTGCAGCACAGCCTGAACGCCCTGCGGATCGGTCAGCTCGATCACAATCTGGCAGCTCATTTAGCCTCTCTATCTCAATCGGCCGACGGCGCCGACGATGGCGGCGACGACGAACATGAGCGTGACGATGTTGAATGCGCCGCGCAGACCGAAGGGCGCCGCCGATAGCACTGCCCCCAGGATGAGGCACACGGCGGAGAGGATTTGCATCCCGACCCCGCGCTTCATCCGCACCGAGCGGCTCATCACGTCGGCGATGCCTGCGCCAATCGGGAGGCCGATGATAATGATGAAGAAGCCCGCGAGACCGCCAAAGAAGCGAATGGCGAAGGCCGCTGCAATCGACAGGCCCAAGCCCACCGCGCCCGCCACCAGGTAGTCGCGGACGTTCACGTCGTAGATAGGCGACTTGCGGACCGCCGCGCACTCCTTGCAGCGCAGCCCAACCGGGTGGCGCACCATGCAGTTGGGGCAGATGGGCTTGCCGCACTTCCCGCAGCGCAGGACGGTCAGGCGGCCCGACCCGCACGCGCACGGCACGGCCTCGACGTTGGACGCCGCGCCGTCGTCAGGCGACGGGCCAATCTTGGCGGCGATGCGCTCCAGCCCCAGCCGCGCTTCCTCGCTCGACGGGTTGAGCTTCTGGACGTGTTGCAGCAGATGCCGCTTCTCTTCCAGGTCGCTCACGACGCCCGCCAGCGCCAGGTAGGCGTCGGCGCTGTACGGGTACTCGTCGACGGCCTTGCGGAACAGCGTCTCCGCCTCGGCCGTGTCGCCGACGCGCGCCGCCGCTGCGCCCTGCTGGAGCAACGTCGACAGCTCCAGGTCATCCTTGTGAATATGTCCAGAAGTACTCATCGCAACCGCTCCAGTAGCGTCGCGTAAAAATCATTCGGGGGTGTCAAACGCACAAACTTTACCATGGCCGGACTCTTTGCAAGGACCACCCGGTCGCCGGGGGTCAATCCAAAATTCGTTTGTCCATCGATGGAGAGCACCACGGGCGCTCCTTCCAGCGGCTCGACCTCGATCCGCGCCGTATCCGGCACGACGAGCGACCGGATGGGCGACGGGTGCGCCGCCACGGGCACAATCACGAAGGTCGGCGCGTCGGGGCCGAGGATCGGGCCATCCGCCGCTGCTGCGTAGGCCGTCGAGCCTGTCGCCGTCGCGATAATCAGGCCGTCGGCCAGAAAGCTCGCCACTTGCCCGCCCGCCACAGTCAGGGTCAGGCGGACGGCGCGCAGGGTGGCGCGGCCGACAAAACACTCATTCAAGCCGTCGCTACGCAGGATACGCGCGCCGCGACGCCACACCTCACCCCGTACCATCGTGCGTGTCTCGATGCGCCCCTCGCCCGCCAGCACCCGACGCACACCGGCAATGGCGTCGGACGGGTGCAGCTCGGTGAGAAAGCCGAGACGCCCGAAGTTCACGCCCAGCAGCGGCACGCCGTACGGAGCCGCAATACGCGCAGCTCGCAGCATCGTCCCGTCGCCGCCGAGGGTGACGATGAGGTCGAGGTCGGAGATGTCGCCCAGGTCGTCGCACTCCAGCTCGGAGCACCGCCGGGGGACCGCGCCCGCTTGAGTGATGAGCGACGACAACTCCTCAGCCACATCGAGGGTCGCCGGCTTGTGAGGGTGATGGAGGATGCCGACGTGCTGGATAGGCCGCCCGTCCGTCCAACTGACGGTGGCTTTGGCCTCACTGACCATGCAGTACGCGCCCCTTCCTGTGCTGAAATTCGAGTCGTCCTTGTTGAATGTTAGTCGCGGGCAGGGGCAATGTCAATTCGCCGCGCCTGTCTTTTGACAGGGCGGCGTTAGAAGTGAATGAGTCTTTTCCGGGCCCGCGTCATTGCGAGCGCTAGCGAAGCAATCTCGCGCCGGGAGATCGCGTCGCTATGCCCGCGATGACGAAAGAGGCGCTACTCACCGCACGGTAAAGCGGAACGCGACGTTTGTGCGGCCCTCCGGAGCGAAGCTGTCGTCCGTCAGGGTGTACGTCGCCGGGCTGTTGCCGCACGGCACGAGCATCAAGCCGCTCTCGACGACCCACGGCGGGGGCGTCGGCTTCGCAACGCTCGCGGTGGCCGGGTGGCTCCGCGTGACCTGCACGCCCTCGATCAGCGCCTCGCCGTACGTGTCCGTGCGGCCGGTAAGCGTCCGCCCGTCGTCGAGGCGCACCTGGACATCGACATCCGGCAGCAGCGTGTCTACCGTCGGGTTGTAGATGCGGTTGCAGCGGTAGTCAATGTAGACCGTCGCCTTGACGACGCCGTGGCAAACGTTGGTCGGGTCCGTCTCGTCGCACGCGAAAGCCTGCGCCTGGGCGGTCGGGGAGGCGGTCGGGGCCGGGTACGGCGGGAGCGTTGCGCCGGGGTAGGGGCCGGGGGTGTGCGGCGGCGGCGGCGGGAGGGTCGCCGTCTGCGTCGGGGCCGGGTACGGCGGGAGCGTCGCGCCGGGGTAGGGGCCGGGGGTGTGCGTCGGCGGCGGCGGGAGGGTCGCCGTCCGGGTCGGGCCAGGATAGGCGGGCGGCGGCAGCGTGGCGGACGGCGACTCGACTGGCCCTGGGTACGGCGGAATGAGGGTCGCCGTCGCGGTGGCGGTGGGCGATTCAACTGGTCCTGGGTAGGCGGGAGTCGTCGCCGTCACCGTGGCGGTCGGCGACTCGACCGGCGCTGGGTAGGCGGGCGTCGTCGCCGTCGCGGTGGCAGTGGGCGACTCAACTGGCGCCGGGTAAGCCGGTGTCGTCGCCGTCGCGGTGGCGGTGGGCGACTCAACTGGCGCCGGGTACGCCGGCGTCGTCGCCGTGGCCGTCGGCGTCCGAGTTGGCGTGCGGACGATCTGACCGGGGCCGGGCAGTGTCGGCGTCGCGGTGACCGGCGCCGGATACGCGCCCGGCGTTTCGCCTGGGCCGGGGTAGGCGGCGACGCGCGCGAGCGCGGCGGTGACGGGCTGGGCCTGCTGAACGCTGGCGACGAAGAAGAGGGCCAGGACAAGCAGCCCAAGGCCCAGGCCCCACAGGCGGGGCCGCGCGAGAATGCGGCGCATAATGCCTCCGGGCGAGAGCAGGGGCGGCGCCGACACCGGCGGCGCTCTCGCCCTGATTCCCCTTGCCGGTTGGCGTGCAAAGTGCTACACTTCTCTAGATGAAGCGCCCTCGTGTCGTCTCCGTTGGAACAAAAGAGACCGCGCGTCGTAATGTATAACGTGAAAGTATCCCAAAAGAAACCGGGAGATGAAAAATGAGTGTATTAGATCTCGGACCTGTTGCGGCGACGCGGCGCAACCACGGCATCGAGCACGCCACCATCCGTGTCCTGGCGGAGCAATTCCCGAACCTCAGCATGGCCGGGCGCTCGGACTGGGGCGGTTTCTATATCCTGGGCGACGTTCCCACCGACGCCATCGGCCCGGCGGTCGAGGAAGCCATCCGCCGCGTGCGCGAAGGTCAGCGCGACCTGGTGGTGCATCCCAACTGCGGCACGAACCTTGTCGTCACCGGCCTGCTGGCGGGCGTCGCGTCGTTCACGGCGGGCGCTGGCCCCAAGAACGAGCCGATGCTGGAGAAGCTCCCGCGCATGATCCTCGCCAGCACCGTCGCCATCCTCCTTGCCCAGCCGCTCGGCCCCAAGGTGCAGGAGAAGTTCACCACGTCGGCGGACATGGGCGGCGCTTACCTCAAGAGCGTCAAGCGCCAGCGCGAAGGCCGCGTCCCCATCCACCGCGTCGAGATTGGCGACGGCCTGCGCTGACCCTGCGCCATGCTCTATATCCTGCACGGCGAGAATGAGTTCAACCGCAGTGAGGCGCTGACGCGGCTGCGCGCCGAGCTTATCGACCCGGCCTGGGGCGACATGAACACCAGCCGCCTCGACGGCAAGCGTGTCACCCTCAGCGAGCTGACGTTGGCGTGCGACGGCGTGGCGTTCTTCGGCAACCGCGTCGTCATCGTCGATGGTCTGCTGACGCGCCTGTCGGCCCGCAAGGGCGACCGCGACGGCGAGACGCCCGCCGAGCCGGGCGAGAGCGCCAAGGGCTTCCTCAATGACCTGGCCGGCTATCTCCCGCGCCTGCCCGACGCCACTCACCTCATCTTCGTCGAGCCAAAGGCCATCGCCAAAACCAACCCCGTGCTCAAGGCGGCCCAGGCGATGGGGAGCCGCGCCCGCGTCCAGGAGTTCGAGCCGTTGAACGCGCGCAAGGGCGACGTCAACCGCTGGATTAGCGAGCGCGCGAGCGTCAAGGGCGGGGCGATTCAGCCGGCCGCCGTTACCCTGCTCGCCGCCTACGTCGGCGCCGACCTGCGGCTGCTGGACCAGGAGCTAGAGAAGCTGCTGACGTACGCCGGCCCGCGCCACGCTGTGACCGAGGACGACGTCCGCCGCATGGTTCCCGCTGCTGCGCAGACGAGCATCTTCGAGATGGTGGACGCCGTCGCCGCGCGGGACAGCCGCGCGGCGCTGCGCCTCCTCCACGAGCTGCTGGACGACGGGGAAGCGCCGCTGTACCTCCTGTTCATGATTACGCGCCAGTTCCGCATCCTGCTCCAGGTACGCCTGCTCCAGACGGCCAACCTCGCCCCGGCCGAGTTGGCGCAGCGCGTCGGCCAGCACCCCTACGTCGTCGAGAAGGCGGCGCGACAGGCGCGGCAATTCAGCGTCCCGCAGCTCGAAGCCATCCTGGGCCGCCTGCTCCAGGTCGACCTGGCCCTCAAGTCCAGCGGCGGCAACCCTATCCTGGAGCTGGACATGCTCGTCGTCGCCCTGACGCGCGGCCAGATTAAGGTAAACTAACACCTATGCCCAAGCAAGACATCCCCCTCTGGCTCGCCATGCGCCTCGTCAGCCCCGGCCCCGTCGCCCTCGTCACGTGCCGCTACCGCGACAAAGTCAACGTCATGTCCGTCGGCTGGACGAGCGCCCTCAGCCAGAACCCGCCGCGCGTCGGCATCGCCATCCACCCGACGCGCTACAGCTACGACCTCATCCGCCGCAGCGGCCAGTTCGGCCTCAGCTTCCCCGGCCGCGCCCTGGCCGAAGCCGTCGCCCGCGTGGGCAAGCTCAGCGGCGCGTCGGGCGCCGACAAGTTCCGCCAGGCCGGGCTGACCTGGGCCGAGCCGCGGGAGATCGCCGCGCCGCTCATCGAGGAAGCCCTGGCGTGGATCGAGTGCGCCCTGGTGGACACCTTCGAAGTGGGCGACCACCACTTGTTCGTGGGCGAAGTGTTGCGCGCCGCCGCCGAGCCTGCCGCGTTCGAGGGCGTGTGGCTCCTGCCCGACGACGAAGAGATGCGCCCGGTACACCACCTCGGCGGCGCCAGCTATGCCTTGCTCGGCCAGAGCTTCGCCATCACTCTGCCCGAGGACAAGGCCAACCAGAAGGGATAGCGCGTGAATCGTCCGGTGCGTGTCGTCCGTATCCTGGCCGTCTTTATCCTCATCGCCCTCAGCATCACCTGCTCCGCAAACAGCCGCGCTGCTGCCCAGCCGGGCCAAGTCTCCCGCCCGTGGGCGCCCATCATCCTCAAGCCCACCGACCTGCCCGGCCTGACCGGCGCGCCCGCGAACCAGATCGCCGTCTGGGCCTCCACGAGCGGCGGTTTGCACCCCATCCTCTCGCAAATCGACCGGGTCACGGGCGAGGGCTACGTCGGCGCCGAGACGGGCGTGTTCGAGGGGAGCGACGAGCTGGTGTTCATGGCGGGTGACATGGGAAGCGGCGCGAGCCGCATACCCCCTGGTGCGCAGGTGTGGTATGAGGTGACGGTCAGCGACCCGCTGGACCCGACCGCGCAGGGCATCGCCTACGTCGCCCGGATGAAGCAGCCCGTGACGCTGCCGTCCGAGTTCTACGTCCGCTATGACGCCGCCGCGCATCTCATCGCGGCGCAGAGCTACAGCGTCGCCTTCGACGGGGCGCACCCTATCATCACCTCGCTGAAGCTCGCGGGCAGCGACACGAACTGGCTGGACCGCTCCAAGGCGCGCGTCCTGACCAACGTCTGCTTCACCACCTGCCTGACCTTTGACGAGGAACAGCTTCCCTTGCCCGCCGTTCAGCCGGTGGTCAACGGGCCGGTGCGCGTCGTGCTCGGCCATCGCGGCGGCTTCGCCTACCGCGACTGGCTCACGCTGCGCCACGAGGTCAGCTTCGCCGACCTCGGTCCGATTTTCGTCAACCAGGTCCGCCTGTCCTACGATCTCGCGCCAACGGCCGTCGGCGCGACTTACCGCGACGCCAAGACGCTCGGCGGCGTGCCTATCGACGGCACGCCGGACGCGGTCCCCCTCCAGCCGTTCAGCCCGTGGCGGCAGATCGACCTGTCGGCCGGCCGCCTGGTCAGCCTCTTCAACGTCACGACGCCCAGCGGCCGCCTGATGAACTACTACAAGGACGACAAGACGCCCGACGCGAGCGACACCGGCGACGGGCAATCCTACGGGGACAACGGCGTCATCATCGACGAGCCGGGGGGCGACCGCCTTGGCGTCGATGCGGCGCTGTGGCTTATGCCGGGGAACGCAACCGCCGACGGCGCGACGCTCGCCGCCCAGGCCGCCACGCCGCTGCGCGTCGAGGTGCGCGGCATCCAGCTCGGCGTTCTCTACCTCCCCCTGCTCTCCCAAGCCCACTAGCCTTCATTTTTGCCCGGCGATGACCACCCACTCTGTCACGCCGGGGCAGGCGGTGTAGTCGCGCACCCAGACCTTGCCCGTCCAGCTGTTGCCCGTGAACTCCGTCTCAGCCTCGCCCGGCTCCGAGTCGCGCAGGCCGAGGCTGAACCCCGCCGTCTGTAGCTCCTGGAGCAGCCCCCCCGCCGCCTCGTCGAAGCCAACCGCCCCGTAGCCGACGACCATCGTCTGCCACGGCTTCCCACTGACCGGCGACGTCTTGAACATGCGAAAGCGGGCCGGGAAGGGGAAGCCCGGCGCGTAGCCCCCTGGCATCGGCGGCGCGCCCTGAATCGACGGCGCGCAGTCCGGCCAGCCTCGCGCCGCGGCGCCCGGTGTCGGGATGCGCGGCGCGGGCGTCGGGACGCGGGCCAGGTCGGCGGCCTCGTCCTCCGGCGCGCTCCACACGGCGTCGACGCGGCCATCCGGCGCGAATCGCTGAATCACGCGGTACAGGATGTCCGAGACGTAGACGCGGCCGGCGGCGTCCTCCGTCAGCCCGGCCGGGCTGGCAAGCTCGCCGGGCCAGCCGCCCGCGCCTGCCACGTGCCCCGGCCAGTCGCCCGGCGTCCCCAGTGGCGCGCCCGCCCCCTGACCCGGCGCCAGCCGCCGCACCTGGGCGCGGTTGAGGTCCGTGACGAGAATCTCGCCGGTGCGCTGCGCCAGGATTGCCGCGTAGGGCGCGTCCAGGCCCTCGGTCGGCGCGGGCAGCTCCCAGCGCGCGCCGACGTTGCCGTCCGGGAAGGCCAGCGCGACAACGTCGCCCTTGCGCAGCACGGCCAGCCGCCCATCCCCGAATGCCGACAGCCCGCGCACGTCTCCCACGCTCCACGTCGCCAGCGGCGCGCCGGTTTGGGCGAAGACGTGGACGACGCCCGCCGCGTCGCCGACGTAGACCCGCTCGTTGTCGGCGGCGACGCAGCCCTGGGCCGGCGCGTAGTCGGCGGGCAGCGGCCAGGACGTGACCTGGAAGCCGCCCGGGTTGAACCCCTGCACGCGCCGCTTGCCGGAATCCACCACATACAGGCGATCCTGCGTATCCACAGCCAAGCCGCAGAAGACCAGGCTGATGTCGGGCAGGCCATTGGGGCCAAGGCTCGCGCCCGTCGTGACCTCGCTGCCGACGCCGACGCCCAGGATGCCCGGCCCCGGCGTGCCCGGCGCGGCCTGCCTGGGCCACAGTGTGCCCTGGCGCTGGCCCTTGTCGTTGAACACCCAGATGAAGCCGCTGTCCGCGTCGGCGGCGTAGAGCGTGCCCTGCCGGTCGGCCGCCAGCCAGCCGAACGTCGCCGTGCGCGCCGCAGCGGGCGCGGCCGCCCAGACAGTGACGAGAATGGCCGCCGTGACCAGGCCGAGGGCCAGGATGCCGCGCAGCAGCCAGCGCCGCGGCCCTAGGAGGGCGACCCAGACGAGCAAAATGACGGCGGCGACCAGGCCCGGCGGGCCGAACAGAGCGCCGGGCGGCGTCCCAAACGGCGCGACCTGGGTGAACAACCCGCCCAGGATAGCGGCCCAGAGAAGGAGCGCGCCCGGCCAGACGAGCCAGCGGCGTAGCGTCAGGCCGGCCACGACGAGGAGCGCGCCGACGGCGACGAGCGCCCAGCCCAGCGCCGGCGACGGGCGCAGGTCGGGGGTGATGGGGCGAAAGGCGGCGACGAGGGCGGCGGCGGCGATGAGGAACGCCCACGCCAGCCAGCGCCGCCACGGGGGCGGGGTCATGCCGGCTTACTCGGCTTCGTCAGCTTGTCGCGGCAGTAGGCGTACAGGGCGTCGAACACCGGCAGCTGCTGGGCGAGGGACTCGCTATCGGGCAGGTCGAGCAGAAAGAAGCCGTGGCTGAGCGCCCACAGCCCGTCGCCTTCCCGCGTCGTCAGCGTCGGGTCGGCGCGGTCGGCGCTGCGCACGATATCGGCCAGCAGGGCGAGCGCCGGATCGTCCAGGTGGTACTTGGCGAGGATGGCGTCGAAGCCGGTGCGGTTGCCGTGCTTGCCCAGCTCGGCCTCGGAGACGTGGAAGGGGATGGCGCGCTGGAAATCGGCGACTTCCATGACCTTGCCGCGCGGGACGAACAGAAACTCGGCGTCGGAATCGACGAAGCGCAGAATGAGCCAGGCGGAGGCGACGCGGTCGACGCGCAGGCGCTCGCGGGTAATCCATTTCATGAGGTGTGCCTCTTCGTGAGGGAATTATCTTGTGCTATCATAGATGAGGTGCGCCGCAAGCGCCAATCCGGGCGTATCCGTCGCCCCGAAGAGGTCTACCACGGAAGGCACGGAATACACGGAAAGAGCTATTGCAGGGGCGGCGTTATGGCGAGAAGCGTAAGCTGTGTGATGGGCAGCGCCAACACAAGAAACTTCCGAATGTCACCCCGACGATAGGAGGGGTCTGGACTGCGGCAGCCCAGATGCCTCGTTCCTCGGTATGACCGCCGGCGCTTATTCTCAAGGACGAACGAAGTAATTTCACTGAGGCGTGAGACGTACACTGCCTCGTGCTAGAGCATCCATTGCAAGAGCGGGGGATTGCTTCGCCGCGCTCGCAATGACAAATGGACTACACATCCGAGAGGATCAATTCGAGTGGACTCGACACCTGAGACTGTGTCGCGGGCGCGGCGCTACCTGGCCGGGCTGACGCGCAACGTCTTCGTCCTCGGCCTCGTCAGCTTCTTCACCGACATCAGCTCCGAGATGATCGTGCCGGTGCGCATCCTATTCCTGGTCGGCGTGCTGGGGACGCCGCTGCCGGTCGCCGGCCTCATCGAGGGGCTGGCGGAGAGCGCGTCGAGCCTGCTGAAGATTGCGTCCGGGCAGTGGTCGGACCGCGTCACCAGCCGCAAGCCGATGATTTTCGCGGGCTACACCATCTCCAACCTGGCGAAGCCCGTGCTCGCCATCGTCGCAACCTGGCAGCAGGCGCTCGGCCTTATCCTGCTGGAGCGCGTCGGCAAGGGCACGCGCACCAGCCCGCGCGACGCCCTCATGGCCGACTCGACGCCCGCCGCCTATCGCGGCAAGGCGTTCGGCTTCCACCGCTCCATGGACACGTTGGGGGCGGCGGTCGGCCCGCTGCTGACGACGGCCATCCTCCTCGCCACGAGCAACAACCTGCGCGCCGTCTTCGCCTGGACCATTGTTCCCGGCGTCATCAGCGTCGTCCTCATCCTGCTGTTCCTGCGCGAAGTCCCCCGCGTCCAGGCAGCGCGCCGCGCTCAGGCGGCGGCCGTTCCGAAGGAATCGCGGCGCGAGCGCATGGCCCGACTCGGGACGCCGTTCTGGCTGTTCACCGCCGTCGCCACGGTCTTCGCCCTGGGCAACTCGTCCGACGCCTTCATCTTCCTGCGCAGCGAGGGCCTGGAGCACAGCCTGGCCGTCGTTCCCCTCATGTACTTCGGCTACAACGTAGTGTACGCGCTGCTGGCGACGCCGCTCGGCGCGCTCAGCGACCGCTGGGGGCGGCTGCCCGTTTTGGCGGCGGGTTACTTCGCCTTCGCCGTCGTCTACGCTGGCTGGGCCGCCGCGACCCAGGGCTGGCAGGCGTGGGCGCTGTTCCTGGTCTACGGTCTCTACGCAGCGGCGACCGAGGGCGTGGGCAAGGCGCTGGTGGTGGACGTAGCGCCAAGCGGGGAGCGCGGGGCGGCGCTGGGCTGGTACAACGGCGTGACCGGCTTCGCCGCCCTACCGGCCAACATCATCGGCGGCTGGCTGTGGAGCCTCTACGGTCCCGGCGCGACATTCGTCTTCGGCGCGTGGGCCGGCTTCGCCGCCGCCGCCCTGCTCCTGGCGTGGCTCCCCTGGCTCCGCCGCGCGGCCCAGGCAAGAGCGGCGCAACCATAACTCACGTATGGGTGTCGTCGCCCACTGCCGCCGGTTGTGTTCCGCTGTGCCGTCTTTTGCAATAGCGCGAGACTGCTTCGCTTCGCTCGCAGTGACAGACCATGCGGTCATTGCGAGGAGCGCGAGAGCGCGACGAAGCAATCTCCCGGTGGGCAAGAGCGGCGCTGCGCAGGATAGACCATCCCTTGCGAGAGCGGGAAACTGCTTCGCTTCGCTCGCAGTGACGGTCTCCTAAGAGTGCGCTGGCGTCGGCTCGCCGCGCATCTGGCGGACGAAGGCGGCGAGGGCGGCGAGCTGGGCGTGGATGTGGCGCCGCGTCTCCTCGTCGATGAGCCGACCGTCCTTCACCTTCTGCCCGACGTGGGGAATGAACACCTCCGGCTTGGGCAGCACCCACACCCCCGTCGAAGCCAGGACGACGCGCAGGTGCATCTGTCCCCGCGCCGTGCCGCTCATCCCGCCACCACCAGCAATGGCGGCGGGCTTGCCGAACAGCGGCGACGACTTTGGCGGGCGCGACGCCCAGTCGATGGCGTTCTTGAGGACACCGGGGATGGAGTAGTTGTACTCAGGCGTCACAATGTACAGCGCGTCGGCGGCGCGGATTTTGCGCTTGAATTCCATGACGGGTTCCGGCTGGGCGTCGCCGCCGTCGAGATCGCCGTTGTAGAAGGGGATGGACGCGAGGTCGAAGATTTCGATGCTGACGCCCTCCGGCGCTAGCTCCTCGGCCGCTGTGCGCAGAATCGTCTTATTGACGGAGTCCTTGCGCAGACTGCCGGCGACGCCCAGGATATGTACTGTCGAGCTCATGGTACGTGTTTTGCTTCCTTCCCTGATTGTAGAATACTTTACGGATGGCGTTCCGCCCGCTCGAAGGTGGGCTTGCCGTCCACAAAAGCTGGTTGATTGATGCCCCAACTCCACTTCTTGTCCGGCGTGACCCAGAGGACGGGGCCGTTTGGTGTGTCAACAATCTCGGCGTGGCCGTGGATTTTGATGCCGCGCGGCGTCCAGGGCTGAGTCGTGGCCAGGTCATCGACGACGAAGGCAACTTGACGCTGGCCCTTCTTCACGTTGAGGTACTTGAGCGTGTGGGCGTTGTCGTAGCCGCCGATCATGAAGGTCTCGCCGTCGAAGCGGTAGCTCACAGCGGCCACGTCGGGCTGGCCAGCCGGCGAGACAGTCGCGATGCGGCCTAGGCGTTGGCTGCGCAGATAGTCTAACTCGGTCTCGTTGAACATCGTTCGTCCTTCCGCTTGTCATGCACGGTTGCATTGCTCTGTGCTCTAGATAGTTTAGCGAGGCGCGTCCTTTCATCCGTCCTTCACAGGCTCACAATGGCTTGGCACTTTTGAGGCTGCAGGACTAAAATTTGTGTCGCGCTTTTTTTTGCGACGGTTTCAGATGGATAAGGAGGCAACGGTGCCGCCCTCAGAGTTAGTTCTGTCGGACTCGGTGTACCAGGTCCTGACCCCCGAAGGCCAGGTTGTTGGCCCGCTCCCCAATCTTTCCCCCGAACAGCTTCTAGACTTCTACCGCTGGATGGTCTACGGCCGCATCTTCTCCGACCGCATGGTTGCCTTGCAGCGCCAGGGCCGCATCGGCACGTTTGGCCCGCTCAACGGCCAGGAGGCCGCGTCGGTTGGCATGGCCGCGCCCCTCCAGCCGGATGACTGGGTCGTCGGTTCGTACCGCGAGTTGATTTGCTACATGATGAAGGGCGTCCCGACGCCGGCTATTATCGAGAACTATAAAGGCTACGTCACCAACGGCTACCCGCGCCAAGCGCACTGCCTGCCCATCCAGATCGTCCTGGCGACCCAGGTGCTCCACGCCGTCGGCGTGGCAATGGCGATCAAGTACGAGGGCAAGCCCGACGTGGTCCTGGCGGTGTGCGGGGATGGCGCGACAAGTGAGGGTGACTTCAACGAAGCCCTGAACTTCGCGGGCGTATTCCAAGCGCCCGTCGTTTTTGTCGTCCAGAACAACGGCTGGGCCATCTCCGTGCCGCGCCGCAAGCAGACCGCCGCGCGCTACATCGCCGACCGCGGCCCCGCCTTCGGGATGCCGAGCCACGTTGTCGACGGCAACGACGTCCTGGCGGTGTACAGCGTCGTCAGCGAGGCGGTCGAGCGGGCGCGGGCAGGCGGCGGGCCGACGCTCATCGAGGCGCTGACTTATCGCCTGGGCGCGCACACGACCGCCGACGATCCCAAGAAGTACCGCACCGAGGAGATGCTGGCCGAGTGGGCGCCCAAGGACCCCATCGCGCGGTTCAAGACGTACCTGGCCGGGCGCGGCCTGCTGGACGAGAGCCTTGACACGCACATCCACGAGGAGGCGGCCCAGGATATCCAGGCCGCCGTGGACCAGGTCGAGAGCCTGCCGCCCCAGGACCCGCTGGAGTTGTTCGACGTCACGTTCGAGACGCGCACGCCGCAGCTCGAACGCGAGCGCCAGGCGCTCCTGCGTGAGCTAGGGAAGGGGGAGTAGGCCATGCCACGCATGACGATGGTCGAAGCCATCCACAACGCCCTGGCGCTTGAGCTGGAGCGCGACGAGCGCGTCCTGATCTTTGGCGAAGACGTGGGCCGCAACGGCGGCGTTTTTCGCGTGACCGACGGCCTGCAAGACCGCTACGGCGAGCGCCGCGTGTTCGACACGCCACTGGCCGAGTCGGGCATCATCGGCACTGCGGTGGGTATGGCGGCCTACGGCCTACGGCCCATCGCCGAGATCCAGTTCGCCGGGTTCAGCTTTGTCTCCTTCAACCAGATCGCCTCCCAGGCGAGCCGCTTCCGCTACCGCTCCGGCGGCGTGTACACTGTGCCGCTGGTCATCCGCGCCCCGTTCGGCGGCGGTGTGCGCACACCGGAGATGCACTCCGACAACGTCGAGGCGTTCTACATGCACCTCCAGGGCATCAAGGTCGTCATCCCGTCGAACCCGTATGACGCCAAGGGGTTGCTGCACGCCGCCGTGGACGATCCCGATCCGGTCATCTTCCTGGAGCACATGAAGCTCTACCGCTCGTTCCGCCAGGACGTGCCGGCCGAGCGCTACACCGTGCCCATCGGCGAGGCCAACATCGTGCGGCCCGGCGACGATGTGACCCTCATCACCTACGGTGCGATGGTGCAGGCGTCCCTCGCCGCGGCTGAGGAGATCGCCAAGACGGACGGAGCGTCTGTGGAGGTGCTGGACCTGCGCACGATTGCGCCGATGGACGAGGCGTGCATCGCTCAGTCGGTCAACAAGACCGGGCGAGCCGTTGTCGTCCACGAGGCGGCGCGAGCGGGCGGCGTGGGCGCGGAAGTCATCGCCGTCATCAACGAGCAGTGCCTCTATTCGCTGCTCAAGCCGGTCGAGCGCGTCACATCGCCGGACATGCCGTTCCCGCTGCCCAGCGTCGAGGACGTCGTCCTGCCGAACCCGGCGCGCATCGCCGCCGCCCTTCGGCGCACGTTAGAGCCGTAGGTGGCGGATGGCGGATAGCGGATAGCAGAGAGCGGATGGCAGAGAGCAGGTGGCATATGGCAGATAGCGGATGGCAGATAGCGGCCATTCGCCATCAGCCATTCGCCATCAGCCATTCGCCATCAGCCACCAGCCATCGGCCATCGGCCATTCGCCATCCGCCACCAGCCATCAGCCATCTGCCATTCGCCATCTGCCACCAGCCATCAGCCAAAGGAGCAACGCCCGTGGTTGAGTTCAAGCTACCCGATGTCGGCGAGGGCCTCCACGAGGCCGAGGTCTTGCGCTGGCTGGTCAACGTCGGCGACACCGTCAAGCAGGACCAGCCGATTGTGGAGATTCAGACCGACAAGGCGGTGGTCGAGATACCGTCGCCGGTCGCCGGCCGCGTGCAGGAGATTCGCGCCCAAGCGGGCCGCGTGGCCCACGTCGGCGACGTGCTGCTCGTGATCGAGCCGGCCGGCGGGGCGGCGCCTACGCCCCCGGTACGCCCAGCATCGGTCCCGGCGACTGCGCCGAGCAACGGCAAGTCCACCCACGACGGCCCCACGGTCGCCGACGGCGCGCCGCCCAACCGAAGCATCGCCGCACCTCCGCCGCCCTCCCCCGCGCCGCCGGGCGCCGCGCCTTCGGAGCCGCCGAGCGCCGGCGGTCCACCGCGCCGCGTCCTGGCCGCGCCCGCCGTGCGCAAGCTCGCGCTCCAGCTTGGCATCGACATCAACCAGGTGAAGGGCAGCGGACCGGTTGGCCGCGTCTTGCCGGAGGACGTGCGTCGCTTCGCCGAGGCCGGGCCGCAACCCGTCGAGACCGTGGCCGCTCCCCAAGCGCCCGCGAGCGTTGCCCCTGCCGCGCCTCCGACCCGCGCACCCGCGCCGGCCGTTCCCGCTCCCATAGGCGCGCCGCCCGAAGAGCGCACGGACCGCGAGGCGCTCCAGGGCCTGCGGCGGCGCATCGCCGAGCGCATGGAAATTGCCTGGCGCGTGCCCCACGTGACCAGCTTCGAGGAGGTGGACGCGACGAAGCTCGTTGCCCTCAAGGCGGCGCTGACGCCCGAGGCCGAGCGGCGCGGCATCCGCCTGAGCTACACGCCCATCTTCGTCAAGGTCGTCGTGCAGGCGCTCAAGGAGAACCCGACTTTCAACGCGACGTTGGACATGGAGCATGGCGAGATCCTGCTCCACCGCTACTACCACATCGGCGTCGCGGCGGCTATCCCGGAGGGGCTGGTCGTGCCGGTCGTCCGCCACGCCGACCGCCTGACGCTGTTGCAGGTGGCCGCCGAGGTCAACCGGCTGGCGGAGGGGGCGCGGGAGCGGCGGCTCACCCAGGCCGAGCTATCGGGCAGCACGTTCAGCATCACCAACTTCGGGAGCTTCGGCGGGCAGCAGGGCACGCCCATCATCAACCCGCCGGAGGCCGCGATCCTGGGCGTCGGGCGCATCGAGCCAAAAGCGGTCGTGGTGGACGGGCGCATCGAGGCGCGGCCCGTGCTGCCGCTGGCGCTCAGCTTCGACCACCGCCTCATCGACGGCGCGGCGGGCGCAGCGTTCCTCGGTCGGGTCAAGGCGCTCCTGATGAACCCGGAAACGCTGATGCTCGACATGATGTAGAAGAATTTCGTCTTCTCTTTTCCGTGTATTCCGTGGTAGCCGTCTTATGTTGGAGGATGTATGGTTGTCGGTGACTTAGCGACGGCGGTGGATGTGGTGGTGCTGGGCGCGGGGCCGGGCGGCTACGTGGCGGCGATTCGCCTGGGCCAGCTGGGCCGCAAGGTCGCCATCATCGACCCCGGCCCGCCCGGCGGAACGTGCCTGAACGAAGGCTGCATCCCCTCCAAGGCGCTACTGTCGGCCGCCGACAACTTCTGGCGCGCCCGCTCCCTGGGCGAGATGGGCGTGTGCGTGGACGGCGTCCGCATCGACTTCGGGCGCATGCAGGCGTGGAAGGGCGGCATCGTCGAGCGGCTGTCCAAGGGCGTGCGCCAGCTGCTCGAAGGCTACGGCGTGCAGATCGTCCACGGCCTAGGCTGGTTCCTGGCTGAGAAAGAGGTGCGCGTCGAGGGCGAGAACGGCTCGCTGCGCTACTCTTTCGACAACTGCATCATCGCCGTCGGCGCGTCGCCCGCCCCTTTGCCCGGCCTTGACTTTGACGGCGAGCGCATCCTCACCCCCGCCCAGGCGCTCCAGCTCCCCGACCTGCCCGCCCGTCTGACGGTCGTCGGCGCGGACTACGTCGCCGCCGAGATCGCGACCATCTTCGGCAAGCTCGGCGTGCCGGTGCGGCTGCTCATCCCGGCCGGCCGCAAGCTCCTGGACGACTTCGACCCGACGGCGGGACGCATGGTGCAGGCTGGGCTAAAGAAGATCGGCGTCACCATCGAGATGAACGTGGCGGACCCGGAGGCCAAGCTCAACGGCGACCACCCCGTCGTCGTGTCGATGGGCGTTGCGCCGCGCACGCAAGACCTGCACCTGCACACCGTCCACGTCGAGACCGACGACAGCGGCTTCCTGCCGGTGGACGACCGGCTGCGCACCAACAACCCCCTCATCTACGCCGTCGGCGACGTCACCGGCGGCGTGCCCCTGGCGACCGTCGCCATCAAGCAGGGCAAGGTCGCCGCCGAGAGCATTGCCGGGCTGCCCGCGCAGTACGCGCCCCAGGCGGTGCCGAAGGTCGTGTGGTCCGAGCCGGCCGTGGCCGCTGTGGGCATGACCGCCGCCGAGGCCGAGGCGGCCGGCTACTCTGTGGTGACCGGGCGCTTCCCCCTGGCGGCGAGCGGTCGGGCGCTGACCCTCGCGGCGCCGGACGGCGCGGCGCTGACCGTCGCCGAGAAGGACACCGGCGTCCTGCTTGGCGCGACCATCATCGGGGCGCGGGCGGGGGAGTTGGTGGGGGAGGTGGCGCTGGCGATGGAGATGGGCGCGACGCTCACTGACCTGGCCGAGACGCTGCACCCGCACCCCGGCCTGCCGGAGACCGTCCAGGAATCGGCCGAGGCCGCCCTTGGCGCCGCCGTCCACCTACTGAAGCCCACCGGCGCGTGACACCCACGGAATGAGGGGGATGCGCCGTCACCCCCGTTCATCCGTGCCATCATCCGTATCGCCGCCATACTTACGTAGCTTCAGCTTCGAGCAGTTGGAGCATTCGGGCCTGAATAGACTCCAGAACGGCGTCACGCAGAAAAGCACTGGCCGCCAGGATTTCCACGCCAATCAGTTCATCCTTATCGTTCAACTCGACGGTAATGTTCGGGCTGAGTTCTATGCTGCGGTGCTCCGGCTCGTCCGTGATGACCAGATGCAGCACATCCTCCTGCTCGAAGTATCGAATGCGTGCCTTATTCATTCGTAAATCTTCCTGTTCTAACCCGAAATCGAATCTGCTGGCGTGTCGTCATTATAGCGTAGGGACAGATCCGACGCCGTTATGATTGGACGGTGTACCGCTATACTCTACACCTCGGATCAGTTCAAGCCGCCTAACAGCATACCAAACTCCCAATCTACCGCCAAGTCCTCCCCCTGGCCCCACAAGCAAGACCCCGTAGCGCCGATGCTACGAGCTTCGTGTTTCTCTTATCCTGAAACTGTTCTTGACCCCTCATGAGAAATCTCTACACCACAGCAATGCACGATTGTTGCAAAACCTCAACCCAAATAGTCTTCACTAGACCTAGACAGGACCGTATGGGTATGATAGAATCGGTTTATCTATATAGGCGGACGTAACGACACTACCGCTCTTTCTGTGGTTGAAGAGGGCGCGCTACCATAGGAACGCCTCGTTGTGACCAATACCCGGTTGCTAAGCAGCAACCGGGTTCTTATTTGTCACTATGTCCCCTGGTTCTCATTACACTGTTGCATCGAAGGCAACGGCTGTGGGCGAATCACGTAAACGCCGAGACAGGTGAGGGAGAGGGGCGGCAGTTAACCACCTATGGTTTGACGAAGATAGGGTTGCTCTGTCATGAGGCTCGGAACCACAGCGTAGTGCTTGACGTTGAAGGTGCACAGCGTCGCAGACTGACCGACCGCACACGCGGCGATCAGCGCGTCAAGCAAGCCCAAGCGATGGGAGAGGTGGTACGTCGTGAAGTCAGACAGGGCATGCGCGCAATCGGCCTCAGTCGGCCAGACCACTGATAAGGGCGCTACCAACTTGAGCACCTGCCGCACCTGTCGTGCGTTCTGCGCGTCCTGAGTCAATTCCATCACCACAAAAACCTGGTATTGCTGGCATCTCGCTCAACGTTGCAAACCACACGACTGCCGGCGCATATCCGCGCTGAATGTCAATGAGCACGTCTGTATCAAGTACGTACACGCGGCTATTCTCCGGTTCGGCGCTCGGCTTCACTACGTATCATGCGCGCAAGCTCAGGACTATCGACACTTGTGACGCGCGTCCCGATCAGCCCCTCGCTCTGCCAATAGTGAACTAGCTCTGCGCCGGTCCTCGGCATTGCGACACCCGATTCTCTGCGCGGCCTTTCCGTAGAGAGCAAGCGCAGGACATACTCAGGCAGCGACAGGCCTAGGCGCGCGGCCTCCTCCGATAGTTCATCTTCGAGTTGCTGCGGCAGATCCAATGTGAGTTGCATCGTCTATCTCCATGCCAACAATTCTTCACTCATTATACATCAATCGCTTCATGCCGTCCCCAGCATCTGTGTCACCTTGTCGCACTTTCTTAGGCGGGCAAGGGCGCGGCTCTTCAGCACCCACACGTTCGCGGGCGTGGTGTGTAGGGCGCGGGCGACGGCTGTCACGCTCTCCCCGTCGAGGAACAGGCGCAGGATCGTCTCGGCCTGGGCGGCGCTGCGCAGGCAGTCGCGGATGGCCCGGCGCAAGGGGCCGTCCTGGGCCGCCGTCTCGGCCTCGGCGCAAGCCTCGTCGGCGCGCGGGTCGGCCGGCGACACGCCCTCCGCCTCGACATCGTCGCGGCGCAGCGCGACCAGGCGCGGTGTCTCGTCGGCGCGGCCGAGTGCGCCCAGCTCGCGCACCAGCACGACCCGGGCATAGCCCAGGAACGCCCACGGCTCGCGCACGTCGTCCAGCCGCCGCCAGATAATTTCCAGGGCGCGCTGCGCGGCGCTCTCGGCGGCCTCGGCGTCGCGGGTGCGGGCGCGGGCGACGGCGTGGAGGTAGCGGCCCAGCTCGTCGAAGGCGCGGTCGGCGCGGGGGCCACGGCCTTCGCGGCAGGCGGCGTAGAGGTGGGGGCAGTAGGCGCGGACGACGGCGCGCTCGGCGCGTCTGCGCAGCGTGTCGCCGGGACGGGGGCGCAGGGCGGCCCCGGATGCGCTCGCCTCGGCCACGGTGCGCACCTCGGCAACGAACGCGTCCCAGTCCTCGACCAGCGTCCAGCCCTGGTTAGCAAGGACGCGGCGGGCCGCGGCGGCGCACTCGTCGGCGAGCGTCATGTTAGCAGTGGACGGCGAGATGAGTTTCATCGCAGCGTGGACGCACTAACCCTGGTGGTACTCCGCCGCGCCCTCCGTCTCGCGGTACGGCGGGATGGCGCTGACGCGGAGCTTGAAGGGCAGGCCGGGGCGGCCGAGGACGCGGCGCACACCCGCCTTGAGGACGCCGGTGACGAGCTGCGTCGGGCCGAGGACGTGTACCTCCAGCCCGGTCTTGCCGTCGGTGGCCGACGAGGCGAGCCACACGGCGCGCTCGGCCGGCGCCTCCGGCATGTTGCCCCAGAACTGCACGACCGTCTCCAATGCGCGCACCGTCTTCTCGTAGCCCTGGATGACGGTCACGTTCTCCAGCAGGTCGGTGACGACCATGCCGGGGCTGAACGCGTACACGCCGACGCCGCTGGCGCGGTACTCCCTCGCCAGGGCCAGGGTGAAGTTGCGTACCCACGCCTTGCTCGACGCGTAGGCGTTCTGGTTGGGCACCGGCTTATCCGCGCCGCGCCCCAGCAGGTTGATGAGCTTGCCCCGCCCGCGCGGGAGGAAGTACTGCATGGCGACGAGGGAGCCGAAGTAGACACCCAGGGTGTTGGTGCGCGTGACCTGGACGAACTGCTCCGGCGCGATGGACATGGTCGGGCCGTAGGGGCCGGCGATGCCGGCGTTGTTGACCCAGATGTCGTAGTGGCCGAAGGTGTCCAGGGCGTGCTGCCCCAGAGCGCGCACCTGCTCCAGGTCGCCCACGTCGCACGCCATGCCGGTGACCTGCGCGCCGCGCTCCTCCAGGGCGGCGACGGCGCTATCGATGGCGGCCGACGAGCGCGACGCGAGGACGACGGCGGCCCCGGCCTGCGTGTACGCCTGGGCGATGGCGAGGCCGAGGCCGCGCGTGCTGCCGGTGATGACGGCGACTTTTCCAGATAACTTGCCCATGAACAAACATCTCCTGCGTCGAAGCTATTGGGCGCGATACGACGCGCTTGCCCCTTGAGTATAGCATGGACGCAGGAGCGCGTCTAAACGGCTACGCGGCGTCGGCGACCAGGCCCAGCTCGCGGAAGACGCCCAGGAGATTCTGTGTGATGTGATACGCGACGATCTGGCCCTCGGCGAGGCGGAAGACCGTCACGCCCCGCCACGCAACCCGCCTACCCGTCGGCGGGAGCGGCGGTTGCTGGCGTCGGTCGAGGTCGCCGGTGTTGACGCCTGTCGCCGTCCAGACCGCCGCAACGAGGTCGCCCTCGGCGATCAGTTCGTCCAGCGTGTAGCGCAGGTCGGGCAAGCGGCGGAGATTGAGGGCGACGAACTCCTTGACCCCCTGCGGACCGGGCGGTACATCGGGCGGGGCATCGGTGTCGCGGAAATGCGGGGCGAACAGCTCATCGGCGGCGGCCAGCCGGCCCTGGTTCCAGACTTCGTCGTAGAAGCGGCGGACGATTTCCTTATTGCGCTCGATGGACATGAATCCTCCTTTAGAGTAACGTCTTGCGGACAGGTCTCCCGATTATAAGGGAAAGGCGTCGCCGAGGGGACAGGTGGACGAATGATTGAGCGTCGGCCAAGTGAATGAGTGGGACAGACCGGAGTGGCTTTCGTGACAAAACGACCTGAAGGACTTTAAGAATCCCACTTGGATGCATGCAGTTGTGCTGCAATGCGTTAGAATTGGGATGTCCGCTGCCTTGCCTGCTGAGGTCGTCCCTACTTAGGGGATAGGGCAGGACGCCTTCTCCACCCTTATCGTTCACCTTGCGAAATAAGGCTCCGTGGACAAAATGAGGCGTTGACAGACCTGTAAAGGTGTGGTTTAATATAATTGAAGCTCTTGGTAGCGAAAGATAGATAAGTCTCTCGATCAACTTTATCCTCGCACAGCGTACCCAGAGAAAGTTACGCTGGATGCCCTCCGTAAAGTTAGAGGTACGGAGAGAGTGCGAACGGTAGTTATATAATTACTGGGTCGCATACCGGATAAAGGCTGAACAGTAACACCTAGTCTGGTATAGTGCTTTCTTCAGAGAAAGGGAAGCGCTATAGACTACTCGGATCGGCCATGGCGAACGAGTAGAGTGTGAGCAACGGCCCACAACGGACATGCTGCGTCACATACCAGAAACCAGGGTTTGAACACAGAGAAGTCAATCTATCCAGTAATTATCAAGAGCTTCAGCATTTTTCCTCAGCTTCCTTCCTCTTGACCGTTCATCTCTCGCTCCACGGTACCCGCCCGGCGCCCGTCGGGCGGGTACTCTTTTTCCCGCGCCTTGTTCATTGCGCGAGACTTTAACTACGCACCTACGCCGCCAAGAGGTCTACCACGGTGGGGTGCGGTTCTGGTGTTTGCCTACCAGATGTCGCCCGCCGAGGTAGAGCCACGCGGCAAACACCAGAAGGGGGTGGTACTCCGCCCCTGCGACGGAACACACGGAAATAAGAATCTCTCATCCCCCTTCCGTGTATTCCGTGCCTTCCGTGGTTCCAATCTTAGCCCGTCGGCTGCAACGTCGCGCCCTTGGCCGCCTTCTTCACGCGCCCGGCCCGGCTCAGGCAGAACATGCCGAGCGCCATGCACACCGCGTGGAACGCGAAGGCGCCCCACAACGGGCCGAGTCCCTCGCTCCACGTGCCCTGGGAGAAGACCCCTCCCACGACGGCGACGATTCAGATGAGGCCAAAGACGAGCAACAGGTAGCCGGCAATTCGCCAAAGCATATCTCTCTCCTTGCCCCTGGCCGCGCTACGCGCCAAGGGCCTTGAACACCAGCCACAATGCGCCGACCGCCGTCGCGCCGTGGAGCAGGTAGCCGAACAGGGCGTTGCGCGCCAGACCGCCGTACTTCCCACGGAACACGTCCGTCATGAGGCCCACAATTCAGGCAAACGAGAACAGCCACACCACGAACGCCGCCACCCACCAGAGCATGATACGGCCTCCTTCTCACAAGGAATGCCCCAGACACCGATAGGGTGCTGGGGCATTCAGGGTTGGGTATGGAAGGGAATGTTTCTGGACAGAGTATGATTGAATGGTCTCCGCCCAGCCACGTACCTATCACTTTCCAGTATACGCGCATTCACGCCGGGCAAAGTGAAGGAAGCTCCACGCAGCGTGGAGCTTCCTTCACTTACGTGTTCGTGTCTAGAACGGCTGGCCCGGCGCGGTCGCCTCGGTCGGCGCGACATTGGCCGTGCCGCCGCCTTGCAGCAGCTCGAGCGCCTTCTTGAACTGCACGTCCGGCGTGTTCTGGATATCCTGCGCCGACATGGACTTCTCGGTGCTGGGCGTCAGGATTTGCACGTCCGGCTTCAGGTCCACTTTCACGTCCGGGCTGATGCCCTGGCGGCGGATCATGCTCCCGCCCGGCGTCAGCCACTCGCCCGTGCCGAGGAGCAGCGCCGAACCGTCAGAGAGCTTGAACGTGCTCAAAACGGTGCCCGTGCCGAACGTCGGCATGCCGACGACCTTGGCGCGCTTGTAGTATTGGAGCGCGCCCGACGTAATCTCCGCCGCGCTGGCCGTCCCCTGGTTGATGAGCAGCACCATCGGGATGTCGGTCGCATCGCCGCCCTTCTTCACCGGGTAAGGCGTCTCCTTGCCGCCACGGTCGCGCTGAAGCAGGACGTTGCCTTGGCTGAGGAACTCGCTCGTCACGTTGACCGCCTCGCTCAGCAGCCCGCCGGGGTTGTTGCGCAGATCGAAGATGATGCCCGTCGCGCCCTGGTTCTTGGCGTCCTGGATGGCCGCGCGCAGCTCGTCCGAGGCGTTGGCGCTGTACTGGTTCAGGCGGATGTGGGCGATCTTCGTGCCCGGTACGATGCTCGACGTCACCGTCTTGACCTTGATCTTGCTGCGCGTGATGGTGAAGTCCAGCGTTTCGCCGGTGCTGGGGCGCAGCAGGCTAATCTTGACGTCCGTCCCCTCGGGGCCGCGAATCTTGTTGATGACCTCGTCCAGCGTGTAATCCGCCGTGTCCTGGTCATCCACCTTCATGATGACGTCGCCGGACTTGACGCCGATCTTCTCGGCCGGCGAGCCTTCGATGGGCGTGACGATGACCGGCCGCCCGTCCTTGCGTGTCACCTCCGCGCCGATGCCGGTGAACGTGCCCTGGATCGACTGAACCTGGGCGTCGGCTTCCTGCGGCGTCATGAAGCGCGTGTGCCCCTGGTCGCCCAGGCTATCCAGCATCCCCTCGATCGCGCCGTACATCATCTTCTGGTCGTCCAGCGCCTTCTCGTCCACATAGTTGTTGTGGGCGACGTTCCACGCTTCCCAGAATATCTTGGCCTTGTCTTGGGCGCTCGACGGCACGGTGCTATCCTGGAGCGCGAAACGCGCGGCCAGCAGGTTCGCGCCGCCCTTCTGGAGCGCCAGGCCGGTTGTGACACCACCGGCGAGGAACGCGCACAGCAGCAGGCCGAACGCGACCAGAACAATGACAACAGTTCGCATGACACGCATAGTGACCTCGTGAGCGGTAGGTAGTTTTGGCCGTTGCCCATCGGAATAATTGAGCACCGTTCCTTGAGAAGCGCGGCAACGGCCAAAAGGGCAGCCAGAGCTTCTTTCCCCTTTAGATGCATTACCGCGCTGTTAATTTCGTCGTCGCCCGCAGAATCTGTCCATTTCGATAGAAAGTGAGCGTGACCTCGTCGCCGACCTTCCGCTTCAACAGGATGCTGATGAGGGAGTGATTCTCGTCCAGGGTCATGTCGTCAATCTGGGTGATGATGTCGCCGCGCTGGATGTTGGCCCCCGCCGCCGGGCTATTGCGCTCGATGTCCTGGACGTACAGCCCGGTGCGCACGGGCAAGCTGTAGGCGGCGGACATGGCCGGGGTAATCTCCTGGTAGCGCACGCCGAGGTACGGGTGCAGCACCTTGCCCGTGGCGATGAGCTGCTCGGTAATGTCGCGCACTGTGCTGCTGGGGATGGCGAAGCCGATGCCCTCGGTCACGTCCACCGGGGCCATGCCGAACGCGCTCGCCGTGTTGGGGTCGGCGCGGAGGATGGCGGTGTTGATGCCGATGACCTGCCCCGCCAGGTTGACCAGCGGACCGCCAGAGTTGCCGTGGTTGATGGCGGCGTCCGTCTGGATTAGCCCCTCCAGCGAGAGCTGCGGGCTGACGTCCAGCGTTCGGTCCAAGCCGCTGACGATGCCGGAGGTCACGCTGCCCCGGAACTGGCCGAGCGGGCTGCCAATCGCCAGCACCGGCTCGCCCTCCTGGAGTTGCGACGAGTCGCCCAGCGTGGCGAAGGCCGGCACGGGCACATCGACTTTCACGACCGCCAGATCATTGTACTGGTCGCTGCCGACGAGGGTGCAGGGAACCTTCTTCCCGTCGGCGAAAATCACCTCGATGCGCGCCGCGCCGTCGATGACGTGGTGGTTGGTGACGATGTGCCCCGCCTCATCCACGATCACGCCCGAGCCGGACGCCTTGACATCCTGCTGCGTAGGCAGGCCGAACATGTAGGGCGCGAAGCCCTGGGGCCGCGCGACCTGGGGCATGGTGCTGACCACGGTGACGACGGCGGGCTTGACACGGCGCACAACGTCCACCAGCGATGTTTCCTGACGGATGCTCAGGGTCTCCGGCAGGACGGTCGGCGCGGGGGCGATGGTCGTGTCGCGGCGGGCCAGCACGTAGCCGCCCGCGACCCCCACCGCCGCGCTCAGCGCGACGAGCGCCAGCAGGCCGACGACGAGAAGCAGGGCCAGCAGGAGCGAGCGGCGCCGACGTGGCGGTTCTGGCGTCTCCGGCGGCTCAGGCTCAGGGAAGGCGGGGTAAACCGAATAGTGCATGGGCACACAATCCTAGCAGACAGCGTCATCACTGCGGCGAGACGGCAACACAAAATCCGGGGCGCGGCTTGCATCCGCATCCCGGTTCAAGTTATATGCCACGCGGCTGAGATGTGGCTGAGAATCGTGTGAGAACTAAGTTAAAGTTGACACTGGCTGTTCTAGCCGGGACTCCGGACGCGGTGGTAGTGGCGGCGAGCTTTGGCCCGGTTGCCGCAGTCTTTCATGTCGCACCAGCGGCGGCTGTGGTTCTTGCTCGTGTCCACGAAAAGCCAGGTACACGTGTCGCTCTCACACTCGTGGACGCGGGCTACTCGATCTGAAGTCAGCAGTTCCGCCGCCGACTGCACGACCGGCCAGAGCATCCGGTCGAGGGCGTCCTCCTCGTCGGCCCACCCCCACACAAACCCCTCACTGATCCGAATAATCCGAGCGTGCGCTAGTGCGGCGGCCAACGCAGCATTGAGAATAGCCAGATCCTCAGCCTGCGGCTCAATGCCCGCGGCATGCGCCGAGAACACCCGATACATCGCCTCGCGTAACGCAACAGCCTGGTCAAGCACACGCGCTGCGTCGGCCGGACAGCGCGCGGCTTCGTCGCGCAGGCGCGAGGCCTGGGCAGCGGTCAGAGCACCGACCTGCTCGCTCCACGCGAGCAAGTCAGCGTAGCTCTTGAGGTTATCGTTCGTGACCGGCGTGCGCGGATCATCCGTATCACGCCCGGAGACGGTGTTGGTAAAGTCAAGACACACCTCGCCGCCAATCAGGGAAAAGAGCGGCGTTTCAGTCTCTGCCACGGCATACCCTCCGGTCCACAATTCACGAATCTAGCAATTTAACGTATAACCACCAAAAATCACTTGACAAGTTAGATATTTGGAGGTATAATCTAACCATCAAAACCATTATAACTAGTTACGGCGGCAATGTCAAGAGATAGTCACAGTTCGGCGTACCCGTTGCTACGCTGGCTGCTAGAGATGCAAGACGTGTTAGGAGGAAGTGATGATGAGCACATGCTATGAGAACGTCCATCTGGCCGAGCGTACCTACCCGAACTTCAACGATGTGCCCCACCAGCGGCCCATCCTCGCCAACAGTGGTGGAGGACGCGCCCTCGCCATCCTGGCCGGCGTCCTCGGCAGCCTGACCGGCCTGGCCGCGCTGTTGACGCTGCTGCGGTAGCCCGCGCGACAACTGAATACCTTCTCCATGCCAGGGTTGTCTCATCGACGACCCTGGCTCGCTTTAGCTTGTTGATTATAGGGAATAGGTATCAGGCGAGGCCCTGCACAATCCAGGCCAGGGCATCACCCGGCGTCCCGATATGAAAGGGGGCCGCGGTGCGGAGTCCGGCGTTGTCGAGAAAGTGCCGTTTGTCCAGGGTGACGAAGAAGTCCACGTCGGCGCCCCACGCTGCGGCCAGCACGAGCGCGTCGGCATCATAGCCCGTCAGGGCGCGGGAAAGCTCGATGAGGTCAGGCGGCGCGGGGGGGACAACCTGAACGCGCGCAGTATCAAGTAACAGGGCCAGGGCACCTAAATGGGATGGCGCTTTGCGCCGCAGCACGTTCTCGATCTCCCGAAGCACCTGGCCGCTGACGAGTAACTGCACGATGCCTGCTTCGCCCAGACGGAGCAGCATTCGTGCGCCACCTTCGGCCGACCAGATACCGGCAAACAGCGCGCTTGTGTCCAGGAAAAGTTTACCTGTCGTCGCCATAGCGCTCACGCTCTTCTCGCAGCGCGTGGAGCATCGCCTCCAGGGTTTCGCCTTCCGTTGCCAGGCTCTTGCTGATGCGGTCGGCCAGGGCATCGATCTCAGAGCGGCGCGGGCTTAACACGAGGACGCCGTCCAGGTCGAGCAGCGTCAGCTCCGCGCCGGGTTGCAAGTTGTAGCGCTCGCGTACCGCTTTGGGCAGCACGATGACACCCCGCTGCGTCATATGAAGAGGGATTCTCTCAGCCATTGCGCCTCCTTCTTCCGCTCATCAGTATATCAGGGAATCAGTTCATCTGCAAACTCTCCTTCTTGCTACCCTGTGGCTCACCCATTGCCTGGCGCTCTGGAGCCATCCGGGAGAGTCGCACCCGCGAGAGATCTGGCCGCCGCTAACTGCTCATCGGTCGCCTTGGCGCCGGTCAGGTCGGCCCCGGTCAGGTCGGCGCTGCCCAGGCTGGCCCCATGCAAGATAGCGCCGCTCAAATCGGCTCCGCCCAGGATGGCCCCTCTCAGGCTGGCTTTGTGCAGGATGGCGTCCCTGAGCGTAGCCCCTTCCAGGGTGGCGCGGTTGAGGTTGGCGCGGTCCAGGTACGCCCCCCTCAGGCTCGCCTTCTGCAAGTTCGCGCCTTTCAGGTTGGCCCCGCCCAGGAAAGCGCCACCCAGGTCGGCGCTGGCCAGGAACGCCCTGTTCAGGCACGCCCCCTGGAGGTTGGCGCCTCTTAGGTTGGCCCGGCCCAGGAAGGCCCCGGTCAAGTCGGCGTCTCGTAGATTGGCTTCATTCAGGCAAGCCCCCGTCAGGTCAACCCGCTGTAGCTGAGCGCCCCGCAGCTCGGCCTTGTCCAGGCCAATAATCGGGTCGTCGCCGTCGATTAAGCCCGCCTCGTGGAGGAAACGCAGCAGCCGCCCGTTGCGGCCGTGGTCCAACCGCCGCAGCATGGCGAGCGTTCTCGATCGCGCCAGGACGCGCACCTCGCTGCCCTTCTCAGCGCCCCGTAGATTCTCTTTGAGGAGCAGGTCTGACATGCGATCCAGGTAGCTTTGCAGGGCCGTCTCGCGCTGATTGTCTTCGTTTCGCTCGCGCTCGCGCCGCTGCTCGCCCCGGTTGAACCAGACCGCCGCCAGGGCCAGCACGGCCGGGATAATGAGCAACTGCATCCAGTCCCACAGGGTCTTGGCCGGCTGATAGGGCTGATACGGCGCGAGCTGCGGCCCGATGCGCTCGCCAAAGCCGGTCGCCGGCTGCATGTACGCCCAGGGAATTACCTCCCCGACGGTCCACACTGCCAACAGAGCACCGACGATTCCAAAGCCAAGCCAGAGTAGTCGCTTCACCCCGATGCTCCTTCACACTCTTCGTCCCCATGGACCCCAGTATAGCTCCGGTGCAGAACATCTGCCATCGCCGTGCGTTCTATCTGGTGCAGGGGTTTGCCCTGCAATCACCTTCATGCTAAGATAGTTGCCCTTGTAGCGTTTTCCTCGGCGGGGGTCCTATGCGCCTGCGCACGGTTCATGCGGTGGTTCGGCGGCGGCAACGGCAGCGCAGCGGCGCGAGTGAGCGCCCTTTGCGTTGGCTGGCGCTGGGCGTCCTGGCCGCCCAGCCCGTCGTCCTGTGGCTGGTTCTGTCCACCCTGACGACGGCCGCGCTCATTGCCGGAACGGTCGGTGGAGCCTACGCCGCGTACAACGCCCTCGTCGCTACGCTCCCGTCGCCCGAGACCATCGGCCAGGGGGCGGCCCAGGGCTTCAAGACGACGCGCATCTATGACCGCACCGGCCAGGCCGTCCTGTACGAAATCTACGACCCCCACGGCGGCAACCGCACCATGGTGCCCCTGTCCCAAATCCCCATCACCTTGCGCCTGGCGACCATCTCCCTCGAAGACAAGGGCTTCTACACCAACCCCGGCTTCGACGTGCGCGGGCTGATCCGCGCCGAGATCAACAACCTGCTCGGTCGGCCGCTCCAGGGCGGCAGCTCCATCACCCAGCAGCTCGTCAAGAACGTCGTCATCGACCCGGACGAGCGCATGGCCCGCAGCTACGACCGCAAGCTCAAGGAGGTCATCCTGGCGTGGGAGCTGACGCGGCGCTATCCGGGGCCGGCCGGCAAGGACCAGATTCTCGAGTGGTATCTCAACACCGTCTACTACGGCAACCTGGCGTACGGCGTCCAGGCGGCGTCCGAGACATACTTCGGTAAGTCGGTGTCTGAGCTGACGCTGGCCGAGGCGGCGATGCTAGCGACGCTGTCGCGCTCGCCCGCCTCCAACCCCATCGACGACCCGAAGGAAGCCAAGCGGCAGCAGGCCATCGCCCTGGACGAGATGGCCGACGACGGCTACATCACCCGCGCCGAGGCGGAGGCGGCCAAGACGGCGCCGCTGGGCAAGCCGCGCGAGCGTACCGAGACGACGACTCTCGTCGCGCCCCACTTTGCCGTGTGGGTGCGCCAGCTCCTCGAAGCGCGCTACGGCCCGGAGCACCTGTATCGCGGCGGGTTGCAGGTCATCACCAGCCTGGACCTGCGCCTACAGAAAGCCGCCGAGACCATTGCCCGCGACCAGGTCGCGGCGCTCCAGGCCCAGAAGCGCGACGCCAGCAACGCCGCCCTGGTCGCCATCGACTCGCGGACGGGGCAGATCCTGGCGATGCTGGGCAGCCTGGACTACTGGGACGCCTCGATCCACGGCCAGGTCAACGTCGCCCTCAACCCGCGCCAGCCCGGCTCAGCGTTCAAGCCCATCACCTACCTGACCGCCTTCACCCAGGGCTACACGCCGGCGACGGTCCTGCTGGACGTGCGCACCGACTTTGGCGTGCCCGGCGCGCCGTACATCCCGGAGAACTACGACCGCCAGTACCACGGCCCGGTCTCACTGCGCACGGCCCTCGCCAACTCGTACAACATCCCGTCGGTCCGGCTGCTGGACATGGTCGGCATTCCCAACGTCGTGTCGATGGCCCATCGGCTGGGCATCATGGGTCTGAACGGGCAGTACGGGCTGGCGCTGACCTTGGGCGGTGGCGAGGTCAGCCTGCTCGACCTGACGTACGCTTACAATACCATCGCCAACGGGGGGCGCATGGTCGGCGCGCCGATCCCGCCGCCGAACCGACTGCTCGGCTACCGCGAGCTTGCGCCGGCGCCGATTCTGCGCGTCACCGACGCCGACGGCCAGGTCCTCGACGACTTCACCACGCCGGAGGAACGCGAGGTCGTGACGCCGGCCGAAGCCTTCCTCATCACGGACATCCTGTCGGACAACGCGGCGCGCGCGCCGGCTTTCGGAGCCAACAGCCCGCTGCTCATCGACCGCCCAGCCGCCGCCAAAACCGGCACGACGAACGACTACCGCGACAACTGGACCGTCGGCTACACGCCGCAGCTCACCGTCGGCGTGTGGGTCGGCAACTCCGACGGCCACCCAATGCGCCAGACGTCCGGCGTCGAGGGGGCAGCGCCCATCTGGCACGATTTCATGCAAGCGGCCCTGGCGGGGCAGCCGCCCAGCCCGTTCCCG
Organism: Anaerolineae bacterium; assembly: GCA_039810085.1. Taxonomy (GTDB): domain Bacteria; phylum Chloroflexota; class Anaerolineae; order Epilineales; family JAHCIE01; genus JBDHWG01. Next base: position 154,680 of record JBDHWG010000014.1, read on the forward strand.
CGCCCGCCCGGGCTAGAGTGGGCCGAGGTGTGCGTGATGTCGGGGCTGAAGCCGACGCCCCTGTGTCCCGAGCGCCGACCGGAGTGGTTCGTCGCCGGAACGGCGCCGACGCAGCCCGACAACGTCTACCAGAAGGTGCGCGTGTGCCGCGTCAACGGCCGGCTGGCGTCGACGCTCTGCCCGCCGGAGGATATCGCGGAGCAGGTGTTCGCCATTCTGCCGCGCGAGGCGGCGGACTGGGCGCGCCAGGCCCACATCCCCCAGCCGCCCCAGGACGAGGGCGACGCCGTCATCGCGCCCAACGGGGCGGCGGCGCTCATCAGCCCGGCGCCGCAGAGTTTCATCCGGGGGACGGTGCCCGTCGTCGGCATCATCACCGGCGGGGACGTGCAGCGCTACCGCCTCCAGGTGGGCGAGGGCGTCGCCCCCGACGCGTGGTTCACGCTGGCCGAGGACGTCGGCACCATCAGCGGCGACCTACTGCGCTGGGACACGCGCCACCTCAACGGCATCTACACTCTGCGCCTGCTGGTGGACCGCGCCGCCGGGCATACGGACGAGCTGCGCGAGACGCTGACGGTCGACAACACGCCGCCGCAGCTTGCATTTAGCGGCCTGGCGGCAGACAATATCTTCAGCGTGGACGCGGACGAGCTCATCAACCTCCAGGTGGCGGTGCAGGAGAATCTGTCCATGGACCGCGTCGAGTTCCTGGTCGACGGCCGCCTGTTCGGCACGACGACGGTCGCGCCGTATGGCGTGCGCTGGATGCTCTCGCCGAAGGACGTCGGGACGCACTTCGTCGAGGCCGTCGCCTACGACCGCGCCGGTAACTCGGCCACCTCGGGCAAGGTCCGCATCCGCATCGTGCAGCACAAGGACGAGTCATGAGTGATGCCCCGTTCATCCTGCTCAGCAACGACGACGGTGTTCACAGCCCGGCGCTGCTGGCCCTGAAGCAAGCCCTCGCCGAGGTCGGCGAGGTCGTCGTCATCGCGCCGGAGCGCCAGTGGAGCGCGGCAGGCCACGGCAAGACGATGCACAAGCCGCTGCGCGTCGCCACGGTCACACTCGCCGACGGCAGTGAGGCCCTGGCGTCCAACGGCTCGCCGTCGGACTGCGTGGCCCTGGTCATGCTGGGCTTGCTCAAGCGGCTGCCGGCGCTGGTCGTCTCCGGCATCAACCTCGGCCCGAACCTGGGCCACGACCTCATCTACAGCGGCACGGTCTCGGCGGCGCGCGAGGGGGCCATCTTCGGCGCGCCGGCCATCGCCGCGTCCCTGGCCGGCTTCGAGACGCCCGACCCAGACGCGCTGCGCGTGGGCGCTTTGTTCGTCGCCGGGCTGGCGCGGCAGGCGCTCGCCCAGGGGCTGCCCCAGGGCATGCTGCTCAACGTCAACATCCCCAACATCCCGCCGCAGGCGATGCGCGGCGTCGCCGTCACGCGGATGGGCAAGAGCATCTACAAGGACGTCCTGATCGAGCGCGCCGACCCGCGCGGCCGGGCGTACTACTGGATCGGGGGCGAGCCGCCGACGGGCGAGCCGACGCCCGGCACCGACTTTGGCGCGATGGCGGCGGGCATGCTGAGCGTGACGCCGGTGCAGCTCGACATGACGGACAATGAGTTTATGGATCGGCTGCGTGGCTGGGACTTGTCCCTCCACCCGAAGATATTGACGAAAGGATAACTATTGCGATGAGCACTCCCCTCACGACCGCGACCGAGGCCGCGCCGAAGACGAGCGCCGCGTATGCCTTCTTCAAGGGGCAGTTCGTCCCCATCGAGGACGCCAAGATTAGCGTCATGACCCACGCCCTCCACTACGGAACGGCGTGTTTCGCCGGCATTCGCGGCTACTGGAATAACCAAAAGGAGCAATTGTACGTCTTTAGACTCAGGGACCACTACAAGCGTTTCCTGCAGTCGTGCAAGCTGCTCCTGATGGACCTGCCCTACTCGCAGGACGACCTGATGGACATCACCTTGGAGCTGCTGCGGCGCGAGGGCTACCACACGGACGTTTACATCCGGCCGCTGGCGTACAAGTCGCTGGAAGGCATCGGGGTGCGGCTGCACGACGTGCCGTCGGACTTCACCCTGTTTGCTAATCCGTTCGGCCGCTACATCGAGAACGAGGAAGGCTGCCACGCCATGGTGTCGTCCTTCCGCCGCGTCGACGACAACGCCATCCCGGCGCGCGGCAAGATCGCCGGCTCGTATGTCAACTCGGCGCTCGCCAAGACCGAGGCTGAGCTGGCCGGCTTCGACGAGGCCATCGTGCTGACCCAGGACGGCCACGTCTCCGAGGGCAGCGCGACGAACATGTTCATCGTCCGCGACGGTGTCGCCATCACCGCGCCCATCGTCGACAACATCCTGGAGGGCATCACGCGGCGCACGGTGATGCAGCTGCTGGCAGAGGACATGGGCGTGCCGGTCGTCGAGCGCTCCATCGATCACACCGAGCTGTACGTGTGCGACGAGGCGTTCTTCTGCGGGACGGGCGTGCAGCTCTCGATCATCACGCGCATCAGCCACCGCCCAGTCGGCGACGGCACGCCCGGTCCCATCGCCAGCGAGCTGCGCGACCGCTACTTCGACGTCGTGCGCGGCGCGAACGAGAAGTATCTCGACTGGTGTTTCCCCGTTTATACTAAGTAACTCTGTTTGGGCATGCGTAGGGAAGGGCGCATCGGCCTTTCCCTACGTTTTTTTGTCCAGAAAGCAAGGAGGAATGGACTGTGAACAAGGTTACTGCCCTGATCGCGGGCCTGCTGCTCGGCCTCGCCCTACTGGCAGGCAGCGCGTTCGGGGTCGCCGCCCAAGGGGGGCTGAAGACCCCACCCTGGCAGCTGGGCGGCCCGCCCTTTCCGATTACCAACGCGGCCACGACGGAGTATGCGCCGGCGGTCGCGTACAACCCCACGCGGGACAACACGCTCGTCGTCTGGCAGGACGAGGACCCGACATCGGACCGCAAGCCGACCAGCATCCGGGCGCGCATCGTCAACGGCGCCGACAACTCCCTGGGCGACGTCATCACCCTGGCGCAGAGTAGCGTCGTCGGTCAGCGCGTCGATAGCCACGCGAATGCGGTTATCGCCTACAACTCCGTCGCCGACGAGTATTTTGTCATCTGGATCCATACCCAGTCCAACGGCACGCAGCCCCCGGAAATTCTGGGTGCGCGGGTCTCAGGCGATGGCAGCAGCGTGACGCCGGTCGGAGCGCTGGTGAGCCTGCCCGCCTCCACGAGCCAATTCCAGAACATTCGTCTGGCCTTCAGCCCCAATAACGCTGCTCACGCCCCGCAGCGCAGCTATCTGCTTGTCTGGGAGGAGCGGCAGAGCCTCACCGGCACCATCAAGGGCGCCTTTGTCAGCCAGAGCGGCCAGCCAGCGAACAGTATACTGCAAATTGGGTTCCCCAACGGCAGCGCGGGCCAGAGCTGTTTCGATCAAACGCAACCCGACGTGGCGTGGTCCGATAGCAACGCCAAGGCGTTCCTGGTCGTCTGGAGTAAGTGGACCAGCGCTCTACCCGGCGCTGGCTGCAACGGGGGCGACGAATACCGAATTTGGGGCCGCCAGATTTCGGACGGCGGGGCGTTCCTGGACGATGACCCGCGCCTCATCTCCGACAACTCGCCGGACTCCCAGACTCATCACAGCTGGCCCGCCGTCGCGTTCAACCCGTCCCTGCGGCAGTGGCTTGTCGTATGGCTGGAAAGCCGCGCTGGGCAGGCGCTCATTTACAGTCAGAACATCCCCGTCGGGGCGACGACCCGCCTGCCTGATGACGTGCAGATCCCCGACACGCACACGCAGATCAGCCGGCCGGCGTTGGTCTGGGCCGACGCCGCCCAGCAATTCTTCCTGGGTTGGTATGACACCCTCGACGGTCAGCAGTATCGCGGGGTGGTATGGAACGGCGTCGGCCAGCCCACGACCCAGTCGTTCCTGATCTACGCCGCAGCCGACCCGAACCAGTACCTCAGCCAGAGCGCCGACGGGCCGGTCGCGGCGTATGACACCGCCCACGGGCAGGTGTTCGCCGTGTGGGACATGAACACGGCGGGCACCACCAACGGGGACATCTGGGGGCAGCTCGTCACCTACGTTCCGCCCGCGCCGACCACAACGCCCACGGTGACGCAAACCTCGACGCCCGAGGCGACGGTCACGCCGACGGCGACCGCGACGCAGGCTGGCCCGCCGTTCGTCACCATCGAGGGCGTGGTGCAGGCGTGCACCGGCGCGCCGCTACCCTACGCCGACGTGCGCATCCTGAACACGCCCTACCGTGACGTGACGGAGAGCGACGGCTCGTACTCCATCGGCCCGCTGCTGAGCTTCCCGGCCGGCCAGTACACCATCGAGGCGTCGGCGGAGGGCCGGGCGACGGTGACGCAGACTGTGACGCTGTCGCCGCGCACCACACCGTACGAGATCAACTTCACCGGCAACGCATGTCTGGGTCCGGCGCCCACGGCGACGGCCACGGCGACGGTCACCGCCACAACGACCGCGACCACGACCGCCACGGCGACGGCCACCACCAGCGCCACGACCACGGCCACGGTCACCGCCACGGCCACCGCGACAGCGACCACCACACGCACCCCGACGCCGTCGCCGACGCCGCCGGTGTATCACAGCTACCTGCCATACGTGACGCAGGAACAGGCACTTTCAACACCGCCGGCGTAGTCCGAGTCATTGCGAGGAGGACAATAGGACGACGAAGCAATCTCTCGCTAGGCAAAAGCGCGCTATTCCTGCACTTGCCTCGCCGATGCACAGCGGGAGATTGCTTCGCTGAGATGAAAATGAGCGGGTCATGCAGCGACAGCCTGGCGCTCAATGCTGACACGACACCCCAGCTTCTCCAGCCGTCGCTGCAGACGGTGAATGACCTTGTCC
>JBDHWG010000015.1:0-145541 GCA_039810085.1 Anaerolineae bacterium
CTCAGCGAGAGCGGGACAAGGTCATTCACCGTCTGCAGCGACGGCTGGAGAAGCTGGGGTGTCGTGTCAGCATTGAGCGCCAGGCTGTCGCTGCATGACCCGCTCATTTTCATCTCAGCGAAGCAATCCCCGCCCTTGCAACAGACGGTCTAGTCCAGGAATAACGTGACTTTTCACTCGTCGTGAGATTGCTTCGTCGTCCTATCGTCCTCCTCGCAATGACAGGCATCTAGGAGCGGGGCGCTGGAGCGCCAGGGACGCTTGTGTCCCATCTGATGAGGCCAGGAGGGGCGCATGGCCTGCGCCTTGCACGGCTATGCGCCCCTGATGCTACAAGATTTGTGCCGCCAGCAAGCTTACTTCTTGATGGCGAGCTTCCACGGCTCGACGTGGCCGGGGAAGTCGGCGTCCATGGACGTCTGCTTGCCGGTCTGAACGTACGAGCGAACCAGGTACGAGTTCTGGTTGCCCCACAGCGGCGTGATGGCGGCCTGGGTCAGCAGCAGGTTCTCGGCCTGGTTGTAGAGCTGCATGCGCTTGGCCGGGTCCTTCTCAGCGTCGGCCTGGTCCACGAGCTTGTCGAAGTCAGGGTTGTTCCAACCCACGCGCTTGGCGAAGCCGGTGTCCGAGCGGAATACCACGCTCAGCCAGTTCTGCGGGTCGGGGTAGTCGAAGCACCAGCCCAGGACGAAGATCGGCGGCGAGGTCGAGACGTCCTTGGTCAGGGCCGTGTAGGTCGTCGCCTCGACGGGATCGAGCGTCACCTTGGTGCCCAGGTTCTTCTGGAACTGGTCGGCGATGAACTCGAAGCGCGTCTTGTTGCGCGGCGAGGACGAGTACGTCAGCTTCATCTCAGGCGGGTTGCCCGCCTTCTGCCAACTGTCCTTCGCCTTGGCCGGGTCGAACTTGAGATTCGCGCCAGCGTCCTTCTGATAGCCAGGGGTATCAGGCGACAGCCAGGAGGTGGTCGGCGTGCCTATTCCCTGGAGGATCTGCTTGACGTAGGTGTCGCGGTCGAATGCCTGACCAGCAGCGGTGCGCGCATCTGCACTCTTGAACGGGTCCTTGGTCATGTTGAACTGGAGGGCGAAGGTGCAGTTGCCCGGGTAGCGTTGAATTTCCTTGCTCAGCACCGGGTCGGCCTGCGTCGACGCCAGGTCCTCGGCGGCCAGCGGGACGATGTCCAGCTCGCCGTTCTTGTAGGCCTCATACGCGACCTTGGAGTCGTTGATGTAACGGTACTCGATGCCGTCGTTCTCGACCTTCGGGCCGGTCCAGTTCGGGTTGGGCACGAAGCGGCCGACCTGCTTCTCCTGCAGCGTCGCCAGCTTGTACGGGCCGTTGCCGACATGGCACTCGGCCTTCGTCCACCAGCTCTCACCGCACTTCGTCAGCACGTCCTCGCGGACGGGGTAGCCGATCCAGAGCGAGGCGGTGTACGGGAAGTAGGCGGCCGGCTTGGCGAGCTTGATTTGGAGAGTCTTGTCGTCCACAGCCTTGACAGCCATCTTGTCGCGTAGCGCCTTGAGGTCGGCCTCGCTGACCTTCTTGACGTCGGCGCTGTTGTAAGCCTCGGCGCCCTCGATCAGGTAAGTCTGGGCCGCGTACTCACCGCCCACATTAGGGTCAGCGGCACGCTTCCAGGCGTACTCGAAGTTCTTGGCCGTCACCGGCTGGCCGTCGCTGTACTTGGCGTCGCGCAGCTTGAAGGTGTAGGTCAGGCCGTCATCCGAGACGGTCCAACTCTCGGCCGCGCCAGGGGCGGGCTTGAGGTCCGGGCCAATTTGCACTAGGGGCTGGTAGATCAGGAACAGGTGGGCGATTTCGTTGACGAACGAGGCCTGCTGCGGGTCCAGGTTGTCGGGGTACGTGCCCAAGTTGATGCGGACGATGTTCTGAGCCGGGGCCTTAGGGGCCGCGCCGCCAGCAGAAGCCGCCGGAGCGGTTGTCGCAGCGCCAGCCGGCGCTGTCGTTGCGGCGGCCTTAGCCGCCGCGGTGGGCTGGGCGGCCGCGGCTGTCGTAGGCTGCGCGGCGGCCGGGGCCGTCGTGGGCTGGGCAGCGGCCGGGGCCGTCGTCGCTGCCGCCTGCGCTGGCGCCTGAGCGGGCTGCTGAGCCGGCGCCGACTGACCGGCGCATGCCGAGGCGATGACAACAATCAGCGCCAGCGTCACGAATAAAAAGGCTTTCCTCATCTCTGGAATTTCTCCTCTCTGGATATTGCCTGGACACACCAATGTGCCAGTGGGTACCAAAGGATGGCTAAAGATTATAGACCCGGCGTGTGCAGGGTCAAATCCTGCCCTCTATCACCCGGCGCCGTCCGGAACGAGGTGACACGCCACCCAGTGATTGTGTCCGACGTCGCGGAACGCGGGCACTTCGACGTCGCACAGCCCCTTTTGGGCAATGGGGCATCGAGTATGGAAACGACATCCCGACGGCGGGCGGGCCGGGCTGGGCACGTCACCCGTGAGGATGATGCGCTCGCGCTTGGCCTCGATGACCGGGTCTGGGATGGGGACGGCCGATAGGAGGGCCTTGGTATAGGGGTGGAGGGGGTTCTCGTAGAGGGCGTTGCGGTCCGCCAGCTCCACAATCCATCCCAGGTACATCACCGCGACGCGGTCGGAGATGTGGCGCACCGCCGAGAGGTCGTGGGAGATGAACATGTAAGTCAGGTCGAATTTGGACTGGAGGTCCTCCAGCAGGTTGATGACCTGGGCCTGGATGGACACGTCGAGGGCCGAGATTGGCTCGTCGGCGACGATGAAGTCCGGGTTGACGGCCAGGGCGCGGGCGACGCCGATGCGCTGGCGCTGGCCGCCGGAGAACTCGTGGGGGTAGCGGTTGACGAAGTACGGGTTGAGGCCGACGACCTGGAGCAGCTCCTGGACGCGCTCCTGGGCTTGCTTGCCCTTGGCGATGCCGTGGACTTCCAGCGGCTCGGCGACGATGCTGCCGACGGTCATGCGCGGGTTGAGCGAGGCGTACGGGTCCTGGAAGATCATCTGGACGCGGCGGCGCATCTTGCGCATGTCCTCGCCCTTGAGCTTGACCAGGTCCACGCCGTCGAAGACGACCGAGCCGCCTGTTGGCTTCTGGAGCTGGAGGATGGCGCGGCCGGTCGTGGACTTGCCGCAGCCCGACTCGCCCACGACGCCGAGGGTCTCGCCCTTGTAGATGTCGAAGTTCAAGCCGTCGACGGCCTTGATGTCGCCGACGTGGCGCTGGAAGATGATGCCCTTGTTGATGGGGAAGTACTTCTTGAGATCGCGCACGCTGAGCAGCACGTTCGAGCTGCCACCCACAGAAGGTTTATGCAGCGCACCGGCGCTCTGGGCGCTCTGGGGGCTTGACGATGATACCTGACCAGCCATTGTATTTCTCCTCAGGGGCGCTCTGTGGGAGGCCCGACGCTAGAAGGTAATCTCTCCCTTGTCTTCCATCGCCCGCAGGTCGTCCCAGCGCCAGCACGCCGACAAATGCTTCGTGCTTGTCGTCGCCATTAGCGGGGGCCGCTCGGCTACACACTTGTCGACCACGAACTTGCAGCGGGGGGCGAAGGGGCAGCCGACAGGGTAATTCACAAGGTCGGGCGGTGTCCCCTCGATGGGTTCCAGCTTCTCCTTGCGCGCCTCGTCCAAGCGGGGGATGGACTTGAGCAGGCCGAGGGTGTAGGGGTGGAGCGGGTGGCCGTAAAGCTCGCCCACTGGCGCCTGTTCTACGATGCGGCCCGCGTACATGACGATGACCCGGTCGGCCATGCCAGCGACAACGCCCAGGTCGTGGGTGATCCAGATGACGGCCATGCCGGCGTCTTGCTTGAGACGCTTGACGAGATCGAGGATCTGTGCCGAGATCGTCACGTCGAGGGCCGTCGTCGGCTCGTCGGCGATGAGGAGCTGTGGGTTGGCCGCGAGCATCATGGCGATCATCACGCGCTGGCGCATGCCGCCCGAGAACTGGTGCGGGTAATCGTCGACGCGATTGGCCGCCTCAGGGATGTTGACGCGCTCCAGCAGCTCGATGGCGCGCTGGCGGGCCTCGGCCTTGCTCATGCCCAGGTGGAGCTGCAACACTTCGCTAATCTGCTGGTTGATGGTCAGGACGGGGTTGAGCGAGGTCATCGGGTCCTGGAAAATCATAGCGATGCGGTTGCCGCGCACCTGGCGCATCTCGTCGTCGTCGATCTTCAGCAGGTCGCGGCCATCGAACACCACCTCGCCGGACGTGATGCGCCCCGGCGGCGAGGCAATAAGCCGCATCACCGACAGCATGGTGACGCTCTTGCCCGAGCCGCTCTCGCCCACGACGGCGAGGGTCTCCCCCTCATCCAGCGTAAACGACACGTCGTTGACGGCGTTGACCACACCATCCTGGGTATAGAACTTCGTATTCAGGTTTTTGACCTCAAGAAGAGTCCCCATGAGTCCTCCGGTGGATAACAGAACGCCTTGCGTTGCCGAGTCTGGCTGCCGTAACGGATGATTGGGAAAGGGCAACTGAGATAGCCGGTGACAAACTTTGGGCCGCGCAAGTGTTGCTGAATTATACAAGATATTGAAATTCTGTCTACTGCGACCCTCGGTCTAAATGGGGATTTAGAGCATCATTCAGGCCATCGCCGATGAACGCGAAGGCAAAGATGAGCAGGCTGACAATCACGCCAGGTGTCCAGACGACGAACGGAGCGATGGGCGTGCGCCACAGGCCGTTCTGGTAGCCCTCGTTGAGCATGACCCCCCAGCTGGGGAGGGGGGGCTGGATGCCGACGCCAAGGAAGCTAAGGCCGACCTCAGCGACGATGGCGCCGCCCATGGACATCGACATGAGGACGATGATGGGGGCCGAGATGTTGGGCAGCACGTGCCGCCACAGGATGCGGCCCGTGCCCGCGCCGGCCGCCCGGGCGGCCTCCACGTACTGGGAGTTTCTCGCCGTCAAAACCTGGGCGCGCACGAGACGTGACAGGCCGGCCCAGCCGACGAGGCTGAGGGCCAGGATGACGATGAGGTATTCGGCGTAGCCGGAGCGGACAAAGTCCTTCAGCATGGGCGCGGCTTCCATCGCGCCGGTAAGACCGGGTCTAACCGTCACCGCCAGGAGCAGGGCGAAAAGGAAGGTGGGCAGCGCCAGGAGCACGTCGGCCAGGCGCATCAGCACCGTTTCAATCACGCCGCCCATGTAACCGGCAATCAGCCCAAAGAATAGACCCAGGCTGAATGAGAAGAGAACCGTCAGGGGCGCGATGATGAGGGCGGTGCGCGCGCTCCAGATGAGGCGGCTGAGCTGGTCGCGGCCCAGGCGGTCCGTACCGAGCCAGTGCTGCACGCTAGGCATCTGCTGCGACGCCGACAGGTCGTTGTCGCGGTACGAGTACGGCGAGATCCAGGGCGCTGTCAGGCCGACGAACACCCAGATGGCGACGATGACCAACCCGACGACGGCGAGTCGGTTGCGGCTGAAACGTCGCCAGAAGTCCCGAAACCGCCCACGCTTGACAGGCACGAACGTCTCGGTCTGCTTCTGTGCCTCGATTTTGCGAAGTCCCTCGGCAACCGCCATTCCTAACTCCTATGCCGTGCGTATGCGCGGGTCCAGGTACGCGTATGCGATGTCTACCACCAGGTTGGCGATGGCGATGATCACGGCTGTCAGTATCACCAGCGCGGTAATCACCGGATAATCCCGCGAGCGCAACATTTCGTAACCGAGCTGACCAATACCTGGAATGCCGAGGATGCTCTCGACGAAGAAAGAGCCGGCGATGAGGCTCCCGCCCAGCGCCAGGCCAAACAGCGTGGTCAGCGGGATGAGGGCGCTGCGCAGGGCGTGGCCCACGACGACGCGGGTGGGCCCGAGGCCCTTCGCCCGCGCCGTGCGGATGTAGTCCTGGTCGATGACTTCCAACAGGTTGGCGCGCGTCTGGCGCGCGAAGACGGTCATCGGGCCGATAGCCAGCAGGAAGATAGGCAGAATCGCCGATGTGCTGAGCAGGCCATTCCATCCACCGGCCGGGATCACACGCCACCGCACTGCCATCAGGTAGAGCAGGGGTAAGGTCAGGGCAATGACCGGAATCGAGTCGATCAGCACGACCACGGAGATGATGCCATAGTCCAGCCAGGTGTTGCGCGCCAGCCCCGCGAAGATGCCCAGCGCCACACCGATGAGCGTGCCGATGAGCAGCGCGGTGATGCCGATTTGGGCCGAGACCTTGATGCGCTCCCAGATGAGCGGCCCGACGGGCTGACCCCGGTAGCGGTAGGACTCACCGAAGTCGCCGTGCAGCGCGTTTGTGATGTACTGGACGACGTAGACCGGGAACGGCTCGTCTAGCCCAAGCTGCTTCCGAAACGCCTGGGCCGCGTCGTCCTGGGCGCGCGGACCGAGCATCACCTGCACCGGGTCGCCTGGCCCGTAGCGGGCCAGGCCCAGGGTGATGATCGTCACACAGAGGAGCAGTATCGGGAGCCAGAGCAGTCGGCGAATAACTTGTGTTGCCATGCCTACTTCTGGATCGAGACGTACTTGTACACGGGAACAATGAGCGGCGACAGCTCGTAGCCCTTGACGTAGGGCTTGACGAGGACGGAGCTCATGCCGTGCAGCAGCGGAATCCAGGGCAGATCGTCCATGATTTTCTGCTCGGCCTGCTGGTACTCCGCCAGGCGCTTGTTCTTGTCAGGCTCGATGGCCGCCTGCGCCAGCAGCTTGTCCACGTCGGGGTTGCCGTAGCTCATGTGGTTGTCCTGGCTCTTGCTGTTGAACAGGATGTCCAGGAAGTTCTGCGGGTCCGGGTAGTCCGCGATCCACGCCAGCGAGTACATCTGGTAGGGATTGGGCTTGCGGCTGACGTCCTGCAGGAACGTGGCGAACTCCGTCTGCTCGATCTTGACATCGACGCCCAGGTTGTCCTTCCACATCTCGACCATCGCCTGGACGAAATCGGAGGGCGCGCCGCCGCCGGCCGAGCTGATGTTCAGGGTAATGTCGGGCAGGTTGCCGGCGTACTTGGATTCCTGGAGCAGCTTCTTGGCCTGGTCGGGGTCGAAGCCCGGAACCTTGAGGTTCGGGTTCGAGTAGCCGGGCATGGTCGGCGGGACGATGCCTACGGCGTTCTTGGCCGTGTTCTTCAAAACGACGTCCACGAGCTTCTGCTTGTCCAGGGCGAGGGCAAACGCCTGGCGCACCTTGGGATCGTCAAACGGCGGCTTCTGCACGTTGAACGCGACGTAGGACGTGCTGAGGTCTTCGCCTTGCTTCAGTTCCGCGTTGAGTGGGTCGTTCTTGTCGGTCACCCGCTCGATGTCGTTAGCCCCAACGCCGACGACGTCTAGCTCGCCGTTCTCGTACATGACAAGCCCGGAGCCGCCCGCCAGCATGAAGTTGACGGTCTTGAGCTGCGGCTTGGGGTCGCCGTAGTAGCTGTCGTTGCGCGTGAGCACCAACTGCTGACCGATGTCGTACTGGCCCAGCTTGAACGGGCCAGTGCCGTTGGCTTTCATGAACCAGTTCTTGCCGCCGCTCTCCACGTTCTGCTGATCCACCACGAAGGCCGTGGGGTAGGTCAGCTTGGCGAGGAAGTACTGCTTGGGCGAATCGATGCTGATTTGCAACGAGCGATCGCCGTTGACCTTGACGCCCGACACATCCTGGGCCTTGCCGTTGAGCTTGTCGCGGCAGCCAACAATGTCGCCGAGGTATGTATCGGCGACGACCGAGCCCGTCTTAGCGTCGCACGCGCGCTCGATGCTGTACTTGAAGTCCTTAGCTGTCACGGGCTTGCCGTCGTGGAACTTCACATCATCGCGCAGGTTGAACGAGTACGTCTTCCCATCCTGGGAGACGGTCCAGTCCTTGGCGATGTCCGGTTGAATCTTGCCGGTGCGGTCGAGTGTCACCAGGCCGCTGAACATTTCGACGATGTAGTTGGCCGAAGTCGAGTCCTGGGTCAGCGCCGGGTCGAGGGTTGGCGGGTCGCTGCCAGGGATGCGCAGTGTATCCGGCGAGGCGGGGACGGCGTTGCCCTGGCTGGGCGGCTGCTGCGGCTGGCCCTGGGCGGGCGGGTTCTGCCCCTGGCCTGGCCGCGCCTGGTTGCCGGGCTGTGTGGCGGGGCGGGTGGCCTGGGCAGCGGGCGCGGCCGGCTGACCTGACGTGTCGCCGCCATTGAGCAGATTACCCAGCGCGCCTTGCTGCGTGAGAAGCACGCCGCCGATGCCAAGCACCGACGCGCAGAGCGTCAGCAGAAGACAAACGGCGACGATGATACCCACGACAATGAGGGTCGTATTCCGTTTCGGGGGTGTGGTCGGCGGGATGGGCGCGCCCGCCGGGGGGAAGCTCTCGGTCATATCTTCCTCCAACATGGCATAAGTGGTGATTACTCCGCTTACCTAACTTATCATTTTATCGTCAACACAACGATAAGTCAAAGGCCCGTATGCCCGCAACTGACCTCCCAGTGCCGGCCGAGCGATTACTCACTAAACTCTAATCGCCCAAAGCGGGAGATTGGCTTCGCTCACGCTCACAATGACAGGTGATGGGGTCATTGCGAGGAGGACGACAGGACGACGAAGCAATCGCCCGGCGGGTGACAGTCGCGCTATAATCGCTCAGACTGTCTGTGGCAAGGGCGGGAGATTGCTTCGCTCACGCTCGCAATGACGGCTACGGCGGGCACGCCTGGCCGAAGCGCCTTGAGACGAGCATAAGGTCCGTCACGTCGATGGCCCCATCCTGGTTGAGGTCGAAGCGCGTGTCCTCGGCGCGGACTGGGCGCTCCGGCCAGTGGGCGGCCAAGATAGTCATGTCCGCCTGATCGATCCGCCCGTTGGCGTCGAAGTCGCCAGGAATGATGCATGGTGGTGTCGCCGTGGCGGTCGGCGTGGCGGTCGGCGTCCGGGTAGGCAGCGGCGTTGCGGTCGCGGTCGGTGTGGCGGTGGCCGTTGCGGTGGCCGTGGCGGTCGCGGTCGCCGTGGGCGGGTTTGCATCGGCCAGCCGGTACAACCCGCTGCTGCCTAGGACGTACAGCTCACCGGCGGTATTCTCGCCGAAGGAGCGGAGCGATAGGCCGGTCGAGAACGGCGCGCTCGGCGTCCAACTTGCCCCGTTCTGCGTCAAAGCCCAGATGCGGCCGCTGCAATTGTCGCCATAGAAATAAATCCCTGTCAGCCCTGGGTAGCTCGCGCCACGGTAGCGGTAGCCGCCAATGATGGCGCAGTCGCCTGCCCCGTGGCCGTAGACGGCGACCGGCAGCGTCAAACCCGCCTGGTTGCACGACGAGGCGTTGTAGCAGACGTTGCCCTCCATGATGTTCCAGCCATAGTTCTGACCGCCGACGCTAGCCGGCTGCACGTCGATCTCCTCCCACGCGCTCTGGCCGACATCGCCAATCCACATCTCGCCCGTCTGGCGGTCGAAACTGAAGCGCCAGGGGTTGCGCAGGCCGTAAGCCCAGATCTCGCCGCGCTTGCCGCTCTGCCCCACGAAGGGGTTCGTCGGCGGGATGGTGTAGGGCGAGCCGTGGTCCACGTCAATGCGCAGCATCTTGCCCAGGAGGACGTTGAGGTTCTGGGCGTTGCGGTTCGGGTCGCCGCCGCCGCCGCCGTCGCCCGTTCCGAAGTACAGGTAGCCGTCAGGACCGAAGGCGAGCTTGGCCCCATTGTGGTTGCTCTGTCCGGGATGGGGGATGCTCATTAAGACGGTGGCTGTGGCCGTATCCGCAACGTTTGGGTCGCCGGCGGAGACCTGGTAGCGCGCCAGGGTGAGATTGCCACTCGTGTCAGTGTAGTAGATGTAGAACGTGCGGTTCGTGGCGAAGTTGGGGTGGAGCGCCATGCTCAGCAGCCCGCGCTCGCTCCCTGTGGATATCAGGCTCTGCACGTCCAGGAACGGCGTCGCAAGAACGCTCGATCCATTCCAGACGCGAATTTTGCCCGTCTGCTCCACGATGAAGAACCGACCGCTGCCGTCGTTGGGGGCCGCCATGTCCACCGGCTTATCGAAGCCAGACGCGACAGGCGTCAGGGTGATGCTGATGGCGGTCGTCTCGGCCGCCGCGGGCCGCTCGATAGCGGCGAGAGCCAGCGCCAGCAGCGCGACGCCGAGAAGCAGGACGAGCCAATTGGCCCGGTCTCTCATCGATCTTCCTCCGCCCCCCGCTTGTTGATGCGTCCCTTGAGGAAGTATGGGCAAGTCGGGCCACTTGCGCAAATGGGAGAGAGGAGCTTGCCGGAGTCAGCGCCTAGCTGACTCCGGCGATACAGGGTCAATTACATAGACCGTCCAACGCTGCCCTTTCATTTCTGGATCAAGGGCAAGTAGAGCTGCCGCGTGACGGGCGGTGTTGGTGTGACAGTTGCCGGCGACGTATCAAGGCTGACGTGCAGCGTCACCGCGCCGCTATCGCCGCTGAAGCCGCCGACCTGGATATAGTACCTCTGCCCTGCTAAAACCGGCACCGTGACGTGGGAGGTGATGCTCGTTCCGTCGTCATCGTTGCATTGGAGTGGCGTCAGGTTGCTGAGAGATGTGCCACTGTAGATAGCCATGACGGTGTCGAACGAGCTGCCGGCCGTGGTGGCCGTGAGGGAACCGTTTGTACCGGGCGTTACACGGTACCACACCGTCTTGCCGATATTGCCGCACGGCTGCCGCTCGCCCGCTTCGTTGGTGGCATTGCTCGTGTCGCCGGTCGCCTGACCTGGTACAGGGATGGCTTGGGCGTTGGCGAAGTCATCGTTGACGGGCGGCGGGCCAGGCGGCGTATTGGTTGGGGGCGGCGTGCGCGTCGGCGTGGCTGTGACCGTCGCCGTGCTCGTGGGGGTCGGCGTTGCGGTCGGGGTCGGCGTGTACGGGACAGTCTCTAGCGCCATATCCAGTGTGAACGGTCCTTGGAAATCGAACGGCACACTGAGCATCGAAACGCGCACATAGTATGTGACGCCGGCTGTCACCTGGACCTCGAACGAACCCTGGTAGATGAAGTTTCGGCAGGCGACTAGCATGAGGGACGAGAGGGAGGTTCCTGTGTAGACGTCGGCAGTGTCATAGGCGATGTCTATCCCGACCGGAAGGGAGATCGTGAGATAGCCTGATGAACTGGGGGTCACACGATACCAGACGGTGGGTCTCCCGTTAGGGCAGCTCGAGGACGGCTCGTTTGTCTCACGTGTCGCTCCGAAGGTTGTCCCCTCGACATGGGCCGGCAACGTCAGGACCTGAGCGTTGACGAAATCGTCATTGGCCGGCGGCGTCGGTGTCGGCGCTGGCGTGAATGTGGGTACGAGCGTGAACGTCGCTGACGGCGTTGGTGTCACGGACGGTAGGGGAGTCGGGCTTGAAGACGGATTCGGTGTCGGGGTTGGCGCCATAGGATCGTGCCAATGCCCGAAGTTCACGGATGCCCAGCCGCCCGCCGAGTCGAATGAACCGCCCACATAAACGTCACGATTGGTGACCCCAATGCCTGACACGGCCGCGGGTGAGTAAGAGTAGGACATCCCTCTAACACCGTTCTGCTCGCCGCTCCCCAGGGGGAACCAGTTCGCCCCGTCCCACTTGACGAGGTTGTTGGCTGAGACGCCGTCAATGGAGGTGAAAGTACCGCCAACGAATAGACTGCTCCCGTTCGAGGCCAGGGCGCTGATGATAGGGGTAGAGTAGTAGTTACCGAAGCCTCCTTTGCCCACAGGCCACCAGGCGCTCCCATCCCAGCGCGCCAGGGACGGAGTGAGGACGCCCCCCGCGTGGCTGAAGTCACCTCCGACGTATACATCCGATCCTACGACAGCTATGGCCTGCACCGGTCGATTGCTGCCGTAGCATGACCCGCCGCTGCCGCAGTCGATGCCGCCCGCCATGTCCGACCACGCGTGGCCGTCCCAGCGCGCGATGTTACTGACGGGCAACTGACCGGCTCTGTCAAAGATACCCCCTACGTAGACCTTCGCCCCGACCACAGCGATGGCCTGTACACTCGCGCTATTATAAGACTCAGTTCGGGCGACGCCTCCGCCTAGCTCGGACCACGTCTGGCCGTTCCACACGGCAATGCCCTTGGCTGATATGGGGCTTAAGGCGGTGAAGTCTCCGCCGGCGTAGAGGAGGCTGCCCTTGAGCGCCAGAGCGTTGACGGTCGTGCTGCTGTCTGAGTACTGTGGTTGCGCCATGACCCCGACCGCCGACCACGCGCTACCGTCCCAGACAGCGATGTCCCACGCAGCCTGATGGCCCGCTCTGTTGAACTGCCCACCAATGTAGACTCGATTGCCGGCGACGACAATCGCCCTAACCGATCCGCTGGAGCAGTCGTTTGGGTAGGCCAGGTCGCAGGCGACGCCCTCGCCAAGGGCGTGCCATTGCGTTCCGTCCCATCGCGCAATGTTGTTCGCCAGAATGTCCCTCACCTGATTGAAGTGGCCGCCGACGTAGACATCGGAGCCATCGATGGCGACGGCGTAGACAGGCCCATGTACGCCATTGTCTGTGCCATCGTTCAACGCTGCCCAGTCCGCTCCATTCCAGACAGCAAGACCGCGAATCTCACGGTCGCCAAACTTTGAGACGTTACCGCCGACGTAGATCGTGTCCCCGCTGTTGGCGAGGGCATACACGGTGGTATAGTTGGTCGTGGCGAGGCCGGGCATTGCCACCCAGTGGCCGCCCACGCCGCCACTCCACTTTGCCAGGGCAGCATTCAGCGTGCTACCGTCAGAAGCCGCGACGAAGCTGCCGCCGATATAGAAGCGGGGGCCGTCGATGAGGATCGAACGAATGCTTCCCTCATGTACATAGCTATCCAGCCATGTCTGCCCGTCCCACCCGAACAGTGAGCCATTGACGAGGCCGCCAGCAGTTCCCGTTTGGCTCAAACCGACGTACACCAGGCCATAGCCGTAGGTCAGCGCCGCCACCGGCTCGCTTACGCCGCCCGCGAGGTCGTGCCAGGCCTGGCCGTCCCAGCGGGCGATATTGTTGGCGCTCTGGCCGTCGGCGCGCGTGAACTGGCCGCCGACATAGATGTCGCTACCGACGACAGTAATGGCATTCACCGGCCCATCGACGCCATTGTTCTGGCTGCTGCCCAGCGTTGACCAGGCGTGTCCATCCCATCGCGCGATATTGTGAGCCGTACTGCGGCCTACCGTGTCGAACTGTCCGCCGACATAGAGGGCATCACCCTGAATTGCCAACGCGTTGACCACCGCCGACCTGTTATATCCACACGAGGGCGAGTTGCTGCACGTGACCCCACCCTCGACATCGCGCCACGCCTGACCATCCCATCGCGCCAGGTTTTGGACTTGAAGGGCGCCCATCTTAGCGAACCGCCCGCCGACGTAGATGTCAGAGCCGACGGCGAGAATGGCATCGACTTCGTCATTACAGGAATACGACGCAGCACATCCCGTGCCGCCAAGCATGTTGTCCCACTGCTGCCCA
This sequence comes from Anaerolineae bacterium, assembly GCA_039810085.1. Classification (GTDB taxonomy): domain Bacteria; phylum Chloroflexota; class Anaerolineae; order Epilineales; family JAHCIE01; genus JBDHWG01. The sequence goes on from JBDHWG010000015.1 coordinate 13,450, forward strand.
TCCCAATGGGCGATGTTGTTGGCGAGCGTCTGGTTGACACCCGCGAATGCGCCTCCGACGTAGACATTCCTTCCGCCGATAGCAATGGCGTGTACAGCGCCATAGACACCTGATGGCCCAAAGCGCCCATCCCAAGTCGGATCCGGGGCCGCCGAGGGCGGCGCGGGGTAAGCCTGTGGGCTGGTCAGCGAAGGGGGCTTCAAGTCACCGCGCTCACTTTCGCCGAGAGATGGGGCGTCAGCGCGCACAAAGCGAGGAGCGCCGTGCGCATTTGTGGTGACGGCCCATCCCGTCGGGTCCAAGCTCCCGCTGTAGCCTGTGCTCAAGTTCAGCGTGCCGTCAGGATTGAGCATGTCGGCCAGTGGGCGGAGAGACGGGTCCGCAACCCTCTCCGCTTGCGAGACGCCGGCTGGCGCTACAATAAGGAACAGCAACAGGGCCAGGAGACACACGAAACGCAAGCAGCGGCGGCCGTTACACATAGCGTTACCCCTCTCTGGCATGGTGGAGGCCCATTATTCACTATTGTAGCAAGCGTCGCTTATAGATTTGCTAACACAAACGCTGATAGAAAGCCCATGTTGACCCTTCTTGGAGGAAAAAGGCCGCCGGAACAAGCGTAACACTCATTCCGGCGGCCTTCCTTATGGGGTATCAGGCTGTTCAGCGTCGTCGTGGTCTGTCTTGTGCGGCTAAGAGGCGCTGTCCGACGGCTGCCAGCGGACGACGGGCTTGCGCGCGGCGGCGACGTCGTCCGGGCGACTGATGGGCGTCGTGTGTGGCGCTTCCTTGACCAGGGACGGCGTCTCCTCGGCCTCGCGGGCGATGCGGCGCATCACCTCGATGAAGTTGTCCAGCGTCGCCTTCGTCTCGGTCTCGGTCGGCTCGATCATCAGCGCTTCCTCGACGATGAGCGGGAAGTAGACTGTTGGCGGGTGAATGCCGAAGTCAATGAGCCGCTTGGCGATGTCCAGGGTTTTCACGCCCAGCTTCGCCTGCCGCCGCCCGGAGAACACGGCCTCGTGCTTGCAGACGCGGTCGAACGGCAGGTCGTAGACATCGTTCAGGTTGACGCGGATGTAGTTCGCGTTCAGGACGGCGTTCTCGGCCACCTCGCGCATGCCACTCGCGCCCAGACTGCGCATGTAGGCGTAGCCGCGCACGGCGTTGCCGAAGTTGCCGTAGAAGGCGCGGACGCGGCCGATGCTCTGCGGCCGGTCGTAGTCCAGGTAGTACTGGGGGCCGTTGGACCCATCGCGCCGCGCCACAAGGGGCGTCGGGAGGAACGGGGCGAGGCGCTCGGCGACGGCCGTGCCACCCGCGCCGGGGCCGCCGCCGCCGTGGGGGACGGAGAACGTCTTGTGCAGGTTGTAGTGGAGGATGTCGCAGCCCAGGTCGCCGGGGCGGGCGATGCCGATCATGGCGTTCATGTTCGCCCCGTCGCAGTAGACGAGGCCGCCGCGCTCGTGGACCAGGGCGGTCACGTCGAGAATCTGGTCCTCGAACAGGCCCAGGGTGCTGGGGTTGGTGAGCATCAGGCCCGCCACGGTGTCGTCCATCTCCTGGCGCAGCACCTCCAGGTCCATGTTGCCTCGCGCGTCCGTCGGCAGGTGGGTCACGGTGTAGCCGACCATCGCTGCCGTCGCCGGGTTCGTGCCGTGGGCAGAGTCGGGAACCAGAATGCGCGTGCGCTTCGTGTCGCCCCTGGCGCGGTGGTAGGCCATGATGATGAGGACGCCGGTTAACTCGCCGTGAGCGCCCGCTGACGGCTGGAGGGTAACGGCCGGTAGGCCGGCCACCTCGCCTAGGATGCGCTGCAACTCGTACATCATCTCCAGCGCGCCCTGCACCGTCTCCTGGGGCTGGTAGGGGTGGATGCCCGTGAAGCCGGGCAGCGCGGCGGCCCAGTCGTTGACCTTGGGGTTGTACTTCATGGTACACGACCCCAGGGGGTAGAAATTGGTATCGACGCTGAAGTTGAGCTGCGACAGGCGGGTGAAGTGGCGCACCAGCTGGATTTCGCTCACCTCGGGCAGCGGCAGCTGGGCGCGGACGAGGTCGGCGGGCAGCTCGGCCTCGGGCACGTCCATCTCAACGGGCAGGCGGCCGGTCTCGCGGCCCGGCTCGCTCAACTCGAACAGCAGCGGCTCGCCGATCTTTTCGGTGGTTAGCTCTTGAGTTTCCATGTGTTTCCCCCTCTCTATGCCGTTCGCAGGTCCGCCACGAGGCGGTCAATCTCGCCGCGCGAGACCATTTCCGTCACGGCGAGCAGCGCGGTGTTGGTCAGCTCAGGGTATGCTTGCGCCAGGTCGTAGCCGCCGATGATGCGGTCGGCCAGCAGGCGGCGGTTGTCGTCGCCGACCGGGCGCGGCCCGCGCAGGGCGAACTCCTTGAAGAAAGGCGCTTCAAAGGCCAGGCTGTAGCCCGGCAGCGACGTCAGCTCCTTCGCGGCGTAGTGGGCGCGGTGGTACGACAGCTCCGCCACGCGCTGCAAGCCGGACTTGCCCATCGCCGCCAGGTAGACGGTCGCGGCCAGGGCGACCAGGGCCTCGTTGGTGCAGATGTTGGAAGTCGCCTTCTCGCGGCGAATGTGCTGCTCGCGCGCCTGGAGGGTCATCACGAAAGCGCGGCGGCCGTCGTGGTCCACCGTCTGGCCGATGACGCGGCCGGGCAGCTGGCGGACGTGCTTCATCTGAGTCGCAAAGAGACCGACGTAGGGGCCGCCGAAGTAGGGCGGCAGCGAGATCGACTGGCCCTCGGCGACGACGATATCCACGTCGAAGTCGCCCGGCGGCTTCAGCAGGCCGAGGGCGATAGGGTCGGCGTTCACGATGACCAGCGCGCCAGCGGCATGGGCGATGTCTACGATGGGCGCGAGGTCTTCGATGACGCCGAAGAAGTTCGGGTATTGGACGGCGATGCACGCCGTCTCCTTGTCCACCGCCTGCCGCAGCGCGTCCAGGTCAATGCGTCCGGACTGCGGGCCTTCTGTGATATAGGGCACAGTGGCAATCGGGAGGTTGAGGCCCTGGGTGTACGTGCGCACAACGTCGCGGTACTCGGGATGCACGGTCGAGGCGAGAACGAGCTTGTCGCGGCGGGTGATGCGCGCTGCCATGAGCGCGGCCTCGGCCAAAGCCGTCGAGCCGTCGTACATCGAGGCGTTGGCGACCTCCATGCCGGTGAGCTGGCACACCATCGTCTGGTATTCGAAGATGGCGGTCAGCGTGCCCTGGCTGACTTCGGGTTGATACGGCGTGTAGGCGGTGTAGAACTCGCTGCGCATGATGATGTGGTTGACGACGGGCGGGATGAAGTGGTTGTACGCGCCCGCGCCGAGGAACGACGTGTACTGGCCGACGTCGGCATTCTTGCGCGCCAGGGCGGCCATGTGTTGCTGTAGCTCCAACTCGGAGAGGGGCGCACCGATGTCGAGCGCCGGGTAGCGCTTGTCGGCCGGCACGTCGGCGAACAGGTCATCCATCGAGGCGACGCCAATGGCGTCGAGCATGGCCTGGCGGTCGGCAGCGGTATTGGGTATAAAGTTCATAAGGGGACTCCTTCAGGGGCGCTACGGTGCGCGGTCAGTATCCTCTTGCTCGCTCAGCAGGCGAACGAAATCATCCCGCGTCACTTCCATGCGCATCTCGTCCTGGGAGCGCAGGCCGAAGGGGAAGCGGCGGCGCTGGCCGACCGGCTGAAAGCCGGCCTTGCCGAATGAGCGCTGGGCGCGGTAGTTATCGATATAGGTAAACAGGTGAATCGACTTGAAGCCCTCGTTGAAGAACAGGTGTTTGAGCAGGGTACGGATGGCGTCTGTGCCGTATCCTCGGCTCCAGAAGCGCTTCTCGCCCAGGACAATGCCGAGCGTAGCATTCTTGGCGCGATTATCGATGTCGAAGATGGCGACGCGGCCGATCAGCTCGCCCTCTTCAGTCAGGATGACGTATACCATCTGGTCGCGGCGGCGCTGCTCGCGTGGAAAGGCGGCCTTGAACTCCTGGAACGTCATGTGGAGCGGCATGCCGCCGCTCCACCGCAGCACCTCATCGTCGCGGCCCCAGTTGTAGAGGCGACGCAGCTCCTCCTCGGTGAAGGCGTAGCTGTACGGGCGGAGGGTCACGCGCTCGCCCTGGAGGATGTTCGGATCGGTGTTCTGGTCAAAAGCTGGTTCAGTCACTTCAACATAAGCCTGTGGAAAGATATAGAAAACGATGGTGGCCACGCCCAGGCGCTTGCCTACCTCATATTCTAATGGATTCGCCCGATTTACGCCTTTTTGCGGCGATAGAACGGGCGCTTGACGATGCGCGCCGCGACGGGCTGCCCACGGATGATGATGTCGATGTCGCCGCCGACCGTGGCAAACTCCGGCTTGACGTACGCCATGCCGATAGCTTTGCCAAGCGTGGGCGATTGCGTCCCACTGGTGACGACGCCGATGACCTCGCCGTCCTTGGCGACCTCGTAGCCGCCGCGCGGGATGCCGCGCCCGACCATCTCGAAACCGACCAGTTTCTTGGCCGGGCCGTTCGCCTTCATCGCTGCCAGCGGCTCGCGCCCGACGAAGTCGCCCTTGTCGAAGTTGACGAAGCGGTTGAGACCTGCCTCGACAGGGCCGGTGTCGATGTCAAGCTCGTGGCCGTAAAGCGGCATGGCGGCCTCAAGGCGCAGCGTATCCCGCGCGCCGAGGCCGGCCGGCTTGAGGGCGTGCGTCTCGCCCGCCTGTAGGAGCGCGTCCCACACTTTAGGCGTATCCGCAGCAGCGGTCATGATTTCGAAGCCGTCCTCGCCGGTGTAGCCTGTGCGCGAGACGAGGGTATCGACGCCCGCGACCTTGCCCCTGGCGAAGTGGTAGTAGCCCATCCCGGCCACGTCGATGTCGGTGAGCGGCTGCAAAATCTCGACGGCGCGCGGCCCCTGGAGGGCGATGAGGCCGAAGTCATCCGAACGGTTCTTGAGGGTGACGACGCGCAGGAACTCCGGCGACGATCCCGCTTCGGCCTGCATCCAGGCGAAGTCCTTCTGGGCGTTCGAGGCATTGACCACGGCCAGGTAGTCGTTCTCGCCCATGCGGTAGATGATGAGGTCATCCACCGCGCCGCCGCTGGGGTAGCACATGATGTTGTACTGGCACTCGCCGACGGCGAGCTGCGACGGGTCGTTGCTGACTACGTGCTTGAGGAAATCGGTGGCGCGCGGGCCGCTGATCTCGATCTCGCCCATGTGGCTGACATCGAAGAGGCCGCCGGCCTGGCGGACGGCGCGGTGCTCTTCCAGGATACCGGTCGGGTATTGCACAGGCATATCCCAACCGGCGAACTCGACCATCTTGCCACCGAGGCGGACATGGGTGTCGTACAGCGGGGTACGCTTGAGGGTGACGACTTCAGGGGCGTCGGCCATAGCACCTCCACGGGAGGTTGGAAACAACGGGTGGATAGACGGGCGCGGCGAGGTGTTCGTCGCGCTGGCGGACCGCCAGCGGCTGTCACGGGCGCTGGCGACCGATACCGTTCTCTATTGTAGAACGGCAAGCGGCGCTTGTCAACGTCGGTTTTCCTTATCTTCTCGTCACCGCCGGGTTGTCCGAGCGCGGCAGGCGGTACCACATCGAGTTGGCGAGAGCCATCTCCTCCTCGTCCAGCGTCTGGCCCACGGCTTGCAGGCTGTCCACGAGCTGCTCTGGCCGGCTCGCCCCGACGATGGCGGAGGTGATGCCGGGCTGCGCCAAGACCCAAGCGATGGCGACGTGCGTCAGCGAGCGGTTACGCGCGCTGAAGAACGCCTTCATCTCGTCCACGGCCTGGAACTGCGCCTCCTGCCAGTAGCGCGCCTGGTACAGATTGCCCGCGCCTGCGCCCAGCGTAAAGCGCGATCCAGGCTCCGGCGCTTGCCCCTGCTCGTAGCGGCCGGTCAGGAAGCCGCCCGCCAGGGGATTGTAGGCGATGACGCCGACGCCCTGGTCGCGGCACAAGGGCAGCAGCTCATCCTCGATCATGCGGAAGAGGATGTTGTAGCGCGGCTGGACGCAGTCGAAGCGCGCCAGGCCGAGCTTGTCGCTGAGCCACAGCCCCTTACACAGCTCCCAGGCCGGGAAGTTCGACGCGCCGATGTAGCGCACCTTGCCCTGGTGTACCAGGTCGTCCAGGGCGCGCAGCGTCTCCTCGAGCGGCGTCTCCGGGTCAGTGGCGTGGCACTGGTAGAGGTCGATGGTGTCAGTCTGGAGGCGGCGCAGCGAGGCTTCGCATGCCTGCATGATGTGGCGGCGCGAGAGACCCTTGTCATTCGGGCGTGGGCCCATGACGCCGTGGACCTTCGTGGCGAGGATGAAGTCGTCACGCTTGCCCTTGAGCCACTTGCCCACGATCTCCTCGGTGCGGCCCTTCACCTCCAGCGTCGAGCCGAGGGGGTAGGCGTCGGCGGTGTCGAAGAAGTTGACGCCGGCGTCGGCGGCCACATCCATGATGGCGAAGCTGGTGCTCTCGTCGGCCTGGTTGCCGAAGGTCATCGTACCCAGGCAAATCTCGCTCACTTTGAGGCCGGTGCGGCCCATACGGTTGATCTTCACAGGTAGAACTCCGATAGCAGATAGCGGATGGCGGATAGCGGATGGCGGATGGCGGATGGCGGATGGCGGATAGCGAATGGCGGATGGTAGGAATAATAGCACTCGCAGGGGGCGAGGTCTAGCGCGTGCGAATGCGTTTGTCAATCAACGAGCGGAGTGGCAGAATAGAGAGAATAAAGCAAGTATCGGAGAAGTACATGCCCTCCACCTCGGCTACCAATCATGGCGAATTCAGCATTTCGGGAAACGAATTTCAGCTTGATGGCGCACCCTTCCGCATCATCTCTGGTGCGATGCACTATTTTCGCTGTGTCCCCCAATACTGGGAGGACCGGCTGCGCAAGCTGCGCGGCCTCGGCCTCAACACCGTCGAGACGTATGTCGCCTGGAACCTCCACGAGCCGCGGCCGGGCGAGTTCCACTTCGACGGGATGCTGGACATCGAGCGCTTCGTCGGTATCGCAGCGAAGCTAGGGCTGAAGGTCATCGTTCGGCCAGGGCCGTACATCTGCTCGGAGTGGGACTTTGGCGGGCTGCCCGCGTGGCTGCTCAAGGACCCGACGATGCGTGTTCGCTGCGCCCACCCAGCGTACCTGGCCGCCATGGACCGCTACTTCGATGCTTTGCTGCCGCGCCTCGCGCCGCTTCAGGTCACACGGGGCGGCCCCATCATCGCCATGCAGGTCGAGAACGAGTACGGCAGCTACGGCGACGACAAGGTCTATCTGCGCTACCTGGCCGACGGCCTACGCGCCCGCGACATCGATGTGCTGTTGTTCACGTCCGACGGCGCGCAGGATGCCATGCTGCAAGCCGGGACGCTGCCGGACGTCCTCAAGACGGTCAACTTCGGCTCCCGCGCGGCGCTCGCGTTCGAGACGCTGCGGCGCTGGCAGCCGACCGGGCCACTCATGTGTACCGAGTTCTGGCTCGGCTGGTTCGACCACTGGGGCGGCACGCATCACGCCGCGCCTATCGACGCACGAGTGGGGGACGTCAGCACCCAGGTGCTGGACGACATCCTGAGCGCGGGTGCATCGGTCAACCTGTACATGGCCCACGGCGGCACGAACTTTGGCTTCATGAATGGGGCCAACAACCACGAGGGCATCTTCCAGCCGGACACGACGAGCTACGACTACGCCGCGCCCATCGACGAGGCCGGTGATCCCTCGCCACGTTATGCCGCGATGCGCGAGATCATCAGCCGCTACGCGCCCGTCCCGGACGAGCCTATCCCTGCTCCCGCGCCCAAGCGCGCCTACGGTGAGGTGACGATGGCAGAGGCCGTCGCCCTAGCCGATGCGCTGCCTACCATCAGCACGCGGCATCAGCGCGCAACGCCGGAGCCGATGGAGAACTTCGACCAGGGCTACGGCTTCATTCTCTACCGCACGCGGCTCGATGGCCCGCGGCCCGAGGCGATGCTGCATCTGCGCGAGTTGCGCGACCGGGCGCAGGTGTTCCTGGATGGACGTGTGCTCGGCGTGCTGGAGCGCGAAGCGCCGGAATGAACACTGACCTTCTCCGTCGGGCCGGAGGGCGTGACGCTCGATATCCTGGTGGAGAACCAGGGCCGCGTGAACTACGGCCCGGACCTGCTGGACCGCAAGGGCATCACCGAGGGCGTCCTGCTCGACAAGCAGTATGTCTTCGGCTGGGAAATCTATCCCTTGCCGCTGGACAATCTGCGCCAGCTTGCGTTTGAGCCCGGCGCGCCACGCGGCGAAGGCCCTGCCTTCTATCGCGGCATCCTCCAGGTGGATGCGCCGCTGGATACGTTCCTGGCGCTGCCGAGTTGGACGAAGGGCGTGGCGTGGATCAATGGCTTCAACCTGGGGCGCTACTGGAGCCGCGGGCCACAGCAGACGCTCTACGTGCCCGCGCCGCTGCTGCGCCAGGGCGCGAACGAGATCATTGTGTTCGAGATGCACCGCGCCGGTGAGACTGTGTCATTCGTGGACCGCGCACATCTCGGGTAGGAAGGTGAGTTCGATGGCATGGAATGCGGCGGCGTATGACACGCGGCATGGCTATATCTGGAAACACGGCGTGGGCGTCGTGGAGTTGCTGGCTCCGCAGCCGGGCGAGCGCATCCTGGACCTGGGCTGCGGGACGGGCCACCTGACGGCGCAGATCGCGGCCCTCGGCGCGCACGTCGTCGGCATCGACAACGACCCGGGCATGATTGCGCTGGCGCGGCAGCACTATCCGGCGCTGCGTTTTGAGGTCGCCGACGGCAGCAGTTTTCGACGCGACGAGACATTCGACGCGGTGTTCTCCAACGCCGCGATTCACTGGATGCGCGACCCGGCCGGGGTTGTCGCCAGCGTGTACGGGGTGCTACGGCCCGGCGGGCGGTTTGTGGCCGAGTTCGGGGGCAAGGGCAACGTCGCGGCCATCACGTCCGCTGTCTATGCGGCCATGCGGCCATACCACCCGGCCCCGGAGAGCCTCAACCCGTGGTATTTCCCCAGCGTCGGCGAGTACGCCGCCCTGCTGGAGGGCCACGGCTTTGAGGTTACGCTCGCCATGCTGTTCGACCGCCCTACGTATATCGAGGGCGGCGAGACCGGATTGGGCAGCTGGCTTGGCGTGTTCGCCAAGGATTTCCTGGCTGCCGTTCCGTTGGAAGCGCACGCGGCCATCGTCGCGGATGTGGAGGAGCGGCTGCGGCCGACTTTGCTACACGACGGCGCGTGGGTCGCGGACTACCGGCGATTGCGAATCGTCGCGCATAAGTCGCCGGGATAGGCGAGCAAAGGGGGCGGAATGCGGATTGCGATTATTGGGGCCGGTGGGATCGGCGGGTACTACGGCGGGCGGCTCATCCAGGCCGGCGAAGAGGTTGTCTTCATCGCGCGCGGCGCGAACTTAGCGGCGCTCCAGGAGCATGGCCTGCGCGTGACGAGCGTCAAGGGCGACTTTCATCTTCCCCGCGTGACAGCGACGGATAACCCCACAACTGTCGGCCCGGTCGATCTCGCCATCGTAGCCGTCAAGACGTACCAGACTGATGGGGCAGCGCTCTCTCTGCCGCCGCTGGTCGGGCCGGACACGACCGTTTTGTCACTTCAGAACGGCGTCGATGCGGCGGAGCGTATCGCGGCGGTCGTTGGCCCCGGTCATGTCCTCGGCGGTCTGTCGTACATCTCGACGGAGTTGGTCGCGCCCGGCGAGATCCGCCACGTCAGCCAGTTCACGCGGGTTATCGTCGGCGAGTTCGACCGCCAAGTGACGCCGCGCGCCCAGGCGGTGGTGGGGGTGTTCGCCAGCGCTGGCGCCCAGGCCGAGCTATCCGACGACATCGAGCGCGACATCTGGACGAAGTTCATGTTCATCGCCGTCCAAGGACCAATGACAGGGGCAACGCGGCTGACCATCGGCGCGATCCGGGATTTCCCGCCGGCGTGGGGGATGTATGGCGACGCGCTGCGGGAAATCGACGCGATTGCCCGCGCCAAGGGCGTACACCTGCCGGCGACGGCTGTCGAAGACCGGCTCGCATTTGTCGCCAACCTGCCCGACGGGATGGGCGCCTCGATGCTGGCGGATGTGCAGAATGGGAGGCGCTCGGAGATCGGCGACTTCAGCGGCTACATCGTGCGCCAGGGCGAGGCGCTAGGTATCCCGACGCCGACGCACCGCGCGCTGTATGCGCTCCTGGGCGCTGTCGACCACGCAGTTGGGCAGCGCGCGTAACGATCTGTTGACGGGGCCGATGCTCCGGCCTAGACTTCTGAAGAACACCTGTGTTGGAGAGTGGCAATGTCTGGGAAGATGCCCGACGAGAAGCGTTCGGACGAACCGTCGGATTTTGAGAAGAAGTTTCGTGAGCGGGTGGACGAGCAGGTCCGCGACGCCTACGCGCGGGGTGACTTCGACAACCTGCGCGGGAAGGGCAAGCAGCTCGATCTGCGCGGCAACCCCTACGCCGGCGATTGGGAGATGGCGTACAAAGCCATGGCGAATGCCGGCTTCGCGCCAGAGTGGGTCGAGCGTGACAAGGAGATTCGCCAGCGTCTCGACGAGCTGGCTGTGATGCTGGAACGCCACATCGCGTGGCACAACCAGAGCGTGGAGGACCTGGCGAGTCTGCCGCCGCGCCAGCGCGAGGGGCGGCGCGAGGTCATCGAGGGCGCGTTGGCAAAGATTATCGTGCGCTATCGGGCGAAGGCGGCGGACGTCAACAAGCTCATCACGAACTTCAACCTTATCGTGCCGATTGCCAGCCTCCAGCGTTTCAAAGTGGATAGCGACGCCGACCTACGCAAGTTCGAGGCGCGCTTGACGCCACTCTCGGAGAAGTAGCCCCTTGACGTGTTTACGCAATCTTCACATATAGGTCGACGCTCGGCGGCGTTGCTGCTATAATCGGGCTATTGCGTTACCATCCCAAGGAGGTATTGCTATGGCCCCTGCTACTTTGTTGTATCGCCGAGTTCTCATCGTTGTTCTCGTTCTGGTGGGGCTGGCGCTCCTAGCCGTACCAGGCGCCGCCGCACGCCCTAATACGCCCTCGAATATCGTCCCGCAAACCCAGAACCCTGTCGATCCGCCGCCCATCACCCTTGAGCCGGGTCAGAGCATCACCTTGACTCTCGAAGCCTTCTGCGTCGACTACGGCCTTCCCTTCCCGCGCCAATTCCCACCCATCACGGACATGAGCACGCCGGAGACGGTGCAGATCCTGCGTTACGCCATCAGCAAGGGCTATACGACGAGCCAGCCGTACCAGGTGCAGCTCGCCCTCTGGCGGCAGATTACAGGGCGTTGGGTAGATAATACCCCGCGCCAAATCGCCGAGGAAATCTACAACGACGCGCCGACGCAGGCGCCGCCCCTCCCAACCCCCGCGCCGAACAGCGTGAGTTTGACCGACGCGATTGCTCAGAACCGCGTGAAGGTGGAGTATCTCTCATGGCAGCCGCTAGGTAATCTGCCAACTCTCGGAACACCGTGGCATGCCCAGGGACAGGTGCGCTTGACGAACACCGGCCAGGACTCAATCACCATCGATCTTGCGACCGGCGTCCGCCTTGTACCTCAAGGCCGTCAGCAGCGCATGATCACCTACTGGCCGAACGTCCCGCAGCAGCCCACGCCAAGCCCGACACCGACGGCCACCTCGACGCCGAAGCCCCACCTGCCGCCCACGGGCGCCGAGAATCCAGACAGCGCCGGGCTAGGATGGATCGCGCTGGGGGCTTTCGTGGTATTGGTGGGCTTGTTGTTGTTGGCATTCACCCGCAAGACGAACCAGCGCTCGTAGCTTTACGCCGACTTGAGGCGAACGTCGGGGCGGCGTGGGCTGCCCCGACGTTGTGCTGCCCCACCGTCGTGATCTCATGGCTTGCGGCGGCGCATAGGGGCGAGTATAGTAGTTGTAACAGCAAATGAATTGCCGTCAGAGTGAAATTCAATTGGAATTAGAGGAGCAATTCTGATGAAGGCAGGAATCATAATCGGGCTTCTGGCGCTGGGGCTGGGCGGGAGCATGACCATGATCAGCGCGGTTTGCCTACCGCCTTTCGCCCTGTTGCTGGGCCTGGGTGCGGGGTACATGAACGGATATTTCGACCATCCCGCCGCCAGCCGCGCGGCGTTTCGCGGGGGCGCCTGGTCCGGCGTCGTCGCCGGGCTATTCATGGTCGCCGGGCAACTCCTCGGGACCGTCGGCGCAGCATCTTTCCTGGGGCCGACGCGCTCGGCGGTCATTATGCGCACCTTCGGTGTGCCCAACTTCACGCCGCCCGGCGCGGCGTTTGGCTACGTTGGTGGACTGATCGGCCTGCTGCTCATCGTCGGGGTCGTGAACATCGCCTTGATGGGCATCACCGGAGGGTTGGGCGGCGCTATCTGGTGGCAGGCCAGTGGGCGGCGCGTTGCGGCAACAGCCGCTACTGAGGAGCCGTCGACGGCCAATCAGCAATCGTAGCTTGCCAGGAAGCCAGTTGATGAGCCTGCGCCACGTTGGCACATGACATAACAAGCGAGGGGTGATGGAGTATCGGATACTGGGGCGAACCGGGGTGAAGATTGCGCCACTCTGCCTGGGGACGTTCAACTTCGGCAACCCGACGCCGGAAGACGAGGCGGCGCGCATGGTCGGCATGGCGCTCGACGCGGGCATCAACATGCTCGACACGGCCGACAGTTACACGGCGGGGGAGAGCGAGCGCATGATCGGGCGCATCCTGGTAGCGAACGGTCGGCGCAGCGAAGTCTTCCTGGCGACCAAGGTCTTCTACGCCGTCGGGCCAGGCCCCAACGACGCCGGTGTCTCGCGCCTGCATGTCATGCGAGCCTGCGAAGACGCGCTGCGCCGCCTGCAAACCGATACCATCGACCTGTACCAGCTCCACCGCCCGTCGTTCGACGTACCTGTCGATGAGACTCTAAGCGCGCTGACCGACCTGGTGCGCCAGGGCAAGGTGCGCTACATCGGCTGCTCGACGCACCCGGCGTGGAAAGTGATGGAGGCGCTGATGGTGAGCGAGCTAAAGGGCTACGCTCGCTACGTCTCCGAGCAGCCGCCGTACAACCTGCTGGACCGCCGCATCGAGAACGAGCTTGTCCCGCTGTGCCAGGCGTATGGCCTCGGCATCTTCCCGTGGGCGCCGCTGGCGCAAGGCGTGCTGGCCGGGCGCTACGCCGACGCCGCCGACTTCCCGGCCGAGTCGCGGGCCGCGCGGCGCGGCGGCATCTACGCCGAGCGTGTCACGGCGCGGGGCATCGAGGTAGGTCGATCCTTCGCACACCTCGCGGCCGAGTTTGGCCTGCCCCCGGCGCAGCTTGCCCTGCTGTGGGTCAAGGAGCAGCCCGGCATCACCGCGCCCATCTTCGGTCCGCGCACCGCCGACCAGCTCGCGGAGGCGCTGCCGATTCTGGAGATGCGGCTGACGGACGAGATGCGCGCCGCGTGCGATGCGCTCGTGCCGCCGGGCAGTGCCGTGGTCAACTTTCACAACACGGCCGGTTGGATGAAGATGGGGGTGTCGGGATGATGAACGGGCGGCTTGCGGGCCGCCCGTCCGCTTGTCTCCCCTAGATCGCAAAGTCCTCGCCGCGCCAGACGCCGTTGGTCGGGGCGTGAAGCTCCTCGTGCTTGTGGTGCTCCACTTCCATCTCTAGCTGGTCCACGCGCTGCATCAGCGATGTAATGGCTGTCGTGATGGTATCGGGTAGCTGGGTGTGGTCCAGGTCGGGCCTATGGGGCACAGGCGGCTGCTTGCTGCGCACGACAACCTGGCCCGGCACGCCGACGACCACGGAGTTCGGCGGCACGGACTTGACGACGACGGCGTTCGCGCCAATGCGGCTGCACTCGCCGATGGTGATTGCGCCGAGAATCTTCGCGCCCGCGCCGACGACCACCTCGTCGCCGAGCGTCGGGTGTCGCTTCCCCTTGTTGAGGCTCGTTCCACCCAGGGTGACGCCGTGGTAAATAGTCACGTCGCGCCCGATCTCAGCCGTCTCACCGATCACCACGCCCATGCCGTGATCGATGAACAGCCCGGGGCCGATGGTCGCGCCGGGGTGAATCTCGATGCCGGTGACGAAGCGCGTGATCTGGGAGACGCCCCGCGCTGTCAGCTTGTAGCCCTTGAGCCACAGGCGGTGCGCCAGGCGGTAGCCCCACAGGGCGTGCAGGCCAGGGTACCACAGGATAATCTCAAGGGCGCTACGCGCCGCCGGGTCTCTGTCCATGACAGCCTGAACATCGCGACGAAGAGTCCCGAACATACTGCCCTCCCATCTCCTACCGTACTACTCCGCCAGGTCGGCGAACAGCGGCGTGCTGAGATAGCGCTCGCCGAACGACGGGATGATGACAACGATCAGCTTGCCCTCATTCTCCGGACGCCTGGCGACCTGGAGCGCAGCCCACGTCGCGGCCCCGGACGAGATGCCCACGAGCAGCCCTTCCTCCCGCGCCATCCGCCGCGCCGTGGCGAACGCGTCCTCGTTCTTGACCTGGACGATCTCATCGTAGATGTGGGTGTTGAGCACTTTCGGCACGAAGCCCGCGCCGATACCCTGGATCGGGTGGGGGCCTTTTGGCTGGCCCGACAGCACGGCCGAGGCGGCCGGCTCCACGGCGACGGCGCGGAACGACGGCTTGCGTGTCTTAATGACCTCGGCAACGCCGGTGATGGTCCCGCCCGTGCCGATGCCCGCCACGAGGATGTCCACCTTGCCGTCCGTGTCGCGCCAGATTTCCTCGGCCGTGGTTTTGCGGTGAATCTCCGGGTTGGCCGGGTTCTCGAACTGCTGGGGGACGAAGTACTTCTGCGGGTCCTGCGCCGCCAACTCCTCGGCCTTCCGAATCGCGCCGTTCATGCCTTCTGGGCCGGGCGTCAGCACAAGCTCCGCGCCATAGGCGCGCAGGATCATGCGGCGCTCGCGGCTCATCGTTTCCGGCATGGTCAGGATGCACTTGTAGCCCTTCGCGGCGCACACCATCGCCAGGGCGATGCCGGTGTTGCCGCTGGTTGGCTCGACGATCACGGTGTCTTTGTTAATCTTGCCCGCCGCCTCGGCGGCCTCGATCATGGCCGCGCCGATGCGGTCCTTCACACTATGAGCCGGGTTATAGAATTCGAGCTTGGCGGCGACCTCGGCCACCGCGCCCTCGGTGACGCGGTTTAGCCGGACGAGGGGGGTATTGCCAATCAGCTCGGTCACGTCATTCGCAATCCTCATCTATGCGCTCCTTATCCATGAACAAAGGGAATACGGTCAAACGGCTTCGCGCTCGTCCCCGCACGAAGCGACCCGTCTCTCCAGGACATCGACAACAAGAAGCCTCATCCTGTGGGCTGGCGCGGGGTGGCGCGGAGCCGCAAGCGATGAGGCAGGTACGCTGATGGAATGATATAAATGCGCGCCATGTCTGTCAAGCTTGCGCAAAGGAAAATCACTATGCGCAGGATAATCATAATCATGGCGGTGCTCGTCGTCGGAGGCTTTCTCCTGATCCAGCTCGTCCCCTACGGCCACAATCACACGAATCCGCCGGTTGTCCAGGAGCCGCAGTGGGACTCGCCCCAGACGCGGGCGTTGGCGGCCCGCGCCTGCTTCGATTGTCACTCGAACGAGACTGCCTGGCCGTGGTACACCAATGTCGCGCCAGCGTCGTGGCTGATTCAGCACGACGTGGAGGAGGGACAGCGGCAGTTGAACTTCTCGGAGTGGAACAAGCTGCAGCGCGAGGCGCGCAACGCCGGACGTGTCGTTCAACGGGGCGAACTGCCGGACCCAAAGTACCTGCCGCTGCACCCCGACGCCCGCCTGACGGACGCCGAGAAGCAGGCACTCATCCAGGGCCTCAACACCAGCCTGCGGTGATCGCATTGGGCCGAGGCCTTCCAATGACGACCACGACAGGCGGGCTGGTTTGACGCGCGTTTCGAGAGTATAATTTCCATATGGGCAATGTGTGGCAAGGTCAGGTCTGAGATGGGGAGAGAGATGAGGCAGAGCGCACATGGCAGGGGGTAGGCGGGGAGGACGAATACTCCTCATGTTGCTATTCGTCGTGGCATGCGCCGCGCTGCTGGCCGTTGCGCTGGGAGTCGGGAAGGTTCCGGAGCAGTCGGCGAGTCTCCCCGTCGCGACCGTGCGAAAAGAGGTTCCTATGACACCTGTATCCCCTGGCAGTACAAACGCAACAGGCGCGCCGTATGCCGAGGCGCTCCTCGTCGGAGGCGGTGACGCAGCGGGGCAGGGGCGGGTTGTCGCACGCATGGACCCAAACATTGTCGTTCTCCAGGCCGATGCCCGTGTCCTCCCCGAAATCGCCCGTCGCGCCCGATTTGCCATCATTCGATCCCCCGATGGCAGCATGCAGACGTTCGGCGATGAGTCAGTTCTTAAAGAACTCGACCCCGGCGCGCAACTCTTTGTGAGCGGCTGGCGTACACAGTCGCCGAACAAGAAGAACCGGCCGGGCGAGGGCCTACCCTGGGATACCCCTGGCTACGAGCCGCCCTGACCGTCTCTCGCCTGACCGGCGAGGGAACGCAGAGATAGCGCCGCATATCGAGCTTCGAGAGCGTAGCCTCACCTGCCGCTCACAGCGATAGGTGGATAAGCTGCCCAAGACCGTCCGTCCAATTATCCAATAGGAGGAAACAATGGCAGGCGATCTTCCGTTCGCCGAAGTTCTGACGATCCATGGCGGTGAGACTCCGCCGACGGAGGGCCCTGGTGACCGCGGCCTCCAAGGCGCTCCACCAGGGCCTGTGCTGCAACGTTTTGGCGACCGTGTTGAGATTCGGTTAGGCACTGGCGAGAGTGGGGAAACTCGTGGTCTTGAGGTTCCTCAGGCCGTGTTGGGAGCATTGACGGAGACTGAGCGATTCGGCATCGAGGCGTTCCGATTTCGCTCGACGCCGCAGTGGGCGACGGCCAAGGCGGAGCGGCCGCGCAAGGGCGAGCCGTGGAACATGGCAGGCGGCTGTACCGGCGCGCCGACACCCGCCAACGCGGGAATGCGGGATCTGGGCGCCCCCACAAGCAGCTATCTCATCGGTTCAGTGGCCCTGGGCGTTGTCATTGTGAACGGGCCGACGCCAGCGACGCAATTCACAGCCGACGAGCAGACCAAGGTGGTGGCGGAGGTTCAGGCGGGCGCGGGATGGCTGGCCGGGTTCAACCTCTGGGCCGGGGTGAGCTTCAACTACGACGTCCGCGTCGTCAACATCGGCACGCAACCGGATGCGGCGGCGTCTGACAACGAGAGCCGTTTCCGCGATCCGGCGGTTGCCGCATTGGGTTTCCAGGCGAACTGGAATGGTGTGTGGGACTACGTCAACTGGCTGCGCAACACCAAGCACACCAATTGGGCGTACTGTGTCTTCTTCATCAAGGGCTATCCGCTGGATCACTTCGCGTATGCCAGTATCGGTGGTCCGCGGATCGTCATCGACTATGCCAACGACGGCTGGGGGCCGGACAACATCGACCGCGTTTTTGCCCACGAGAGTGGACACATCTTCGGCTGCCCCGATGAGTACGCGTCGAGCGGCTGTGACTGTGGCGGGTCCTGGGGCCGCTTCGGCGAGCCTAACGGCAACTGCGAGAACTGCGCCGGCGCCGCTGGTGTGGACTGTCTGATGCGCGCCAACCAGTGGTCCATGTGCGCTCTGACGAAGCGCCACCTAGGGTGGGGGCTGACGTCGATGCGCACCCACCAGCCCTCGGTGTGTAACGTCGTCAGCCGGAGCCAGGACCACCTCGACGTCTTCGTCTGCGACAATAACGGCTATACTCTCACCGCTGCCTGGGAGCCGGCGATGGTGTCCTGGTGGGAGGGGTGGTGGGGGCTGCTCGGCGGCCGGGCCGCGCCTGGAGCGCCCGTGACGGTCGTCTCACGACGCCAGGATTTCCTGGACGCCTTCGTTGTCGGCACGGACGGCCGCGCCTACACGTGCGCTTGGGCGTCGGGGCAGGGGGGCTGGCGCGGCTGGTGGCCCATCGGCAATGCTGTGTTTCCACAGGGTGCGATGATCAACGTGGTGTCCCGGAGCCAGGACCATCTCGATATCTTTGCGACGGACACTGGTGGCCGCGTGCTGACGGCGGCCTGGGAGCCGGCTTTCACCGATGGCTGGCACGGTTGGTGGCAAATCCGAGGCGGCCGTGCAGCGCCTGGCGCGCCAGTGACAGCAGTATCGCGCAGCGCGGACAAGCTGGATATCTTCGTCATTGGAACAGACGGCCACTGCTACACCGCCGCCTGGGAGCCAGGTTTCAGCGATGGCTGGCACGGCTGGTGGCGCATCGGCAATTCGCTTTTCCCGCAGCGCGCCTACGTCGGCGCGGTGTCGCGCAGCGCGGACCATCTCGACATCTTCGCGACGGATTCGGGTGGTGCGGTGATTACCGCTGCCTGGGAACCGGCTTTCACGGATGGCTGGCACGGCTGGTGGCAGATCCGAGGCGGGCGTGCGGCGCCGGGCGCGCCGGTGTCAGCGGTATCGCGCAGCGCAGACAAGCTGGATATCTTCGTCATCGGGACGGACAACGGGACGTACACCGCCGCCTGGGAGCCAGGTTTCAGCGACGGCTGGCATGGCTGGTGGAACCTCAACGGCGGCCGCGCCGCTCACGGTTCGCTCATCACGGCGGTCTCGCGCCGGCCTGATTTCCTGGATGTCTTCGTCATTGGCATGGACGGGCGGGCATGGACGGCAGCATGGAGTCCCGGGCGGCCGTGGGCCGGCTGGTGGCCGATGGGTAAGTAGACGCATCGGCTGAAAATGAGATAGGAACGCAGAGGCGCGAGGGAGCAAACGCTCTGAGTCTTTAGCGGAAAGACAGCGCCGGACCGTGGTGAGGTTGCTACGGCCCGGCGCTGTCTATGTTAAGGGATGTGTAACCGAAATCGAAAAGGGTGCATCTAAGGATTCAAAGGGACCACGCAGTGCGTCATACTGAGAGTGGCCTGCGAATAGGAGGAAGAAGTTCCAATGAAGAAACTTGTTATTCTCGGCGCCGGGACGGCTGGCACTATGGTCGCCAACCGGCTCCGCCGCCTATTGGACAGCGACGAGTGGCAGATCACCATCGTTGACCAGAATGAAACGCATTACTATCAACCCGGTTTCCTGTTCATCCCCTTCGGGATGTACAGCAAGAACGACGTGATTAAGCCCAAGCGCGACTTCATCCCGGCGGGCGTCGAGTTCATCATGTCGCCCATCGAGGTCATCGAGCCGGAGCACAACCGCGTCAAGCTCGTCAAAGACAACCGTTCTCTCCCCTACGACTTCCTCGTCATTGCGACGGGGACCCAGACCCACCCCGAGCAGACCCCCGGCCTCCAGGAACACGAGTGGTACAAGACCATCTACGACTTCTATACCATCGAGGGCGCTGTCGCGCTGGCGCGGCATCTGCGCACGTTCCAGGGCGGGCGCGTCGTCCTCAACGTGGTCGAGAACCCCATCAAGTGCCCGGTGGCGCCGCTGGAGTTCATCATGCTGGCCGACTGGTTCTTCCACGAGCAGGGCATCCGCGACCGCGTCGAGCTCGTCTACGCGACGCCGCTGCCCGGCGCGTTCACCAAGCCCATCGCCTCTAAGCACCTGGGCGACATCCTGGAGCAAAAAGGCGTGCAGGTCGTGCCGGAGTTCATGATCGAGCATGTTGACCCGGACGCCAAGAAGATAGTATCATACGACGAGCAGGAGCTTGAGTATGACCTGCTGGTGTCCGTGCCGCTGAACATGGGCGCCGAGGTCATTGCCAGGTCGGACCTGGGCAACGAGTTGAACTACGTCGCTGTGGACAAGCACACCTTCGTGTCGCCGACCTACCCCAACATCTTCGCCCTGGGCGACGCGGCGGCCCTGCCGACCTCGAAGGCCGGGTCGGTAGCGCACTTCGCGGTGGACTGCTTCGCCGAGAACTTCCTGCGCTACGCCGACGGCC
This sequence comes from Anaerolineae bacterium, assembly GCA_039810085.1. GTDB lineage: Bacteria > Chloroflexota > Anaerolineae > Epilineales > JAHCIE01 > JBDHWG01. The sequence continues at coordinate 33,461 of JBDHWG010000015.1, forward strand.
TGGAGATGCTGCCGACGTTCGACGGCCACGCCAACTGCTTCATCGAGTCCGGCTTCGGCAAGGGGCTGCTCATCGACTTCAACTACGACGTCGAGCCGCTGCCCGGCCGCTACCCGCTGCCCGGTATTGGCCCGTTTACGCTGCTGCAAGAGTCGGAGGCGAACCACTGGGGCAAGATGATGTTCCGCTGGCTGTACTGGAACACCCTGCTGAAGGGCCAGGAGCTACCGCTGCCCGCGCGCATGAGCATGGCCGGCAAATGGCGGCACCAGGAGGAGCGATGGACCAGTCCAGTCTTGAACTGAGCCAGAAAATCGACCTTCTGGCGGCCCAGGTGCAGTATCTCACCGAGCAGGCGCGTATTGCCGAGCGGGATCGGGCGGACCGCGCCGAGCTGCTGCGCGACCTGATGCCCGTCGCTAACGATGCGCTACGGCTGACGACCGAGCAGCTTGAGGAGGTCCAGGAGTACGTCGACCTGGGGGACCTGCTGCGCATCCTGAAGCGGCTGCTACGCAACGGGCGCAACATCGAGGCCATGCTGGACCAGCTCGAGAGCCTCATGGACCTGGCGCAGACGGTCGGGCCGCTGAGCGACGACGCCTTCTGCATGGCCGTCAACACGTTGCAAGAGATGGAGCAAAAAGGCTACTTCGTCTTCCTGCGCGGCGGGATTCGCATGATCGACAACATCGTGACATCCTTTAGCGAGGAAGACGTGCAGCAGCTTGCGGACAACATCGTCCTCATTCTGCGGACGGTGAAGTCCATGACGCAGCCGGAGATCATGCGCCTAGCGCAGAACACCGTGCAGGTCATGGAGCCAGAGCCGCAAGCCCCGGTGGACATCTCGTACCGTGCGCTTCTGTCGCAGATGCGCGACCCCAACGTGCGGCGCGGCCTGGCGTTGACGATGCGCATGCTTGGCACGGTCGGCGAGGGCGTACCGAGTAACGGTCAGAGCGTCGTATCGAATATTCAGTAAGGACTCTGGAGGAAACAAATGGCAACGCGCATGATTGCCGGCAAACCGGTCCACGTCAATGACGAAGGCTTCATGACGGACCCGAACGAATGGGACAAAGATATCGCAACGGCCATTGCGGCGGAAGAGGGGCTTCCCGCGCTGACGCCAGCGCATTGGCAGGTCATCGAGTTTTGCCGCAAGGATGCGGCCAAGGACGGGAAGGCGCCGACGCTGCGGCGCATTACGACGGCGACGGGTGTATCCACGAAAGACATGTTTGCCCTGTTCCCGAAGGGGCCGGCGAAGAAGGTCGCCCGGATCTCCGGGCTGGGCAAGCCTGAAGGATGTGTGTAACATGGCAACTATTCTTAGCGAGACGCCCGCTCCGGCGGCGCAGATGCAGCCGGCGGCGGAAGAGAAGCCGCGCCACGTGGCGTTCATCTGCTCGAAGGGCAACCTGGACATGGCGTATCCGGCGCTCATCATGGGCTGGGCGGCGCTGGGCAACGGCATCGACGTGACCATCTTCTTCACGTTCTGGGGCCTGGACCTCATCACCAAGAAGCGCCAGGACAAGCTCCAGATCTCGCCCATCGGCAACACGAGCATGAAGATGGGCGACATGGGCATCCCCAACATCGTCAGCGTCCTGCCGGGCATGACGGCGATGGCGACGAACATGATGAAGAAGCAGATGAACGCGCTCCAGGTTCCGCCCGTGAGCGAGTACCTGCAAATGCTCGTGGACGGCGGCGCGAAGCTCTACGCGTGCAAGATGTCGGTGGACATGATGGGGCTGAAGATGGAGGACTTCGTCGAGGGCGTCGACAGTATCGTCACCGCCAGCGACTTCATGGACATGACCGAGGGCGCGCAAATTATCTTTATTTAACAGCAAAGAGGCCCGCGCCATGTCGGCGTGGGCCTCGTGTTTTGCTTGTTCTTAAGTCTCAAGAAACGTGCTGCTGGAGGGTGCGGACGAGGTCGGCTTTGTTCTTGAAGCCCACCATCTGGGCCACGACCTTGCCCTGCTTGAACAGGAGCAGCGTCGGGATCGCCATGATGCTATACTGCATCATCGTTTGCTGGTTAACGTCTACGTCAACCTTGGCAATCTTGAGCTGGCCCTCCATCTCGTTCGCCACCTCTTCCAGAACCGGTGCGATGCGCTTACACGGCCCGCACCACTCTGCCCAGAAGTCGGTCAGGACGGGCACCTCCGACTCCAACACTTCCTTCTTGAACGTCGCATCGGTCACCGCAACCGGCTTGGCCATCGTGCCTCCACACTTCCTCTTTTGTCGCGGGATAGATGTCCACCCGCGTTAGTCTACTAAACCGTCTTTTATCTGGATGCCGAGGCAGCGCGCTTTCTTACCTGCCCGTTTCCGTCGCAGCTGACGGCTATTCCAGGTCGCCGTCGTTGGTCGCCTGGTCAGAGATGACGCGGCGCACGCCCTCGATGTTGCCGTCGGCGATGTCCAGGTTCTCGTCGTCCACGTCCTCGACGCCCGGCACGCTCATCACCACCTCACCGATGCGGGCGATGTCGTCGAACGACGAAACGTCGCCGCCCAGGTAGGCGATGCCGTCGCGCACCTTCACGCGAATGCGGAAGCCGCTGGCGATGGACGACATGCGCAGCGCATCCACGATGTCCTCGGCCAGGTCGTCGTCGTTGCCGTCCAGCCGCGCCGGTGTCTCGTCTACAGAGTAGCCTGCATCCAGCGCCGACGCGCTGAAGCCCGTCGCGATGATTACGCCCTCGGGCGCATTGTCGTCCACGAGGATGACCGGGTCCTCGGGCGCGAAGTAGGACTGGCCTTCTTCCTCGGCGATTTGCTCGTCCGTCGTGTACCCCAGGGGTAGGTCGGTTTCGCCGGGCGCGGGGTAGACGCCGTACTCGTCGCTGACAGCGGTGCTGACACGGTATTCATAGTCGGGCGGTAGGGACTCGTGCTCGCCTTCGTATGCCCCGACGTCCTCGTCCTCGTCCACCAGCATTCCCTGGATGTCGGCGCGGCCACTCGCGCCAACGAGCAGCTCATCCTTATCGCCATGCGAGTCCGCCGGCTCCATGATCTGGTCCGACTCCTCGATGTGATCGCCGTACTGTGTCTCTTCAGGCATGATGCTTCTCCTGCTAGGTATAGTGTCCTCGCTTGAGGCTCACGCAAGAAACATGCCCTGCTCGTCCCTCACCCCAGCCCTCTCCCAAAATGGGAGAGGGAGCGAGAAGCGTGGACTTCGTCTCGTTCCCCCTCTCCCGTTCTGGGAGAGGGGGTTAGGGGGTGAGGGACGCCCGCCGGGTGAACGCCCGGAGCGCAGCGACGGCCTCCGACGGCGTGTCGATGCCCTGGGTGAGCTTCTCCATCGGGCACAGGTCGGTCTGCGGCCGGTTGAGAATGTGGGGGACGAGCGTGCCGTAGCTGGCGGCGATACCCGCGCCTGTGAGCGTCGCCAGGGCGCTCTCACTCATCACCACACCATATACGGCGGCGATGCCGGCGTCGGAGGCGACGAGGGCCACGGCGCGGCCCGCGACACGGTCGGCGAGGGCCGCGCCGCCAATAGGGCGCTCGCCAACGGCTGCGTTGAGCAGACTCACCACGCCCGGCTGGGCGCTGGCGTAGAGAATTTCACCGTGGTGGGCGATAACCATGCCGAAGTTGTGCGCCTCAAGGTGGGTGCGGGCGAGGTCGAGATCCGCCATCAAACTATCACTCACAAGCTTGCTCCTTGCGCTATTTGCGTTCGACTCCTGAAATCTCTGTGGTATAATGTTAGCCGGATTCCGCACCATACCAAGGCGAAAGCGGCCACGCACCCCCGGCCTCTTTCTCGCCCGTCTCCAATTTTAGATTCTCAATGGAGAGGACCTATGGACTTCCAATACACTCACGAACAGCTCATGGTGCGTGACACGGCGCGCGATTTTGCCGAGGGAACGATTGCTCCCATCGCCAAACGCATCGATGAGACCGGTGAATTCCCGTATGACACGGTCAAGGAAATGGGCAAGCTCGGCTTGCTCGGCCTGATGACCTCCGAGGAGTATGGCGGCGCAGGGGCCGACACCATCTCCTACGTCCTGGCAATGCAAGAGATCGCCAAGGTCTGCGCGTCGCATGCCGTCATCATGTCGGTTCAGAACTCGCTCGTCAACGCGGGTATCGAGAAATTCGGCACGGAGGAGCAGAAGCGCAACATCCTGACCCCGCTCGCCAGCGGCCAGGCCATCGGCGCGTACTCGCTGACGGAGCCGCAGTCCGGCTCCGATGCAGGCAACATGCGGACAATGGCCCGCCGCGACGGTGACGCCTACATCATCAACGGGCGCAAGTCGTGGGTCACCAGCGGGCCGGTCGCTGACTGGATTCTCCTGTTCTGCGCGACAGATCCCAACAAGGGCAGTCGCGGCACATCCTGCTTCATCATTGACACAAAGCAGCCAGGGTTCAGCCGCGGCAAGACCGAGCCCAAGCTGGGCATCCGCGCCTCGGCGACGTGCGAGTTGATGTTCGAGGACTACTGCGCGCCGGTGTCGATGATGCTGGGACAGGAAGGCGACGGGTTCAAGATCGCCATGACCATCCTCGATGGCGGGCGCATCGGCATCGCGTCTCAGGCCCTCGGCATCGCTCAGGCCGCCTACGAAGCGTCCGTCGCCTACGCCAAGGAGCGCACCGCGTTCGGCCATGCCATTGCCGAGTTTCAGGCGATCCAGTTCACCCTGGCCGACATGGCGACGCGCATCGAGGCGGCGCGCCTGCTGACGCTAAACGCCGCGACGAAGAAGGATCGCCACGAGCGCTTTACGAAGGAGGCGTCGATGGCGAAGGTCTACGCGTCGGAAACGGCGATGTGGGTCACGACGAAGGCGATCCAGGTGCATGGCGGCGTCGGCTACAGCAAGGACCTGCCCCTCGAACGCTACTTCCGCGACGCGAAGATCACCGAAATCTACGAAGGCACCAGCGAAATTCAGCGGGTTGTCATTGCCCGCAATGTTCTGGCCTGAAAGTACCCCACCCCTGCGGCTTGACAGGAGCCGAAAATCACTTCTAGAGCCATGGAGAGCCTGAATGGATACACCAACGACGAGTGACGCTGCAAAGGTGAATGGAAACGCAACCGACAATCTCCACCCCCTGGTCCGCCGGCTGCGTGAGATGCGAGCGGAAGCGCGCTTAGGCGGCGGGTTGAAGCGCATCGAGGCGCAGCATGCCAAGGGCAAGCTGACGGCGCGGGAGCGCATCGACCTTCTCCTGGACGAGAACTCGTTCCAGGAGTTGGACATGTTTGTGACCCACCGCACCGATGCGTTTGGCCTGGACCAGCAAAAGTATCTGGGCGACAGCGTCGTCACCGGGTACGGGACGGTCAATGGCCGGCTGGTCTACGTCTTCTCGCAGGACTTCACCGTCTTTGGCGGCTCGCTGTCCGAGGTTCACGCCGAGAAGATCGTCAAGATCATGGACATGGCGATGAAGAACGGCGCCCCGCTCATCGGCCTGAACGACTCGGGCGGCGCGCGCATCCAGGAGGGCGTCGTCAGCCTGGGCGGCTACGCCGACATCTTCCTGCGCAACACCCTGGCCTCCGGTGTGATTCCGCAGCTCTCGGTCATCCTGGGACCGGCGGCGGGCGGCGCGGTCTACTCGCCCGCCATCACCGACTTCATCGTCATGGTCAAGGGGACGAGCCATATGTTCGTGACCGGCCCAGAGGTCGTCAAGACGGTGACGCACGAGGACGTGACGTTCGAGGACCTGGGCGGCGCGATGGTTCACAATAGTGTCAGCGGCGTGGCGCACTTCGCAGCGGAGAACGAGGCCGAGGCCCTCGACATCGTGCGCAAGATGCTCGGCTACATGCCGCAGAACAACATGAGCGACCCGCCGCGCTACCCGACGCAGGACGACGCCCTGCGCATGGACGAGGAGCTGGACTACATCATCCCGGACAACCCCAACAAGCCCTACGACATGCACGACGTCATTCGGCGCGTGGTGGACGATGGCGAGTTCCTGGAAGTGCAGCCCCACTTCGCCGGGAACATTATCATCGGCTTCGCCCGGCTGGGCGGGCGCGCCGTCGGCATCGTCGCGCAGCAGCCCCAGGTGCTCGCCGGCGTGCTGGACATCAACGCCTCGGTCAAGGGCGCGCGCTTCGTGCGCTTCCTCGACTGCTTCAATATCCCCATCATCACCTTCGAGGACGTACCGGGCTTCCTGCCGGGCGTGGGCCAGGAGCATGGCGGCATCATTCGCCACGGCGCGAAGCTGCTCTACGCCTACTGCGAAGCGACCGTGCCGAAGATCACGGTCATCACGCGCAAAGCGTACGGCGGCGCGTACGACGTCATGAACTCTAAGCACGTGCGCGGCGACATCAACTACGCCTGGCCGACGGCCGAGATCGCGGTGATGGGGCCGGAAGGTGCGGTCAACATCATCTTCCGCAAGGAGATCGCCGAGTCGAGCGACCCGGAGGCGACGCGAGCGCGGCTGGTGCAGGAGTACCGCGAGAAGTTCGCCAACCCGTATGTGGCCGCGAGCCGGGGCTATCTCGACGACGTCATCGAGCCGCGCGAGACGCGCCCGAAGCTCATCAGCGCCCTGGAGATGCTCGCCAACAAGCGCGACACCAACCCGCCCAAGAAGCACGGAAACATCCCGCTCTAGGGGGGCTGATGCAAGGGATTCGCGTCCCCAGCGCGAGCACCGGGATTGGCAACCGAATTAACCATCTGCGTCTCGCCGCCACGCTGCTCGTGCTGTGCGCGCTCCTTGCCATCGGTCTGGCGCTGCGGACGGTGAAGCTCGCCGACGGGCTGCCTCGCCTGTACAACCCCGATGAGGGGCTATCGGTGCTGCCGGCCCTGCACGTCGCCCAGTCTGGGAATCTCGATCCGGGGCGGTTCGATTACGGTTCGCTTGCCATCTATAGTCTCGCCGTCGCAAACCGCCTCGGCGCTCTTCTCGGCGTCTTGCCAGACTTGCGCACGCTGCCCGATTTCGACCTCACGGCGCGGAATGCGATTTATCCGCAGCCGGTGCTGTTCGTTTTCGACCGATTGGTCATGGCTGGTTTGAGCCTTGGGGCGATTGTGGCGGTCTTCGGGGCCACCCGACGGCGGGCGGGTGATACGGCGGCGCTATTGGCGGCGGCGTGGATGGCGATCTCGCCGCTGAGCGTCGTCTCCGAGCGCTGGGCCGTGACCGACGGCCTTGTCCAGGCCCTCGTCGCTGTTGCGTTTTGGGCAGCGTTATGGGTCTACGAGCGCCCGACCTGGACGCGAGCCGTGGTCGCGGGCGGACTGGTTGGCTTGGCGGCCTCTGCCAAGTACCCCGGCGCCTTGATGATTGTGCCGGCGCTTCTGGCCGTGTTTCTGTCGCGCGAACGGTGCGCGCGTTGGCTGCCGTCTCTTGGCGTTCTGGTGGGCGCCATAGGCGGTTTCCTTCTGACGACACCGTACGCCATCCTCAACGTCTCGACGTTCCTGCCAACCGTCATGAGCCAGTTCCAGAGCCACGGCGTCCAGGCCCGCGACTATGTGGCGGCGGCCAGTCCGGTGTACTACGCGCAGGAGCTATTCAGGTTGGGTGAAGCGGCGCTGACCGTGCTGGCCCTGGTCGGTCTCGTCCTGATCGCGCGCCGGTGGCCTCGGGAGGCCGTCATCCTGGCGGCATTCCCTGTCGCCTGGTACGCTTTGATCTGTAACGGTAGTCCCAGGGCTCCGCGCTACCTGGCGCCGATTTTGCCCTTCATGACGGTCTGTGCTGGGTACGGGTTGTATATCGTGGCGTCGCGGCTCAGCCGCAGGCGCGGCTGGGCCGGCGTTGCGTTGATCCTAGCCGCGTTTGCGCTCCCGGTTTTAAGCCTCACCCGAACTGTATATACTCTCTATCAGCCCGATAGCCGGGACCAGACGGCTGCATGGGTCAGGCAAAATGCCCTGAACGTCCCCATTGCAACTGACCCGTATGGCCTGCCGCCTGACGCGGCACACGGCCCCTACGTTGTCTATGGTAGTATCACCGATGTGCCCACGCAGTGGTATGTCGAGAATGGCTACTGGATTTTCCTGAGCGACTTGCGCCGCCGCGACCCGAACCGCACCCGGCAACAGCAGGCGCGCCTCGACGCGCTTGACGCCGACCCCAACCTGGAAGTCGTCACCCACATCGACGGGCAGATTGGTGGACTGCCCGACACTGGCGTGACAATACTGCGTCCGAAGCATCCGTAACCATGTGACCATCCAGCCATCTAGAGGAGCGAAGCTGAATGTTCAAAAAGGTCCTTGTCGCTAACCGAGGCGAGATCGCGGTGCGTATCATCCGCGGCTGCCATGAGCGCGGCTTGCAGACGGTCGCCGTCTACTCCGAGGCCGACCGCACCGCGCTTCACGTTCGCTACGCCGACGAGGCGTACCTGATCGGACCGCCACCGGCGCGGGAGTCCTACCTGCGCATCGACCGTCTCCTGGATGTGGCGAAGCGTTCCGGCGCGGAGGCGATTCACCCCGGCTACGGTTTCCTAGCCGAGCGGGAGGGGTTCGCCCAGGCTGTCATCGACGCCGGCCTCATCTGGATTGGCCCGCCGCCCCGCGCCATCCGCGACATGGGCGACAAGGTGATCGCCCGCCGCACGGTGCAGGCCGCCGGTGTGCCGGTCGTGCCGGGGACGGATGCGGAGGAGAGTCTGTCGGACGAAGACCTGATGGCCGCGTCGGCAAAGATTGGTTATCCGCTCCTTGTGAAAGCGGCGGCGGGCGGCGGCGGCAAGGGCATGCGCACTGTGCGCAGCGCCGACCAATTGGTCGATGCCCTGGCGGCGGCGCGGCGCGAGGCGAAGGGCGCGTTCGGCGACGACCGCGTCTACCTGGAGCGCCTGGTGGAGAACGCGCGCCACATCGAGTTCCAGATTCTCGGCGACGAGCACGGTAACGTCATCCACCTGGGTGAGCGCGAGTGCTCTATTCAGCGCCGCCACCAGAAGCTCATCGAGGAGTCGCCGTCACCGGCGCTCAACGAGCAGCTCCGCGAGCGCATGGGCAGCATGGCCGTGTCCGCGGCCAAGTCGGTCGGCTATACCAACGCCGGTACGGTCGAGTTCCTCCTCGACTCGAAAGGCCGCTTCTATTTCCTCGAAATGAACACGCGGCTCCAGGTGGAGCACCCCGTGACCGAGTTGGTCAGCGGCGTGGACATCGTCAAGGAGCAGTTGCGCATTGCCGACGGGCGCAAGCTGCGCTACGACCAGGACGAGATTCAGCTCAAGGGCTGGGCGCTGGAATGCCGCATCACGTCGGAGGACCCGTTCAACAACTTCCTCCCCTCGACGGGCAAGATTACGGCGGTGACGGAGCCGACCGGCCCGGGTGTCCGCGTCGAGAGCGCCGTCTATGAGGGCTACGAGGTGAGCCTGTTCTACGACCCGATGATCGCCAAGCTCATCTGCTGGGGCGAAACCCGCGCCGAGGCCATTCTGCGCATGCGCCGCGCCCTGGCCGAGTACCGCATCGTGGGCGTCAGCACTTCCATCCCGTTCCACCAGGAAATCCTGGACAGCACCAACTTCATCGCCGGCCACTTCGACACGCAGTTCCTGGAAAAGACGTTCACCATGCCCGCAGCGGCCCAGCGCCGCCACCAGAAGACGGCGGCCATTGTGGCGACATTACTGGCGCACCAGCGGCGGCAGAGCGCGCTGAGCATGAACAACGACGGCGGCGATGGCGGCGACCCCTGGAAGCTCTATGGCCGGCAGAAAGCCGTCCAGAGGTGGTAGACGATGAAATACCTTGCCGAAGTTGACGGTCATCCCCATATTCTCGCCGTGGATCGTCCCGGCGAAGTGACAATTGACGGCGAGACCCACGAGGTCGACCTTCAGCCCGTGGGGAAGGGCAACATCTACTCTATCCTCCTGGACGGCCAGTCGTACGACGTGTACGTCGAGCGCATCGAGGGCGTCTACTACGTCAAGATCGGCAGCGAGCGCCTGGCGGTGACGGTCGAGGACGAGCGCTTGGGCAGCCTGAAGCGGCTCAGCCGCGAGACCGGCGGGGCGAGCGAGGCGACCATTAAAGCGCCGATGCCGGGCCTGGTGGTCGCGGTGCGCGTCGAGGTCGGGCAGCAGGTGGAGGCGAACCAGGGCCTCGTCATCCTGGAAGCGATGAAGATGGAGAACGAGATCCGCGCCCCGCGCGCGGGTACGATCAAGGCCGTGAAAGTTAGCCCTGGGCAGAAGGTCAACCAGGGGGAGACCCTCGTCGCGATTGAGTGAGCATGGATTATACGATTGTGTTTGACGGCGGCAGCCGGGGCAACCCCGGCATCGGCTACGGCAGCTATCAGATTGTCCGCAGCCGCGACGGCAAGACCCGGCTCCGCCGCCTGGAGTTTCCCGGCACGAATACGACCAACAACGAGGCGGAATACCTGACGCTGATTGCGGCGCTCGAAGAGCTGACGGCGGGCATTCAGAAGGGCGGCGCGTCGCCTCGGGCGCTGACGGTCGAGGTGAAGGGCGATAGCCAGCTCGTCCTCAAACAGCTCGAAGGCGCGTGGCAGGTGCGCGAGCCCCGCCTCGCTCCGCTACGCGATAAGGCCCTCAACCTGTTGCGCCAGTTTCGCCAGTCGAAGCTGACATGGCAGCGGCGGGCCAAGAGTGTCGAAGTCCTGGGGCACTGAAAAGTTGCTCCATCTTCATGTCCCGTGCATGCATCTTAATCCACGGGTGGCGGGAGAGCGTGTAAAATAGGTGGGAAGTAAGTCCATTTAATCGACAGAGGATTTGCTATGAGCACACAAGATAAGGTTCCGGCGGCCCCATCTGCGGATGGCGGTAGTGGCGTCGAGCGCTGGACGCAATTAACCCTGCTCCCGTTCACGAAGAAGAACCCCGAACGGCGCGCCGAGTTCGATACCACATCCGGTATCGCCATCAAGCCGCTCTACACGCCCGACGACGTCGCGGGCCAGGACTATGGCGCGGATGTCGGCTATCCCGGCGAGTATCCCTTCACGCGGGGCATCTATCCCAGCATGTATCGCGGCCGCTTCTGGACCATGCGCCAGTATGCGGGCTTCGCGTCGGCGGAGGAGTCGAACGCGCGCTACAAGTATCTGCTGGAGCAGGGGCAGACGGGCTTGTCCGTGGCCTTCGACCTTCCCACCCAGATTGGCTACGACCCCGACTCGCCCTTCGCCCTTGGTGAAGTCGGCAAGGTCGGTGTCTCGATTGCGTCGTTGGAAGACATGCTGACGCTCTTCGACGGCATTCCCCTCGACAAAGTCAGCACGTCCATGACCATCAACGCCACGGCGTCGATTCTGCTCGCCCTGTACATCGCCGTCGGCAAGCGCCAGGGCGTCCCGTCCAACAAGCTGCGCGGCACGATTCAGAACGATATTCTCAAGGAATACATCGCGCGCGGCACGTACCGCTTCCCGCCGGATGCCAGCCTGCGGCTGATTACCGACATCTTCGCCTTCTGCCGCGACAGCGTGCCGAACTGGAACACCATCTCCATCTCTGGCTACCACATGCGCGAGGCGGGCTGCACGGCGGTGCAGGAAATCGCCTTCACCCTGTCCAACGCCATCGCGTACACCCAGGCCGCCGTGGACCGCGGCCTGGACGTGGACAAGTTCGCGCCGCAGCTCTCATTCTTCTTCGTCGCCGACAACAACTTCTTCGAGGAAGTTGCCAAGTTCCGCGCGGCGCGGCGTCTCTGGGCGCGCATCATGCGCGAGCGCTTCGGCGCGAAGGACCCGAAGTCGGCCATGCTGCGCTTCCACACCCAGACGTCGGGCGCGTCGCTGACGGCGCAGCAGTCGGACAACAACGTCATCCGCGTAACGCTCCAGGCCCTGGCGGCCGTCCTCGGCGGCACGCAGTCGCTGCACACGAACTCACGCGACGAGGCGTTGGCCCTGCCGACCGAGGAGTCGGTGCAGATTGCGCTGCGCACACAGCAGATTATTGCCTACGAGAGCGGCGTCGTGGACACGCCCGACCCGCTGGGCGGCAGCTACCTGATCGAGAACCTGACCGGCGAGCTAGAGCGCCGCGCCATGGAGTACATCGAGCGCATCGACAGCATGGGCGGCTCGCTACGCGCCATCGAGCAGGGTTACATCCAGCGCGAGATCGGCGACGCGGCCTACCGCTACCAGCAGGCCGTTGAGACTGGCGACCGCACCATCGTGGGCGTCAACAAGTTCACGACCGTCGAGGAGCACCGGCCGGAGATTCTGCACGTCAGCCCGGAGATTCAGCGGCGGCAGGTCGAGCGCATCCAGGCGCTACGCGCGCGCCGCGACAACGAGGCGATGCAGGCGTCCCTGGCTGCCCTGGCTCGCGCCGCCGGCACGGACCAGAACCTGATGCCCTTCCTGGTCGACGCCGTCGAGAACTGGGCGACCATCGGCGAAATCTGCCAGGCGCTCGAGCAAGCCTTTGGCGCGTACACACCGGCGCTCGTCTTCTAACCAGACAATGCACACCTGACAGGTCTTCAAGACCTGTCAGGTGTGAGACATAAAGTGAGACACTCATGATCAAGCGCATCGATCACGTTGCCATCGCCGTGCAGGCGCTGGACGGAACCATAGGATTTTTCTCGGAGAAGCTGGGCCTGCCCTTCAGCCACATCGCCGACGAGCCGGAGCAGAATGCCCAGGTCGCTTTCTTCCCCATCGGCGGCAGCGAAGTGGAGCTAGTCTACCCGACGAGCGAGGAGAGCGGCGTCGCCAAGTGGATGGCGAAGCGCGGCGAAGGGCTGCACCACATTTGCTTCGAAGTGGACGACCTGGACGCGGTTCTGGCGCGGCTCAAGGAGCAGGGCGTGCAACTCATCAACCAGACGCCGGTGACCAACAGCGCCGGCCGCCGCCTGGCCTTCGTTCACCCCAAAGCCGCCCACGGCGTCCTCATCGAACTGTACGAGGAAGCGAAAGGGTAGCAATCTGGCTGAACGTGCTATACTTTGCGCATCCATCGACTATGGGAGTGAGCCTTGCCCCAACTGCCCCGCGTTCCCGACTGGCTGCCGGATATCACCCACCGTTTCCCCCAGATGGGCGGCATGCAGTTTGGCTCCCGACCCTATCGCGTCCCGCATGACAACTTCGAGATCGAAACCGAGGACGGCGTCACAATTCGCGGCGTTCACATTCGGCGCGGCCAAGATACCATCTGCATCTACTGCCACGGCTTCATGAGCAGCAAGAACCTCAAGGCGGTGCCGGGCTTCGTGGAGGCGTTGGCCGAGCGCCTCGATGTGGCGGCGTTCGACTTCCGGGGGCACGGCGAGAGCGGCGGCGAATGCACGTTCACGCGCCTGGAAGTCCTGGATGTGGATGCGGTTGTCAGGTGCATGCGGGCGCAGGGCTACCGGCGCATCGTGACCATTGGTAGCAGCATGGGCGGGGCGACGGTTTTGCGCTACGGCGCACTCTACGATGCCGCCGACGGCATTGTCACCCTCGGCGCGTTTGCCGACAGCGGCCACTTCCGCCGCCTCACAACTCAGGCGTCACTGGACATGGCATTCGGTACGCCCATCGGCTCCCAATATACGCGCCTGATGCGCGGTACGCGCCTGGGCCAGCTCGACAAGACCATCGAACAGCCGCTGTCGTTAGTGGGTCAGATCGAGGAGCCAACGCTGTTCATCCACGGTGAGTGGGACATGCTGGTTCACCCCGATGAAGCCAAGGCGCTGCATAAGCTGGCGCAGCCGCCCAAGGAGCTGGTCATCGTTCCACGCACCGGCCACGACATGCCCTTGTTGAACGCCCGCACCCGCGACCTCATTGTGGACTGGATCGAGCGGGCCGTCCCGTTCCGCGATTAGGACACTCACAATGCGCTACGGAAGCGTGCCCGGCATCGATAAGCCCGTGTCCCGGCTGGTCCAGGGCACGGTGATGATAAGCTCGCAAGAGCTTGACCGCAGCTTCGCCCTGCTCGACGGCATTTTTGCCCAGGGGTGCAACACGTTCGACACGGCGCACCAGTATGGGAATGGCGACAGCGAGCGCGTGCTAGGCCGCTGGATCGAGGCGCGGGGCCTCCGCGACAAAGTCGTCATCATCACCAAGGGCGCTCACCACAACCACGACCGCCGCCGGGTCACACCCTGGGATATCACGTCGGACCTGTACGACTCCCTCGCCCGCCTGCGCACCGACAGTATCGACCTGTACCTGCTCCACCGCGACGACCCGACTGTGCCGGTGGAGCCAATCGTCGAAGTGCTCAACGCACACCTGAGCGCGGGCCGCATCAAGGCGTTCGGTGGCTCCAACTGGAGCGTCGAGCGGTTGATGGAGGCCAACAAGTACGCCAGGGCCAACAACCTGACGCCGTTCGCCGTCAGCAGCCCCAACCTGAGCTTGGCCGAGATGGTCGAGGAGCCGTGGCCGGGCTGCGTCAGCATCGGCGGCGCACGGGGCCGGAAAGCGCGGGCCTGGTATCAGGCGACCCAGATGCCGGTGTTCGCGTGGTCGAGCCTGGCAGGCGGCTTCTTCTCCGGCCGCTTCACCCGCGACAACCTGGCGACGATGACCCACCCTCTCGACAAAGTGTGCGTGCACGCTTATTGCTACGAACAGAACTTCAAGCGCCTGGATCGGGCGCAGGCGCTTGCCCGTCAGCGGGGCCTGACGACAGCTCAGGTCGCCCTGGCCTACGTTTTGAGTCAGCCGCTCAACGTCTTTGCCCTTGTCGGATGCAACACCGTGGCAGAGTTCGCCGAGAACCTCGCTGCCAGCGAAATCAAGCTCACCTCAGAGGAGCTAGCACAGTTGGAGGTGCTTCCATGATGGAGATTGAGTCCCAGGCAACCCCATCCAGCCCCGCTGACCGCGAGAAGCAGTGGGAAGAGACCACGCTCAAGCCCAACCTGGCGAAGTCGCCGGAGCGGTCCACCCCGTTCGTCACCACGTCGAGCATGCCCATCAAGCGCCTGTACAGCCCCGCCGACGTCGCCGACAAAGATTTTGAGGTGAGCATCGGTTGGCCGGGCGAGTACCCGTTCACACGCGGTATTCACCCGACGATGTACCGCGGGCGGCTGTGGACGATGCGCATGTTCGCAGGCTTCGGCACGGCCGAGGAGACCAACGAGCGCTTCAAGTACCTGCTGCGCCAGGGACAGACGGGCCTGTCCGTGGCGTTCGACATGCCGACGCTGTACGGCTATGACACCGACGACCCGATGGTGCCGGGTGAGTTCGGCAAGTGCGGTGTGGCGGTCTCGTCGCTGGCCGACATGGAGATTCTGTTCGACGGCATCCCCCTGGCCGACGTAACCACGTCGATGACCATCAACAGCCCGGCGGCCATCGTCTGGGCCATGTACATCGTCGCCGCTGAGAAGCAGGGCGTCCCGCAGGCGAAGCTCGCCGGGACGATACAGAACGACATCCTCAAGGAATACATTGCCCAGAAAGAGTTCATCTTCCCGCCGCGCCCGTCGATGCGCCTCGTGGTGGACACCATCGAGTACGCCGCGCAGTACATGCCGAAGTGGAACCCGATTTCTATCTCTGGCTACCACATCCGCGAGGCCGGCTCGACGGCGGCCCAGGAGCTGGCGTTTACCCTGCTGGACGGCTTCGAGTACGTGCGCTGGAGCATCGAGCGCGGCCTCGACGTGGACGACTTTGCCCCGCGCCTGAGCTTCTTCTTCAACGCCCACAACGACTTCTTCGAGGAAATCGCCAAGTACCGCGCCGCGCGGCGCATCTGGGCGACGGAGATGCGCGACACCTTTGGCGCGAAGAGCGAGCGCTCGTGGTGGTTGCGCTTCCACACCCAGACGGCGGGCTGCTCGCTGACGGCGCAGCAGCCGGAGAACAACATCGTCCGCACGGCCATCCAGGCGCTCGCGGCGGTCATGGGCGGCACGCAGTCGCTGCATACCAACTCGATGGATGAGGCGCTCGCGCTGCCATCAGAGTTGGCGGTACGCATCGCTCTGCGCACGCAGCAAATCATTGCCCACGAGAGCGGGGTCACGAACACGGTGGACCCGCTGGGCGGCTCGTACTTCGTCGAGGCGCTAACGGACGAGATGGAGCGCCAGGCGCGCAAGATCTTCGCCGACGTTGCGGCGCTGGGCGGCGTCATTCCGTCCATCGAGGCGGGCTATTTCCAGCGCGCCATCGCCGACGCCGCGTCCCAGTACCAGTACGAGATCGACGCGGGCCAGCGCGTCGTCGTCGGCGTCAACGAGTACGTCAGCGACGAGCCGCTGCAAATCCCGATCCTCGACATGAACCCGAAGGGCTTCGACGTGCAGATCGAGCGGCTGGCGCGCATCCGCCGCGAGCGCGACAACGAGCTTGTTCGCCAGCGCCTCGAAGCGCTCCGCAACGCCGCCGAGGGCGACGCGAATCTCATGCCCTTCATCCTCGACGCTGTGCGCGCCTACGCCACGCTGGGCGAGATGATGGGCGTCCTGCGCAAGGTGTTCGGGGAGTACATGGAACCGACAATCGTCTAGTTTCGCTAGACCTGACAGGTTTTCAAAACCTGTCAGGTCTGCGCTATTGCCAGGACAGGAGCCGCATGTCGTTACAGAATGCTCTAACTTACGCTCAGGGAAATCGTGATGCGTCCCTCGCCCAACTCACCGAGTGGCTCGCCATTCCGAGCCTGAGCGCTGTGCCGGAAGCCGCCGCCGACGTGGGGCGCGCCGCCGACTGGTTGGCTGCGCACCTGCGCAGCATCGGACTGGAGAATGTCGAAGTCGTGGCGACGGGCGGTCACCCCGTCGTCTACGCCGACTGGCTGCACGCGCCCGACGCGCCGACTGTACTCGTTTACGGCCACTACGACGTGCAGCCGGTCAAGCCCGACGAGTGGGCGACGCCGCCGTTCGAGCCGACCGTCCAGGACGGGAAGCTCTTCGCGCGCGGGTCCGCCGATGACAAGGGCCAGACCTTTATCCACGTCAAGGCGGTCGAGGCGTATCTCAAGACGGCTGGGCGGCTGCCGGTGAACGTGCGCTTCCTCGTCGAAGGCGAGGAGGAAGTCGGCAGCCGCAGCCTGCGTCCCTTCCTGGCTGAACACGCCGACCGGCTGCGGGCGGATACGGTGGTCATCTCAGATACGCCGTGGGTCGCAGCGGGCGTGCCGACCATTGGCGTGGGGCTGCGCGGCGGCGCGGGCGTCGAGGTCGAAGTGCATGGCCCTTCCCACGACCTGCACTCCGGGTTGCACGGCGGCGCAGTGCAGAACCCCATCCACGTCGCCGCCCAGATCATCGCGGCGTTGCACGACGAGGGGGGACGGGTCAAAGTCCCCGGCTTCTACGATAAGGTGCGCACGCTGAGCGAGGCTGAGCGCGCAGACATGGCGCGCATCCCCATCACGGATGAGCAGATTATCGCCGAGACCGGCGCGCCGCGCTTATGGGGGGAGGCGGGCTACTCTGTCTTGGAGCGCATGGGCGCGCGACCGACGCTAGACGTGCTCAAGTTCGTCGCCGGTGGTGATGCCTCGGCTGTTCCCTCGGTTGCCCGCTTCAAGGTCGCCGCTCGCTTGGTGCCGGACCAGGAACCTGCCGAAATCGCGATGCTGTTGCGCGACTACATCCTGTCCATCGCGCCGGATACGGTGCGCGTGACCGTCGTCGAGCGCAGCGGTGGCTCTGGCGTCCTCATCGACCCCAACGGGCCCGGACTCGCCTCGGCGCGCCAGGCGTTCCGCGAGACGTTTGGCGGCGACCCGGTGTTCGCCCGCATCGGCGGCGGCATCCCGGTTGTGCTCATGTTCCGCACAGTCCTGAACCTGCCGAGCCTGCTCATGGGCTTTGGCCTGCCGGATGATGGCCTGCACGGGCCAAACGAAAAGCTCGACCTAGCCCAGTTCTACAGCGGCATCGAGACATCCATTCGGTTTATGGACTTGTTTGGCAGCCAGGGGGCATCCGCAGCGACGGCCACGCGAGGATGAGCACCTGGCATCTACGGCAGATTGCGGACTTTGACTTCCCTCACCTATTATACTAAAATCCGTATATGACTGACGCATCCGAAGTGTGGTCTGTCGTCTTCTACATGATGAGGGGGTGGAGACTGATACGATGGACGAGCACAACGACGTGATGTCGCAAGGGCAACGGAGTTATGAGGCGTGGCGCGATAGCTTCCTGGAGCACCCGGCGAACCGCCAGCTCTATGAAGAAGAGGCTAGTAAGAAAGAACTCTGGCTGCAACTCGTTGAGGCGCGCCAGGCGTCAGGCCTCACGCAAGCGGAGGTCGCCCAACGGATGGGTGTATCGCAAGCTCAGGTTGCCCGGATTGAGAAACGTGGCTATGATGCGTACACGCTGCGCACCCTCCGACGCTACCTTGAAGCGTTGGGCAATCAGTATACGCTTGAGGTTACTGTGACACGTGATGATAAGGCCTATCAGCCTCTCGCTACGTGAGTAGGGTTGTAGTAAGTTCTATGACTACTTTACTCGTCGCGACGAACAATCGAGGCAAGCTGGCCGAGTTGCAGGAGTTGCTGAGCGACCTGCCGCTGACGCTGGTAACCTTGCAGGACGTTGGCATCGACTTCATTGTGGATGAGACCGGCCACACGTTTGTCGAGAACGCCATCCTCAAGGCCGAAGCCTACGCCAAGGCGTCCGGGCTGTGGACGCTGGCCGACGACTCCGGGCTGGAGGTGGACGCCCTGGGCGGCTCGCCTGGCGTGTATACCGCTCGCTACGGCGCGCCGGAGGCCAAGACCGACCAGGACCGCTACAGCCTGCTCCTCTGGAACATGGCCGGCGTCCCGTGGGACCGCCGCACGGCGCGCTTCCACGCCTCGGTGGCTATCGCCCACACCGGGCAGCCGACGCAGACCTTTGACGGCATTCTCGAAGGCTTCATCGCCTTCGTCCCGCGCGGTAGCGGTGGTTTCGGCTACGACCCCGTCTTCTACGTCCCGGAGCATGGTTGCCACCTGGCCGAACTGCCGCCGGACGTGAAGAATGCCATCAGCCACCGGGGGCGAGCCGTCGCGGCGGCGCGGCCGGCCTTGGCGCGGATAGCGGATGGTGGATAGCGGTATTCGTAGGGGCGATCCCCCTGTGGTCGCCCCGATCCCCCGCAGATGGCGGATAGCAGATGGCGGTATCCGTAGGGGCGATCCCCCTGTGGTCGCCCCGATCCCCCACGGATGGCAGATGGCAGATGGCGGAGATGGGAGGGATGATGCAGAGGGGACAGGCGGCGCCGAAGACGATTGACGAGTATATCGTGGGCTTTCCCCCTGATGTCCAGGAGAAGCTGCAAAAGATCCGGCAGACGATTCGAGAGGCGGCGCCGGAAGCCCAGGAGGCCATCAAGTACCAGATGCCCACCTTCACGCTCAACGGCAACCTGGTGCACTTCGCTGCGTTCAAGACGCACATCGGGTTCTACCCTGCGCCGACGGGCATTGAGGAATTCCAGGCCGAGCTGTCCGCCTACAAGGGTGCGAAAGGCTCGGTGCAATTTCCTCTGGACAAGCCGATTCCGTACGACCTGATAAGCCGAATTGTGAGATTCAGGGTTGACGAGAACCTGGCGCGCGCTCAGACGAAAGCCAGGAAGAAATAGAGAATCTTCGCTCTTATAACATCCAAATGCCTCGCCGGTCCCGTAACTTAGGGTGATACGGCGGGTTGCATCGACGAGGCTCCAATTCTATGCCCGCGATGCTCCCGCTCTCGTCCCCCAACGGTTCACCGCGAGGCTTGTCTATGCGTATCCTGATTGGCGTTGTCATTGCCGGTCTGTTAGCAGTTGCCGCCGGTTCCCTGTTTATCCTCTTCGGGTTCTTCCTCAGCGCCCGCTCCGCCCTCGACACGCCCTCCGCGATGCAGATCAGCATGGCCGAGGCGGGCAAGAATTTCCTCGTCCCCGGCGACATCGCCAAACTCAACAACCCTGTGGCGTCCAGCCCGGAGGCGCTCGACGCGGCGCGGCGGACGTACAACAGCCGCTGCGCCGTCTGCCACGGCAACGACGGCAAAGCGGGGACGGCGACCGGCTCGAACACCTATCCCCCGGCGGCGGACCTGACGGCAGCGCGCACTCAGGGCAAGGCCGATGGCGTGCTGTACTGGATTATCCAGAACGGCCTGCCGCATACGGCTATGCCGGGCTGGAAGAAGGTGCTGAAGGACGAGGAAATCTGGGGACTGGTCGCCTACGTGCGCCAGCTTCCGAAGGGCGTTCCGGCGGCGGAAGTCGCACCCACAAGCGCGCCGACGGCTGCCCCGACGACCCCGCCTGTCGCTGCTCCCACGGCCGTCCCGACGGCTGCCCCGACAATCGCTCCCACGTCAGCAACCGCCCCCGCAGCTCAGCCTACCATCGCGCCGAATGCTGTTCCCCCGACCGCCGCTCCGCCCCCGCCGACGGCTGCCCCCGCGCAGCCGACCGCCGTCGCGAAGACGGCTGTCCCCACTCAGGCCCAGGCGCCAGCGGCCAAAAGCAACAACACTGTGACCATCAAAATCTCCGACTACGCCTACCAGCCCGACCGGCTTACTGTGCCGGTGGGAACGACCGTCGTGTGGAGCAACGAGGACGACGAACAGCACGACGTGACGTCGGAAGGCGGGACCAATGTCCTCAGCTCGCCCGACTTTGGTAAGGGCGGCTCGTTCTCGTTCACGTTCAATCAGCCCGGCGAATACAAGTACTACTGCGTTCCGCACGACTACATGCACGGCGTCGTCGTCGTGCGCTAATCCGTGGTTGTCACCAGGGCCGGATGGCGGCTATCCTGCCCTGGGCGCTGCATTTTCTACATTGAAGAACAAGGAGGAAAGTGTGAGACGAATTCTGCCTTGGGCAGTCGCGGGCGCGGCCCTCTTGGGTCTTGCGCTCGTCGCGCTGTTCATCGCGTTGGATACGACGACCGCCGTCGCTGCGCCACCTCAACAGGCGTCGGGGCAGCAACTCTGGCAGCAGAGGCAGTGCAAGAACTGCCACGGCGATCAGGGCGAGGGCAAGTACGGCTTGCCGCTCGCGGGCACGCAGAAGACGGCCCAGGAGTGGATTACCCAGGTGCGCACGCCGCGCCAGAACATGCCGGCGTTCACCCCTGAGCAGATATCGGATGCCGATATTACCGCTATCCACGACTACATGACGACGCTGCAGAAGCCGGCCAGCTTCACACCCGTCCGCTACGAGGCTAAGCCGGACGACCCGGCCGGCAAGGTCACGTTCATGACCAAGCGCTGTGTCGCCTGCCACGGCGAGGACTACGCCGCGACCGCCAAGGCCATCCTGTCGTCAGGCCGCACGTCGCTGACGACAGCCGACGTGGAGAAGCAGTTGCGTACCCCGCGCCGGTTCATGCCCCACTTCTCCGAGACCCAGGTTCCCTCGAGCGACGTACCGGCCTTGACGACGTTCCTCAACACGCAGATTGCCAAGGTTGCGGGCCAGGCCCAGGCGGCCGGAACACCAGCCGCCGGTGGGACGGGCGCTGGCGCTGCGGCAGCGGCCACACCCTCGTCGCTGCCAACGACCGGCGGCGACCCCGGCATGCTGGCCTTCGGGCTGGCGAGCCTGGCGGCCGTCCTTGGCTTCGCCGGCGTTGTGCTCCGCCGCAAGCGACGCTAATTCCCGACTTTAGAATCACAAAGGGGAGAGAGGACAGCCGCCCTCTCTCCCCTTCATTATTGCCTGGGGAAGCGGTCTATAAAGTCCTGGATGGCGGTGGCGACTTCGGCCGGACGCTCGACCATGACCTCGTGCCCGGCGCCTTCGACGACCGTCAGCTCCGCGCCGGCGATGCGGTCACGGAGGAACGTGGCGTACTTGAGTGGGGTTCGGTCGTCCGCCGTGCCGTTGATGACAAGCGTCGGAACGTGAATCTCGCCCAGGCGCGGCATGACGTCGAAGCGGTCGCAGGCCAGCATGCCGGTATACATGACCGGGTCGGTGTCGCGCAGCGTCGCCAGGAGGTCCGGGTGAACGCGCAGGCGTGCGCCGCTGGCGACAAGGATCAGGCCCGCGACGCGCTGGGGGTAGTCCAGCGCGAGCTGGAGGGCGATGCCGCCGCCCATGCTGTGGCCGACGGGAACGAAGCGGTCGAGGCCGACGGCATCGGCGAAATCAACGATCCACCGGGCGTAGGCCGGGATGCTGTCCGAGGGCTGCCCGTCGGACTGCCCGTGACCTGGCAGGTCCGGCGCGAAGACGGCCATGTTCTCCAGCCGTCGGGCCATGTCCATCCACAGGCCGTTCTGCCCGCCCGCCCCGTGAATGAACAGCAGGGCAGGGCGGGCGTCGGCGTTGCGAACGGCGTAGAAGGTGGGGAGGGTGTCGACGATGATTTTGGGCATTGGCGGCGTATTACCAGGTCTCGACGTGCGGCACGCGGTCTTCCAGCGACGCCAGGTAGCGCTCGGCGGAGATGGCGGCCATCGCGCCGAAGCCGGCCGAGGAGATGGCCTGGCGGTAGGTGTGGTCGTGAACCTCGCCCGCCGCGAACACGCCGGGGTGGCTGGTCATCATGTTGTGGTCGACGATGAGGTAGTTCTGGTCGTCCATAGCCAGCTTGCCCTGGAAGAGCTGGGTGTTCGGGAAGTGGCCGATGTAGACGAAAATGCCGTCCACCTCCACCTCCGACGTCTCGCCCGTCCGAACATTCTTGAGCGCGACCGTCTTGACCATCCCGTTGCCGTGTACGCTCTCGATCACGGTGTTCCAGATGAAGCCCATCTTCTCGTTCTTCTCAGCGCGTGCCTGGAGCACCGGGCCGGCGCGAAGCTGGTCCCGCCGGTGGACGATGTCCACGCGGTTGGCGTACTTGGTCAGGAAGAGGCCCTCTTGTAGGGCGCTGTCGCCGCCGCCGACCACCATCACGCGCTTGCCACGGAAGAAGAAGCCGTCGCACGTCGCGCAGTAGGAGACGCCCCGGCCGATGAACTCGTTCTCGCCCGGCACGCCCAGCTTGCGCGGCGAGGCGCCCGTGGCGATGATGAGGGTGCGTGTCACGTATTCCTTGCTGTGCGTCTTGACGATCTGCGCATCCGGGCCGAACTCTACGTCGATGACCTCGTCAATCTCGATGCGTGCGCCGAACCGCTCGGCCTGCTGCTGCATCGCCTCATAAAGCTCCGGGCCGGTCAGGCCGCTGGGAAAGCCGGGGAAGTTCTCCACATCGGTCGTGGTCGCAATCTGCCCGCCCAGCTCGTTGCCTGTGATAAGCAGCGGCTCCATGTTCGCCCGCGCCGCGTATAATGCTGCCGTCAGGCCGGCCGGGCCCGAGCCGATAATGATCGTGTTTTCCATGCTAGTGTCGCTCCTTGATGCCCGCCGAGACACATCCTTCGCTGCGGCGTTCCATCCATCGTATGCTCACAGTATTATATGATGCAGTCAGGTTAGAAAGCATTACATGGGCACGGCCACGCGCGGCGCCCTCTCCAGCGCCAGCAGCCGCTCTTTGAGGTCGAGGCCGCCGCCATAGCCGACGAGCTTACCACTACTCCCGATCACACGGTGACATGGGACGATGATAGGTACGGGGTTCGCGCCGTTGGCGGCCCCGACAGCTCGGACTGAGTGCGGGCGGCCGATGCCGGCGGCGATCTGGGCGTAAGAGCGCGTCTCCCCATAGGGGATCAACTGCAAGCCGCGCCAGACGGCCACCTGGAAGGGTGTGCCGCGCAGGTCCACGGGCAGCGTAAACTGACGCAGGTTGCCAGCAAGGTAGGCGTTCATCTCGTCGGCGACCGGCCGCAGGCGGTCCGCGTCCGACACGATGCGCGCGTTGGGATACCAGCGCCGCGCCCAGGCCGCGCACGCAGCCAGCGGCTCCGTCGGAAACGTCAGCCGCCCAACGCCGATGGGCGTCAGCGCGACACCAAAACATCCCAGCGGTGTCATGATTTCGCCCAGCACGACTTCTTCTACCTGCCTCACCGTCTCTCCTCTAAACAAGCGTGTACCAGCTATTGGCGCAGTCAGTGACTCAACAATCGCTTGACCCAGGCGCCCAGCCAGTGGCTGTGGCCCACTCCTCTGCGCCGCCCATGATGATGTCGCATACAGGGTCTTTGACATCATAGTAGGCTCCCACGTCGTCCGGATGCAGCCGGGCGAGGGCCAGCTTCGTCTGAGCGTAGGCTGCGGCAATCGGCGAATGGGCGCGCAGATAGTCACGAAACAGCAGGGGATAGCGCTGGTTGGGGCGGCCCGCAACTCTCACGTGCAGGTTCACTCGCCGACGGCCTGGTAGCTCGTTGAACAGCCACTTCGCCCACTCAGTGGGATCCGTGCTCGCGCCCGGTGGGATGTGGTCGCCGGTGATGTGCGTCTTGCGCCGGTAGCCGACGTGGGAGAGGGCGGCTTCAATGGGAGGCTCAAGCGCCGCAACCGTGACCTGGATGTCGATGATGTCTTTGGCCGCCAGGGCCGGGACGGACGTCGAGCCGATGTGGTCGATGCGCAGGGCGAGGTCGCCCAAGGCCCCACAAAGCTCTGCGCCTAGCGTCTGAAACTCCTCGCGCCAACGCGGCTGGTACGGGACAATTTCAATCATCGCTGTTACGCTAGATACCGGACGATCTCTGCGCTCAGCGCAAAATGGAGCGTCGTCCACAGCGAGCCTTCGAGATAGGGGTCCATCGCGCTCCCCGGAGGCGCATGACCCACACGACCTGGGGCAGGTACAGCGCGGCTAGGATGACGTAGCCCCACAGGATGGGCGGGATGCCCGATCAGTTGACCGGGTCGGCCTCCGCGCTCAAGAGGGCAAGGGGTACGCGATGGCCTTGTCGACCGCGTCCGCCAGAACCGGGTCCACCTCGATAGACGCCGTGGTCGGGGCATCCTTGGGCGGCGCCTGCTGGTCGAGCGCCTTGGCCGCATCGACGATCTGTTTGACGATCGCGTCGGTCGTGAGCGTGCTGCTGTCGAGAACGAGGTCGAAGTTGGACGCGGCGTCCCAGTCCTTGTTGTAGAAGAACTTCACGTATTTCTGGTGTACCTCATCGTCCTCCCGCACCCGCGCCTCGGCCGCCTGGCGGTCGCTCAGACCCTCTCGGTCCATGACACGCTGCACGCGAACATCGAAGGGGGCCTGGACCCGGACGTGCAGCACGTCGGCGTAACCGGCCAGGACCGCGAAGCCGGCGCGGCCGAGGATCACGACGTTGCCGCGTTTGGCGACGGCTTGCACGATCTCGTTCAGCATCGAGACGATGAGCAGGTTGTTCGCGTTGACAAGGTCGAGGAGGTTCGGGGCGCTGTCGTAGACCTCGTCGAATCGGGTCATCCCATACTGCCGGAAGATGGTCTCTGCCGTCCGCTTATCGACAAGCTCATCCCCCAACGTCTTCGCCACCTGAGAGGCGATATCCAGGCCGCCGCTGCCGAGATCTCTGGAAACTGTAATCACTGCCATGGCTGGCTCCTCCTTGGTGATCGCCGGCGTCAGGCGGCTTCGCCGCCCACGGCGTACTTCATGATCGCCTCTTCACTGGCCTCCGCTCGTGACAACTGCTTGGCAATTGTCCCCTGGCGCATGACCATGATGCGGTCACTCATCCCCAGCACCTCGGGCAGCTCCGAGGAAATCATGATGACGCCCGCCCCCTGCCTGGTCAGGTCGTGCATCACCTGGTAGATCTCCGACTTGCTGCCCACGTCGATGCCCCGCGTCGGCTCGTCCAGGATGAAGATGCGCACGCCAACGCTGAGCCAGCGCGCCAGCACCACCTTCTGCTGGTTGCCGCCGCTCATGTTGACGACCATGAACTCCGGACCCGGCGTCTTGATGCTCAGGTCCTGGATCATCTTCTTGACCAGGCTGTTTTCCCGGCCGAATTGGAGGATGCCCATGCGGGTCAACTGCTTCAGGCCGGAGATCGTCGTGTTGATCGTCACGTTCTGCTTGAGGAATAGCCCCTGGGCCTTGCGGTCCTCGGTCACTAGGGCCACGCCGTTGCGGATGGCGTCCGCCGGCGAACTTGGCTTGTAGGGCTTGCCGCGAATGAACATCTCGCCCGACGCCGGGTCGGCGCCGAAGATGGCGCGCGCTACCTCCGTTCGCCCCGAGCCGGTGATACCAGCAAAGCCGACGATTTCGCCCTCGTTCAGATCGAACGATACGTCGTGGACGAGCTTCGTCCGCGTCAGGTTGTTGACCTTCAACAACGGCGCGCCGGGCGTCAGGCCGCGCTTGGGGTAGACGTCCTTCAGGTCGCGCCCGACCATCAGCTTAACCAGATCGTCCATCGTCACATCCGCCACCTGCTTGGTCGTAATGTACCGTCCATCCTTGAGGATCGTGACCTCGTCGGCCAGCTCAAAGATTTCCTTGAGGCGGTGGGAGATGTAGATAATGCCGATGCCTTGCGCCTGGAGCGACCGCACCACCTGGAACAGCTTCTCAAGGTCTTTCTCGCCCAGCACGGCCGACGGCTCGTCCATGATGAGGATGCGCGTGTGGCGGTTCAAAGCCTTGGCGATCTCGACCAGCTGCTGCTCGGCTACCGACAGCGTGGACGTGAGGGTATCCGGCGACAACGCCACGCCCAGCCGGTCCAGGATGCGCTGCGAGCCTGCCCGAACCTGCGCCCAATCCACAGTGAAGCCTTTGCGGGGCAGGTGGCCCAGGTAGATGTTCTCACCGATGGTCAAGTCGCGGGCCAGGTTGAACTCCTGGTAGATGGTCGAGATGCCGAGCGCCTGGGCATCCTGCGGCCCACGGATTTCGACCGGCTTGCCCTCGAAGAAAATCTCGCCCTCGTCTTTGGTGTACGCGCCGGATAGGATTTTGATAAGGGTCGACTTGCCGGCCCCGTTCTCGCCCAGCAGGGCATGCACCTGACCTTCGCGCACCGTCAGGCTCACCCCTTGCAGGGCCTTCACGCCGGGAAAGGTCTTGCCGATGTTCTTCATTTCCAGCAGGACTTTGCCCTGCGATGGAGAACTACTCATGACAACCTCCTGTGCTACGCCTTGCGTCGGTGCGAGAGATAGTCGATGGACACGGCGACGATGACCAGGATGCCGGTGACGAGCACCTGGTAGATTGACCCGACTCCCATTAGTTGCAGGCCATTGCGGAAGACACCCACGATGAGCGCGCCGATCAGCGTCCCGACGATGCTGCCGCGACCGCCGAGGAGGCTGGTGCCGCCGATCACCACGGCGGTGATGCTATCGAGGTTGCCGGTTTGGCCCGCTTGGGGGTCGCCGACGCCGGTGCGGGACACCAGCAGCAGGCCGGCGATGCCGTAGGTGATGGCCGCCACGGTGTAGACCTCGGTCAGCACGCGATTGGTGTTGATACCGGCGAGGCGCGCTGCCTCGGGGTTGTCACCCACGGCGTAGACCGAGCGGCCCCACGGCGTCGAGCGCAGGACGTACCACACGATGACGTACAGGATGACCATTAGCACGGAGCCATACGTGATCTCGGTGCTGCCCACTCGGAAAGTCTGGCCGAAGAACAGGAGCGGCGCGGGGAGGTTGGTAATCGTCGACGTGGTGTAGATGCGAACCAGGGCATAGGCGATGTTGTACGTGCCCAGGGTGACGATGAAGGCGGGCAGGCCGATGCGGGTGACGAGCGAGCCGTTCACCACGCCGAAGATGATGCACACCAGGAACCCCATCAGGATCGCCAGGATGGGATTGACGCCAGAGGAGACGGCCAGCCCGGCCATGAGCACGGACGATAGCGCCATGATCATGCCGTTGGACAGGTCGATGCCGCCGGTCAAGATGACCAGGGTTTGTCCGATAGCCAGGGCGCCGACAACCACCGTCTGCTGTAGGATCAGGGAGAGATTCTCGCCGCGGAGAAACCGATCAGACTGCGTCGCAAAGAAGATGATGGCGATGATGAGGGCGGCCAGCGGTCCCATGACCGGCGATCCCTGCAACACCTTCAAGATGCCCGAGCGGTTTTTGGTCATTTGACTCGCGATTGCGCTCATGGGTAGTCCTCCCGTAGTGAGGAGCGGCGGTGGACATCTTGCCACCGCCGCTCTGTCATGCTGCGTTACTTGTTGCCCCAGCAGTTCTGGAGGCCGAACTTGGAGTCCTTGCTGTCCACGCCCGATTGCGCCTTGTCAGTGATGAGGGTGACGCCGGTATCGGTGTAGCCCGACGGCTTCTGGCCGGTCTTGGCGAAGTTTACCACCGCGTCCACACCCATCGAGGCCATCTTCAGCGGGTACTGCTGCGACGTGGCCGCGATCTTGCCGTCAACCACGCCCTGCACGCCCTGGCAGCCGCCGTCCACGGATACGATGGTGATGTCCTTATCCTTGCCCGCCGCCTTGATCGCCTGGTAAGCGCCGAAGGCCGCTGGCTCGTTGATGGTATAGACCAGGTTGATGTTCGGGTTCTTGCTCAGGCAGTTCTCCATCGCCGTCTGACCCTCGGTCTGGTCGCCGTGGGTGTCCTGGCTGCAGACGACCTGTGATGCTGTGACAAGGTCCGACGAGTTCGGGTCGGCCTTAGCCAGCCCCATGCCCTGGAGGAAGCCGTTGTGGCGCTGCGCGCCGACGGTGATGCCGGGCGCCAGGTCGAGCGTAGCGATGACAGGCTGCTTGCTGCCCATGGCGGCCTTGGCCCACTGGCCGATCAGGAGGCCGGCGTTGAAGTTGTTGGTGGCGAACAGCGCATCCACGGCGCTCTGCGGCTCGGTGGCCGTGTCGAGGGCGATGACCAGCACGCCCTTATCCCGCGCTTTCTGGATGCTCGGCACAATCGCCTTGGTGTCGCTGGGGGTGATGAGGATGCCCTTCGCGCCAGCGTTGACCATGTTCTCGAGCGCAGTCACCTGACCTTCGTTGTCGCCGTCCTTGGCGCCAGCGCCGGTCAGCAGTTTCGCGCCCGCTTCAGTGGCCTTGGCCTGGGCGCCTTCCTTCATCTTGACGAAGAACGGGTTGGTCTCGGTCTTGGTGATAAGCCCGACGACGGTCTGGCCGGAGGCAGCCGGCGCCGCGCCACCGGCGGGCGCTGCTGTAGCGTTTGCGGCCGGCGCAGCCGGGGCTGACGCAGGGGTTGAAGCGTTGCTGCTACAGGCGGCAAGGACGATGGCGAATGCAGCGAATATAGACAGGACGACGAACAGCTTGCGCGACATGGCATTCTCCTCTTTCACTGAGTGTGGCTTGTTCCCGATACGGTGATGGTTGTGGCCCGACGGTGTAGAAGTCCTGCGCACCTCCTTCTACTGTAATCGGTTACAACCATTGTAATCGATTACAGTAGATTTGTCAAGAGGCAAAAGCGAGATTTTTCAGCAACTTACAAAAATTGGCTTGGAAAAGGCTGCCACGAGCACAAACACAGCCACGAAATGTACCAGTTACACGACGGCAAACTCAGGGTTGACAAGTATTCTGTAATCGATTACACTATAGGCGAGGCGTTTAGCCTCATAAGCTATCGCCGACATAGAAAGGCATCGCATGGCAAGCATCAAAGACGTCGCCGAACGGGCGGGCGTGTCCACCGCGACGGTGTCCCGTGTTCTGGCGAATAAGGCTCACATTCGACCGGAGATTCGCGCGCGCGTCCTGGCTGCGGTCGAGGAGATGAATTATCACCCCAACCGTGTCGCGCGCAGCCTGCGGGCGCAGCGAACCAGCGCCATTGCCCTCATCGTCTCCGATATTCAGAACCCTTTCTTTACGGCGGTGAGTCGGGCCGTCGAGGATGTCGCCTACCAGCACGGGTTGACCGTCATGCTTTGCAATACGGATGAAGATCCCGCAAAAGAGGCGCTCTATCTCGATCTCGTACGCGCCGAGCGAGTGGCGGGCGTCATCTTCTCGCCGACGCTGCGCCTCGCCGAGACGTTCGGCCACGCCGTGGACCCGAGCCTGCCCCTGGTGGTGATCGACCGCCGCGTTAGCGGGCGGGATGTCGACAGCGTGCTGCTCGATAACGAGGACGCCATGTACCGCCTGGTCGCCCACTTGATCGGCCATGGGCGACGGCGCATCGGCGCTTTCTTCGGCCTCAGCAGCGTCACCGGCCGCGAGCGCCGCGCGGGGTATCTGCGCGCTTTGCAGGAGCATGACCTGCCCCTGATCCCTGAATTGGTTCACTACGTCGACTCAAAGCCGGAGAACAGCTATCGGGCTGCGCAGAAGCTCCTGGGGCTGGCCGAGCCGCCCGACGCCCTGTTGACCGGCGATGGGCTTCTCGCCGCCGGCGCTTTCCGCGCCCTGCGCGACAGCCAGGTGACGGTTCCCGATAGCATAGCGTTCGCCAGTTTCGACGAAACCGTGTGGACGCCGCTGGTCGCACCAAGTGTGACGGTCATCGAGCAACCGACCTACGAGATCGGACAGGTCGCCGCCGAGCTGCTGCTGCGCCGCATGGAGGAGCCGACGCGCCCCACGCGCGAGGTCATTCTCAAGGGAAATCTGGTGGTTCGGCACTCGTGTGGCCCGCATGCTGCGGCCACAAGTTGACGAGAATAGGATAGGAAGCGCATGGATTACATGCTCGGCCTGGACATCGGCACGTCGGGCGCTAAGGCTGTCATCATAGATGCTGCTGGCGCCCTGCTAGGCGTCGGACGGCGTGAATATGGTCTTGCAACACCTCGGCTGGGCTGGGCCGAGCAGGACCCGGCGATCTGGATCGATGCCGCGTTGAGCACGACGCGCGAGGCGCTGGCCCAGTCAGCTATCCATCCCCAGGATGTCGCTGCCATCGGTCTGTCGGGGCAGATGCATACCACTGTCTGTCTCGACCGCCACGCGGCTCCGCTGCGGCCGGCGATCACCTGGGCCGATCAGCGTACTGGGCCACAAGTGCAAGAGGTGTATCGGCGGCTCGGGCGCGAGGGCCTTGCTCGCTGGACTCAGAACCCTCTGGCGACAGGATTTACCCTCGCCAACCTCCTTTGGCTGCAAGAGAATGAGCCGGCTATCTACGCCGATATTGCCCACGTCTTGCTGCCCAAGGACTACCTGCGATACTACCTGATAGGTGAGATAGGTACCGAAGCGACTGACGCATCCGGGACTTTGCTCATGGACGTGAAGGCAGAGACATGGAACGCTGAGTTGCTGGACATGTTCACCATCGATGCCTCGATGCTACCGGCCATCCAGCAATCCACGTCCATCGCCGGAACACTCCGGGCTGACGTGGCATCCGTCCTCGGGCTGCGACCAGGCATCCCTGTCGCGTATGGAAGCGCCGACCAACCGGCCCAGGCGGTTGGCAATGGCATCATCCGGCCAGGAGTGCTGTCCTCCACGATTGGCACCGGCGGCCAGCTCCTCGCGCCAAGCCCGACACCATCGTACGACCCTGAGCTACGGCTGCATACCTTCTGCCATGCCGTTCCCACTCTCTGGTATAACATGGCCGCAACTCTCACTGCCGGCCTGGCCTTCTCCTGGTTACGCCGGGTGCTGCACGCCGAATCGTATGCCGCTCTTGCGGATGAGGCCGCCGAGATAGAGCCGGGCGCCGACGGTCTCTTCTTCTTGCCTCACCTGGCCGGTGAGCGTACACCCCACATGAACCCCGAAGCGCGGGGTGTGTTCGTCGGGCTGACACTGCGCCATGACCGGGCGCATCTAACGCGGGCGGTGATGGAAGGCGTAGTCTTCAACTTGCGCCAGGGGCTAGAGTTGATCAAGAGCCTTAGCGCGCCGATCAACCAGGTGGTTGCATCCGGGGGGAGCACACGCCATCCGCTATGGCTGCAACTCCAAGCCGACATCTACAATCAGCCCATCTACCAGACCCAGACATCAGAGGCCGCAGCGTTCGGCGCGGCCCTCTTGGGCGGCGTGAGCGCCGGTATGTTCGCCAGCCTGGATGATGCGTGTGCGGCAACTGTGCGCATGAGCGACGTGGTCGTGCAGCCTGATGCAGCTAATGTAGCGCATTACGATGCGCTCTACCGCCACTACACCGAATTGTACCCGGCGCTCTCCGCGCACTTCCCAAATAGATAGTGCAGGGGCTTATGCTAAGCGCGCAGCCTTAGGCGAAGAAGCGGCGGGCTTCGATGAAGACGGGGATGCCGCGCAGGACGGTGAGGCCGACAACCAGGACGGTCAGCCAGAAGCCAACGGTGTGGAGGACAGGTAGGGGCAGCGCCCCCGTGCCTGCCCCTAGCGCCCCCGTGCCTGCCCCTAGCGCCCCCGTCACGTCCGTCCACGCCACGTCAGCGGCGGCGAGGAGGGCGAGGTAGACGAAGACGACGGTCTTGGCGGTGCCGTAGAGGGCGCGCATGAAGCGGGAGCTGACAAGGAATTGGCCCCACGCCGACTCCATCATGCCGAAGGCGGTCGCCCCTTTCGCAAGCACCAAGGCAACAATATACTGCGTTCGCGTCGCCCAGGTTATCCCATTGCCGAATTGGGTCAAGCAGCAACGTCAGAAAATGCCCAGCTGTTGACGCTGCCCGAATCGCACCTATAATTCGTGGCTGTAAGAATGCGCAGGAGGAGTAGATGACGACGCAGACACTAGATGCTATTTTTGAACATGGCACGTTTCGTTTGGTGGAGCCACCAAATATCCCCTTGCGCGAAGGACAGCGTGTCCGGCTTGTGGTCGAGACTGAGGAGTCGCCCGATGCCATTCTCGCGCTGGCGGCGGGCGTATATGCGGGACTCACACCACAGGACATTACGGAAGTCGAGCAGGTCGCCCTTCAGCGGCGGGATTTCTTCGGCGAGTAGGAACGGATCGCCGGTTTTTAGCTTGACAACTAGTTGGTATAAACTTCTATGTGCTCACCATTGCCCGGACGTCATAAATTAACGAGCTATGTCTTTAACTGTAGTAGCCTCGGAAATGCACGATTTGGTGTTGTGCCTGCTACGGCATACGTTCGGCTCACACGTCGAGCTTGTTGGATATAGCATTGGTAATCAACGCCCCGATTATATCGTGCTTCTCGCTGACCTTGCACGTCCAACTGTCCGCATTGCGATCAAACTCGCTGGTCCCAACGCCTCTTCTGTCTATCCGTTTGACCGCGCAGCCATGCTGCATACGTTGGTTCAAGCCCAGACTACCATTCCGATGCCCGACATCATCGCTGTCGATACCAGCTATCAACGGTGGCCCTGGCGATATCTCATTAAGACGTACATTCCAGGCCAGGAATGGATACGGGTGCGCTCCCACCTCAATCCACACGAACTACAAACCGCCTATCAGCAGCTTGGGCACGCAATTGCCCAATTGCATACTATTCACTTCCCTACCTTTGGCGAACTGACAGTTGATGGACGTGTCCAGGGGAGCACAGAGTTCGTAGCAGCGTTGACCCAGCGTGCCCACATAAGCATCCAGTCGCCCTATCTCCGCCAAGTCTTTTCGGAGGTGGTGACCCGCTATGAACACTTGTTTAGCGACCTGTGTCCAGCCCATCTCTGCCATGAGGACTTGCACGGCCATAATATCTTGATGCACCGACAGAAGGGACAATGGCGGATTGCCACCATTCTCGATTTTGACAAAGCGTGGGCGGGGCATCATGAAACAGATCTTGCACGCCTCGATTTATGGACTGGGATGATCGGAACGGGCTTTTGGGATGCTTACAAGTCCGTTCTTCCAGTCGCACCGTTGTACCTACAACGACGACCAATTTATCAATTATTGTGGTGTTTCGAGTATGCTGCGTCCACACCGAAACATCTTGCAGATACGCAACGCGTATGTCGGCAGCTTGGCATCACACCGATTGAGCAGTTCGAGTAGCACAAACGAATAAGGCGCTGCGACGGACGCGGCCTTACGTAGGCAAAATGCATTTAACTGGCATTGCTTGGTGGAGTACGAAAATCTCGTGCTGCTAAGTATTGACTTCACTCTCATGACCGAAGAAGCGGCGGGCTTCGATGAAGACGGGGATGCCGCGCAGGACGGTGAGGCCGACAACCAGGACGGTCAGCCAGAGGCCAACGGTATGGAGGACAGGTAGGGGCAGCGCCCCCGTGCCTGCCCCGGTCCCGTCAGTCCACGCCACGTCAGCGGCGGCGAGGAGGGCGAGGTAGACGAAGACGGCGGTCTTGGCGGTGCCGTAGAGGGCGCGCATGAAGCGGGAGCTGACGAGGAACTGCCCCCATGCCGACTCCATCATGCCAAATGCTGTCGCGCCTTTGGCAAAAACGTAGCTGCGAATCGCATCGGTCATGACGCCACGGGCGACGACGATGATGGGCGCCCAGACCGGAGCCAGGAACAGCGTCGCATAGACGATCCAGAGCACTTGCTCGACAACCCGGTCCACGGCGATGTCGAGGACGCTGCCGAGATCGCTGACTTCGTCCCAAGCGCGGGCCACCCATCCGTCCACGCCGTCAAGGATGATGGTCAGGACAATGAGGCCCGCCGCGATGATGCGGGCGGTGGAAGAGGTCTGATAGAGGAGGATAACTGCAATCGTCAGCCAGAGCAACCGGCTCAGCGTGATGGCATTCGCCACGGTCAGGGCTGCTCCAGGCGGAAGCCGTGGCCGCGCACAGTGACGACGAACTGGTGGGCATCCAGCTCTTCCAGTCGCTCGCGCAGGCGGCGCACCAGGGCGTCGATAGCCTGATCGGTCACGCCCTCGGCGGAGGCATCCGGCCAGACGGCCTCGATCACCTCCTGGCGGGTGAACACGCGGCCGGGCTGGCTTATCAGTAGCTCCATGAAGGCGAACTGGCCCGGCGAGAGAGGCGGGTCCAACTCGCGGCCTCGGATGATGACGGCGCGGGCGACCGGGTCGATGCGAAGGGTGGCGCGAACCTGCCCACCGACGGGGGTTGTGGCGTCGGCGTCGACGAACACCATCTCGTACTGGCCGGCAATGGTGATGAGGTCGCCGTCGCGGAGGCGCATGGGGCGGGTGATGCGCTGGCCGTTGACGAAGGTGCCGTTGGTGCTGCCCAGGTCGGTGACGATAAAGCTCTCGCCTTCCTTGCGAATCTCGGCGTGATGGCGCGAGACTTCGCGCTCGGCAAGAACAACGTCGTTGTCGGCGCCGCGCCCGATGCGCAGAATCGACCGGTTCAGGGACCACTGCTTGACCGTGCCTCGGCCCGTCTGTCGCTGGACCAGCGTTGCCTGGTCGCCCACGATAACCCTCCTCGTCTGCCACTGACCACCCTAACAATAATACGTCTCGCTGATAATACTCCAAATTGACCGCGCGCGCAAGCCATTGCTCGCTTTTGCCACATTTCACGACAAAATGCCCACTCGTCACGTCATATAAACGTCAGGTAAAGGAACGACTGGCGTCAGGATTCATTTGCCCCATCTGAGGTATAGTATAGTCACAACAGTCCTATCCCCCTGACGACGGCGCCCGAAGCGCCCAGGCCGCACCCCCTCCGATGCCTGGCACTTCGGGCGCCGTCCTTTCCAACGTGGCCAAACGTTTCGAGCCCCTCACACCGATCACTCATACCTCCTTCTTGACAAAACCGAATAGGCATTTCATAATTAAGCAAGTAGCGTAAATAGCGCTATTTGAGCTACACGACTTGCGCCGCTACGGAGAGGAAGTGAGGCGATATGGAGAAAAAGGTGGGAGCATTCGAGGCACGGCGCCAGTTTGGGAGCATTCTTCAGAACGTGGTTGCCGATCGCGACCGGTATGTCATCGAGCGACATGGGCAGCCCGTAGCTGCGGTAGTTCCTATTGAGATCTACGAGCAATGGAAGAGGCAACGCAAGGCGTTCTTTGACCAGATTCGCACCATTGCTGAAGAAGCAAACGTTTCAGAGGACGAGGCAACCGAGCTTGTCAATGAAGCGATCCAGGCAGTTCGCGCCGACAGATCGAAATGAGAGTTGTTCTCGACACCAATGTGGTCGTGAGCAGCTTTATCGCACCTGCCGGCACACCTGCGAAGGTGGTCGAGCTGATGCGCGAGAACGAGTTAGAGCTTCTCGTGTCAGAGGCAATTCTGGCGGAATACGAGAGCGTACTGATGTACCCGCAGATTCAGATACGTCATTCCTTGAGCAGTATCGAGGTTGCTGATATCATCGCACAGTTCCGCGCTCAAGCGATAGTTGTTGAGCCAGGGCAGGAGCTTGAAGTCGTGAAGGATGATCCCGACAACGACAAGTTTCTTGAATGTGCCGTTGCAGGTGGGGCAGAGTTCATAGTAAGTGGTGACAAGCACTTGCTGGCTCTCAAGGAATACGCGGGCATCCACATTCTCTCCCCAGCTGCCTTCCTCTCAGTCTTTCGATAGAAATGCGACGGGCGGTCACTTCGCAAAGTGACCGCCCGTTTTGCATCGGCAGAACAGTGGGTGCTACTTGTCGTTGAGGGCGGCGACGCCGGGCAGTGTCTTGCCCTCTAGGAACTCCAGCGATGCGCCACCGCCGGTCGAGATGTGGGTGATCTTGTCGGCGACACCGGCGGCGTGGACGGCAGCCGCTGAATCTCCGCCACCTATGATGGTGGTGGCGCCAGGCAGGTCGGCGAGTACGTCGGCGATGGCGAACGTGCCCTTGGCGAACTCCGGCATCTCGAACACACCCATCGGCCCGTTCCAGACGACAGTCTTCGCCCCCTTCAGGTCCCCCTTGAACAGCTCGATGGTCTTCGGCCCGATATCCAGGATGCGCCAGCCGGCGGGGACAGCATCCACGTTGACGACCTGGTGCGCGGCGTCGGCGGCGAACTTGTCGGCGACGACGGCATCGACGGGCAAGACGAGCTTGTCACCCGATTCGCCCATCAGCGTCTTGGCGACGTCGAGGCTGTCTTTCTCGACCAGCGAGTCGGCCATGTCGAGGCCCTTGGCAGCCAGGAACGTGTTCGCCATGCCGCCGCCGACGAGCAGGCGGTCGGTCTTAGAGAGCAGGCTGCGCACGACCTCGATCTTGTCGCTGATCTTGGCGCCGCCAAGGATGGCGACGAACGGGCGCTCCGGGTTCGACAAGGCGCGGCCGAGGTAATCCAACTCTTTCTCCATGAGGAAACCGGCCACCGCCGGTTTGTCGTGGGCGATGGCCTCCGTCGAGCTGTGGGCGCGGTGGGCGCTGCCGAAGGCGTCGTTGACATACACGTCGCCGAGGGCGGCGAACTTCTTGCCCAGCGCGGGGTCGTTCTTCTCCTCGCCGGCGTGGAAGCGGGTGTTCTCCACGACGGCGACGTCGCCCGGCTTGAGCGTGGCGACCTGGCTCGGCGCGGCGTCAAGGTCGGCGATGAACGTCACCGGCTTGCCGATGAGCTGGCTCAGGTGGTCGGCGGCGGGCTTGAGGCTGAACTCCGGCGCAACCTTGCCCTTGGGCCGGCCGAGGTGGGACAGGAGCACAACCTTCGCACCGTGCTCCATGAGGTAGCGAATTGTCGGCAGCGACTCGCGGATGCGCGTGTCGTCAGTTACCTTACCATCCTTGATGGGGACGTTGAAATCGACACGCACGACGGCAGTTTTGCCACTCCAATCAATATCCCGCACAGTTTTCTTGTTCATTGAGCCTCCAGGGCAGGGAGGGGACGTGAAAACAGGTACACAAGTACACAGGGAATCTCACCCGTGCCTTGTGTACCTGTTCGACTTCAGTCCCGCGAGAATGTAATGTTTACGCGTGCTGCAGAGCGCGAGACACCGACACCGGCTTCACCTCGATGGGCTGGCCGCCACGCGCGCCCATGTACGCGACAAGGTCGGCGACGCGGCAGGCGTAGCCCCACTCGTTGTCGTACCAGGTCACGACCTTGACCAGGTTGCCGCCGATGACCAGGGTCTCGGGGGCGCTGAACATCGTGGACTCGGTCATGCCCTTCAGGTCCATCGAGACCAGCAGCTCTTCGGTGTAGCCCATGATGCCTTCGAGGTCGCCACTCGCGGCTTCCTTCATGATGGCGTTGATTTCCTCCACCGTTGTGCTCTTGTTGAGCACAGCCGTGAAGTCGACTACCGAGACGGTCGGGGTCGGGACGCGGAATGCCATGCCGGTGAACTTGCCGGCCAGGGACGGGATCACCAGGCCGACGGCCTTGGCGGCGCCCGTCGAGGACGGGATGATGTTGAGCGCAGCCGCGCGCGCATCGCGCAGGTCGCCCTTCGCCTCGAGGTCGAGCAGGCGCTGGGTGTTGGTGTAGGCGTGTACCGTCGTGAGGATGCCCTTCTCGATGCCGAACGCATCGTTGAGCACCTTGGCGACCGGGGCGAGGCCGTTGGTCGTGCAGGAGGCGTTGGAGACGACGTTGTTCTTGCCCGGATCGTACATTTCCTCGTTGACGCCGAGCACGATGGTCAGCAGGTCACCCTTGGCTGGCGCGCTGATGATGACCTTCTTCGCGCCGCCTTGGAGGTGGGCGCTGGCCTTCTCGAGGCTAGTGAAGAGGCCGGTCGACTCGATCACCAACTCGACACCCAGGTCACCCCAGGGAATCGTGGCCGGATCGCGGTAGCTCAGCACCTTGACCTCGTCGCCGTCGGCTACGAAGCCGTTATCCGTTGCCTCCACGTGGCCGGGGTAGCGGCCATAGTTCGAGTCGTACTTCAACAGGTGTACCATCGAGGGGCGGTCGCCGATGTCGTTGACCGCCACGACGTCAATCTGGTCCCCGTAGCGCTCGCGCATTGCTTTGTAAGCCTGGCGTCCGATTCGACCGAAGCCGTTGATTCCTACGCGTACTGGCATGTGATACTCCTTTCGAAAATGGTGGGCCATATGCCCAAAATTCGCATCTGTGGAGCCTGCCGCGCATGGGCGGGCTGAGCCTAGAGAATGCCCTCATCC
Organism: Anaerolineae bacterium; assembly: GCA_039810085.1. Classification (GTDB taxonomy): domain Bacteria; phylum Chloroflexota; class Anaerolineae; order Epilineales; family JAHCIE01; genus JBDHWG01. Next base: position 72,173 of record JBDHWG010000015.1, read on the forward strand.
CCCCTATTATAGCCCACTATTTCAGTTTGCCAAGCGCCTGATGGCCGAATTTGCGCCATCGGGTGGAAAGTTGACCATGGGCGGAGATGCTCCGGCATGAAAATTCGCCGGATACATCGTAGTATCCGGCGGGTCATGCTGTCGCAGCTATTCTCTTATTTGAAGAAGTCGGCGTTCTTGGCGGTGTAGCTCTCCCACTTAGGCGGCACTTCCGCCTCTGGGAAGATGGCCTCTGGCGGACAGACAGGCATGCACGCGCCGCAGTCGATGCACTCGTCGGGGTGGATGTACAGCATGTCGTCGCCCTCGTAGATGCAGTCGACCGGGCACACGTCCACACACGCCATGTCCTTCACGCCGATACACGGCTCGCAAATCACGTACGTCATTCAGTTTCCTCCTTGACCCTGTTGGTAACAGGGATTTATGGCTCGCGATACGTCTCTATTGTAAAGAGCTTATCGTCGCCTGACTATGACGTGCGTCATAATTTAAGTGTATTGAAAAAAGAAGTTTAGGTTCGTCGGGCGATAGCTTCCAGCGCCGCCGGGTCGGCGATGACCAGGTTGCCGTTCTCTTCGCGCACCAGCCCGACCCGCCGCCACTTGCTAAGGACGCGGATGGTGGTCTCAACGGTCGTCCCAGACAGGTCGGCGAGGGTCTGGCGAGTGAGATTCAGGGTCAGGGTGAGGCTCTGGTTTTGGTGTGGGCCGCGTTGGCTGGCTAGATCGAGGAGAGTGTGGGCAAGGCGCGGCTCGACGGGTTCCAGCGCCAACCGCCGCATCATTTCGTGGGCGTCGGTGAGCTGGCTCACCAGCCCTTCGATGATACGTTGCGAGACGTCGGGGTAGCGCGCCATGAGCGCGGCAAAGTCCGTCCCGCTGATGGTCATAACCACCGACGGCTCCATCGCCTGCGCGGTGTATGGGTGGGCGCGGCGGCCGAAGGCGGCGACTCCGCCGAACCACTCGCCCGGCGTCACGATGCGCAGAATGAGGTCCTTGCCTTCAGAGGAACGGATGAGCTTGACCTGCCCTTTAAGGAGAATGTAGAACCGCTCCGGCGGGTCGCCTTCCAAGAAGATGAAAGCGCCCTTCGCTACGGCGCGCTTACGGAACAGATGGCGCTCGGCGGCGATTTGCTCATCGGTTAGGGATGCAAGCAGTGGAATCGCTCGCACACTGTCGAGGTCCGACGGTGCGCGCTCGTCACGCTTGGCAGGCGGCGTTGGGGGAGGCATGACGGTCAATTATAGCACACTACATCTCATCCCGCACTGCGTTGGCCGCCTCCAGTGCCTCCACCTCCGCCCGCATCGCATGGCGCGGCTCGCGCACGGCCCACACCAGGACCGCCAAACTCACGAGCGAGAACAGGACAGAGACGATGAAGACGGCCTCATAGCTCGCCGCCGAAGCAATGACACCGCCGAGGAGCGGGGCGACGAACGAGGGGATGGCGACAAGCGTGGCGGTGAGGCCGACGTATGTGGGGACTTCCTGCGGCTTGCAGAAGTCGTAGATCGCACTGAGGTTGGAGACCATCGTGGCGGCGACGGAGAGGCCGAGGAGAATATACGCTGCGAGATACCAGCTTGCGGTGGGCGCAAGCAGGGCGACCAGCGCCGTGAGACCCGTCGATAGCGCGGCGATCTGCATCGTGCGGCGGTGGCCGATCTTGTCGCCAAGCCAGCCGAGGGTCGGGTAGGCGAGGGTCTCGACGGCCATCATGGCGAAGGTCAGCACGCCCGCCTGCGCGTCGGTAACGCCGAGCTTGCTCACGCCGTAGACGGTGACGAAGGCTGAGGCCATAGAGCCGAACACGAGCAGGACGCGGTAGCCCAGGTAGTTGCTATAGTTCTTGTTCTGCCGTAGGATGACGGGCAGCGATGCCCAGAACTCGCGCCCCTTCGGGCGGTCGGCAGCAGGCTTCTCGGCTTTCTCGCGCGCCATTGACAGGAATATGAAGGAGATCGAGACGGCGATGGCCGTCAGGCCGAAGTTGATGGCAAAGTTCAACGAGAAGGGATAGCGCTGCAGAATGAGGCCCGCGAGGAAAGCGCCGCCTGCGCCGGCGAGGCCGCCGGCGCCAAATTGGAGGCCGTAGAACGTCCCTCGGCGGCGCGGAGGGATAATCTTGCCGATCATGTCCTGCCAAGGCGTAGAGGTGAAGCCGCTGCCGAACGTGCGCCAGATGTGAAACAAGAAGAACAGCGCGAGGGCCAGGACCGGCCCCAGAATGGGCGTGAACAGGGCCGTGAGCGCCATGCCGACGAAGGGGATGCGCTCGTTGAGCGTCATCAGCAGGACGAACGGCTTCTTGCGCGGCAGCCTCTCGACGTACTGGGCTGTGAAGAGCGCGGGCAGGAACCAACCCACGTTTTGGATCGCCGGGATGAGGCTGATAAGCAGCGGCGAATCCGTGAGCTGGCTGACGTAGAGCGGCATCACGGTCACGACGGAGCTGAAGCTCATGCCGAGCATGAAGAACGTCCCATCCAGGACGTTGACCGTGAAGTTGCGCTTTAGATTGTCCTGAACGTACGTATCCACTTGCCCTACATTGTCCATACGCCCTCGCCATGCGCGCAAAACAGGCGGCGGGACATGCCCGCCGCTGGCTCAATTGTAGGCTTGTTGAGCGGGTAGGCCAAGTTCCAGCGACGGTGACGTTACAAGAAGAGTATACAACTTCACGCCTCTCTCTACAGAGACGCGGGAGTTACAATGATTTGACATGCTCCTCTACCTGTGATACCATACCTACCCTGTAGGGCGTCATCCGTCGGGAAGGCTCGGGCCAGCCACGCGGTGTTCTCCGCGCCGCGCGGCCCCTTTTTTTGCCTCCGGCGGGCAGACGAGTAGCACTGACTAGAAGGAGATCGCAGTGATGCAGGAACGCAAAACCGGCGTTGTGAAATGGTTCAACAGCGCCAAAGGCTATGGCTTCATTTCCCAGGACGGCGGCCCGGACGTGTTCGTCCACTATTCGTCCATTCAAGGCTCCGGCTACCGTAATCTGGAGCAGGGGCAACCCGTGGAGTTCGTCTTGAACGACGGACCGAAAGGGCTGCTGGCGACGGATGTTCGTCCGGTGTAGCTGACCCTTCTCCCTAAACATAAAGCCCCCGCCGGTCATCGTACCAGCGGGGGTTTCGTCTGTCTGGCGGCTTGACGCTAGCGGCCGATGCCTCCGAATAGCGACGCCGCCGGTCCGAACACTGTATACAGCAGTACGGCAATCATCAGCACCACGATGAAACCAGTCACAACGGCAACGAGCGTGCGCGTATCATCCAGGCGCAGCACCTCCCGCGTCGCAACGAACGAGGCCACCAGGGACCATAGCAGCGCGATGCCAGAAATCCACGGCCCGATGATAGGAAGGCCGCCGAAGATGTTGAGAACAGCCGGTGACTGAGCGAAGCCGATGGAACGCATGACCGCGCCGGGCGTCGTATCGACCTCAAACGCGTACTTGCCTACCGCGAATGTGACATACGACCATAGCACCCAACTCACAAAGACACTGATGATACCGCTGACCAAACCCTCAACGCCATGCCCAAAGTCGCGGCTGAAAATACCGGCGCTGCCTGTCCCGATACCGGTGGCGAGAGCCACCAGTAGGATGACCAGGATGGCCTCGGTCATTTCGCCCTTTTGCGCCGCCACCGCGCGGTAGAGCTTTTTGTCGAGGCGCATGGCGCGGATCATTCGCTGAAGCATGCGTGTCTCCTTGAGACAAGGTGATAGGAAAAGTGACAGAGCTACATAATCTCCGTCGCAGAGAGGACGCGCAGGGCATTCAGCGTACTCCACTTGCTCTCTGGGCCGGTCTCTTCAGCGACGACGAGCAGGCGGTCGCTGTGGTTACGCACCAGCGACCAGCGCCCACGCTCGTTCTGATGTTGCAGCATCACCTGCACGCCCGGGTTGACGCGCTCGCGCGTGACCCGCCCGGCCTCGGCTAGGACACGCAATGCGAACAGAATGTCAGGCTCGCCGAGGTGAGGGAAGCCGAACGCTAGACGCTCCTGCGGCAGACTCTCCCAGTCGATTCGCTCAATCTCCGCCAGCGCCGTCTCGATGGCCGTCTCCACGCCACGGCTGCGCTCTTCGTCCGGTACTTGCAGCAACGCCCAGACGTAGGGCAGGGAGTCCCAGGCGGTGCGCTGGGTCGGCGCCTCAGGCGTGCCGCGTGCGACAAGGTACTTGGCGGCTCGCTTCACGGCGCGGCGGACGCGCAGATCTTCGTCGTAGCGGAAACGCAGCAGCGCCCACAGGAAAATGCCCGGCACCTCGTAGTCACCATCGGCGGTCTGCATCTGCTCCAGCGCCCAGTCGGCTGCCGTTGCGATGCGCGTATCGTTGCCCGGCGCACCCAATTCTGCCAGGAGCACCAGGTGGTCGACCGTCGCCTGAACGGTCGCCTTGCGAGCGTCGGGCGTAGATCCCCAGCCGCTGTCGGTCAGGTGCAGCTCGAACAGCCGCTTGGCAATCGGATTGGAGGCCAGGCTGCGCCGTGCATCCCGCACCGCCGGTACATCCGTATGGCGCGTTAGTAGGTCGGTCAGGACGTAGTAATGCACCGCCGGGTTATCATAGTCCAACAGCCACCCCATCGGATCGCCGCGGAGTGGCCGCCACCAGCTACTCTTCACCAACATAATCAGTTTTCTCCCAAATGCCTGGCATGGCCGCCATGCGCAGCGCTTTCTCCAGTACCGGACCCAAACCGGGTGTCGTCGGCAACTCGGCCCACGCGCCGGGCGTGACCCAGCGCGCCGCCGCGGCGTCGTCGCCGGCCTGAAGGGCGCCGCCTACGGGGCGGGCCAAGAAATCCAGGATGATGAAATGATAGGCTCCCTCGGCGTCCGGAGGGCTCATGCGGTCGACGATGACGACCAGGGGGCCTAGCTCGACGGTCAAGCCGGTCTCTTCGCGTACCTCGCGCACGACGGCCTCGCGCACCGTCTCGCCCCACTCGACGCGGCCGCCTGGCACGGTCCATAGCCCCTGGTTAGGGGCATGGCCGCGCTGGATCAGGAGGATGCGATTGTCGTGGACGATGATGCCACCGACGGCGATGATTGGACGCGGCACGGGAGCACTCATAGGCGTGTGGTGGGTCTCCGCAAGGTCGCTGTATTAGTGAGTAGGCAAAGCGACGAACCGTGCAACCTGGCTGCAAGTATAACACAGGGCTGCGCCAGCACAAAGAGTGCTACACTTCCGCCTCCCACCGCGTTGACCTCAGCAATGTCGGCGTGTCGCCGGGCGAGCGGTGGCCCAGCTCTAGAACGTAGGCGTCTGGATCGTCGGCCACAAAGCGCTCGATGAACGCTCGGTCGTGTGTTACCACGAGGACAGCGCCTGGAAAGCCCCGCACCGCCCCCTCAAACTTCTCCCTTGCCCCAATATCCAGGTGATTGAGCGGCTCGTCCAGGATGAGGAAGTTCGCGCCGCCCAGGACGAGCTGCGCCAATTGCAGCCGCGCCCGCTCACCGTAGCTCAGCGCCGAGATGGGGGTGAACACCTCGTCGCCGGAGAACAGGAAGTAGTGCAGGAAGCTCCTGGCCTCGGTCTCGCTGAGCGCCGCGTTGCGCACGGTGTCCAGCGGTGTCAGGCCGAGGTCGAGGGTCTGACCTTCCTGGGCGAAATACCCGACGTGGACGTTGCTGCCGAGGCGAGCGCGGCCTTCGGTCGGCGTCAGCTCGCCTACGAGGATGCGCAAGAGCGTGGACTTGCCGACGCCGTTCGCGCCCAGCAGGACAGCCCGCTCGCCCGAACGTAGGATGAAGCTCGCGTCGCGGAACAGCCACGGGCCGTCGCCGTAGCGGTGGCCGACGCTCTCCAGGACAGCGACGTTGGAGCCGCTGGGCGGGACCTGCAGGAAGTTGAGCTTCATGTCCCAGTGGCGGCTCGGCTTCTCGACGCGCTCATCCGACGTCAGGTAGCGCTCCAGTTTCTTCTCCCGCGACTTGGCCTTGGCGGCGACTTTCTTGGCGTAGCGCCGCACCGTCGGCTGGCGCGAGGTGGTCGTTAGCTCTACCTGGAGCGCCTGGTTCTTGGTGCGCTGAATGTCGCCCTCGATCTTCGCAATGTATTCTTGCTGCTCCTTGTACGTCTGCCACTGGCGCTCGCGCTCGGCCACCTTCGCCGCCGCGTACGCGGAATAGTTGCCGACGTACTCGCGCAGCTTGTGGGTATCCGGGTCAAGCTCCAGGATGCGGTCGACCGTGTGGTCCAGGAAGGCGCGGTCGTGGGAGACGATGATGGCCGCGCCGCGATAGGCAATCACGAAGCCTTCCAGCCACTCCAGCGCGTCGAGGTCCAGGTGGTTGGTCGGCTCGTCGAGGAGCAGGACGTCGGTGCGGGCGAGGAGCAGGCGCGCCAGGCCGAGGCGTGTCTTCTGGCCGCCGGAGAGAACGGCGACCGGGCTAGTCGGGTCCAGGTGGTCCAGGTTCAGGTGGCCCAGGACGGCCTCCATGTGCGCTTCCATGTCGTAGCCGCCCAGCGCCTCGAACGCCGTGAGCGCCGCGCCGTACTCGTCGAGTCGCGCCGCTAGCTCGTCGCCGGCATCTTCCAGCGCCAGGGCCAGGCGGTCCACCTCATCACGCGCGTGCCGCCAGGCGTTAGCGCCCTCGGCGAGAATGTCGCCGACGGTCGCATGGGGGGTGAAGAGAAGCGCCTGGGACAGGTAGCCGATGGAGAGGTCGGCCGGCTGTCGGCTGACCGAGCCGCGATCCGGTGTCTCTGCGCCAGCGATCAGGCGCAGCAAGGTGGTCTTGCCCGCGCCATTCGGCCCGACGAGGCCGACGTGGTCGCCAGCGTTCAACACGAACGAGACGCCATCGAGGATGGTGACGTCACCAAATGATTTAGCTAGATTACTGACTTGGAGCATGCTTCCCTCGCTGCGTGGACTTGGCGAGGGACAGTTTGACTATCCCCCGCAGGGCTAACGATTGAGTTGGAGGGTAGTCAGGTCGGTCACGGGTGTTCTCCCTGTGTGAAAAAAACTTGCGGGCGGTAACGCACTCGACTATCAATACGTTAGCAATTATACTCAGTTGCACCTCGGCATGCTAGTCGAGCGGGGGGGAGTGTCACTGAGCCACCAGACAACTGGGACAAGAGGAGTCCGCATGAAATGGCTTGTGTCTCTATCCGCCGTTCTGAGCTTGCTGCTCGGTGTGGCGCTCGGCGCTGCACTAGGGCCGGCCACGCCGGTCCGGGCCGACGAGCCGCCCGCTTGCTTCGGCAACATGGGTGTCACTATTGAGACTCTGTCGCCGACAGCCTCGGCGGGTCTACCGCTAACTCTGCGCGTTGTTGGGGTGTCTAGCGACGCATGTACGCCCCAGTACGCAGGCTACGCCATATCGGGCAATACCATTGTTGTGAGCGCATACGAGCCGTCGTGCAGCGGGGCCTGTGCGGAAATTGTCACACCGTGGAGCATGGACGTGACACTCACGCCTCTCTCACCGGGTCAGTACATCGTCCAGTTCAGCGCCGAGTGTTTCGGTGACAAGAGTACTTGCGCATCCGCGCCACTCACTGTTCTCGCCGCCAATACGACCACGCTGACTCCAAGCCCTAGCGATACGGCGATACCGACAGAGACGGCAACGCCGACGGCGACTGCAACAGCAACCCCTACGGCGACACCCACGTCTACGCCAACGGTCACGGTCACTCCAACCGTCACGCCCACGGCCATCCCCACGCGCTGTGAAGCGGCCTCGGCGGGTGACTTGTGCTACGGTTGGATCAGCATTCGCGCCTACATCAGCCGCAACTGTAGCAGCACGTTCACCTTTAGCACCCTGCCGCTGCCAAACACACGCCTGACAGTGCATCTGCCAGACGGCTCGACGCAGCAGGTCGTCACAGACGACAGGGGCGAGGCGTATGTTGGGGGCATCAACCTGCCGACCGGAACGACTGTCACGGTAACGGCTGACTCGCCCCCGCCGCCGGAATGGGTGTCGGCAATTGGGGCGACTCTTGCCCCGTGCTCCGGTGTCACCGCGCGTCAGCTCAACCGCAGCAACTTTGGCGTGTTCGGCGGCGCTTTCGTCGATTTTCGCTATAGCCTCGTGCCGATGATAACAGCCCCTAACTAAGCTAATGGTAGTTGGGGGCTCGCTTCAGAAACCCGATGACGTTTCTTACAGGTTGTGCTATACTAGTTTTGCGTAACCTCGACTGGGACGAGGATTCCTCAAGAGTATATCTGCTGTTCCGAGGTGAGGAGGAATAGAGTGAGCGTGCCGGCGATCACAGGATATCACTATATCACTCAAGTACCAGGCATATGCGGCGGGCGACCGATTATTAGCGGCACTCGGACGCCAGTCAAGGCGGTCGTCGGGTATTATAAATTGGGCCTCAGCGTAGAGGAGATGCTCGAAGGTCTGCCCCACCTGACCCCAGCCCAGGTCTATGAGGCCCTCAGTTATTATCACGATCACATAGCTGAGATTGAGCGGGACATCGCGGAGGGCCAGGTTGAGAGCCTGATCGAGCGGTACGGTTTGAAAGTGATGGCGGATGGCCGGATCATTGCTGAGGAGAGCCGTGAGTCTTGAGCAAGGCCTTTTCATTCGGCTTTACCTGGATGAAGCGGAACCAGATTCGCTGGCTACAAGCATTCAAATAGCCACGTGAGCACTGCCTCGATAGGGTGAGGGAATGGGCTTAACGGCGCGCCGCGAGCCAGTCACCGCTGGGGATCAGTGGGCAGCCGGCGACAGTCTCTAGCTTTCCCAGGTATGTCCACGCAAAGACAGACCGATCCTCCGCCGCCATGACCGTCACTCGGCGGCGGAGGTAGAGGCCGTCGTCGCGCACAGCGTCGTAGCCCTCGTAGCGGTCGAGGCGGTGGAGCGCGTAGGCATATACCCCGTTGTGCAGGGTGAGTAACTCACCCACTACCTGCCTGCGGCCCGGCAGCGCCATCGGGTAGGCGCCGAGGTCATACAGGTCAGCGCCCGGCATGACTGCGCTCTCGATGGCGCGCACGAAGAGGGCGATACGTTGAAACGCCCGACCGTCGGGCCGCAGCGTGCCGTAGACGAAGACCGGCAGGCGCTCAAGCTCCATGCAGCCTCAGATGGGAATCGTCAGACTTTCGATGTCGCGCGGGTAGTACGTCAGCATCTCCATGCCGTCCTGGGTGATGAGCACCGTGTCGGAGTGACGGAAGCCACCGAGACCCGCTGCATATAGCCCCGGCTCGACGGTGAACAACATGCCCGGCTTCAGCTCGGTGTGGTCGCCACTGTCGAGGAACGGCGCTTCGTGATAGCGCAGGCCGATGGCGTGGCCTGAGTGATGCTTCCAGTAGGGCATCAGGTCGTTCTGCTCGTAGTACGCCCGCACGGCTTTGTCCACATCGGAGCAGCGCGCCCCGGGTCGCAAGGCGGCGAAAGCAACCTCCTGGGCATTCTTCATGTGGTCGAACATACGACGTTGCTCATCGGAGGGCTGGCCGACGAACATGGTGCGCTCTAGCTCCGAATTGTAGCCCCATACCGGCGCGCCAGCCCCCGTGACTAGCACATCCCCTGGCTGGAAGGCGATGTTGTTGGCGAGGGCGTGCGGGATGGCGGCGTTGCGCCCGATTTGCCCGCGATACCCCGCCGACGCGCCGCTGCCGTACGTGCTCTGCGCGGCGTACAGCGGGCCGATGGCGTCCATCATGGCAAGCGTCGCGTCATTGCTGGCGCGCAGGCTCACCTCGGTCTCGGTCGCGCCGACCTTGGTGTAACGCTGTAGAAGAACGTGGGCCAGGTGGCCCCACGTGACGCTCTCCCGAATCAGGGCAATCTCTGCCGGACTCTTCACCATCATCGAGTCTTCAACGAACGCCGTCACCGGCACGACCGTCGCGCCGGTCAGTTCCGACAGAGTCGGACCGCGATAGCCAAAGATCCAGGGGTAGCCGTCGCTGTCGGCGCCGATCCGCGCACCGATGCCCATGTCTGTCAGCATCTGGCGCAAATGTTGCATGGGGTGCGGGTTGTCTGGGTATTCGACATAACTGGCGACGCGGTCGAAGCCGGTCTTCGACTTGGCGTGCTCTAGCTCCAGGCGCGGCACGAACAGTCCGGCCTCGCCCTTCGCGGTCATGACAAATGCCATGGGGCGCTCGGTGGGGATGAAGGCAAACGACGAGTAGTAGAGGATGTAGTAGTTGTCGAACAGCACGACACCGGACAGCCCCTCGGCGGCGAGATGCTCGGCCAGGCGAGCGCGGCGGGTGGCAAACTCGGACGGGGGGATACTGATGGATGGCAACATAGTCTTCGCTCCATATCTAGGGAAGTGCAGGGCAGAAGTATACTGCGTGTAGGGGTAGAGAGCGAAAGGCTGATGTACAATATGCCAGACGGATGATGCGTTTCGAGGGCGATGGGTATATCATATCACGCGGCCCCCAGGCAGACATGGGGCAACACGGAGGACGGCATGCAGGGGGCGGGCGGGGTATACTTGATGGGCGACGTGCACGGCTACCTGGACAAGCTCACGCGACTGTTGCGTGAGCGCGGCCTGGTCAACGAGAGGTTGCGCTGGCGGGGCGGCGCGGCGTCCCTGTGGTTCATGGGCGACTTCTTCGACCGCGGCCCCAACGGCACCGATGTCGTCGATCTTGTCATGCGGCTCCAACAGGAGGCGGCGGACGCGGGCGGCCAGGTCGAGGCGCTGCTCGGCAACCACGATGTCCTCATCATGGCCGTGCAGCAGTTCGGCCACATCCCCCTTGATCCGCCGCGCAAGACCTTCCGCTACCACTGGGAGCGCAACGGCGGCCAGTCTGACGATCTGGTGCGGCTGACGGCAGACCACAGGGCGTGGCTCAGCCAGCGGCCTGCCCTGGCCCGCGTCGGCGACACCCTGCTGGCCCACGCCGACTCGACCTTCTACCTGGGCTATGGGCAGAGCATCGAGGAAATCAACGCGGCGATTCGCGCTGTGTTGTTCACCGACAATGTCAACGACTGGGACGACATCCTGGACGGCTTCGCCAGGCGGCATGCCTTCGACGGGCGGGAACCGGGGGGCCCCCAGCGGGCGGCCGCGTTCCTGGCGATGTTCGACAGCCGCCAACTCGTCCACGGCCACACGCCCATCGACCACGTTCTCCAGTGCCCCGCTGAGATGGTCGCCTGGCCGCTCATCTACGCAAACGGCCTGTGTGTGAACATCGACGGCGGCATGTATCGCGGCGGTCCGGGGTTTATCTATCAACTTGAGGCGGCGCCATGTTAGTGTTAAGCGTCAGTAACCTGGAAAAACATTACGGCGGCCACACGATATTCGAGACGTTGTCGTGGCAGGTGCAGAAGGGCAGCAAGGTGGGCCTGGTCGGCCCGAATGGGGTGGGCAAGTCCACCCTGTTCAAGCTGCTGGCTGGGGAAATGAAGCCCGACGGCGGCGCGATCTGGCAGGAGTCGGGCACGTCCCTGGGCTATCTGCCCCAGGAACCCGCCCTTGATCCGGCTAACACCGTGCTCGACGAAGCCCTGCTGGCCTCGCCCCAGATTCAGGCGCTGGAAGCGCGGCTGCATCATCTCGAAGCTGACATGGCCGCCCCGTCGGTGTACGAGGACATGGACCGCCTGAGCGACGTCATGACGCAGCATGAGCGCGCCCTGGCCGAGTACGAGCGCCTCGGCGGCCTGAATTACCACAACCGCGTCGTATCCACGCTACGCGGCCTGGGCTTCAGCGAGGACGACCTGTCGCTGTTATGCAACGCGCTGTCCGGCGGCCAGAAGAAGCTGGTTGGTCTGGCGCGGTTGCTGGTGATGGGGCCCGACATCCTGCTCCTGGACGAGCCGGACAACCACCTGGACATGGACGGCAAGGTGTTCCTGGAGAAGCTCATCAACGACTACCCGGGTACGGTGGTCATCATCTCCCACGACCGCTACCTGTTGGACGTGGTGGCGGAGGAAATTGCCGAGCTAGAGGAGGGCAAGATCACTCTATGGCCGGGCAACTACTCTGAGTACGCCTTTGCCAAGCGCCAGGCGCTGCTGGCTCAGCAGAAAATGTACGAGGTGCAGAGCCGCGAAATCGAGCGCTTGCGCCAGGCCATGCTGCGCATCATCTCCTACAGTTCAGGCGGCCAGAATGAGAAGATGGTCAAACGAGCACGCAACGTGGAGCGGCGGATGGAGCGGCTGGCGGACGAGCGCGTAGACCGGCCGACCCTGGAGCGCAAGACGATGGGCTTGAACTTCCAGACGACGGTGCGTGGCTCGGACAAAGTGTTGGAGGTCGAGGACGTTGCCAAGTCGTTCGATGGCGAGGAGTTCGTGCTCCAGGATGTAGACCTGCTCATCTGGCAGGGCGAGCGCGTTGGGCTGGTGGGGCCGAACGGGGCGGGCAAGTCGGTGCTGTTCCGGCTGGTGCTAGGGCGGGAGCAGCCGACATGGGGCAGCATCAAGCTGGGGCCAAGCGTGGATGTGAGCTACTACTCCCAGGAGCACCAGACGCTCAACTACGATGCGACGCCGCTACAAGAAGTGCGCTCGCTCAAGGCGTTGTACGAGAAAGAGGCGTACAACTACCTGGGGCGCTTCCTGTTCAACTTCGATATGGCGCAGCAGCCAGTGCGGACGTTGAGCGGCGGGGAGAAGGCGCGGCTGCAGATCGCCAAGATGATGCTCAGCCCGGCCAACTTCCTGCTGCTAGACGAGCCGACGAACAACCTGGATATCCCGGCCTGCGAGGTGTTGGAAGACGCGTTGCAGGACTACAAGGGGACGACGCTCATCATCTCCCACGACCGCTACTTCCTGGACCGCATCTGCACGCGGATCGTCGAGCTGCGGGACGGCCGCCTGATCGAGTACCTGGGCAACTACACCTACTATCTGGAGAAGAAGCGGGAAGAGGAAGCAGCAGCGCGACGAGCGGAGGAAGAGGTGAAGGCGCGGGCGGCGCGCAAAGCCGCCGCATCGCAGGGGCAGCAACCGTCAAAGAATGGTACGTCGAAGGGGAAGGACAAGGGGAAGCAGAAAGCCAAAGCGGGACGGTAAGTAGCACGTCAAGCACCACGGAGGCGCGATGGGGCGACTGACCATCTTTGTGGATGACGGCGGGGTAATGAACGACAATCGGCGGCGAGCGCCCCAGTGGCGTCGGCTGCTGGGCGAGTTCTTCCCGCCACGGCTAGGCGGCTCGGCCGAGGCGTGGGCCGAGGCCAACCGGGTCTATACCGAAGGGCTGTGGGGCGACGGCGGAACCTGGGCGGACTACTCGTCCCATCTGTGGCAGCAAGGCGGCGAGAGCTACGAGGCTTTCCACCGCCTGTATCAGATCGCGTGGCTGCACGGCATGTGCCGCTTGCTGGACCTGCCGCTGCCTCCGGACGACGAGGCAGTGAGCCTTGCCGACGCGGCGAGCGCCTACATCACACCGCGAGTGCGCGCCGCGCTGCCAGGCGTCGTCGAGGCCATCGGGTCGCTCAAGGACGACGGCCACACCCTACACACGGCGTCGGGCGAGCCGTCCTTCGAGCTAGACGGCTACCTGATGGGGATGGGGGTGCGCCCCTGCTTTGACCGCCTCTACGGGCCGGACCTGGTGGACTGCCTCAAGGACGGCCCCGAGTACTACCGGCGTATTCTCGCCGACAGTGGCGTGGCCCCATCCGACGCAGTCTTCGTCGACGACCAGCCTGCGGCGGTCGACTGGATTCGGGCAGCTGGCGCACGTCCTATCCTCGTCGGCCCCGCTGCCCAAGCTAACGGCCACACGGCGTGGCTGGCCCTCGATAGCCTCGCCGATTTGCCGAGGACACTGCGCGATGAGCGACTATAGGTCGAGGCCGACGAATGGAATTCGTGTCTGCTAACCGTGGCGGTGGACGGCAATGCAGGTTGTGGTGCCGTGGGCGTAGAGCTTGCCGCGCTCGTCCACCAGGCGCGCCTCGGCCGTCGCCACGCGGCTGCCCATGTGGATGACCTTGCCCTCGCAGAAGACGCGCCCGGTGTCCACCGTCATCGGGCGCAGAAACTTGATGCTTAGATCCAGCGTCGTGAACATGACGCCCAGCGGGAGCATCGAGTGAATGGCACACGCCATCGCCGAGTCGAGGATAGTGCATCCCAGGCCGCCGTGGATCGTGCCCATCGGGTTGTAGTGGAACTCGGCCGGCTCGACGGACAGAACGACGCGGCCCTTTTCGACGGACTCGAAGCGCTGGCCGACAAGGGCAGCAATAGGCGGTGGCGGTAGTTCGCCGCGCAAGATGGCCTGCAAGTACTCCAAACCGGTCATCTGCCGCCCGGCGTCTGCGCCGATCATCGGGTCTTCCCAGGTGATGGTGCGGGTGCGAGAGGGAAGAGTCCCCGCGTTGTCTTGTTCCGTGACGGTCATGTCTTCCATGCTTACCTCAATTTGACTGTGTGGCATCCAGCAATCGGTCAACCGCTGCGAGCTGCGCCGTGTCGCCCATCAGGCCAATGAGGTCCCCCGCTTCAAAACGCGTGCCCGACTTTGGGTTAGGCTGCGCCTGTCCGTCGCGGATGAGGACGATGACCGACGCGCCTGTCCGTGCTCGCAGGTTGGCCTCGGCGAGCGTCTGCCCGACGAGCGGACTAGCGGGATCGAGGCGGCGCCACGCCAGATCAGAGCCGCGCACAGTGGTGCGCAGCTGGTCGAGCATCTGATGTTCCTTGGCGGTTGTGACTTCCGTATTGTAGTGGTCGCTGCGAACGGCATCCGTGTAAGGCTCGACCTGGCTCGCGGGGAAGCCGAGGTTGAGCAGGGTGTGGCGCACCATTTCCAGGCCACCCTCTAGCTCCGGGTGAATCACATCCTCTGCGCCCAACTCGTAGAGCCGCTGCACGCCTTCATCGGTCGCGGCGCGAGCGATGATAGGTACACTCGGGGCTAGCTCGCGGGCAGCGCCGACCACAATTTCCGTTGCCGCTTCCTCCGGCAGTGTCACAACCAGTGTCCTGGCCTGCTCCAGATTCGCGTGGCTCAGCACCTCGGAGTTGGCCGCATCTCCGAATAAGGTAGGGATACCGCGCTGGTTGAATGCGGCGGCGCGCGGGGCGTCTAGCTCAACAACCAGGCATGGAATGCTCAGTTGCTCTAGAACGGTGACTATGTGACCGCCGACCCGCCCCGCGCCCACGACAACGACGTGGTCGCTCAGTGTCGATGCGGTCAGCGGCGGTGGCGGCCCGTGCCGGTCCAGGTATCGCCAGAGTGTGGGCATACGCTGAAGCGTGCGCTCAGTGACCGGCAGCAGCCGGAATAGCACCGGATTCAACACAATCGAGAGGAGGGCGCCGGCGAGAATGAGGGAGTACTGATCCTGCGTCAGCACGCCCAGGGCAATACCCGTTTGCCCGACGATGAAGGAGAATTCACCAATCTGCCCAAGGCCGGCGGCGGCGACGAGCATCGTCCGCGCGGAGCCGGGCAGGATGAGGCCCATCAGGACGGTCACGACCGGCTTGCCGATCATGATAAGCGCCGCCAGCGCCAGCACGTGGCCGGCATTGGCAAAGAGATAAGCCGGATTGACCAGCATGCCGACTGAGACGAAGAACAGGACGGTGAACACGTCCCGAAACGGTACCACCTCTGCGCCGATTTGATGGCTGACGTCCGATTCGCCAAGCACAGCGCCAGCCAGGAACGCGCCCAACGCCAGGGAGACCCCGAACAGCTCGGCTGAACCGAGAGCGACTCCGACGGCGACCGCTACAACCGCCAGGATGAACAGCTCACGCGAGCGGGTGAAGGCAATGCGCGTGAGCAGCCAGGGCAGAAGCCGTGCGCCGACCACCAGCATCAATCCGACAAAAAGAGCTGCCCTCAACAGCGCCACGACGATGCCTTGCCACGACGCGGCCTCGCCGCTCCCAAACAAGGCGGGGAGGAGCACAAGGATCACGATGGTCGCCAGGTCCTCCAGCACGAGCCAGCCGACTGCGACCTGGCCGTGAAGCGTGTTCAAGAGGCCATTGTCGGTCAGGCTCCGCAGCAGGACGACAGTGCTGGCAATCGACACGGCAAAGCCGAGCACCAGGCCAGCCGCGCTCGACCAACCCCAGGCCTGTGTCAGGGCGAAGCCAAAGACAGTGGAGACGAGAATCTGGATCAGGGCGCCGGGGATCGCAACGGAGCGCACCGCCCAGAGGTCGCGCAGAGAGAAGTGCAGACCCACGCCGAACATGAGGAAGATGACGCCCAGCTCGGCAAGCTGGCTGATGTTCGCGACATCGCCGACGAAGCCGGGCGTGAAGGGGCCAATCGCCATGCCCGCCAGCAGGTAGCCGACGATGGTCGGTAGTCGGAGCCGCCGCGCGATGAGTCCGCCGGCAAAAGCCGTGACCAGGGCGACGGCAATGTTGATGAGCAAGTGCAGGTCATGCATTCGAGACCCTTCGCTACCTCAAGCTCGTGGTTACTCAGCCCTGCGAGTCCTGCGTAGTGCGCCTTACGGCAGCCAGCAACTCGTCCGACAGCCAATAACCTGCCGAACGCATCTCCTCCAATACCGCCACCGCGTCTGGGATCAACTGCAGTTCGACCGCCCGAATCAGGAGGCCGGCTGTACCGGTCAATTGAACATCAAGACGGCGGGCGGCCCGTCGGCCCAGGCGGTCGTCCATCAGGAGCAGCGCATTGAAAAGCGACGCGAGAGCAACCGCTTCCTGCTCTCCGTGGTCGAGCTGCGCTGTTACTACCTCAATTGCAGCGCTCACGACAGGTCGCTCTGTCACGCGGACAAATGTGGCTAAAGCCAAATCCAATCTCTCGGCTTCGGGTCCTGGTTTGGCCAGCAATTCGCGATGTACGGCAGGGGGAATGTAGACAATGCTAAAAAGTTGCTCAAGCAGGAGTAGTTTGTCAACTTTCGCTAGGGCAATAAGTGGGCCTGTATTCGATACAACCATCATGAGTTAGGACTGGTTTCCCGGATCGCAGCAACGTCAGCCTTTAGCTCATCCGTCAATTCCTCACGGTCATAGTTAAACACAGACACCTTGTAGCGCCCGCACATCTCCAGGAACTCGACTCTTGTAAGGCCGGCAAGCTCTGCTGCATGGCCAGAAGACAGCTTGCCGAGCTCAAACATCTTTAAGGCGGCCATCAAGCGCACTTGCGCCACCAACTCCTCGGGTGTGAGTGACACTGCCAGAGCAACATCGTTGGGCACAGTAACGGTAATGTCCTTCATCGTACCCTCAAACCGACTTGACCGGCGCAGCAGCCCCCGTTGGCTTCGCCGCGTCGCCTTCGTCCAAGGAGCGCGGGCGCTTCCCGATTTCCCAGTACTTGTCCGGGCTGGTGATGTGGTCGGTGAACAGGATGCCGTCCAGGTGGTCAATCTCGTGCTGGAAGATGCGTGCGACGTAGTTGCGGGCTTTGATGCGAAACTCGCGCCCCTGCGGGTCCAGGCCCTTGACGACGACCCAGACATGCCGGTCGACTAGGCCGTTGATCTTGGGGATGGAGAGGCAGCCTTCCTCGCCTTCCTCCATCTCTGGCGACGCCTTGATAATTTCCGGATTGATGACGGCGTAGACCTTGCCACTCTGCGGGTCATCCTCGTCCTCCGGCGCTTCGACCACGATGACCCGCAGGCCGACGCCCACCTGGGGCGCGGCGAGGCCAACACCCGGTGCTTCGCGCATGGTCTCGACCATGTCGTCAATCAAGCGCCGCACTGACTCATCGATCTTGCCCACTTTGCGGGCCTTCTCCCGGAGGACAGGGTTACCCTGGTTAACGAGGACGATCTCACGAACTGCCATACAATTGCCCACCTTCTGCTGCGACCATGCGGCCTATCGTTCGTATATCAGGTTAGATTATAACCGTAGCAACTTCTTAGCGTCAAAACCATCGAACTTGGCTTGCAGGCGGCTTGATGCTATACTCCGCCCAGGCCGCGTTGAGGCTGTCACTCACAGAAGGAGGCTGAAATGGATGTCGGTCGTAGTTTTCGAGCGCTCTTTGACGATGCGAACTGGATCGTCAAGGTGTTGCTCGGGGGCATTTTTACTCTGATAGGGATGTTTATCCTGCTGACGCTCCCCCTAGTGCTTGGCTACCAGGTTGACACGATCAAACTCGCGGCTCGTGGCGAGAATCGAGTCCCAGAGTGGGATGACTGGGGTGGGCTGTATGTTCGCGGCCTCCTGGCACTGGTGATCCAGCTCGTCTATGCCCTGCCGCTTCTCATCATTGGCTGCTGTCAATTCGCGGCCACCAGTGCCCTCGGTCAAGGCGCCCAGGGCAATAATCCGAACGCGGCGCTTGGCCCCCTGGTCGCATGCTTCGGCTGTCTCAGCCTGCTTTTTGGCATCCTTGCCGTCGTTTTGACGCCGGCGGCTATCATTCGCTGGGTACAGCGTGACGACATTTCTGCGGCCTTCAACCTTGGCTCTGTCATCGCCCTGATCCGCGATAACGCGGGCAATTACGCCGTTGCCGTCCTAGTCGGCTTGGTGTTGGACATTGCGGCAGCGCTGATTGGCGCGCTATTGTGTGGTATCGGCTTGCCGTTCACGATCTTCATTGCGACGGTGATCATTGGTAACCTGTACGGCCAGGTAGCGTTTGCGGACCGCAGCGGCCAGACGTCGCTGACCCCAACCGTGGGGCCGGCGCAATAACGCAGCGGGCGAGCGTAGGCGGGTGTTTGAAGCAGCCCTCGGCAACGAGATTAACGAGACCGCCCCACCATACGGTGGGGCGGCGTTGCGTGTGTCGGCGGCAGGGAAGGGGGAGCCATGCGCGTGGATGTCCTGACGGACGCAACTGCGTTCGAGACGCTGGGTGAGGAGTGGAACCGCCTGCTGGCCGACAGCGTCACCGACACACCCTTCTTGACCCCGGAATGGCAGGCCGCATCGTGGGCCACGCTCGGTGAGGGCCAACTGCGCATCATTACGGCGCGCGACGATGCAGGCCATCTGCTTGGCATCGCGCCCTTGTCGCTGATCGCCACGCCCGACCAGCCGCGCACCCTGTCATTGACTGGCGGCGTCGAGGTATCCGACTACCTGGACTTCGTCGTGCATCGTGACGCTCAGGATGCGATCTATAAGGCGTTGGGCGGAACCCTGGCACAGATGACCGGCGAGTGGGATCGTCTGCTTCTGACGAACGTGCCCCAGGCGTCTCCAACAGTGAGACGGTTAGCGGCTTTTGCCAACGAGCAAGGCTGGCCGGCTGACGAGTCAGTGGAGGATGTCTGCCCGGTTATTGCGCTGCCGACGACATGGGATGCGTATCTCGATAGCCTGGGGAAGCACCAACGCCACGAGGTGAGGCGCAAGCTGCGGCGGATGGAGGCCGAGGCACATCATGTTGTGGAGCGCTACACCGAAGAGCCAGGCCTGAGCGAGGCGCTGACACAGTTCTTCGTGCTGCACCGCCTCAGCCACACCGACAAAGCGCGCTTCATGGATGAGCAAATGATTGCATTCTTCCGTACCGTTACCCAGGCGATGAGCCGTCACGTGGAACTGAATATGCTATATATCGACGGGGAGCCGTCGGCGGCGATGTACAATCTGCGCTATGGCAATCGGCTGCTAATTTACAATTCGGGGTACAATCCGTCCCTACGTCCGAATCTAAGTAGTGGCATCGTCCTTTTGTCCTTGTGCATCCAGTCGGCTATCCAGCGCGGGTTGGCGGCTTTCGACTTCCTGCAAGGCAACGAGGAATACAAGTACCGTTTCGGCGCGGTGGACACGTCAGTCCTGCGTCTCGACATCTGGCAGAGAAAGAGCGACAAGCCATGATTACTATTCCGAGGGCGGAAAGGCGGGGGAATTTCGGGAGCGTCCGCATGAACGGCAAGGCGTCGCCTCGTATCGCCATGCTGTCTGTGCATACCTGTCCCCTGGCGGCGCTGGGCGGCAAAGAGACCGGCGGGATGAACGTATACGTGCGCGAATTGAGCCGTGAGCTGGGGCGGCGTGGCTATCAGGTAGACGCCTTTACCCGCTCTCAGAACCCGGAGGTTCCGCACATTCCGGACGCCGACCTCGGCCCGACGGTGCGTGTCATCCACATGCGCTGCGGGCCAGAGTCGCCGTACCCCAAGGAGCAAATCTGGGACTACCTGCCAGAGTTTGTGGAAGGCGTGCGCTGCCACATCGCCTCCGAAGGCGTCGGCTACGACGTATATCACAGCCACTACTGGCTGTCGGGCTGGGTGGCCCACGCGCTCCAGCCGATGTACCCCGCGCCGACGGTGCAGATGTTCCATACTCTAGGGCGCATGAAGGACCTGGTGGCGCGGCGGCCGGAGGAGCGCGAGGTCGGGATGCGCAACTATGTTGAGGCCCAGGTGATGGCGTGGTCGGACCGGGTGGTTGCCGCGACGCCGCGGGACAAAGAACAGATGGTGAAGCTCTACGGGGCGGACCCGAGCCGCATTGCCGTCATCCCGGCCGGCGTCGATCCCACGTTGTTTCACCCCATTCCGAAGCGGGAGGCGCGGCGGACACTTGGGCTGCCGGAGGACCACAAGCTCATCCTGTTCGTCGGGCGCATCGAGCCGCTCAAGGGCATCGACACACTCATTGAGGCGGTTGCCTTGGCGTTCAAACACCGCCAGGACCTACGCGGCCAGGTGGAGCTGGCGATTATCGGCGGCGACGTGACCGACGACCCGGCCAAGATGTCGGCGGAGATGAACCGCCTCCAGGCGTTGCGTACGAAGCTAGGCGTCGAAGACCTGGTGACGTTCCTGGGGAAGCAGCAGCAATCGAGCCTGCCCCTCTATTATTCGGCGGCGGAAGCCGTCGTTGTCCCATCCCACTACGAGTCCTTTGGCATGGTCGCCGTCGAGGCGCTGGCGTGCGGCACGCCGGTCATCGCTTCCGATGTCGGCGGCCTGTCCTACATTGTCGAGGACAATGTGACCGGCTTCCTCGTGCCGGACCAGCGGCCAGACATCCTGGCCGACCGTCTCGAATTCTTGCTCGAGACCGAGCCGCTGCGCCGCGCATTTGGGCGGCGGGCGGCGCAGGCGGCGCGCCGCTACTCGTGGTCTCATATTGCCGACGAAATCATTGCCCTCTACAGCACGTTGGGCGTGCCGGCGCTCGAATAGGCGTCAACCCTGCGCCCCTACAACCTCAGGAGGGAACGCTGCGTATAACCTCATAGAGAGGGGCATGACCTGATCTTGTCGTGCATCACTGCCTAAGGAGGTCGCATGGATTTCGGCGCGCTGTTGACACGCAGTTTTGAGATTACCTGGCGCCATCGGGCGCTCTGGCTGTATGGTTTCTTGCTGGCATTGTTCGGGGGAGCGGGCGGTGGCCTTAACTTTAGATTGCCCGGTGGTACGTCCGGCGGCGCGCCATCTACGCCGTCTACGACACCCCCCGGTGTCCCCCCGGTATCCGGTGTTCCGCCCATTAACGAGATTGGTCGGGCCATCAGCTCAATTCCGGCTGGGGTCTGGCTGACCGTCGGTCTCGCCATTGCCTGTCTCGTCCTTGTGCTCATTATCGTGAGCGTCATCATCCAGAGTGTGTCCCGGGGCGCTCTGATCGGCATGGTCGGTGAGGTGGAGACGACGGGTCGAACGAGTATTCGTGACGGCTGGCATTACGGCTGGTCGCGCTTCGGCTGGCGCGTCTTCGCCATCGGCTTCTTGATCGGCCTGGCCGTGTTATTCCTGGCCCTCATTGTGGCCGGCGTCTTCGTCGCCTTCGGTCTGGGGGCGGGCGCGGCCGCCGCAAGCCGCAGCGGGTTCTCGGCAGCGCTCATTCCGGTGTTCTGCCTGGTGCTGCTCATCGTCGTGCCGCTGGCGCTGGTCGTTAGCTTCCTGATTACGACGCTCTACAACCTGGCGACCCGGCACGCTGTCCTGGAAGACCACGGTGTGATAGACAGCCTGGGCGCGGCCTGGGACCTGGTCAAGGCCAACTGGATGAACCTGTTCATCCTGGTCGTCATCGAGGTCGCGCTGGGGTTTGTGTGGGGCATTATCCTGCTCGTGGCGCTGGGTATCTTCGCCCTCATTGTCATGCTTGCCCCCGCTATCGCAGCTTACGCCGCCACTCAGTTGTGGGGGCCAGCCATTGTCGCGGCTGTCCCTGGCTTCTTCCTGCTACTGATCCTGGGAGCGGCGCTCAGCACATTGTGGGTGGTGTTCTACGAGACGCTATGGACGCTGGCCTATGGGCGGCTGACGGCTCCTCCCGCTGAGACCACGACCGCCGTCATCCCCGCCTTGCCGTGAACGGGGCCACCGGAAATCGACGTTACATAAAGGGAAAGAGGAGGCCGGGTGACTCCACCCGGCTTTTTCCTTTGTGTCCGGCGCGGTTGCGTCTTATAGCAGGCTCACGGGGTCTATGTCGATGCGCCAGCCGTAGGGCAGGCGGTCGGCGGCAAAGAAGCCCCGCAGGATTCGCCCCGGCTCGGGGCTGCGCAAAACGATGTGCCAGCGGAACTCGCCGCGCTCGCGTCCAAAGTACGCCGGGGCCGGGCCGATGAGAGACGTGTTGGGGAAGCCCTGGCGGCGAATGTACTGCACTAGCCGCGCCCCCAGCCCCTCCGCCTCGCCCCGCGCCCGCTCCCATGTTGGGTCGGTGTAGAGGAGGCGCGCCAGCCGCGTGAACGGCGGGTAGTCGGCGGCCTGGCGGAAGGTCATCTCTGTCTCGTAGAAGGCCTCGTAGTCGTGGCGCGCCGCTGCCTGGATGGCGTAGTGCTCCGGCGTGTACGTCTGGATGATGACGCGGCCACCCAGCGGGCCGCGAGCAGCGCGCCCCGCTACCTGGGTGAGAATCTGGAACGTGCGCTCGGCGGAACGGAAGTCCGGCAGGTGCAGGCCCACGTCGGCGCTTACGACGCCGACGAGCGTCACCAGCGGCAGGTCGAGGCCCTTGGCGATCATCTGTGTGCCGACAAGGACGTCGGCCTCGCCATGCACAAAGGCGTCCAGGTAATCGCCGTGGGAGCTGCGGCCGCGCGTCGTATCGCGGTCCCAGCGGATGACGCGCGCGTCCGGGAACTGGGTGTGGATGGTCTCCTCGATGCGTTGCGTGCCGACGCCGAAGTGCTTGATGCGCTCGGAGCGGCACTGCGGGCAGACGGTCGGCGGCGGCTGGCGGTGGCCGCAGTGGTGGCAGGCCAGCAAGGCGCCAACGGCGTGGAACGTCAGCGGCGACGAGCAGCGGGCGCACGCGACCACGTAGCCGCAATCGCGGCACATGACGAAGCTGGCTGCGCCGCGCCGGTTGAGGAACAGGATGGCCTGCTGCCGCCGCTCCAGCGTCTCGGTCAGGGCGCTGCGCAGGCTGCGGCTGAAGATGCTCGTGTTGCCCGCGCGCAGCTCGCCCCGCAGGTCCACGATCTCGACCGGCGGCAAGTCGGCGTAGAGGACATCGCCGGACAGCGGATGCATCGCGCCCGTATCAGTGAGGCCCAATCGCGCTGTGTGCTCGGCGACGGCCTGGCGGTGGCCGAGGACGCGGCGGGGGAGGCGGAGCAGCGTGAGTTCGCCGCGCTCGGCGCGGGCGAAGGTCTCGACGTCCGGCGTCGCGCTCCCCAGGATGACCACCGCGCCTGCGATGGCGCCGAGGCGCAGGGCGGCGTCGCGGGCGTGATAGCGAGGGACGTTGTCTTGTTTGTAGGAGGGATCGTGCTCCTCGTCCACGACAACCACGCCGACGCGGGGAAGGGGAGCGAACAAGGCGGAGCGGGAGCCGATGACAACGCTTACTTCACCCGCCCGCACCCGCTGCCAGGTGTCGTAGCGCTGGCCGGGCGTGAGGTGCGAGTGCCAGACGGCGACGCGGCCAGGGAAGCGCGCGGCGAAGCGCCGGACGGTTTGCGGCGTCAGCGAGATCTCCGGCACGAGAATGAGAGCTTGCTTCCCCTGGCGCAGCGCCTCCGCGACCGCTTGCAGGTAGATTTCAGTCTTACCGGAGCCGGTCACGCCGTGCAACAGAAAGGCCCGCGCCGTGTCCGGCCCTTGCATGGCCTGGGCGATGGCAGCCCACGCCTGCGCCTGGTCGTGGGTCAGCGTTGGCGGCGACGTGAGGACGAAGCTCTTGCCGGCCAGTGGGTCGCGCCAGGCCGGGCGCTCCTCGATGCGCACCACCCCCCGCGCTTCGAGCGCGCGCAGGTCAGCCGGTTTTGCGCTCGTTTCGGCCAGCAGGAGACTGACGTCGATCTCCGCGCCGTTGGCGGCCAGGCGCTCCAGGAGTCGCGTCTGCCCGCCGCTGCGCCGCAGCTCGGTCAGGGCCGCCGGGACATCCTCCGGCGGGATCGTCAGGAAGGCGCACGCCTCCTCGCGCACGCGCTCCACGACGCCGTCGGCTTCGAGGCTCGCCAGCGCCGCCGTGGTTGCCCCTTGCGCTTCGAGATGGCTAATCTCCTGCGGGACAGGCGCGGCGAGGAGCAGCGTTAGCGCGTGGGCTCGGGCCTTGTCCCCACCGGCGCCATCGGCCAGCAGGCGCGACGCGCGAGCGCGGGGGACGCGGAGGCCGATCAAGGTACGCTCCTCCGTCAGCCCAATCAGGCCGCGCTCGGCCAGGTTGCGAAGTGCAGCCGGCGCGGCGCTCGTGGCAGCGCGCAGCGCGGCGAGCGAGGGGAGAGGATCGTCGCTCGCGGCCAGCCAGGCGAGGGCGCGCGCCTCGGGGCTGTCCTTGCCAAGCGTTGGCAGCACGTCGGCGACGGCATTGCTGTCCACAGCGAGGCAGACGATGCGTGTTGTGCGCGGGCGCATCCCCGGCTCTTCCAGCGCCCACCAGCGCCGAACAAGTCCCGCGTCGACGAGACCGTTGAGGGACTGGGTCGGGCGGCTGCCAACGGAGTCGAGCAAGCGTTCCTGGCGCATCCGGCCCTGCTCGCGCAGCGTCGCCAGCAGCGCCGTCTGGACCGGACCAAGCCGCCCTGCTGGCGCGTCGGGGACAGCCTCGACCATCAGGTGGGCTTTCTTGTCTAGCTCGGCGGGGACCATCGTCCAGACGACTTCGGCGAGGGGGGCCAGAGTGTCCTCGGCCAGGGCGAAGGCAAGCTGGATTTGAGCCTGGGTCAGCGCCGGTGTGGGGTCAACCAGGTCGTCAATGGGGCGGATGCGCGCGCCGTCTTTCAACGTGGGCTTAGTTTCGGTCAGGCTGAGGACAATGCCGAGTGCGGGGCGTGCGCCGAACGGCACGCGGACGAGGTGGCCGGACGCAAGGGCGGCGGCCAGGTCGGGCGGGACGCTGTAGTGATAGGCGGCCGGCGGAGCGCCTTCGCCGCCGGTCCAGCTGCCCATCGGCACGTTGACGGCGATTTCGGCGTACATGAGGCGCTGGCGGCTACGACGGTCTCACAGGCGGCAGTTGCGCGGGTGGACGCGGGCGTGCTCGGCCGCCACAATCGAGGCGATCAGGTCAACAGTCTCGTCGAGGCGGTCGTCGCGGTTGATGACCACATAGTCGAACAAGTCGACTTTCTTCATCTCGGCCTGAGCCGTCGCCATGCGCTTTGCCAGGTCCGCCGATGTCTCGGTCTTGCGGGCGATGAGCCGTTCCATCAGCTCGGTCAGGTCCGACGCGGCGAGGAAGATGAGCAGGGCTTCGGGCACGAGGCGCTTGATGGTCTCAGCGCCCTGCACGTCAATGCGCAGCACCACGTCGAGGCCGCTGCGGAAAGCGTCGCGCACCTGCTGCTTGGGAATGCCCTTGTAGTGGCCGTAGACGACGGCGTGCTCGAGCAACTCATTGGCGCGGATCATGGTTTCGAACACCTCGGTCGTGACGAAGAGATAGTCGCGCCCGTGGACCTCGTTCGGGCGACGGGGGCGGTCCGTCGCCGTCACGACGAAGTGGAACGGGACCTCACGCTCCTTCATGCGCTGCAGAACGCTGTCCTTACCTACGCCCGACGGCCCTGAGATGACGATGAGCAGCGGGTGGGGCTGGCGAACGTGCGCTGGCAGGCCGGTCACCCCATCCACTTGGTCGAGGATAGGCTGGACACTGTCCTGGCGGTGATTGGTAAGCTCGATGGAACGATTGGTCATCTGTATTGCTCCGGGCGGATAAATCTCAGCGAATGCGGCTGCGCGGCCTCGAGCCAGGTGACTTTGCGCGGGAGTCGTGTTATACTTTGTGGAAAGATTATCTTTGGCAAAATGCGAGACATGAGACCATGCCACTCTACGAGTATCGCTGCGCCACGTGTCGGCGCAAATTCACTTTGTTGGTGCGAACCTTTGATGCTCCTGTCGCGCCACCCTGCAAGTATTGCGAGAGCACGGCGACCCGACGCTTGATTTCGCGTGTCGCTCAATTGCGGTCGGAAGAGAGCCGGATGGAAGCCCTGGCTGACCCATCGAGTCTGAGCGGAGTGGACGAAAACGACCCGGCAAGTCTCGGGCGCTGGATGCGGCGGATGGGCAGTGAAATGGGCGAGGAACTTGGCCCGGAGTTCAACGAGATGGTCGACCGTTTGGAGGCGGGCGAAAGCCCAGAGTCGATCGAGGCATCGATGCCCGACTTCGGCGGTGAAGGGGACCTGTCGCCAGGTCTGGATGATCTGGGGTAAGTATAGCACAACGTAGGCCGGAAGTAAGAAAACAGCGGGATGCCTCTGAGGGCGTCCCGCTGTCGTTCAGTAGCGCTCGAACCGCTCGACGTCGAGGACGAACACGACGGCGCCGCCCACCTCGACCTCGACCGGCTGGGCCATGTACAGCTCGCCCGGCTCGACGACCGGCGGCAGCGGGCTGACGTACTGGCTGCGGGCGTGGGCATTGGTCTTGACGACGCGCAGCACCTCGGAGAGGTTGGCGTCGCTCGTGCCGATAAGGGCCGTCGAGTTGCCTTCACGCAGGAAGCCTCCCGTGGTGCTGACGACCGTCGCGGAGTGGCCCCGCTTACTCAGCGCGTTCACTAGGCCAGGCGCATCATCACGGTGGATGATGGCGATGACGAGTTTCGTTATGGGAGCAGGGGCGGTTGCCATAGCGCCTCCAGGCAGGGTGCGACAGCGGCGAGCACGGCAGTCTGTACGGTTTCAACATCTCCCGTCGCGTCGATCACCCGCCAGCGGTGGGGTTCAGCGGAGGCCAGCGCGAGGTAGCCCTGGCGCACGCGCTCGTGGTATTCGATAGGTTTGCGGTCAAGGCGATTCCACTCACCGCCCTGCTGCGCGGCGTCGCGCTTGCGGCCAAGGCCGACGTTGACCGGGCAGTCAAGGTAGAGAGTGAGGTTCGGAGTCAGGCCGCCCGTCGCAAACGTGGTGATGGCGCGCAAAACCGCCAGGTCGAGGCCCAGCCCATACCCCTGGTAGGCTAGGGTCGAGTCGGCGAAGCGGTCGCAGACGACGATCGCGCCGCGCGCCAGAGCCGGGCGGATGCGTTCGGCGACGTGCTGCGCTCGAGATGCCGAGTAGAGCAGCACCTCGGCCGCCGAGTCCATGGCCGTGTTCTCCGGGGTCAGGATGACGTGGCGAATCTGGTCGGCGATGGGCGTGCCGCCCGGCTCGCGGGTGAACATGACCGGCAGCTCGGCCTGCTGAAGTGACAAGGCGAGCTGCCGCGCCTGAGTGCTCTTGCCGCTGCCTTCGGCGCCCTCGAAGGTGATGAACAGGCCGCGTGCGTCCGTCGCCATGTCAGCGCCCGTCGCTGCGGTAGATGCGCACCCGCCGCCTCGGTTCCTGGCCGCTGCTCTGGGAATACAGCTTCGCCGAGCGGGCCAGCTCGTGCTGCTGGCGGCGAATGAACGAGTTCTGCGGCTTTAGCTCCACCATCGACCGACTGCCCCGCAGTATGTCATTGATTGCGCTCTGAGCCTCGCGCATGGCCAAGTCGAAAGGGTCCGCTCGGACCTCCAGGCCGAATACGTCCGCCAACGCGCTTTCGATCTGGGCAGCTGAGTTGCTGCGCAGAACGTAGACTGGAATACCCGATTGCTCGGCCTCGGTGATGGCCTGCGGCCGCTTGCGGTAGTAACTCTTGAGCGTCAGCAGGACATCGGCGTCGCGCAATGAGTCGACGATGAT
Source organism: Anaerolineae bacterium (assembly GCA_039810085.1). Taxonomy (GTDB): domain Bacteria; phylum Chloroflexota; class Anaerolineae; order Epilineales; family JAHCIE01; genus JBDHWG01. The sequence goes on from JBDHWG010000015.1 coordinate 100,198, forward strand.
GATGGGCAGCTCCAGGGACTTGGACGCCTGTCGCAGCCGGTTCTGGCTGATGCCGTAGGGGTAGGCGCGAATGCTACGGCGGTGCGCCTCAAGTGGCGGAAGCGCTGTGCCACGCGGCGCCGACATCGCCGCCTCGAAGTCGTCAACCTCGTCGTCGACAACATGCTGCGGCGCGGTGCTGCGCCCGACCGTCTGTCGCGTGGGTGGCTGGAGGGTCGTGCGCTGGACCTTCACATCGCCGTCTTCGTCGCGGTAGCGCAGCTCGGCCGGGGCCGGCCGCCCACGCAGGATGCTGTCAACCGCCTCGGCAACATTGGGGTGGACGGTCAGGTGCTCCCAGTCCTGGATTTCCACGACGACGTCGAAGGTCGGTGGGGCCATGCGCTCGAGCACCGACTTTTGCGTGCCGCGCCGCCGCGCCTCCTCGTCGGAGAGGGTGACCGTCTGAATGCCGCCGACCAGGTCCGCCAGCGTGGGGTTGTTCATGAGGTTGGCGAGGGTCTGGCCGTGGGCCGTACCGATGAGCTGGACCCCACGCTCGGCGATGGTGCGCGCCGCCTCGGCCTCCTGCTCCCGCCCAATCTCGTCGATGATGATGACCTGGGGCATGTGGTTCTCGACGGCTTCGATCATCACCTCGTGTTGGAGCATCGGGGTCGAGACCTGCATGCGCCGCGACCGGCCGACGGCCGGATGCGGGATGTCGCCGTCGCCGCCAATCTCGTTCGACGTGTCCACGATGACGACGCGGCGGCTCTCGCTCAGAATGCGAGCTACCTCGCGCAGCATCGTAGTTTTACCAACGCCCGGTTTGCCTAAAAGGAGCACACTCTGGCCCCCAGTGACGATGTCGGTGATGATGTCAATCGTGCCCATGATGGCGCGGCCCACGCGCATCGTCAGGCCGACGATACGGCCCTTGCGGTTGCGAATCGCGGAGATGCGGTGCAGGGTGCGCTCGATGCCGGCGCGGTTGTCCTCGCCAAAGTCGCCGATGCGGGCGACGACGTAGTCAATATCCTCCTGGCTAACTTCTTCCGAGCCTAGGGTAATCTCGCGGTCGACGAAGCGTGCCTCGGCGGGGCGGCCAAGGTCGAGCACCATTTCGAGCAAGTCGTCTTTGTCGTCTACGGCGTTGATCTGGTCTCGGATTCGCGGCGGTAAAACGCTACACAAAGCGTCCAGGTCATCCGTCATCTCGTTTTGCATTCTTAGTTCCCCGGCAGCGGCCCAGTGTCGTGGCAGGCCGCCCCGTCCATCTCGGTCTACTTCAAGCGCCGCCGGGCCGCCTTTCGGGGGAAAGGGGGCGTCGCGGCGCGGTGGTTGTCTGGAGGTTCGAGGCCGTGGAGGCGATCTCGACGCCGCGCTCCGGTACGGCCAGCCAATTGAGCGCGGGTTCCTTGACAGGCGCAACCGTTGCCTTGACCAGTAACAAGAGTGATGCCTGCAAGCGAAAGCCGAGGCGCTGCAACGTGTGCTGCACGACCGGCTCGTAGCCGCGCACGCCGCAGTAGATAGGCCGCAAGCTTGGGCCAACCTGGTGCAGCGCCTGCTTTACCAAGCTGTCGGCCAAGCGCTCGTCGTCGTCGTCCACGACAACTTTGAGCCAGTGACCGTGTACACCGCGCCGTAGACTCATGTAGCCACGCACTTCGGCCATGTGCTCCCAGACATATCGTTGGGAGCGGCGACGCGAGGCGATCTGGGGGACGTGCCACGCGCTGCCGGGCAGGCACTCGACCTGCTGCACGGCGCGCGGCGCCGCGTGGCAGAACAGGCGCTGAACACCCCAGTTGTCGCGCCGCTCCATCGGTCGGACGCTCAGAACCGGGCCAGGGGGCGTGGGCAGCCGGTCGAGGCGGAAAACGTGCTCCTGGGCGTAGACGACAAAGCCGGCGCTGCGAAACGCTTCAATCGCGTCAGTGTCTCCCGTGGGGAGCTTGGCGAAGAGCCGTTGCCGCCCCTGTGCGCCCGCCTCCTTGGTCGCGTGGAGCAGCAAGCGCCGCCAAACCTCAGCTGTCGCTCCGTCCGTGGTTGCCAGGGCCGGGGCAATGAAGAGGATGTCAACTTCCTGGCGCGAAGCGCGAATTCCCGTTTGCACGAACCCACGCAGGCGCTGCCGTTGCTCCCGCCCGTTGAGGACGTAGGTTGACCGCCACTGTCCTCCGAAGGGGCGATAGTAATTCCGCAAGGCCGCCGAGAGGGGCCACAGAGGGTCTACGACGGCGCTTTCCAGGTCAAGATGAGCGCCGGAGCGTTGTAGACCTTGCACGAGAGGCACGTCTCGCAGTCCAAACTTGCGCGCTGCCACTGTCACACGGGCCTCCAACGGAACCGCCCCTTGACCGTCGGGCTTAATCGAAGGTTGAGTGCCCTTACCAACGTCAACTCTATCAGATACGCCTTCCGAGCATCATAAGTATAGACGGGCTGCAGTATAGACGGGCTGCAAGCCCAGCCCATCGCTTCGCTCTACGCGGCGGACGATTTCCACAGTGCTCAGGACTTGTACGTACCGTCAATCGTGCGGCCATCCGTAGGGCTTGGCTCACCCCGTAGGGCGCGACGGTGCATGTCCACGCGGTCCTCGGGCGAGAGCTTGATGAACCACGTGATGGCGAAGGCGATCAGCGCCACGTCGTCCGCCTGACCGATGATCGGAAGGTAGTCGGGGATGACGTCGATGGGCGAAACAACGTACAGAATCCCCAGGATGGGAATGATCTTCAAATACCACGGCACTTCCGAGTCGCGGAACAGCCGCCATGCGAGGCGGATATCCGTCCACAGTTCTCCGAATATGTTACCTTTGCCTTGCTGGGATGCTGGGCCTTGGGAGCTCATTGACGTTATCTCCTACTCCTGTCAGATACACTGCAATTATAAGGTCGGACCCTCTGTTTAGCAACCGTTTCCACTTGCGCGGCTCTCACCGACCATTATAATAACCGCATATTAGTGGTATATCGTAAGGTCAGGTGAGACATGACAAACTTTTTTTCGAGCAGCCCGCATCGTCGTTTTAACCCGTTGATGGGAGAGTGGGTCCTCGTCTCTCCCCACCGCACGCAGCGCCCCTGGCAGGGCCAGGTAGAGACCCCGCCGCCGGAGCATCGTCCCACGTATGACCCGACCTGCTACCTCTGTCCGGGCAATACGCGGGCCAACAACGAGCGGAACCCCGACTACACATCCACATACGTATTTACGAATGACTTCCCCGCTTTGTTGCCGGATTCGCCCAACGACGTTTGGTCAAATGGCGACTTGCTGCGGGCCGAGGGCGCTCGCGGCACGTGCCGCGTATTGTGCTTCTCGCCGCGCCACGACCTCACCCTCGCCGTCATGGACCAACCTTCCATACGTCAGGTGGTGGATGCATGGGCGGCGCAGTACGATGAGCTGATTGGCTATGAGTGGGTGGGGCACGTCGAGGTGTTCGAGAATCGCGGCGCGATGATGGGCGCGAGCAATCCCCACCCCCACGGGCAAATCTGGGCTACCGAGCACGTTCCGTCGATACCAGCGCGAGAGTTGGCGGCGCTGGCCGAGTACCGGGCGTGGCACGGTCGGTCCATGCTCGAAGACTACGCGGCGCTGGAGGAGGCCCAGGGGGAGCGCGTTGTTTGCGCCAACGACTACTTCCTCGCCGTCGTCCCATTCTGGGCAGTGTGGCCGTTCGAAACCTTGGTCATTGCCCGCGAGCCGGTCGGTACGATTAGTGATCTCGACGCTGCGGGGCGCGACGCCCTGGCCGATATCGTCCATCGGGTGACGACGCGCTACGACAATGTCTTCTCGACGTCGTTCCCATACTCGATGGGCTTCCACCAGCGGGCGAAGGGCAACAACGGCGAAGCGGCTCACCTGCACGCCCACTTCTACCCGCCGCTGCTGCGCTCGGCGACTGTGCGCAAGTTCATGGTGGGATTCGAGATGCTGGGCGAGGCTCAGCGCGACATTACCGCCGAGACCGCCGCCGAGCGGCTGCGCGAGGTCGGCGAGACGCACTATACCCAGGGGAGGACAGCGTGACCGAGACGCCAGGCGTCCAGCAGCTAAAGGCCGACGTGGCCCAGGCGTTCGAGCAGCGGTTCGGGGGCGAGCCGACAGTGTGGGTCCGCTCGCCGGGACGGGTGAACCTGATTGGCGAGCACACCGACTACAATGACGGCTTCGTGCTGCCCATCGCCATCGAGCGGCAGATTATTCTCGCTGCTCGCCCAGGCCAGGACGACACGGCGCGGCTGTATTCGACAACGATGGGCAGCGGCGACGAGTTCAGCATCCGCGACATCGGCCACACCAAGGGCTGGGCGGACTACCCGCGCGGTGTCGCGTGGGCGCTCCAGGAGGCGGGCTACGCCCTTCGCGCCGCCGACATCGTCCTGGCGAGCGACGTTCCCACGGCAGCGGGTCTTAGCTCGTCAGCGGCCATCGAGGTGGGCGTGGGCTGGACGCTGGCGAGCATTGGCGGTTTCGAAGTCGACCGGGCGCAGCTCGCCGTCCTCTCTCGCCGCGCCGAGAACGAATGGGTGGGCGTTGCCAGTGGCATCATGGACCAGTTCATCGTCGCCCTGGGCCGCGCCGACCACGCGCTCCTCATCGACACGCGCGACTTGAGCTACCGCCTCGTCCCGCTGCCGTCCGGTGTCAGCATCGTCATTGCCGACACGAACGTCAAGCGCGGCCTCGTCGATTCAGAGTACAATGCCCGCCGGGCGGAGACGGCTGAGGCGGCGCGGCGCATGGGCGCGGCAAGCCTGCGCGACGTGGACTGGAATGACTTCGAGACTCGCTCGGCTGACCTGCCGGAGCTACTGAAGAAGCGTGCCCGCCACGTGGTTAGCGAGAATGCCCGCGTGCTCGATGCCGTAGATGCGCTGGAGCGGGGCGACATCGAGACAGTGGGGCGGCTGATGGACGCTTCCCACGCCAGCCTGCGCGACGACTACGCGGTGAGCCATCCCCGCCTCGACTTGCTCGTCGAGATTGCCCGCAGTGTGCCGGGCGTCTATGGCGCGCGGATGACGGGGGCCGGGTTTGGCGGCGCGACGGTCGGCCTGGTTGCCGACGAGGCTGTCCCGGAGTTCCAGCGCACAGTCGCCGAGAAGTATCGCGCGGCCACGGGGCAGGAGCCGCCCGTCTACGTGACGCGGGCTACCGACGGCGTCAAAGTCATTGTGTAGCGCCGCCATGACATTGTGCGACTATGGCGTGTCCTGGTCACGCAACTAAGCGACGATGAAGGTGTTATATACCACAGAACGCCCAGGGGGATCGGTGAGCGATTCCGAGGAACAGCTCGTGCAGATGGCGAAAGGCGACCCCAGCGCGTTCGGCCAGCTGTATGAGCGCTACGTGGACAAGGTGTATAGCTACATCTTCCACCGCGTCGGGAACCAGGATGATGCGGAGGACCTGACGTCTCGCGCGTTCCAGCGGGCGCTCGTCAACCTCGGCGCGTACGTGGACCGCGGCGTGCCCTTCTCGGCGTGGCTGTTCCGCATCGCGCATAACCTTGTGGCGAACTGGCACCGCGACCAGCACCGCCGCCCCCTTGTGGTTTTGGACGAGCTAGTGCCCAGCCGCCAGCCGCTGCCGGAGAACGCCGCTGAAGTGGCCGAGGAAGAGGCGGTGCTGATGGCCGCCATCCACAGCCTACCGGTGGATCGGCAAACGCTGCTGCTCTTCAAGTTCAGCGAAGGATTGTCGAACGCGGAAATCGCGCACCGCCTGGGCCGCAGTGAAGGGGCCGTGAAGTCGCTGTATCACCGAACGCTGCTGTCACTGCGCGAGGAACTGGAACGTCGCGGGTGGAACGTTGAGGCGCGGCGGTTCGACGCATGACGGTCGAGCAAGGCGCCCTTCAAAGGAAAGATCATGGATGAGCACGTGAAGGCGGAAATTCTCGCTGCCCACGCCGACCGCCTCAACCAGGGCCAGGATGCGACGGATGAATTACTGACCCTTTTCCCCGACGCGGATAGCGATCTGTCGGAGCTGATGCGGCTGGCCGCCCGCGTCCACGTTATCCTAGGGCCGGTCTACCCCAACCCGGTGTTTCGCCTCCAGCTAAAGCAGGAATTGCTCGACGCGGCGCGGGCACGCAGTCTCGAAGCGCCGCTCCCTATGCTGGCGGCCTGGCGCGAGGACGCCGAGCTGTGGGTGGAGTCGGCGCGGCGGCATCTGCCGGAGTGGACGAGCTATCCGTGGAGCGAGCGCCCCTTGCCGCCGACGCTGGTGCTGGCGGCGCTCAGCCTGACCGGCGCTGGTGTCTGGGTCTACCTTCGCCACCGCGACGTGCAGCGGCGCGAACAATAACCGTTGAAGTTCAGCTAGGCTTTCTCAGCCGCCTTGCCCTCTGGCTCGGCGAAGTGGACCACCAGCGTGTCGCCCTCGAAGCCGGCGCGCGCCACATCGAGGCCGGCGAGGGCGCGGGGCAGGATGAGATTGCGGCGGAAGTTGCCGATGTCGATGACCAGCTCGTCGCCGAAGCGCCCCAGGTCCACGGCGCGGCGGTCCACAAGGGGCAGGCGCAAGCGCAGGTCATACCCGCCATTGGAAGCCGAGATTGTCTGCGGCTGCCCCTGGTAGAGCACCTTCGTCGGGTCCACGTCGTTGTAGATGGTCTTCGCCATCTTGCGCAGCATGGGGACGCCGACCATCTCCTGCTCGAACAGAGGCACTTTGAAGATGGGCAGCGGCGCGAACGCCTGGTCTACAAGCTGCCCGTACTTCTCCTGCATGTCCTTCCAGCCCTGCATGTAGGCGTCGTTGACAGCCTGAGGTAGAATGCGGTTCGAGATGATGGCGTCGGTGGGGAAGCCGTAGAGGCTCAGATAGGTGAACGTGCGCTGCGCTTCCTTGACGACCATCTTCTCCGGGTTGAGCACGATACGCGTCGAGGAGATCGTCGGGTTCGTGAGCAGCGCGTTCATCTTGTCGAGCTGGAGCAGAAGCTGCTTGATGGACTCGAAGACGTCGTCGTCTGGCGTCGGGATGTCGGTCATGGCGCGAATGAGAGGCCCCGCCAACTGCGCCATCTTGCGCTGGAAGGGGAAGATCTGGGCCAGATACCAGCGCGCTGCCTCAGGGAAGGACAGGAACTTGAGCGTCTCGCCGGTTGGCGCGCAATCGACGATGATGACGTCGTACTCGCCGCTGGCATACAGATGGGTAATCTGGAGCAGGCTCGCCAGCTCTTCCATGCCTGGCAAGACGCTCGCTTCCTGGGCCAGCAGGCCGTCTGCACCGCGCCAGACGAGAATGCCCGACAGGTAATCCTGGACAGTGCCCCAGTACTCGTCCATCTGGTGGAGAACGTCGATTTCCTGTCCCCATAGCTTCGACGCAATCGGGGTGGGGGTCGCGCCTAGAGGGATGTCAAACGAGTCGCCGAGGGAGTGGGCCGCGTCGGTGCTCAGGACAATCGTGCGATAGCCCATGTCGGCGCAGCGCACAGCGGTTGCCGCCGAAACGCTCGTCTTGCCCACGCCCCCTTTACCCGTATAGAGAATAATCCGCGCCATAAGTCCTCGCGATCCAGCAAGTGCACAGAATGAGCAAGTCAGACCGTCATTGCGAGGAGGACGGCAGGACGACGAAGCAATCCCTCGTCCGATGAAATTGCACGCTTTCGTGTGCTGGCCGGTCCTTAACAGGGGCAGGGATTGCTTCGCTGTGCTCGCAATGACGCCAATCAGTATAGAAGTATAGGCGCGTCAAAGGGCGGCGGCAAGGAATGCGCCCTTTGACGCGCCGTGCTGCCCGTGCTACTCTTGACGCACACAGGAGGTAAGGCAGCATGACCGAACAGCTCGAGCGCAACAAACAGACGGCAATGACCTTCTACGACTTGATGTTCAACCAGGGCAAACCTGTTGAGGCGATTGAGCAGTACTCAGGCGATGTCTACATTCAGCACAACCCACACGTAGGGGATGGCAAAGAGGCATTCATCGAGTATTTCACGCGGATGGCGCAGGAGTATCCCGGCAAGCACGTTACCTTCAAACGGGCGATTGCCGAGGGCAACTACGTCGTTCTGCACTGCTACCAACAATGGCCCGGTGACAACGATTACGCGGGTATCGACATCTTTCGCTTCGATGACCAGGGCAAAATTGTCGAGCACTGGGACGTGCTTCAGATTATTCCTGAACACTCGGCCAACAACAATACGATGTTCTAGGGGGTCGTAAGGGGGCAAAGCATGGACTGCATTTTCTGTAAGATTGCCGCTGGTGAGGCTCCGGCGAAGATCCTATTCCGCGACGACGACGTGACGGCTTTCTTCGACATTCACCCGGCGGCGCCGACCCACGTCCTGGTTATCCCCAACCGCCACATCGCCACGCTCAACGACCTAACCGACGACGACGTTGGCCTGGCCGGGCGGCTGGTTCTGGCGTGCAAGCGAGCCGCTTTCGAAACGGGCATCGCCGACAGCGGCTATCGGGTGCTGGATAACGTCGGCGCGGGGGGTGGTCAGCACGTCTGGCACGTCCACTTCCACGTGCTAGGTGGGCGGCGCATGGCCTGGCCGCCCACCTGAACCCGGCTTACAGCCGCTTTGTCATGCTGAGCGGGGCGAAGCATCCCGTGAGGCGTGGGGACTCTTCGCTACGTTCAGAGTGACAGCCGGTTGCGCTCAGAGCGACAGCTGGCTACGCTGTTGCGGATGCGCCTTCGGTACGCAGCGGCGCGCTGACTTCGTGCAGATGCTCCAGGATCTCGCGGTACGACTGGAGCACCGTCGTCTCGTGGTAGCTGATGCCCCGGGCGCGGCAGAACTCGACGACGATGGGCTGCGCCTGGGAGAGTTTGTTGCGCGGCATGCTAGGGAACAGGTGGTGCTCGATCTGGTAGTTCAGCCCGCCGTACCAGAAATCGGTCACCGGATGGGCGATGATGTTGCGAGACGTGAGCACCTGCTTGCGCAGAAAGTCCAGCGGCGTGTCTTTCGGCAGGACGGGCATTCCCTTGTGGTTGGGCGCGAAGACCGAGCTGTTGTAGACGCCGAAGACGACTTTGTGCAGGATGATGAACGCGACGGCCCACCAGAACGGCAGCGCCATGAACACCAGGGCGAAGTATAGGAAGAAGTGTACGAGCACGAGCGTCAGCTCAATCTTCCAGTCCTCGGACTTGCCGCGCAAGAGGGTCTGAAGGGTAACGTTGTGCATGCCGAACGCCTGGAGCGACGTAATGGGTAGGATGTAGTACGCCTGGTAGCGCACGATACTGCGTAGGAGGCCCTGCTTGCTCTGCGCCTCTTCCTCGCTGAAAGCGAGAATGGGGATGTCGATGTCGGGGTCCATATCCTCGACGTTGGGGTTGCTGTGGTGAGCGTTGTGCTTGTTAACCCACCATGACCGGCTCATGCCGAGGAGCAGATTCCCGGCGAGCAGGCCGTAGAAGCCATTGCGGCGCGCAGAGTTGAATATCTGGCCGTGGCCGAGGTCATGGCCCAGGAAGCCAATCTGCGTCGACATAATGCCGAGGTAGACGGCGTTGAGCATTTGAACCCAGAAATTGTCGACGGCAAAGAGAATCAGGAAACTGAGCGCAAATAGGGCCAACGTGAGCAGTATCTTGAAGGTGTAGTAGCGCGGCTGCTTGTCTAACAGCCCGCGCTCTCGAACGAGGCGTTTTAGTTCGGCGTAGTCATTGTCCACTGAGGTGCGGCGGGGGGCGGCGGTAACGGTCGCGGGCATTAGCTCTCCTGATGATGTGAGGGAACAGCGTGTTTGTGTTTGGAGTCTCCAAGTATACCCAACAACCACTCGCAGGGGAAACGACAGCAAGCCCACTGCGAGTGACCTGTAAAATTCTTGACCGACAGAAGAGCGGGCATATAATAGGTCGCCCAAATATTCATGAGTTATAAGCGACAGGGATGGACAGCGTTATGGCAGACGACCTGAACGAACGGCTTGCCAATGACTTGAAAACCGCGATGCGCGAGCACGATGAGATGCGCAAGACGACGCTACGCGGGTTGCGCGCAGCGCTCCAACGCGCGGCGGAAGACAAGCGCGCCACAGCGGTTGACAAAGAAAAGAAGCGGCGCGGTGGCGACCTGGGCGATGCGCCAGTCGTGCTCGATGACGCTGCCCTGGCTTTGACGCCGGACGAGGCCCTGGCCGTGGTTCAACGTGAGGTCAAGCAGCGCCGCGACGCCGTGGCCGAGTACACGCGCGGCAATCGCCCCGATCTGGCGGCCAACGAAGAGGCGGAGATCGCCATTTTGCAGACCTATCTCCCGCAGCAAATGACGCGGGAGGAGATCGAGGTCGCCGCGCAGCAGGCTATCGCCGAAGTTGTCGCCACCGGGGTTTCCCAGGTGGGCCAGGTTATGAAGGTTCTGACACCCCGACTGCGGGGCCGAGCCGATGGCCGCGTCATCAATGAAGTGGTACGGGGATTGCTTGAGAAGAAATAACCAGGGCTGGACATGGCCCTGGTTCTGTCTCTTAGGCAATGTGTGGAGTATACGATGCAGACAAACGTGGAGGCGGCATGACACACCTCGGGCTGCCTCCCTTTTTTAAAGAAGGGCATCGCTGGCCGATCATCCGGGCCATCGGGCTGGCGCTAGCTCTCACCCTTGGGCTGACCGCCGCTCTTGTTGCGCCGAACTGGATTAGCCAGGTGCAGCTCAAGGAGGGCGATGTCAGCCCGACGGATATTCGCGCCCCGCGCAAGATACAGTACGAGAGCGCAGTGGCGACGGAGGACGCGCGGGCGGCGGCGTTGAAAACGGTCAGCCCGGTCTATCTGCCGCCGGACGTGCGCCTGACCCGTCAGGCCATCAAGCGGGCCACAGAGGTGCTGGACACAATTGACTGGGTGCGTAACAACCCCAAGGCGACGACCGAGGAAAAGATCGCCATGTTGCAGGGCGTGGCGGAGCTGAAGACCCTGCCGCCCGCAGTAGAAAACCTTACGCTGAGCGCGTCTGACGGTGACTGGCAGCGTATCAAGACCGAGACGCTCCGGCTGCTTGAGGCGGCGATGCGCCAATCCATCCGGGAAGACCAGGTTGCCGATGTCCGGCGCCTGCTGCCCAGTTTAAGCGATCTCACGCTGCCCGAAAGCCTTGCCAATGCTGCGTCGGAGTACGCGGGCCGTTTCCTCCAGCCCAACACGCTGCTGGACCAAACAGCGACGGAGGGGGCGCGGCGCGCCGCTCTCGCCTCGGTCCCGCCGACGATGCGCACGATTGAGAAAGGCGAGACGATTCTGCGGGCGGGCGACATCGTTCAGCGCGCCAGCCTGGAGACGCTGGAGAAGCTCGACTTGCTGCAACAGGGGCCAAGTTGGGGCCTCATGCTCGGAACGCTGCTGTTCGTCGCGCTGAGCGTCTTTTCGCTGGGCCTCTACATCGCCAACCGCAACCCGGACTTCTGGGTTGACTGGCGGCGGATGATGCTGGCAATCGTCGTCATCTTCAGCATGGTGGTGCTGGCCAAGGTCATGATGCCGGGCCGCACGCTCATGCCGTATCTCTACCCCGGCGCCGCCGCGGCCATGCTCCTGGCGGTGCTCCTGGAGCCGCGCTTCGGCCTGGCGACGACCGTGCTCCTGGCCGTGATGGCGAGCTTTATCGCCGGCCGCTCGTTCGAGATCCTCGTCTATGTCCTCCTGGGCGGCGTCGTCGCCAGCGTCGCGTTGTGGCGTGTCGAGCGGCTGACGGCGTTCATGTGGGCGGGTCTGTACGTTAGCCTGGTGCAGCTCGGCACGGTCGTGGCTTTTCGCGTGATTCAGGGCGAATACGATACTCTGGGCTTGATCGAGCTGGCGCTGGCGGCAATTGGCAGCGGTATCCTGGCGACGTGCCTGACGGCGGTGGGCTACTACCTGCTGGGCAACATGTTCGACCTGACAACCTCGCTTCGCCTCATGGAGCTTGCCCGCCCCGATCAACCCATCTTGCGCGAGCTTCAGCTGCGCGCGCCTGGCACATATCACCACAGCCTCATCGTCAGTAACCTGGCCGAGCAGGCGGCCCACGATATCCGCGCCGACGCGCTCCTCTGCCGTGTCGCGGCGTACTATCACGACATCGGCAAGATGAAGTACCCGCAGCTTTTCATTGAGAACCAGCTGGATGGCGTCAACCCGCACGATGCCCTGGAGCCGGAAGTGAGCGCTCGCTATATCATCTGCCATGTCGCCGATGGGCTGGCGATGGGGGCACAGGCGAAGCTGCCGCGCAGTTTGCTGGAAGTCATCAGCCAGCACCACGGCAACACCCTGGTCCAGTTCTTCTATGTTCGCGCCTCTCAGCAGGCGGCGGCGTCCGGACGGAAGGTGGACGAGAGTCTGTTCCGCTATCCGTGGCCCCGCCCCACCACCCGCGAGGCGGCGGTGCTGATGCTGGCGGACTGCTGCGAGGCGGCGGTGCGGGCCAAGCGGCCATCGTCACCAGAGGAGATGAAGCAGATCGTCCGGTCGGTTATCCAGGCGCGTCTGACGGAGGGCCAGTTGAGCGACAGCCCGCTGACCCTGGTCGAGGTGGACCAGGTGCGGCGCTCCTTCGAGGCCGTCTTGCAGGGGGTCTATCACGTCCGCGTCGAGTACCCGCAGTTGGGCGAGGAGAGCTTGTCCGGGGCGGCGGAGGAAGTGGCTTCCCACGGCATGACGGCGCTGCCCGTGCTATCCACCGAGACCGGCGAACGGTAGGGGACAATGCAAGCTGAGAATCCGAGCGCGAGCAGTGTGAATGTCGATGTCCAGGTGGACGATATGTTCGTTCCCGTCGTGGACGCAGCCGCCATCGAGCGTGTCGCCCAGCGCACCGTCGCAACGATTGGCGTCAAGGGGAACGTCGAAATCTCGGTGCTGGTGACAGACGACGAGAGCCTGCACGATCTGAACCGGACCTATCGCGGTGAGGACAAGGCGACGGACGTGCTGTCCTTCGGCCAGGATGGGGCTGACATGGCAAGTTGGCCGGCGGATGCGCCGCGCATGCTGGGGGACGTGGTCATTTCCTACCCGCGCGTTGTGGAGCAGGCCCAGAAGGCGGGCTGGCGCGAGGACGACGAGCTTCTCTGGCTCGTGATCCACGGTGTGCTGCACTTGCTCGGCTATAACGACGAGGACGAGGCCGGGCGCGCCGAGATGTGGACGCTTGGCGAGCTGATTCTCGGCCAGCCGGCGCCGGGTGGGCCGACTGAGTGATTGCGGCGGTGTGGCGCAGCTTCGGCTGGGCCTTCGACGGGATTGGCTATGCCTGGCGGACGCAGCTCAATTTCCGAATCCACGCGACCATCGCCTCGGTCGTCGTCGTCGCCGCCCTCTGGCTGCGCGTGCCGCCGCGCGATTGGGCAGTCCTGGCGCTCACCATTGGCGTCGTCTTCGCGCTCGAGCTGCTGAACACGGCGATAGAAGCCCTCGTCGACCTGGTCAGCCCGGAGCCGCATCACCTGGCGCGCATCGCCAAGGACGCGGCGGCAGGCGCAGTCATGATTGCGGCCATCAGCGCCGTCTTCGTCGGCATATTCATCCTTGGCCCACCCCTCTGGCTGCGCCTCACACTCGGGATGTAACAAAAGCGACAATTAACCTTATCAACATACCATAACCAATGGAGGTACAATGGCGACTCCAGCCATGATTAAAGCGAACGTAGAAGGCGGCATGTCTTTCGACCTGACGCCGGAGCAGGAGATGATTCGGCGCACCGCGCGCGAGTTTGCCGAAAACGAGATCATGCCCGGCGCGCGCGACCGGGACCGCGAGGGACGTTTCCCGCGCGAGATTATCGCCAAGCTCGGCGCGCTCGGCTTCATGGGTCCGACGGTGCCAGAGGAATACGGCGGCATGGGCCTGGACTTCCTCTCGGAGGCCATTATCTTCGAGGAGATTGGCCGCGCCGACTCGTCCATCCGCACGACGCTGTCAGTGCAAATCTCGCTGACTGAACTGCCCATCCTGCGCTGGGGGACCGAGGAGCAGAAGCGCAAGTACCTGCCGCGCCTGGCGAGTGGCGAGTGGATCGGGTGTTTCGGCCTGACCGAGCCGGGCGCCGGCTCCGACGCCTCCAACCTGGCGACGCGGGCGGTGCGCGACGGCGACGAGTGGGTCATCAACGGCCGCAAGATGTGGATTTCCAACGGCGGCGTCGCCAGCCTCGCCATCATCTTCGCCCAGACCGACCCGTCCCTCAAGCACAAGGGCACGGCAGCGTTCCTGGTCGAGACAAGCACGCCGGGCTTCTCCGCCCCAACGATCCACGGCAAACTCGGCCTGCGCTCCTCCAACACGGCTGAACTCGTCCTGGAGGACGTGCGCGTCCCGGCCAGCAACATGCTCGGCGACATCGGCCAGGGCTTCCGCATCGCCATGTCGGCGCTGGACGATGGGCGCTTCGGCGTCGCGTCGGGCTGCGTCGGCATCATCCAGGGCTGCGTCGATGCCTCCGTGAAGTACGCCCAGGAGCGCCACGCCTTTGGCGAGCCGATTGCCAGCTTCCAGCTCGTCCAGGAGCTGATCGCCGACATGGTGCTGGACCTGGAAGCGGCGCGGCTGCTCGTCTACCGCGCGGGCTACCTCAAGAACAAGGGTGTGCCAAACACGCGCGAGACGTCCCTCGCCAAGTGGTACGCGTCCGAGGCGGCAGTGCGGGCGGCCCTCAACGCCATCCAGGTGCACGGCGGCTACGGCTACTCCGACGAGTACCCGGTCGAGCGCTACCTGCGCGACGCGAAAGTGGCGACTCTCTATGAGGGGACGACGCAAATCCAAAAACTCATCATCGGGCGCTACGCCACGGGCATCGATGCGATTGCCCCGAAGACGCACTAATCGCCGATGACGCCCGATACTCTGGACGCCGCCGACCTCGCGCCCGACCCCATCGCCCAGTTCCAGGCGTGGTTCGCGGCGGCCCAGGCGGCGGGTGTCGCCGACGCGCACGCCATGACCCTGGCGACGGCGACGCCGGACGGCTGCCCGTCGGCGCGAGTCGTGCTGCTGAACCAGGTGGACGAGCGGGGCTTCGTGTTCTACACCAACTATGAGAGCCGCAAGGGGCGGGATCTGGCCGCGAACCCCCGCGCGGCTCTCGTGTTCTACTGGCCGCAGGTCCACCGCCAGGTGCGCGTCGTCGGCGTCGTCACTCAAGTGAGCCGCGAGGAGTCGGAGCGCTATTTCGCCAGCCGTCCGTTAGGCAGTCGGCTTGGGGCGTGGGCGTCACGCCAGAGCGAAGTCATCACCAGCCGAGCCGAGCTGGACGAGCGTCTGACGCAACTTGAAGAGGGATTTCGCGGGCGGGACGTGCCATGCCCGCCGTTCTGGGGCGGCTACCGCGTGACGCCGGAGGAGCTAGAATTCTGGCAGAGCCGCCCCAACCGCCTCCACGACCGCTTCCGCTACCGGCGCGAGAACGGCAAGTGGCGAATCGAGCGATTGTCACCATAACGAGGCTCAGGACCACGAAGGCACGAAAGGCCACGAAAAGCGCGAAAGGACACTGTATGGCGGCTACAACCTACGCCCACATAGACTTCACGGAGACCGGAGTTCCAATCATCGCGGGAACATCCATGAAGGTTGAGCAACTGGTGCTCGACCACCTGGCCTACGATTGGGACGCCAGTCAGCTTCAGGTGCAATACCCCTACCTGAGTCTGGGCGAGATCTACAGCGCCCTTGCGTACTACTACGACCACAAGAACGAAATGGATCAGGCGGTCGCTGATGGTCTGCGCCAAGTTGACGAGATTCGGAAGTCTATAGATGCATCCTGGCTCCAGGAGAAGCTACGCGCCGGAGGCCGTCTCTCTTGAGCCTACGCCTCTACATGGATCATCACGTCAAGGCGGCGATCACGATCGAGTTGCGGAAGCGCGGGGTAGACGTCATAACTGCGCTGGAAGATGGAGCCAGCGAGTTCAACGATGAAGCGCTCTTTGAGCGAGCCACTGCTCTAGGGCGCGCACTGTTCAGCCAGGATAGAGACTTGCTGGAAATTGCGCATCGGTGGCTGGAGGCAGGGCATGAATTCAGTGGTCTCATCTATGCGCACCAATTGCGCGTTTCGGTCGGTCAAGCTGTTGGGGATCTGGAATTGCTTACTCAAGTGCTCGATTCTGAGGATATGACCAACCGAGTGGTGTTCATG
Source organism: Anaerolineae bacterium (assembly GCA_039810085.1). Taxonomy (GTDB): domain Bacteria; phylum Chloroflexota; class Anaerolineae; order Epilineales; family JAHCIE01; genus JBDHWG01. Next base: position 116,333 of record JBDHWG010000015.1, read on the forward strand.
CCGTTATAACGCCCCAACTGTCTCCACGACCGCTTCCGCTACCGTCGCAGCCCGGACGGCGTGTGGCACATCGAGTGCCTGTCCCCATAGAGCGAGCGCTCCGAACTCAGAAAGGTTCGGGACGTTTACCTCAATAGTGGTAACGGCAGGCGAGGATTCGAATCTTGTCGTCCAACACCTGATAGACCAGGCGATGCTCGTCATCGATGCGACGCGACCAACAGCCGGCTAGTTCATGCTTGAGCGGCTCCGGTTTTCCGAGACCCTGGAATGGATCACGCTGAACCGCCTGAATCAACTTCACGATGCGCAGAGCGATCTTGCGATCCTTCTCAACCCACCAAGCCAGATCGTCGAAGCCATCCGGGTCAAATTCCAAGTTTCTCAAGGGCTTCCTCGAAGGGGATGCCATCCCGCCGCTCGATGGCCGCTAACAGCCTTTGACGCATTGCCTCGCTCTTAAGCAAATAGCCAGTTTCGCGCTCCGATAGAATCTCACGCCAGAGTTCTATCGGCACGATGACGCCCTGGATCTCCCCCTTCTCATCCGAGATGTATTGAACCTGATTCGCGCTCATGTACGACCTCCTCCCACATTCGCTCATCTAGACCCGGATAATAGCAATTCCTTTTCTCCTCTCCTAAAATGGGAGAGGGGAAGGGTTTTGGCTGTTTCCGCACCGCTCGACTTTAAGGGGCGAGCTACCGAGGAAGGAAACGGCCAAAAGGGGTGAGGGGCTAGCGGCGCGGGCGTGCCGGGCCGAGGGGCGGGTGGCGGCGCTGGTAGACGAGCAGGGCGCTGGAGCCGAGCAGGCCAAGCGCCAGCAGCGCCGTCAGGCTCGTGGGGATTGACGGCGCGGGGCCGCCGACCACCAGGGCGTCGATGTTGCAGCGCGGGCCGGGCGCGCCAGGCGTGGAGCCTTCGCTGACGCCGAGCTTCAGCGCGTGTGTACCGCGCCCCAGGTTGCTGGCAATTGGCTCCCGTGTCTGCCACTGGCTGGTGCGCTGGTAGAGTTCGACATAAGTGCGGCCCTGGTCGTCCACGGGCAGTCCCGGTATGCCCTGGTCATCAATCGTCACGAGGCAGCGGCCCGTCTCGGGGCCGCGATACGTCACCAGGTCGATGCTCTCGCCCTCGAACTGGAACGTCACGCTGGCGCCGGGCTTGTCGCTGTCGATGTAACTGCCGCCGCTCGCTGAGGGCGCTAGAACAATCTGCCAGCCCGGCGACGAGATGATGGGTGTGCTCGTCTCCTGATAGTAGCCGGCGTGGGCCAGGCGCAGTCCGGCTGCCGCTTCCTTGACCTGGGTGTAGAGCTGGCGCGGCGTAAAGTCCACGTCCACCATGCGGAAGTAATAGTCGGACTGCTGCGGCGTCTTGTTGCCCACCTGGCGGAAGTACCACAGATTGAACACGCCCGCCCACGGCCAGTTCTCCCGTGCCATCGTGATGCCGTCCAGGGCGTACTGGGCCTGCTGCGCCTCGTCCACCCGCTTCCAGATGAGGTCTTCCTTGGGGAAGTCGGCCGGCGAGGCGTTCCAACCGTACTCGTTGAACCACACCGCCTTGCTACTGTCGCCGTACTTCTCCATGATCTGGCGCTGGAGCAGGACGCGCTGGAAGTTGAGCTTCGCCGGGTCGGGCGGGGCCGAGGGCGGCTCGTCCATGCCGAAAGCGTTGGCCGAGAGAATGTCGAAGGCGTCTTTCGCGCCCGCGCGGTACATGCGCTCCAGGTAATCCAGGTCCGACATGTTGCGGCGGGTCGGCGAGTTGTCGACGGTCATCGCCAACGGTGCGGAAAGGACGACGATGTTGGGGTCGGCCTGCTTGGCGCGCGTGTAGGCGATCTTGAGCATCGCCGTGTAGGCTTCGGGATCGACGGGCTGGTTGCCCCACTCCGGGAAGATATTCGGCTCGTTCCAAATCTGGATGTAGCGGATGCGCCCCTTGAAGTGGTTGACGAACGCGTAGACGAAGTCGCCGTAGTCGTCGAGATTGTCGGGGGGGCGCTGGGGGAGCTGGTTGTCCTGACGGCTCCACGCGGGCGGCCGGTCCAGGCGGGCGATGACCTGGATGTTGTGCTTGTTGAGCAGGTCGACGATGTCGTCGTATTTCTGCCAGGTGCTATGGCCGTCGGCGTCGATGAAGCGGCCCTTCCTCTTCAACTCGATGGCTTCCCAGGGGAACGACTGCTTGGCCCAGCCGATGCCGGCGGCCTCGGCCATCTGCACCGTCTTCTCACGCTTCCACGCTTCGACTTCCTGGTCGAGGAAGAAATTCGCGCCATAGGGGTTGACATCGGTTTGGGGAATAAGGCGCGGCGGCGCACTTTCCACTGTGGCGACGCGGCCCGTCAGCCCGTACATCACAAGGATCCAGGCCAGACCAGCGGCACAAATGGCGGCGGCGATGCGCAGGAGCCACTTGGGTATGTGGAGTAATTGGGTTTGCATAGGCTCTCATGGCGCGGCCGGGCGGCCGAGCGGGAGAATGACCTCGAAGACCGCCTGGTAAGCGCGATTCACGTTCAACGGGCCTTTGCCACCCATCGCGTAGAGTTTGGGGTGGACGGCGGCCATGCCCAGGTTTTGCCAGGCGCCGGTGTAGGGTGTGGCTTCAGTTACCCAGGCGTTGTCGGCCAGGTCGTAGCGGGCGAGGGGGAGGTCCGTCCCACCGCCGACGACGTAGACGCGCTGGCCCACGGTGGCGACGCCTGGCCCGACGCGCGGCTCCGGCAGCGGCGCCATCGAGCGCCACGGTGAGCCGCCCGCGTGGTCCTGGCTTGCGTCGTACACGTCATTCGCCGTGAGCGGCGTGCCGTTGGAGCCGCCGACGATGACGACACTCTCATCCACGAGCGCCGCGCCCATGTAGGCGCGGGGTGAAGGCATCGGCGTGGCAGCTTGCCACGCGGCGCTGCCCGGTGTATACACCAGCGTTTCAGCGCGATAACTCTGCCCATCCCAGCCGCCGAACAGGTAGAGCTTGCCCTCCACAGCCGCGAGAGCGTAACCGCACAGCGGCCGCGGGAGGCGCGGGCCGGTCGTCCAGGGCGAGCTACCGGCGCGGTCCAGCGTCGGGTCATAGATCTCGAAGATGTCCAACGCCTGGCCGTTGGCGTCACAGCCGCCGGGGACGTACACCCGCCCGCCGAGCACGGCCGCGCTCACGTCGCGCACGGGCGTTGGCTTGCTCGCCATCTTCGTCCACGAGTGGTCGAGCCAGTTGAAGCGCTCGACGACGCCTGTGACGCCGTTGGCATCCTGGCCCGCGATAGCGTAGATGCCGCGTGTCTGGGAAATGCCGGTGGTGTAGGCGACGACGGCAAGGTTGCCGCGCGGCGTCGGCAGGGAGGGATACTCGGCCCAGCGCTGGCCCGCCGAGCTGACCACCACGCCCTCCGATGTAGCGGGTACGGCAGTGGGTTGAGCCGCCGGCGCAGCCAGGGTGTTGCGCCAGATGAAGGCGGCGACGACGGCCACGATGCCCAGGGCGATGAGGGGGCCGAGCCACAGCAGGAGCTTACGCTCTCTCTGGGGGGCAAGCGCGGGGGTAATGTCGGGCGCGAGGGCTGCTGCGGGCGCTTCGACGGCGGCGCCGTTCTCGATGGGCAAAGCCTCGCTGTTAGCATCTGGCGCAATCGGAGCCGCCGTCGCTTCTTCGACTGGGACAAGCCCGATCTCATCCGTGACGGCTACGGCTGCCTCGGCCGCCCGGTTCTTGGGCACGGCGATCAGCCCGGCGTGGATCGCGTAGAGCGACGCCTCGGTTCGGCTTTGCACACCGAGCTTATCAAAAATGTTCCGCACGTGGACCTTGACGGTATTGACGCTAATGACCAGCTCATCGGCGATTTGCTGGTTCGTCGCGCCTTTTGCCAGCAAGCGCAGGACGTCGATCTCGCGCTCGCTGAGGGTCCGCGGGGCCTCAGTCATGCAAAAGCTCCAGGAAAATAGGTCTCATAGGGTTCAGCCATCGGAGCACAATTATAGGCCGACGGGCAGGCACGGGCAAAGGTTAAGAAAAGGCCCGCCTCGCATGGCGAGAGCGGGCCGCACTTGCAGTACCCCCGGTAGGACTCGAACCTACGACACCCTGTTCCGAAGACAGGTGCTCTAATCCACTGAGCTACGGGGGCGCGCTAGGTATGACGCTACGAAACAGGCAAATCATACGCACGACGCGCCATCGCGGCAAATTCCCGCTGCCTGTCTTGCCGAAAGCACCCCGTCTCGGTATACTTCGTCAACGCACCGCGTACCGCCTGCCCCGAATCCCCAGAACGGAACCATCACCATGAATGTCGCCTCGGTCGATCAACTCGTGCTGCTCGTCAGCCACCAGGGAAACCGCTTCATCGTTCGCCTCGCCGAAGGGGGTGAGTTCCACTCGCACCTCGGCCGCGTGATGCACGCGGACATTATCGGGCAGCCGCTCGGCCGTGAAGTGGTGTCCAATCGCGGGGACCGCTTCATCGTCTTGCAGGCGAACCTGCACGATCTCATCATGACGGTGGAGCGCGGCGGCACGATCATGTACCCCAAGGATATCGGCTACACGCTGCTGAAGCTGGGCATCGGCCCCGGCTCTCGCGTTATCGAAGCTGGGACAGGCAGCGGCGCGCTAACCACGGCGCTCGCGTACTACGTGCGAACGACAGGGCATGTCTATTCCTATGAGGTGCGCACTGACATGCAGGAGAGGGCGCGCAAGAACATCGAGCGGATTGGCCTCTCCGAGTGGGTCGATTTCGAAGTGCGGGATATCGCCGAGGGTTTCCAGGAGCGGGATGTTGACGCCGTATTCCTCGATGTGCGGGAGCCGGAGGATTACCAGGCCCAGGTGTGGGAGGCGCTGAAGTGGGGAGGCGGCTTCGGCGCTCTCGTTCCGACGACCAACCAGGTCAGCGAAGTGCTGGCGGCGATGCAGGCAGTCGGCTTCGCCGATGTCGAAGTGGCCGAGATATTGCTTAGGTTCTATAAGACTGTTCCGGCGCGTCTCCGTCCCATGGACCGGATGACGGCGCATACCGGCTATTTGCTCTTTGGGCGTAAGACGCTGGGCTTCGCCCAGCCAGCGCCGGATGCAGCGACCAGCGACACGGCAGATGACATAGGGGACAGGGCGGAGGTGGAGGCATGATCGCGTTTGTGTTGAGCGGCGGGGGGAGTCGCGGGGCTTTGCAGGTGGGCGCACTGCGGGCGCTGCTGGAACGCGGTGTTCGCCCAGACATGCTCGTCGGCACGTCGGTGGGCGGGCTGAACGCCGCATTCATCGCGGTCGAGCCGAGCCTGACCCGTGTAGATAAGCTGGCGAACCTGTGGCGCACAGTGCGTCGCACCGACATCTACCCCGGCAACAAGCTCCACGTGGCCTGGCGGCTCGCGCGGGGCCACGGTAGCCTCTATTCCAACGAGACCTTCTACCGCTACATCCAGCGCCATAATGCCGAAGCCGACACTTTTAGCGATCTAAAAGGCGCGCGGTGCTATATTGTGGTCACCAATCTCGATACCGGGGCGATGCGCGTGATGGGCGATCGCCCAACGGACAGGGTTGTCGATGCCATCATGGCGACAACTGCCCTGCCGCCGCTGCACCCGCCGTATCCTCTCGATGATGGGGACTACGTGGATGGCGGCGCCGTCGCGCTGCTGCCCATCGAAGTGGCGCTGGAGCGGGGGGCGCGGGAAATCTATGCCCTGCACATCGTCGATGGCCCGATGCCACCCATTGCGCGTCGGACGGTACTGCACGTCAGCGGCAAAGCGATTGGCGCCCTTGTGCAGCGGCAGTGGCAGACGAGTGTAGCTCTGGCAGGCAGCCGGGGCGTGCGCCTGTACCATATCCAGCTCAGCCCGCCCGTGCCGTGCAGCCTGTCAGACTATACCAAGACGGACCTGCTCATCCAGGCCGGCTACGACCAGACGGTCGAGTTCCTGAATAGCGTCCCTCCTACGGAGACGTGGCGGCAGCGCGCCTGGCGCCGGGCGAGTGTCTTGCTGCCGCGCAAGCGCGTCGCGCCGAGCGGCGCCGAGGCCAAGGCATAACAACGGGGTGCGGGTGTTACCCCGTCACCCCGTCACGTCTTCACCCCGTTACGTCTTCCCCCAAGTTACCGCCGTCGGATGCGCAGGAAGCGCAAGTATCCGGCCAGGCCCGCCAGACCACCACCCATGAGCAGCAAGGTTGACGCCTCCGGAATCTCCGGCGGCGGCGCGCCGGGGAACGGCGTCGCCGTGGCCGTAGGGATCGCGGGCGTCATCGTCGGCGCGCTCCCGCCAGCGGCCGGGGTTTTGTTGAGGGGGACGGCGGTCGGGGTCGCTGTTGACGTCGGGGTGGGCGATGGCGGCGGCGTGAACGTGGCGCCGGGCGTGGCCGGCACAACCGGGATGGAGGGAAGGCCGCCGGAGTAGCGCATCAAGCCCATCGACGTGCCGATCCACAGGTTGCCGGCTGTGTCCGTCGCCAAGGCGTTGATGTGGCCGCTCACGAGGGGCGAGTTGTCTGGCGTGAACAAGGCCCACTGGTTCCGCGTGGGATCGTAAACGCGCAAGCCGCCTTGAGCGACGTATTGGTTTGTGTGAAGCTCTCGGAACATCGGGGTGATGTCCTCGATGTTCTGACCGCCGCGCGTCGTGCCAAGCCAGACACCGCCCTTGTGACTCACGATGGAGCTGACCCAGCCATCGTCGGGGAAAGTCACCGTCTGCCACTGCTGCTGGCCCGATGGCAGCCAGGCAATCGCAGCGTCAGACAGGGTTGCGCCTGCTAACGCGCGACGGGTCAGGTAGCCGCCCAGCCAGAGCGTGCCGTCGGGCGCCATGTAGATGGCGCGCGGGTCGGAGTTGCCCAAGGTCAAGCCGTTGCTGATCCCGATGGTGTAGGTTGTCTGCAACTGGGTTCCTCGAAAGCCGCTTGCGCCACCTGTGCGGTCACTTGGCAGGACACGGACGTTGGGCCAGGTGTTGGCGATCCAGGCCTGGCCGTTGCCCGCGCTGATGCTGGTGATCTCGTTGTCGAGCAGGGTAGGCCGCTGGATCGTGGTCGGCCAGGTGTTGTGCTGCATGTCGAACACGGCGACGCCCGCGCCGTTATTGTGCGGATCAGGCCAACCATTGCCTGTTCCGAGGTAGAGAAGGTCGCCGTCCTGGGCCATGGCGGAGACGGAGTTGAGCGCCAGCGCTCCCCCCGTGTTGTCCTTGTTGTAGTAGGTGATCGTGTCGCCGAAGGCGATGGCGAGTCCGCCATCCCGCACAGACTGATCCGGCAGCTGCTGGGCCAACAGGCCGATGAGAATGCGGCCGCGCGCATTGTCGAAAGCGATGTTGCTCACGGCGCTGCTGATCTTCGTGCCGGTATCGCTCACGGTGAGGTGCTGCCACGTCTTGCTGTCCGACAACAAGAGTTGGTCAACGCCAGTGCCACCCCAATAATCGTTGAGGCCATTGGGGTAAGCGTTACCGACCCAGAGCGTGTTGTCGCTGCGGAACGCGATGGCATTGATGTGGTTGCTGGAGGGCGAGATACCAATGGGTTTCCCGGTCGATGACGAGACGCCTGTATTCGCCGTCGTGAGAACAGGTCGTGCATCACTGGTGATGACAGCAATGCCATGTCCATCCGTGCCTTGTGGAAATAGATGCTGGTCGGCAGATGGCAGGCGGCCGCTGGTGCCGAAGTAGAGAGCCGGGCCGGTGTCGTTGCGGAGCATAGCGCGCACGAGGTTGCCGGGGAGACCGTTGCTGATGTCATAGATGGCCTGGCACGTAGGCTGGGTGGCGCTATCCCACCCGCTCCAGATCAACTGGCAGACGCCAAGACCCCCATCATTGGGCGCTGTAACAACCGTGCTAGCCAGGCTGAGCCATATGTCGGTGGATTGGGCCGTGTGTGCGCCAATACTAATATTGACGATCCGGTTGGCATCTGCCGGGAGCGACGAGACGACCGTCATGTTTCCGCTGTTCTGTCCACCCTGGGCGATGTAACCCTTCCACTGGGCATTGGTGGCGGTGTTGCCCTTCAGGACATAGAACCCATTGCCACCTGACGCAACGTCGCCGGATCCGAACCACTTCAAGCCGGCCGGGTCTACCACGACGGTCAGAAGGCTCGAGTAATTGGGTAACGAGGTCGCGTTGTTAGGGTCGCGCTGGAACTTCTCTAGCGTCAGGTCTGGATGGACGACGGTAATGCCGCCGTCGCGCTGTTGGAAATAGATGTTCTGCTGCTGCTGCACGTCGGGCGGCGCATCCATGACGTCAGAACGCATCGTGACCCACACGTCGCCCTTGCCCGCCCCCTCGGCCGATGCGTTGTCGATCGCGATGTCGGTGACGTTGTTGGAGGGGATGGTCGGGCTGTTGTAGGTGTTCCAGGTGGTCCAGGTGGGCGGCTCGACGCTCAAGTCGGCGCGGGCGAGACCGCCGCCGACGAACTTCTTGTCGGGGCTGCTCCAGTACTGCTGAGTACCGATCCAGAGGTAGCGGTCGTTCTGGACGGCGAGGGCCGTGATGACGTTGGACGGCAGCCCGCCGTTTGTGCTGCTCACGGTGAAGGTGGTCCATTGCCGATCGGGTGTTAGGCGGGTGAGGCCGCGCTCGGTGCCGAACCACTTGTTGCCCCGGCCATCGATGGCGACGGCGCGCACGAAGTTGCCGGCCAGCCCGTCCTGGGGGGCCAGATAGTGCACTGGATTGGGGTTCGCCAGGTTGGACACGTCCCAGACGACGACACCGCCGCCCCGCGTGCCCGCCCAGAGCAAGTTGGAGCCTTCCAGGGCGAACGACCATATGTCGTCACCGTTGGCGTAGGTGTACCAGTCAGAGTTATCGTAAGACGGTGAGGCATTGACGTTGGACACGGCCGGAGAAAGCGAGACTAGGCCGCTGAGCAAAGCGATAGCGAACAGCGCTCCACAGGCTAGCAAGAGCGCGCGGAACCGAGGTGGGAACGGCCGCCGCGCCGGTCGCCTGTTACGCGACGAGCGAAAAGTCATGCGAGATGCCTCCACAGGGGATTTCTTAGCCCGCGGCGAGGACGTAATACAGCCACTATATAAACGGGCCAGGCTCCGAAAGGGTATGGCTTGCAACCGACAAATGTTAGTGCATGCGCGCTCTGCGTGCAAAAGTTCGTCGCTTTGTCGGCTTGCAGCCCGTTATGGCGTTCTTAAGCTGATGGCGCGTGAAATGTGCGGGAGGTAGAGCCGCTGCGTCTGAGTTTCCGGCGGGACGGTCGGCGCTGGCGTCGGCGTGTTCGTGGGGGGGGGCGCTGCCGTGGGCAGGGGAGCGGCTGCCGGATTGTATCGGCTGACCCCGTGGTCGACGGTGCCAATCCAAACGTTGCCGTCCGCCCCGACGGCGAGACTCTGGATGTTCTTGTCGGTCAGGCCGGCGGGCAGACTCACCCGCAGCCAGGTTCGCCCGTCCCAGACCCACAGCCCACCCTCGGCCGCGTCAATATCCGGATTCCCGCGACTCGTCGCCGCCCACAGCCGCCCATCCGGCGCTGGTGCAATGGCGGAAATCCAACCGTCCCGGAAGAATGTCCAGCCGTTCCACTCGCCAGCGGCGAAGCGGCTGGCTGCCGCGTCGACGAACGGCCAGGCCGAGCGCAGATTCGGGCCGTCGTAGTGCCAGCCGCCGGCCCAGATAGCGCCGCGCCGGTCGCGGCCCAGGCTGCGCACCTCGTTACCATCGGCAATGAGGGGAGACGTTGTACTGGTATACGTTGTCCACGAGCCGCCCCGCAGCACAGAGACCCCGCCACCGACACGCTTGCCATCGAGCCAGTAGCTTGCTCCCGCAGCCCAGATGTCACCCTCTGGTGTCGCCACGATGGCGGTAATATTGTTCGAAGCCAGCCCATCCCGCGCCGTGTAGGCTGTCCAGTTGCCGCTCTGTGGATCGAATACCGCCAGGCCGCTGCCGGTCGAGTCGCGCAGGCTGCCAGTCCCTACCCACACGCGGCCATCTGATCCGACGGCGACGGCGGATACGCTGTTGCTGGGCAGGCCACGCGACAGCGGGCCGCTGCTCTGGTACACCTGCCAGCGCGGCGCGCCAGTGATATTGACGCGGCTAAGACCACCATCCGCGAAACGGGAGCGGTCGGCGGAGAGTGTGTCGCCGCGCGCTCCCACCCAGGCGTAACCGTTTCTATCGAATGCAATGCCGGCGATGCTATCGCTGGCGACGCTCTGAAGCATGCCGTAGACCGGCGTGCCTCGTGGGTAATCCTCGGCCAGGGGCGGCTCGATGAGCAGCAGACCTTCGCCCCCAACCGAATACTGTCCATCGATGGTGTAGCGGTTGGGGGCGCCTGGTAAGGTGAAGACCTGGCCGGGGAAAGCGGCGGCCATCGCGGTTGTGTCAGTCAACCCAATATACAGAACAGCGTCGCCGTGAGTTGCAGCGCGTGTCGTGGTTGTGGCCGGTGTGGTCGAAGGAACGTTGGCGCGGTAGTGGCTCCAGCTGCCGTCCGGCCCGCGAACGTCGAGGCCGCGCCCGCGCCCCAGGGTGTCCAGCGCGCCGGTGCCTATCCAGACGGCGTTGTCGGGGGCAACGGCTAATGCGCTGACATAATTAGAACTTAGGCCCGTTGTCACACGCTGTTCGACGACCTGGCCTGTGTCGCCCACGCGAGCGAGGCCCGCGCCATTCCCAGATGTCTCTTCGAGGCCGACCCATGCTTCGGAGCTGCCCGGTATAGGCAGAATCGCTTGTACTGTTCGGGCGGGTAGGGCGCCGGTCGGGATGTCGCGGATGGTGTCACCGCTATGGTCGTAGGGTGTACCGTGAGTGTCCAGGATCGTCAGGCTCAGACCCAGGCCAATGGGGTCGATGACGCTCATCCAGACCCGCCCGTCGTCGCCGACGCTGACGGATGTGACAGGGTTGCCCGCCGAGCCGCCCCCGGTGACTGCCCACTGCGCCCAGCCTCGCGGCCCAAACATGAGCAGGCCCGCCGCCGTTCCAAACCAGACGTTCCCGTAGCGGTCGGGCGTCACCGCATAGAAGGCGTTACTGTTGGGGAGGCTGGACGCGACGCGGTCGTTGCGCTCATAGCGCGTCCAGGTTCCATCGGTGAGGACGCTGGCCCCGCCGTTGGTCAGCTCCCAGTGAGCCGGTGTGATGTCGGCTGCCGGAACCCAGACATGATAGGGTTGTCCGACGACCCATAGCCGGCTGCTCTGGTCAACGGCCAGGCCGGTGATGTTGAACGAGGGTATCCCATCGTTTGGCGCATAGGCGCGCCACCCGCCGTCTTGATAGCACGCCAGCCCGCCGCCACTCCAACTCGCCCCGTCCCACACCTGCCGCGTGCCGACCCATAGGCTGCCGTCGGGGGCGGCAACCAGGGACGTGACGTCGTCCGAGGGTAGACCGCCGCTTGTGTTCTCCACGGTATAGGTGGCCCAGCGCCCATCTTCGCCGAGGCTGCTCAGACCGCGACTCGTTGCAAACCAGAGCCTGCCGGCGTACTTCAGAATGGCTCGAACATCGTTCGCCGCCAGGCCATCTTGGGGATACAGAAACTGACGATAGCGGCCTGCGCCATCCCAACGCACAGCGCCGCCCGCCTCGGTTCCCGCCCATAGCGCGTCGTCGATCAGGGTCAGGAACCGGACGCTGTCGCCGTTGGCGATGGTCAACCAGCCAGATCCAGACGCGGCTTCGGACAGAGGGCTTGCCGCCTCGACGCCCATCCGCAAACCCGAATCGGGCGCTTGGAGCGCCAGGGCCGCCGCGACAAGGGAGAGTGGAACAACCCAGCGCAGCACGCGCCAGAGATCGATCAGGGGCGAGAACGAGGGCCTGGCGGCGCCAGTCGTGGAATAGTGGCGGACGTGGGGCGGTACGTTGTGGCGCGCCTGGGGCTTACGACGAGGGATACACATGCAATCCGACTATCCAGGGAACGACGGCGGGTGAGGTAAGGCATCCTCCACGGATGCCCGGCCTCACCCGCCTTGCCGACTACTTCGTGTACTTCAGGATCATGCCGTTCTGGCCGACAGCCCAGCCGGAACTGCTCGAAAGCATGCGCACGGCGTAGAGGGACGGGGCGCTTGCGATGTCTGGGATGTAGCCAGCCGGGAGCGATGTCCACTGAGCGCCGTCCCAGTGGGCCATCGCCATCCCATCACCGACGGCCCATCCATCAGTCTTGTTGACGAGATAGACCGAGCGATAGTAGGTGTTGCCCGCATTGACCAATCCAGACACAGCGGTCGCCCAGCACGGCGACGTGCGCGTGCCGGCCCCTTCGTTGCAGCCACGGTCGTTCGGCGGCGCGCCCGTCTGGTAGAAGGCGAAGTCCGTGACGAGGCCGACGTACCAGCCGTAGTAGGGCGCGCGCACGCCGGTGGGGTCGGAGATGACATGCAACCCGTAGGTGTTGTTGAGGCCGATTAGCCCTAGAGTTCGCCAGGATGGGTTGCCCGTCGTGTCGAATTGGAGATCGTAGAGGCCGCCGCCATCGCAGACTATAGTTCCCCAATTTCCGTCTGGCGCTAGGCTCACAACGTTCGGCCCGTGTCCGTTGTCGCTGTTCCAGCTTCCTGGAAAGCCGGTGCGCCACGTTCCGGTTGTCCGGTCGAAGAAGAAGAAGCCGCCTTCGTGAGCCACTGCGGCGCCGCCGAACCACGAGGAGCTGCCCGATGGGCCTTTGAGCATGTCAACGCTCATGACGGTCTTCAGTGACGGGATGATTGCCCATAGGTCGTCGTGGTACGGCTGCCACATTCCCCCATTCCAGTGGAGGAAGGTCCAGTTCTCGCCGACCGCCCATCCATCGCTGGCGGAGATCATCGAGATAGAGTTGAGCCGCTCGGTCGTTGGACTATCTTGCTGCGTCCAGGACGAGCCGTTGTAGAACAGGATAACCCCGCCATCGCCGACGGCCCAGGCATGGGTCGCGTCGACGATGGAGAGAGCACGCAGGGTGGTACTGGTGGGTGAAGAAGCGGCTGCCCATGTTCCGACCGCGCCAGACGTCGGCACGGCGCTGACGGTCGGGGTCATCGTCGGGGTCATCGTCGCGCTGACCGTCGTCGCCGTTGGCGTCGCGCTGGGCGTTGCCGTCGCCGTCGCCGACGGCGTGCTCGTCGCGCTGCCGCCCGACGCGGGAGGTGTCGCCGTCATCGTCGAGGCGTTGGTCGGCAGCGTCGGGCTAGGACCAGGGGTTGGCGTGTTGATGGGCCGCGCGCCGGGGACGCGATAGCGATACAACGCGCCTGAGTCGCCGACGGCCCAGCCTTCCAGGTCGCTGATCATGCTGATGCCGCGCAGCGTCGTCCCGGTCGAGGTTTGCAGGCTCCAACGAGCGCCATCCCAACGAATGATTGCGCCGCCGTCGCCCACCGCCCATGCCTTGTTCTGGTTGACGATGGAGACACCATAGTAGGTGACGTTCGGGACGTCGGAGCCGATCAAGCTCGAGTCGGCCTGGCGCCAACACGGCGGGCTGGCCTTGCAGTTATTGGTGTAATACGCGATGAAGCGGTTCGCCCCGACGATCCAGCCAGCGGGCAACGCATTCGCGGCGTAGCGGTAGAAGCGGACGCCGTAGAGCGTCGAAACGTCCTGGAAGTTTGTGATGCTGTTGTCGAACAACCAAACACCACCCGGATCGTATTCGAGGGTTGCCGCCAGGTCACCAACAACAGCGCCTATGCTCCCATCAGGGCTGAGATAGAGGTTGTTCATGTTGGTCGTGTTGGTGGTGTTCGTGAAGCTGAGCCAGCGCTCACTGCTGCGGTCCCAGTATAGCATGGCGGGTGCGCTACTGTCGGCAACGCGCGCCAGGATGAACCCGCCCGGCTTGAACTGACCTGCGCCCAGGCTCATGCTCACAGCCATGTAGTTGCCGTTCGGCGCGTTGACGATACTGCTCACATCGTAGGCGGTCCAAGCTGAGCCGCTGTAGCGCAGGATCGTCTTGTTATCACCCACGGCCCAGCCATCCGTGCGGGAGATCATGTCGATGCCGTTCAGGTTCGGCGTGCGGAAGGGCGTACTCTCCTGCGTCCAGGTCTGACCGTTCCATCGCAGGATGGTGCCGTTGTCGCCCACCGCCCAGCAGTTGATCGAGTCGAGGCAGTCAATCGCGCGCAGGGTGTTGGCGTTCGGGTCCGGCGAGCTGACCACTTCCCATTGGGCGATTGGCGTGGGCGTGGCTGTCCGCGTTGGGGTGCGCGTCGGCGTGCTCGTCGCCACTGGTGTGTTGGTCGGCGTGTTGGTTGGTGTGTTGGTCGGCGTGAGCGTAGAAGTCGGTGTCGCGGTATCAGTCGGTGTTGGCGTGTCCGTTGCGGTCGCGGTCGCGGTCGCGGTCGCCGTTGCCGTCGCGGTCGCCGTCGGTGTGAGTGTCACCGTCGGGGTGGATGTTGCTGTGGGCGACGAAGTAGGCGAGGGGGTGACACCCGGCAGCAGGGTAGCCGTCGCTGTTGGCGTCTTCGTGGGAGGCGCTACAGTGGCCGTCGGCGTCACCGTCGATCCAGGCAGTCCGACAGCGCCGCCTTCGATGAAGGGCAGGAATAGCCGCATCGCGACGGCTCTCGTCGGCGTAACAGTTGGAGTAGTCGTCCACGTTCCCGTGGCCGTCGCGGTCGCCGTTGGGCCGAGCGGTGTCGTGGTCGGTGTACTCGTGACCGTAGGCGGAAGCGACGTGTTCGTCGCCGTTGCGGTCGAGGTGGCGGGAGCGGTCGCGGTCCGGGTTGGCGTGGGCGTCTTGGTCGGTGGCGTTGTGCCCGTCACTGTGGACGTCACCGTCGGTGACGCCGCTGGCAGAGCTGTGCTTGTCGAAGTGGGCGACGCCGTCGGCGAGGCACTCGATGTGGGGGTTGGCGTTGGATCCGCGCTTTGGCCGCTGGCGATCCAGTGAACGATGCCGCGGTTGGGCGTGCCGAACCACATGTCACCATTGGGGGCCTGTGCGATGGACGTGATGTTGTCGTCGGTGAAGGGATATTGCGGATCGCGAATGTCCAGGGTGCTCCAGTTAGTCCCGTCGAGAACGTGAACGGCATTGAAGGTCAGCGGATAGGCCTGGGCATGCTCGATGAGGGGGTTCGCCGAGCTATGCACGTCGACCAGCCAGCCGTGCGAGGTTGCAACCCAGATACGGCCCGCGCTATCCTGTTGAATGTCAGTCGCTGTGCCTTCGTACGGCCACTTGATTGACGGCTGCCAGGCGTTATTCTGGAACAGGTTGAGAGTGGCGTCGGTGTGGTGCTGTGCTACGATCCACACGCCAGCGCAAGTGAGGTCGAAACACAAGCTCGGCGGCTGCGTGAGCGTCGTGCTGTGGACCGTGTAGGCGCCGGCCCAGACCCGACTCTGCGAGTCGACCAGGATCGACGCCATGTCGCTCTTCCACCCGTCAAGACCAGGGGTGTTGAATTGCTCGCCATAGGCCTTCCATGTCCTGGTCGACGAGTTGTAGCGCGCAATGCCACCCGAAACCGTCCGAGGGCTGCCGGTACTGAAGTCAATGGCAGGGTAGAACGCCCCCCAGACGTCGCAGCTGGCAGAGTCCTGCGAAAGCTCAGCGACACCCGGCGATGGCATCGAGCTTCGGTCCATGGCGGTTATGACCTTGGCGACGGGGTCAATAATGTCGACGCCATAGCCAAGCGAGTAGCTCATGATGTCGCCCTGGCCGACCCAGATTTTCTCAGGAACGTCGCACGACCCCCTGGGCAGGAGCGACGTGACCGGGCCGCCTGTCAGAACTGGCGTGCCGGCTGGTGTGCCCTTTTGCTTGGGGTTGTAAGTTCGCCAGGTCGTCCCGTCGTAGACGCTCACGCCGCCGTCGCCGTAGCCGGTGACCGTGCCGTTTGGCGCTTGACTTACACTATCAGACCGCATGCCAACCCAGACGCGGTTGCTCGCATCAAAGCGTATGTCGGAAATGTTCGAGCCACCAAGACGCTGCACAAGGGCATAGATGGGCGTCTTGTCCGGATAGTTCTTGCGGAAGGCAGGGCTGGGGAAGATGTAGCAGGCTTGTTTGCCCGAGTCCCAATTCGCAATGCCGATTGTATACGGCTGAGGATCGTCACCAAATTGGACCGAACCACTCGACGTCTGCGCAGCGAACGTGTTGCAGTTTCCCTGGTTATCCCCGTTCGGCAGGTTGAGGTAGATGTAGGCGGCGTTTTGCGCAGCAGCGCCTCTAAAGGTGGCAAGCTGGGCATCGCGGATTTGCTGATTGTTGATTGCCTGCCAAGCAGAAGCCGATTGCCAGTCTACCTGGGGGTTGAGTACACTGACGCCGCGGCCATAGAGGGGGGCATCCGGGCGGCCCGTACCGATCCAGACCTCGCCGTTTTGCCGAGTGGCAACCTTCGTGATGTTGTTACTGACAGGGCCGTTGGTGCGAAGCCGTGATGTCACGACGCCCTCGGTGGTGACGGCGTCGATACCCATGCCGTTATTGCGGATGTCTGACGTACCAGCCCACATGGTGCTGCCATCAGTGAGAAGAGCGTGAACCGTGCTCGTGCTGAGGCCAGTACTTGGCCCAACGTCTACTGACTTGATGTGCGTCCAGCACGATGTGTCCTTGTAGCTGGCGAGCATGCAGTCCGGAACGCCAACACTGATGTCATAGCCGAGGCCGGTAGACGTAGCAGTGGCCGCCCAGACCCGGTTTTGGCTGTCAATCGCTAGATCGTAGATGCGGGACTCGCTGAGGGCTTCTGTGACCTCGCCGGTGTCAGCATTCGTTGTGTAGTAATCCTTGATGGCGGGCCACGATGTCCCGATTCCCCTGACCTGGAGCCCGACTCCGTAGACGGCAAACCACTGCCGTCCTTGCGCATCAATCGCCACCGCCGAAACCGAGTTGACAGTCGGCTGCGTTCCATTGTGGCACAGGGCGATGATGTCGAGCTTGGGGTCACACGTGTAATTCTGGTACGTGGTCCAGGTTGAGCCGTTCCAGGAGCTCACGCCGCCGTCGGCGCTACTATGCCAGTCGCCTTGCTTGCCGTCGTTGCCGCCCGTGCGGTCCGGCTCAACCCAGCGCCACTGGGGCCAGAACGTGACCCAGAGCTGGCCCGTCGTCGGATCGACAGCCATGTCTGTCACGTTGTTGGAGGCAATCGGCACGTCGGTGTAGTGGAAGGGCCGGGTCGCGCTGTTCCACGAGCGCCAGGTGTTTGTCGATGGGTTGTACTCCGCGACGCCACCGCCGAAGTACTTTGTCCCATCACACAGGTAGAAGGGGCCGCCGCCGCCCGAGAAGTGGGTAGAGTAGGGTGTGTCGCACTCGCCGGGGTAGGTCTGGATGCGAAACTGCTGCGTCCCGACCCAGAGGTGGCCGTCCGGTGTCACAGCCAGGGCAGTCACGTTGTTGGACGGCAGTCCGAAAATCATGGGTTTGATGGGGGTGTTGGCGGCAATGGCCTGCTGTAGCGGCGGGTCGATATAGATGATGTTGCCGTTCCCCGTGAGGTCGGCCCACGCAAAGCGATAGATCGTCGGGTCGTCGCCGATCTGGAAGTAGGGCGATTTGTTGAACTTATCCTTGACGTCGTCGAATTGGTATGTTCGAACGGGAAGGATACGTTGCCCCGCAGCCACAGCATCGGTGACAGTGTCCATCGAGGTCGAGCCGAGAGTCAGCGTATTGCTGAGCGTGAATGTTGTCCACTGGTTGTCTGCGCCTAGACGGCTCAGGCCGCGATCCGTAGCGAACCAACGGTTCCCCTGGCCGTCGACGGCGACCGCGCGGACCTCATTGCTGGCAATCCCGGTCTGCGGGTAGAGATACTGCTGGTAGGTGGGATGGCTGAGATCGGAGATATCCCACTTGACAGCGCCGCCACCACTCGTGCCGGCCCATAGGATGTTTGCCCCCTCTTTTGCCAGCCCCCAGACATTGTTGCCGTTGGCGATGGTCTCCCACTGCCCCCCCGACAATGGAGAAGAGGTCTGAGCAGACGCCGAGTGGGACGAGACGAGGAACAAGGCGACGACAGGCACGATCAGCACCCGCAGTGCCTGAAACGCTACACGGGGCATGGTACGCAACATGAAACCTATCCTCCTAAAGAATGAGCACGCACGGTGTATGACGGCCAACTTGTGTTCTAGATACGTGCTCGGGCCACAACCTTGCGGATACCCCATATCCACGCGGCAGTGGGGCCGTTGTAATCCTATGAGCCAATCTGTGTCTATGATGTAAGCTGTGTTCTACCTAAGACGACGCTGGAAATGTCAATAGGATGCGTGAAAGGTATGAATTTTGCGACGAAATATCTTCACGCCAGATTGACACCCTCCCCAGTGGGCGTATAATGCCAGGTGATTCCTCCCCGGAGACCACCTGTGCCAGAATACGTCGGCGTTATCCACGCCCACACAACCGCGTCGGACGGCCGCGCTTCCTTTTCTGAGATCGTCCGCACCGCTCGTCGGGGGCGTCTCGATTTCCTGGTGACAACAGACCACAACTGTCTGCCCTCAGGGGAGGCGGGCTACCGCGATGGCGTGCTGCTCATCGTCGGCCAGGAGATCCACGACGTGGACCGCCAGCCCCAAGTCAACCATCTCCTTTGCCTCGGCGTGACCGAAGACCTGACTGTGCTTGCCCCATCACCCCAGAGCTTGCTCGACGCCGTCAACCGCCAGAACGCTCTGGCCTTCATCGCCCATCCGGTCGAGTTCGCGCCTGCCTACACGCACGAGCCTGCGATTCCGTGGGTAGATTGGGACATCGAAGGCTTCCACGGCATCGAGATCTGGAACTACATGAGCGAGTTCAAGGCGCACGCGACGAGTCTGCGGCAAGGGCTGCGCCTGACCTACTGGCCGACGAGCGTTATGCGAGGCCCATTTCGAGAGGCGCTGGCGCTATGGGACCGTCTTCTTCGGACGCGGCGGGTCGTCGCCATTGGCGGCCCGGATGCTCACGGGTGGGAGCTGCACCGCGGCCCGATGAAGGCGACAATTTTACCCTATTCTTTCCTTTTTCGTGCAGTCCGGACGCATATTCTGTCGGACCGGGCATTGGTTGGCGATTTCGCCGCCGACCGGGATACGATTATGCGCGCGTTGCGCGCCGGGCACGTCTTTATCGGCTATGACGCCATCGGCAATACGCGGGGCTTCGAGTTCGCCGCATATCACGGGCGCACGCGCCTGGCGGGGATGGGCGATGCGGTGGGGCTGCAAAAGAAGCTGCGCCTGCGCATTCGGTCGCCGCGTCGTGCCGAGCTGCGGCTGCTGCGCGATGGCGAGGTCATCCGGCGCGCCCACGGCTGGTCCCTCCAGCACAACGTCACTGCGCCCGGCGTGTACCGGGCAGAGGCTTATCGCCGCCACCTGGGCCAGCGGCGGGGCTGGGTGTTCACGAACCCGATCTATGTGGAGTAAGCGCCATGCGGCCTGACCTTGCCGCCGTCGCTGCCGAGCAAAGACGGCTCGCCGAAGGGGTGCGCGACGAGTGGCAGGGCATCGAGCCGCGCCTTGTGGTGGGCGTGGACATGGCGGGTGGAGTGCGCGGGCCGCTCGTGCGCGCCGCTGCCGTCGCATTGGCGTGGCCCGACCTGACGCTCGTCGCCGAGGCGGTCGCCGAAGTCGCTCCCCCATTCCCCTACGTGCCCGGCTTCCTGGCCTTACGGGAGGCGCCGCCGGTGATGGCCGCCCTGGATAAGCTGCCGCTACGTCCCGACCTGCTGATGGTGGACGGTCACGGCATTGCGCACCCGCGACGCTTCGGCATCGCGTCCTACCTTGGCGTAACTCTTGATACGCCAACCATCGGCGTGGCCAAATCGCGTCTCGTGGGAGAGCACGAAGAGCCAGGCGCAGAGGTCGGCGCGTGGACGCCGCTGGTGGACGGCGGCGAGCTCATTGGGGCGGTGCTGCGAACGCGAGCCGGCGTGAAGCCGCTCTACATCTCGGTCGGCCACCGCATCGATCTGGCGACGGCGATCCGGCTTACCCTCGCCGCCACGCGCGGCCACCGCCTGCCGGAGCCGACGCGCCTGGCGGACCGACTCTCGAAACGAAAACCGATGGATGAGGCCGGGGTGTAAGAACAGCCAGCGGCCATAGTCCTATTTTATAGGACCAACTTGTTTTTGTGGCAGAGGTGACGCCATGAGACTGGGATTACTGCATCGGAGGATGAGCCGAGACACGGAGCAAGCCATCCGTCTGGCGCGCGAGCTTGTGGCACAGGCGCATCACATCGTGGCGTTCACGGGCGCGGGCATCAGCACCCCCTCGGGCATTCCGGACTTTCGCAGCCCGGAGAGCGGGCTGTGGGCCTTTTCGGACCCGATGGAAGTCGCGTCCATCTGGGGCTTCCGTCGCCAGCCGGAAGCCTTCTTCGAGTGGGTGAGGCCGCTGGCGGAGACGATCCAGACCGCGCGGCCCAATCCGGCGCACAAGGCGCTGGCGCAGATGGAGCGGATGGGCAAGCTGCGGGCGGTCATCACCCAGAACATCGACGATTTGCACCAGCGGGCTGGCTCGCACCGCGTCCTGGAGTTGCACGGCCACCTGCGCGAGGCGACGTGCATGCGCTGCTTTGCCATCGTGCCCGGCCAGGACATCCTGAAGAAGTTCCTCACCGAAGGTGTGTTGCCGCGCTGCTCGTGTGGCGGCGTCCTGAAGCCGAACGTCATCCTGTTCGGTGAGATGCTGCCCCAGGACGTTGTGGCTGAGGCCAAGGCTGAGGCGCGCTCGTGCGACCTGATGATTATCGCCGGGTCGTCCATGGAGGTTGCGCCCGCGTCGGACCTGCCCGTCCTGGCGCGCGAAACCGGGGCGCGGCTCATCATCGTCAACTATCAGCCGACGGCGCTCGACCGCGAGGCGGATGTCATCATCCGCGAGGATGTGGCGAAGGTGCTGCCCGCGCTGCTCAAGTAGCGCGTCGCGCACTGCGGACGTTTCAAAAAGAAGGCAACGCAGAGGCGCAGAGACGCAGAGGAAAAGACAAAAGTTCTTTCTGTCCTCTGCGGCTCTGCGGCTCTGCGTTTCTAAACATTATCAGGAGAAGGTGACTTTGAGCGAACGAGACGACTTTGAGCAGGAAGACTTGGAAGCGGACGGCGACTTCGAGGCCGAGGACTTCGATGGCGACGTCGGCAACGCCGAGGCGGAGGACTTCGACGCCTATTTCGACGACGCTGTTGAAGCGGGCGACTTCGAGAATGACTTGGCCGAAGAGACGGAGGCTGCTTTGTTCGCCGTGCCAGACGGCTATCGCTCCGGCTTCGTCGCCGTCATTGGGCGACCCAACGTCGGCAAGTCCTCGCTGGTCAATGCCTACGTCGGCCAGAAAATCGCCATCGTCTCGCCCAAGCCGCAGACGACGCGCCGCCGCGTGATGGGCGTACACACCGGCGAAAACGCACAGGTTGTCTTCGTCGATACGCCCGGCATCCACAAGCCGCTGCACAAGCTCGGCGAGTTCATGGTCGAAACCGCCGTCGCCGCCATCCCCGACGCCGACGTCATCCTGTTCGTCGTGGATGTCTCGGAGCGGGTGCGCGACGAGGACCGCGACATCGCGGCGCTGCTCAGCGAGAAGGCGTCGGCGCCGGTGGTCCTCGCTCTCAACAAGGCCGACCGCGTCAACCCCAAGTACCTCAAGGAAAACTACGCCGTGTACACCGCCCTCGTCCCGGACGCGCCGGAGATGCTGGTCTCGGCGCTGCGCGGCGACAACCTGGACGAGCTGATGGGCCTGATCGAGGCGCGGTTGCCCGAGGGGCCGCCGTTCTTCCCGCCGGAGCAGGTCACGGACCAGAGTGAGGCGGTCATGGCGGCGGAGTTGATCCGCGAGGCGGCGCTGCACCTGACCGAGGAAGAGGTGCCGCACTCCCTGGCCGTCGCCATCGAGGAGTGGGAGGACCGTCAGCGCGAGGGCCAGGACCGGCCGGGCCTAACCTATATCTCGGCGGTCATCTATGTCGAGCGCGACTCACAGAAGGCGATTGTCATCGGGCGGCGCGGGGCGATGCTCAAGGACATCGGCGCGCGCTCGCGCAAGGAGATCGAGGCGCTGCTAGGCCGGCGCGTCTTCCTGGAGATCTTCGTCAAGGTGCGCGAGCGCTGGCGCAGCAACCCGACGCAACTGCGGCGGCTCGGCTATACGGAGGAATAGGCAATCCGGTCCCTCTCCCCCTGGGAGAGGTTAGGTGAGGGTCTGCATACGGCGTGCGCGCGAAATGCCCTGTTCCATCTCTAGACCTGGTTGCCGCCGGCCGGCCACCGCCGAATGAATTACGGCGGCTGATAGGGCAAAGCCTGCTCGAAGCAGGCTGGCTCACCGAGATCATACTCATCCAAGCCTGCTTCGGCAGGCTTTCCTGTCTCAGGTGCAGAATCGAGTTCTGCGCCGTCCCCCTCCGAGCAGACCGTATCTCCCGCGCCGCCTGCGTCGTCTCACATGCAGGAGGTTACGTCATGAAGACACTCTTGCGCTTCACCTGGCTTTCGCTTGGCGCGGTGGCGTCGCTGGCCGTCGTCGCCCTCGCCCTCTCACTCCCGGCCCCTGTCCCTCTCGCCGCCGGTCCTCGCGACACCCCGTCACCCGCCGTGACCCCCACACCTGTCGCGTCACTGTACTTGCCTGCCTTGCAGCGCACGCACCGCCTGCCCGACCCAGTAGGTCAGTGGACGCGCTACACGCTGCCCGATGCCCCGCCCACACTGAATAAGATAGTTATGTCGAACTCGTCCCTGGGATGGGCGATAGGATTTACAAACAGTTCTGGGGCCATTTGGCGCTTTGACGGCGAGCGGTGGAACGCCGAAACCATCCCCGTTGTAGGCGAGTTACGGGATTTGTCCGTAGTCAGTCCTACAGACATTTGGGCCGCAGGCGCATGGAATCCGACTAGCGGTGCATTGCTGCATTGGGATGGCTTGGCGTGGAGCAAGGCCCCACAGCCCGAACCCCAACCTGTGTGCGAGCACGAAGCTGTTTTAGCCTTTAGCGCATCAGACGTTTGGCTAACGTCGTTGTGCGGGCGATCCGACATGGTGGACGGCATTTACCATTGGGACGGCTCAGGGTGGACGCTATCACATGACACAACCCACGATTTTACGTTGACGAGATTTTCTAGCACTGGCCCCAATGATGTGTGGGTAAGGGGCGATGGGAACGCCACTTTGCATTGGAATGGCTCGGCATGGCGCTCGTTCGGTGGGCCGGACAATGTTCAACTTGGTCGAGGTATATCCATGTCAACCCCTACGGACGGTTGGAAGGTGGACGGCAATGCGTCCTGTTCACTAGAACGCTTTGGCCCACCGTGCCAGAGCACCGCATGGATGGTGCACTGGGATGGCATTCGATGGGTAGACCATACCTTTTTCTCCGACCATGCCGACCTGGATGTACAGGCAATTTCTCCGTCCCTCGCATGGGCTGTTGGTGGAACTGCAACCGGATATTTTGAACATGAAATACACAGCGGAAGCCTGGACAAGTGGGACGGCCAAAGTTGGCGTCTTGTCGCTACGGGGCCGGGCACTTTCCTTACCCATCTTTCCGTTCTCGGCACAAACGACATATGGGCAACCGGCGCAGACGGCGCCATTTATCACTACCCCGCCCCTTAGGCCACTGTCAACGGATACCAACGGATAAACGGATAGCAACTTATAGTCATGATAATCCGACAAGGCGAGTCTCGTCCGTTTATCCGTTCCCCATCCGTTGACAGTAGGGCGTGACGTTCGCCACGAGACCTCCATGCCGTCACGCAACGTGCGCCGACACGAGAACCTTCCGAATGTCACCACGCGACGGCAGGGCTGGACCGCGGCGGGCCAGATGCCTCCTACGTCGGCATGACACCGGATGTTCCGCGGCCTAAAGACGCCCTTGCCATGTGGAGTCATTGCGAGGAGGACGGTAGGACGACGAAGCAATCTCACGGTGGGCAAAAGCCACGCTACCTGGGGAAGGCCACCGCTCGCAAGGGCGGGAGATTGCTTCGCTTACGCTCGCAATGACAAGAATGGCTACAGTGGCGGGGTTCTGTCGGGGACGGGGAGGTGGAGGGGGATGGGCTCGCGGAGGGCGGCGCGGCCGTGCTCGATGTCGTGGCCCATCTGCTCGATGAGCGCCTGGACGCTGTCGAACTTTAGCTCCGGCCGCAGGTAGGCGATGAACTCCATGCGCAGCGTCTCGCCGTAAATCTGGCGGTCGAAGTCGAGCAGGTACACCTCGACCGAGCGCGGGCCGTGGTCGAACGTCGGGCGTACGCCGATGCTGGCGACGCCGTCGATCCACTCGTTGCCGAGTTTGCAGCGCACGGCGTAGACACCGTGGCCCGGCACGATGATGTCCTCCGGGATGTCCAGATTGGCGGTGGGGTAGCCCAGGTCGCGGCCGCGCTTCGCGCCGTGGATGACCGGCCCGCTGATGGCGTGGGGACGGCCCAGGAGCCAGGCGGCCTGGGCGATATCGTCCTCGCCCAGCAGGCGGCGAATGAGGCTCGTGCTGATGGTTTCGCCCATAATAGACAGCGGCGAGACCTCGTGGACGCTGAACCCTAGCCGCTCGCCGAGGGTACGTAGATAAGGGACGGTTCCCTGACGGCCACGGCCCAGGGCAAACGACGGCCCCTCCCACATCTCCACAAGACGCATGTGCTCCAATAAACCAGAGATGAAATCGTCGGCAGTGGTCTGCGAGAACTCCCGCGTGAACTCCTGGAGCAACACGTAGTCGACGCCTTGCTCGCACAGGAGCTTGACGCGCTCCTCGACCGTTGTCAGGTAGAAGACGCTCGTGCCGGGGCGGACGACGGTCAGCGGGTTGGGGTGGAGAATCATGACCGCTGAGGCGGCGTTCAGCTCGGCGGCGCGGCGGCGCAGGCGGGCGATGAGGTGCTGGTGACCGATGTGGACGCCGTCGAACTTGCCGATGGTCAACACGACCGGGCGGTTGGGGCTGAGGGAGGAGAGCTTGGTGATAAGCGACATAATCTAGGTTACTCGCGCATCTCGTCCCGACTGGCGCGGGGAAACACCTTGTCCGGCTGCCAAAGGCCGCTGACACGGTCGGGCTTGAGCAAACCGATGAACTCGCCCGCAGCGTTGTAGGCGCGGGCCAGCGACGTCTTGACCTCGCACGGCAGGCTCACCTGGCGGCCCTGGCGGATGTCTTCCTCGGTCTTGCGGTCCACGACGCAGGCATCGAAGGCCATCAGCGCCTCGTCCAGGGGGTAGATGAACTGCGTCCAGTAATCGCCCTTGAGGGCATCCACGATGGTCTCAAGGGACTCGGCCCTCTCGACGGTGAACTGCCCGACGGCCAGGCGGCGCAGCGCGGCCAGCGTGCCCCCAATGCCGAGTGCCTGCCCCAGGTCATGGGCCAGGGAGCGGATGTACGTGCCCTTGCTGACCGTTGCGCGCAGCGTCGCGTCGGGCGGGTTCCAGGCGATGAGGTCCAGCGCCGAGATCTCGACGCGGCGGGCCGCGCGCTCGACTTCGATGCCCTCGCGCGCCAGCTCGTACAGCGGACGCCCCTCACGCTTGAGCGCGGAAACCATCGGTGGGACCTGGTCGATCTCACCGCGAAACGCGGCCAGGGCAGCCTCGGCGGCCTCACGAGTGAGAGCGGCCACGGTTTCCGGCGCTGCTTGGGATGTCACTTCGCCCTCGACATCGTAGGTCGTCGTCGTCATCCCGAAACGAACCACGCCTTCGTAGACCTTTACGCCATCCTGGAGGTACTCGATGACGCGCGTCGCCGAGCCGACGGCGACGAGGAGGACGCCGGTCGCCATGGGGTCGAGCGTGCCGGCGTGGCCGACGCGGCGCTCTTTGCCCGCTTTCCGGATGGCAGCGACGACGTCGTGGGACGTCATGCCAGCCGGCTTGTCGATGTTGAAGATGCCGGACAGGGGCGGACGCGCCGGGCGGTAGACCGGGTTGGCCTGGCCGCCGTTGGCCGGGTTGTGGGCACAGTGAGTACAGCCGGCCATTACGCCTTCTCTCCGACGGTCTGAGTGCGATGAGCCGCGACGGCGCGCTTCAGCTCAGCGATGACGCGCTCGCGCACGGCCGACATGGACAGGGGCAGGGTCGCGCCAGCCGCCTGGGGGTGGCCGCCGCCGCCCAGGCTCAGCGCCACGGGGGCCAGGTTGAGGCCGGGCTTGCTGCGCATGCTGATGTCGATGCGCCCGTCGTCGCGCTCGCGGAAGACAACGGCCGCGTCGGCCTCGCGCACTGAGGCCAGGTAGCCAACGATGCCGGCTGCGTCGCCGGGGCCGATCTCCAGGCGCTTCAACATCTCCTGCGTCAGCTCGGTCCAGACGACGCCATCCTCCAATTGCATCTTGTTGAGGGCCTCGGCGGTCAGGCGCAGGCTGGCGTAGCTCTGGTTGTTGAAGGCGCCGCGAGCAATCTCTGGCAGATTCGCGCCCGCTTGCATGAGGCGCTGGGCGACTTCCAGGACGCGGGGCGTGGTGTTAGTGGTGCGGAAGCCCAGCGTGTCGGTGACGACGCCGGTCAGGAGGCACGTCGCCGACGCCTCGTCGATGGGCGCGCCCAGCTCTTCGCCCAGGAGGCACACCATCTCGGCGGTGGACGCCGCCGTGGGGTCGATGAGGTTCACAGCGCCGAAGCGGGTGTTCGTGACGTGGTGGTCGATGACCAGCAGGGGCCGCTCGCCGATGTCGTCGGCGGTCAGCACAGAGCCAAGCCGGCTCTGATCGCTGGCGTCGAGCGAGACGAGCAGGTCATCGTCGGGGCTGGGTTTGACAGCGGCAATCTCCGCCGCGCCCGGCAGCTTACAGAAGCGCCACGGAACAGCGTCGGCCAGGGCAGGCGTGACCGTCTTCCCCAGCCGGCGCATAATCCACGTAAAGCCTAGGAGCGAGCCAATGGCGTCGCCGTCCGGGTCGATATGAGACGCGGCGAAGATGCGGCGAGCCGTCTGCAGCATCTCAACGACCTCAGACATCGCCGTTTTTCGCCTCCAGTGCGTCGCCGCCGACTGCGCTCGACCCATCGGTCGTCTTGCGCTCGGCCGCGATTTGGTTGAAGATGTCCATCACGCGCTCGACGCGCACCGCGTCCTGGTCGTAGTGGAAGGTGAGCGTCGGCGCGCGGCGTAGGTCCAGCGTCTCGGCGACCTCGGTGCGAAGGAAGCCCGCCGCGTGCTTGAGGCCCTCCTGCGCGGCTTTCTTGTCGGCGGTGTCGCCGCTGATGGTGTACCACACCTTGGCGGCGGATAGGTCCTGGTTGACCTCGACTTCGGTAATCACGATCGTGTTCAAACGCTCGTCGGCAGCCTGGGTGAGGAGAACGCTGAGCGTTTCCTGGATCATCTCGGCGGCGCGCCCCTGGCGCTTCATGGTCGGCATACTGACTCCCTGTCGGACGGAACTAACTCTTTTTCGAGAAACCTGACAGGTTTTCAAAACCTGTCAGGTTTGTGTTGCGGTTGTCTAGAATACGCGCTCGCGGCGGTAGAATACGAGGCGGTCGCCCTCGGCCACGTTGCCGAAGCTCTCGATGGAGATGCCGCACTCGTAGCCCTGGGCCACTTCGCGCACGTCCTCGGTCATGCGCTTGAGGTTGGCGATGCGGCCATCGAACACTTCCTCGCT
Organism: Anaerolineae bacterium; assembly: GCA_039810085.1. Taxonomy (GTDB): domain Bacteria; phylum Chloroflexota; class Anaerolineae; order Epilineales; family JAHCIE01; genus JBDHWG01. Next base: position 143,941 of record JBDHWG010000015.1, read on the forward strand.
GTTGCGGATGACACGCACGCGCGAGCCGCGCGTGGCCTTGCCAGAGGTAATCATGCAACCCGCAATCTTGCCCTTAGCGAAGACGGCGCGCACCTCGGCCTCGCCATGCACCACATCCTCGTACACCGGCTCCAGGAGGCCCTTGAGGAACTTCTCCATGTCTTCCAGGAGCTTGTAGATGACGTCGTAGCGGCGGACGCTGACGCCGTTCTGCTCGGCGACGGCGCGCGCAGTGTTGTCGGCATCGACCTGGAAGCCGATGACGATAGCGCCCGACGCTGCGGCGAGAGCCACGTCGCTCTCCGTGACCGGACCGATGCCGACGCGGATAAAGCGCACCTTAGTCTCGCCCGTGCTCAGCTCCTCCAGGGACTTACGCACCGGCTCCAGGGAGCCTTCCACGTCCACCTTGAGGATGAGGTTCAGCTCCTTGGCCTGGCCCGACTGCAACCGAGCGAGCATGTCGGCGACGGATGGCGCGTGCTCGGTGGTCTGGGGGCTGCGCTGGGCGAGGCGGCTCGTCTCGGCGCGCTCGCGGGCGGTTCGCTCATCCGGCACCACCTCGAACGGCTGGCCCGCCTTCGGTACCTCCGACAGACCCAGGACGGACACCGGCGTGGATGGCCCGGCTTCCTTGATGCGCTTGCCGTGTTCGTCGGTCATCGCCTTGATACGACCGGCGATGGGGCCGGCGACGACGTAGTCACCGGTGCGGAGCGTGCCCGTCTGCACCAGGAACGTTGCCGTCACACCGCGACGCGGGTCGAGATTGCTCTCGATGATCGTCCCGGCGGCGGGGCGCTTCGGGTTCGCGGAGATGTCTTCGCTCTCGGCGACGAGGAGAATGGCGTCCAGCAAGTCGTCAATACCCTTGTGCATCTTGGCCGAGACGGGAACGACGAACGTGTCGCCGCCCCACTCGTCCGCCATCAGGCCCAGCTCGGCCAGCTCCTGGCGGACACGGTCGGGCGCGGCGTTGGACTTGTCGATCTTGTTGAGGGCGACGACGACCGGCACACCGGCGGCGCGGGCGTGGTCCAGCGCCTCGACCGTCTGCGGACGCACGCCGTCGTCGGCGGCGACCACCAGCACGGCGATATCCGTCACCTGAGCGCCGCGGGCGCGCATGGCCGTAAAGGCGGCGTGGCCGGGCGTGTCGATGAAGGTAATGCGCCGGCCCTGCTTCTCGACCTGGTACGCGCCGATGTGTTGGGTGATACCGCCGGCCTCACCGGCGGCGACGTTCGCCTGGCGGATGTTGTCGAGCAGCGTGGTCTTGCCGTGGTCGACGTGGCCTAGAATTGTGACAACCGGCGGGCGCGGTACGGCTTTGGCGCGGTCCTCTGCCGTCTCGAATGGCCGCTGCTTCTTGGGCTTCGCGGCTATTTCCACAATCGGTTCTGGCTCCGGTTCGGGTTCGGGCTGCGTCGCCCACCCTTCCGGACGGGCCTCGATGCCAAACTCGACCGCCACAAGGGCCGCCGTATCAAAATCGATGCTCTTATTGATGTTTGCGATGACACCCCCGCGCATCAGGGACTTGAGAATGTCGATGGGGCTGATGCCCATGCGCGCGGCCAGGTCTCGAACGGTAATCTCCG